>NZ_CP102173.1:0-1230537 GCF_024584515.1 Aeromicrobium wangtongii | reverse complement strand
CTGGGCGCGCGGCTCGATCTCGACGCCCACCTTGTCGAGCGTCCCCGACGCGGCCTGGGTCGCACCGGCGTCGACACCGGTCGGGAACCAGGGCCCGGCGCAGTTGTCGCAGCGTCCGCACGGAGCCGCGCTCGCATCGTCCAGGTCGAGCTGCAGCATCTCCATGCGGCAGCGCGAGTCGTGCTCGTACGTCAGCATCGACTGCTGCTCGGCCGCCCGGGCCTGCGCGATGCGCTCGTACCGCTCGCGGTCGTAGACCCACGGCTCACCGGTCGCGACCCAGCCGCCCTGCACCCGCCGGACGGCGCCGTCGACGTCCAGCACCTTCAGCAACAGCTCCAGCGGGGTACGGCGCAGGTTGACCCGCGCCTCCAGGGCCGGCGTCGACAGCGGCGTGTCGCCGAGCTCGCCGATGACGGCCGCGGCCCGTTCCTCGCTGGGCATCGAGGACGTCGCGAAGTACTGCCAGATGTCCTTGTCCTCGCGGCCGGGCAGCAGCAGGACGTCGGCGCTCTCGGTCGCACGGCCGGCACGGCCCAGCTGCTGGTAGTAGGCCACCGGTGACGACGGGGCGCCGAGGTGGATGACGAAGCCGAGATCGGGCTTGTCGAACCCCATGCCGAGGGCGCTGGTCGCGACGAGCGCCTTGAGCTCATTGGCCTTCAGCTGCCCCTCGAGCTGCTCGCGCTCCTCCGGATCGGTGCGGCCGGTGTAGGCGCGCACCGCGTGCCCGCCCTCGCGCAGCAGCCGGGCGGTGTCCTCGGCCGCCGAGACCGTCAGGGCGTAGATGATGCCGCTGCCCGGCAGCTCGGCGAGATGGCTCAGCAGCCAGCCGAGACGATCGCGCGCGCCGGGCAGCTCGAGCACGCCGAGGCGCAGCGAGGTGCGGGCCAGCGAGCCACGGATGGTCAGGACGTCGCCCTCCGCGCCGAGCTGCTCGGCGACATCGGTCACCACCCGGGCATTGGCCGTCGCGGTCGTCGCCAGCACGGGCAGGTCGGCGGGCAGCTGCGCGATGAGCTCGGCCAGCCGGCGGTAGTCGGGTCGGAAGTCGTGACCCCAGTCCGAGATGCAGTGCGCCTCGTCGACCACCAGCATGCCCATCCGCTCGACCAGGGCCGGCAGCTGCTCGTCACGGAACCGCGGGTTGTTGAGCCGCTCGGGCGAGACCAGCAGGATGTCGACCTCGTCGGCGGCCAGCTTGGCGCGGGTCTCGTCCCACTCGTGGGGATTGGCCGAGTTGATCGCGACGGCCCGCACCCCGGCTCGCTCCGCGGCAGCGACCTGGTCGCGCATCAGTGCGAGCAGCGGCGAGACCAGCAGGGTCGGACCGGCCCCGCGCTGGCGCAGCAGCAGGGTCGAGATGAAGTACACCGCCGACTTGCCCCAGCCGGTGCGCTGCACGACGAGCGCGCGGCGGTGTCCGTCGACCAGCGCCTGGATGGCCTCGAGCTGCCCGTCGTGGAACACCGCGTCGTCGCGGCCGGTGAGGCGGCGCAGCGCTGTCGTGGCATCGGACTCGGTGGTGGTCGCAGAAGGCATACCCGCATGGTGTCAGGCGGGTACGACGGTCGCGCCGACCACCGCGGTCCCGTCGATGTCCTCGTCCGTCACGACTCGCGCCGTCAGCCCGGCCGCCTCGAAGGCAGCGGACGTCAGTGCCGCCTGCCGCCCGCTGGTCTCGACGATCAGCCGTCCCGCGGGAGCCAGCCACTGCCGGGCGCCGGCCGCGACCCGCCGGTGGATGTCCACCCCGTCGGCTCCCCCGTCCAGCGCCACGCGCGGCTCGTGCTCGCGGGCCTCCGGCGGCATCAGGCCGATGGCGTCCGAGGGGACGTACGGGGCGTTGACCACCAGGACGTCCACGGCGCCGCGCAGCGACGCGGGCAGGGCTGCGAACAGATCGCCCTGCCAGACCACCCCACCGATCGGCTCGACGTTGGCGCGGGCGCACCGAACCGCTGCCGGCTCGATGTCGGTGGCATGCAGCGTGATCGCCGGCTGACGGTCGTGCAGCGCGACCCCGACCGCGCCCGTCCCGCAGCACAGGTCGACCACGACCGATCCCGGCCGCAGCAGCGGCGTCGCCACGTCGACGAGCACACCGGTGCGGGCCCGCGGCACGAACACCCCGGGCTCGACCCCGATCCGCAGCCCGCGGAAGTCGGCCCAGCCGACGATGACCTCGAGCGGCTCCCCGAGCACGCGCCGCGAGACGAGCCGCTCCAGCTCCGCCGGTGTCGAGGCGGCGGCGCGCAGCACCGCGGCCTCGTCCTCGGCGAAGACGCTGCCGGCAGCCCTCAGACGGGACACGACGTCACCTCTGGCCCCACCACTCATACCTGCATCCCATCACGGCGGGCCGCAACCGTCCCGATACCTTGGCACCACCATGACCACCACCGCCGACGACGTCGAGTCCTCCCTCCCCCGGATCGCCCCCGTCATCGAGACGACTCCCCTGGTGCGCAGCACGCGACTGTCCCAGCTGACCGGGTGCGAGGTGTGGCTCAAGCGCGAGGACCTGCAGCCGGTCCGGTCGTACAAGATCCGCGGCGCCTACAACTTCATCGTGCAGCTCGACGACGACGCGCAGGCCCGTGGCGTGGTGTGCGCCAGCGCCGGCAACCACGCACAGGGCGTCGCGCTGGCCTGCTCGACCCTCGGGGTCCGCGGACGCATCTTCGTGCCGGGCACGACACCGCGCCAGAAGCGCGACCGGATCGCGGCGCTCGGCGGCGACAACGTCGAGGTCATCGTCAGCGGCGACTCCTACGACGAGGCCTTCGTCGCGGCCACCCTGGACGCCACCGAGACCGGTGCTGTCCTCGTGCCGGCCTTCGACGACCCGCGCACGATCGCCGGTCAGGGAACCGTCGCGGTCGAGATCGTCGAGCAGCTCGGATCGGCGCCGGACGTGCTGGTCGTCCCGGTCGGCGGTGGCGGCCTGATCGCCGGCGTGTCCGCCTGGATGTCCGAGCGCCACCCGGGCACCCGCCTCGTGGGGGTCGAGCCGGCCGGGGCCGCATCGATGGCAGCGGCCCTCGACGCCGGCGCGCCCGTGCCGCTGGCCGCGACGGACCCGTTCGTGGACGGAGCGGCGGTCGCGACCGCCGGCTCGTACACCTTCCCGCTGGTGCGCGACGGCGGTGCCCAGCTCATCACGGTCGACGAAGGACACGTCTGCACCGAGATGCTGCGGCTGTACCAGTCCGACGGCATCATCGCCGAGCCCGCGGGCGCGCTCGCCACCGCTGCGCTCGACAACCGGATCGACCTGACGCCGGGCTCGACCGTCGTGTGCGTGCTGTCGGGCGGCAACAACGACATCAGCCGGTACGGCGAGGTCCTCGAGCGCTCACTGATCCACCAGGGCCTGAAGCACTACTTCCTGGTGAGCTTCCCGCAGGAGCCCGGCGCGCTGCGCCGCTTCCTCGACGAGATCCTGGGCCCCGACGACGACATCACGTTGTTCGACTACGTCAAGCGCAACAACCGCGACACCGGGCCCGCGCTGATCGGCGTCGAGCTGGCGCGGGCGTCCGACCTGGACGGGCTGCTGGCCCGCCTGGACGACAGTTCGCTGGGCGTCGAGCGCGTCGAGCCCGGCAGCACGCTGTTCCACTACCTGGTCTGAGCCCGGGCGCGGTCACTGCACCTTGACGGTGACCGTCTTCGTGAAGCCCGCCGTGCTGCTGGTGCCCGAGTAGGTCAGCCGCAGCTTCTGGGTGCCCTTGGGCAGGCCCTTCAGCGTCAGGGTGGCGCGGCCGTCCACGACCGTCGCTTCCTTGGTGCGGCCCTCGTGGGACAGCACGACCCGGCCGCCCGGCTTGCTGCCGGTCAGTGTGCGGGTGATCAGCACGGCCACCTTCGCGGAGCCCTTGCCGGCCTTCCTGCCGACCTTGACGGTGGCGGTCGACTTCAGCTGGACGTCGACGTTCCGGACGGGCCGGCCGTCGGCGACCACGACCCGCTGGGACGCCCACTGGTTGAGGCCGCCGCCGAGGTACTGCTTGGCCCACACGCCGTCGGGGTCGTCGACGCGCACCACATAGGTGCCGGCAGGGACCTTCGGGAAGGTGAACCCACCGCTGGAACGGGTCAGCACGGGCTCGCCGGCCTCGGCCTCGCCGCTGGGCAGCGCCCGGACCGTCACCTGCATGCCCTTGAGCGGCGTGCCGGACGTGTCGGTCACGGTGCCGGTGAGCCGGGAGACGGGAGGCGTCAGCTTGGTGACGGTCACGTTCGGCAGCGTGCGCGCCTCGCCCTTGGCCAGGGTGATCTGCTGACGCTGCAGCGATGCGGGGTCCTGGGGTGCGCAGTCGGCCAGGCGGACGGCGACGAAGTCGTAGCACTGCTCGGCGTACGGGCCGCCCGAGACCTTGACGTTGGGGTAGGTGCCGGCCGGGCCGGACGGCAGGCCGCTCAGCGTGAACGAGCCATCGGCCTTGACGGCGGCGCGCTGCTCGGGGAAGAACATGTCGAAGTCGGGCCCGGCGTCACCACGGTCGATGGTGTCGATGTCGACCCCGACGGTCAGGTCCGCCGGCGAGCCGCCGTCTGCGCGCACGACCGTGCCGGTCAGCAGGGCGGCGACCTTCATGCGGACGTTCTTGGTGACCTTCTTGCCCGCCACCGGGTCGACGTGACGGAACGTCTTGACCGTCCGGCCCGTGCGGTCGGTCACCAGCAGGGTGTAGTTGTAGCTGCTCTTCACCGGGATGCCGGTGAAGGAGTAGCGGCCGCGGCCGTCGGTGTTGTCGGTCTTGACCCGCACCGGCTTGGTGGACTCCTGGCCCTTGATGACGTTGCGGTACAGCTGGACCTTGGCGAAGCCGATGCCACCGCCGTCGAGGGTCACGGTGCCGCTGAGCTTGCCGGTGCCGGTCGCGGCGCCGGCCGGGGCTGCGAGCCCGCCGAGCAGCAGGCCGAGGCTGGCGAGGGCGACCGCGGGAGCGGTGCGGGACGAGAGACGTGACGACATGGTTCCCCTTGCTTGTTCTACCGCGACGTGCTGGTGTGCTGCGACATGGTGTCGCGTCACAAGGTAGATGTGGCCCGTTGCCACATCAAGCAGCCACGCGGTACGGGGCGTGGAAATGGTGATACTGGGAACACAACATCGCGTCCGCCCGTGGGGACGACACGATCAAGGATGTGCAGCCATGAGCTCGAGCACCGTCGCCGATCATGATCGCCCAGGGCGACGACGACCAGATCGTCCCGATCGCCGCGGCCGCGCAGAAGTCGATCGACCTGGTCAAGGACGGCCGCCTGGTCGTCTACCCCGGAGCGCCCCACGGGATCTACGGCGACTACCAGAAGTCCCTCGACGGCGACATCCTCGCCTTCATCGCCGAGTAGCCCTTCCCCCACCTGGGGCGCAATTGCAGCGATCGTGCGGCGAGGCCGGATCGCCGTAAGGTTATTTGATGAGCCTGCCCGCGTCGGACCCGGAGCTCGAATCGGCGCCCGGTCGCCAGATGGGGCTGGGCCAGTCCACGGCGCTCGTCGTCGGCACGATCATCGGGGTGGGCGTCTTCAGCCTGCCGTACTCCCTGGCCGGGTTCGGGCCGATCAGCCTGGTGGCGATGGCCATCGGCAGCCTGGCGGCGATCGCCTTCGCGCTGCTGTTCGCGGCGCTGAGCCGCCGCATGCCGGCCGACGGCGGGCTGTACGCCTACTCCCGGACCGCATTCGGCAACGGTGTCGGCTTCGGCAATGCCTGGTCGTACTGGATCGACGCCTGCGCCGGGAACGCAGCTATCGCCGTGGGGTGGGTCTTCTACGTCGAGCACTTCGTCAACAAGGGCGGACACACCGGCGTCAGCATCCTCATCGCGCTGGCCTGCCTGTGGATCCCGGCCGCGGTCAACCTCACCGGGGTCCGCACCGTGGGAGAGTTCCAGGTCGTCACCACGGTGCTCAAGTTCATCCCGCTGGTATTCCTCGCGACCGTCGGCCTGTTCTTCGTCCAGGCCGGCAACTTCACGCCGTGGAACACCAGCGGCGACTCCAGCGTCTCCGCGATCGGCGGGGCGATGGCGATCTGCCTGTTCACGTACCTGGGGGTCGAGACCGCCGCCGTCGCGGCTGCCCGGGTCCGCGACCCCCGTCGCAACATCCCCCGCGCCACGGTGCTGGGGACGCTGTCCGCGGCGGTCGTGTACATGCTCTCCCTGACCGCGGTCTTCGGCATCGTTCCGGCCTCGTCCCTCTCGCTCGGGGAGAACAAGGACTCCTATGCGGTCGCGGCCAGCAGCATCCTGGGCGGCAGCTGGCCGGGCGACCTGGTCGCGGCCGCGGTCGTCATCTCCGGGCTCGGCGCCAGCAACGGCTGGACGATGATCTGCGCGGAGATGCCACGTGCCGCGGCCGACGACCGGTTGTTCCCGTCCGCGTTCATCCGCACCAACCGGCACGGGGCACCTTTCGTCGGCATCCTCGCCTCGGCCGTGCTCGCCTCGGTCGCTGTCGTCGTGAGCTTCCTGGGCACCGACGGCGCCACGGTCTTCACGACGCTGGTGCTGATGACGGGGATCACCGCGGCCATCCCGTTCGGCTTCTCGGCCCTGGCGCAGATCTCCTGGCGCATCCGGGACCGGCGGCTGGGCATCACCGCCCACTTCGTGCGGGACGTCGCCGTCGCCGTGGTGTCCCTCGCCGCGTCCATCGCCTTCATCTACTACTCACGCAACAACGGCGACTCCTGGTACGTCGTGTGGGGGCCGTTCCTCATGGCCGGCATCGCCCTCCTGCTCGGCGTGCCGGTCTACCTCGCGCAGCGCGCGCACATGGTCGCGCCGCCGCCGGTCCCGGACTACGAGTGAGCTAACGCTCGGCGAACCTGCCGTGCGTGGCCTCGGCGAGCTCCCTGGACAGCTGTCGCTCGGCACTGACCGTGAAGGTCTTGGTCAGGTGGGACCCCGCGCGGTACACCAGCACGTCCCCGATCACCGCAGGGCACATGCCGTCGTCAGGACAGATCGTCGGTGTCATGTCGATGATCTCGACGCCGGGCACCCCGCGGGCGGCTTTGCGCAGGACCGGTGCGGCCGCCTCCTGCTGCCCGGGAGCGAGCGCGAACGCGCAGGCGCTCAGCTCGTTCAGGTGCGCGGCCACGCACTCATCAACCGGATGTGTGCTCGGGAACGGATTGTCCAGCATCACGACGACCGGCATGCCTGCCTGCTGGATCTGCTTCCAGAACGACCGCAGGCCGGCGACCATCGCGCCGGTGGTGCGGTCCTCCCCGTGGGACGTGCCGACCGGGAGTGCGGTGTCGAAGCGCTGTGAGGTGATCACGACGTCCGGTCGCAGGCGCAGGATGTCCTGCATCGTGTACCGGCCCCACTGCCTGCAGTCGTCGCGGACCTTGTCGCCACCGGTGATCGCCGCGTCCGTGAACGGGCAGGCCTTCTTGGTCGACGACAGGACCCGCCAGCCTGCCCGCTCTCCCAGGTGGGAGAACGCGGTCTGCCACTGGGCGATCTTGGAGTCACCGACCAGCATCAGCGTCCTGCGGGCGTCACGGTCGCCGGCCGCACAGATCTTGGGCACGGCGTCGCCGTCCCCGATCTGGCATCCGGACCCGTTGTCGTAGAACGCCGGCCGGTCCTTCTCGGCGTCTCGCGGGGCCGGGGTGATGCGCCCGGCGGTCTCCAGGGTGCTCCAGTCCACCTCGGACGACTGCGGGTCGAGCAGCGCCGCGGCGCCCGGCGCGTCCGACCCCGGGGAGTGCGGCGACGCCTGCGCCCACACCACGGCCAGCACCATGACGGCGGCGAGGGCGATCGTCACGGCGACGCTCACCTTCTGCCTCGAGGTCATGAGCACGGCGATCCCCCAGTTGGTGTGATAACTGTCACCGTACGCACAAAAGCCTCGGATGCCGGTGACCGGAGGCACGTCGCGTCCACATCTGGTTAGGTATCGGTCTCGACGACCAAAGGAATGCGATGAAGACTCGTGCCCTGGCCACCGCCGCCCTGTCCACCGCCCTGCTCCTCGGCGTTGCCGCCTGCGGCTCCGACGACGCCGAGCCCAAGTCCGCTCCCGCGAAGACCAGCGCGACCCCAGAGGCCGTTCCGACGCCGACGGGCACCGCGGCGCAGTACGCCGTCGAGCTGGCGTCTGCCCAGCGCGCAGCCGAGCAGAACCCGAGCGCGGAGGACATCTTGTTCAAGGCGTTGGGGAGCATCGAGAAGTTCGCGGCCGACAAGGGTGACTACCCCAAGGATCTGGCCGAGGCACAGTCAGCCGCACGCCTCCCGGCGGGGTCGGAGCTGACCGCGTACGAGCGCAGCGAGTTCGGGGCCGACCTTGCCGTGACCACGCCCAACGGGTCGGCGTCGCTGGACGGGGACACCGCCAAGGTGACGAAGTCCGACCCCGTGCGCGTCGAGGCCAAGAACCGAGCCGACCTGCTGGACGCCGCACTCAAGTTCGCGAAATATCTGGAGGCGTACATCTCCGTCGACAAGCCGCCAACCTCCGACGAGGCTGCCCAGGCTGGCTTCGTGACGTACCTCGAGGCGCCTTCCGCCGACGTCGTGAAGGTCCAGTTCTCCCAGGTGAAGATCTCCGGCGAGGGCGACTTCTCGTTCATGGCGTACAGCCCGGATGTGGCCGACGGCGAGAAGGTCGTGGTGTACGACGCCAAGTCGGTCGCCAAGGTCTCCAAGAACCTCAGCGCCGAGCAGGCAGCCAAGTAGGGCTGCACGGCACGGTGGGCGAAGAGGGACTCGAACCCCCGACCTTCCGGGTGTAAACCGGATGCTCTAACCAACTGAGCTATTCGCCCTCGGGAACACGGAACACTACCGCAGGCAGCTGGGCGACCAGGCAAAAGGCTGCGGCTGCCAGGGTCTCGGGTCCCTGGCAGCCGCCGCACGATTATCAAAGCGTATGCGGCAGTGGGCCCGCAGCCGAATTCGTGAAGAAATCGTCAATGTGAGCCGCTGCTCACGACAGATCGGCCAATGCCTTGCGGTAGTCGTCCAGGTTGCGGGCCTCGCCGATGCCGTTGACGACCTGCCAGCGCAGGATCCCCTCGCGATCGATCACGAACGCACCACGGTTCGGCGCGCCGGCGTCCTCGTTGAACGTCCCGTAGGCACGCGACACGTCACCGTGGGGCCAGAAGTCGCTGAGGATCGAGAACGTGTAGCCGTCGCGGTCCGCGAAGGCCCGGTTGGAGAAGAAGTGATCGCACGAGATCGCGAGCACCTCGGCGTCGTCGGTCTCGAAGGCGGCGAGGTTGTCGCGGATCTCGCACAGCTCACCGGTGCAGATGCCGCTGAACGCGAACGGGAAGAACACCAGCACCACGTTCTTGTCGCCGCGGAACGACGACAACGAGATGTCCTCGCCGTGCTGGTTCTTGAGGGTGAAGTCAGGTGCGGCGTCGCCGACGGAAAGAGTCATGCTGCGAGCGTATCGGCGCCTCCACCGACTCGCTGACCGACTTGCGCACAGGCCGGGATTGCAGCGAAAAGGAGTGTCTGACCCGACCCCTAGATTGGAGGTATGGCCACCTCGACCGCTCCTTCGACCACTCGCCTGGGCGATGTCGTCCGGTGGCGGGCGATGGCCGAGTGGAACGAGCTCGAGGCGATGCTGGACTACCGCGACGCGGAGATGGCCCGGACCGCTTCGGTCGAGCCACCCATGCGTCGGCAGATCGAACGGTCGGCCATCTGCCTGTCGATCGGTGAGGCCACCGGGTTGAGCGAGGGACAGGTGCAGGGCCGACTCTCCGCGGCCGGGACGGTGCGCGAGCAGGCACCTTCGGTGTGGGACGCCTTCGGCGACGGTTTGGTCGACTTCACTCGCGTGCGTGACATCGCCGCGACGATCGACCAGCTCAAGCGGGCCGAGTCAGTCACCCGCCTCGACCGGTTGGTCGTCACCTACGCGGTGGACCACACGGGTGCTGAGCTGCGGGCCTGGTTGCGCCGATTCGTGCAGCGGGTCGAGGCCGACCTGGCGGTGGAACGCGCGGAGGACGAGCGCCGTCATCGGCACGTGGCCGTCCGCCACGGGGCCGACTCGATGGGAACTCTGTACGCATACCTGCCGTCCCATGAGCTGGCGGCGATCGAGGCGCGGTTGCGCAAGGAAGCGCGTCGCAACGTCGCCGATGATGACGAGCGCACCGTCGCTCAGCGCGAGGCCGACCAGCTGGTCGCCTGGTGCACCCACTCTGAGGCGGCCACCTCAGCGGTCGATGCCAACATCGCAGTGATGATCGATGCCGACGTGCTCGCGGGTGCCGTCGCCGGCTTCGCGGAGTCCACCGACGGGCGCTGGGCCGTCCCCGCCGGATGGATCGCCGCCGTGGTCGGCACCGGCAGCACCTTCTGGCACCGGATCGTGACCGATCCGGTGACCGACGACCTCCTCAGCCACGAGTACCTCGGCAGATTCAGTCCCGACACGTTGAATGTCGCGCTGCGCTTTCGTGACGGCGTCTGCCAGTCACCCGGCTGCATGGTGCCGGCCGAGCGTTGCGACATCGATCACCGAGAACCCTGGCCCGAAGGGCGCACGCGAGCCGACAATCTCGGCCCACTGTGCCGGCGGCATCACACGATGAAGGGCCACGGCGTCCTGAAGTGGTCCACCGGACCACCCGGACGACGTGACCCCTTGGTCATCGAGATCTACCTGTCACCCACGTCGATTGAGTTCGACGGGTGAGTGCTCAGCGTTTGTGAGCCGTGAGGCGCGTGGCAGCCCAGTCGGCCGTGGCCGACGACGTGGTCGTCACCGACAGACCCGCGACCTCCGCGGCTTCCACGACATCCGCGCCCGGCACGTAGTTGTCGCGCCCGACCTTCGGCGTCAGCAGCCAGACCGATCCGCCTTCGACCAGGTCCTGCAGCGAGTCGACCAGTGCGTCGGTCAGGTCGCCGTCACCGTCGCGCCACCACAGAATCACTCCGTCGACGTCTTCGCCGAAGTCGCCGTCCACCAGGTTGTTGCCGGTGTGACGCTCGACGTCGACACGGAGTTCTTCGTCGACGTCCTCATCCCAGCCCAGCTCCTGGATGACGGTGTCAGGACCGAAGCCCAGCTTGCCCGCGTCCACCGGTTTGTCTCCCTCACGTTTGTCCAAAACCTACTCAAAAGTAGGTTCGTCAGCATGGTTGCCGGTATCACAGTAGCGAACCCGGAGTGGAATGATGGACACGTCCACAAGACAACTGGGAGAGAACATGCCGCAATCCGGTCAGGAACGTCCGACAGTCATCCATGAGGGTCTGCCGACGCAGCTGCCCGACATCGATCCCGATGAGACGGCTGAATGGGTCAGCTCCCTCGACGAGATGGTCGACAGTCGGGGCCGAGGCCGCGCCCGCTACGTGATGCTGAAGCTCCTGGAACGGGCGCGCGAGCAGAACGTGGGCGTCCCGGCGCTGCTCAGCACCGACTTCATCAACACCATCCCGCCCGAGCGTGAACCCTGGTTCCCGGGCAACGAGGCGATCGAGCGACGCATCCGTTCGTACATCCGCTGGAACGCCGCCGTCATGGTGTCGCGCGCGAACCGTCCCGGCCTCGGCGTCGGTGGACACATCGCGTCGTACCAGTCGGCCGCCAGCCTGTACGAGGTCGGCTTCAACCACTTCTTCCGCGGCAAGAACCACCCCGGCGGCGGTGACCAGATCTACTTCCAGGGCCACGCCGCGCCCGGCATCTACGCGCGCTCGTTCCTCGAGGGCCGGCTGAGCGAGACCCAGCTGGACCGGTTCCGCCAGGAGCACTCGCACGGCGCCGGCAACGGGTTGTCGTCGTACCCGCACCCCCGCCTGATGAGCGACTACTGGGAGTTCCCGACCGTCTCGATGGGCCTGGGCGCGATCAACGCGATCTACCAGGCCCGGTTCAACCGCTACCTGCACAACCGCGGCATCAAGGACACCAGCCAGCAGCACGTCTGGGCCTTCCTCGGCGACGGCGAGATGGGCGAGGTCGAGTCGCTGGGCGCGATCGGCGTCGCGGCACGTGAGGAGCTGGACAACCTCACCTTCGTCGTCAACTGCAACCTGCAGCAGCTCGACGGCCCGGTCCGCGGCAACGGAAAGATCATCCAGGAGCTCGAGTCGACCTTCCGCGGCGCCGGCTGGAACGTCATCAAGGTCGTCTGGGGCCGCGAGTGGGACGACCTGCTGGCCCGCGACACCGACGGCGTCCTGGTCAACCAGATGAACCGCACCCCCGACGGCGAGTTCCAGACCCTCTCGGTCGAGACCGGCGCGTACAACCGCGAGCACTTCTTCGGTCCCGACCCGCGGCTGCGCAAGATGGTCGAGCACCTCTCGGACGAGGAGATCGAGCGCCTCCCCCGCGGCGGGCACGACTACCGCAAGGTCTACGCCGCCTTCGAGGCCGCGCAGAAGCACACCGGTCAGCCGACCGTCATCCTGGCCCACACCGTCAAGGGCTGGCTGCTGGAGTCGTTCGCGGGCCGCAACGCGACCCACCAGATGAAGAAGCTCACCAAGGACGACCTCAAGGGCTTCCGCGACCGCCTCAACATCCCTGTCACCGACGAGCAGATCGACGGGAGCGACATCGCGCCGTTCTACCACCCCGGTGAGGACAGCGAGGAGATGCAGTACATGAAGGCGCGGCGAGAGGCCCTCGGCGGCTCGCTGCCCCAGCGCATCGTCAACCCGACGACGGTCAAGCTGCCGGACCCCGCGATCTACGAGGAGCTCAAGAAGGGCTCGGGCAAGCAGCAGATCGCCACGACGATGGCCTTCGTGCGGCTGCTGCGCGATCTGATGAAGGATCCCGAGATCGGGCGCCGCATCGTCCCGATCGCGCCCGACGAGTACCGCACGTTCGGCATGGACTCGATGTTCCCGTCGGCCAAGATCTACAACCCGGCCGGCCAGACGTACGAGTCGGTCGACCGCAAGCTGCTGCTGGCGTACAAGGAGTCGGCCCAGGGCCAGCTGCTGCACGAGGGCATCAGCGAGGCCGGCGCCATGGCGTCGGCGATCGCGGCGGGCAGCGCGTACTCCACGCACGGCGAGCCGATGATCCCGGTCTACCTGTTCTACTCGATGTTCGGCTTCCAGCGGACGGCCGACTCGATCTGGGCGATGGCCGACCAGCTGGCCCGCGGATTCCTGATCGGCGCGACGGCCGGACGGACGACGCTGACCGGCGAGGGCCTGCAGCACGCCGATGGACACTCGCCGCTGATCGCGCAGACGAACCCTGCGGTCGTGCACTACGACCCGGCGTTCAGCTTCGAGATCAGCCACATCGTCAAGCAGGGTCTCGAGCGCATGTACGGGACGAGCGACGCGTTCCCGCACGGCGAGGACATCATCTACTACCTGACGGTCTACAACGAGGCCTTCAACCAGCCGGTCGAGCCGGAGGACGTCGATGTCGAGGGCCTGCTCAAGGGCGCCTACGTGTACCGCAAGGCCACCGGTGACGGCATCGCCGCGCGCATCATGGCCTCGGGCATCGCGGTGCCGTGGGCGCTGAAGGCCCAGGAGATCCTCGCTGCCGACTACGGTGTCGCGGCCGATGTCTGGTCCGTGACGTCATGGAACGAGCTGGCGCGCGACGCCATCGCGGCCGAGCAGTGGAACCTGAACCACCCCGGCCAGTACAGCAAGGTGCCGTACATCACGGGCAAGCTCATGGACTCCAGCGCCGTCACGGTCGCGGTCAGCGACTACATGCGCGCCGTGCCCGACCAGATCGCCCGCTGGGTCCCCGGACCGTGGCAGTCGCTGGGCACGGACGGATTCGGCTTCGCCGACACCCGCGCCGCGGCACGACGCACCTTCCAGGTCGACGCCGAGTCGATCGTGGTGTCCGTGCTGCAGACGCTGGCCCAGGCCGGTTCGGTGGCCGCCGAGACGGCCCACGAGGCGTTCACCCGCTTCCGCATCGACGACCCGACCGCGGTCGCGGGAGTGGAGCAGGTGGGGGGCGACGCCTGACCGGCACTGCATGGCAGCGTGGTTGGGGCGCCCTTTAAGATGACCACCATGCTCCGATGGTCGCGCGCGTTCCTCCGATGGCCGTATGCATTTGCGTTCTGCCTCTCGCTGGCCGTGGGCGCGACCGCGATCTACTACTCGCAGGATCTGGGCGTCGGCCTCAAGGACCCCGAGGGGTTCTTGGGGCCGGCGTACATCCGCCTGCCGCTGCTGGGCCTCCTGCTGTTCGCCGCCGGCCTCGCCCCGCAGGCCATCCACCGCTATGGCTTCCGACGGATGCTGCCCGGCATGCGCACGATCGTCCGCGACGAGTGGAACCTGCGACGCGTCGCCTACGCCGCGACCGGCATGGTGTCGTTCTACATCTGCTACGTCAGCTACCGAAACCTCAAGAGCTATCTGCCGCTGCTGGGTGGCGACACGATCCACGACCGAGCACTGCTGGAGCTCGACCACTTCCTGTTCTTCGGCAACAACCCGGCCGAGGTGCTGCACTCGGCGCTCGGCACCACGGTCGCCGCGCAGGTGCTGGCCGTCCTGTACGTGCTCTACCTGCCGGTCGTGCCCATCACGGTGGCCGCGGTCCTGGTCCTGCACCGCGACTTCACCGTCGGCGCCTGGTACGCGACCGCCGTCAGCCTCAACTGGGTGCTCGGCACCATCAGCTACTACTCGCTGCCGTCGCTCGGCCCGGCGTTCTACGAGCCACAACGCTTCGCCGACCTGCCCGAGAACGGTGCCACCCAGCTGCAGATGTCATTGCTGCGCGGAGCGTTCGGCTTCAAGGAGGACCCGCAGGGCGACAAGATCTTCGGCATCGCCGGCTTCGCGTCCCTGCACGTCTCGGTGGTCTTCACCCTGGCCCTGTTCCTGCACTACGCGCGCCTGGCCCGCGTCCTGCGCTACACCGCGTGGGTCTACCTCGGCTTCACGATGCTGGCCACCCTGTACCTCGGCTGGCACTACATCGCCGACGACATCGGCGGACTGGTGATCGGCGCTGTCGCGGTGTGGGTCGGCGCACTCGTCACCGGCAACACCAAGCGGCAGAAGCGCAAACGACTGGCCGCCGAACAGGCCGGCGCCCCGGACCCCGCGGAGCCCGTCGGCTCGCGCCCTGCGACTCCCGAGCCCTCGGTCTCCCCGGCCCCCTGACTCAGACGATCGCGGGGCGCGGCGCCGCCGGCTGCTCGACGCTCTCCAGCTCGTGCTGGTCGCCTCGCTTGAGCAGCGCTCGCCATCGCCCGCGGTGGTAGTGCGCCGGGGCGTTGGCCTCGATGAACTGCTGGACCAGCCGCGCGAACTGCTCCGGGTGGTCGCGGTGCGGGAAGTGCCCGCTGTCCTCCAGCACGTGGACGTCGGAGACCGGGCTCGGCGCGGACTCGGCGTGTGACACGGGGATGACCATGTCCTCCCGCCCCCAGATGACCATGACGGGCATGAGCCGGGCCAGATAGCTGCGATCGGTCATCGTGACGAACTGGCCACGCCAGTCCACGACGTGGCTCGTGACCCGTTGGACGGCAGTTCGCAGCGCGGGATCGGCCAGCGACTCGTAGATCCGGGCCACCTCGCCGAGATCGCGGGTCGCCGAGATGGGCAACCGGGACAGCGATGCCAGGGCGCCGCGGACCAGCGGCCGCCACGGACGCATCGTGGCCACCGCGATCGCCATGCCACTGCCGGGGACCGTCATCAGGCGGATCAGCGGGGTGACCTCCTTGCCCAGCCCGCCGGTGGACACCAGCACGACGCGTTCGGTCCGGTCGGGGAACTGGTAGGCGAACTGCATCGCCACTCCCCCGCCGAAGCTGTGCCCGATGACCGTCACCTTGTCGATGCCCAGGACGGTGAGCAGATCGCGCATCCCGTTGGCGTAGCCCCCGAGGGAGTAGTCGGCATTGGGCTTGTCGGACTGGCCGTGCCCGAGCAGATCGGGCGCGATCACGGTGTGGTGCTCTGCCAAGGCAGGCATCACGTCGACCCAGGTCGAGGAGTCGCAGGCCAGTCCGTGCAGCAACAGCAGGGCTGGGCCGGACCCGGCGATGCGATACGCCCGCCGGTGGCCGTGCACGACGACGTACTGCACGTCCTCGATGCTCTCCATCGATCAAGTCTAGAACGGCGGCGAACAACAGTCCGGGCCTTGCCGTGAGTGTGACGTGATCGGCGGCGCCGTCTCGGTAGACTGAGCGCGTGCCCTCTCCCTCCTCGGTCCGTGAGCAGCTCACCGACATCTTGGTGCGCGTCGTCGGGTGCCCCGCCGACGCCGTCGTCCCGTCCGCGAAGCTCAAGGACCTCGGCACGGACTCGATCGCGATCGTGGAGGTGGGCGAGGAGCTGGGTCGACGCTTCGGCGTCTACCTCTCGGACACGACCATCGACTCGATGACCACCGTGCAGGACGCCATCGATGCCGTGGTCAATCACGACAGTGGCGCCGCTGCGTCCCACCCGTCCGCCGCGTCCCAGCCCGCACCGGTGATCCACCACGACCCGGAGGTGCGCCGCACCAAGCTGCGCACATTCGCGGCGACCTTCGTGTTCTTCGGCCTGGTGATCGGCGGTGCGGTGGGCCTGGGCGGCGCGGCCCTCGTGAGCGCGACCGGCATCAGCAAGGTCGACCTGCCGGCGATCGGCGTGACGGCCACGCCCACCCCGAAGCCCGAGCCGGCCACGAAGAAGAAGGCCGCGCCGAAGAAGGCGACGCCGACCGACGACCCGAAGCCGACCATCAACACGTCCAGCGAGCGGGTGGCCCCCGGTGAGCGCTTCCTGCTCAGCGGGGCGTTCCCGGGCAGCCCGGACGGTCAGACCCTGCAGGTGGAGGTCAAGGACGGCTCCGGTGCCGGCTGGGACGACTTCCCGATCCAGACGCAGATCCGGGACGGCGGCATCTTCCGTACCGAGCTCTACACCTCGCGCACCGGCGAGCGGACGTTCCGGATCAAGAACACCGTGACCGGCGAGACGACCCCGACGATCAAGGTCACGATCGGCTGAGCCCGGCTCAGATCACCTGGTGCAGCCAGCGCACCGGGGCGCCCTCGCCGGCGTGCCGGAACGGCTCGAGCTCGGCGTCCCACGCCACGCCCAGCAGCCCGTCGAGCGCCGTGTCCATGTCGATCTCACCCAGCGCGACCTTGACCCGGAACGCCTTGATGCGGTCCTCGGGGATGAGGATGTCGCCGTGCAGGCCGGTCAGGGCGTGGAAGATGCCCAGGTCCGGCGTGTACGAGTAGCGCGCGCCCTCGCTGGACGCGGTGGGCTCCTCGGTGACCTCGAACCGCAGCTGCTCCCAGCCCCGCAGCGCGGACGCCAGCTTGGCCGCAGTGCCCGACCGGGCCTGCCACGACAGCTCCGCGCGGTAGGTGCCGGGCTCTGCCGGCTGCGCGACCCAGCTGAAATCGGGCGTGCCACCGAGCACGCCTGCCACCGCCCACTCGACATGCGGGCACAGGGCAGACGTGGATGAGTGCACAAACAGCACACCCCGCGTCGGGGTCGTCGGCGAAGACAAGTTCATGGATGCCTCCCTAGGTCGCCTTCCCCAGCGTCTCGGGAACATCCGGGACCATTGTGTCGTACTTTTGGGTGACCGGACAACATCTTCACGAGGGAATGTCGAATGACGACCGAGATCCACGACAATGCGCTCGACTCACGCTTCGAGATCACCGTCGACGGCGACCTGGCGGGCTACGTCGACTACCGCAAGCACGGGGACGAGTACGCCCTCCCGCACACCCGGGTCTACCCGCAGTTCGAGGGCCGCGGCATCGGCGGGCAGCTGATCTCCGGCGCCCTGTCCGAGATCGCCGCACGCGGCGGCACGGTGCTGCCGTACTGCCCGTTCGTGCCGAAGGTCATCCGGGACAACCCGGAGTTCGTGGAGCTCGTGCCGGCCGATCAGCGATCGACCTTCGGTCTGTAGCTCTGGTAGGGCGGGCGGGGCTCGAACCCGCGACCAAGGGATTATGAGTCCCGTGCTCTGACCAGCTGAGCTACCGCCCCATGGGAATGCGGGCTTAGCCTACCGACATGGACTCCTCACCTGATGGACCCGCACCGCTGGAACCCGTCGACGAGAGCTGGGAACGCGCCCTCGTGGTCGTGGCGCACCCGGACGACGTCGAGTTCGGGACGGCGGCTGCGGTCGCCCGGTGGACCGATCAGGGCAAGACGGTCGTCTACTGCATGGTCACCAGCGGCGAAGCAGGCATCGACGCCCTCCCGCCGGAGGAGTGCCGCATGGTGCGCGTGGCCGAGCAGATCGAGTCGGCCCGGATCGTCGGCGTCGACACGGTCGACTTCCTCGGGCTGCCCGACGGCGTGCTGGAGTACGGCGTCGCACTGCGGCACGCGATCACCGGAGTCGTCCGGCTGCACCGGCCCGAGGTGATCATCACGAACAACTTCCGCGAGACCTGGGGCGGCTCGGCGCCCAACCAGCCCGATCACATGGCCGTCGGCCGGGCGGCGCTCAACTCCGCCGGGGACGCCGGCAACCGGTGGGTCTTCTCCGATCAGCTGATCGAGGGCGTCGAGCCGTGGGGCGGTGTGAAGCAGGTGTGGGCGGCGGGATCGCCCGATGCGACCCACGCGGTCGACACCACCGACACGTTCGACCGCGGCGTGGAGTCGCTTGCAGCGCACCGGGCGTACATCGAGGGACTGGGCTGGGAGAACTTCGACCCCGCCGAGTTCCTCGAGGGCGTGTCGCGCCCGACCGGCGGGCGGCTCGGCACGACCCACGCAGCGTCCTTCGAGGTCTTCTCGCTGCAGTGGGGTCAGTGAGGGTCGTGCTGCAGCGGGCGAAACCGGTCCGCGCGCTCAGCGAAGGACGTTCACCGCGCGCGCGACGACCAGGCCCGTGATGACCAGTGACGTCACGGCCTGGAACGACATGACCATCTTGGCCCACCGCGCCAGCGGCATGACGTCGGTCGGGCTGAACGCCGTGGCGTTGGTCAGCCCGAGGTAGAGATAGTCCACGAAGTGCGGGCGCCACCCGTCGGGACCCACCCCGGGATTGAGCTGCTGCGGGAAGGCCAGATCGGGACTGCGCGGCATCCGCTCCGCGCGCGCAGCGGCCCCTCCGCAGTCGAGCTCGAAGTAGAGCAGTGCACAGGCGATGACGGTGCCCAACCAGACGCAGGCGCTCGCCTGGAGCAGCTCCGTAGCCGAGTCCGTCGTCGGACCCGCGTCGAGGATGTCGACGACGAGCCGAAACGTCGACCACATCGCCCCCACCGACAGCACGGTGATCAGCGCCACCGAGGCCACCCGCAGCTCGGTGGTCCGCCGCGAGATCCGTCCCGGGTCCCCCGCGAGCAGCGCGACGAGCAGGAGGCCCGAGATGACGGGCAGCACCCAGGGGCCACCCAGCCGCAGGTCGCTCGGCAGCGAGATGGTCACGCCCATGGCGACCACGACGGCGGCCGCCATGGGCCACCGCGTCTCACCGTCGGGCTCGACCTCGCGCCAGCCGTGATCGTGCTCCATCAGTGGTGACGCTAACCGGGCCGCGCCACCACGTCTGGGGCCGAAGGGCCCGGAGAAATGCGGTGATGAACGACGAAACCCCCGCCGAGGCGGGGGTTTCGTGGGTCCTGCTCCCCCACTTGGACTCGAACCAAGAACCCTCCGATTAACAGTCGAATGCTCTGCCAATTGAGCTATGGGGGATCGGCTTCTCACTGGTGAGGAGCACGGTCACCAACCTTAGCAAGCCCCCTTCGGAGTTGTCGCATCGCCTTCCCCTCGATGGTCCGAACCTGCGAGATGGTGAGCCCCAGATGGTCCGCGGCGGCGCGGCGGCTCATGGGCGATGAGCCCTGCGATCCCAGCCCGAATCGCAGGACGACCACCTGCGCCTCCACCGCCGTCAGAGGCGCCAGCAACGGCCCGCAGCTCCCAGCCACGGGGCCGTCGGCCAGCGGCTCGATGTCGTCCAGCGGAAGCTCCCGATGCGGTGTGCGCATCATCTCCGCACCGATCCACCGCCACGCGTACGTCGACAGCCGCACACCCCGGTCGGGATCGAACCGGTCGACGGCACGGATGAGGCCCACGGCGCCTGACTGCACGGCATCACGCAGGTCCTCCCCCTGCAGGCCCAGCATCCGCGCCCTGAGGGCCACAGAACGCATTCCGGAGGTGATCAGAGCCTCCCGGGCCTCGAGGTCCCCGTCGCGCGCCTGACGGGCCAGCAGCTGCTCCTGGGCCGCGGAGAGCGCCGGCGCGGCCATCAGGGTTCGGACGAATCGATCCATGCCGCCAGCGTGGGCCGTCCAGACGGGCCGTGGCACCCGTCCGACGCGTCCCTGTGGAGGCGGGCGGGACGTCCGTCAGCTGGGGACGTCGCCGGCCAGCGAGCGGTCGCGCAGATCGCGCAGCTGCTGCTCGAGCGCTATCAGCTCACCGAACATCCGGTTGTACGTCTCGGCCTCGTCGATCGGGTTGGTGCGCTGCAGCTTGGACTTGACCTCGGCCACGCGGCGCCCGAGCGTCAGGATCTGCAGCCGGATGATGTCCGACATCACCACGGCCGCCGTGTTGCCCCGGGCGTGCAGCGGCTCGACCGCGGCGATCGACAGGATCCTCTTGGCGTCCTCGTCATGCACCGAGTCCGCCAGCTGCGGCAGCCAGTTGCTGTCCGGGCCCGTCGGCCACGGCATCGCCTCGATGTGCTTCCAGAGCACCTTCGAGATCGGGTGCGTGAAGTCGTTGTCGTCGAGGTCGTCGGCGTACTTCGCGGCGAGGTGCGGATGCTGCACGATCGCCTTGAGCGCCTCGCGCTCGTCGGCGAACTGCGGCAGCCCGAAGTTGACCGCCGGCGACGGCGGCGGGGGCGCCGGGGCCTCGGCCTGGCCGGGCCTGACGGGCTGCTGCCCCGGTGTGGCCTTCGCGGCGATCGCCATCCGGCGACGGTGCTCGCTGCGCACCTGGTCGACGTCGGTGCCCACCCGGCCGGCGATCTCGCGCAGCAGCTCGTCGACCTTGGAGCGGTCGCGGATCGCGGAGGCCAGCGTGACCGCCTCGCGCACGGCGTCGACGCGCTGGTCGCCGCGGTCGAGGTCGTACTTGCTGAGCATGTTCTCCAGCACGAAGCGGTACAGCGGGATGCGGGAGGCCACGAGCTCGCGGACCGCGGCGTCGCCATCGGCCAGCCGCAGGTCGCACGGATCCATCCCGCGCGGCTCGACCGCGACATAGGTCTGGGCGACGAACTGCTGGTCGCCGTTGAAGGTCTTGATCGCGGCGCGCTGGCCGGCCTCGTCACCGTCGAAGGTGAAGATCACCTCGCCGTGGAACGCCTGGTCGTCCAGCATCAGCCGGCGCATGACGCGGGCGTGGTCCTCGCCGAAGGCGGTGCCGCAGGTCGCCACGGCCGTGGTCACGCCGGCCTCGTGGCAGGCCATGACGTCGGTGTAGCCCTCGACGATGACGGCCTGGCCGGAGGAGGAGATCGACCGGCGGGCCAGGTCGAGGCCGTAGAGCACCTGGCTCTTCTTGTAGATGGGCGTCTCGGACGTGTTGAGGTACTTGGCCTCGACCCGGTCGTCGTCGAACATCCGGCGGGCGCCGAAGCCGATCACCTCGCCGGTCATCTCCCGGATCGGCCACAGCAGGCGGCCGCGGAAGCGGTCGTACAGGCCGCGGTTGCCGCGCGACGCCAGTCCGCCGACGACCAGCTCGTCGTCGGTGAAGCCCTTGGACTTCAGGTGCGCGACGAGCTGCTCGCCCCCGCGCGGCGCGAAGCCCATGCCGAACTTCTCGGCGGCAGCCTGGTCGAAGCCGCGGTCCTTGACGAACTGGCGGCCCGCCTGGGCATCCGGCGACGACTGCAGGGTCGCGGCGTAGAACTCCCCCGCCTCGCGGTGCGCGGCGAGCAGCCGAGGACGCTGGTTGGGATCGCGGCGCGGTCCCGGCGTGCCGCCGTCCTCGTAGCGCAGCGTGATGCCGCTCTTGGCCGCGAGTCGCTCGACGGTCTCGACGAAGCTGAGGCCCTCGATCTCCATCACGAACTTGAAGACGTCGCCGCCGGCCCCGCAGCCGAAGCAGTGGTAGGAGCCGACGGAGGGGCGCACGTTGAACGACGGCGACTTCTCGTCGTGGAACGGGCACAGTCCCTTGCGGGAACCGCCGCCGGCGTTCTTGAGCGTCACGTACTGCTCGACGACCTCGTCGATGCGGGTGCGTTCACGGACGAGCTGGATGTCCTCGTCCTTGATGCGCCCGGCCATGAGGTGAATGGTAGTCCGGACCGCCCGCACCCCGTGGGCCGCGTCAGCCCAGCAGCCGCAGGCCCCAGGCGCGCGCCGAGACGTCCGTGAGGCTGGCCACCTGGTCGATCACGACCCGCCGACGCGCGGCGTCGTCCTGGGCCTCGGCGAAGTCCTGGGCGAACTCGGCCTCGAGCTCGCGGCCCTCCGACCGGTCGAGCGCCCTGACCAGCTCGTGCAACAGCTCGCGTTGCTGCCCGAGCATCATGGCCCGGTCGTCCGACCGCATGACGTAGTGCGCTGCGATCGACTTGAGCACCGTGATCTCGTCCCTGGTGTCGACCGGCACCTCGAGGTCGGCGCCGTACCGGGTCAGCGGACCACTGCCCCACGCCTCGATCGTCGCCCCCTCCGCGGCGTTCGCGAACCGGCCGATCAGCGCACTGGTCAGGCTCTTGAGCACGGCGCGCTCGGCCCGGCGGCCGTCGAAGGAGGTCGTCGGCCACTCGGGCATCTCCTCGAGCCGCGCGAGAGCCGCGTCGAGGCGGTCGTCGGTGGCGGTCGGGTCGTACCAGTCGCGCGCGACGTCATGGATCGACGCGATGTCCAGGTCGCCGACGCGCAGCCCGAACCAGCCGCCCACGACACCGTCCTCGACATCGTGCACCGAGTAGGCGATGTCGTCGGACAGGTCCATGACCTGCGCCTCGATCGGACGCCGCCGCGCCGGCGCACCGTCCCGCAGCCACTCGAACACCGGCAGATCGTCGGCGTACACGCCGAACTTGCCGGAGCCGTCCGTGTCCTCGCCGCGCCGCCACGGATACTTCACGCACGCCGACAGCGTCCCGCGGGTGAGGTTGAGCCCGACACTGCGGCCGTCCGGTGCGAAGGTCTTGGACTCCAGCCGGCTCAGGATCCGCAGCGTCTGCGCATTGCCCTCGAACCCGCCGCACGACTGCGCCGCCTCGTCCAGCGCGACCTCGCCGTTGTGGCCGAACGGCGGATGCCCCAGGTCGTGGGCCAGTGCGGCGGAGTCGACGATCTCCGGATCGCAGCCCAGCGCCTTGCCCAGCTCGCGGGCGACCTGCGCAACCTCCAGGGAGTGCGTCAGCCGGTTGCGGACGAAGTCGTCGAAGCCTGCACCCATGACCTGGGTCTTGGCCGAGAGCCGACGCAGCGCCGCGGAGTGCACGATGCGGCCACGATCGCGCTCGAACGAGGTGCGGCCGGAGCGCTTGGGCGGCTCGTCGACGTAACGCTCGTACGCCTCGTCGCCGTACGGGTCGTGGGTCATCGGATCTGCTTGGCCATGGACAGGTCGGTCGTCTCGAACCCGGACGACTCGTAGAGACCGACCGCTGCCTCGTTGTGGGCGAACACGTGCAGCTTCAGGACGGCGATGCTGTGATCGGCGCACCACGCCTCCGCCGCCTCGAGCAGGGCCCGGCCGAGACCGCGGCCGCGCTCGCCCTCGACCACCTCGATGTCGTGGATGAACGCCTGCGGCGCGGGCCCCGTGGTGTCGGTGGCCAGCCACAGCCAGCCGACGTCACGACCCTCGGACCGAGCGACGAACAGGTCGTGGCCGGGGGTGTCCAGGCCCAGCGGCAGGTCTGCGCCGATGTCGTGGCGAGAACGCTCGACGGCGCCGCGCTCGGGCCAGGCGCCGGCTTCCACCTTGTCGTGGGCGTAGCTGACGATCAGCTTCTCGTTCCAGGACGCGAACTGCTCAGGCGTCATGGGCTGGAGAGTCAATGACATGGCGCCAGCGTAGTCAGAACCGTCCGTTGCGCGGACGCGGCTGGCACACGGGGCACCAGAACGACGACCGGTTCATGAACGGGTCGCGACGGATCGGCGTCCCGCAGCGCTGGCACGGCAGGCCCTCCTGCCCGTAGGCCTGCAGGGAGCGGTCGAAGTAGCCGCTGTTGCCGTTGACGTTGACGTACAGCGCGTCGAAGGACGTCCCGCCCTGGGCCAGCGCCTCGCGCATGACGTCGCCGATGTGGCCGAGCAGCGACTCGACCTCCTTGATGCGCAGGTGCCGGGTGTTGCGGGCGTAGTGCAGCGGTGTGCGCCACAGCGCCTCGTCGGCGTAGATGTTGCCGACCCCCGAGATCAGCGTCTGGTCGAGGATCGCGCGCTTGACGCCGGTCTGCCGCTTGCGGATGCGTGTCACGAACTCTGCCGGGTCGAACAAGGGGTCGAGCGGGTCGCGGGCGATGTGCGCGATCTCCGCGGGCAGCTCGGCACCGTCCTCGCTGAACGACATCCCGCCGAAGATGCGCTGATCGGCGAAGCGCAGCTCGCGGCCGTCGTCCAGGGCCAGCGTGATGCGCAGGTGACGCGGCGGCGGCGCGGCGGCGTCCGAGACCAGGAACTGCCCGCTCATGCCCAGGTGGCACAGCACCGCATCGCCGTGGTCCAGCTGCATCCACAGGTACTTGCCGCGGCGGGCGGCGCCGACCACCGTGCGCCCCTCGAGGCGGTGGACGAAGTCGGCCGGCCCGGCCAGGTGGCGACGCACCGAGCGGACGTCGTGGACCGTCACACCGGTGATCGTGCGACCGACGACGTGATCGGCGATGCCGAGGCGGACGACCTCGACCTCGGGAAGCTCGGGCACGGCGCGACTAGGAGGTCTGGAGGCCGGCGTTGATCTCGCGCCAGGCGATCTCGGCGACCATCTGCTCGGCTTCCTTCTTGGAGCGTCCGGCGCCGCCGCCGAACGTCCGCTCCCCCACCACGACCTCGGCGGTGAAGCTCTTGTCGTGATCGGGGCCGGTGCCGACCAGGACGTACCGGGGCACGCCCAGGCCGTTGTTGGCCGAGATCTCCTGCAGGGACGTCTTCCAGTCCAGGCCGGCGCCGAGCTTGGCGGCGTCGGCGATCACCGGGTCGAAGACCCGGTGGATGACCTCGGCGGCACGCTCGATGCCGAACTGGACGTAGATCGCGCCCAGGATCGCCTCGACGGTGTCGGACAGGATCGAGGCCTTGTCGCGACCGCCGGTCGCCTCCTCGCCCCGTCCGAGGCGGATGTGCTCGCCGATGCCGAGCGTCCGTGCCACCACCGCCAGCGCCTTGGCGCTGACGACCGCCGCCCGGAGCTTGGCCAGCTGGCCCTCCGGGAGGTCGGGATGGTTCGTGAACAGCGTGTCGGTCACGACGAGCCCCAGCACCGAGTCGCCCAGGAACTCCAGGCGCTCGTTGTTGGGGATCCCGCCGTGCTCGTACGCGTACGAACGGTGCGTCAGGGCATGCTGAAGCAGCTCCGGGTCCAGGTCCTCGACACCGAGGACCTCCCGGAGCGCATCAGCGCTGAGTGCGGCTGTGATCAGAGGACCTGGCGACGCTCGCCGCGAGCTCCGTACTGTCCGCACTTGGTGCACGCGTGGTGCGGCTGCACCTTGGAGTCACACGCAGGGTTGGCGCAGTCGACGATCGCCGTTGCGGTGGTCTTCCACTGCGAACGACGGTGACGCGTGTTGCTGCGCGACATCTTCCTCTTCGGGACTGCCACGATCTACTCCTTGCTGTTGTCGGACGTGATGTCCGACTCTGACTGGTCGGCTGGCGGGACCGGTTGCTCCGCCAGCTGGCTCAGCGCCGACCACCGAGGGTCGATCGCCTCACCGTGTGTGTGATCTGGGTCATCCGCGAGTCGTGCCCCACACTCGGGGCACAGTCCCGGACAGTCCGGACCACACAACGGGTTCTGCGGAAGTGCAAGCACCACCGCGTCCCGCAGGACGGGCTCAAGGTCAAGCAGCTCGTCCTCGAGGACATGATCCTCTTCGTCCGCCTCCTCCGGGTTGGAGGGTGCGTCGTAGAGGTAAAGCTCCTGGAATCCGACGACCACAGGCTCGTCGATCGGCTCCAGGCACCGCACACACTCGCCCACGGCCCGACCCGAGAAGGTTCCTGTTGCCAAGATCCCCTCCATGATCGCCTCGAGCCGGAGCTCGAGCTCGATCGTGGAGCCCTCGGGCACGGCGTAGACGTCGTAACCCATCTCTGCCGGCGCCTCGACCGTGCGGGTGAAGGTGCGTTCGGCACCGGGCTTGCGACCCATCTCGTGGGTATCGAAGACCAGGGGTCCGGTGTGCACGCTCACTCATCCGTCCAAGAGCACGACAAAAGAAAAACCTGCGAACAGGCCGACGTCAATCGTAACCCGGCGGACCACGCCGAGGCCAATCGGCCCCGCCCGTGTCGGAGGCGGGTGCGAGACTGGAAGCCATGACCGAGGGCACCGTGCTGCACGCAGACCTCGACGCGTTCTACGCCTCGGTCGAGCAGCGCGACGACCCGGCATTGCGAGGACGGCCGGTCATCGTGGGCGGCGGCGTCGTGCTGGCCGCCAGCTACGAGGCCAAGGCGCGCGGCGTCCGCACCGCGATGGGTGGACGCCAGGCGCTGCGCGTGTGCCCCGACGCCATCGTGGTGCCGGCCCGCTTCGAGGCCTACACCGAGGCCAGTC
This sequence comes from Aeromicrobium wangtongii, assembly GCF_024584515.1. NCBI lineage: Bacteria > Bacillati > Actinomycetota > Actinomycetes > Propionibacteriales > Nocardioidaceae > Aeromicrobium > Aeromicrobium wangtongii. The sequence continues at coordinate 1,203,847 of NZ_CP102173.1, read as the reverse complement.
GCGCGGTGTTCGAGGTGTTTCACGACACGACGCCGCTGGTCGAGGGCCTGTCGATCGACGAGGCCTTCCTCGAGGTCGGCGGACTGCGCCGCATCCGCGGGCTGCCGTCGGCCATCGCCGCCCAGCTGCGCGTCGACGTGCGCGAGCGCGTCGGCCTGCCGATCTCGGTCGGGGTCGCCCGCACCAAGTACCTCGCGAAGGTCGCCTCGGCGGTCTCCAAGCCCGAGGGCCTGCTGGTCGTCCCCGTCGAGCGCGAGCTGGAGTTCCTGCACGCCCTGCCGGTCGAGCGGCTCTGGGGTGTCGGCAAGGTCACCTCGGGCAAGCTGCGGGACGCCCGCATCCACACGGTTGGCGATGTGGCCAAGATGCTCGAGATCGAGCTGGTGCAGCTGCTCGGCTCAGGAGCCGGGCGCCACCTGCACGCCCTGGCGCACAACCGGGATCCCCGTCCGGTCCAGACCGGCAAGCGCCGCGGCTCGATGGGCGCCCAGCACGCGATGGGCGGAGGCGATCACTCCCCCGCCGAGATCGACCTCGCGCTGCTCACCCTCGTCGACCGGGTGACCCGGCGGATGCGCGCCGCCGGACGCACGGGCAGCACCGTCACGATCCAGCTGCGCTTCGGCGACTTCACCCGCTCCACCTCCTCGCACACCCTGGCCCGCCCGACCGCCCACACCGTGACGGTGCTCGACGTCGCCCGGCGCCTGCTGGCGTCCCGCGCCGGGACGATCAAGGACAAGGGCATCACGCTGATCGGGGTGACCCTCGGCTCGCTCGACGACCAGCCCGAACAGCTGGCACTGCCGCTGGACGTCACCTCCGGGGCCGAGCTGGACGACGCCATCGACGCGGTGCGCGACAAGTTCGGCTCGGCCGCCCTGCGCCGTGCCGTCCAGCTGGGCAAGCGCGACCCGATCGCCGCCCCCCACCTGCCCGACTGACGCGCGTGGGGGTTTGACCGGGTCAGGCGTCGGGGAGGGCGGCGAAGGCCTTCTTCGTGTCGTTGTACCAGCCGAGCGACTTCTTGGGGTGGCGCCACCGGCCCTTCATGGCGTCGCGCGCCGGCTGGTGCGCTGCGTCGCCGGCCTTCTCGGCGTCCTTGAGGTGCTTGTCCTGGGCATTGATGACGTCGTCGGCGCTCTCTCCGTGGTGCTCGAGGTCGCACGGACCGCCCAGCTGGCGGCAGGTCATGGTCTTCATGGCGTTCTCCTCTGTGTCGAATGTCCCAGTGTCGGGTGTTCGTTGGTCGAGCGTCGGGTGATCTGCTGAAGCGCCTCGGGCTCGGCGCGGAATGTGATCGCGGTGACCCGGCCGTCGGCCAGCGAGAAGTCGAACAGCACCTTGGCCTCGCCGCGGTGGAACCACGCGTAGCCGGGCCGGTCGCGGTACGACACCGCCAGCGCGGCGTGAGCGCTGCCGTTGAAGAACTGGGCCACGTCACGGCGACCGTCGATCCGCTGCGGGGTGCCGGCAGCGACGGCCGCGATGTCAGCCGTCACCGCCACGTCCGGGGCCAGGAGCGCGATGAGCCGCTCGAAGTCGCCCTCGCGCGCGGCGGCCATGAAGGCGTCGACGACCTCCCAGTCGGTCAGCTGGTCCTCCGCTGCCGGCTGCCGGACCTTGGCGCGGGCGCGTGAGGCCAGCTTGCGCGCGGCGGCCGGCGTCGTGTCGAGGACCGCGGCGATGGCCGAGAAGTCGAAGCCGAAGCTGTCGTGCAGCACGAAAGCCACCCGCTCGCGAGGCGCCAGGCGCTCCAGGACGACGTTCAGCGCGACGCCCACCGAGTCGGCCACCGCGACGTCGTCGGCGGGATCAGCGGCGTGCTCCGTCGCCTCGACGTCCTCGACCGGCACCGGCGTCCGGACCCGCAGCCGATCCAGGCACAGCCGGCCGGTCACCGTCGTGAGCCACGCGGGAAGGCTCGCGATGTCGCTCCCGGCGGAGTGCAGACGCAGCCACGCCTGCTGCACGACGTCCTCGGCCTCCGCCGGGTCGCCGAGCACGCGGGTCGCGAGCCGGGTCAGCCTCGGTCGCTCGGCCTCGAAGGCCTCGGTGGGGTCCATGTCTGTATGACGCCTGAGGCCTGACAGATGTGACCGTCAGGCGTACTTCTTCTTCAGCTCGTCGTTGACGAAGCCGGGGACGAGCGCCGAGACGTCGCCGCCGTGCTTGGCGACCTCCTTGACCAGGCTCGAGGCCAGGAAGGAGTACTCCGGGGACGTCGGGATGAAGACGGTGTCGACATCGGTGAGGCTGCCGTTCATCTGCGCCATCTGCAGCTCGTAGTCGAAGTCGGTGACCGCGCGCAGACCCTTGACGATCGCGTCGATGCCGTTGCTGGTGCAGAAGTCGACCAGCAGCCCAGTGAAGGACGCGGTGGAGACGTTGGGCAGGTGCCGGGTGGCCTCGGTCAGCAGGTCGAGGCGCTCCTCGATCGTGAACAGGCCCTTCTTGTTCTCGTTGACCAGCACCGCCACGACGACCTCGTCGAACAGGTGGGCGGACCGCTCCACGATGTCCAGGTGCCCGTTGGTCACGGGATCGAACGAACCGGGGCACACGACCTTCGTCATGCCAGCGACCGTACCGCAGCGCGTCCGTACCAGAGCGTCGTCTCCCCGTACTTCTTGCTGCGCAGACCTTCGACGCCCTCCGGCCACACGAACGGGTCGCGGGTCGACCGCTCGACGACGAACAACGTGTCCGCGTCCCCGAACGACTCGTTGACGGCGGCGACCAGCCCCGCGACGGCATCGGTGGGCAGCGCGTACGGGGGGTCGACGAACACCAGGTCGAAGGTGTCCCGGTCGCCGTCCTCGACCCACCGCTCGGCCTTGCTGCGCTCCACGACGCCGGGCGCCCCGAGCTCGGACAGGTTGCGCTTGATGACCGAGGCCGCCTGCGTGTTGGCCTCGACGAACACGGCGTGCTCGGCGCCGCGCGACAGCGCCTCGATGCCCAGGGCACCCGAGCCGGCGAACAGATCCAGCACACGGACGCCGTCGAAGCCCCCCAGCTCGGACTCCAGCGACGAGAACAAGGCCTCCCGGACCCGGTCCGAGGTCGGCCGGGTGCCGTCGCCCTTGGGTGCTTGGATGCGGCGTCCGCCGTACTGGCCGGCGATGATGCGTGTCATGTTCTCTCCAGGTAGTCGGCCTGCTCGGAGTGCTCCAGCTCGTCGACCGCCGCCGCCAGCGCCGGGTGGTCGGCCAGCGAGGGATCGGCCAGCACGAGGGCGTCGGCCTCGGCGCGGGCCTCGTCGATGACCGCACCGTCCTTGACCACCGAGAGCAGGCGCAGGCTGGAGCGGACGCCCGACTGCGCCGCGCCGAGCACATCGCCCTCGCGCCGCAGCTCGGCGTCGAGCCGCGACAGCTCGAAGCCGTCGGTCGTCGACGCCACCGCGTCGAGGCGCTCGCGGGCCGGCGAGTCAGGATCGCTGCCGGTGACCAGCAGGCACAGCCCGGCCTCCGAGCCGCGGCCGACCCGCCCTCGCAGCTGGTGCAGCTGGGAGACGCCGAACCGGTCCGCGTCCATGATCACCATGACCGTGGCGTTGGGCACGTCGACGCCGACCTCGACGACGGTCGTCGCGACGAGGACGTCCAGATCGCCCGCCGCGAAGGCGTTCATCGTCGCGTCCTTGTCGTCGGGGCTCATCCGTCCGTGCAGCGCGCCGACGCGAAGCCCGTGCAGCGGGCCACCGACCAGCTCCTCGTGCAGCTCGACCAGCGAGGACGTCTCGTTGGTGCCGTCCTCGTCGACGTCTCCGATGCGGGAGACGACCACATAGGCCTGGCGTCCCTTGCCGACCTCCTCGCGCACCCGCTCCCACCCACGCTCGAGCCATGCGGGCCGCTCCAGGTACGGCACGACGGTGGTCTGGATGGGCTGACGCCCGGCGGGCAGCTCGCGCAGCGTCGAGACCTCCAGGTCGCCGAACACCGTCATCGCGATGGTGCGCGGGATGGGGGTCGCGGTCATGACCAGGACGTGCGGCTTGACCTCCGAGCGGTCGACCAGCGCCGCCCGCTGCTCGACGCCGAACCGGTGCTGCTCGTCCACGACCAGCAGGCCGAGCTCGGCGAACTGCACGTGGTCCTGGATCAGGGCGTGCGTGCCGATCACGATGCCCGCCTCGCCGGATGCGGCGTCCAGCAGGGAGGCGTTGCGGGCCTTGGCGCCCAGCGACCCGGTCAGCAGGCGGACCCGGGTGGCCACGTCGGCGCCGCCGAGCATCCCACCCTTCGCCAGGTCGCCGAGCATCGCGGTGATCGCGCGATAGTGCTGCGATGCGAGCACCTCGGTCGGCGCGAGCAGCGCCGCTTGCGCCCCGGCGTCGACGACCTGCAGCATCGCCAGCAGCGCCACGATCGTCTTGCCCGATCCGACCTCGCCCTGCAGCAGCCGGTGCATCGGGTGCGTGCGGGACAGATCGGCCGAGACCTCACCGACGACCGTGCGCTGCCCGCCCGTGAGCGTGAACGGCAGCTGATGCTCGAACCGGTCGCGCAGGCCCCCGTCGACGGGCGGACGGGCCACGGCGCGCTCGTGCTCGAGGGCGTGACGGCGCTGCGCGAAGACCGTCTGGACGACGAAGGCCTCCTCGAAGCGGAACCGGTCACGGCCCACCTGCCAGTCCTTCTCGCTGCGGGGACGGTGGATGGCCTCGAAGGACCCGGACATGTCGTAGAAGCCCCGCGCCGCCCGGATCGGCTCCGGGAGCGGGTCGTCCATGGGGCCCACGGCGTCCAGGCACATCTCGACGCACTGGGCGATCTTCCACGTCGGCATCTTGGCCGTGGCGCGGTACAGCGGGATGATGCCGCGGCTCAGCCGGGACGACTCGGTGGGATCGGCCGACTCGTCGATCGGCTCCCAGTCCGGGTGCGTCAGCTGCAGCTTGCCGTTGAACTGGCTCACGACCCCCGCCGCCAGGCCCAGGGAGCCGTCGCCCATCGCCTTGAGCCGCCACGCCTGCTGGAAGAACGTCAGGGTCAACCGCCCGGTGCCGTCGGTCACCACGACCTCGGTGCGGGTCCGCTTGCCGCCGGGGCCGAAGGAGTAGTTCTTGACCGAGGCGACGCGCGCCATGATCGTAACGTGCTGGCCGACCTCCAGCTTCGACAGATCGGTCAGCTTGCCCAGCTCGGCGTAGCGGCGTGGGTAGTGACGCAGCAGGTCGCCGACGACCCGCATGCCGAAGGCCTTCTCCAACGGCTTGGCGGTCTTGTCGCCGATCACGTTGACCAGCTTCGTGGTGAGGTCGACCATCACTCGACCGCGATGAACAACGGATAGTTCTCCTGGCCGCCCTCGTAGACCACGAGATCGACATCGGGCCGCGAGACCCGCAGGTACTCGCCGATGGCGTCCGCGTGCTGCGGGTCGGCGCCGTCGCCCAGGACGACGGTCACCATCTCGGCGGCGGGCGACAGGATGCGGTCGATGACGCCGTACGCCACCTCGAGCACCTCGTGGCCGATCACCGCGAAGTCGCCCATGACGACGCCCAGGACGTCGCCGGGGCCGACCGGGCCCGCCATCGTGATGCCCGGCTCCGTCGCGAACGTGACCGCACCGTGCTGCGTGTGGGCCGCGGCGCTGGACATCGCGACCACGACCTCGTCGAAACCGAGCCCCGGATCGTGGACGGCCAGCGCGGCGAGTCCCTGCACCTGCGCATGGGTCGGGATGACGGCGACCCGGATGCCGTCCTGCCGGGCGGCTTGCGCGGCGGCCTCGAACTGGCGGATGTAGCGGATGTTGTTGGGCAGCACGATGATCTCGCCGGCACCTGCCTCGCGCAGCGACGCACTCATCTCGGCCACGGTCAGCGGCTGCTCGCGGCTGAACTCCAACGTGTGGGCCCCGACCTCGCGGCACAGCCCGGTGAGACCCGTCCCGGTCGTCGCGGCGATGACGACCCGGTCCAGGCGCGGACCGCGCGCCACCTGGTCGGCGAAGTGCGTGACGGCGATGCGGTAGGGACGGCCCGCGGCGATGCCCACCTCGATCGCGGCACCGACGTCGTCGACGTGCACGTGCACGTTCCAGAGGCGCTCACCGCCCACCACGACGAGCGAGTCGCCCAGCGCCATGAGGGCCGAGCGGAGCTCGGGGATGCGGTCGTCGTCAGCCTCGAGCAGGTACATGACCTCGTAGGAGGGTCCGTCGGCGCTGAGGTCGTCGCCCGTGACGGGGATCGGCTGGGGGACGTGAGCCGACACCTGCTCGGGGACGCGCCCGGTCAGCGCCTGCTCGGTCGCGTCGAGCACCACGACGAGCGCGCGCCCGCCGGCGTCGACGACGCCCGAGCGCCGCAGCAGGTCCATCTGCTCAGGGGTGCGGGCCAGCGCCTCGCGAGCCGCTCGTGCCGCCCTGGCGAAGACGGTGCGGCCGTCGACCCCGGCCTCGGCCGCCTCGGTCGCACCGGCCGCGGCGGCCTTCGCGACCGACAAGATGGTGCCCTCGACGGGTGCGCCGACCGCCGCCCACGCGGCGTCCGACGCCGCGACGAAGGCCTGGGCGACGTCGGCCGCGCTGACCTCCCGCCGGATCGACAGGTCGGCGAAGCAGGCCCGCACCAGCTGGGACAAGATGACGCCGGTGTTGCCCTTGGCGCCGGTCAGCAGCCCGTCGACATAGGCCTTGACCAGCTCGTCGAAGCCGGCGTCCTGCGGCTGCGCCTGCACGGCGTCATCGCCCGACACGAAGGTCAGGTACGCATTCGTCCCGGTGTCGCTGTCGGGGACCGGGAACACGTTGAGGGCGTCGATCTCGGCGCGTGCGGACGACAGGGCTCCCGCGCACAGCTGCGTCCACGCGCGAAATGCCGCGGCGTTGAGGGTGAGGCCCATGGGGCGAGGCTATCGTCCGCCACCCCCTCGTGGGCCGACCAGACGGCCTGATTGGCATCGGCGTCGGGTGGTCGGCTATTCTTGAGCGGTTGTCGTCTGGCAGTGCGGGTCACCGTCCTCCCGACAGCATCCCCATTTCTCGGTAAGTCTCAATATTTCAGGAGTTCGCCATGGCTGCGGTCTGTGATGTGTGTGCCAAGGGACCTGGTTTCGGCCACAACGTCTCCCACTCGCACCGACGCACGAAGCGTCGTTTCGATCCGAACATCCAGCGCGTGCGCGCCGTCATCAACGGCACCCCGCAGCGGGTCAACGTCTGCACGTCGTGCCTCAAGGCCGGCAAGGTCTCGCGCTAGTTCCCGCTGGTCAGTTCCGCTGAATTGACCTTAGAGTCAGGCTCGTGATCAACGAGCCGACTCATCGCGTCCACGCCTTTTGTGATGACGCCCTCGGCGACCTCGACTCAGTCGGGGTCGCCGCTGCCGTTGCAGCCGGAGACATCAGCGCCCGCGAGGCGGCCCAGGCGGCCGTCGACCGGGCGGCTGTGGTCAACCCCACGCTCAACGCCATCCAGCACCCCGACTTCGATCGCGGGCTGGCCCGGTCCGACGGCCCGCTGTCCGGGATCCTCGCCGGGGTCCCCTCGTTCATCAAGGACAACACCGACGTCGCCGGGTTGCCGTCCGACCAGGGTTCGCTGGCGGTCCGGTCCCGCCCCGCCACGGCCGATCACCGGTTCACCGAGCAGTTCCGGTCCACCGGGCTGGGCGTGCTGGGCAAGACCACGATGCCTGAGTTCGGCTTCAACGCCTCCACGGAGTGGGAGACGCTCGCGCCGACCCGCAATCCGTGGCACACCGACTACTCCCCCGGCGGGTCGTCCGGCGGATCGGCGGCCCTCGTCGCGGCGGGCGTCGTGCCGATCGCGCACGGCAACGACGGCGGCGGATCGATCCGCATCCCGGCAGCAGCCTGCGGATTGGTCGGCCTGAAGCCGACCCGCGGCCGCGTCGTCCCGGCCGCCGAGTCCGCGACGTTGCCGGTGGACGTCGTCTCCAACGGCGTGCTCACCCGGACGGTCCGCGACACGGCGCACTTCATGGCCGGCACCCAGCAGTTCCTTCCCGCAGCGGGCATGAAGCCGCTCGGCCTCGTCGAGGGCCCGTCCGAGCGCCGCCTGCGCGTGGGCCTGGTGCTCGACTCCGTGACCGGGCCCACCGACGACGACGGCCGCCGGGCCGTCCTGGCGACGGTCGACCGGCTCACCGCGCTGGGCCACGACGTGACCGAGGTGCCCATCCCCGGGGACGCCGTCGCGTTCATGGGGGCGTTCACGCACTACTGGGCGCTGCTGGGGTTCAGCACGCAGCACTTCGGCAAGCGCGTCATGCACAGCCCCGACTTCGAGAAGGGAGCCACCGACCAGCTGACGCGGGGGCTCGCGCGGACGTTCTGGCGGCACGCGTGGCGCACGCCCGGGGCCATCCGCGTGCTCAAGCAGTCCGAGCAGAGCTATCGCGATGCGTTCACCGACATCGACGTCATCGTGTCGCCCACGCTGGGCTACGTCACGCCGAAGCTCGGGCACCTGAATCCGGCAGCCGGTTTCGAGGTCCACTTCGACCGGCTGATCCGGTACGCGGCGTTCACGCCCCTGAACAATGCGGCGGGTGGGCCGGCGATCTCGCTGCCGCTGGCGCAGACGGCCGACGGTCGTCCGGTCGGCGTGCACTTCTCGGCCGTCCACGGCAACGAGCAGACGCTGCTCGAGCTGGCCTACGAGCTGGAGGCCGACACCCCGTTCGCGCGCATCCAGGCGTGAGCGAGCGCACGCTGGTCCTGCGGCGGCTGGAGCTGCGCGACCAGGACGACGTCACGGCCGCCGTGGCCGAGATGGCCGCCGAGGGCGAGCACTGGTCGTACCGGTACCGCGGCGACCTGCCGTGGCCCGACTACGTCCGCCTGGTGCACGGCTGGGAGGACGGGATCGACCTGCCCGAGGACTTCGTCGCCCACGCCGAGCTCGTCGCGGAGGTCGACGGCGAGGTCGTCGGACGCTCCTCGATCCGCTGGGAGCTCAACGACTTCCTGCGCAGGCTCGGCGGCCACATCGGCTATGCCGTCCGGCCGGCGCACCGCCGTCAGGGGTACGCCACCGAGATCCTGCGGCAGTCGGTGCAGATCCTGCGCGACCGCGGCGTGCACCGGATCCTGGTGACCTGCGACGACGACAACCTCGCATCCGCACGGGTCATCGAGGCCAATGGCGGCGTGCTGGAGGCCGTCGTGCCGCACGACGACCCCGACGAGCCGCCTCGCCGCAGGTACTGGATCAGCGCCTAGCGGAAGTGCTGGTGGCCGGTCGGACCGTCGTAGACCTCGCCGTCGACGGTCACGCCGGCACCCTCTGCGACCTCACCGATGCGCGTCCAGCCCGGGGGCAGTCCGCCCTCGGCACCGAAGGTCGCGACCAGGGCGTACGAGTCGCCGCCGGCCAGCACGAAGTCGATGGCCCGGCGGCCCAGCGCCTCGCCGACGGTCGCGACGGCCTCGGGGATCACCAGCGCCGACGAGTCGATGTCGATCGCGACGCCGCTGGCGACGGCGATGTGTCCCAGGTCGGCGACCAGGCCGTCGCTGATGTCGGTCATGGCGGTGGCACCCGCGCGCGCGGCCTGTGGGCCGGCGGCGTACGGGGGGTGCGGCACCCGGTGGGCCTCCACGGCGGCCTTCGGGGAGCGGAATCCGCGGCTCAGCGTCGCGAAACCGGCAGCCGCCAGGCCGAGGTCGCCGTTGACGGCCACGACATCGCCCGCGACGGCACCGGACCGGCGCACCGGCCGCGGGGCGTCGCCCATCGCGGTGACGGCGATGATGATCGAGTCGGACGCCGTCACGTCGCCACCGACGATGTGGGCGCCGACGCGCCCGCACTCCTGCTCGAATCCGCGCACCATCTCCAGCGCCCACTCCACCGGCAGGTCGGCCGGGGCGCCGAAGCCCACGGTCAGGGCCGTCGCGACGCCGCCCATCGCGTTGATGTCCGACAGGTTGGACGCCGCGGCCTTGCGTCCGACGTCGTTCGCCGTGGACCAGTCGCGGCGGAAGTGCCGTCCCTCGACCAGCAGATCGGTCGACACGACATAGCTGCCGTCATTGGTCGAGATGTGCGCGGCGTCGTCACCCGAACCGATCAGGATGTGGCGGTTGTGGCCGATCTGCTCGCGTACCTGGTCGATGAGCCCGAACTCTCCGATGTCGCCGATCGTGGATCCGTTCGAGCCGTTGGCAGTCATGGGTCCATCTTCTCGCAGCCCCGGACGGGTCCGCCCGCGGGATCGGGTAGCGTGGCACAGTCCCGTCCGATCCAAAGGAGCACCTCGAATGGCCGTGCAGGCATACATCCTCGTCCAGACCGAGGTCGGCAAGGCCGCCGACGTCGCCCGGGCGATCAGCGCCATCGACGGTGTGACGCTCGCCGAGGACGTGACCGGACCGTACGACGTCATCGTGCGCGCCGAGGGCCCCGACATGGACCAGCTCGGCGCACTCGTCCTCTCGCAGATCCAGGGCGTCGGCGGCATCACCCGCACCCTGACGTGCCCGATCGTCCGCGTCTGACGGTGCGCAGGCTCCTGCCGCTCGCGATCCTCCTGGTCGCGGGGTGCAGCCCCGGATACACCGTCGACGCCTATCCGACCGAGCCCGGCACGGCGGTCGACTGCAAGGCGCTGTACGCCGACGCACCCCGGACCGTCGCCGGCGAGGACTCGATCCTGGTGAAGGACGACAACGCCGTGGCGTGGGGGGCTCCGGCGATCGTCATGCGCTGCGGGGTCGAGAAGCCGGACGCCTTGACGATCTCCTCACCGTGCTACCCCGTCGGGGACGTCGACTGGTTCGCCGAGACGACCGCCGACGGCTACCTGTTCACGACGATCGGCCGCTCGTTCTTCGTCAGCCTCGAGGTGCCCCGGGCGTACGACCCGGCCTCCGAGGCACTGGCCGATGTGGCCGGCACCATCAAGAAGCACGACCCCTCGGTCAAGCCCTGCGTGTAGGCCTCAGCGCAGGCCGGTCTCACGCTGCAGCGCCAGCTGGATGAGCCGCTCGACCAGCTCCGCGTAGCTCACGCCGCTGGCCTCCCACAGCACGGGGAACATCGAGTACGGCGTGAAGCCGGGCAGCGTGTTGATCTCGTTGATGACCAGCCCGTCCTCGGTCCAGAAGAAGTCGACCCGCGCCAGGCCCTCGCAGCCGACGGCCTCGAAGGCCTGCACCGCGTACGCCCGGATGCGCTCGCTGAGGGTGACCGAGATATCGGCGGGGACGACGTTGCTGCTCGTCCCGTCGAGGTACTTGGCCTCGAAGTCGTAGAACTCGTGGCTGGACTCCTGCGCGACGGTGATCTCGCCCACGACGCTGGCGACCGGCTTGCCGTCCAGGCCCTGGATGACGGCGCACTCCAGCTCGCGCTTGCCGCGCGCGGCCGCCTCGACGATGACCTTGGGGTCGAAGTCGCGCGCCTTCAGGACGGCCCCGTCGAGCTCCTCCCACGTGTCGACCATCATGACGCCCGAGCTCGACCCGGCGCGGGCGGGCTTGACGAACACCGGCAGGCCGAGGGCGTGAACGCGCGCCTCGACCCGCTCGCGCTCCTGCTTCCACTCCCACGGGCGGATCGTCACGTACGGGAGCTGCGGCAGCCCGGCGGCGGAGAAGACGGTCTTGGTGAAGGGCTTGTCCATGCTCACGGCGCTGGCCAGCACGCCGGCTCCCACGTAGCGGACGTCGGCCATCTCCAGCAGGCCCTGCAGGGTGCCGTCCTCGCCCCACGGCCCGTGCAGCAGGGGGAAGACGACGTCGAACTCGCGCAGGCGCTCCCAGGCGAAGCCCGGCAGGTCGTCGCGGACCGACGGGAGCGTCCCGGCCTCCAGGTCGTCCCACTGGGCGGTCTCCTCGACCCAGGCTCCGTCGCGGGTGATGCCGACGGGCTGGACGTCGTAGCGATCTGCGTCGATCGCGGCCAGCACCTCCCGCGCGGTCAGGCACGACACACCGTGCTCACTGGATCGTCCGCCGAAGATCACGGCGAGGCGGGGCTTGACGGACGAGGAAGTGGTGACCGGGCTCATTGCCAAGAACCTTATCGTTCTGTGCACAATGGATCGATGCATGGACCCGAACTGTCGCCCTCGACCATCGCCGTCGCCGCAGGCCGTCCCGCGCGCGTCCCCGGCGGGCCGCTGAACGCCCCGATCACCTTGGCCAGCGCCCTCGTCCCCGGAGGTGGGTCGGAGTACGGCCGGCAGGGAAATCCCACGTGGGACTCGTTCGAGACGGTGCTCGGCGCGCTCGAGGGTGGGCGCGCGCTGGCGTTCTCGTCGGGGGTCGCGGCCTCGGCGGCGCTGTTCGACCTGGTGCCGATCGGCGCTGCCGTCGTGGCACCCCGCCACGCGTACTACGGGACGATCGCCCAGCTCGTCGAGCGCGATCGCCGCGGGCAGGTCCAGCTGCGGCTGGTCGACATCGACGACACCGCGCAGGTCATCGCGGCGTGCGAGGGCGCCGCCCTGGTGTGGATCGAGTCACCGACGAACCCGTCCCTGGAGATCGCCGATATCGAGGTCATCGCCCGCGCCGCCACCCAGGCCGGGGCCGCGGTCGCGGTCGACAACACCTTCGCCACTCCCCTGCGCCAGAAGCCACTCGACCTGGGCGCCGACTTCGTCGTGCACTCCGCCTCCAAGCTGCTGGCCGGGCACAGCGACCTGATCCTGGGCGCGGTGGTGACCAATGACGACCGGGCGTTCCGCGCGATCGAGAAGCGGCGCACCGTGCTCGGGGCCATTCCCGGTGCGATGGAGACCTGGCTGGCTGCGCGCGGGATCCGCACGCTGCACGTGCGCCTGGACCGGGCGGAGGCCAATGCCAAGGAGCTGCACCGCCGGCTGTCGGCCTCTCCCCGCATCTCGCACAGCCGTTATCCCGGATTCGGCACGATCATCGCCTTCGAGGTCGTCGCGGGCCCCGCCGCAGCGCAGAAGATGACCGAGCAGAGCGACATCATCACGTACGCCACCAGCCTCGGCGGCGTCGAGTCGACGTGGGAGCGGCGGCGCCGTCACCCCGGCGAGCCGACGAGCGTCCCGGAGGGCCTCATCCGCCTGTCGGTCGGCATCGAGGACGTCGAGGACCTCTGGCTCGACATCCAGAACGTCCTCGCCGCCGTCGCGTAGCCCCCGGCCGCGGCCGGCGTCAGACGGTCTCGGGCTTGGCCGTCCGCGAGATGAGCCGGCGCACCAGCTCGTCGGGGGTCAGCTCGCCGGCCACGAGTGCCGTGACGTGCTCGACGATCGGCATCTCGACGCCATTGGCCTTGGCCAGCTCGCTGACCGAGCGGCACGACTTGACGCCCTCGGCGACCTGCCGGGTCTGCGCGGTCACCTCCTCGACGCTCATGCCCTCGCCGAGCTTCTCGCCGAACGTCCGGTTGCGTGACAGCGGCGACGAGCAGGTGGCGACCAGGTCGCCCATGCCCGCCAGGCCCATGAACGTGACCGGGTCGGCGCCGATCGCCGCGCCGAGGCGCGCGGTCTCGGCCAGTCCGCGGGTGATGACCGATGCCTTGGTGTTGTCGCCGAAGCCGAGCCCGACGCACACGCCGACCGCCAGGCCGATGATGTTCTTGGCCGTGCCGGCGAGCTCGCACCCGATGACGTCGGTCATCGAGTAGGGACGGAACGCCGCCGAGTGGCACAGCTTCTGCAGCCGCTCGGCGACCGCTTGATCGGCGCACGCCACGACGCTGGCGGCAGGCTCGCGATTGGCGATCTCCCGGGCCAGGTTCGGGCCGGACACGACCGCGATGCGCTCAGGACCGGCGCCGGTCATCTCGGCGATGACCTCGCTCATGCGCAGGTGCGTGCCCAGCTCGATGCCCTTCATGAGGCTGACCATGACGGCGTCGGCCGGGATGTGCTCGCTCCACGCCTCGAGGTTGGACCGCAGCTGCTGGGACGGCACCGCCAGCACCACGACCTCGGCATCGGCCAGCGCCTCGGCAGGATCGGGCGTCGCAGAGATGGCCGCGGGCAGCTCGATACCGGGCAGGTAGTCGGAATTCTCGTGCTTGGCGTTGATCATGTCGCAGACCTCGGGGCGGCGGCCCCACAGGCGAACGTCGTTGCCGGCGTCGGCCAGCACGAGCGCGAAGGCAGTTCCCCAGGAGCCCGCACCCATCACCGCAATCTGCGCCATTCACTGATCCGATCGTCTGTAGTTGGTCTTTGGCCTGCCCAAGGTATGCACATCGATGCGTGGTGTCGAGGGCAGTTCTGCGCGCACCTGGGCCATCATCGCAGTCAGGCCGTCCATGAGCCGATCGGTGGCCTCGTGCAGCACCTGCTCGGTCAGCTCGCGGCCGGCGAGGTCGGACAGGTCGAGCGGTTCGCCGACGCGCACGTGGATCGTCTTGCGGGGAAAGAACCGCGGGCGCTTGGTGTACGGCCACAGGATCTCCTGCGGCCCCCACTGCATGACCGGGACGAGGGGGCACCCGGTGGCCAGGGCGACCCGCACGGCTCCCGTGCGTCCGCTCATCGGCCACGCCGCCGGGTCACGGGTGATGGTGCCCTCGGGGTAGATCGTGACGACACTTCCCGCCTCGACGGCTGCGATCGCGGCGCGCAGCGACTCGGCGGCACCCTCGGAGCTGCGGTAGACCGGGATCTGCTGGGCGCTGCGCAGGATCCTGCCCGCGACGGGCAGGCTCATCAACGTGTCCTTGACCAGGAACCGGGGCGGGATGCCCTGGTCGACCATGAAGTGCGAGATCAGGAACGGGTCGAGGTGCGAGAGGTGATTGGGGGCCAGGACGAAGCCACCCTCGGGGAGACGTTCCTGGCCCTGCCAGTCGCGCTTGGTGATCACCATCAGCACCGGCCGGAGGAACAGCACGATGATGCGCAGTGTCCTCGGGAAGGGGCGTCGTTGCATGGGCCTGAGCCTAGACCGTGACGGCGTGTCCACCGGCGCTGACGCGTGGGTGACCCACGCGTCAGCGTCGGGTCAGAGCGTGACGGGCTTGAAGCTGGGGCGGCTCGCCTCGTAGGAGACGATGTCCTCCTCGTGGCTGAGCGTGATGCCCACGTCGTCCAGGCCCTCCAGCAGGCGCCAGCGCGTGTAGTCGTCGATCGTGAACGTGTCCTCGATCGCGTCGACACCCTCACCGGCCTTGACGGTGCGGCTCACCAGGTCGAGCGTGACGGTGGCGCCCGGGTTGGCGTCCAGGTGCTCCCACAGCCGCTGGACGATCTTCTCGTCCACCTGCGCGGCGAGCAGGCCCGACTTGCCCGAGTTGCCCCGGAAGATGTCGCCGAAGCGCGGCGAGATGACGGCCTTGAAGCCGAAGTTCTGCAGCGCCCAGACCGCGTGCTCACGCGACGAGCCGGTGCCGAAGTCCGGACCGGCCACCAGGACTGTGGCCTGGCGATAGGCCGGCTGGTTCAGGACGAACTCCGGATCGCGGCGCCATCCCTCGAACAGGCCGTCCTCGAAACCGTCCCGCGTGACCTTCTTGAGCCAGTGCGCGGGGATGATCTGGTCGGTGTCGACGTTGCTGCGGCGCAGCGGTGCGGCCACGCCGGTGTGGGTTGAGAACTTCTCCATGGTCAGGCTCCTGCCTTCTCGAGCTCGGCGACGTCGGCGGGCCCGGCCAGGTGGCCGAGGATGCCGGTCGCGATGGCGACCTCGGGCGAGACGAGGTGCGTGCGCCCGCCCTTGCCCTGGCGTCCCTCGAAGTTGCGGTTGGACGTGGACGCGCTGCGCTCGCCCGGTGCGAGCTGGTCGGGGTTCATGCCCAGGCACATCGAGCAGCCCGCTCCGCGCCACTCGGCCCCGGCGTCCTTGAAGATCACGTCGAGGCCCTCCTGCTCGGCCTCGAGGCGGACGCGCACGGATCCCGGGACGACCAGGACGCGCGTGTTCTCGGCGACCCGGTGACCCTTGATCAGGTCCGCTGCGACCCGCAGGTCCTCGATGCGTCCGTTGGTGCACGAGCCGATGAAGATCGTGTCGACCGCGATGTCCTTCATCGGCGTCCCGGCCTCAAGCCCCATGTAGCGCAGGGCGTTCTCGGCGGCCGTGCGCTCGTTGGGATCCTCGAACGAGGCCGGATCGGGGACGTTGCCCGACAGAGGGACGCCCTGGCCCGGGTTGGTGCCCCACGTGACGAAGGGTGTCACCTGGCTGGCGTCGATGCGGATGATCTTGTCGAAGTGCGCGTCGTCGTCGGTGACCAGGCTGTCCCAGTGCGCGACGGCGGCGTCCCAGTCGGCGCCGGTCGGCGCGGACGGGCGACCCTTGAGGTAGTCGTACGTCGTCTGGTCCGGCGCGATGAGTCCGGCCTTGGCGCCCCACTCGATCGACATGTTGCAGATCGTCATGCGCGCTTCCATCGACAGCTTGCGGATCGCCTCACCGCGGTACTCCACGATGTAGCCCTGGCCGCCGCCGGTGGTCTCCTGCGTGATGAGCGCCAGGATCAGGTCCTTGGCGGATGTGCCGGCCGGCAGCTCACCATCGACCTCGACGGCCATCATCTTGGGGCGCGCCTGCGACAGCGACTGCGTCGCCAGGACGTGCTCGACCTCCGAGGTGCCGATGCCGAAGGCGATCGAGCCGAAGGCGCCGTGGGTCGCGGTGTGCGAGTCGCCGCACACGATCGTCATGCCCGGCTGCGTGAGTCCCAGCTGCGGGCCGACGACGTGCACGATGCCCTGCTCGACATCGCCCATCGGGTGCAGGCGGACGCCGAACTCCGCGCAGTTGCGGCGCAGCGTCTCGACCTGCGTGCGGGACACGATGTCGGCGATCGGCTTGTCCAGGTCCGTCGTCGGGATGTTGTGGTCCTCGGTCGCCAGCGTCAGGTCGGGGCGGCGCACCGAGCGGCCGGCCAGACGGAGGCCGTCGAACGCCTGCGGGCTGGTGACCTCGTGAATGAGGTGGAGATCGATGTAGAGCAGGTCCGGCTCGCCCTCGTGCGAACGGATGACATGCTCGTCCCAGACCTTCTCGGCAAGAGTCTTGCCCATTGGTGCTCTCCTCATCTCCTGCATCAGCAGGAACTGGTCTTGCAGGACGCCCGGATTCCCGGCTTGCGTCTCACAATGCGATACGGCAGTATCAAGTCATGGACAACTCTAGCGGAGTCGGCGTTCTCGACAAAGCGGCTCTGGTACTGGCAGCCCTCGAACCGGGTCCGGCCACGCTGGCCGGTCTGGTGGCGAGCACCGGTCTGGCCCGCCCGACCGCTCACCGCCTCGCGGTCGCGCTCGAACATCATCGGCTCGTCGCCCGCGACATGCAAGGACGCTTCATCCTCGGCCCGCGCCTGGGTGAGCTCGCCGCCGCTGCCGGCGAGGACCGCCTGCTGGCGGCCGCCGGCCCCGTCCTGGCGCGACTGCGCGACATCACCGGCGAGTCGGCCCAGCTGTTCCGCCGCCAGGGCGACTTCCGGGTGTGCGTCGCCGCCGCCGATCGTCCGACCGGCCTGCGCGACTCGATCCCCGTCGGCGGCCAGCTCACGATGGCGGCCGGCTCGGCCGCACAGGTGCTGCTCGCGTGGGAGGACCCCGAGCGGATGAACAAGGGGCTGCTCAAGGCGACGTTCTCCGCCGCGGAGCTGTCGGCGGTCCGCCGCCGCGGCTGGGCGCAGAGCGTCGGCGAGCGCGAGACCGGCGTGGGCTCGGTGTCGGCGCCCGTCCGCGCCCCCTCCGGCAAGGTCGTCGCGGCCGTGTCGGTGTCCGGGCCGCTGGAGCGCCTGACCCGTCAGCCCGGCCGTATGCACGCCCCCGCCGTGGTGGCGGCCGCCGAGCGGCTCTCCCAGAGCCTGCGCCGCAGCAGCTGACCCGGGACGTCATCCCGCGCGTGGTGTCTACGCCTCGCGCGAGATGACGTCCTGCGGGTCGGCCCAGCCGTCGACCTCGAGCACGACACGGAACTGCACCCAGCGCGCGTCGAGGAAGAACGTTCCTGCCTTGGTCCTGCGGACCACCTGACGATCGGGCACCGGCAGGCCGCGACGCCGGCACTCCCGGACGAGATCGAGCTCGCCCATCGATTGAGAGCCGCCCATCGCATCGAGCACGAAGCGCTCGATGAGCTTGCGCCGGCGGTCGCGCCGCACCTTCAGCAGCTCACGGCCGATCTGCTCGGCCGGGGCCAGCCGCTGCTGCACCGTCATGGCGACGAGCATCGCCGCCTGCCGGTCGCTGCGTGCCCAGAGCGCCGCCCGGACGACCGCCACCTCCGGACGCACGCGGGGTGGGCCGCTCCCCTCCCACCGGTCCGATGGCTCGAGCCGACGGGTCTGGCGCACGTCGATCGCCCGGGAGCGGTGAACCTTCGCGCCGCGAGGCACCGAGACGCGGATCCGGTCGACCGTGAACCCGGTGAGTCCGGACGCGATCAGGGCACTGGCGCCGTCGAGCAGGCTGCGCGTCCCGCCCTCGAACGTCGCCGCCCACAGCAGGCCGCGCTGCTCGAGGGGGCCGGTGTGGATCGCCACGGTCTGCCGCCAGTGGGCACGCCAGCGACCGGCCAGCACCTCCGCACGAGTGCGCCACCGCGGGACCCCCAGATCCCCCAGCTGACGCCGCGACACCACCCCACCCTGCTCCCGCGCCAACGACAGGACCGGGCGCAGGACGTCATCCCGCTCGAGCCGCCTGCGGCTCGGGCGGGATGACGTCCACTGGTTGGGGGGCCGCGATGTCATGGCTCCACCGTGGTCCGGGTAACGGGCCGCCGTCGAGTCGCTCATCCACACCCCCCGGGACGTCATCCCGCACGTGGCGCTGGGAGCGCGCCCGGGATGACGTCCGGTGGTTGCTAGGACAGGGCGGCGATCAGATCGTCCTTGCGCATGCGGGAGTAGCCCGCGATGCCCCGCTCACGCGCGACCGCCCGCAGCTGCGCGACGGTGAGGTCGGCAGTGGGCGTCTCCGCCGCCGGGACGACGTCCGTGGCGGGAGCGACCTCCTCCGCAGGTGCGATGTCCTCCGCGGGGACGACGTCCTCGTGCTCCACGAGCGCCTCGCGGACGCGCTTGGACTTGGTGACCTTCGCGGTGCCCTCCGCCCCGACCTTCTTGGCCTTGCTGACGGCTCCGGAGCGCGCCTTCTTCAGCTCGGTCTTGAGCCGGTCGGTCTTCTTCTCCAGCTTGCGGGCCTGCTTCTCCAGCGAGACCACGGTCCCCTTGAGCTTCTTGATCCTGGCCCGCGCGGCCGCGAGCTCGGTCTCGAGCGCAGACGACTTCTTGTCCGCCTTCGACGCCTTCGACGCCTTCGGGCGCTTGATCTTGCTGGACGAGCTCTTGGCCATGGTTCTCCTCGGGACGTGGCAACGGTGTGCCCCGATCGTGCCACCTCCGCGGTGTGCGTGCGTGGCGTTGCCCTAGAAGAGGCCCGGTTGCTCCAGCTCGAGCAGGATCTTCTTGCGCTCCACTCCCCCGGCGTAGCCGGTCAACGTGCCGTCGGCGCCGACGACGCGGTGGCACGGCACGAGAATCGGGATCCGGTTGGCGCCATTGGCCGCGCCCACCGCCCGCGAGATACCGGGCTCGTACCCCAGCCGCCGCGCGATGTCTCCGTAGCTGGCGGTCTGCCCGTACGGGATGCGCAGCAGCTCCGACCAGACCTTCTTCTGGAACTCGGTGCCCTCGCTGGCCAGTGGGAGGTCGAACTCCGTGCGCTCTCCCGCGAAGTACTCGGCGAGCTGTTGCTCGGCACGATCGAGCAGCGCCTCGGGCACCTGGCTCCCCCGCGGCTGCTGCGCGCCGAAGTCGATCGCGGTGACGAGTCCGGCCGCCGCGTGGATCCGCAGGCCGCCGATCGGTGAGTCCATCCATCGGGTGTTCATGCGGGGATCCTCTCGACGGCGGCGGACGCCCGCCACAGGTGCATGCCGGCGTACGAGCGCCACGGACGCCAGCGCTCGGTGTCGTCGGCGGTGATGCCGCGGCGTTCCAGCTCGCGGCGCAGCACCAGGTCGGTGGTCAGCAGGATGTCGGGATCACCCAGACCCCGCATGACCACGTAGTCGGCGGTCCACGGGCCGATGCCGCGCATCGCCAGCAGCTGCTCGCGCACGGCCGCACGATCGGCTCCCGGATGCAGGTCGAGCTTCCCGTCGGCGACCGCCTGCGCGAGCCCGATGATGGTGCGGGCCCGGGCGTGTGGCATCCCCATCGCGGTCGGGTCGGCATCGGCGAACGCCTCCGGCTCGGGAAAGGCGTGGGTCAGCCCATGATCGGCCGCCAACGCGAAGTCCACCGGCGTCCCGCGGGCCGGGACGTGCCGGCCCAGGACGGTGTTGGCACCCGCGACCGAGACCTGCTGGCCGACGACCGTGCGCACCGCGAGCTCGAATCCGTCCACGTGCGACGGCACCCGCAGGCCCGGCTCGGCCGCCACCAGGTCGGCCAGCGCCGGATCGGCACCCAGCACCGTGTCGATCGCGACCGGATCGGCGTCGAGGTCCAGCAGTCGCCGCGCGCGTCCGATCGCGACGGCGGTGTCGCGCAGATCGGCCAGCTCGAGCTCGCACACGACGCCGGTGTCGTCCAGGGTCAGCGCCATGACACCCAGGCCGTGCGGCAGCCGGAGCACCCGTGCGTAGGTCGCCCCCGTGACCGCCTCAACCCCCGGCAGGACGTGGGCCGCCAGGAAGTCGAGCAGCGCCCCGGCGTGGAAGGGCTGTCGGACCGCGAGCCGCACCGTGACACGTCCGGTCACGGTGCCCCGACGCCTGCCCCGCATCTGGGTGGGTGTGAGGGCGTACGCCTGGCGGACCGAGGCATTGAACTGACGGATCGAGGCGAAGCCCGCTGCGAAGGCGATGTCGGACATCGGCAGGTCAGTGGTCTCGATCAGCACCCGGGCGGTGTGGGCCCGGTTGCTGCGCGCCAGCGCCAGCGGGCCCGCGCCGAGCTCCTGCGCGAGCAGGCGGGTCACGTGGCGCGAGCTGTAACCCAGGCGGCTCGACAGACCCTCGACCCCCTCACGCTCGACGACGCCGTCGCCGATGAGCTGCATCGCCCGGCCGACGGCGTCTGCGCGCACGTCCCACTCCGGCGAGCCCGGCGTCGTGTCCGGACGGCAGCGGCGGCACGCGCGGTATCCGGCCTCCTGCGCGGACGCGGCGGTCGCGTGGAAGGTGACGTGCTCCGGCTTCGGGGTGAGGGCCGGACACGACGGCCGGCAATAGATGCCCGTGCTCGAGACGGCCGTGTAGAAGACACCGTCGAATCGTCTGTCGCGCGACTGGACCGCGCGGTAGCAGCGTTCGTGATCGGTGTGCATGCCTCCATGATGCCCCGATGCCCCGACGGTCACTGGCGGGATTCGGACCTCGCGGTGACAGTCTCGGTCTCTGTGTCGGCCTGCTGCGCGAGGTAGAACAGATAGGCCAGCGGCGGCACGACGATCACCGCCGCCAGCCCCACCACGACCAGGAGCCCGACCAGGGTGGCGTCCACGCCCGCGCCGTCCTCGATGCGCACCTGGTCCACCAGGAGCCATGGGTACTGCGCGACGCCCCACCCGGTGATCACCGATCCGACGGCCACGACCGCCGTGACCCGGCCGGCCCGGTACCGGCGGGTGATCAGGCAGCCGAGCGTGGCCGCGCCGGCCAGGCCCGACACGACGATCAGCGGGGCGGCCCTGTGCTCGAGCCCGTGGGCCAATGTCGTGGCGTCGCGGTGGATGGGCACCAGGGCCGCGAACACGACGCCGCCGGTCACCACGCCCACCAGCGTCGTCCGCAGGCGCAGCGTCTCGGCGAGCTTCGGCAGGTCGGAGCGATCGGCATCGGCGGTCAGGAACACGCCCGCGAGGAAGGCGCACGTCCCCACCGCGATGACACCGCCCAGCACCGAGGTCGGGTTGAGCCAGGACGACCACAGGTCGCCGCGGCGGTCGATGGGCACCCGTCCCGATGCGATGGCCCCGGCCACGGCACCGAGGAAGAACGGGGTGATGAGGGAGGAGCCGGCGAAGATCGTGCCGTACAGGCGGGCCTGCCCCATCGTGGGGGCGTACTTGCGGAAGGCGAAGGCAGCACCGCGCAGGACGATGCCCAGCAAGGCCAGCAGCATGGGGATGATCAGGGTGTTCATCGCCGCGGCGAAGGACTCCGGGAAGCCTGTCCACCACATCACCAGGATGTAGATCAGCCAGACGTGATTGGCCTCCCAGACCGGCCCGATGCTGTGATCGACCAGGGTCCGCAGCTGGGCGCCCTTGCGGGCTCCCCCAGCGGTGAGGTCGAAGAATCCCGAGCCGAAGTCCGCGCCGCCGAACAGCGCGTAGGCGATCACCCCGACGAACAGCGCGGCCGCCACCGCGTCCGCCAGGGTCATGACGACCGCCTCGAATCCGATGCGTCCGCCCGAAGGGGCTCGGGCTCGGGACCGTAAGGGCTGGGCAGGTCCTCCTCGCCGGCGCGCCATCTGCTCGCCATCGAGCGCAGGACGATCACCGCTCCCACCGTCAGGCCCGTGTACAGGATGGCCGTGGCCACGAGCAGCACCCACAGATCGGGGTTGTCCCCGGCCGCGTCGCGGGTGCGCAGGACGTTGTACACGACCCAGGGCTGGCGGCCCACCTCTGTCGCGACCCACCCGGCCTCGAGCGCCACGACCGCCAGCGGCCCGGCGATGACGGCGAACCGCAGCACCCACGTGTTCTGCGAGAGATCGTGACCGCGCCAGCGCCACAGCCAGTAGATCAGCACGGCCACCATCAGCAGGGTCCCGATGCCGACCATCCCCTGGAAGGCGAGGTGGGTGATGTTGACCGGTGGGCGATCCTCCGGCGGGATGGTGTTGAGGCCCTCGACCGGCTTGGTCAAGGAGTTGCGGGCGATGATCGAACCGATGCGCGGGATGTCGATGTAGAAGCGCGGCTCGCCGTCGATCAACACGCCGCCGAGCCGCAGCGGAGACGGCGACTCGGTCTCGAGCGCGAGCTCGAAGGCGGCCAGCTTGGCCGGCTGCCGGTCGGCGATCCGCAGCCCCAGCAGGTGACCCACGAATGGCTGCAGCACGGCGGCCACCGACGCGAACACCAGCGGGATCGTCAAGCCCAGCCGGTGATGACGGTCGCGGCGGCCCTTCAGCATCCCGGCGGCGTAGACACCTGCCACGACGAAGCCGACGACCATGTACGCCGCGACCCACATGTGTGCGAACTGCAGCACCGATCCCTTGTTGAGCAGCACCGCCCACGGCTTGATGTCCACGACGTTGCCGTTCTCCATCCGAAAGCCGACCGGCATGTTCATCCACGCATTCACCGCGATGACGCAGTACGTGCCGAAGATCCCTGCACCGGTGATGGGCACGAGCATCAGCAGGTGCTGCTTGGCCGGGATGCGTCCCCACCCGTAGAGGTACAGGCCCAGGAAGATCGCCTCGGTGAAGAACGCCAGCCCCTCGAAGGCGAACGGCAGCCCCAGCACGTCGCCGAACGGCCCCATCAGGCCGGGCCACAGCAGCCCCATCTCGAAGCTCAGCACCGTGCCCGACACCGCACCGATCGCGAAGAGCACCGCCGCGACCTTGCCCCAGCGCTTCGCCAGTCCCAGCGCCACGTCGTCATTGCGGTACACGCCGCGCCAGTGGGCGACGAGGATCATCGCCGGGAACGCCACGCCGAACGCGGCCAGCACGATGTGCCAGCCGAGGGAGAGCGCCATCTGCTCGCGGGCCGGCAGCAGCCCGGCGGGGTCGTTGCCGGCGAGGGTCTGAACCGCTTCTGCGAGAACCATCTGCCGGGCGTACCCGCCGTCCGGCGGTTGAGACACGGCCCGGAAGAACGCGGTTCCAATTGAGGTCCAACGTCCCCCAGCACGGGGTCCTGGAGCCCTTCGTCACGCCGCCGGCGCCGTCTAAGAAAGGAGATTCAGCCCGCGCCGCTCCCGGCCAGTCAGGGCGTCCCGCGAACGAAGAGGTCGACACGTGTCCCACGCCGAGCCGGTCGCACCGGCAGCCGGGGGCACGGCGAGGGCGTCATGGCGGTCGCACCACGTCGTGGAGTGGACGGCGGTGATCGTCGCGCTGGCGCTGCGCCTGCCGTTCGTCGCGATACCCGCCGGCCCTGACGAGGCCGGCTTCCTGCAGGTCGCCGGCCAGTGGTCGCCGGGCGGCGGATCGCTCTACGGAAGCTACTGGGTCGACCGGCCGCCCCTGCTGATCACCCTCTTCCAGATCGCCGACTCCACCGGCGGCCTGGTCGCACTGCGACTGATCGGCTGCGTCGCGGTCGCCGCCACCATCGTCCTGAGCGCGCGCGCCGCCGGGATCGTGGCCGGTCCCCGTGCGTCCGCCTGGACTGCGATCACGACGGCGGCGCTGCTGGTGGCGCCGGGACTCGGCACCCAGGAGATCAGCGGGGAGCTGCTGGCGGCGCCCTTCGTCGCCGGCGGGCTGCTTGCCCTGGTGCAGGCTGAGCGAGCCCGTGACCCGCGATGGCCGTCCTTCGTCGGCGGGGTCGCAGGCACGTGCGCGGTGCTGGTCAAGCAGAACCTGGTGGACGTGGCAGTCTTCGCCACCGTGCTGGTCGTCGCGATGCGGTGGTTCGGTCGACGCGACCGCTCGGCCCGGCCGCAGGTGCGCATCGGGTACCTGGTCGCCGGTGTGGTCACCACGGTGGTGATCGCGTCGGTGTGGGTGCTGGCCCGGGGCACGTCCCCCCTGGACGTCTTCCATGCGATGTACGCCTTCCGCGTCCAGGCAGCGCGGACCATCTCCGAAGGCGGCGGCTTGGCCCACGCCAGGCCTCGTGCGGCCTTGCTGGCCTGGGCCTGGGTGAGCAGCGGGCTGGCCCTCCTCACCGTCGCAGTTGCCGTGACGGCACCTCGGTGGCGGCGCAGCCCGGTCATGGTCGCGCTGGCCGCGACCATCGCCTTCGATGCGGTCTCCGTTGCTGCGGGCGGTGCCTACTGGTTCCACTACCTGATCCAGATGATCGTCCCCTTGGCCGTGGCCATCGGTGTGCTCGCGGCCCGGACCAGCCGTGTCGCGACCGGCGCGGCGCTGACCGCGTTCGTGCTCGCCGGCGCCCCGGCCGTCCTCCAGGTCTCCGACGTCCCCTCCAGCTCAACCGGCGAGCAGATCGGGACGGCGATCGCCGCCTCCAGCCGGCCCGGGGACACGCTCACGACGCTGTACGGCCAGCCCCAGGTCAACCTGGCCGCCGGGCTCGCATCGCCCTACCCCCACCTGTGGAGCCTGCCGGTCAAGACTCTCGATCCTCGCCTGACCGAGCTCGACTCCCTGCTCGCGGGCCCCGACGCACCCACCTGGCTCCTCGTCACGGACCGGATCAGGTCGTGGGGGCTGGACACGTCCCGCACCCGCCGGCTCATCGCGGCCCGGTACCACCGGGTCGCCAGGCACAACGGCCACACGATCTTCCTGCTGGACGGGGTCCGGCGCCCTCCCCCGGTGATCGGTGGCGCCGAGACCGCGCCCCGGAGGGACGGAAAGCAGAAGACCCCCTGACCTGCGTTTCCGCAGGTCAGGGGGTCTTTCCGTGGTAGCCCCGACGGGATTCGAACCCGCGCTACCGCCTTGAGAGGGCGACGTGCTAGGCCGCTACACAACGGGGCCACGGTGGTCTTTCGACCTGAGCAACCCTACCAAACGCTTCCCGGAGGAGGTTTAGCGGGTCTCGCTGGGATACTAGGACTCGAACCTAGAATGGCGGTACCAGAAACCGCTGTGTTGCCAATTACACCATATCCCACCGGCCTCGGACGTTGTCCGAACCGAGACCAAACATTACCTGACGGCCCCCCGACGCCTCAAACCGGGTTCAGCCCAGCGCCGCATCCAGCCTCGCGAGGGTCTTGCGATGACCCAGCAGCTCGAGCGACTCGAACAGCGGCGGAGAGATCCGACTTCCCGTCACCGCAACGCGAACCGGCCCGAATGCCAGTCGCGGCTTGAGCCCGAGGCCGTCGATGAGGGAAGCGCGCAGCGCCCCCTCGATCGTCCCGGTGGTCCACTCGGTCTTCTCCGGGATCTCCCCGAGGGCCGCACGAGCCGTCCGGACGACCTCCAGACCCGCGGCGTCCAGATTCTTGGCTGCGTCCGCCTCGTCGACCGCGAAGTCCTCATCGCTGACGAACAGGAACCGCAGCATGTCGACCGCCTCGGTGAGCAACGTCATACGCTCGTGCACCAGCGGCGTCGCGGCGGCGAGCAGACCGATCTGGCTGACCGTCGGCGTCGGGTCGATCAGGCCGGCGTCCTGGAAGTACGGCACGAGGCGGTCGCGCAGCTCCTCCTCGCCCAGCAGGCGGACGTGCGAGCCGTTGATCGCCTCGGCCTTCTTGATGTCGAACCGGGCCGGGTTGGGGTTGACCCGCCCGATCTCGAAGGCCTCCACCATCTCGGGGATGGTGAACACGTCGCGGTCGTCCGCGATCGACCAGCCGAGCAGGGCCATGTAGTTCAGCAGTCCCTCGGGCAGGAAGCCCTTCGGCTTGTAGTCCAGGAGGTTGGACTCCGGATCGCGCTTGGACAGCTTGCGGTTGCCCTCGCCCATGACGAACGGCAGGTGGCCGAACTCCGGGGTGAAGCCGCCGCCGATGCCGATCTCGGCGAATGCCTCGTACAGGGCGATCTGACGGGGGGTCGAGCTCAGCAGGTCCTCGCCGCGCAGCACGTGCGTGATGCCCATCATGGCGTCGTCGGTGGGGTTGGTCAGCGTGTAGAGGGGCTGACCGTTGGCCCGCACCAGCACGTAGTCCTGGACGTTCTCGGACCCGAACGTGATCTCGCCACGGACCAGGTCGGTGAACGTGTAGTCCTTGTCGGGCATCTTGAAGCGGATGACCGGCTTGCGTCCCTCGGCCTCGTACGCGGCGATCTGCTCGGGCGTCAGGTCGCGGTGCAGGCCGTCGTAGCCACTGGGCTTGCCGGCGGCCCGGGCGGCGTTGCGGCGGGCCTCGAGCTCCTCGGCGGTGTCGTACGCCTTGTAGGCATATCCCGCCTCGAGCAGCTGCTGGGCGACATCGGCGTAGATGTCCATCCGCTCGGACTGCCGGTACGGTCCGTTGGGGCCGCCGACCTCCGGCCCTTCGTCCCAGTCCAGGCCCAGCCAGTGCATGACTTCGACCAGGAGCTGGTAGGACTCCTCGTTGTCGCGCGAGGTGTCGGTGTCCTCGATGCGGAAGACGAACCGTCCGCCGTGGTGCCGCGCGAAGGCCCAGCTGAACAGGGCCGTGCGCGCCATGCCGACGTGCGGGTTGCCCGTCGGGGACGGGCAGAAGCGGGCGACGACCGGACGGGTCGGCGTCGTGGAGATGTCAGTCATTGCGGGAGACCACCGTGTTCGTGAGAGTTCCGAGGCCTTCGACGGTCACGCTGACCTCGTCGCCGACCTGCATGGGTCCGACACCATCAGGGGTGCCGGTGAGGATGACGTCGCCGGGCAGCAGCGTCATGAAGGATGAGACGTACGCGATGACGTCAGGGACGGTGAAGACCATGTCGGACGTGCGACCGTCCTGCTTCAGCTCGCCGCCGAGCTCGGTCGTGACGCGGACGTCCGACGGGTCGAAGTCGGTCTCGATCCACGGGCCGAGCGGGCAGAACGTGTCGAAGCCCTTGGCGCGCGCCCACTGGCCGTCCTTGGCCTGCAGGTCACGCGCGGTCACGTCGTTGGCGACGGTGTACCCGAAGATCACCTTGGCGGCGTCCTCGGCCGGCACGTCACGGCAGATGCGGCCGATGACGACCGCCAGCTCGCCCTCGAAGTGCACGTTGCTGCTCTGCTCGGGGTAGAAGATCGGCTCGCCGGGCCCGATGACGCTGGTGTTGGGCTTGAGGAAGATCAGCGGCTCCTCGGGGACCTCGCCCCCCATCTCGGCCGCGTGCTTGGCGTAGTTCTTGCCCACGCACACGACCTTGCTGCGCGGGATGACCGGCGCGAGCAGGCGCACGTCCGCGAGCGGGATCTTCTGCCCGCTGAGGTTGAGCCCCGCATAGAGGGGGTCACCGTTCAGCACAGCGATGGTGGGGACGCCGTTGTCGTCCCCGATGACACCGAAACGGGGATCGTCGTCCCCGGCAAACCTGGCAATACGCATAGGACATCAGCCTATCGCTGTTCCGAGCCGCGTCTGTCGCCGGAAGACGACCTCGGCCCGGGGTCGCGTCCGTCAACCGCGGTGGGCCAGGTCCATGTGACACATCGCCGCGGCCACGAGCCCCGCGGAGATCGCTCCGGCGACCGACGGCATCGGTCCGGGCAGGGCCGAGGTGTGCGCGAGGTCGCCGGCGGCGAAGACGCCGGGCAGGCTCGTGCGTCCCGTCACGTCGATCTCGACGCATCCGGACGGCAGGAGGGCCAGGCCCAGCTGCTCCGCGAACGGCGCGGACTGCGCGATCTGCGTCTCCACGAACATGCCGCCGACCTCCAGGGGCTCGGCGTCCACGAGACGCACCCGCAGGCCCCCCTCGACCCGGTCGACCTGCTCGACCTTCTCCGGGCGGACCGCGACGCCCAGCTGCGCGAGCGCGTCCGTGACCTCCGGCTCCGGGACCACGCCGTCGGCGAGCACGACCAGCTCTCCCCCGACGCCGGCCAGGAGGGCGGCGAGGTGGGCGCTCTGCGCTCCGGCACCGAGCAGGGCCACGCGTTCCTGCGCCAGCTCATGACCGTGGCAGAACGGGCAGGACGCGATCTCGCGCCCCCACGCCTCGGCGACGCCGCGGACGTCCGGGAGCGTGTCACGCACACCCGTTGCCAGGACGATCGTGCGGCTGGACACGGTCTCGTCGCCGAGGACGACCTCGAAGCCGTCCTCGACCTGGCGGACGGCGTCGGCGGCGGTGTCGCGGATCTCGACCGTGGCGTAGGCAGCGATGTCCTTGCGGGCCAGCAGCCGCAGGTCTGCGGGGTCGCGGCCGTCGTGCGTGATGAAGTTCTGCATGTGCTCGACGGTGCCGTTGCGGTAGTGCCCGGAGTCGAGCAGCAGCACCGAGCGGTGCATCCGGCCGAGCGTGAGGGCGGCCTGCAGGCCTGCGGGCCCCCCGCCGATGACGATGGTGTCGAACATGGTGGATCTCCTTCGTGACTTGATTGGATCTCCAGCATGTGAGTTCATGTCGACATGAAGTCAAGTCTGCGATCCATCGGCGACACCGCGGCCCAGTTCGGGCTGGCGACGCACGTGCTGCGGCACTGGGAGGACGCCGGACTGCTGGCCCCCGGGCGCGACAGTGCCGGCCGGCGGCTGTTCGGTGACGACGACCTCGTCCGCATCGCGGTGATCCTGCGCAGCAAGGCCGCCGGGATGAGCCTGCAGCAGATCGCGGTGCTGCTGTCGGACGATCACGGGCGGGAGCGGCATACCGTCCTGCAGGAGCACATCGCGGACCTGGATCGTCGGATGGCCGAGATGACGCTGTCGCGGGCGATGGCCGTCCACGCCTTCGAGTGCGAGGCGCACGACCTGACCAGGTGCCCCGGCTTCCGGGCCACGATCGCGGACGTCCTCGCGGGCACCGCTCCCTGGCCGGCGGGTCAGGCGCTGCCGTAGCGGCGGTTGCGGGCCGCGTACTCCTCGATCGCGGCCCACAGGGCACGGCGGTCGACATCGGGCCAGGCGATGTCGGAGAACACCATCTCGGCGTACGCCGACTGCCACAGCAGGAAGTTGCTGGTGCGCTGCTCCCCGGACGTGCGCCAGAACAGGTCGACGTCCTCCATGTCGGGCTCGTCGAGATAGCGGGCGAACACCTTCTCGTCGATCTTGTCGGGGTTGACGCGTCCGGCCGCGACGTCACGGGCCAGGGCGGCGGCGGCGTCCGCGATCTCGGCACGTCCGCCGTAGTTGACGCACATCGTCAGTGTCAGGACGTCGTTGTCGCGGGTCAGCTCCTCGGCGGTCTCGAGCTCCTTGATGACGCTGCGCCACAGCCGGGGACGTCGGCCGGCCCAACGGACCCGAACCCCCAGCTCGTGCATCTCGTCGCGGCGCCGACGGATGACGTCGCGGTTGAAGCCCATCAGGAAGCGCACCTCGTCGGGCGAGCGCTTCCAGTTCTCGGTCGAGAAGGCGTACGCCGAGATGGCCTTGACCCCGATCTCGATGGCGCCCTCGACGACGTCGAACAGCGCCGCCTCGCCCATCTCGTGGCCGGCGGTGCGCGGCAGGCCACGCTGCTTGGCCCAGCGGCCGTTGCCGTCCATGACGATCGCGACGTGGCGCGGGACCTGCTCGATCGCGATGGCAGGCGGTGTCGCCCCGGAGGCGTGCGGGACCGGGCGTCGTACGGTGCGCTTCATCAACGATCCACGTGGGTCAGGGAGCGCAGTCCGCGCTCGAGGTGCCAGGACAGGTAGGCGCTGATGATGCTGCTGGCCTCGCGGCGCGAGCGCTCGTCGGACGTCGCGACGCTGGCCCAGTTGCCGCTGAGCAGACCGGCCAGCAGAGTCACCGTGAACGGCGACGGCGCGGCCGATCCGGCGACCCGGCAGTCGTCGCACAGCATGCCGCCGGAGGCGGCGTGGAAGTTGCGGTGCGGCCCCTCCAGGCCGCAGCGGGCGCAGCCGTCGAACGTGGGGGCATATCCGGCGATCGACAGGGCCCGCAGCTGGTAGGAGTCCAGGATCAGGCCGGGCGTCATGCGGCCCTCGGTCAGCGCCCGCAACGCGCCGACCAGCAGCTGGAACTGGGCGACGGCCGGCTCGCCGTCCTCCTGCACGAGCCGCTCGGCGGTCTCGAGCATCGCGGTGCCAGCGGTGTAGGCCGCGTAGTCGAGCCCGAGGTCCTTGGCGAAGGCGTTGACCGTCTCGGCCTGCGTGATGATGTCGAGCGAGCGGCCTTCGGCCAGCTGCAGGTCGACGTGCATGAACGGCTCGAGCCGGCCACCGAAGCGCGAGGTGGTCTTGCGGACGCCCTTGCCCACCGCGCGCACGATGCCGCGTTGGCGGGTCAGCAGCGTGATGATGCGATCGGCTTCACCCAGCTTGTGGACCCGCAGCACGATGCCGGTGTCGCGGTAGAGACTCACCCGTCCATTGTGCCGTGCGGGGGTGACGTTTCACCCGCGCGGCTCGCTGGCCGTCCGCAGCTCCCTCAGTCGAGGCAGAGCTCGTTGCCCTCCGGGTCGAGCATCGTGATGAATCCCTGCTCCATGCGGCCGTCCGGCTCGACGCGGTACGCGACGGTCGCACTGAGCGCCTCCAGCCGTGATGCCTCGGCCTGCAGCGTCTGCATCCGCTCGTCCCCCGTCAGCCCGGGGGCGACCCGGACGTCGAGGTGCATGCGGTTCTTGGCGGTCTTGCCCTCGGGCACCCGCTGGAAGAAAACTCGCGGGGCGCCCTCGGCGACGATCGCCGAGCGGGCGTTCCACTCGCTCTGCGGCACGCCGAACGCCGCGAGCGCGGCCTCCCAGGTGTCGAAGCCCTCCGGCGGCGGCTGCAGCTCGTAGCCGAGCACCTCGGCCCAGAACGCCGCGAGCGCGGCCGGGTCGGCGCAGTCGAACGTGATCTGTACGTCTCTGGTCATGTCCCCACTGTGATCCCGGCCGTGGACACTTTCCAGAGGCGTCCGGTGGCAGGATCGAGCCCATGGGCGCGGTGCTGGGTGTGGACGGGTGCAGGTCGGGCTGGGTCGGCGTCCGGTGGGACGGCACGTGCGACGTGCTGCTCGCCGCCACGATCGACGAGCTCGTCGCGTCGGCTGGGCCGGTGGACGCCATCGCGATCGACATCCCCATCGACCTGCCGTCCGGCACCCCGCGGGAGGCGGAGCGACTGGCCCGTCGCCGGCTGCCGGGCCGGGCGTCCACGGTCTTCAACGCGCCGGCCCACGTCGTGCTGGACGCGCCCGACTACCCGGCCGCCAATGCCGCCAACAAGGCAGCGCTGGGGCTCGGGCTCAGCAAGCAGACCTGGCACCTAGTGCCGAAGATCCGCGACGTCGACCAGTGGCTCCGGACGCGTCCGGCGGTCCCGGTCGTCGAGGCGCACCCGGAGATCTGCTTCGCCGCGATGAACGGTGGCGTGCTGTTCGACGGCAAGACCACCGCGGCCGGAGAGGCACTGCGCCGCTCGCTGCTGTCCGCGCACGGTCTGGACGTCGAGGCCGAGCGTCGGTCCGGCGTCGCGGTCGACGACGTCCTGGACGCCGCAGCGACCGCGTGGACCGCGCGGCGGTTCGCTGACGGCGTCGCCGAACGGCTTCCGCCCGAGCCGCGCGACGAGCCGCACCCGGCAATCTGGGCCTGATGCGTCAGATCGCGCCCTGCTCGGCGAAGTGGCGGCCGGCCTGGGTCGAGAACAGCGCCTCGAGCGTGATGTCCTCCTGCTTGATGAACCCGGTCGCCGGCAGCACACCGTCGGCGACCAGCTCGATGACGCTGACCGCCGAGGCGGCGGTCGTCCACGAGATCGCCCGCCAGGTGCGTCCGGAGATGACCAGCGGTTTGTAGGCGCGCACGTGGTTCTCGCGGAAGGGCTGCCCGTTCTTGCGTCCCTCGACGGCCGCGTGGACGTAGACGACGTCATCGTTGACCGGCGGCTTGGAGTCCACCAGCATCCGGCCGACGAGCTCGCGCTGCTCGCGCAGGTTGAGCTCGTCGAACAGGAAGTGCATCTGGTCGAAGTGCCCCGGGTAGCGCAGCGTCTTGTAGTCCAGGCGATGCACCCGGCCCTCGTACGTCTCGCACATCGTGCCCAGACCGCCTGACGTCAGCGCCGCCTCGAGCTCGATGCCGCCGATCAGCACCCGCTCCTTCTCGGTCATCGCCGGCACCATCTGGCGGTGTCCCTGGCGCAGCACCTCGCAGTCGTTGAGGTACTCGTTGACGACCCCCTCGGGCGACCAGTTGATCGCGTAGCCCAGCAGGCCGGTCGGGTTCTGCGGCAGCGCACCGACCTTGAGCTCGATCGAGCGGATCTCGTCGAAGGTCTTGGCGATCGAGGCACCGATGATGCCGATCAAGCCCGGCGCGAGCCCGCACTGCGGGGCGAACGCCGCGGCCGGCGCATCGGTGGCCAGCTCGATGACGCGGTTGGTCGTCGGGACGTCCTCGGTCAGGTCGAAGTAGTGCACGCGCGCGTCGTACGCGGCCTCGGCCACGGCGATGTTGAGGTGGAACGGCAGGCACGACACGACCGCGTCCACGCCGCGCAGCGCATCGCGCAGGCCCTCGGGGTCGCTGACGTCCAGCGCCTCGACCGGGAAGTCCAGTCCGTCGCGCGGCGCGGCGTCGTAGCCGATGATCTTGAAGCCGGACTCGCCCAGCAGGTCCGCCACGAGCTCGCCGACCTTGCCGAGGCCGAACACGGCGACCTGGTTGATGATGCGCGTCATCGATCCTCCTCAGCGCCGACGAGTGATCGGCGTCACAGCGAGCCTAGCCCGAAAAGCTGGCCTCGTGTACCGGCTGGCCGGTACAGCGGATGCAGTGGCGCACCAGCAGCGGGAAGACAGAGCGTCGCGTCGTGGTTGTCGCCTCAGTCCCCTTCTTGCAGGAGCACCATGCCTCGTCTCACCGGCACTCGCGCCTTCACCGTCGTGGTCCTGGCCTTCCTCGTGACCATGATCGGCACGACCATGCCGACACCCCTGTACGCGGTCTACCAGGAGCGGCTCGGCTTCTCGCTGACCACCATCACGGTCGTGTTCGCGACGTACGCCTTCGGCGTGATCGGTGCGCTGCTGCTGTTCGGACGCTGGTCGGACGCCGTGGGCCGGAGACCTCTGCTGCTGGCAGGGCTGTTGATCTCATTGCTCAGCGACGTCATCTTCCTCGTGGCGGACGCGACGTGGGTGCTTCTCGTCGCCCGACTCGTCTCGGGCGTGTCGGCCGGCATCTACGTCGGCACAGCCACCGCAGCGGTCATCGAGGCTGCGCCTGAGCGCTGGCGGTCGCGCGCCCCGCTCGTGGCGACGGTCGCGAACATCGGCGGCCTCGGTCTGGGCCCGGTCGTCGCGGCGGTGCTCGTCGACGGGTTCCCGTGGCCGGTGCACCTGACGTTCATCGTCCACGGCGCCGTGGGCCTGGTCGTCCTGGTGCTGCTGACGATGGTGCCCGAGACGGTGGAGGTGACGCCGGGCGCCCGGCCGCGGTTGCAGCGGCCGAGCGTCCCGGCACCGGCACGGACCACGTTCCTGGGCGCCGGGATCGCCGGCTTTGCAGGATTCGCGGTCGCCGGCCTGTTCACCGCGGTGTCCCCGCGGTTCGTGGCCGAGGCGGTCGACTCACCCAC
The DNA here is from genome assembly GCF_024584515.1 of Aeromicrobium wangtongii. Lineage (NCBI taxonomy): Bacteria > Bacillati > Actinomycetota > Actinomycetes > Propionibacteriales > Nocardioidaceae > Aeromicrobium > Aeromicrobium wangtongii. The sequence goes on along the minus strand of NZ_CP102173.1, from coordinate 1,169,685 downwards.
ACCCTTGGTGTCGGTGTCGGTGGTCTTCGCCATCTTCATCGCATCCGTGGGCGCCCAGCTGGTGTGGCACCGGCTGCCGACGGATGCGGGGGTCAATGTGGGTTGTCTGCTGCTGACGGTCGGGATGCTGTTGTTCACGGCGTCCCTCGCGATGGAGGCCCTGTGGCTGATGCTCCTGGCCGCTCTCGTCGCCGGGGCGGGCCAGGGCGTCTCGTTCAGCAAGGGCCTCGCCGCGGTGCTGGCCCGTGTCCGGCCCCACGAGCGCGCCGGCACGACGTCGGCGTTCTTCGTCGTGGCCTACGTGGCCATCTCGCTGCCCGTCATCGGCAGCGGGATCGCCTCGGACCACTGGGGCCTGGACGCCACTGGCATCGCGTTCTCACTGACCGCAGCAGCGCTGGCGGCGCTGGCCCTGATCACGCTCGTGATCGACCAGCGCCGCACCGCGCTCGACTAGGCCGAGACCGAGTCGGCGGGGATCGTCTGGGCGACCGCGCGGTTGGCGGCCGACACGACCGCCCGCAACGACGCCGTCACGATGTTCTCGTGGATGCCCACGCCCCACACCGTCTCGCCGCCGACCTCGCACTCGATGTACGACGCCGCGAACGCATCGCCGCCCGACGACAGCGCGTGCTCGGAGTAGTCGAGCAGGCGGATGTCGGAGCCGGCCTGACGCATCCCGTCGATGAACGCCGCGACCGGGCCGTTGCCCTCGCCCTTGAACTCGCGCACCTCGCCACGGACCCGCAGCTCGACGATCTGCTGGTCGCTGCCGTCCGGCGACGTGATCGAGCTGAAGCTCTCCAGGCGGTAGGGGTCCTCGCCCTCCAGGTACTCACGCTGGAACGCGGCCCAGATCGCGTCCGGCTCGATCTCGCCGGCCTCGCCCTCGGTGAGCTGCTGCACGATCTGGCTGAACTCGATCTGCAGACGACGCGGCAGGTCCAGCTGGTGATCGTTCTTCAGGATGTAGGCGACGCCGCCCTTGCCGGACTGGCTGTTGACCCGGATGACGGCCTCGTACGACCGGCCGACGTCCTTGGGATCGATCGGCAGGTACGGGACGGCCCACTGCGCCTCGGAGACCGGGACGCCGGCAGCAGCCGCGTCGATCTCCATGTGCTCGAAGCCCTTCTTGATCGCGTCCTGGTGCGAGCCGCTGAAGGCGGTGTAGACCAGGTCGCCGCCGTAGGGGTGACGCTCCGGGACGGGCAGCTCGTTGCAGTACTCGACCGTGCGGCGGATCTCGTCGATGTCGCTGAAGTCGATCTGCGGGTCGACGCCTTGGCTGAACATGTTCAGCCCCAGCGTCACCAGGCACACGTTGCCGGTGCGCTCGCCGTTGCCGAACAGGCAGCCCTCGATGCGGTCGGCGCCGGCCAGGTAGCCCAGCTCGGCCGCCGCGACCCCGGTCCCCCGGTCGTTGTGCGGGTGCAGCGACAAGACGATGCTGTCGCGACGCGGCAGGTTGCGGTGCATCCACTCGATCGAGTCGGCGTACACGTTCGGGGTGGCCATCTCGACGGTTGCCGGCAAGTTGATGATCAGCGGCCACTCGGGTGTCGGGTCGATGACGTCGATGACCGCCGAGCAGACCTCCAGCGCGTAGTCGAGCTCGGTTCCGGTGTACGACTCGGGCGAGTACTCGTAGAAGATCTTGGTGTCGGGCGTGTGGATCTCGGCGTACTTCATGCACAGCCGAGCACCCTGGGTCGCGATGTCGGTGATGCCGTCCTTGTCCAGGCCGAACACCACACGGCGCTGCAGCGTCGACGTCGAGTTGTAGAAGTGGACGATGGCCTGCTTGGCGCCGACCAGCGACTCGAACGTGCGGTCGATCAGCGACTCACGGCACTGCGTCAGCACCTGGATCACGACGTCGTCGGGGATGTGACCGCCCTCGATCAGCAGCCGGACGAAGTCGAAGTCGGTCTGGCTCGCGCTCGGGAAGCCGACCTCGATCTCCTTGTAGCCCATGCGCACGAGCAGCTGGAACATCGCCAGCTTGCGGGGAGCGGTCATGGGATCGATCAGGGCCTGGTTGCCGTCACGCAGGTCGACAGCGCACCAGCGCGGGGCCTCCGTGATGGTCTTGGCGGGCCAGGTGCGGTCGGGCAGGTCCACCGGCACGAAGGGCTGGTAGCGCTGGAACGACATGCCGCTGGGCTGCTGGGGGCTGTTGGCGTAGCTGGTCATCGGATCTTCCTCGGGGTGTTTGTCTGGTGTGCTCGTCGGGCTGGCGGCCGGGACGTGACAAACTCCGCGCCGAGGGGTCCGACCTAGAGGACCTCGACGCGGCAGAGAAGAAGCAGGCTCTGGATCCGCATAGCAGTTGCAGGCTATCAGGCTTGCGCTCAGCCGATGTACGGCCTGCCCACCGCGAACCAGACCGCGGGCACCAGTGCGACGAAGCCGATCAGGAACACCCACCACCCCCGGCGGGCGCCGAGACCCAGCACGGCGGCGCCCAGCGCAGCCGTCCCGACCTGCGTCACATAGCCGGCGTACCACCCCCGCTCGATCACGTCCCGGCCCCAGCTGCTGACGCCCACGTCCTCCAACGACTCGTGGATCGCACGGCCGGTGAACTGGTCGCCCCACGCCACCGCGATCGACGTGAGCTGCAGGACGGCCAGCGCGCCGAGCACGAGCAGGAGCGGTGTCGGCCACCGGTCCGCAGCGTCATGGCGCCGACGCCAGAGCAGGTAGATGACCACCGCGACCAGGAACGCCAGGTTCGAGATGCCGTACGCCGCGGTGTAGAGGAGGGTGAAGACCCGATCGCCGTCCCGCGCCATGGGAGTGCTGCCGGCCACGTCGCCGAGCAGCTCCGCGGTGTCGAGGCCGTGCCACACCAGGGGCCAGCCCACGAAGAACATGACGAGCACGCCGGCCGCCATGACCCCGAGCAGCGTCCCCCTGGTCCGGCGCTCGAAACGATCGAGGTCCACCGCGCGTTCGAAGCTCTCGCCCCTGATCTCGGCACCGGAATCCAACACCGGGTCACCGTAGCCGCACAGCGCCGTCGTGCTGGGCGACCTAGGCTGGCGGCATGAGCAGCCAGTCGAGCATGGGGTCGTACGTCGAGCCGAACAAGGAGTTCGACCGGGACATGAACTACATCCCGGACCGGATCACGCGCGACGGTCGCGACGGCTGGCCCGTCGAGCCGGGACGGTACCGCCTCATCGTGGCCAAGGCGTGCCCGTGGGCGAACCGGGCGATCATCGTCCGGCGTCTCCTCGGCCTCGAGGACGTCATCTCCATCGGCTACTGCGGTCCCACGCACGACGCCCGCAGCTGGACCTTCGACCTGGACCCCGACGGACGCGACCCGGTGCTCGGGATCGAGCGGCTCCAGGAGGCGTACTTCAAGCGCTTCCCCGACTACCCCCGCGGCATCACCGTCCCGGCGATGGTCGACGTGCCCACCGGCCAGGTCGTGACCAACGACTTCCCGTGGATCACCCACGACTTCGCCGCCGAGTGGACCGAGTTCCACCGCGACGGCGCGCCCGACCTGTGGCCTGCGGACGTCCGCGACGAGATGGACGACGTCATGAAGCGGATCTTCACCGAGGTCAACAACGGCGTGTACCGCTGCGGCTTCGCCGGATCGCAGGAGGCGTACGAGGCCGCCTACGACCGGCTGTGGGCCGCGATGGACTGGCTCGAGGATCGGCTCACCGACCGCCGCTACCTGATGGGCGACTCGATCACCGAGACCGATGTCCGGCTGTTCACGACCTTGGCCCGCTTCGACGCGGTCTACCACGGCCACTTCAAGTGCAACCGGCAGAAGCTCACCGAGATGCCGGCGCTGTGGGCGTACGCACGCGACCTGTTCCAGACCCCGGGCTTCGGCGACACGATCGACTTCGACCAGATCAAGAAGCACTACTACGTCGTGCACACCGACATCAATCCGACGCAGATCGTGCCCAAGGGTCCCGATCCGGAGGTGTGGCTGACGCCCCACGGCCGCGAGTCGCTCGGCGGTCGTCCGTTCGGCGACGGAACCGCCCCTTGAGCCGAAGGCCGCTCCTTGAGCTTGTCGAAAGGACGCCCCTTGAGCCGAAGGCCGCCCCTTGAGCTTGTCGAAAGGCCCTTTCGACAAGCTCAAGGGGCGAGGGCTAGGCCCTTTCGACAGGCTCAAGGGGCGAGGGCTGGGCCCTTTCGACAAGCTCAAGGGGCGGGGTGGCTCGGGCCCTTTCGACAAGCTCAAGGGGCGAGGGCGCGGCGCATGATGTCGGCGATGACGTCGCTCTTGGCGTCGGCGTAGGCATTGCTGTCGTCCCACACGCCCGCCAGTGAGCGCTTGACGTCCTCGTAGCGCTGCCGGTCGTCGGGGTGAGCCCGCAGCCAGTCACGAAAGACCAGGTGCCGGGTCTCCCACTCGCTGCCCAGAGCGCACACGTGCACGTGGACGTCGCGCTCCGGCGTCCGCAGCATCCGGTGCCCGGGCTCACGGACCCGCAGGACATATCCCGCGGCCTCGAGGTCGGGCACGTACGCCGCCTCGTCGTCGGGGTCGGCGACGCTGAGGTCGATGTCGATGACCGGTTTCGCGGCCAGCCCCGGGACGCTGGTCGAGCCGATGTGGTCGACGCGCAGCACCCTGTCCCCCAGCGCGGCGACGATGCGACGCCGCTCGCGCTCGTACCGCTGCGCCCACGCCGGATCGGGATCGGCGATCACGATCTCGCGACGCTCCGGCCCACCGATCAAGGGCTGGTCCTGACTCATGTCGCCAGTGTGCCGGGCTCCGCGATCCTCATGACGGGGGCCCGCCCGGCCAGCGACTGCGGCAGCAGCGTGGCCAGCACCCTGGTGCGCGCCGACGACCCCTCACGCAGCGATCGGACGACGGCCCGCAGCTCGGCGACACCATCGCCCTCGGATTCCGCGTCCTGCGCGAAACGTGCGCGCTCGACCCGCCGCAGCAGGGCCTCCAGCGGCGCCGCCTCGACCCCGGGACGCTGGCCGAGTCGCGCCGCGAACCCGCGCGGAGTGTCGGCCGCCGAGACCGGGATGCGCAGATCACGGGCGACGTCCTCCAGCTCCCGCCACAGCGGCTCCACGTCGTCCCGGCCGCGCGCGATGCGGACACGGCGGCGCAGCGACCGCACCAGCCACGGCAGCACGCCCACGACGACCAGCGCGCCCAGCGTCACCATCGCGCTGCGCGGCGCCGTGTCGGCCGCCTTCGGGGCGGGCGCCGCACCGTCGTCGATGCGGTCGGCACCCCGCACGGGTGCGGTCTCCTGCCCGTCCGGGGTCTCGGTGGGTGTTGCGTTCGGCGTGGTGTTGGCCGGCTCGGCGAACCTGGTCGCCGAGCCGATGCTGACCGTGGGGTCGAAGCGGACCCAGCCCACACCCTGGAAGTAGATCTCGTCCCAGGCGTGCAGATCGTTCGAGGTGTTCTCGTACCGGGTCCTGCCGTCGACGATCGATGCGTTGCCTGGCGCGTACCCGACGGCGACCCGCGACGGGATGCCGAGCGTGCGGGCCATCACCGCCATCGCCGACGAGAAGTGCACGCAGTAGCCGGCCTTGACCTCGAGGAACTTGGCGATCACGTCGACGCCGTTGCCGTCATAGTCATCGGCGACCGGCGCGGACTCGGAGTAGCGGAACTGCCCGTCACGGAAGAACTCCTGCAGCGCCATGACCCGGTCGTAGTCGTTGTCGGCGTCGCGGGTGACCTCCTGGGCGGTGCGCGCGATGACCGCCGGCATCTCGTCAGGCAGCTCCAGGTAGCTCTGCAGGGACAGCCCGGAGTGCGTGCGCACCTCGCGCATCTGCTCGGCGGTGGGCTGGACGTCCAGGCTCGGGACCGTGTAGGTCTGCCCCCGGGAGTTGCTGCTTTGTGTCTCCAACGTGAGACCCACCTTGCGGAAGTTCCACTCGCCCTCCAGGCCGTCGACCGTGCCGATCGACGGGTACGGGACCGGAAGCATCGGGCTGCGCAGGTTCCTGATGGTGATGGTCGTCTTGCCCGCCTCGCGCTCGATGTCGCGGTTGATGCCGATCTCGCCCTCGAACATGTCGTTGCGGGCGGTCTCGGCCGGCTTCCAGGTCCGTCCGGTGAAGTCGCGCAGGGTCGCGACCTTCAGGTACTGCGGCTCCTCGAACGAGGTCGTGTAGGTCAGGGACGTCACGGTGCTGTTGCGCCGCAGGTTCTGCCCCAGCTCGACCATCGGGTTGATGCCGCGGCCGAACACCGTCGGCGGCGGCTTGCCCCACGACGTCGCGACTGCTCCGACATCGGGGGTGACCGCCGGGAAGATGACCGCCGCCGCCAGCGCCGCCGCGCCCAGGGCGACCGCCGGGCCGGCCCCGGTGCGCGCGACGCCGGTGGCGGTCGTGCGGGACCTCAGCAGCACGAGCCACAGGGCCGCGACCGCCACGAACAGCCAGACCGGCGGGGTCTCCCCCGAGACCAGCGCCGGGGTCGCGAACACCGCCAGCAGCAGCGCGCCGACCAGCGGCGCGGCCCGGCGGCGCTGGAGCAGCAGGTCACCGACGATGACGATGAGCCCGAACGAGCTCGCCACGACCAGGACGATCGGCTTGGCCGCGGCGACAGGTGCCTGTTCCTCCACGATGATCTCGCGGGCTGATGCGGCGAGATCGGCCAGCGCCGTGACCGTGCTCGGTGTGGGGACGAGCAGGAGCAACGTCTCGGGGACGAAGATCCACGCCACCGCCAAGAGCTCGACCACGACCGCGACCACCGCCACGTAGCGGAAGCCGATCCCGCGGAGCACTGCGCAGGTCAGCCCGGTCAGGGCTCCGACGAGCATCGTGGTGACCCACCAGTCGCGGCCCTCCACGATGGTTGAGAAGCCCGACAGCAGCAGGACCAGCGCGAGGGCCAGGATGCCGTGATCGATCCAGTTCTCCCGCGAGCTGCGGGCCGGTGCGCCGGCCCCCGGATCAGCGCGCAGCACGGGCCGGCTCCCCATCGAACAGCGACCACGTCTCGGCCAGGTCGTCTCCCGGCGAGTACTGCACCACGTTCCACCGGGCACCGTCCAGCATGTCGAGCGCCTCCGCCGACGAGCCGCGCGCGACCAGGGCCAGGACCGAGCGTGAGGTCGACAGCGCCGTGACCCAGTGGCGCGCCCGCTCGGGGCTCAGCCGACCCAGCACGGCGAACACCGCGCCCTCCACGTCGTGCCGGCCGGCCCGGTCCACGGTCTCGGGCTCGGCGAGCGCGAGATCGACCATCGCGTCCTCGAGCGTGTCCTGCCCGTCGGCGACCACCCGGTCGATCGCGGGGCCGCTGGACTGCAGGGCCACGACGTACCCGGCGCGGACCAGGTGGGCGGTGATCGACGCCGCTGCCACGACCGCCCACTCCAGCGCCGGCGAGAACTCCCACCTGGCCTTGCGGTCCCGCGCCGTCCCCTGGCTGGTCGGTTCCGTGTCGAGGACGACCGCCGAGCGCGGCGTCACCTGCTGCTCCTCCTGACGGACCATCAGCTCGGCGCGGTGTGCCGTGGCTTTCCAGTGGATGCGCTTGAGGGCGTCGCCGGGCAGATAGCTGCGGGCGATGATGTCGTCCTCGCCGACCCCGGCGTTGTGGGCGGCGGGACGGGTCGCACCGTCGTCGCTCGCACTACGGGGGGAGATCGGCGGCAGCTCCACCCGCCGCGGCAGCACCGTCAACGGCTCGGCGGACCCGAAGGCGTGCCGCCGGTAGACCAGCCCGAAGGGATCCTGCACGTCCACCTGCAACGGACCGATGTCGTGACGGCCGCGCTGCAGCCCCTGCAGCGTGTAGGAGAACGTCGCGCGTGCCGTGCCGCTGCGGCTGCCGCCCAGCGGCGGCAGCAGCCCGCTGGCGTCGCCCGTGATGCGGGGCGGCAGCTGATCCTCCCAGCGTGCCTCGAGGCACGGCAGGAGCGAGAGGTTGGTGATGCGGACGGTCGCGCGCGACAGCGTCCCCGGCGAGACGACCTGCGGCGTGAACGACCGCTCGATGAGCACCGATGAGTGCCCCACGAACACGAAGGCCGCCGCCAGTATCACCAGGCCGAGCAACAAGCCCGTGACGTAAAGCAGCGCCGGCAGCGACAGCAGGGGCGCGGCGAGGAAGGCGATGACGGCAGCAACCAGGAAACCGATGCCGCGCCGCGTGATCACGACGGAGCGCGCGGCACCGACCAGTCGATCGCGTCCGAGGCCGGCCACGTCAGCCCGGCTGGACCGCACCGGCCGGTACCGGGGTCTCGGCGACGATGCGGGCCACCACGTCCTCGACCGACGACACCCCGCGCATGGCGATCAGCCGGTGCGGGAGGACCACCTTCGACAAGGCGTCGACGTCGTCGGGCAGCACGAAGTCGCGTCCCTGCACGGCGGCGCGGGCCTTGGCGGCTCGCACGAGCTGGAGGGTCGCGCGGGGGCTGGCCCCCAGCCTCAGCTCCGGATCGGCACGGGTGGCCTGCACCATGTCGACGACGTACTGCTCGACCGCGGTCGACACGTGGACCGCGCGCGCGATCGCGATCATGGCGGTGATGTCGTCGACCGAGGCGACCGGCAACAGCTCGTCGTACGGGTTGTCGGCGTCGCGTCCCTGCACCATCGCCAGCTCCGCGGCGGGATCGGGGTAGCCCATCGAGATGCGCGCCATGAAGCGATCGCGCTGCGCTTCGGGCAGAGCATAGGTGCCCTCCATCTCGAACGGGTTCTGCGTCGCGACGACGGTGAACGGCCTCGCCAGCTGGTAGGTCGTCCCGTCGACGGTGACCTGACGCTCCTCCATCGCCTCCAGCAGGGCCGACTGCGTCTTGGGCGAAGCACGGTTGATCTCGTCGCCGATCACGATGTTGGCGAACACCGCGCCCGGCTTGAACTCGAACTCGCGGTCGACCTGGTTGTAGACCGAGACGCCCGTGATGTCGGACGGCAGCAGGTCGGGCGTGAACTGGATGCGTCGCACCGAGCAGCTCACCGAGCGGCCCAGCGCCTTGGCCAGAACCGTCTTGCCCACCCCCGGGACGTCCTCGATCAGCAGGTGTCCCTCGGCCAGAAGAACCACCAGTGCGGCCTCAGCGGCCTCCGGCTTGCCGTCGACGACCTTCTCGATGTTGCCGAGGATGGCGCGCGCGACCGTCTCGAAGTCCATATCCGATGTTAGGCACATCACGACAAGCGTGCACTGGAACCGAGGTGAATCAGGGCCGTCCATCCGGGGACCGGGGTGGGTACGGTGGCGCCATGGCCCGCCTGCTGATCGTCCACCACTCGCCCTCACCCAACCTGCAGGCCATTCTGGCGGCCGTCGTCGCGGGGGCGAACCACGACGACATCGAGGGCGTGGACGTCGTCGTCCGCGAGGCGCTCTCGGCCACGGTCGACGACGTGCTGGCCGCCGACGGCTACGTCATCGGCACGAGCGCGAACATCGGGTACATCTCCGGCGCCGTGAAGCACTTCTTCGACGTCACGTTCGACCGGGCCAGCCAGGAGACGCAGAAGCGTCCGTTCTCGTACTGGGTGCACGGCCGCAGCGACACCAGCGGCGCGGAGCGGGCGATGGAGTCGATCACCACCGGTCTGGGCTGGGCGAAGGTCAGCGAGCCGCTGTGCTTCCTGGGAGAGCCCGATGACGACCACCTGGCGCAGGCCCATGACCTGGGCGCGACGGTCGCCGCCTCGCTCATGTCCTGAGCGTCGGACGTCGCTACCCCCTTGAGGAGGCCAGTCCGTCCACGTCGTCACAGGCCAAGCTTCGCGAGCCGGTCGAGCGTCGTGACCTGTCGGGTCCAGCCGGTCATGCCGAACTTGTCGAGGGTGTCGTCACCGAAAACCTCGATGTTCTCGACGCTGCCACCGACCCGGTAGTACCGCACGATCGGATCGCCCTCGTTCGTTCGGCGAAGCACAATGAGCTCGGCACCCGCCGCGCCAGGCGAGACGAGGCACTCGAACGCGCGCGGGTCGACACCGGTGACCGAGGTCAGGACGATCTCGCCGCAGATCGGCAGCTTCTCGCGCTCGCGAAAGCTCCGAGGGGCTCTGGTCGACGTCCGTGAGGCCTCGACGATCGAACGCTCGTCGCGGCCCATCGCGCCACCCCCGCGCAGCTGCTCGGCGCGTGCAGCCACCTGCTCCGCCAGGTCGTCCTGGGCCACAGCCTGCTCATCGTTCGCCGCGGCGACCACCACGGCACTGGACACGCCGATGGCCGCGATGACAAGGAGTGCCACGATGAACGGCTTCACGATTCCGCCTGGTCCGAGGGGTGGGCGCCAGTGTGCGCCCATCCCGGAGGGCTGTCAACGACGTCTCCGCCCGTTGCCGGGCAGTTGGCACATTGCTGGGACGGGGGTTCCGGGTCCAGCTGAGCGACTGGCCCCGCCCGTAGCCCTGAGACAATGGCTGCCATGTCGACCACTGACGCGAACCTCTCCTCCCGGCGCCGGAAGATCGCGGGCGCTGCCCTGGTCGCGGTACTCGCAGCGGTGCTCATCGCCGTCGTGGTGGTGCGCGGTGGCGGCGAGAAGGTCATCAACGCTGGTGGCGACACGCTGGTGCTGGTCGGCAAGAAGACCGATGTCGGTCGCACCGCCCTGGGCCGCGGCACGCTGGCCGACGTCGGCGGCTGCCTCGGCTGGGCGGGCGAGAACGGCGAGCCCGGCACCGTGGTCGTCTGGCCGCACGGCACCAACGTCGAGACCCCTGATCCGCTGCGGGTGAAGATCAAGGGGACGTTCTACGAGCTCGGCGACACCGTCGAGGTGGGCGGCGGCTTCGCCGACGGGCTCGATCCATCCAGCACCCTGTACCAGCAGGCTCCGCAGAAGTGCCGCGACGCCAAGGTGTGGTTCGCGAGCTGACTCGCTCGGCTTGACGTGGCGCGGGACACTTGAGCCATGCCCACGCCTGATTTCCTGCCCTCCTTGTCCGCCGGCGCCCACGACGCCGAGCAGGGCGAGGCGTGCGTCATGGAGTACGTGTCGCTCCTGGCCGGCGAGGAGTGGAGCGACCGTCCCGAGTGCACGCATCCGCTGCTGGCCCATGAGGCCCGGACGACCAATGACCTGCTGCGCGACGGCGACCGCTCCCGCCTCGTCCCGCTGATCGGCCGCCTGTTCGGCACGACCGAGGACTCCCCCGAGCTGCGTGCCCGGCTGCGCATCACCCAGGCCCGTCAAGTCATCGCCCTGCTCGAGCCCTCTGCCCGGCCGCGCGCGCTCGCGGCCGTCGAGCGGGCCGAGTCGTGGATCGGCCGCGAGGGCACCGACGACGATGTGCGGGACGCGTTCCACGCCGCCATGTCCTTCCCCATCGCCCACGGAGAGCTCGACCCCGAGCACGTCGAGTTCCACACCGCGATGTCGCGGATGTTCCCCTTCGCCATGACGCCGGAGCTCGAGGCCGCCGAGGCGTACGCGCTGACCGCGCTCGTCGGCGCGCACCGGATCGCGGCCGGCGAGTGCCGCGCCGACTGCGGCAACGGGCCGGCCCGGGCGCGGCGGATGGTCAAGGACCTCGCCGGCCTGGTCGACACCTATGACGAGGTCACCGGACGCATCCCCCATGAGGTCACCGCAGAGCTGGTGCGTGAGATGGCCGACGTCCTGAGCTGATCACGCCGGCGCATGCCGCACTGAGCGGTGGGTAGGCAGTCAGGGTGACACTCGACGACGACATCGACCGGATCGCACGGCCGCTGCTCCCCGCGGCGGCCGAGCTGCATCCCGACCAGCGGCGCGCGATCCGCAGCGTCGCCGAGCGCGACACGCTCGTCGTGCTGCCGACCGGAAGCGGCAAGACCCTCGTGTACCAAGTGGCGGCCCGGCTGCTCGGCGGCGTGACACTGGTGATCTCCCCGACGTTGTCGCTGCAGGCCGATCAGCTCGCCGGGCTGCGTGAGTGCGGCTTCCGGGCCGCGGCCGTCAACGGCAACCTGCGCCTGGACGGGCGCCGCCAGGTGCTGGACGACGCAGCCTCCGGCCGGCTCGACGTCGTCCTGCTGACGCCCGAGCAGGCGACCAATGACGACGTCCTCGACCCACTCCTGCGCGCCGACGTGCGGCTGTTCGCCGTCGACGAGGCGCACTGCGTGGCGACGTGGGGCGTCGACTTCCGGCCCCACTACCTTGCGTTGGACGGCGTCATCGAGCGACTGGGACGGCCGCGCGTGCTGGGCCTGACCGCGACCGCGCCGCCGCGCACCCGTCGCGCCGTCGCGGAGGCCTTGGGAACCCCCGGCATGGCCATGGTCGTCGGCAATGCCGACCGGCCCGAGATCCACCTGTCGGCCCGAGTCACCGCCGACGAGGACGCCACCGAGAAGGCGCTGCTGGAGCTGGTCGACGCGCACGACACCGATGCAGGGGCGATGCTGGTCTACGCCGCGACGCGCCGCCGGGTCGACGAGCTGCACGAGCGCATGACCGCGGCCGGGTACGAGGTCGACCGGTACCACGGCGGCATGCGGCCCGCCGAGCGCGGTGACGTCCTGCGCCGCTTCCGGGACGGCGGGGCGCGACTCGTGCTGGCCACCTCCGCATTCGGGCTGGGCATCGACCGCGCGGACGTCCGTCAGGTCGTCCACGTCGACCCGCCCGAGAGCGTCGACGAGCTGTGGCAGGAGATCGGCCGGGCCGGGCGGGACGGTCAGCCCGCGTCGGCCGTCCTCATCACCCGCCCCGGCGGTTACGGCCTGCGCCGATACTTCGCATCGGTCGCCGGGGCGTCCGATGGTGATGTGTACGCGGTGGTCGTGACGCTGCGAGACCTGCGCGGGGCGCAACGTCCGGCGGCGATCGCCGCTGCCGCTGGCTTGTCGCCCCGGCGCTCCCGCGCCGCCCTCAACCTGCTGGAGCGGGCTGGCGCCGTGCTCGAGGACCGCGCCGGCGTCCGGCTGTCGACCCGCGCCCACACCGAGACGATCCTGGACCGGGTCGACGCAATGCGCGAGAGCCTCCGCGCGATGCAGGAGTCGGAGGTGGATCTCGTCCAGCGATACGCCGAGACCGACGACTGCCGGCGGCGGCTGGTGCTGGAGCTGCTGGGTGAGGCGCATCCCGATCCCTGCGGTCGGTGCGACTCGTGCGACGCGGGCACGTCGACGTCCGCCAGCCGGCGGCCGTTCCCGCTGGGCGCCGAGGTGCGGCACGCCAGCTTCGGCAACGGGCGCATCGCGCAGTACGACGGGGACCGGGTCGTCGTGCTGTTCGAGCAGGAGGGGTATCGGACGCTGGACCTGGATCTCGTGGAGTCCGACGGACTGCTCGTCGCCCGCTGACGCGCGCCTGGTTCAGCGCTTGACGTGCGACCACTCCAACAGGCGCTCCACCGGCCACGTCGTCACGATGCGCTCGGCCGGGACGCCCGCAGCGTCCGCGCGGGCCGCGCCGTAGTCCAGGAAGTCCAGCTGGCCGGGCGCGTGCGCGTCGGTGTCGATCGCGAACAGGCAACCGGCGTCGAGCGCAAGGGCGATGAGGTCGTCCGGCGGGTCCTGGCGCTCGGGGCGGGAGTTGATCTCGACCGCGACGTCGAACTCGGCGCACGCGGCGAACACGGCCTTGGCGTTGAACTCGGACTGGGGACGCTGCCCGCGTCCGCCTTGCACGAGCCGGCCCGTGCAGTGGCCGAGGACATTGGTGTGCGGATCGGCGACTGCGGTCATCATGCGCCGCGTCATCGCCTTGGCGTCCATCTTCAGCTTCGAATGGACGCTGGCCACGACGACGTCGAGCCGCTCCAGCATCTCGTCGGTCTGGTCGAGGCCGCCATCGTCCAGGATGTCGACCTCGATGCCGCTCAGCAGCCGGAAGTCGTCGAAGCCCTCGTTGACCTCGGCGACGACGTCGAGCTGTTCCGCCAGCCGCTCGGCACTCAGCCCGTTGGCGATCGTCAGGCGCGGCGAGTGGTCGGTCAGCACCTGGTACGAGCGTCCACGCCACTGCGCCGTCCGCGCCATCTGCTCGATCGGCGAGCCGCCATCTGACCAGTTCGAGTGGCTGTGCAGGTCGCCGAGCAGCTGCGCCCGGAGCTCGGTACCGCCTTCGGCCAGCGGCGCGCTCCCCTGCTCGCGCAGCTCGGCCAGGTAGTCCGGCACCACCCCCTCGACGGTCTGCTGCACGACGCCGAACGTCCGGTCGCCGATGCCCTTGATGCGCTTGAGCCGGCCGTCGCGGGCCTGCTCAGCGACCTGCTCGGGGGTCAGGTGCGCGATCGCGGCGGCCGCCTTGCGGAACGCCTCGACGCGGTAGGTCTTGGCTTGCGCGCGTTCCAGCCAGAAGGCGATCTCGTCCAGGGCGTCGACGGCAGTGAGGTCCTCCACTCGATCGACCCTATTACGGTGGAGGCATGGAGCGTCGACACGTGATCGTCCGCGGAACCGTGCAGGGCGTCTTCTTCCGGGCGTCGTGCGAGAGCGAGGCCAACCGGCTGGGCGTGACCGGCTGGGTCGCGAACCGTCCGGACGGCTCCGTCGAGGCCACCTTCGAGGGATCGGCCGAGGCGGTCGACCACCTCGTGACGTGGTGCCGGGTGGGACCCCCGCGAGCCGAGGTCACCGACGTCCAGGTGACGGAGCAGGAGCCGGTCGGCGAGATCGGCTTCGAGGTCCGCTGACAGAACCAGATTTCCTGAGATTGCAGCAGATTATGTGGGTAAGACCCTTGCCACGAGCGGTCGGCCAGGAGTAGAATCGAACATACGTTCTAGTCCTTCGGAGTCCGTCCATGATCGTGGATCAGCTGTCATCGGTGAGTGATGATCTGGCTGCGCTCGAGCCGTGGACGTTGACCGGTGGCGAGGTCAAGCAGGTCGCGCTCGCGGTCGTGAAGGCCCGAACGTCGATGGATGCCGCCTTGTCGCGGCTGGCGGGATGCGCCGATGACATGGGGCTGGCCAAGGACGATGGCTCCACCTCCACGACGGCATGGCTGGCTGCCAAGACCGGGATCAGCAAGGGTGAAGCGGCCAAGCTGGTTGGTCTGGCTCGGGTCACCGGGGTGGAGGCCACGCAAGCGGCCTGGGCCGCCGGTGAGCTGTCGACGGATCAGGCGTCAGTGATCATGAAGGCCATCGACGCCTTGCCGGACTGGTGCGGTGACGAAGAACGCGGCGATGCCGAGGCCCATCTGATCCGCCTCGCCGGCGAGTACGGTCTGGACGACCTGAAGCGGCTCGCCAATCACGTGCTGGAGGTCATCGATCCCGACGGTGCCGACGAGCAC
This sequence comes from Aeromicrobium wangtongii, assembly GCF_024584515.1. Taxonomy (NCBI): domain Bacteria; kingdom Bacillati; phylum Actinomycetota; class Actinomycetes; order Propionibacteriales; family Nocardioidaceae; genus Aeromicrobium; species Aeromicrobium wangtongii. The sequence goes on along the minus strand of NZ_CP102173.1, from coordinate 1,154,470 downwards.
CTGGGTGAACAGCTGCGCAAGCAGGAACAGAAGGCGTGGGACGCAACGCGGATGGCGATCAAGGACCGCGGCGACGGCACCACCCGAGGGTCGTTCATCATCCCCCAAGCGGATGCCGACACCCTGCGCGCGGCCCTGGAAGGAATCATCGCCCCACGCCGCACAGCAGCGAATGCCGAACACCACGGCATGGGTGCCGATGACTGGCTGGCGCTGGGTCGTGACCAGAAGCTCGGGCATGCTTTCACCGAGCTCATCACACATCTGCCGACAGGGGCGCTGCCGCAGTCCGGCGGCCTGGCCGCCACAGTCGCAGTCACCGTTGATGTCGATGACCTCCGGACGGGTCAGGGCGTCGCCACCAACACGTCCGGCACGGACATGTCGGCCCGCAAGGCGCAGCGTCTGGCCTGCAACGCCCACCTGGTCGCGTTGTACCTGGAGAACGGCACCAGAGTCATCGACCACGGCATGACCAAGAGGCTCTACGACCGCCACCAGCGCCTCGCGCTCGCCGTCCGGGACAAGGGATGCGTGTTCCCCGACTGCGACCGGCCACCAGCCTGGTGCGAAGCCCACCACCTCAGCTTCTGGTCAGAAGGCGGACCGACAGACCTGAACAACGCGGCCCTGCTATGCCACTTCCACCACTTCCTCGTCCACGAGGGCGAGTGGGAAGCTCGGATGGGAGCTGACGGGATCCCCGAGATCATCCCGCCGCCTCGGATCGACCCCGAGCAGAGACCCAGACGCCACGCCAGATTCACCCAGCAAGAACCCCGCGCCGCCTGACGGCTCGGCGGTTCGGCTGCCACCATGAACCATGGGCTCCCACCTGGACGTCGTCGACTGGCCGGTGCGCACGGAGCGTCTGGAGCTGCGCCGCTTCGCGCCCGACGACATTCCGCGCATCTTCGCCTATCGGTCGCAGCGATCAGTTGCGGAGTGGATCGGCGGAACGACCACCGATCCCGGCGAGCTGGCCGAGCGCTTCGGCGACGGGCCGACGGCCGTGATCGTCGAGCATGAGGGACGGCTCATCGCCGATCTGATGGTCTCCGTCCGGGACGCCTACGCCCAACGGGAGGTCGCGGGTGCCGCCACGGCGTCCGAGGCCGAGCTCGGCTGGACGTTCGACCCGGCGTACCACGGGCAGGGCTTCGCGACGGAGGCGATCGACGCGTTGTTCGACATCTGCTTCGACCGTCTGGGGCTGCACCGCGTTGTCGCCACGTGCTTCACCGACAACGAGCCGTCCTGGCGGCTCATGGAACGTGTCGGCATGCGCCGCGAGGCGCACCACGTCAAGGACTCGCTGCACCGCGATCGCGGCTGGCAGGACTCGTACGTCTACGCGCTCATGGCCGACGAGTGGCGCGCGCTCGGCCCGTGAGGGTCAGAAGCCGAGCTTGCGCAGCTGCTTGGGATCTCGCTGCCAGTCCTTGGCGACCTTGACGTGCAGGTCCAGGTAGATCGGCGTGCCGAGGATCTTCTCGATCTGCGCGCGGGAGTCGCTGCCGATCTGGCGCAGCCGGGCTCCCTGCTTGCCGATGATGATGCCCTTCTGGCTGTCGCGCTCGACGTAGACGTTGACGCGTACGTCGACCAGCGGCTTGTCGGCGGGACGATCGGCGCGCGGCACCATCTCCTCGACGATCACCGCGATCGAGTGCGGCAGCTCGTCGCGGACGCCCTCGAGCGCGGACTCGCGGATGATCTCCGCGATCAGCGTCTCCTCGGGCTCATCGGTGAGCTGGCCCTCCGGGTACAGCGCCGGGCCCTCGGGGAGGGTGCCGATCAGCAGATCAGCCAACAGATCGACCTGGTCGTCGGCGACGGCCGACACCGGGATGATCTCCTGGAACTGCAGACCGAGATCGGCGGCGATCCGCTGGATCGACATCAGGTGGTCGCGGAGCTTGTCGGGCTTCACCAGATCGATCTTGGTCGCGATCGCGAAGATCGGCTTCTTGCGCAGCGGGCCGGACTTCTGCAGCTGGGCGAGCTCCTTCATCAAGAACTTGTCGCCCTCGCCGACGGTCTCGTTGGCCGGCAGACACATCCCGATCGTGTCGACCTCGGACCACGTCGACCGGACGAGGGCGTTGAGCCGCTCCCCCAGCAACGTGTGTGGCTTGTGCAGCCCCGGGGTGTCGATCAGGATCAGCTGGGCGTCGTCGCGGTTGACGAGCCCGCGGATCGCGTGACGGGTGGTCTGCGGCTTGGACGACGTGATGGCGATCTTGCCGCCCACCAGCGCGTTGGTCAGCGTCGACTTGCCCGCATTGGGCCGTCCGACGAAGCACGCGAAACCGGATCGATGCACGCTCATGTTGGCCTCACTCATGTTGTTCGTACTCTCACGACCTGGCCGGACGGATCCGCCAGGTAGACGCTGATGCCGTGCCCCGAGACGTCCCGGACGGCGGTGCCGCTGACGATCGGCTCGGGCACCATCTCGCCGACGAGTGCGGCGGCCTCGATGCCGGTGGCACCGGACGACACCGCCATCGCGACCGCCAGGTCAAGGGCGTCGACGCGCACCGACGGCAGGTTGACCGTCGAGGCGACGTACGTCCGCCCGTCCCGGTCACGGACGGCCGCGCCGTGCTCGGCCTTGGTGCGGGCGCGCGAGCTGCGGGCCAGCGTCACCAGCTTGGCGTCCTCAGGACTGAGATCCATGGTCGGACCCTTTCACGTCGTCGGTCAGCGTGGTCAGTCGGCTCACGAGCACGTGCCCGATGCGGTTGCGGCGCCCGGACGGACCCTCGGCCTCGAAACGTAGTCCCCCGACCTCGACTACGCTGCCCCGGATCGGCACCTTGCCCAGGTGCTTGGCCATGAGCCCGCCGACCGAGTCGACGTCGTCGTCCTCGATCGGGATGTCGAACAGCTCCTCCAGGTCGTCGACCTCGAAGCGCGAGCTGACCCGCCAGGACCCGTCAGCGAGCTGCTCGCGGGCCTCCGGCTCGGCGTCGTACTCGTCGGTGATCTCACCGACGATCTCCTCCAGGATGTCCTCGATCGTGATCATCCCGGACGTCCCGCCGTACTCGTCGACGACGATCGCGACATGGGTGCTCTGGGCCTGCATCTCCTTGAGCAGCTCGTCGACCGCCTTCGTGTCGGGCACGAACAGGCACGGACGGGTGATCGACTCGATGCGCTCGGTGGTCTCGGCGGTGTGGTTGTCGAAGACCCGCTTGGTGATGTCCTTGAGATAGGCCATGCCGACCACGTCGTCGAGGTTCTCGTCGATGACGGGCATGCGGGAGTACCCGCTGCGCAGGGCCAGCGACATCGCCTGACGCAGGGTCTTGTGCTTCTCGACGAACACCAGGTCGGTGCGCGGCACCATGACCTCGCGGGCGATCGTGTCACCGAGCTCGAAGACCGACTGCAGCATCCGGCCCTCGTCGGTCTCGATGACCGAGCTCGCGGCGGCGAGGTCGACCAGCTCACGCACCTCGACCTCGGAGGCGAACGGGCCCTCGCGGAACCCCTTGCCGGGGGTGATCGCATTGCCCAGCAGGATCAGCAGCTTCGGCACCGGCCCGAGCAGCCGGGTGATGCCGACGACAGGCAGCGCCGACGCCAGGGCGATCGACTCGGCGTGCTGGCGCCCCAGCGTGCGCGGGGCGACGCCGATCAGCACGAAGCCGACAACGGTCATGATCGCCACGGCGACCGCGAACCGCGTCCACAGGCCGTCCAGCTCGTCGGCGACCACCAGGGCGACCAGCACGATGCTGGCGGTCTCGGCCAGCACCCGGATCAGCAGGACGGAGTTCAGGTACGGCGCGGGATCGTCCAGGATGTGGGCCAAGCGCCCCGCACCCGAACGTCCCTCGTCGTCGAGCTCCTCGGCGCGCGCCTTCGAGAACGCCGAGATCGCGGCATCGACACTCGCCAGGGTGCCCGCGACCATCGCCAGGGCAACGGACAGCAGCAACGGCAGCCAGCTCATCGGGCCGCTCTCACGCGTCTTCGGGGTCGAGCCCCGCGCCGACCTGCTGCCACTCCAGGAGGAGTCGGCCCTGGATGCCGAACATCTCCTTGTGCTCCTCGGGCTCGGCGTGGTCGTAGCCGAGCAGGTGCAAGATGCCGTGCACCGTCAGCAGCTCGACCTCGTCCTGCGTCGAGTGTCCGGCGGCCGGGGCCTGCTGCTCCGCGACCTGCGGGCAGAGCGCGATGTCGCCGAGGTAGCCCTCGGGGCTCTCCTCGTCGTCGCTGCCGGGAGTCAGCTCGTCCATCGGGAACGACAGGACGTCCGTCGGGCCCTTCTTGCCCATCCACTGCTCGTTGAGCACCGCGATGGTGTCGGGCTCGACGAGGCGCACCGTCAGCTCGGTGGCCGGGTGCAGGCGCATGCGCCGCATCGTGAACCGGCACAGCTTGGTCAGGCCGACGACATCGACGTCGACCCCGGACTCATTGAGTACGTCGACGTTCATGGGTGTCTGCACCTGCCTCCTCGAACTCGCCGTACGCCGCGACGATGCGTCCGACCAGCTTGTGGCGGACCACGTCGGCCGGTGCCAGGTACGCGAAGTGGATGTCCTGGACGTCCTCGAGGATGTCCTGCACGACCCGCAGCCCGCTCTTGTTGCCGCTGGGCAGGTCGACCTGCGTGACATCACCCGTGACGACCATCTTGGAGCCGAAGCCCAGTCGGGTCAGGAACATCTTCATCTGCTCGGGCGTCGTGTTCTGCGCCTCGTCCAGGATGATGAAGGCGTCGTTGAGGCTGCGGCCGCGCATGTACGCCAACGGGGCGACCTCGATGACGCCGGACGTCAGCAGCTTCGGGATCGTCTCGGGGTCGATCATGTCGTGCAGCGCGTCGTACAGCGGACGCAGGTACGGATCGATCTTCTCGCTGAGCGAGCCCGGCAGGAAGCCCAGTCGCTCCCCGGCCTCGACGGCCGGGCGGGTCAAGATGATGCGGTTGACCTGCTTGGCCTGCAGCGCCTGCACGGCCTTCGCGACCGCGAGATAGGTCTTGCCGGTGCCGGCGGGGCCGATGCCGAACACGATCGTGTGCTTGTCGATCGCGTCGACGTATCGCTTCTGGTTGACCGTCTTGGGGCGGATCGTGCGGCCCCGGTTCGACAAGATGTTGAGGCTGAGCACCTCCGCCGGCTTCTCGCGCGTCTCGGTGCGCAGCATCGACACGCTGCGCTCGACCGTCTCGCGGGTCAGGTTCTGGCCCGTGCGCAGGATCGTCACCAGCTCGTCCAGCAGCCGCTCCACGAGCGCCGCCTCGGACGGCGCACCGGTCACCGTGATGGTGTTGCCGCGCGCGTGGATGCGCGCCTCGAAGGAGTCCTCGATCAGGCGCAGGAACTCGTCGGCGGGGCCGAGCAGAGCAACGGCCGGGACGCTCGACGGGATCGTGAACGTGTGGGCGGGCACGGGAGCGTGCGGAACGGTTTCTTCAGTCATGTGGTCACAATCGTACGCAAAGCCTGAGCGGCTGGGCGAATCGTCAGCCCGGAGGCCAGGTGAGGTCGCGTCCAGCCAGGACGTGACCGTGGGTGTGGAAGACGCTCTGGCCGGCCTCGGCGCCGGTGTTGAACACCAGCCGGTACGCCTCGTGGCCCTCGAGCTGCGCGATCCGCCGGGTCTCCACGAGCAGCGCGGCGGCCGCCTCGGGCGCGGCAGCGGCCAGGCTCGCGACGTCCGGCTCGTGCACCCGCGGGATGACCAGGACATGCGTGGGAGCCTGCGCGTTGATGTCGCGGAAGGCCACCGTGTGCTCGGTCTCGGCCACGATCTCGGCCGGGATGTCACCGGCCACGATCTTGCAGAACAGGCAGTCGGGATCGGGCGTGCTCACTTGAATGCATCCTTGATCTTGCCGAAGACGCCCTTGTGGTTGGCGCCGATCAGCGCATCGGGACGCTGCTCGTCGCGCAGGGCCGCCAGCTGCTCGAGCAGCGCCCGCTGCTCGTCGTCCAGTCGCGAGGGCGTCTCGACGACGACCTGCACCTTGAGGTCACCGCGCCCCGATCCGCGCAGGCGCGGCACGCCGTGGCCCTTGATCGTGATGGTGTCGCCGGACTGCGTGCCGGGTGCGACATCGAGCAGCACCGTGCGATCGGCCTCGTCGGAGTCGGGCACATCGGCCTCCAGCGTCGGAAGGTCCATCTGGGTGCCCAGTGCGGCGGCCGTCATCGGGACCGTGACCTGGCAGAACAGCTGATCGCCCTTGCGCTGGAACATGGGGTGCCGCGCGACGTTGATCTCGAGGTACAGGTCGCCGGCCGGTCCGCCGCCGGGGCCGACCTCGCCCTCACCGGTGAGCTGGATGCGGGTGCCCTGGTCCACGCCCGCCGGGATGGTCACCGACAGCGAGCGCCGCGAGCGGACGCGTCCCTCGCCGGCGCACTCGGGGCACGGATCGGGGATGACGGTGCCGAAGCCGTGGCACGTGGGGCACGGCCGCGAGGTGCGGATGTCGCCCAGCAGCGAGCGCTGGACGTGCTGGACGTCGCCGTGACCGTGGCAGGTGCGGCAGGTCTCCGGCTGCGAGCCGTTCGCCGCGCCGCTGCCGTCGCAGGTCGTGCAGGTGACGGCCGTGTCGACCTTGATCTCGTGCGTGACGCCGAACGCGGCCTCGGCGAGGTCGACGTTGAGCCGCAGCAGGGCGTCCTGGCCACGCTGCTGGCGCGGGCGCGGACCACGCTGGGCGTTCTGCCCGAAGAAGGCGTCCATGATGTCGTCGAAGTTGAAGCCCTGGGCGCCACCGCCGAAGCCACCGCCGCTGCTCATGGGGTCGCCGCCGCGGTCGAACATCGAGCGCTTGCTCGGATCGGAGAGCACCTCGTAGGCGAGGGTCACCTCCTTGAACCGCTCGGAGGCGTCAGGGGCGTCGTTGACGTCCGGGTGCAGCTGGCGTGCCAGCTTGCGATACGCCTTCTTGATCTCCTCCGGGGTCGCGTCGCGTCCGACGCCCAGAGTTGCGTAGTAGTCCTGTGCCATGGGTGTGATTGTCCTCGAGTTCGGTGCTCAGTTGTCGGCCAGCGTGCGGCCGACGTAGCGGGCGACGGCGCCGACAGCAGCCATCGTTGCGGGGTAGTCCATGCGGGTGGGGCCGACCGTGCCGAGCGTCGCGAGCGCCATGTCGTCCGCGCCGTACGCCGACGACACGACCGCCGTGCCTGACAGGTTCTCATGGCCGGTCTCGCTGCCGATGCGGACCGACAGGCCACTGGTCGCCTCGCCCAGCAACTTGAGGAGCACGACCTGCTCCTCCATCGCCTCCAGCACCGGCTTGATCGCGGTGTCGAAGTCGCTGCCGAACCGGGCCAGGTTGGCGGTGCCGCCGACGGCGATGCGCTCATCGGACCGCTCGTTGGTGAATGTCTGCGTCAGCGTCGTGACGATCGACGTCACGACCGGGCGGTCGTTGATCGCGAAGGTCTGGATCATGTCGGCGAGCCGCAGCGATGCCTCCGGCAGCCGCTCGCCGACGGTCGCGCGGGTGATGCGCGAGCGCAGGTCGACCAGCAGGTCGTCGGTCAGGGTCTCGACCAGCTCGATGATGCGCTGCTCGACGCGCCCGCTGCTCGTGATGACCACCAGCAGCACGCGAGACCCCTCGAGGGCGACCAGCTCGATGTGGCGCACGGTCGACCGGGTCAGCGACGGGTACTGGACGATCGCGACCTGGTTGGTCAGCTGGGCCAGCACCTTGACGCTGCGTTGGACGACGTCGTCGACGTCGACCGCGCCGTTCATGAAGGTCTCGATCGCGCGGCGCTCGGCGGGAGACAGGGCCTTGACGGTCGCCAGCCGGTCGACGAACAACCGGTAGCCCTTGTCGGTGGGGATGCGGCCCGCGCTGGTGTGCGGCTGGGTCAGGTAGCCCTCGTCCTCCAACGCCGCCATGTCGTTGCGGACCGTCGCGGGCGAGACGCCCAGCTGGTGGCGGTCCAGCAGCGATCGTGAGCCGACGGGCTCCTGGGTCGCCACGTAGTCCTCGACGATGGCACGGAGCACGTCGAGCCGACGGTCGTCAGACATCTCGCTCTCCTTCTGCTGCGCCGTCCCCAGCGCGTCGCTTTGGCACTCTCACCGGTCAAGTGCCAGTCTAACGATGTGCAGGCAATCAGGGAGACGTCCGAGGGGCACGTGGTGGTCGACGGTGGTGAGCGATCGCTCACATACACCCCCCGGCTGGTGACCCTGGACGACGGGACGACCATCGCCCACGAGTCGCAGGGCGGCCAGATGTCGTCGGTGTGGGCCGCTGACCTGGGCGGGGACTTCTTCGTCGAGGTCGCCCATCTGGGCGACGGGCCGGTCGGCGGCGAGCTGGTCATGACCGTCACGTACATCGGCATCGACGAGACGCTGCGCTACGTCGCGCTCGGGGACCTGTGGGCGGCCGAGCTGCCGGCCACCGTGCCCGCGAGCTGGCCCGTCGCGGTCGACCTGGCCCTGGGGCTGCTGGACGGTGACGTCCGCCTGATCGGCACCGATGCGACCAAGGATGATGTCGAGGACCTGCACCAACGACTCCTGGAGGCACTGCATGGCTGACCGGTACGGCAGCGACGTCCTGTCCGGCGACTGGAAGAAGCCCAAGCGAGGACGCTCCGAGGAGGTCGTCGTCGAGCGCGGCATGGTCGTCGAGGACGCCACCACGGGCTTCTGCGGCGAGGTCATGGTCGTGGAGAAGGACCTCGGCATGATGATCCTGGAGGACCGGCGCCTCGTGCGGCGCTCGTTCCCGCTCGGGCCGGGCTACCTGCTGGAGGGCAAGCCGGTCGTCCTGCGTCCACCGTCCGCGGCGACCAAGGCGCTGGCGAAGCGGACGGCGTCCGGCTCCCGCGCGGTGCACGGCGCCCGGGCGCGGGTGGCGCTGCCCAGCCGCATCTACGTGGAGGGCCGGCACGACGCCGAGCTGGTCGAGCGGGTGTGGGGCGACGACCTGCGCATCGAGGGCGTCGCGGTGGAGTACCTGGGCGGCATCGACGACCTGGCCGCGATCGTGGACGAGTTCGGGCCGACCGCCGAGCGGCGCCTCGGCGTCCTGGTCGACCACCTGGTGCCCGGCTCGAAGGAGACCCGGATCGCCGAGCAGGTCTCCGGACGGCCGCACGTGCTCGTGGTCGGCCACCCGTACATCGACGTCTGGCAGTCGGTGAAGCCCGCCCGCCTGGGCGTCGAGCGATGGCCTGTCATCCCCCGTGGGCAGGACTGGAAGTACGGCATCTGCCGCGAGATGGGCTGGCCGCACAAGGACCAGACCGACATCGCGAACGCCTGGAAGCACATCCTCAGCAAGGTCGACTCCTACACCGACCTGGAGCCGGAGTTCCTCGGCCGCGTCGAGGAGCTCATCGACTTCGTGACCGCCCCCGTCTAGCCCACCAACTCGCTGAGTGGGACGTTTCAGCGGGCGCGGCCGCGGGCGGGTCGCGCAAAACGTCCCACTCAGGGGGACTGTGGGTCAGTCGACGAGCTGGCGGACGACGGCGTCGGCCAGGAGGCGACCGGGCCGGGTCAGGACGAGATGGTCGTCGTGGACGTCCGCCAGGCCGCGGCCCACGACATCGGGCACCTCGGCGAGGGCGGCTGCGGTCAGCGCCGACAGGTCCAGCCCGGAGCGCAGCCGGGTCTCCAGCATGATGCGCTCGACCCGGGCGGTGGCGCCGTCGATGCTCTCGCCGTCGTGCCGCGGGGACTCGCCCGCCGCGAGTCGCTGCGCGTAGGCGGCCGGGTGCTTGACGTTCCACCAGCGCTCACCTGCCACGTGCGAGTGCGCGCCGGGGCCGATGCCCAGCCAGTCGTCGCTGTGCCAGTACAGGACGTTGTGCCGGCACCAGGCGGCCTCGTCGCGCGCCCAGTTCGACAGCTCGTACCAGCCGAGCCCCGCCGCGGTCAGCATCTCGTCGGCCAGGACGTACTTGTCGGCGGTCTCGTCGTCATCGGGCATGACGACCTCGCCGCGACGCACCTTGCGGGCGAAGGCCGTGCCCTGCTCGACGATCAGGGCGTAGGCGCTGACGTGATCGGGCTCCAGCGCGATGGCCTGCTCGAGGCTCGCGCGCCAGTCGTCCATCGACTCGCCGGGCGTCCCGTAGATCAGGTCGACGCTGAGCTGCTCGAAGCCGGCCTCCCGCGCCCACCGCACCGCCTGCGGGACGTTGGCCGGGTCATGGGTGCGCTCCAGCGTCGCCAGCACGTGCGGCACCGCGGACTGCACGCCGAAGGAGATGCGGGTGAAGCCGCCGGCCTTCAGCGTCGCCAGCGACTCCGGTGTGACCGAGTCCGGATTGGCCTCGGTGGTCACCTCGACACCGTCCACGAGGCCGAAGGTGTCGTCGATCGCGTCGAGGATGCGCACCAGGTCCGACGAGGGCAGCTGCGTGGGCGTGCCCCCGCCGAAGAACACCGTCTCGACGGGACGCCGTCCCCGCTCGGCGCCGGAGCGGACGATCTCGCTGATCGCGGTGTCGGCGTACGAGGCCCGCGTCGCGCCCTCCCCCAGCTCGTCGGCGGTGTACGTGTTGAAGTCGCAGTAGCCGCAGCGCACCCGGCAGAACGGGACGTGGACGTAGACGCCGAAGGGGCGCGCACCCGCAATCACGGAGGCCCGCCCCCCTGGTGTGGGGAGCGGGCCTTGGGTCGAGTTCACGAACTAAGCGTAGAAGCCGTCCAGAATCGCCTTGTTGTTGGCTTCGACGACATTGCGCTTGACCTTCATGCTCGGCGTGATCTCGCCGGACTCGATCGACAGGTCGTGGTCGAGGATCGCGAACTTCTTGATCGTCTCCCAACGGTTGAGCTTGGTGTTGAGCTCGTCGATCTGGCCCTGGACGAGCGCGTGGATCTCCGGGGACCGCACGACCTCGGTGTAGCTCTTGTCGCCCATGCCGTGGTGGTCGGCCCACTCGGCCACCGCGTCGGGGTCGAGCGTGATGAGCGCCGAGCAGAAGTTGCGCTCGTTGCCGTGGACCAGGATCTGGCTGGTCATGGCGCTGATGCCCTTGAAGATGCCCTCGATGTGCGGCGGCGCGACGTACTTGCCGCCGGAGGTCTTGAACAGCTCCTTCTTGCGGCCGGTGATGAACAAGAAGCCGTCCTCGTCGATGCGGCCCTCGTCACCCGTGTGCAGCCAGCCCTCGTCGGTCAGCGACGACGCGCTCTCCGTCTCGAGGTTGTGGTAGCCGCGCATGATGTGCGGGCCCTTGATGAGCACCTCGCCGTCCGCGGCGATCTTGGCCTCGCTGCCCGGGAACGCCGTGCCGACCGAGCCGATCTTGAAGTTGTCGGGCTGGTTGACGAAGGCGCCGGCCGAGGTCTCGGTGAGTCCGTAGCCCTCCAGGATCAGGACGCCTGCGGCGTGGAACCACTCGGCGATGTCGGGCGACAGCGCCGCGGCACCGGAGATGAAGAACCGGACCCGGCCGCCGAAGCGTGCACGGACCTTGGAGAAGACCAGCTTGTCGGCCAGGCCGAACTTGGCCTTCAGCACCGGGGAGACCGGCTTGCCCGAGCGGACCGCCCGCGAGTACTCGATGCCGACCTTCTCGGCCCAGCGGAAGATCTTGAGCTTCGCGCCGCCGTCGGCCTCGGTCATGCCGATGATGCGGCCGTAGGCCTTCTCGAAGATGCGGGGTGCAGCGCCCATGAACGTCGGCTGGACGACTGCCAGGTTGTCCACGATGCGCGGCACACGGCCATCGATCGCGGTGGGGAAGCCGATCGCCAGCTGCGTCGTGAGCAGCACCTTGCCGAACGAGTGCGCCATCGGCAGCCACAGGAACTGCAGATCGTCCTCGGACAGGATGTTCGCGGCCACCATGACGTAGCCCTCGTAGACCCAGCCGTCGTGGGACAGCCGGACGCCCTTGGGCCGGCCCGTGGTGCCCGAGGTGTAGATCAGCGTCGCGAGCGAGTCACCCGTGGTCTGAGCGACCCGGTCCTGGACGCTGGACGGCTTCTCGGCCAGGTAGCCCTCGCCGAGCTTCTCCAGGTCGGCGAAGCTGATGACCCAGTCTCCGTCGGACGTGCCGTCGAAGACGACGACCTTGACGATCGACGGCAGCTCGGAGTGCTTCTGGCGCAGCTTGGCGACCTGCTCGTCGTCCTCGGCGAACACGATCCGGCTGTCGGAGTCGGCCAGGATGTAGGCGACATCGTCGGCCATCGTCGTGGGGTACACGGTCGTGGTGGCGGCGCCGGCGGCGTTGATCGCCAGATCGGCCAGGATCCACTCCAGGCGCGTGTTCGACGAGATGGCCACCCGCTCCTCGGGCTGGATGCCCAGCGAGATGAGTCCCGCGGCGAGGCGGCTGACGCGGTCACCGGTCTCGCTCCACGTGAGCGACTGCCAGTTCTCGTTCTCGTCGGGATAGCGGTACGCCTCGCGGGAGCCGCTCTTGGTCACCCGGTCGAAGAACATGGCCGAGACGCTGGTTGGACGGTTCTCGATGATGGCTAGTTGTTCGGGGGTGACAACTGGAGCAGGCATGTGGTGATCCTTCACACGTACGTACTGACGGAATGTGGTGCCGATCACCCTAACCTACTCGTAGGTCACTTCGCGGGGTCGTTGCGACCTTCACCCAACCGGCGGGCGACGAAGGCGGCGACCCGCGGCTCGACCGCCAGCCGGGGCACCAGCGCCCGCTCGGTCGTCAGGGCACGGAACAGGAAGTCGATCGTGACCTCGTGGTCGCGCTGCTCGACGACGTCGATCCGGTCCCCCACGGCGACCGGTCCCTCCTCGAGCACCCGCAGGTACACGCCGGGGCGGCGCGCCTGCATGAACCGCTTGACCCAGTGCTTCTCGTCCAGAAACCCCTGAAACACCGAGCACGGGATGCGGACGCCCGACACCTCCAGCAGCGCCCCGCCGATCCGCCACCGGTCGCCACCGTGCGCGTGGGTCAGGTCGATCCCCCGCGTCGTGAGGTTCTCACCGAACTGCCCGGGACGCAGCTCGCGTCCCAGCTCGCCGGACCAGGTCTGCAGGTCCTCGGCGGCATAGGCGTACACCGCCTGGTCGGGTCCGCCGTGGTTGACCAGGTCGCCGATCTCGTCGCCGTCGACGCCATGCGTCCGCAGGTGCACCGGTCCGTCGGCGGGACGCTTGTCGATCGCGCTCCACTTGTACTTGCCCCACGGCACCGCCACCGCCGGGCCCACGTTGATCGACTCGACGACTGCCACGCGCGTCACCCTATCGGCGCCGGGTGCGCTCACCCCCGCGATCGGCGCCGCCGGAGCACCCACCGGACCGGTAGGTCCACCGCGCTGCCGAGCACCGTCGTCACGCCCAGCACTCCCCACAGCCGGGACCGTCCGGACCGCCATGCCGCGATCATCGCGCCGCCGGCCGCGATGCTGGCGACGCTCGACACGACGTACCAGGGACGCAGCTCCCGGGCGCCCCGGTCCATCCACTGCACCCAGGCCGGATCGTCGTCCGATGGCCGCGACACGTCGCGCAGGGCGGCCACGAAGGTCTTCGGCTCGTGGACGACCGCACCGGGGAGGTCCTCCACGGCGCACTCCCCGCTGAGGACCCACGCGGCCTCGTCCGGCAGCCCCAGCAGGTGGCACAGCTCGCCCAGCGGCGGACGCGCCTGCCCGAGCACGGCCTGCAACGGCTCGACGGACTCGGCGGGCAGGTCGAGCAGCTCCACGATCTCGGCGGCGTCACCCTCGACGGGCCGCATCGAGTCACGCAGCCCGTCCTGCGCCGCGGAGCCCACCGGTGACCACTCGGGCCCCCAGACGTGCAGCTCGGCCTCCTCGCGCCCGGCCAGCACCTGGAGGACGAGGTACGGTTCCCGCCGCCACAGCACGACCGAACCGCCCTTGGCGCTCGTGAAGACGTCGATCAGCCGGTGCTCGGGCCCCGTGACCGGTTGCACGCGGCCGAACAGCACCCTGTCGCCCGTCCGCACCTCGGCCAGGGTCAGCTTCTCCATGCTGGCCTCCAGGTCGAGCCGCATGCCGCGGGCCGTGGCCACGGCGACCTCGTGGAGTCGCTCGGACGGTGACTGGCACAGCGGCGCGAGCAGCTCGTGACCGCCGATGACCACGTCGCCGACCTGCACGTCCGGCCACACCGGGTCGAGAGCGGCGCGCAGGTCGTCGAGCTCCAGCAGCTGCAGGTCGCCGTCCCGGTCGACCGCGAGAAGCCCCTCCTCGTCGGCCGCGAGCCGCGCGACGACCCAGCCCTCGTGGCCCAGCCGTGCGCCGTCGATGGCCCAGCCCACCAGGCCGAGGCCACCGAGCCGGGCGACCAGGTCACCCACGTCGGCGGCACCGCCGCGGACCGCGACCAGCACCTCTTCGAACACTGCCGGCTACTTCTTGTCGACGTCGCCCGTGGAGAGGGCAGCGATGAAGGCTTCCTGCGGGACCTCGACGCGGCCCACCATCTTCATGCGCTTCTTGCCCTCCTTCTGCTTCTCCAACAGCTTGCGCTTGCGGCTGATGTCGCCGCCGTAGCACTTGGCGAGCACGTCCTTGCGGATCGCGCGGATGTTCTCGCGGGCGATGACCCGGGCACCGATCGCGGCCTGGATCGGCACCTCGAACTGCTGGCGTGGGATGAGCTCCTTGAGCTTGCCGGCCAGCGAGACCCCGTAGGCGTAGGCGTTGTCGCGGTGCACGATCGCGCTGAACGCGTCGACGACCTCGCCCTGCAGCAGCACGTCGACCTTGACCAGGTCGGCTGCCTGCTCGCCCGTCGGCTCGTAGTCCAGCGAGGCATAGCCCTTCGTGCGGCTCTTGAGGGCGTCGAAGAAGTCGAACATGATCTCGCCCATGGGCAGCGTGTACTTGATCTCGACGCGGTCCTCGGACAGGTAGTCCATGCCCAGCAGCACGCCACGACGCGCCTGACACAGCTCCATGATGACGCCGATGTAGTCCGACGGGCTCAGGACCGTGGCGCGCACGACGGGCTCGTAGACCTTCGCGATCTTGCCGTCGGACGGGTACTCCGACGGGTTGGTGACCGTGATCTCCTTGCCGTCCTCCATCTCGACGCGGTAGACGACGTTGGGCGCGGTCGAGATCAGCTCGAGGTTGAACTCGCGCTCGAGCCGCTCGCGGACGATCTCCAGGTGCAGCAGGCCGAGGAAGCCGATGCGGAAGCCGAAGCCCAGCGCTCCGGACGACTCCGGCTCGTACACCAGCGCCGCGTCGTTGAGCTGGAGCTTCTCGAGGGCGTCGCGCAGCGTCGGGTAGTCGTCGCCGTCCAGCGGGTAGAGGCCCGAGTAGACCATCGGGTTGGGGGTCTTGTAGCCGCCGAGCGGCTCGGTGGCGCCGCGGATGTGGGACGTCACGGTGTCGCCGACCCGGGACTGGCGGACCTCCTTCACTCCGGTGATGAGGTAGCCCACCTCACCGACGCCCAGATCGGGTGACTTCATCGGCTCGGGCGAGATGACGCCGACCTCGAGCATCTCGTGGACCGCGCCGGTCGACATCATCTTGATCTTGTCGCGGTGGCTGAGCTTGCCGTCGACGACGCGGACGTACGTCACGACGCCGCGGTAGGTGTCGTAGACCGAGTCGAAGATCAGCGCGCGCGCCGGGCCGTCGGGATCGCCCTTCGGCGGCGGGATCTCGTCGACGATCAGGTTGAGCAGCTCCTCGACGCCCTGGCCGGTCTTGGCCGACACGCGCAGGACGTCATCGGGGTTGCCGCCGATGATGCCGGCGATCTCCTCGGCGTACTTCTCCGGCTGTGCGCCGGGCAGGTCGATCTTGTTGAGCACCGGGATGATGTCCAGGTCGGCGTCGATCGCCAGGTACAGGTTCGCCAGCGTCTGCGCCTCGATGCCCTGCGCCGCGTCGACCAGCAGCACGGCCCCCTCGCACGCCTCCAGGCTGCGGCTGACCTCATAGGTGAAGTCGACGTGTCCCGGGGTGTCGATCATGTTCAGGATGTACACCTCGCCGGCGTCATCGCCGCTGCTCTTGACGAACGGCATGCGGACGGCCTGGCTCTTGATCGTGATGCCGCGCTCGCGCTCGATGTCCATCCGGTCGAGGTACTGGGCCTTCATGTCGCGGCCGTCGACCACGCCGGTGTGCTGCAGCATGCGGTCGGCCAACGTCGACTTTCCGTGGTCGATGTGCGCGATGATGCAGAAGTTGCGCAGGACCTTCGGGTCGGTGGCCCCGGGCTGGGGTACGGGGCGGGTGCTCATGGTGGACCATTCTCCCACCACCCCCCACGTGCTCGTGCCACCAGTGGCCCATCGACCGATTTGAGGCGTCGGGTGGCCGACTGGTAGAGTGAGCGGTCGCGTGCTCCGGTACGTCCACCTCATCTTTGTTCAGTGCTTCCACCCGAGAGAAACAGGTTTGCCCCGTGGCGAATATCAAGTCGCAGATCAAGCGCAACCGCCAGAACGAGCTGGCTCGTGAGCGCAACAAGTCCGTGCGCTCCGCGCTGAAGACGGCCGTCCGCCGCTTCGAGGAGGCTGTCACGGCCGGCAACACCGACGACGCCAAGAAGCTCGCCGGTGAGGCCACCCGCAAGCTGGACAAGGCTGCCTCCAAGAAGGTCATCCACAAGAACCAGGCGGCCAACCGCAAGTCGGCCATCGCCAAGAAGGCCGCGGCGCTCTGACGTCAGTCCTCTGACCGCTCAGCGGTCGCAGACACGCCCCGGACCTCGTCGTCCGGGGCGTTCTTGCGTTCCCACTGCCAGGTCTGCGGCAGGGAGATGAGCCGGACGGCGCTCTCCAGCGGACCGCGCCCCACCCACCGGCGCCACACGACCGCGAACGTCCCCAGGACGACGACCTGCAGCAGCCAGTCGCCGTAGCTGCCGATCTGCGCAGCCGGGTCGACGCTGTCGGCCGCATGGACCGCCAACCGCCACGTCCAGAGCACGTGGACCGTGTACAGCGTCAACGTCATCGCCCCGGCGGCACGCAGCGGCGACAGGACGGTCCTGCCCCAGGGCGCCCGCGTGGCCAGCGCGCACAGACCGATCACGACCAGCGCCGAGCCGATCGCGCCGAGGACGTTGAGCGGCCGTGAGGTGTGCTCGCCGACGAGCCACAGCTCGGGCCACGACGCCGGTGCGTACGGATACGGCGACAGCACGAACAGCTGACGCCAGCCCTGGACGGCCAAGTCGTCGAACACGCCCCGGGCGATGGCGGCGGCCCCGATCACCAGTGAACCGGCGAGCAGCAGTGCGCCACCGGCCAGCACGCGCAGCGAGGTGCGCAAGTCGCCCAGATCGAGCCGGCCGATGCCCAGACCCACCAGCACGTAGGCGAACCACACCCCGGCGGGATACTCCCCCCAGACCACCAGCTCAGCCAGCAGGTTCCACGGTGGCCACGCATCGGACAGCTCGGCCTGGTCGGACACGACGGGCCCGTGCTCGATCTGCAGCCACAGCAGGAGCACCGGTGCGACGACCGCCCACACCAGCCCCAGCGGGATCAGCGTGCGGGCGGGCAGACGCCGGAACGGCAGCGCCATGACGATCAGCAGCCCGTAGAAGGCCAGGATCACGTAGACCGGCATGCCGTTCAGCGAGCCCAGCACCAGTCCCAGCACGATCAGAACCACACCACGGATGCACGTCGCGGTGACCGAGCCGGTGCCGCGCGGATCGCGCCGGTGCACCAGGGACAGCGCGACGCCGGCCAGCAGCGCGAACAGGGGCGCCGCCCGGCCACCGGCGATCATCTGCCCGATGGGCGGGTTCTGCTCCGTCCACCGCGGACCCAGGTGGACGAACATCATGCCCAGCAGAGCCACCCCGCGGGCGACGTCGACCGCGTCGACACGGGGCGCCCGGGCCATCAGCGGCGCCGTTGGGCAGCGACCGCGAGCACCATCCGCTCGACGGCGAAGGCCGGATCGGCCGCGCCGCCCTTCACGTCCAGATCGGCCTGCGCGACCGCGGAGATCGCGGCCGCCAAGCCCTGGGGGTCCCAGCTGCGCAGCTGCTGGCGCATCGTGCGGATCTTGAACGGCGGAGCGCCGATGCGGGTGGCGAGCTCGTTGTCGCGCAGGCCGTCGGGCGCACCGGCCAGCTTGGCCAGGGACCGCAGGCCGGTCGCCAGGGCGCTGGTGATGAGCACGGGCGCGATCTTGGCCGACTCCGCCCAGCGGGCGTGCTCGAGGGCGACGTCGATGCGTCCGTCGATCGTGGCGTCGGCGATCTCGTAGCCGCGGACGTCGGCCCGTCCGCCGAAGTACTGCTGCACCAGTGAGGTGCCGATGTGCGCGCCGGGCTCGAGATTGGCCACCAGCTGGTCGGCCGCGCCGGCCAGGGCCCGCAGGTCCTGACCCACCGCCGTGACCAGATAGCTGGCTGCCTGCTCGTCGATGCGGGCGCCCAGGTCGCGGACCTCGGTGAACACCCAGCGCGCGTAGTCACGCTCGTACTTGGGCTGCTCGACCTTGACCTCGCTCACCGCGGAAGCCTTGCGCAGCTTGTCGAGCAGGCCCTTGCCCTTCTGCCCGCCGCCGTGCACCAGGATCACCGCGATGTCCGGCGACGGCTCAGCGGCATACGCCAGCAGCTCGGTCTGCGCGACATCGGGGAGGTCCTGCAGCTCGGTCAGCACCAGGGCGCTGGCATCGCTGAACAGCGATGGGCTGGTGAGGCCGGCGAGCTCGCCGGGCTGCAGCCCCGACGAGGTCGTGGTGGCGACCTCGCACTCGGGGTGCTCGGCGGTCACGACCTTGACGGCCTTGGCCCGCACCCGGTCGGCCAGGAACTCGGCATTGCCGGTGATGAGCAGGATCTTGCCGAATGCCGAGGCCACGGGACAAGACTAGTCGCGGGTCACGACACGCAGTCGACCATCCACCAGGACGACCGCGATGTCGCCGCCGGTGTCGGTCCGCCAGGTCCTGGCGCGCTCACGTCGCAGCAGGGCCAGCAGGGATGCGGTGGGATGCCCGTAGTCGTTGTCGGCGCCGACGCTGATCGTCGCGATCGCGGCGCGCACCTGCCCGATGAACCCGGGGTCCTGGTCGGCGCTGCCGTGGTGCGGGACCTTCAGGACGTCCGCCGACACGTCGGCGCCGGTGCGCAGCAGGCGCTGCTGGGCCTGCGCGCCGATGTCCCCGGTCAGCAGGATGCGCACACCGCGCACCGTCGCCAGGAGGACGACGCTGGCGGCGTTGGGATCGCCGGCCTCCCCCGCGGCAGCCGGCGCCCACAGGACGTCGGCCGCCGTGTCACCGAGGGCGAAGGACTCCCCCGCCCGCGCCTCGTGCTGCGGGACGCCCCGCACCGACGGCCCACCGGACGTCCCGACGAGCACCTGGTCGACGCGTCTGCCGTCGAGCGCACCGCGCCAGCCGTCGACGTGATCGGCGTGGGCGTGGGTCAGGACGAGCAGCCGCACCGTGTGGATGCCCAGGGAGTCGAGGCACCGGTCGACCGGAGCGTCGTGCTCCCCCGTGTCGACCACGACCGCCTCGCCGGGGCCGACGGGCAGCACCGAGGCGTCGCCCTGCCCGACATCGCACGCCACCATGACCCAGCCCGGCGGCGGCCACCCCGTCTCGGGAGGCCGCCACATGCCGATCAGGACGCCCAGCGCGAGGCCCGTGAACAGGACCGGGCGCGATGCCAGCCGGATCGCGGCCCAGGTCACCGCCGGCACGATCAGCACGAGCAGCTGCCACGGGGCGTTCCACTCCAGCGATGCGGAGTCGAGGTCCGCGGCGGTGTGCCCCACGGCCAGGATCCAGCGGGCGCTGGCCCCGGCGACGACCCCGCACAGCTGACCGGCTGGTGGCCAGACGACCGCCAGGAGCCCGCCGACCAGGCCGGCGATCGTGGCCGGTGCGACGGCAGGCGCGGCCAGCAGATTAGCCACGACCGCGACCAGGGAGACCTCACCCGACAGCGCCGCGATGGCCGGGGTGCAGACCAGCTGTGCGGCCAGCGGCACCGCGACCGCCACGGCGCACCAGTGCGGCAGCCAGGTCTGCAGCCGCCGGACGAGCATCGGCGCCAGCAGCAGGATTCCGGCCGTGGCGCTGACTGACAGGATGAAGCCCGGCGACCGGGCCAGCCACGGATCGAGGAACAGCAGCGCGACGACCGCCCAGCACAGCGCCCGCAGGCCTCCACGTGCCCCGAAGCCGAGAGCCGCGACCCCGACGGCGCCCATCGCGGCGGCCCGCACCACGCTCGGCTCAGGACGCGCCAGCAGGACGAAGGCCACGATGGACAGCAGGCCGACGATCCACAGGCGGCGCAGGCCCGCGGCCCGGCCCAGCGCCATCGTGACCGCCAGGACGATCGTCAGGTTGCTGCCGGACACCGCCATCAGGTGCGTCAGCCCGCTGCGGCGGAAGTCCTCCTCGACCTCGTCGGAGATCCTGCTGTCATCGCCGTCGACCAGCGCGGGCACCAGCGCCCGGGGCTCGTCGGACAACCGTTCCACCGACCGGCGGACGCCGGCCCGCACCCGTTCTGACGCCTCCCACCACCAGGCCGCACCCGATGACGCGCTGCGCCGGACGACGTCGATGACGGCGCTGCGGTCGGTGTCGTGCGAGGGCCCCAGCCGCCCCTGCAGGGTGACGCGCCGACCGACGACGAGGTCATCGGCCCTTCCGTCGAGAAAGGCCGTGGCCCGCGATCGCAGGCGCAGCTCGGATCCGTCCACGACAACCCTCCGCACGACGACCTGCACGATCGTCGAGTCCTGCCCGCGCAGCCTGAACACCCGGGCGTCGCCGCTCACGGTGACCTCGAGCATCGCGAGACGGCCGTCCCGGGCCAGGTCGACCAGCGGTGACTGCTCGACGGTCGCCAGACGCCACGCGCACGACGCGGCGACGGCTGCCACGCAGACCGCGGCCAGCAGGACCGGTCTGGCCCACCGCCGGCGCCACACGGCGGCAGCGAGGACCACGGCAGCAACGGCCACCGCGACCGCAGCCGGCGATCCGGTGGTCACCAGCCAGGCGGCCAGTGCCCAGGCCAGGACGGCGCCCGGCGCCATCCTGGCGTCGTGGTTCACACCACGACGAGATCGCGCAGCTCGGCGAGCGTCGCCTCGCCGATGCCCTTGACGTCGAGCAGGTCCTCGACGCTGCCGAAGCGGCCGTTCGTCTCCCGCCAGCCGAGGATGGCCTGCGCCGTGACGGGGCCGACTCCCGGCAGCGTGTCCAGCTGTTCGGCCGTCGCGGTGTTGAGGTTGACCTTTCCTCCCGCCGTGGCGCCGCCGGCGGGAGGCGCGGTCCCCGCCGGGGCACCGGCCACCTCGACGGGGTCGAGACCGACCAGGATCTGCTCGCCGTCGCTGAGCTCACGAGCCAGGTTGAGCGCTGTCGTGTCGACCCGTCCCCTCAGGCCGCCGGCGGCCTCGATCGCCTCGTACACCCGCGAACCCTTCGGGACCGTCACGATGCCCGGCTGCTTGACCTTGCCCACCACGTCGATGACCAGGAGACCGCCGGGAGCGCCCGACGCCGCCGCACCGGCCGATGCGCTCGCCGACGGCGCGAAGGCCAGCGGCGCGACCGGATCGCTGGCGTGCGGCCGCCCGGCCAGCAGCCACCAGACCAGCAGCACGGAGCCGGCCACGGCGAGCGCACCGAGCGCGCGCACGTGCGGGATCTCGGTGCGGCGGCGCGGCACCGGCGCCTCGTCGTCCGCCGGAGGCAGCTCGGCGTCGAACGAGGCAGCGAGCGCCGCGAGCCGGCGACGGGCGATCTCGGCGCGCGTCTCGTCCGGATCGTCTCGTCGGGTTGGTCTCACTCCTCGACGGTAGGCACCACCGCCGGCGATCGGGAGCGCCGCTGATCCCGGCTGTGGACAAGCGGATCCGGGGTCGCACCCGGTGGACGCCGCAGCCGCTGGGTCAGCGCGGGGTGATGGTGACGGCGATCATCCCCGGGCCGACATGGGCGCCGATCGCCGCGCCGACCTCGTCCACCGCGATGCTCTCGCGGTCCAGCGTGGCGGCGAGCCGTCCCGCGACGGCATTCGCGGTCGGCAGGCTGGCCAGGTGCTGCACGCCGATGTCGAAGCCGTTCTCGCACGACGTCGCCTGCTCGACGGCGAGGGCCTCGAGCCGGGCCAGCGCCTTGGCCTTGGTCCGGACGCGCTCGAGCGGCACCACGAGCCCGTCGGTGATCGTGAGCAGCGGCTTGACCGCGAGGGCCGAGCCGATCAGCGCGGCCGCGGCGCCGACCCGTCCGCCGCGGCGCAGGTACTCCAGCGTGTCGACGTACAGCAGCGCGGTCGAGCTCTCCCCCGCCTGCCGGGCGGCCTCCGCAACGCCGACGGCGTCCTCGCCGGCGTCCCGAGCCTGGGCGGCACGACCGGCGGCGAATCCCGTGGCGATGCCCACCTGGGTGGAGTCGATGCAGGTCACCGGGATCGAGCACTGCTTGGAGGCCAGCACCGCGGAGTCCAGCGTCCCCGACATCCGGGCGCTCAGGTGCACCGAGACGATCGCCTCGGCTCCCTCGGCCGCGAGCCGCTCGTACACCGCCAGGAAGTCATCGGGGGTCGGACGCGAGGTGCTCACCGGCACGAAACCGGCCAGCGCCTCGGCGATCATGTCCGCCGTGACGTCGTGGCCCTCGGTGAAGACGTCCGCGCCGATGATGACCTGGAGCGGGACGACCGTGATGTCCTCGCGCAGCGCATCGTTCGGCGACAGTGAAGACGTCGAGTCCGTGACGACGGCGATGCGGGGCATGCGCGAATGGTATCCGAGCCGTGCGTCCTAGACGACGATGCTGACGAGCTTGGGCGCCTTCACGATGACCTTGCGGATCTCGCGACCGTCGATCGTCTTGACGACATTGGGCTCGGCCAGCGCCAGTGCGGTCAGCTCGTCGTCGGAGATGTCGGGGCTGACCTCCAGCTTGCCGCGCACCTTGCCCAGCACCTGCACGACGCAGGTGACCGAGCTGGACGTCAGGTGGGCCGGGTCGGCGACCGGGTAGGCCGCATGCGTCAGCGACTCGGTGTGCCCCAGCCGCGACCACAGCTCCTCGGCCAGGTGGGGTGCCAGCGGTGCGAGCATCAGGACGAGCGGCTCGACCGCCGCCCGGCTGCTCACGCCGACCTTCGTCAGGTGGTTGGTCAGCTCGATCAGCTTGGCGATCGCGGTGTTGAACCGCAGGTCCTGCATGTCGCCGCGCACCCCGTCGATCGTGGTGTGCAGGACGTGCAGCGTCGCTGCGTCCAGCGGCTCGTCATCGACCCGCAGGTCGCCGGTCTCCTCGTCGACCAACAGGCGCCAGACGCGCTGCAGGAAGCGCTGCGAGCCGACGACGGCGCGGGTCTCCCACGGCCGGGAGACGTCCAACGGGCCCATCGACATCTCGTAGACCCGGAAGGTGTCAGCGCCGTACGCGTCGTACATCTCGTCGGGGGTCACGACGTTCTTGAGGCTCTTGCCCATCTTCCCGTACTCACGGGTGACGGGCTTGCCGGCGTACCAGTACCCGCCGTCGCGCTCCTCGACCTGGTCGGCGGGCACGTAGGTCCCCCGCTCGTCGACGTACGCGTAGGCCTGGATGTAGCCCTGGTTGAACAAGCGGTGGAACGGCTCCTCGCTGGACACGTGGCCCAGGTCGAACAGCACCTTGTGCCAGAAGCGCGCGTACAGCAGGTGCAGGACCGCGTGCTCGACGCCGCCGACGTACAGGTCGACGCCACCGGTGCCGCCGGGCGTGCGGGGGCCGAGCCAGTAGCGCTCGTTCTCCGGGTCGGCGATGGCCTCGGTGTTGTGCGGGTCGGTGTAGCGCAGCTCGTACCAGGACGATCCGGCCCAGTTGGGCATCGTGTTGGTCTCGCGCCGGTAGTGGCGCGGGCCGTCACCGAGGTCGAGCAGCACGTGCACCCAGTCGTCGGCGCGTGCCAGCGGCGGCTCCGGCTCGCTGTCGGCGTCCTCGGGCTCGTAGGTCTTCGGCGAGTAGTCCGGGACGTCCGGCAGCTCGACGGGCAGCATGTGGTCGGGCACCGCGATGGGCTGGTCCAGCTCGTCGTAGACGATGGGGAACGGCTCGCCCCAGTACCGCTGGCGGCTGAACAGCCAGTCGCGCAGGCGGTAGGTCGTGGTGCCCTCGCCGGCCCCGTGCTCCTGCAGCCACTCGATGACGGCGGTCTTGGCCGCGTCGACGGCCAGCCCGTTGATGTCCAGGTCGCCGTGCGCGGAGTTCACCGCCGGGCCCTCACCGGGGTAGGCGCCCTCGACGCCCTCGGGCGGCTGGACGGTGTGGATGATCGGCAGTCCGTAGGCCTGCGCGAACTCCCAGTCGCGCTGGTCGCCCCCGGGCACGGCCATGATGGCGCCCGTGCCGTAGCCGGTCAGCACGTAGTCGGCGATGAAGACCGGGATCTGCTCGCCGTTGACGGGGTTGACCGCGTACGAGCCGGTGAACACACCGGTCTTGTCCTTGTTCTCCTGGCGCTCCAGGTCGGTCTTGGCCGCCGCCGCGGCACGATAGGCCGCGACCGCCTCGGCCGGTGTCGCGACGCCGTTGGTCCACGCGCGCGGCGTTCCCTCGGGCCACGCCTCGGTGGTCAGTGCACCCACGAGCTCGTGCTCGGGCGCAAGCACTGCGTACGTCGCACCGAACAGGGTGTCGGGACGGGTCGTGAAGACGTCGAAGGACGCAGCCGCCGCCGGCACGTCGAACCGGACCCGGGCGCCGTGCGAGCGTCCGATCCAGTTGCGCTGCATGTTCTTGACCGACTCGGGCCAGTCGACGCGCTCCAGGTCGTCGATCAGGCGGTCGGAGTAGGCGGTGATGCGCATCTTCCACTGGCGCAGGTTGCGCGTGAAGACCGGGAAGTTGCCGCGCTCGCTGCGACCCTCGGCCGTGACCTCCTCGTTGGCCAGCACGGTGCCCAGGCCCGGGCACCAGTTGACCGGCGACTCGTCGACGTAGGCGAGGCGGCGCGAGTCGATCAGGATGCGTCGCTCGAGCGGGCCGAGCTCGGCCCAGCCGGCGCCGTCGGGCGCGGTGCGGACGCCGGACTCGTACTCGGCGCGCAGCTCGCTGATCGGACGGGCCTTCTGCTGGTCCTCGTCGTACCAGGACTCGAAGATCTGGATGAAGATCCACTGCGTCCAGCGCACGAAGTCCGGATCGATCGTCGCGAAGCTGCGGCGCGGATCGTGCGCCAGACCCAACCGGCGCAGCTGGCGGCGCATGTTGGCGATGTTCGACAACGTGTTGGTGCGCGGGTGCTCGCCGGTCTGCACCGCGTGGATCTCGGCCGGCAGGCCGAAGGCGTCGTAGCCCAGCGCGTGCAGGACGTTGTCGCCCAGCATGCGGCGGTAGCGGCCGACCACGTCGGTCGCGATGTAACCCAGCGGGTGGCCGACGTGCAGGCCCGCACCCGAGGGGTACGGGAACATGTCCATGATGAAGTACTTGTCGCCCGAGACGTCACCCGCGAGGTCGCCCACGGGGTTCGGGGCCTCGAAGGTTCCCTCGGCGTCCCACCTGTCCTGCCAACGGCGCTCGATGTCGCCGGCCAGGTCGCTCGTGTAGCGGTACGAGGTGGGTGTCTCTTCAGGCGTGCTCACTGCCCGCATGTTACCGGTGGCAGGACCTAGTCCTTCTCAACGGGCGCCTCGACGGGCACCACGACGGGACGCAGACGGGCCCAGATGCCGAACACCGCGGCAGCCACGAGCATCCCGATGCCGGCCCACAGGTTGATGTTGATGCCGTCGCCGCGGGCCAGCTCCTCCTCGGAGGCGTTGAACAGCCCCAGCAGCACCAGGATCACGCCGTAGACGCCGATGAGCCCGGCGATCATGTACCGGATGTCGAAGAGCCCGGCCTTCTGCTTCTTCACCGGCTTGTCGTTCGTGCGCGCATTCTCGGTCATCACGCTCTCCTATCGGAACATCAGGTTCAGGACGATCACGATCGCCAGGCCGATGCCTGCCAGCTTCGTCGGCGACTGGTACCACGGGAGCGCCGCGCTGTCGGGGTCGACGAGCGACTCCTTCGGCGTCAACGAGTACACCAGGCCCTTCAGCTCCTTGGGGTCCCTGGACTTGGTGAACATCGTCACGACGATGCTGACCGCGATGTCGACCACGAACGCCGCGCCGGCGGCCACGAAGCTCGCGCCCTGCCCCGCCAACGGGATGAGGCCCGTGCTCGCGCTGCCGAAGGCGTCCTCGCTCAGGAAGGCGACGGCCACGGCTGCGGCGGTGCCCGAGACGAGGCCGGTCCAGCCGGCCGTCGCGGTCATCCGCTTCCAGAACATACCGAGGATGAACGTCGCGAACAGCGGAGCGTTGAAGAAGCCGAACAGCGTCTGCAGGTAGTTCATCAGGTTGTCGTAGTTGGACGCGAACCACGCCGTGCCGATCGCCGTGATGGTCGCGGCGAGCGTCGCGATCCGGCCCACCAGCGTGTAGTAGTCGTCCGGCTTGTCCTTCTTGACGTACTGCTGCCACAGGTCGTACGAGAACACCGTGTTGAACGCCGAGATGTTGGCGGCCATGCCGGCCATGAACGAGGCCAGCAGGCCGGCGATCGCCACGCCGAGCATGCCGTTGGGCAGCAGGTCGCGCATCAGCAGCAGGATCGCGTCGTTGTAGGTGGCCCCGCCGGAGCTGCCCTCGCCGGACTTCAGGTTCGCGATCTCCGGGATGATGATGGCCGCCGCCATGCCGGGGATGATGACGATGAACGGGATGAACATCTTGGGGAAGGCGCCGATGATCGGCGCGCGCCGGGCTGCGGACAGCGAGTCGGACGCCATCGCCCGCTGCACCTCGACGAAGTTGGTGGTCCAGTAGCCGAAGGAGAGGACGAAGCCCAGACCGAACACGATGCCGATCGTGGACAGGACCGGGTTGTCGATGCCGGTCAGGTCGGTGCCGGGCCAGGACGACAGCTGCTCGGAGTTGGGCTGCACCTTCTCCTTGATGCCCTCCCAGCCGCCGACCTTGTGCAGCGCCAGGATCGTCAGGGGGGTCAGCGCGGCGACGATGACGAAGAACTGCAGCACCTCGTTGTAGATCGCCGCCGAGAGGCCGCCGAGGGTGATGTAGCTCAGGACCACCAGCGCCGCGACGATCAGCGAGACCCACAGGGGCCAGCCGAGCAGGCGGTTGACGATCGTCGCGAGCAGGTACAGGTTGATGCCGGCGATCAGGAGCTGCGCGATCGAGAAGCTCAGCGCGTTGACCAGGTGGGCCCCGGTGCCGAAGCGCCGCCGCATGAACTCCGGCACGCTGCGCACGCCCGAGCCGTAGTAGAACGGCATCATCACGATGCCGAGGAACAGCATGGCCGGGACGGCGCCGATCCAGAAGTAATGGAATGTGGCGACGCCGAACTGGGCGCCGTTGGCCGACATGCCCATGATCTCGACGGCACCGAGGTTGGCCGAGATGAACGCCAGGCCGGTCACCCAGGCGGGCAGGGAGCGTCCGGACAGGAAGAAGTCCAGGCTCGACGAGACCTGGCGCCTGGCCAGGATGCCGATGCCCAGCACGACCGCGAAGTACAGCGCGATGATCGTGTAGTCGAAGAAATCGGCATTCAGCCGGAATGTGTCATCAGCAGCCTGGAGCACTCGATTCCTCCTCGTTCAATGGATGTCGACCCCCTGGCCGACTCCATCGGCCGACGTTACTCTCGCGCCGGGCGCCGCGCATGTCGGCGAACGGCGCCACAATCGCTGTGCCACCGGCGAGAATGCTCGCGCGTGTCGGACCCCACACCTACCGTGGACGCATGTGCCCCGGCATCGTTCCCCCGTACCTGCTGAGACATCTGTCCCAGCTCGACCGTGACGACCTGCGCGCGGCGTCCGAGGCCGCACAGCGCACGCTCGCCTCCCCCTTTCCGCCGCGCCCGCCCAGGCCCACGGCCACCCCTTCGCGGCCGCCGTCCACCACCGCCCCGACCGGTCCCGACCGCACGATCAGCGATGCCCATGGCACCCAGTCCCTGCCCGGCGAGGTGGTGCGCCGGGAGGGCGACGATCCCACCGGCGATCCCGCGGCGGACGAGGCGTACTCCGGGCTCGGGGCCACCTACGAGCTGTTCGCCCGGGCCTTCGACCGCGCATCGATCGACGGCGCGGGGCTGCCGCTGCTGGCCACGGTGCACTACGGACGCGACTACGACAACGCCTTCTGGGACGGCGACCAGATGGTGTTCGGCGACGGCGACGGTCAGGTGTTCGGACGATTCACGGCATCGCTGTCCGTCATCGGCCACGAGCTCACGCACGGGGTCACCCAGTACACCGCGAACCTGACGTACCAGGGGCAGTCCGGCGCGCTCAACGAGTCGCTGTCCGATGTCTTCGGCGCGCTGGTCGAGCAGCACGCTCGCGACCAGGACGCCGCCGAGGCGAGCTGGCTGATCGGCGAGGGACTGTTCACCGATCAGGTGCAGGGCACCGCGCTGCGGTCCATGAAGGCCCCCGGCACCGCGTACGACGACGACGTCCTCGGCAAGGACCCGCAGCCGGCCACGATGGACGACTACGTCCAGACCAGCGATGACAACGGTGGGGTGCACATCAACTCCGGCATCCCCAACCACGCGTTCTACCTCGTCGCGACGGCGCTCGGCGGTCACGCGTGGGAGCGGGCGGGACGCATCTGGTACGACACGCTGACCGCCGGGCTGGAGCCCCAGACGGATTTCGCCGACTTCGCGGCCGCCACTGCCGCCGCCGCTGCGCAGCGGTTCGGCCCCACCTCCCGCGAGCACGGCGCCGTGCGCGAGGCGTGGTCGACGGTCGGACTGCCGATCGGGGACACTGGCACCACGCAGTAGATCTGGGAGGTGACGTGATGGACGAGCTGCCCTTCGTCATCACGGTCGTGCGCTCCGGCGGCGTCGCCGGCCTGCGCCGCGAGTGGAGCGTCGAGGTCGCCGCGCCGCAGGAGGCCGATCACTGGCGACCGATCGTCGAGGCCTGCCCGTGGGACGAGGCCTCGCACGACCAGGTCCCCGATGGCTTCGTCTACGACTTCCGGGTGGCCGACATGGAGGCGGTGGTCACCGAGAGCGACCTGGACGGGCCCTGGCGGGACCTGGCCGAGGAGGTCAAACGTTCGACCGCGCCGGACCGTTAGGCCGGCCGGCCGGCCGCTACGACAGCGCGCAGAACGCCTCGACCTTCTGGGTCGGCCCCGAGACGATGAGCTCGTCCCCGTCGCGCACGGGCGTGGAGGCCTGGGCGTAGACGAAGTCCTCACCGCGGGCCTTGATCGCCACGATCGTCACGCCGTAGTCGCCGCGCAACCGCGCCTCCTGCAGCGTCTTGCCCGTGGCCCTGGACGGCGACCGGGTTCGGGCGATCGCGAAGTTGCCCTCGAACTCGATGAAGTCGCTCATCGTCCCGGTCACCATGTGGGCCACCCGCTTGCCCATCTGTGACTCGGGCCGGATGACGTGGGTGGCACCGACGCGCTCGAGGATCGCGGCATGCTTGCCGCTGATCGCCTTGGCCCACACCTCCTTGACGCCGAGGTCGAGCAGGCCCAGCACCGTCAGCACGCTGGCCTCGATGTCGGTGCCGATGCCGACGACCGCCACCTCGAACTGCTCGGCGCCGATCTGCCGCAGCGCCTCGGTGTCGGTCGTGTCGGCGGCGACGACGTGCGTGAAGTCGCTCGCGAACTTCTGGACGATGTCGGCGCGCTCGTCGACCGCGAGCACATCGTGCCCCAGCTGGACGAGGGAACGGGCCACGGCCGTGCCGAAGCGACCCAGGCCGAGAACGATGACCGGGCGGGTCGGAGAGGTGTTGCGGTCCTTAGCCAATGATCGGTTGCTCCTCGGGAAGGTGGTACCGCGGCATCCTACGCCGCAGGACGAGCGCTCCGGCGGCAGCGATGGTGCCGACACGCCCGAGGAACATCAGCACGATGATGACGCATTGGGCGTCGGGCGGCAGGTCGGGCGTGATGCCGGTGCTGAGGCCCACGGTCGCGAACGCCGATGTGCACTCGAACAAGGCGACGTCGAACCCGTAGTCGGTCATCAGCATCAGCAGGAAGGTCGTCGAGGTCACCAGCATGACCGCCAGCAGCGCGATCGTGATGGCGGTGCGCGCGACGCGCGGCGCGACCGAGCGGGCACCGATCGTGATCTCCGGATCGCCGCGCAGCTCGGCCCAGATGACGTAGGCCAGCAGGAGGAACGTCGTGATCTTGATGCCGCCGGCCGTGCTGGCGCTGCCGCCGCCGATGAACATCAAGATGATGCCCATGTTGAGGGTCTCGGGGCGGACCATGTCCCAGTCGAAGCTGTTGAGCCCGCCGGACCGCGGCATGATGCCGCCCTCGATCCCGGTGACGATCTTGTGCCAGAGGCCTTCGCCACCCAAGGTCGCGGGGTTGTTCCACTCCAGCAGCATGAAGGCGACGGCACCGAAGATCAGCAGGCCGATCGATCCCCACACGGTGAGGCGCGTGTGGATCGTCCACCGGGCCGGTGTGCGCCAGCCGCTGAACAGCTCGGCCAGCACCGGGAAGCCCACGGCTCCAAAGAACACGGCTACGGCGATGGGGATGATGATCAGCCCGTCACCGGCATAGCGCACGATGCTGTCGTTGTTGAGGGAGAACCCGGCGTTGTTGAAGGCCATCACGGCGTCGAACACCCCGTGCCACACCGCGGTGGGCCAGTCGCCGAAGTAGGCGCTGCGGTAGCGCAGCGTCAGGACAACCGCCGTCACCGCCTGGAAGAACACCATGGTCATCGCGACGCGCCGAAACAGCGGGCGCACCTCACCGATGTTCACCACGTGCATGTCGGCCTGGGCGACCAGCCGGGTCCGCAGCCCGAGCCGTCCGCCGATGAACAGGCCCAGGACCGTCGCGAGCGCGATGATGCCCAGACCACCGATCTCGACCAGGGCCAGGATGATCGCCTGCCCGGCCGGTGACCAGTACGACGCGGTGTCGACCGTCGCCAGGCCGGTCACCGTGACGGCCGACGTCGAGGTGAAGAAGGCCGGCAGGAACTCCGGCGAGTGCTGGCCCGAGCGCGCGAACGGCAGCAGGAGAAGCAGCGTGCCGAAGAAGATCAGGGTCAGGAACGTCAACGGGAGCAGACGCACCGGATGGGCGATCGAGGCCGGCAACGAGAGCCTCCGAGGGCGGAGCACGGCACGACGTTACCCCAGGATCGTGTCGCGTCGACCGTGATAATTTCGACGCCATGCTCTCGCCCGCTCGTGCCGTCCAGGCCGCGCTCACCCGACTGGGCGGATCGCAGGGCCTCGCGGCCTTCGCCGCGGCCGTCGGTGGGCTCCTGTTGTCCATCGTCTGCGCCGTCCTCGGCCTGCAGATCGCAGCGCTGGTCCTGCTGCTCGTGTCAGTCGTCGGCGAGGCGTTCTTCGAGCGCCACCGCTCGGCAGCGACGATGCTGCTGACCCAGGGATCGTTCGGCATCCCCATGCGCTTCGCGCTGCGGCTCGTCGTCGGCCTGGTCACGATCGACTGGATCGACTCCGTCCACGCGTGGCGTGCCCTGGTGGCGGTCGGCGTCGTCGAGGTCGTCCTGCTGTGCGCCCGCGCACTGCACGACACGTACCGCGAGATCGGCCCGCTCAAGCCGATGCGCACCCGCAACGTGCCCGGCTCCCCGCGCATCGACGACGCACCGCCGCGTCGCGCCGTCGAGGTCGTGGCCAGCCAGCTGCTCGCGCTGGCGCCGGCGCTGCTCGGCGCGCCGTGGTGGCTGGTGGTGCTCCTGGGCGCGATCGCTCACGGCCTGCTGGTGCGGGCGTCCGTCCCCGACATGCTCGCCTCGTGGCGCATGCGTCAGCAGAAGCGCGCAACGGGCTTCACCGGTCCCCTGCGGCAGGTGCAGGACTTCCTGGACGAGTACCGCCCGGAGGTCATCGTGCACCTCAGCGGTCCCGACACGGCGGCCTACCAGATCAACACCTGGCTGGAGGCCCTCGAGTCGCTGGACCGTCGGGTGTTCATCGTCCTGCGCGACCCCCCGTTGTTCTCCAAGATGGCGCAGACCTCCATCCCCTCCCTGGAGCTGCGCGATCCCGGCGAGCTCCTGATGCTGGACTTCCGCGCGGCGAAGATCGCGCTGTACCCCTCCAACACGGGCAACAACATCCACCTCCTGCGCCTGCCGACCCTCATGAGCGCGTTCATCGGGCACGGCGACAGCGACAAGAGCGCCTCGAACAATCCGTTCTCCCGCGCCTACGACGAGCTGTGGGTCGCCGGCGAGGCCGGAGCCGACCGCTACCGCCGCTCGGGGCTGGGCATCCACGAGGACCAGTACCGCTTCGTCGGACGTCCGCAGGTGCACGCGATCTCCCGCGAGCCGGCCCTCGGCGACGACCCGGTCCCGACCGTCCTCTACGCACCGACGTGGGAGGGCGTCAACCACGAGCAGGAGTACTCCTCGGTCTCGGCCGTCGGCGTCAAGGTCGTGGAGGCGCTGCTGGCCGCCGATCCCCCGGTGCGGGTGGTCTTCAAGGCGCATCCGTTCACGGGGCAGCGCGATGCGAAGTACCGCTTCGTCCTGGCCCGCATCGCCGGCCTGATCAACGACGCCGCGGCGCGCACGGGCATCGACCACAAGGTCGTCAAGGGCGGCTCGATCAACGAGTGGTTCAACCGGGCGACCGCGCTGGTCACCGACATCTCCAGCGTCGTCAGCGACTTCCTGGCCAGCGAGAAGCCCTATGCGGTGTTCAACCACGCCGATCTGGACGACGAGTCGTTCCACGCGCAGTACCCGTCCACCGCCGCCGGCACCATGATCGGTCGCGACGGCAGCGGCATCCAGGACTTCATCGACGTCGTGACCCGCACCTCGCCCGATCGGCACGCCGAGGCGCGGGCCGAGCTGGCCACGTACCTCCTGGGCCCGCCGGCGCACCGTTCGCTGGAGTTCTTCCAGGCGGCGATCGATGCGATGATCGCCCGCTCGGAGGCCGACCGTGCGGCCTACCGCGACGGCACCCCGACCAGCGAGTCCCCCGTCACCGACGACGCCTCCGCCCTCTGAACGCCGCGTCCCGGGCGGCCGGAGCGGTGCCGGTAGGCTGACCGCGTGAATTCGGCTGCTGGAAAGATCGCCATCGCGATCGTGACGTACAACCGATCGACCTTCCTCGCAGAGCTCCTCGCGAGCGCCGCAGCGATGGACACGCCGCCGTACCGCATCATCGTGGTCGACAACGCGAGCACCGACGACACCCAGGACGTCATCGCCGCTGCCGCCTCCCGGTTCCCCGAGGGCGTGCTGGTCAACCACCGGCTGGACACCAACACCGGCGGCTCGGGCGGCTTCAGCGAGGGCACGAAGGTGGCCCTCGAGCAGGGTGCCGACTGGGTGTGGCTGATGGACGACGACGTGGAGATCCTCCCCGACGCGATCGCCCGGTTCGCGCCGTGGATGGAGCGCTTCAAGGTCATCCACGGCCGGCGCTACGACTTCGACGGCTCGCCGTTCTACTGGCAGGCCAAGTTCAACGAGTTCCTCGGCGTGCCGCTGCCCTACAGCGGCAAGCAGTTCGGCCGCGAGGGCTATGCGATCACCAACTCCGGGACGTTCGAGGGGATGCTGATCCACGCTGATGTCGTCCGCACGATCGGCCTGCCCGATCCGCGGTTCTTCATCTCCTGGGACGACGCCACCTACGCCTGGCTCGCCGCGCAGCACACCGACGTCGTCTACGTCGACGCCTTCGTGCTCAAGCGCAAGCGCGAGCAGAAGCAGGTCAACCTCGGCATCCGCCACCTCAACGACGGCAGCGCACTGTTCCGCTTCCACGTCATCCGCAACCGTGCCTACGTGGGCAAGTACTTCGCGCAGTACGGCAAGCTCAACCGCCTCGGCTTCGGGCTCGGCACGGCGCTCACGCTCGCCAAGGAGGTCTTTCGCCTCGTGGTCGTCCAGCACACCGTGAAGGGGGTCGGCGACCTGGCCCGCGGCTTCCGTGCCAACCGGGCGCTGTGGCGCGACACCTCCTGGCGGCCGATGGACCCGGCCGAGGTGCCAGCCGGCCCGGCCTCCTCCCGGGGCGGCAACCATGACCGCTGACCTGCTCATCGTCGGCTCGGGGTTCTTCGGGCTGACGATCGCCGACCGGTGCGCCCGTGAGCTCGGCCTGAAGGTGCAGGTCATCGACCGCCGCGACCACATCGGCGGCAATGCCTACACCGAGATCGACCCCGAGACGGGCATCGAGGTCCACCGCTACGGCGCGCACCTGTTCCACACCTCCAACCAGCGGGTGTGGGAGTACGTCAACCGGTTCACGGACTTCACGTCGTACCAGCACCGCGTCTACACGACGTACCGCGGCGAGGTCTTCTCGATGCCGATCAACCTGGGCACGATCAACCAGTTCCAGCGCGCCGCGTACACCCCCGACCAGGCCCGCGCGTGGGTCGCGGAGCAGGCCGCGCAGCTGACCGGTGAGCCGGCGAACCTGGAGGAGAAGGCGATCTCCCTGATCGGCCGGCCCCTCTACGAGGCATTCATCCGGGGCTACACCGCCAAGCAGTGGCAGACCGACCCGCGCGAGCTCGGCGCCGACATCATCAGCCGCCTGCCGGTCCGCTACACCTACGACAACCGCTACTTCTCCGACACCTACGAGGGACTGCCGGTCGACGGCTACACCGCGTGGATCGAGCGGATGGCCGATCACCCGAACATCACCGTCACCCTGGGCGCGGACTTCTTCGACGAGTCCCAGCCGTTCAACCAGGCCGCGACCGTCGGCCGGCTGCCGATCGTGTACACCGGTCCGGTCGACCGCTACTTCGCCTCGGCGCACGGAGACCTGTCGTGGCGCACCCTGGACTTCGAGACCGAGGTCCTGCCGGTCGCCGACTTCCAGGGCACCCCGGTCATGAACTACGCGGACACCGACATCCCGTACACCCGCATCCACGAGTTCCGCCACTTCCACCCCGAGCGCGACTACCGCACCGACAAGACCGTCATCATGCGCGAGTTCAGCCGGGCGGCGGGCGCCGGCGACGAGCCGTACTACCCCATCAACACCCCCGAGGACCGGCGGCGCCTGCTGGCCTACCGCGAGCTGGCCAAGAACGAGAAGGACGTCCTGTTCGGCGGCCGGCTCGGCACCTACCAGTACCTCGACATGCACATGGCGATCGGCTCGGCGCTCAGCATGTTCGACAACAAGCTCGCACCACACTTCACCGACGGCGCCGCGCTGGACGACCATGGCATCTAGGAGCTCCGGAACCGGGCCACGTGTCGGACTGGTCCAGCGCCTGCGGGTGTGGGCCATCGGGCGGCTGCGCCGTTCCCGCTTCCTGCCGGCCGGGATGCCGGACAAGCTCACCGACGAGTCCCGGCTGGGTCGCGGCTTCGAGCAGCAGATCATGCTGTACTTCCCGACCACCCTGGACAGCGTCTACCAGCTGCGGCCGTGGTTCCACGCGCTGACCGCACTCGACCGCGTCCACCCGGTCGTGTGCGTCTTCAAGGACTCGCGCACCGCACGGGTCGTGCGGGACGAGACCGGCCTGGACTGCGTCACCCTCGCGCGGTACGGCCAGCTCGACGAGATCCTGTCGATGTCCGACGTCAAGCTCGCCCTGTACGTCAACCACGACCCGATCAACTTCGAGAGCCTGCGGTTCACCTCGCTCGTGCACGTCTACCTGGGCCACGGCGACAGCGACAAGGGCGTCTCGGTCTCGAACCAGATCAAGGCCTACGACTTCTGCTTCCTCGCCGGGCAGGCCGCGCTGGAGCGCACCGCCACCGCGGTGATGCTGTACGACGCGCCCGCGCACAGCGTCCTGATCGGCCAGCCGCAGCTCGACGGCGCCGCGCCCGTCAAGCCGTCGCCGGACCCGGACGGACGTCCGACGGTGCTGTACGCCCCGACCTGGGAGGCCTCACAGCCCTCGGTGTCGTACGGCTCGCTCGAGACGCACGGCGCCACCCTGGTCCGCGCCCTGTCGGGCACCTACCGCGTGGTCTACCGCCCGCACCCGCTCAACGGCGTCATCCGGCCCTCGTACGCCGCCGCCGACGCCGCGGTGCGTGAGCTCGCCGATCGCGTGGACACCGACGTCCCGCTCGAGCAGTCCTTCGCCGATGCCGACCTGCTCGTCACGGACGTCTCCGCCGTGACCCTGAACTGGCTGCCCACCGGCAAGCCCATGCTCGTGACGACCCCGACGGTCCCGTATCCCCCCAGCGCACTGATGGACGTCCTGCCGCTGGTCGCGCCGCACGACGACTTCGCCGCGCTGGTCGCCGAGCACCTCACGACCGATCCGACGGCTGCCGCCCGGACCGCGCTGGTCGAGCACTACCTCGGCGACCCGACGCCCGGCGTGGCGACGGCCCGCTTCATCGCGGCCTGCGAGGACGCCATGGCGCTGCGGGACCGCGAGTGGGCTGCGCGACGCCTGGCCGGCGCCACCGGTCCCTGAGACCGTGGCCGACCTGCGCGTGCGGCGCCCCACCACGTCCCTCCCGGTGTTCCTGGGGGCCGTCATCGTCGTCATGGTCGGCGTCCGCCTGCTGTACCTGGGCCAGCCCGCCGGACGGGACGAGGCCGGCTTCCTGCTCGTCGGTGCCGGGTGGGACCACGGCACCTCGCTGTACGGGGCGTTCTGGGTCGACCGGCCGCCGCTGCTGATCTGGATCATGGAGCTGTCCGGGTCGCTCCTGGCCCTGCGGCTGGTGGGACTCGCGGCGTGCATCCTGATGGTGCTGGGAGTCGCGCGCACGGCACATCTGGCCGCCGGCGACCGTGCCGCCCGGTGGGCCGCCGCGGCCGCAGCCCTGTTCAGCACCGCGCACTGGTTCGGGGTGCCCCGGACCAATGGGGAGATGCTCGCCTCGGCGTTCGTCGCCTGGGGCCTGGCCCTGGCCGCGCAGGCGCTGCTGAGGCCCGATCGCCGCTGGTGGCCGGCGGCCCTCGGCGCCGGGGTGATGGCCGCCTGCTCGGTGCTCATCAAGCAGACGATCATCGACGGCGCGGTCTTCGCCCTCGTGCTCGCGGCCGCGATCGCCTGGCAGCAGCCCCGGCGACGCCGGCAGGCAGCCGCCGTCGTCGCGCTCGCGGCAGTCGCCTTCGTCGTGACGATCGGCCTGGCCCTGGCCGCGGCCGCGACCCGCGGGACCTCCGTCCCCGACCTGTTCGACGCCCTGGTGACGTTCCGGGCCGAGGCCGGAGAAGTCATCCGGCGTTCGGCGTCGAGCGCGACGACCGACCGGCTGCTGCTCCTGATCGGCACGTGGCTGGCCGGCGGCCTGGCGATCATCGCCGCGCTGACCGCTTGGCACGGGCTGCGCGGCCGAGACCCCGTCCTGCTGGCGACGCTGGCGGTCATCGCCTTCGTCTGCGGTGCGGCCCTCCTGGGCGGCAGCTACTGGGCGCACTACCTGTTCCAGCTGGTGCCGGCCTCCGCCCTCGCGGCGGGGCTGCTGGTCGACATGGTCCGTCCGCGGGTCCGCGTGGCCGTCGCCGCCTTCACGGTGATCATGACCTGCGGGAACGTCCTGTGGACCGTGGTCTCCCCACCCGAGGACGGAGCCTTGGCCGAGACGGTCGGGCACTGGCTGAGACAATCAGGTGACCCCTCCGACACGGCCGTCGTCGCCTACGGCCAGCCCAATGTGCTGACCAATGCCGACATGACCAGCCCCTACCCGTACCTGTGGAGCCTGCCTGTGCGCACCCGCGACTCCGATCTGCGCGTCATGTCCGGCGTGCTGTCCGGTCCCGACCGGCCGACGTGGTTCGTCGACTGGTCCGGCATCCGCTCGTGGGGCGTCGATCCCACCACGGCGCAGACCGTCCTGGAACGCCACTACCGCAAGGTGGCGGACGTCTGCGGGCGGACGATCTGGCTGGAGCGGACCCAGCAACGGCGCCTCGCGCCGTTCCCGGAGTGCCCATGAGCACCGAGGTCGAGACACGGACCACGACACCGTGGGCCTGGCGCGCACCGGCGCTGACGGTCCTGGCGGTGGCGCTTGCGGCGAACATCGTGCTGATCGGTGTGCCGACCGATCCCTTCCAGCTGTTCGCCTGGCTGTGGCTGGCCACCATCGCGTTCAACATCCGTGCTCCCTGGCGGGCCCACCTGGCCTTCCCGCGCGACTGGTGGCCGGCCTTCGCGCTGCTGGTGCTCTACCTGTACAGCCGCGGCCTGTCCGACGAGCTCCTGCCGATGCCGGTGCACTGGACGATGCCGATCCGGTTCGACACGTGGATCGGCGGCGGCGAGCTGCCGACCGCCCGCC
Source organism: Aeromicrobium wangtongii (assembly GCF_024584515.1). Taxonomy (NCBI): domain Bacteria; kingdom Bacillati; phylum Actinomycetota; class Actinomycetes; order Propionibacteriales; family Nocardioidaceae; genus Aeromicrobium; species Aeromicrobium wangtongii. The sequence continues at coordinate 1,116,241 of NZ_CP102173.1, read as the reverse complement.
TGCAGGACGCCCTGTGCGCGTCGCCGTGCACTGGCAGCACGCCGCCGCGCTGGTACGACGAGATCCTCACGACCGTCTACTTCACCCACTTCGTGGCCGGTCTGACCCTGGCCGTCGTGCTGTGGCTGCGGGACCGGGCCGCATGGGTGCCGTGGATGCGCCGGTACATCGTGATCAACTTCGCCGCCCTCGTGATCTACGTCCTCTACCCGATGGCGCCCCCGTGGCTGGCCGCCAAGGAGGGCTACATCGCCGAACGGCTCCCCCGGCTGACCGGGCGGGGCTGGGACGACCTGGGGCTGGGTGGCTTCCACGTCGTCCTGGCCAAGGTCGGCAACCCGGTGGCCGCGATGCCGTCGCTGCACGGAGGCCTCGCGATGTTGATCGCGCTGTACGGCCTGGTGCGCCTGCGCAGTGCGTGGCGCTGGCTCCTGCTGCTGTATCCACTCCTGATGGGCACGGCGCTGATCTACTACGCCGAGCACTATGTCATCGACATCCTGGCCGGGTGGGCACTCGCGGCGGCCGTGATGATCGGCTGCGCCTGGTGGGAACGGGCACATCGGCCTGTGACGCCTGACGGGGTTGACGCGCGCGCTGCGTAGGAGACAGATATTCTGCGACCAGCTCGTCAGGTGACGGCGCTCCCAGGGGAAGGAACACACATGTCATCAGCAGATCTCATCCGCGAGGCGCAGGACCCGGCCACGACGCCGGCACGCCTGGCGGAGCTGGCGCAGGCCGACCGCAGCACGTGGCCGGCCATCGTCTTCAACCCGTCGGCCTACGACGGACTGCTGCAGTGGTTGGGAGAGCGCGGAGATCCGACCGTGAACGCGGCCCTTGCCGCGCGTGCCGCGCAGGCTGCAAGCCTCGCAGCCCCGGCAGCCCCGGCAGCCCCGGCTGTTCCTGCTCCCCCGGCCGCCCCGGTGGCCGCCCCCGTCCCGGTCCAGCAGCCGCCGGTGGAGGAGCCGACCGCGGTGATCACTCCCGAGCCGACGCCCGAACCGACTCCGGAACCGACCCCGACACCGACGCCCGAACCGACGCCCGAGCCGACTCCGACTCCGACGCCCGAACCGACGCCCGAGCCGACTCCGACTCCGACGCCCGAACCGACGCCCGAGCCGACTCCGACGCCCGAGCCGACGCACGAGCCGACCCCGACGCCCGAGCCGACGCCGACGCCGACGCCGACGCCTGAGCCGACCGTCCTGATCCCCGCCGCGGCACCCGCCGCGTCCGCAGCCGAGCCGACGGCCGTCTTCCCCGCGCAGCCGGCCGCCGAGTACCCCAGCTACCCCGCCACGTCCCAGACCGCCGCATTCGGCTCGGTGCCGCCGGCCGGGACCAGCGCCCAGCCCGGTACCACCGACGGCGACGGGAAGGGCGCGGGTGCGCCGCTGGGAATCGTCGTGGCCGTGGTGGCCGCGGTGATCCTCCTGATCGGTGGCGCCGCCTTCGGCGCCACCCAGGTGTTCGGCGACGATGATGACCAGCCCAGCATCTCCGCGTCCGACACCAACCACACCAAGGCGCCGTACACGTCCGACAAGGACGACGAGGACGACGAGGAACAGGACGCTGCTCCTCCCACCGTCCCGACCCCGACGCCCGGTGTGCCGTCGACGATCGCGCCGCCGGCATCGGGCGGCGCCTCGCCGGCGTTCTGCTCGACCATGAAGGAGATCCAGGAGTCAAGCCTGGACATGCTCGACACCGACAAGGGCGGATCGCCCGGCATGTCCGGCATCCAGAAGATGACGACCGAGATGGCGGCAGCCTACGGCCGGGCCGAGCAGTCCGCGCCGACCGAGGTCAAGGCCGATGTCGCCGTCATGCGCGACTACTTCGAGACGCTGAAGAACCCGACGGCCGACACCGCCGGAAAGATGAGCGATCTCATCTCCGACTACAGCAAGGCTGCGCAGAAGGTCGGCATGTACTACGCCCAGAACTGCCTCTGACCGTCGCCGGTCCCCGCGCTACGCCGTCGGCGTCGGCGCGGGGGCCGGGGCGCGGAGCTCGTCGGACGACGAGGTCCAGCTGAAGTCACCGTCCGGGCCGTCGATCACGACAGTGGCCAGCGCGATCTTCTCGGTGCCCCCGGCCTCACGGACGCTGCACCGGAAGCGGGTGCCCATCGCGGAGTCCACCTTCTTGGGGCAGCGGACCTTCAGGTCCCGTCCCGTCCTCGACTCCAGCCGGCGCTCGATGTTGTCGACCACACCACCCGTGGACATCTGGACGATCGCATCGGGCTCCGGTGCCGCCTCGGACTCGCCGTCTCCGCCCGAGGTCTTGATCATCAGGTAGACGGCCGCGATCAGGGCGATGACCACGACACCGAGCATGATGTTGATGAACGTCTTCACAGCCGGGAGCCTATCGGCGCCACCGCGCACGGCCCGCCGAGCCGGGCGGTCCGCGCCGGATGCTGGCACGATGGAGCGATGACCAACCCCGTTCCGCCCGAGGACTCACCCCTCGAGCGTCCCCGTGACGTGGCGGAGCCCACCGCTCCGCCCGAGCCGTCCGCCCCCGATGAGCGTCGGACCGCCGGCCTCGACCGCAAGGGGCGCGTCAAGCGCACCCGCGCCAGCGAGCTGTGGATCGGCCTGATCACCGCGGCTGTGCTCGCGGTGCTGTTCCTGGTCTTCATCGCCCAGAACTCCAACAAGGTGACGATCCAGTTCCTCGGCTGGGAGGGGCAGGTGTCGCTGGCCGTCGCCCTCCTGCTGTCCGCGGTCATCGGCGCGCTCGTCGTGGCCGTGCCGGGCGTCGTGCGGATCGTCCAGCTGCGCACCGCGCTGCGTCACAACGCCAAGCGATGAAGGGCTAGCTGCCGCCGCCGATCGCCGCCGGCCCGTCCTCGCGCCGGATGTCGAAGATGTGGCCGGTCTGGTGCGACAGCAGCACGTCCAGCGACTGGCGGGCGACCACCATCGAGCTCAGCAGGGTGCCCTCCGGCTCCTCGCCGAAGGCCTTGGTGCGCATCGGGGTGCCGGTCCGCTCGGGGTTCACGCAGTTGACCCGCACCTCACCGGCCCACTCGTCGGCCAGCGCCTGCGTCAGGTTGACGACGGCGGCCTTGGCCGAGGAGTACAGCGAGTAGCCCTTGCGCCCGCGGGTGTACGACGAGGACGTGAACAGCAGCAACGATCCGGCGGACGAGGCCAGGTGCGGGTAGAACTCCTGCGCGATGTAGATCGGCGCCAGGTAGTTGATCTCGGTCGCCGAGAAGATGGTCTCCTCGGTCGCGTCGGCCAGGTCACCGATCGGCAGGACGCCTGCGGTGTTGACCACGAAGTCGATCCGGTCGGTCTTCTCCAGGACCGCGGCCGCAGCGGCCTTGATGTCCTCGCGGCGGTCGACGTGCGTGTTCGTCGACGAGCGGGAGAAGGTGTGCACGTCCGCTCCGAAGCCCCGGGCGAGCTCGGCGATGTCGCCACCGATGCCGTACGAACCGCCGAACACGACCATGGTCTTGCCCGCCAGCGCCTCCCGGTACTGGTCGTCGGTCAGCTCGTCGGGGGTGTCCGCGGAGTGCAGCTGGAAGAGCTTGTCGGCGATGTAGACGTCGATCGGCTCGGTGACCTTCATGTTGCGCTCGTGACCCTTGACGACCGCGATCGGCACCTCGGGCAGGTAGCGCAGCACGACCGTGCAGTCGTCCGTCGCCGTGAAGTCGGGATCCTTCCAGGCCAGCTCGTACGCCTCACGGATGACCGAGAGCCGGAAGGCCTGCGGGGTCTGCCCGCGGCGCAGCAGCGAGCGCTGCAGGACGTCCTCGATCGTCTCGGTCTCGCCGGCCGGGGTGTCGTGCACCTGCACGATGGTGTCCGCGGACGGGATCGCCGTGTCGACCGCGCGGTGCGTCCCGAGTGCAGCGACGACGTCGTCGATGATGGTCTGCGACACCAGCGGGCGCACGGCGTCGTGGAACAGGACGTTGCACTCCTGCGTGCCGAGTGCCTCCAGCGCCCGGCTGGTCGACTCGTTACGCGTCTGACCGCCCTCGACGATCTGGGTGACCTTGCCGTATCCGCCGTTCTGCACGATCGCGCGCACCGGGTCCAGGTGACCGGGGGTCATCAGGATCACGATCTCGTCGATCAACGGCGACGCCTCGAAGGCGGCGATCGTGTGCTCGATGATGGTCTTGCCGGCGATCTTGATCAGCTGCTTGGGAATCGACAGCCCGACCCTGGTCCCGGTTCCACCTGCAAGGATGACGGCCACGTTGCGCAGTTCGGTCACCCGAAGAGGTTACCGTCCGCGAGGTCCCGGCAGGCGCCCGGTCGGCGCGACGCACCGACGCGGTCTTGTCGTCGTGTGTAGCCTGTCGGCGTGAGCCACGGCATAGACATGTTCCAGTTCGATCCCGCCGTCCGCGTCCAGGACGACCTGTTCCGGCACGTCAACGGGCGCTGGCTCGAGACCGCCGAGATCAAGCCCGACCGCGCCACGGCCGGATCCTTCGTGGACCTGGCCGACGAGGCCGAGGCCAAGGTCCGCAGCATCATCGAGACCGCCGCCGAGTCGCCCCAGGACGACGAGCAGCGCAAGATCGGCGATCTGTACGCCAGCTTCATGGACGAGGAGCGCATCGAGGCGCTCGGCGCCTCACCGCTGGCCGGCGAGCTCGCCCAGGTCGACGCGATCACGGATGTCCCCGGGTTCGTCACGACGCTCGGCGTGCTCGACCGCCAAGGCGTCGGCAGCGTCTTCGGCATGTACATCGCCCCCGACCGCGGCCAGCCCGACCGGTACATCGCGCACCTCGGTCAGGGCGGCATCGGCCTGCCCGACGAGTCGTACTACCGCGAGGACGAGTACGGCGACATCCGCGCCGCCTACGTCACCCACATCACCACCGTGCTGGGCCTGGCCGGTCTCGACGACGCCGCCGGGCGCGCCGCCCGCATCATGGACCTCGAGACGCGCATCGCGGCATTCCACTGGGACCGGGTCGCGTGCCGTGACGCCCAGAAGACCTACAACCTGCTGGACACCGGCGGGCTCCAGTCGCTGGCTCCGTCCTTCGACTGGGCCTCGTGGTCGGCCGGCGCGAAGGTCCCGCCTGCCGTCCTCGCCGAGGTCGTCGTCTCCCAGCCCTCCTTCCTCGAGGGGCTGCAGACGCTGCTCGCCGCGGCGCAGGACTCCGCCGACGAGCTGGCGGCCTGGAAGGACTGGCTGCGCTGGCAGGTCGTCCACAGCGCGGCTGCCTATCTGTCGTCGGACTTCGTCGCCGCCAACTTCGAGTTCTACGGCCGGACGCTCAGCGGCACCGACGAGCTGCGTCCCCGCTGGAAGCGGGGCGTCGGCTTCGTCCAGGGCGCGATGGGCGAGGCGGTGGGCAAGATCTACGTCCGCAGCGAGTTCCCGCCCGCGTCCAAGGAGCGGATGACCGAGCTGATCACCAATCTGCTCGAGGCCTACCGCCAGAGCATCACCGCGTTGCCGTGGATGAGTGCCGAGACCAAGAAGCGCGCGCACGACAAGCTCGACTCGTTCAACCCCAAGATCGGTCACCCCGACCAGTTCAAGGACTACTCGGCGCTGGAGACCGCGCCGGACGACCTGCTCGGCAACCTGCGCCGCTCCATCGCCGTCGAGACCGATCGCGAGCTGGCCAAGATCGGCTCGCCGATCGACCGGGACGAGTGGTACATGACGCCGCAGACCGTCAACGCCTACTACAACCCGACGATGAACGAGATCGTCTTCCCGGCCGCGATCCTGCAGCCCCCGTTCTTCCACGCCGATGCCGACGACGCGGTCAACTACGGGGCCATCGGCGCCGTCATCGGACACGAGATCGGGCACGGCTTCGACGACCAGGGATCGCAGTACGACGGCACCGGAGCCCTGAGCAACTGGTGGACCGACGACGACCGGGCCGCCTTCGAGAAGCTGACGTCAGCCCTCATCGCACAGTACGACGAGCTGTCCCCCGCCGGCGCAGAGGGCAAGCACGTCAACGGCTCATTGACGATCGGCGAGAACATCGGCGACCTCGGTGGCCTGGGCATCGCATACCAGGCCTTCCGACTCACCCAGCCCTCCGACGAGCCGATCGACGGGCTCACCCCCGACCAGCGGTTCTTCATCTCCTGGGCCCAGGCCTGGCAGTCCAAGGTGCGTCCGGCCGAGACGCTGCGCCGCCTGGCAGTCGATCCGCACTCACCCCCGGAGTTCCGCTGCAACCAGGTCGTGCGCAACATCGACGCCTTCTACGCGGCCTTCGACGTCACGCCCGAGGACGGGCTGTGGCTGGACGAGGAGCAGCGCGTCAGCATCTGGTAGGCCGCACGACTTCGTCGTCCCCGCGACTTCGTCGCGGCCGGGCTTCGCCCGGGCGGCTGCCTTCGCTCGCTGCGCTCGCTCGGCCTATGGTGACGGTCGACGGACTGGGCAGCGCTAGATTGCCGGGGTGAGCTCCTCAGTACGACCTCCTACTGACCCGGTCCAGCGGCGGATTGTGGCTGTTCTGGTGCTGGTGCAGGTTGTGGGTGGGTTGGGCAACGGGTCGGGGCTGGCGGTCAGCGGACTGCTGCTCAAGGACATCACCGGGTCGTCGGCGTGGTCCGGCATGGCCGTGGTGATGCTGACGCTGGGCGCCGCCGCGTTCACGATCCCGCTGTCATCGCTCGCGGCACGGAGCGGACGACGCCCGGCGTTGACGACCGGCTGGCTGGCCGGGGCCGCCGGTGCCGCCGTGACGGTGTGGGCCGCCGCCACCGAGCTGCTGCCGCTGGCCCTGCTGGGCCTGCTGCTGTTCGGCGGGAGCACCGCTGCGAACCTGCAGTCCCGGTTCGCGGCGACGGACCGGGCAGAACCGGCACACATCGGCCGGTCGCTGTCGATCGTCGTGTGGTCGACGACGATCGGCGCCGTGATCGGCCCGAACCTGACCGGCCCGGGTGCGGACGTCGCCGATGCCGTCGGCCTGCCCGACCTGGCCGGCCCCATGCTGTTCTCGGCGGTCGGCTTCGCCGTTGCCGGCGTGCTGACGTTCGTGCTGCTGCGTCCCGATCCGCTGGTGCGCGCGGCGGGGGCGCCGAAGCCCCAGCAGGGCGTCCGCGCGGCACTCCCCCACCTGCGGGGACGCACGCTCACGGCGGTGTGGGTCGTCGCGTCGTCGCATGCCGTGATGGTCGCCGTCATGGCCCTCACCCCCGTCCACATGGAGGACCACGGCGCATCGCTGAAGATCATCGGCCTGACCATCAGCCTGCACATCGCCGGGATGTTCGCGCTCTCCCCGCTCATGGGCTGGCTCAGCGACACCTGGGGGCAGGACCGGACGATCCTGCTCGGCCAGTCGATCCTGGTGGTCGCGGCAGCCGTCGCCGGCACCTCCGGCGGGTCGCAGGTGCAGATCACCATCGGGCTGACCCTGCTGGGGATCGGCTGGTCCGCCTCGGTGATCGCCGGCGCATCCGCGCTGACCGCTTCGCTGGCCGTCCAGGACCGCCCGCTCGTCCAGGGCTTCTCCGACCTCGCGATGAACATCGCGGGCGCGCTGGGCGGCCTGCTGGCGGGCCTGGTCGTCGCGTTGAGCGGGTTCGGCACCCTCAACGTGGCAGCGGCCGTCCTGACCATTCCGGTGGTCGTGCTCATCCTGGCCGGGCGGCGCGTGGCCGCGCAGACGTCCTGACCGGTCGGGCGCGGCCTCAGCGGCGCACGAGCGTGAACCTCACCCAGTCGACGGCCGGCAGCACCACGTTGTAGCGCACCGCATCGGACAGGTCGAGCACGTCGTAGCCCCGCTCGATGGACCAGTGCTCGACGCGTTCCCACGTTTCGTCGGACACGAACAGCAGCGCCACCGCGATCGTGCTGAGCGCGCTCCACGGCTGCGCGAACACCAGCGCCAGCACCAGGTTGACGCCGCCCACCACGACGATGAGGACCCGGCGCGTCCACGGGTTGAACAGCAGCGGACCGAAGAACAGCTGCGACAGCAGCACCCCGTACGTCAGCAGGGCCAGCAGGACGGTGCTGTGGCTCAGCAGGTCCGACAGCGCCGGGAACGGACGGAACTCCGGCAGCTGCATCGTCGAGTACAGCGCGGTCCCCTGCTGCCACGGGCGCTCGGCGACCTTGTCCAGGCCGGCGGCCATCGAGCTCAGGACCATCTGGGCGCCCAGCGCGAGCAGACCCACGTTGTGCAGGCCGGTCGACAGCCAGACGGGAAGGGCGTCCTCCTCGCGCGCGGCCCGCTTCCCGGCGGCCAGCCGGCTGGTCTGGCGCAGCGCGTCCAGCGACCAGTGGTCGGCCGAGCGCATCAACAGCATCCACAGCAGGGTCAGGCGGATCAGGTGGTCCCCCGGTGCCCCGACGACCGGGTTCTGCCCAACGATCGCGATGAAGCCGACGAACGTGACGACATTGGCCGCCTTGGCGTGCCAGCCCAGGGCGAAGGCCAGCGCGGCCAGCATCGTGACGACGTAGACCAGCGTCAGGATGTCCGGGCTGACCCCGTCCAGCAGGGCCAGCTCGGGGAACCGGCTGATCGCCCGGGCCGGCTCGGCCCAGACCGAGCCCTGCCCGACCCAAAGGTCGCGGGTCGAGAAGTTCGACAGCAGCAGGCCCAGCACGGCCAGGCCCGTCCCGATCCGGCAGGCCGCCGCCGCACGGAGGGCGTGCTTGTCGCCGACGGCCCAGTCATCGATGTGTCCTCGGACCTCCTGCACGCTCCGGACGAGCCCTGACGCCATGACCGACATCATTTCGTCACGAAGGAGTCAAAGGCCTCGCGGGCCTCGAGCGAGCCGCGGAACGTGGGCCTCCACCCGTAGGAGACCATCGCGGCGTCGACGTCGTCCGGTGAGGCCTCGCCTGCGACCGGCGGTACGGTGCGCCGTCCCGTCCTGAACTGCACGCGGTCGACCCGTCCGTCCCACTGCGCCTGCGCGTAGAGCGAGGCGAACTGGGTCGCCATCTGGTGGTAGGCCTGGAACACGCGCACGGCGGCCGGGTCGCCGCCGGACTTCTCCAGCGAGATCCGGATGCCGCTGGGCAGGTCCTCCGCAGTCAGGTCGCCGATGATGCGGCGTTGCGCGTCGTTCAGGTCGAGCATGGCCAGGTTCAGATTGGTCGCCAGCCGGCGGGCGACCAGGCGAGCCCGCTGCGCCGTCACGTCGTGCCGGGTGGCGCGGGCGTCCAGCTGCGTGAGGTCGACCCACTCGGTCGCCGTGCCCTTGCCGCCATCGTCCGGCACCACGAACGCGCGGACACTGAACGAGTCGTCCACCTGGTGCCTGCCGACCCCGACGACGTCCCTGCCCTGCTGGAAGTACGGGTCGACGTAGCTGGCCAGCCTGTTGCCCCCTACGGCGTCCCGGAGAGGGCCCGCCGGCGCCAGCCACAGCGCCAGGATCACCGAGTGCACCGCGACGAGCGCCAGCAGCACCTCGACGACCCAGCGGTGCCGCGGGCGCGCGGACTCGTCCTGCTGGGGCGAAGTCGGCACGCTGACCCTCCTGGAAGTGACGGGACCGGGACGCACGACTGCCGGCAACCCCCTACGGGCCACCGGCAGTCGTGTCAGATCGGTCAGATCGACGCGCTCAGGCGACGCTTCTCATTGACGAGCACGGCGCCACCGAACAGCAGCAGGGCGATGCCCAGCAGCCAGAACGGGAGCAGGTTCGATGCGCCCGTGGAGGGCAGCGTCGTCGTCACGTCGGCATCGGCCTGCGCATCGGCGTCGGCGATCGAGTCGGAGCCGTCGCCGGCCGCTGCACCATCGGCGTCGGAGCCATCGGAGTCCGAGTCGTTGTCACTGCTGGGCGAGTCCGCGTCGCCGGCCGCGGCGTCCGAGTTGGTCGGTGACGGCGTCGGCGTCACCGCGGTGCGGCTGCTGGGGCCTACGAGCGAGTTGCCGAGGTTGACCGCCAACGCCGGCGCTCCAGATGTGTTCAGCAAAGCCACGCGCACTGCCGTTGTGGAGAGCACGCCAGCTGACGTGGGCAGGCGCGCAGCGATCGACTCCCGATAGCTGCCAGCGTCCTTCTCCTGGACGTTGATCCGAAGGTCGACAAGCGGTGTCAGGGCATCGAACAGTTGCGTGATCGGATCGGCGATCGAACTGGCCAGATCGGCGAGCAACGGGGTCACGGCAGCGTCGAGGATCGGCTGGACGAGTGCGACGACCGGTGCCAGCAGATCCTTGAGCGGGACGCCACCGATCGTCAGGTTGTCACGAAGGGTGGGGAGGAGGTTCTTGCTCAAGCCAGTCGTGAGTTCCGGCAACTGCTTGACGACACCGTCGATGATCACAGGTAGGAGCGGCGTGTTGGCCGGCTGGCCGTTGAGGTTCTTGCCGGTCGTACTGATCAGCAGGGCGTCGATGTCGACCGTGATCTTGCCCGCCTTGAGGTCGATCTTCACCCCCTTGCCGGTGAGGGTCGACAGAGCATCGACCGTCTCCGGGACGCCGCCGACAAGGCCGATGCTGCCTAGTCCGGATGTCAGTCCGAGGATAGGATCGAGGACCTGACCGAGCGCAGGAACGTCGAGGACGAGCTGTCCGCCAGCGATCTCCGTACGGTGAACCGGGGTGCCGTTGACGTTCGACGTCTCGGAGCCGAGCGCTCCCAGGTCAAGCGTGACGTTGGCGAGCGCCGCGAGGGGTGCAAGCGGGGAGCCCGGGCCGGCCAGCTGGAGCTTGGCGTGTCCGTAGCTGCTGGCTGAAGCCGTGTCCAGGTCGACCAGTCCGTCGTTGGTCACGGCGCCCGAGGCAGCCGTCGAATCCCGCTTGTCAGACTTCGCGTACGAACCGACCGCTCCGACGGAGCCAGCACCCAGGAGGTCACCAGCCGGACCGGTCAGCTGGTTGAGGAAGTCGATCGGGCTCGAGGTGTAGTTGGGACCCACGACCTCCGGCGTACCTGCCGCTGAGTCAACCTTTGCCACGGCACCGGCGGACTTCGTGTCCGCGCCCAGCCCGCCGCCTTCGAGGAAGTCAGCGAGCGGATCGACCAGGGCAGATCCGAGCAGCGCGCCACTGGCCGAGATGTACTGGGCCTCTGCGTATGACTTGTATGTGTATCGCTCTTCAGCGCCGTTGGCGGAGAACGAGAGTCCGGCGGTGACGATCAGCGTCGCCGTTCCGAGCGCCAAGGTGTTCCTGGCAAGCTTCTTCATCTGTGGGTGCTCCTTGGCTGGGTTCCGGTGCTGCGCACTGGGAGTGTCGGACCCGCGTGGGCTGCGCCCACGTGATGCAACTGGAGTTTACATACTCTCGGTTTGTGACGCTCGTTACGACGATATGTGGCGCAGATCACGCGTGGTCGTGGGCGGCGGATCGGCAACGACGCCCCGCCGGCGGGCGCGGAGCCATGCCTGCGCACGCTCCCAGGACCCGTCGCTGACCAGGATCATGTCGACCGCGATCATCACCAGGGAGAAGTACATGATGCCCATCAGCAGCCCGATCCCCAGGTGCATCCCGGTCACGGCGATCAGGGCCAGGAACCGGGTGGGGCGGTAGAGCAGGAGCACCGGGAAGAACATCTGGACGAGCACCGCGGCGTACGTGGCACCGGCGATCAGGGTCGCATTGGCGTACAGCGGCTGGAGCACGTCGTGCCACGGCGAGTACGCATCGGTCTGCAGCGGGTAGTAGACCGCCGTCCCGTCCTTCCAGACCGGGCTCTGCACCTTCCAGAACGACGATCCGAGGTACACCATCACGACCTGGTGCACGATCAGGATGATGCCCAGGTTGTGCAGCGTGTTGCTCATCCACGCCGGGACGACGCCGGCCCTTGAGCCTGTCGAAAGGCGCACCTGCTCGCGGCGACTGCGCCGCCGGGCGTCCAGCGACCAGTGACGACCGGAGTCCGTCAGGCACATGTACAGCAGCACCATGCGCAAGATGGCGTCGCCGCCCGATCCGACGAACGGGTTGCTGACGTACAACGAGACCCACAAAAGCAGCGTCATGAACGAGGACGCCCGCGTGTACAGGCCCAGCATCATCAGGACGCCGAACCCGATCGTCGCGAGATAGGCCAGGTCGAAGGCCACTCCCCCGAGCTGCGTGAACATCCCCAGGAACGACGGCCAGCCGCGGCTGGACAGCACCTCGTCGGTCCAGCGTGAGCCGTCGCCCCACGTGTAGTGGCGATCGGGCCAGTTGACGATCAGCTGGCTCGCGACGATGAATCCCAGGATCATCCGGGTGACCGAGAGGCCGTAGGTCGAGTGCTTCTCGTCGGTGAGCCAGCCCATCGCGCGCGCGATCACCGGTGCCTCCGGTCGAAGCCGCGCACGGCCGTGCGCTCGGCGGACGAGCCGGGCGTGGGACGCCGCCATCCGCCGACGTCGTCCGTGGTGGCGGGCCGGGCGGCATCACGCTCGGCCTGCGACCCGCCGCGGGCCGCATAGGGCACGACCCCCTGCCGGCGCACCGAGTACCGCACCGCGGTCAGGTCCAGCTGCGGGAACCGTGACTGCAGCACATCGGTGCCCAGCTGTGTCGCCGCCCGTTCGTATCGCAGGAAGCCACGCAGGGACGCCGCCGGCGTGCCGGCGCTCCGCAGCGCGCGGGTCAGCGCATCCCAGCTCGGCGGGTCCGCCTGCGGCGCCCCGGTGACCACGAGCTGCTGGCCGGTGTCCATCGCCGACGTCCTCGAGCGCAACGACGGAACCAGCTTGTTGGTGACGTAGCCGGCCCGGCCGCCGACCACCCTGTGCCGCACCAGGTCGAGCTCCACCGCGGTCCAGTCCACCCACGGGGTGCGTGCCGGCCGGCCGTCGGCGTCCAGGTACGCACCCTGGAAGCGCAGGCTGCGGTCCTCTGCGATCGGGCTCGGCGCGAACAGCCGCCAGTTCTGGGTGAAGTACGGATTCAGGTACGCCGTCTGGCCGCGGGCCGCGTCCGAGTAGCGGTTGGGCGGGAGGGCCGCCAAGGTCACGGCAGCCAGGTGCAGCCCGACGATCGCCACGGCCACCGCGATGAAGCAGGATCGCAGGGTCGGGCGTGGCACGGGCACACGCTACCAACGAGAACGACGAAGGCCCGATCACATCGTGATCGGGCCTTCATTTCCTGCTACGGGTGGAGCATAGGAGATTCGAACTCCTGACCTCTTCCATGCCATGGAAGCGCGCTACCAACTGCGCCAATGCCCCGCTGTTTTGTTGTTCTGCGCCCCCTGTGAAGGCGTCGCCAACCTTACCGGGTGCCCGATCGGTTCCCCAAACCGGGTCACTCCTCGTCGGACAGGACCGGCTCCGGGAGCGTCCCGGCGTTCCATTCGGTCAGCCGCCACTGCGTGTCCGGACGCCACGGAGTCTCCTCCAGCACCGACCACGCGCAGTTGTTGAGCGCACCGAAGGTGCCCCAGTGGGCCTGCGGGATGCCCAGGAAGGCGCAGATGCCGGTGCGCAGCACCGCACCGTGCGCGACCACGACCAGGATCCCGTCCTTGGGCACCGACGGCAGCGCCGCCCGCAGACCCGCGGAGAACCGCTCGCCGGCCTGCTGGTGGGTCTCGCTGCCGGGAATCTTGGTCTCGTCACCGTCGACCCAGGCCTGCATGCCCTCGGGCATCTGGTCCCAGGACTCGCGCCACGTCAGGCCCTCGCGGGCGCCGAAGTTCAGCTCGCGAAAACGCTCGTCCAGCTCCACCTCGACACCCGTGGCCGCGCCGAGGTACGCGGCGGTGTCACACGCGCGCTGCAGGTCGGAGCTGATGATGCGGTCGGGCCGCAGGGCCGCCAGCCGCAGGGCCGCCGATCTGGCCTGCTCGTGACCGATCTCGTCCAACGGGATGTCGCTCTGCCCCTGGACCCGGCCGGCGACGTTCCAGCTCGTCCTCCCGTGCCGCCACAGGACGACCTGCCGGGTCACGGGAGCGCGACGACCGGGCAGTCGCTCCAGAGCCGCTCCAGCGCGTAGAAGACGCGCTCCTCCTGGTGCTGCACGTGCACGACGATGTCCTGGAAGTCCAGCAGGACCCAGCGGCCCTCCCGCTCGCCCTCACGGCGCACGGCCTTGACGCCGAGCTCGATCATGCGTTCCTCGACGGCGTCCTGCACCGCCTTGACCTGCCGCGGGTTGGAGGCCGAGCAGAGCAGGAAGACATCGGTCAGTGCGAGCTGTTCGGAGACGTCGTAGGCGACGATGTCCTGGGCGAGCTTGTCGCTGGCGGCCTCGGCCGCTGCGCGGGTCAGCTCGACGGCGCGATCGGTGGCGGTCATGGCAGGTCCAAGCTGTTCATGAGGACGGGTCCTCGGTGGTGGGTGGCAGGCGATAGAGATCGTGCTTGCCGATGTACTGGACGACGCCGTCCGGGACGAGGTACCAGACCGGCTCGTCGCGGGCGACGCGCTGTCGGCAGTCGGTCGACGAGATGGCCAGGGCCGGGATCTCGACGATCGTGATGCGATCCTCCGGCAGTCCCTTGAGCGTCGTGTCATCCATCTCGTGGCCGGGCCGGGTGACCCCGACGAAGTGGGCCAGCCCGAACAGCTCCTCGTGATTGCGCCAGGTCAGCAGCGCGGCGATCGCGTCGGCGCCGGTGATGAAGTACAGATCGGCGCCGGGGTGCAGGGCGGTCAGATCGCGCAGGGTGTCGATCGTGTACGTCGGGCCGCCGCGGTCGATGTCGACCCGGCTGACGTTGAACCGCGGGTTCGCGGCGGTCGCGATCACCGTCATCAGATAACGGTCCTCGGCCGGCGACACGTCGCGGTCAGCCTTCTGCCATGGCTGGCCGGTGGGCACGAACACGACCTCGTCGAGGTCGAACCATGCCTGGACCTCGCTCGCGGCGACCAGGTGACCGTGGTGGATCGGGTCGAAGGTGCCGCCCATGATCCCGACGCGGCGGCGGCTCACGGGCGTCAGGAGTGCTCGCGGCCCTTGCCGAAGGCCAGCAGTCCGAGGACGAGGACGATCAGGATGACCAGCGCGATCGCGCCCACCCCGAAGGGATCGATTCCGATGTCACGCAGCTGGTGCTCGGACTCTTCGGCGGCGACGAGAAACGAATGCATGGCCACAGGTTATCAGTGCGGTCTGACGGCCGGCGAGGCGTCAGCGCACGTGACCGTCGCCGGTGACGACATACGTCGTCGTGGTCATCTCCGCCAGGCCCATCGGGCCGCGGGCGTGCAGCTTCTGCGTGGAGATGCCGATCTCCGCGCCGAAGCCCAGCTCGGCCCCGTCGGTGAACCGGGTGGAGGCGTTGACCATGACCGCGGCCGAGTCGACGCCTGCGGTGAATCGCTGCGCGGCCGCCAGCGACGAGGTGACGATCGCCTCGGTGTGCCCCGAGGAGAACGTGCGCACGTGGGCGATCGCCTCGTCGATGGACTCCACGACCCGCGCCGAGATGTCCAGCGACAGGTACTCCGTGGCGTAGTCGTCATCGGTCGCTGCCACGACGTCCGCATCGGCGTCGCAGAACGCGGGATCGCCGTGCACCGTGACGCCGGCGTCCTGCAGCGCGCGGACCACGCGCGGCACGAAGGCGTCCGCGACGGCCTTGTGCACCAGCAGCGACTCGGCGGCGTTGCACACGCTGGTGCGCTGCGTCTTGGCGTTCATGACGATCGCCAGGGCCATGTCCAGATCGGCGTCGGCATCGACGTAGACGTGGCAGTTGCCGATGCCGGTCTCGATCACCGGGACGGTCGACTGCTCGACGACGGCCTGGATCAGCCCGGCTCCCCCGCGCGGGATCACCAGGTCGACCAGCCCCCGCGCCTGCATCAGGTGGGTCGACGAGGACCTGTCGTCGGCGGAGATCTGCTGGATCACGTCCGCCGGCAGCCCCGTCACGGCGACGGCGTCGCGCATGATGTCGATGATCGCGGCGTTCGACCGGGCTGCGGACGACGAGCCACGCAGCAGGACCGCGCTGCCGGCCTTGAGACAGATCGCGGCGGCGTCGGCGGTGACATTGGGGCGTCCCTCGTAGATCATCCCGATGACGCCCATGGGGACGCGCACCTGCTGCATGCGCAGGCCGTTGGGCAGGGTCGAGCCGCGGACGATCTCACCGACGGGGTCGGGCAGGGCGGCCACGTCACGGATGCCCTGCGCGAACGCGGCCACCCGGTCGGCGTCCAGGCGCAGGCGGTCGATCACGTTCTCGCCCGTGCCCGCGGCCGTGGCCGTCTCGACGTCGAGCGCATTGGCCGCCAGGATCGACGCGGTGCGGTCGACGAGCGCGTCGGCCATCGCGTGCAGCGCGGCGTCCTTGTCGACCCGCTTCGTGGCGGCGAGGGTGGCGGCGGCGATGCGGGCGCGGCGGGCAGCGGAGTGGACCTGGTCCTTCATGAGGACAATCCTAGGCCGCTGCCCGTCGCGGCCGGGGTCGCCGGTCAGACCAGGATCAGGTCGTCGCGGTGGACGACCTCGCGCTCGTACTCCGCGCCCAGCTCGGCGGCGAGCTCGTGCGTGGAGCGGCCCATCAGCTCGGGCAGCTCGGCACTGTCGTAGTTGATGATGCCGCGGGCGATCACGACGCCATCGGGACCGACCATGTCGATCGGGTCCCCCGCCGAGAACGTCCCGCTCACCGCGGTGATGCCGGCGGGCAGCAGCGAGGCCTTGCGCAGCCCCACGGCACGCACGGCGCCCGCGTCCAGGCTCACCCGTCCCTGGGTGTGGCTCGCGTGCGCCAGCCACAGCAACCGGGTCGGGCGCCGGCGGCCGGTGGCGTGGAACCGGGTGCCGACCGGACCGTCCTCGAGCGCAGCGGCGGCGTGGGCCGCCGAGGTCAGCAGCACCGGGATGCCGGCGCCGGTCGCGATCCGCGCGGCCTCGACCTTCGTGACCATGCCGCCGGTGCCGATCGCGGACGCGCTGGGCCGCGCGATGTCGAGGGCTGCCAGGTCGTCCTCGCCGCGGACGTCGCTGATGACGTGCGAGTCCGGCAGCCGGGGATCTCCGCTGTACAGCCCGTCGACGTCCGACAGCAGCACGAGGCGGTCGGCGTGGACCAGGTGCGACACCAGCGCCGCGAGCCGGTCGTTGTCGCCGAAGCGGATCTCGCTGGTGGCCACGGTGTCGTTCTCGTTGACGATCGGCACCACACCGAACTCGAGCAGCCGGGCGAAGGTCTGGAAGGCATTGCGGTAGTGACTGCGCCGGGTCACGTCATCGGCGGTCAGCAGCACCTGGCCCACCACGAGGCCGTGACTGGAGAACCGCTCCGCGTACCGGGCGATCAGCGCGCCCTGGCCGACGCTGGCCGCCGCCTGCTGGGTCGCGAGGTCGCGGGGTCGACGGGTCAGGCCCAACGGCGCCAGCCCGGCGGCGATGGCGCCGGAGCTGACCAGCACGATCTCGTCGCCCCGCTCACGCGCTGCGGCGAGCGCATCGACCAGTGCGTCGACCCGCTCGCCGTCGAGGCCGCCGCTCGCCGAGCTGAGCGACGACGAGCCGACCTTGACGACGATGCGAGTCACTTAGATCTTGTCCTCGTCGCCCAGGTCTCCGTCCAGCGCCGGATCGTCCTCGGGGAAGCTCCAGTCGGGCTCGCGGGTCTGCGACCGCGCCTCACGCTGCTCGGCCTCGAACGCCCTGCGGGCGGCGAGCTCCTCGCGGCGCTGCACATTGGTGCGGCGATCGGACTGATCGATGCGCAGGTCCTCGCCGCGGCGTCCGAGTACCTCGGCACCGGCGGTGATCTGCGGGTCGAAGTCGAACACGACCGCATCGGCCTCGTCGCCGATGACGACGTCGTCGCCAGCGGCGGCACCCAGCTTGAGCAGCTCGTCCTCGACACCCAGCCGGTTGAGCCGGTCGGCGAGGAAGCCGACGGCCTCGTCATTGCTGAAGTCGGTCTGACGCACCCAGCGCCTGGGCTTCTCACCGCGCACGACCCACTGGCCGTTGACCTGGGTGATCGTGAACTCACGACCGACACCGGCTTCGGCCTTGGGGCGCAGCACGATGCGGGTGACCTCGGCGACCGGCGTCGCCGCGCGACGCGATGCGACGATCTCGGCCATCGCGAACGACAGCTCGCGCAGGCCGGCGTGGCTCGCGGCCGACACCTCGTAGACGTCCAGACCCCGCTCCTCGAGCTCGGGACGGACGAACTCGGCGATCTGCTTGGCATCGGGGACGTCGGTCTTGTTCAGCGCCACGAGCCGCGGACGGTCCAGCAGGTCGCTGCCGGTGGCCTCGGAGTACGCCTTGAGCTCGGCCTCGATGACGTCGAGGTCGGTCAGCGGGTCGCGGCCCGGGTCGACGGTCGCGCAGTCGATGACGTGCACCAGTGCGGCGCAGCGCTCGACGTGACGCAGGAAGTCGTGGCCGAGGCCACGTCCTTCGCTGGCGCCCTCGATCAGTCCGGGGACGTCGGCGACCGTGAACGTCGTCGAGCCGGCCGTGACGACGCCCAGGTTGGGCGCGAGCGTCGTGAACGGGTAGTCCGCGATCTTGGGACGCGCGCGCGACAGCGAGGCGATCAGGCTGGACTTGCCCGCGCTCGGGAAGCCGATCAGACCGATGTCGGCGACGACCTTGAGCTCGAGGGTGATCGTGCGCTCGTCGCCCGGCTCGCCCTTGAGGGCGAAGCCCGGGGCCTTGCGCTTGGACGATGCGAGCGCGGCGTTGCCGAGGCCGCCACGGCCGCCGGCGGCGATGACCAGCTCGGTGCCGGGCCCGATCAGGTCGGCCAGCACCTCACCGGACTCGTCCCGCACGACGGTGCCGTCGGGGACGCGCAGGACGAGGTCCTCGCCATTGCTGCCGCTGCGGTTGCTGCCGGCACCGGGGGCGCCGTTGGTGCCGCGGCGATGCGGCTCGTGGTGGTAGTCGATCAGGGTGGTGACATCGGCACCGACGGCAAGAATCACACTGCCGCCGTTGCCGCCGTTACCGCCGTCGGGACCACCGAGCGGCTTGAACTTCTCGCGATGCACCGATGCGACGCCGTCGCCACCGGATCCTCCCGCGACGTGAAGCGTCACCTTGTCGACGAAGCTGGGGACAGCCACCGGCCGGTCCTCTCGTGCTGGGCCCCCGAGGGGCCGTGAACTCTGGTAGCGGCCCTGGGCCGCAAACAAAGGTTGTCCATAAAGGGACGAAGGGGCCAGCCCGCACCAGCGGACGGCCCCTTCGTGAAACTGAGCTGATTCGTGAAGTGAATCGGGTAGTGCAGTGTTCGGGTGTTGCTACTCGGCCGGGCTGGCGACGACGAGGTCGGCCGGGACGATGTTGACGACCTTGCGTCCACGACGACGGCCGAACTCGACCGAACCGGCGGACAGCGCGAAGAGCGTGTCATCGCCGCCACGACCGACGTTGGTGCCGGGGTGGAAGTGGGTGCCACGCTGACGGACGATGATCTCGCCGGCGTTGACGAGCTGACCGCCGAAGCGCTTCACACCCAGTCGTTGTGCATTGGAGTCGCGGCCGTTCTTGGTGGACGCTGCGCCCTTTTTGTGTGCCATGTCTCAGTCCTCTACTTGATCCCGGTGATCTTCACCTGGGTGTACTTCTGACGGTGACCCTGACGCTTCTTGTAGCCGGTCTTGTTCTTGTACTTCTGGATCACGATCTTGGGACCCTTCGTCAGGCCGAGAACCTCAGCCGTGACGGTGATCTTGGCCAGGGAGTCGGCGTCGGCCGTCACCTTCTCGCCGTCAACGAACAGCACGGCGGGAAGGGAGAGAGACTCACCTTCGGCCTGGGTGACCTTGTCGATCTCGATGACGTCGCCGACAGCAACCTTCTGCTGGTTGCCGCCACTGCGCACGATTGCGTACACCACGGAATCCTCACTCATTTCACATCTGGGGGCGCGACCCACAAGACCTGTAGGACGGCACAAGAACGGGGCGCACAGCGCACCGAAGGACTAGTTTACGGAGCCTGACCCTCGCTGGTCAAAACGGGGTCATCTCCCCCGTTGCCACCACCGTCTAAAGGGCGCGACTCGGGGGGCGCCGGAGGACCGGCGGGCTTGGTGGCGGAGCCACGCTTGCGCGTGGTCCGTCGGGTCGTTGCGGGCTTCTCAGCGGGTGCTGAGGCCTCGGGCTGCGCGGCCGGTTCAGGGGCAGGCGCCTCGGCGGCCGGGGCGACGGGTGCCGCGACCGGGGCGTCCTGCGACGTCGGCTCCGTCTGCTTCGACTGCTCGACGGCAGCAGGCTTCGGGACCTCGGGCTTGGGAACCTCCGCCTTGGGCTGCTCGACAGCAGGCTGCTCGACCGCCGGCTGCTCGGCCTTCGGCTGATCGGCCTTGGGCTCCTCCGGCTTCGGGCCGCCACCACGGTTGCCGCCGCCGTTGTTGTTGCTGCCGCTGGTGCCACGTCCACCGCCGCCGTTGCCTCCGCGGCCGCCGCGCGATCCGCGTCGGGGCTCGTCGCGCTTGGGCTCGACCGGGACGTCCTGGATGACGACGCCGCGACCGTGGCAGTGCTCGCACTCGTGGCTGAACGACTCCAGCAGGCCGGTGCCGATGCGCTTGCGGGTCATCTGCACCAGACCCAGCGAGGTGACCTCTGCCACCTGGTGACGGGTGCGGTCACGGCCGAGGCACTCGACGAGGCGTCGCAGCACCAGGTCGCGGTTGCTCTCCAGCACCATGTCGATGAAGTCGACCACGATGATGCCGCCGATGTCGCGCAGCCGCAGCTGACGGACGACCTCCTCCGCGGCCTCGAGGTTGTTCTTGGTGACCGTCTCCTCCAGATTTCCTCCGGAGCCGGTGTACTTGCCGGTGTTGACGTCGACGACGGTCATGGCCTCGGTGCGGTCGATGACCAGGGAGCCACCCGACGGCAGGAAGACCTTGCGGTCCAGCGCCTTGTGGATCTGCTCGTCGAGGCGGTACGACGTGAAGGCGTCGACCTCGGGGTTGTCCCACCGCTTGACCCGATCGGCCAGATCGGGGGCGACGTGGTCGATGTAGCCCTTGATCATGTCCCAGGCGTCATCGCCCTCGACGACCAGGCCGTGGAAGTCCTCGTTGAACAGGTCACGGACGACCTTGATCATCAGATCGGGCTCGGAGTACAGCAGCTCGGGGGCGTTGCCGGCGGCCACCTTGCCCTCGATGACCTCCCAGCGCGCCGACAGGGCGGTGACGTCGCGCGTCAGCTGCTCCTCGGTGGCACCCTCGGCGGCCGTGCGCACGATGACGCCGGTGTTTTCGGGCAGGACCTCCTTGAGGAGGGTCTTGAGCCGGGTGCGCTCGTTCTCGGGGAGCTTGCGCGAGATGCCGCTGGTCTGGCCGCCGGGGACGAGCACCAGGAACCGGCCCGGGAGGCTGACCTGGCTGGTCAGACGGGCACCCTTCTGACCGATCGGGTCCTTGCTGACCTGCACCAAGATGGTCTGGCCGGGCGACAGCGCGTCCTCGATCTTGCGGGCCTTGCCGTTGCCGAGCGTCGTCCAGTCGACCTCACCCGCGTAGAGCACGGCATTGCGCCCGGCGCCGATGTCGACGAAGGCGGCCTCCATGCTCGGCAGGACGTTCTGGACCTTGCCCAGGTACACGTTGCCGATGATCGAGGTCTGCGACTCGCGGGCGACGTAGTGCTCGACCAGGACGTTGTCCTCGATGACGGCGATCTGCGTGTAGTCGTCGCGCTGACGCACGACCATCTCGCGCTTGACCGACTCGCGGCGGGCCAGGAACTCGGCCTCCGACACGATCGGGGCGCGGCGACGGCCGGCCTCGCGGCCCTCGCGGCGGCGCTGCTTCTTGGCCTCGAGGCGCGTCGAGCCCTGCACGCCGGTGATCTCGTCCTCGGCGCTGCGGCCGTTGCGGACGCGCACCACGGTGTTCTCGGGGTCATCGGGCTGCGTGTCGGCGCCCTCGCCGGCACGGGCCCGGCGGCGGCGCCGGCGGGTGCCGCCGTTGCCGTCGTCCTCGGTCTCGTCGCTGTCGTCCTCGGACGACTCGTCGGTGTCGGTGTCCGTCTCGCCCTTGCGCCGGCGGCGGCCGCCACGGCTGCGGCGGCGGCGACGCGGCGCGTCCGGGTCCTCCTCGTCGTCGCTGTCGCCGTCATCGGCGTCATCGACGCTGCTCTCGTCGACCTCGACGGGCTTGGGACGGGCCGGGGCGAGACCGGGCTCGGGGGCCTGGAACATCGCAGCGGTCGCCCCCGGGGCGGGCGTCGTGGGCGCCGGGGCGTGTTCTGCCTCGGGCTCGTCCGCCTCGTCCTGGTCCAGCGGCAGCGTCTCGGGCTCAGGCTTCGCGGCGGCCTTCTTGGCCGGACGCTTGGCCGGGGCCTTCTTGACCCGGACCTCGACGACGTCGTCGTCAGCCGGCTCGGCGGCGGCCTTCTTCGCCGCGCGCTTGGCCGGCGGGGCGACCGGCGCCGCGAAGCTCACCGCCGCCGGCGGGCCTGCAGGCCGTCCGGCGGCCCTGCGACGAGTGCGCGGCGCTTCGGGGGTGCTGTCGTTCTGTGTCTCGTTGTCGTCGAGCATGCGCTCTCCTTCGCCCTGCGCCGATCTGGATCGGCCCGGGGCACGTATGCGGCCCGGCGGTGCGGACCTCTAAGTTCGGTCAACCCCTGCGCCACGCGCCTGGGTGTGACGGCGTGCTCCGGTTTGTCACATCGACTCCCACACCTGCCGCCGCGGTCGGCATCCGATCAGGATGCGTCGCGGTCGAAGGCAAGTGGATCGCCTACCGAGCCTTCTTCCGGGTCGAGAGGACCTTGGGCCAAGCGAGTCGCGATGGGCGTCTGCTCGAGCTCGAGGCCCCCGCTGGACCGGAGTCCGGCAAGAACGTCGTCTGGTCGTATCGACGGTGTGTCGTGTCGCACGACCACGTCCAGTATCGCACATGCCCCTGCCTGAGTCTCGCCAGAACGCGCAGACAGTCGCAGCACCGCGGCGCGGCAGTCGAGCGTCCGGAGCCCTTTCTTCATCATCCGCTCGATCAGGACCTCGTCCGCGGACAGGAACCCGTCGACCGCGGACTGCGCGTGCTCGCCGGTGACACCGGGCAGGACGATCTGCCACTCGCTGCCCTCCAGCCGGTCCGCAAGCGCTCCCGGCCGCGCGACCACGACGTCGACGATGTCCAGGCCGGGGGGCAGGGCCTCGTCGAGCAGCCGGCGGACCTCGTCGGCGTCGCACGGGCTGGTCATGCCGATCTCCAGGTACTCCGCCTCGCTGGCCGCACCGGTGGGCGAGGCGTTCGCGTACGAGATCTTGGGGTGCGGGGTGAAGCCCGACGAGAAGCCGATCGGGATGCCGGCGCGGCGGACCGCCCGCTCGAACGCGCGGGCGAAGTCGCGGTGGCTGGTGAACCGGAGGCGACCGCGCTTGGCGTAACGGATGCGCAGCTTCTGCACGATCGGCAGCTGCGGGTTCGGTGCTTCGGGATTCGGGGTTCCCTCGAGGGTCGTCACCCGTCGATGTTACCCGCGCGAACAACGGCACAATGGGCCCGGTGACGACCTCTCCCCCGCAGCCCTCCGCAGGCGGCCGCCTGCTGGTCGGCGCCGCGATCGTCCTGCTCGCGGCGAACCTGCGGGTCGCGGTCGCCAGCGTCGGCGTGGTCCTGGAGCAACTGCGCGACGACCTGGGCATGAGCGCGACCGTCGGCGGCATCCTGACGACCCTGCCGGTCGTGTGCTTCGCCGTCTTCGGCGTCGGATCGGCCGCCGCGGTCCGCCGACTGGGGCTGCACCACGCGGCGACGCTCGTGCTGGCGATGATCCTGGTGGGACTGGTGGTGCGCTCGGTCGTCCACGACGGGACCGTGTTCATCCTGTGCAGCGTCGTGGCGCTGGCCGGCGCCGCGGTGGGCAACGTGATCCTCCCGCCGCTGGTCAAGGCGCACTTCCCCGACCGCATCCCCCTGGTCAGCTCGCTGTACGGGGCGGCCCTCATGGCGGGGGCCTCCACGGCGTCGATCGCGACCGTCCCCCTGTCGGACGCCTTCGGGGGCTGGCGACCGGGCATCGGTCTGTGGGCCGCCCTGGCCGCGATCGCCCTGGTTCCGTGGCTCCTGATGCTGCGACGCGATGTGCATGCCGGGCCGCCCTCGACCGAACGGTTGCCGCTGCGCGCCATCGCCCGCTCGCCGGTGGCGTGGTCGATGGTGCTGCTGTTCACCTCGCAGTCCGCGGGCGCCTACGCCCAGTTCGGCTGGTTCGCCGAGATGCTCACCGACAGCGGGGTCTCGGACGGCTACGCCGGCACCCTGCTGGGGGTCATCAGCGGCGTGGGGATTCCGTTGACGCTGGCGCTGCCCTGGCTGATCGGACGCATCGGCGACCGCCCGTACCTGCCCTGGGCGTTCTCCGCGGTGACCGTGTCCGGCTGGCTGGGGGTGCTGCTGGCGCCCTCGACGGTTCCGTGGCTGTGGGCGGTGCTGCTGGGCCTGGGGGGCGGCGCGTTCACGTGGACCCTGACGATGATCGCCCGGCGCACCCGCACGACGGCCGGCACCGCCGCCCTGTCGGTCGCGACCCAGGGCTTCGGCTACCTGATCGCAGGGCTCGGGCCGTTCGGGGTGGGCGCGCTGCACGACCTGACCGGCTCCTGGGACGCCTCCCTCATCGGGCTGATCGTGCTGGGTGGGCTCATCGCGGTGTTCGGGACGGTGGTGGCCCGGCCGGTCATGCTCGAGGACACGCTGGCCGGCGCACCGAGGACACCGGACCGGGCCTGAGCCCCATCAGGACCTGACCGGGCCGACCGGAAGACCGCCGGCGGCACGGTTGGCGCGGTTGGCGCGAGCACTCCTGGCCCAGAAGGCGAGGAGCCCGAGGCGGCTGCCCTGTTGCTGGACGGCTCGCTCGGCGGCGACCCGGCGGTGTTCGAGGGTTTCGGCGAGCTCGTGCTCGCGGCGCTGCTGCTCCAGCTGGACGGTGAAGTCGTTGTACATGATGTCGGTCCTTTCGAGGAGTTCCTTCGACATCACCGACACTCGTCGCTGAGGCACCGCCGCCACATCGGGCGCGGTCCCTAACTTCGTCCCGGGCGCGGTACCTCAGACCGCGCCCGGCTACCTCAGTCCCGCCCGGCTCAGACGACGCTGAGCGGCAGCAGGTTGCGGCCCGTGGGGCCGATCTGGATCTCCGTGTCCATCTGCGGGCAGACGCCGCAGTCGAAGCACGGCGTCCAGCGGCAGTCCTCGACCTCGATCGCGCCGTTCGGGTCGATCGCGTCCTGCCAGTCCTCCCACAGCCAGTCACGGTCCAGGCCCGCGTCCAGGTGGTCCCAGGGCAGCACCTCGCCGTACTCGCGCTCGCGGGTCGTGTACCAGTCCAGGTCGACCGGCTCGTCGGCCAGCGCCTCGGCGGTCTTGTCGGCCCAGCGCTCGTACGAGAAGTGCTCGCTCCAGCCGTCGAAGCGTCCTCCGTCGCGCCACACCGCCTCGATGACCCGGCCGACGCGGCGGTCACCGCGGGACAGGAGTCCTTCGATGATTCCGGGCTTGCCGTCGTGGTAGCGGAAGCCGATGGCCTTGCCGTAGCGCTTGTCGGCGCGGACGAAGTCGCGCAGCTTCTGCAGCCGGTCGTCGGTCGTCTCGTGGTCGAGCTGCGAGGCCCACTGGAACGGGGTGTGCGGCTTGGGCACGAATCCGCCGATCGACACGGTGCACCGGATGTCGTGGCGGCCGGAGACCTCGCGCCCGGTCTGGATGACGCGCTTGGCCAGCTCGCCGATCTGCATGACGTCCTCGTCGGTCTCGGTGGGCAGACCGCACATGAAGTACAGCTTCACCTGGCGCCAGCCGTGCGAGTACGCCGCGGCGACCGTCTGGATCAGGTCGTCCTCGGAGACCATCTTGTTGATGACCTTGCGCAGCCGGTCGCTGCCGCCCTCGGGGGCGAACGTCAGGCCGGAGCGCCGGCCGTTGCGGCTGAACTCGTTGGCCAGCGTGATGTTGAAGGCGTCGACGCGCGTCGACGGCAGCGACAGCGACGTGTTGGTGCCCTCGTAGCGGTCACCGAGCTGCTTGGCGACCTCGCCGATCTCGGTGTGGTCGGCACTGGACAGGCTCAGCAGGCCGACCTCCTCGAAGCCGGTCTTTTCCAGGCCGTTCTGCACCATCTGGCCGATGCCCTCGATCGAGCGCTCGCGCACCGGGCGGGTGATCATCCCGGCCTGGCAGAACCGGCAGCCGCGCGTGCAGCCGCGGAAGATCTCGACGCTGAACCGCTCGTGGACCGTCTCGGCCAGCGGCACGAGGGGATTCTTCGGGTACGGCCAGGCGTCCAGGTCCATCAGCGTGTGCTTGGCGACGCGCCACGGGACGCCGGGACGGTTGGGCACGACGCTCTGGATGCCGCCGTCGGGCAGGTAGCTCACGTCGTAGAACTTCGGCACGTAGACACCGCCGGACTTGGCCAGCCGCAGGAGCACCTCGTCGCGGCCGCCGGGGCGTCCCTCGGCCTTCCACTCGCGCACGACCGCGCTGATGGCCAGCACGATCTCCTCGCCGTCGCCGAGCACGGCGGCGTCGATGAAGTCGGCGATGGGCTCGGGGTTGAATGCCGAGTGCCCGCCGGCGATCACGATCGGGTCGTCGTCGCCGCGGTCGACTGCGTGCAACGGCATGCCGGCCAGGTCGATCGCGGTCAGGAAGTTGGTGTAGCCCAGCTCGGTCGAGAACGAGATGCCCATCAGGTCGAAGGCGCGGACCGGGCGGTGCGCGTCGACGGTGAACTGCGGGATGTCGTTGGCGCGCATGACCTTCTCCATGTCGGAGAAGACCGCGTAGGTGCGCTCGGCCAGGATCCAGTCGCGCTCGTTGAGGACCTCGTACAGGATCTGGACGCCCTGGTTCGGCAGGCCGACCTCGTATGCGTCGGGGTACATCAGCGCCCAGCGGACCTCGGCCACGTCCCAGTCCTTGCTGGTGGCGTTGAGCTCACCACCGACGTACTGGATGGGCTTCCCGACGGACGGGAGAAGGGGCTCCAGGCGCGGGAACAACGAGTCGACAGGCATACCTTCAAGGGTAGGCGTTGCGTCCCCACACACGAAAACCGTCCCGCCGGCGCCCGCTAGGCTCGGCGGCGTGAGACGACGTCAGCGCCAGCCCCCACCGTTCACCGTCCGGTACACGCCGATCGCGACGGACGGGTCCCTCGACCAGACCCTCACGATCACCAACAACACCGAGGTCTCCGTGCAGCCGACGCTGCGCCTGACGCCGCGCAACATGTACGGCCACGAGCTGCCGCACGTCTCGGTCATCACCGTGAACGGCTCCCACCTGGGCCGTGCCGTCCTCCCGGCCGGCGGGACGTTGGTGGACGTGCTGCGCTTCGACGGGCAGGGCGCCCGGCAGGTCCGCGGCGTCGAGGTCGAGCTGGCCGCGGTCGAGGAGATCGACTACCCGGCCCTCGAGCAGGACGTCAAGACCGTCATGATCGACCTGGAGCAGAAGGCCACCGACGACCCGGCCGACTTCTGGGGCATCGGCGTCGTGAACCCCAATCCCTTCGGCGTGACGATGCGGATCTCACTGGTGCAGCTGGAGGAGCGGGACCGCGACAACCCGCGCCAGGTCGTCGACGTCGTCACGCTGACCGATGACGTCGACATGGCCTCGGTGTCCAATCACGTCATCTGGCTGCCCGAAGAGGTCCGAGGACAGTTCCACGACGTCGTCCACTGCCTGGTCCCCGAGACCTTCGCCTGATCCCCGCGGGGACCGATATTTCGACGTTTCGGTAGCCCCGGCACCGCAAAGGCCGAAAGATCCGTCCCCCCACAGGATGGGTGGCCGCGCGACTCGTCCACAGGGCACGCGTTCCGGCCGGCGGCAGCGTCCTGCCCCGCGCACCGTGGGGCGATGGACGATGTGCTCAGGATGTCGGATGCGGTGGCCCGCTTCGGGCTCGGCAAGGTCCGCAACAACGTGGACCGCGGGCTGTGGCAGAAGCCCTGCCGAGGCGTCGTCCTGCTCCACAACGGGCCCATCACTCCCGACCAGCACCTGGCCGTCGCCCTCGCCTCCGCCGCGCCGGGTGCAGCGTTGGGCGGGCTCACCGCTCTCGGCCTGGACGGATTCGACGGCTTCGAGGCAGAACGGCCGCAGATCGTCCTCCCGTCCGGTGCCCGGCGACCGTCACTGCCGGGGCTGGAGGTGCGGTGGAGCACCCGGCTCGACGACCGCGACGTGCACCCGCAGCACGACCCCCGGCGCACCCGCACCGCCCGGAGCCTGGTCGACGCCGCCAGCTGGACGTCGAACGAGCGGCGCGCCCGGGCCATCGTCATCGCCGGGGTCCAGCAGGGGCTCACCACGACCCGGCACCTGCGTGAGGCATTGTCCCGGCGTGGCCCGTGCCGACACCGTGCGCTGATCGTGGAGTCGATCCTCGACGCCGCAGGCGGCGTCCAGTCGCTGCCGGAGCGCGACTTCGGCGAGATCTGCCAGTTCGCGGGGCTGCCCCGTCCGAGCCGTCAGCGCGTCGTGCGCGGACCGACCGGCCGGCACTATCTCGACGCGTCGTGGGACGGGCTCGGCATGTCGGCCGAGGTGCACGGCATCCCCCATCACGCCGTCGAGCGGTGGAGCGCCGATCTCGTCCGCGCCAACGAGATCGTCATCGGTGGCGACCGCCTGCTGATCTTCTCGTCGTACGCGACCCGCCGCGAGCAGCGCACCGTCGCCGATCAGCTGGTGCGGATGGCCCGAGCCCTCGGCTGGGACGGCCCGCGGACCGATCTTTCGGCGTTGACGCCGTCAGAGCAGCGCAAACGCAGAAAGTTCCGTCCCCGAGCGGGATGACCTGCGGCTACCGAAACGCAGAAAGATCGGTCGAAGGCTCAAAGGTCGGGGAACCAGAGGGCGGTCTCGCGGGCGGACGACTCCTCGGAGTCCGAGGCGTGGACCATGTTCTCGCGGTTGGACAGCGACATGTCGCCGCGGATCGTGCCGGGCTCCGCCTGGCGTCCGTCGGTCGCGCCGTTCAGCCGGCGGACGACCGAGATCGCCTCGTCACCCTCGAGCACGAGCGCCACCAGCGGTCCGGACGTCGCGAACTCGCGCAGCGGCGGGTACCAGGGCTTCTCGACGTGCTCGGCGTAGTGGGCGTCCGCCATGGCAGCGTCGATCGTGCGCTGCTCCATCGCGACGAGCGTCAGGCCCTTCTCCTCGTACCGGGACAGGATCTGCCCCACGAGTCCACGACGGACGGCATCGGGCTTGATCAGGACGAGTGTGCGTTGGGCCATGGATCAAATCTAGCCTGCGCCAGCCGATACACACGTGGACGCCCGTGGCGGCCCTGCGTACGTTGGACGTGACGGCGCACTTCGGGCGCCCGGAAGGGGACGATGTGGTGCGCCCAGGACAGCAGTGGTGGCGCGATGCGGTCATCTACCAGATCTATCCCCGCTCGTGGGCCGACTCCGATGGTGACGGGATCGGCGACCTGCCCGGCATCACCCAGCGACTCCCCCACCTGACGTACCTGGGCGTCGACGCGGTGTGGCTCTCGCCCTTCTACACGTCCCCCCAGCGTGACGGCGGCTACGACGTGGCCGACTACCGCGACGTCGACCCGCTGTTCGGGACCCTGGCCGACTTCGACGCCCTGACCGCCCGGGCCCACGAGCTGGGTCTGCGCGTCATCGTCGACATCGTCCCGAACCACTCCTCCAGCGACCACCCGTGGTTCCAGGCGGCACTGGCGTCCCCGCCGGGCAGCCCGGAGCGGGCGCGGTACCTGTTCCGCGACGGCTCGGACGGCGGACGTCTGCCGCCGAACAACTGGACCAGCATGTTCGGCGGTCCGGCGTGGACGCGCATCACCGAGGCGGACGGCTCCCCCGGGCAGTGGTACCTGCACATGTTCGACCGGTCCCAGCCCGACTTCGACTGGACCAACCCCGAGGTGCGTGACGAGCTGGAGGACGTCCTTCGCTTCTGGCTCGACCGCGGCGTGGACGGATTCCGCATCGACGTCGCGCACGGGCTGGTCAAGTACGAGAACCTGCCCGACACCGACCTGACGCTGGACGCGAACGTCGACGCGACCGCGCTGGCTCCGATGTGGGACCAGCCCGGCGTCCACGAGATCTACCGCAGCTGGCGCCGGCTGGCCGACTCCTACGCGATCGAGGGCCAGGACGCCGACCGCATCCTGTGCGCCGAGGCGTGGGTGCTGCCCGGCCCCGCGCTGGCCCAGTACGTCCGCGCCGACGAGCTGCACCAGTCGTTCAACTTCGAGTACCTGATGACCCCGTGGCTGACGGCCGACCAGCGGGCGGCGATCACCGACTCACTCGCCCAGGCGGACGCCGTCGGCGCACCGCAGACCTGGGTGCTGTCCAATCACGACGTCGTCCGGCACGCGACCCGGCTGGGCTACCCGCAACGACCCGGGCTGCAGCGGATCGAGGGCATCGGCGCGGACGATCCCCAGCCCGACGCCGCCCTCGGCCTGCGGCGGGCGCGCGCGGCCACCGCCGTGATGCTGGCCCTGCCCGGGTCCGCCTACCTGTTTCAAGGCGAGGAGCTGGGTCTGCCCGAGGCGACGCAGCTGCCGGACGAGGCACGGCAGGACCCGACGTTCGCCCGGACCGACGGGAAGTCGAAGGGACGTGACGGGTGCCGGGTGCCGATCCCGTGGGAGGGCGACGCGCCCTCGTACGGGTTCGGGCCCGGCGGGCGGTCATGGCTCCCCCAGCCGCCCGAGTACGCCGATCTGGCCGTCGACCGGCAGCGCGACGTCCCCGGGTCGACGCTCGAGCTGTACCGCCAGCTGCTCGCCCTGCGCCGCAAGCACCGGCTCGGACGGGGCAGGCTCGTGTGGCTCGACGACCAGCCCCACGACGTGCTGGCCTTCAGGGTGGAGTCGGACGAGGGGGCGGTGACCGTCCTGGCCAATCCGGGCGGCTCGCCGCTTCCCCTGCCGGCCGGCGCGCAGATCCTGGCCAGGACCGGAACCCCCGGCACCGCAGGCCAGGTGGACCCGGACGAGACAGTCTGGCTCAACGGCTGAGCGACGAGCAGTTGCACTGGCACCGCGGCAGCGTTACCTTCGACTCGGCCCTGTGATCCGCGTCACGTCGTGGTTCCGGGCTCGCCGTGAAGGGGAGCAGCATGACCGTTCGACCGATTCGCAGACTTGCCACAGGCATCGCCCTGGCGGCCCTGAGCATGAGCGTGCTGAGCGCGTGCGGCGGGGACAGCGCCAAGCCGTCGCTGAACTGGTACGTCAACCCCGACGGCCAGGACACGCTGAACGCGCTGGCCAAGAGGTGCAGCACCAACGAGTACACGATCAAGGTCCAGCTGCTGCCGTCCAGCGCGACCGACCAGCGCACGCAGCTGGCCCGCCGGCTGGCCGCCGAGGACAGCTCGACCGACCTGATGAGCCTCGACCCGGTGTTCGTCGCGGAGTTCGCCAACGCCAAGTGGCTCCTGCCGTTCGAGGGCGAGCAGGCCGACCAGGTCCTGGACAGCGATGTCCTCAAGGGTGCCGCGGAGACGGCCACCTGGGACGACGAGGTCGTCGCCGCGCCGCAGTGGGCCAACACCCAGGTGCTCTGGTACCGCAAGTCCCTCGCCAAGGCCGCCGGTCTCGACATGAACCAGCCGGTGACCTGGGACCAGATCATCGACGCCGCGGCCGACCACGACGGCACGATCGGCGTGCAGGCCAACAAGTACGAGGCGTACGTCGTGTGGATCAACTCGCTGATCCAGGGCGCCGGCGGCAACATCCTGGATCCCTCGACAGTCGAGGCCGGGCGCGATGCCAAGGTCACGATCAACTCGCAGGCCGGCAAGGACGCCGCGGCCGTGATCGAGAAGCTGGCCAAGTCGACCGCCAAGCAGCCCGACTTCACCACGTCCAACGAGGGGACGAGCCTCGGTGCGATGTTCCCGGCCCAGGGCGCCGGGGAGTTCATGACCAACTGGACCTTCGTCTACAAGAACTACGAAGGGCTGATCGGCAAGCCCGGCGGCCCCAAGGACAAGGCCGAGTTCGAGGACCTGGGGTGGGCGAAGTATCCCGAGACCGTCGAGGGCCAGGAGTCCCGGCCGCCCATCGGCGGCATCGACATCGGCGTCGGTGCGTACTCCAAGCACCCGGAGTTCGCCCAGCGGGCGGCGGTCTGCGTGACCGACGCCAAGGCTCAGTCCGAGCTCGCCATCAACGAGGGCCTCATGCCCTCGCGGCAGTCGGTGTACGACTCCGACGAGCTGAAGGAGGCATACCCCCCGGATCTGCTGTCGTTGTTCAGCCAGAGTGTCGACTCCGGCGGCCCGCGCCCCAAGAGCGCGTTCTACAGCCAGATCTCGAGCGCCCTGCAGTCGCGCTGGCACTCGCCGACGTCCGTCACCGCCGGCACACCCAAGAAGTCTGCTGACTTCCTCAACCAGATTCTGAAGGGGAAGGCCTTGCTGTGACCACGACCTACGTACAGACGGCCGTCGACCCGGCCGACGACGCCCGCCCGCCGGACTCGGACCGCTCGCGGGCCGAGAACAGACTGGCACGCAAGCTGGTCGCGCCGGCGCTGGTGCTGATGCTGCTGGTGACCGCGTTCCCGATGCTGCGCGCGCTCTACCTGTCGCTGTTCAACTACTCGCTGACCGACCCGGACGCCCGCGAGTTCGTCGGGCTGGCCAACTACGCCACCGCCCTGAGCGATCCGCTGTTCTGGCG
This sequence comes from Aeromicrobium wangtongii, assembly GCF_024584515.1. Classification (NCBI taxonomy): domain Bacteria; kingdom Bacillati; phylum Actinomycetota; class Actinomycetes; order Propionibacteriales; family Nocardioidaceae; genus Aeromicrobium; species Aeromicrobium wangtongii. The sequence goes on along the minus strand of NZ_CP102173.1, from coordinate 1,083,652 downwards.
CGACACCGGCAACACCGTGATGATCATGATCGTCACGGTCGCCGTCGAGCTGGTCATCGGCTTCGCCTTCGCGATGGTCATGCACAAGGTGATCTTCGCGCGGGGCGTCATCCGCACCTCGATCCTGATCCCCTACGGCGTCATCACCGTGGTCTCGGGCTTCGCGTGGCAGTTCGCGTTCTCCAACACCAATGGCTTCGTCAACAGCTGGCTGCCGTTCACCAGTGACGACTTCAACTGGTTCGGCCAGTACTGGAGCTCGATGGTGGCCATCATGGCCTCGGAGATCTGGAAGACCACGCCGTTCATGTCCTTGCTGCTGCTGGCCGGTCTGGCCCAGGTGTCCAACGACATGCTGGAGGCGGCCAAGGTCGACGGCGCCACCTGGTGGCAGCGCCTCTACAAGGTGATCCTGCCCAACATGCGGGCCGCGATCATGGTCGCCGTGCTGTTCCGCGCCCTCGACGCGTACCGCATCTTCGACAACATCTTCGTGATGACCGCCGGCGCCAACGGCACGGAGTCGATCTCGTTCCTGACCTACCGACAGGTCATCGAGCAGTTCCAGCTCGGCATCGGCTCGGCGCTGTCGGTGCTCCTGTTCTTGTCGGTGCTGGTGGTGGCCGCGGTGATCGTCAAGCTGTTCCGGGTCAATCTGGCCGACGCACGGCAGGAGAGCTGACATGGGCAAGAGCCTCAAGGCCAACATCGGCACCATCGTCGGTTGCGCATTGATCCTCATCTGGTGCCTGCTGCCCGTGGCGTGGATCATCTCGCTGTCGTTCAAGTCCCAGCAGGCCGTCACCAACGGCAGCCCTGGTTTCTTCCCGTCCAAGGGCGGAGGGGCCGGCTGGTCGAACTACACCGACGTCCTGCAGGACGAGCAGTTCCGCCGGGCGATCATCAACTCGGTGGGCATCTCGCTCATCGCGACGCTCCTGTCGGTGATCATCGCGACCCTCGCGGCGTACGCCATCGCACGCCTGGAGTTCAAGGGCAAGAAGTTCGTGCTGACCACCGCGCTGGTCATCGCGATGTTCCCGGTGGTCTCGCTGGTCGGCCCGCTGTTCGACATGTGGCGCACCTTCGGCATCTACGACACCTGGCTCGGCCTGATCATTCCCTACATGTCCTTCACGTTGCCGCTGGCGATCTGGACGCTGTCCGCCTTCTTCCGGGAGATCCCGTGGGAGATGGAGCAGGCCGCCCAGGTCGACGGCGCCACCGCGTGGCAGGCGTTCCGCAAGGTCATCGTCCCGCTGGCGGCACCCGGTGTGTTCACCGCGGCCATCTTGACGTTCTTCTTCGCCTGGAACGACTTCGTGTTCGGCATCTCGTTGACGTCGACCGAACGCGCCCGTCCCATCCCCGCCGCCCTGTCGTTCTTCGTCGGGGCCGATCCGTTCAACCGGCCGGCGTCACTGCTGGCCGCGGGTGCCGTGGTCGCCACGGTTCCCATCGTCATCCTCGTCCTGTTCTTCCAGCGCAAGATCGTCGCCGGCCTGACCGCCGGCGCAGTGAAGGGTTGATCTCATGGCAGCCATCGAGATGAAGCACATCGTCAAGAAGTACGGAGACGGGTTCCCGGCGGTCAACGACGTCAGCATCGACGTCGCCGACGGCGAGTTCATGATCCTGGTCGGCCCGTCCGGCTGCGGAAAGTCCACGCTGCTGCGGATGATCGTGGGCCTGGAGGACATCACCTCCGGCGACATGATCATCGGCGGCAAACGGGTCAACGACCTGGCCCCGCGCGACCGCAACCTGTCGATGGTCTTCCAGAACTACGCGCTGTACCCGCACCTGACCGTCTACGAGAACATCGCGTTCCCGCTCCGCCTGGCCAAGATGCCGGACAAGGAGGTCGACGAGAAGGTCCGCGCGGCCAGCAAGACCCTCGACCTCGACGAGCACCTGCAGCGCAAGCCCGCCAACCTGTCCGGCGGCCAGCGCCAGCGGGTCGCGATGGGACGCGCGATCGTGCGCGACGCCCAGGCGTTCTTGTTCGACGAGCCGCTGTCCAACCTCGATGCCAAGCTGCGCGGCCAGATGCGCACCGAGATCGCGCGGCTGCAGAAGCAGCTCGGCATCACCACGGTCTACGTGACCCACGACCAGACCGAGGCCATGACGCTCGGCGACCGGGTGGCGGTCATGAAGCGTGGCATCCTGCAACAGCTCGCCACGCCCCGCGAGCTGTACGAGCAGCCGGTCAACCTGTTCGTCGCCGGATTCATCGGCTCCCCGCCGATGAACTTCCTGCCGGCGACGGTCGAGGGCAGCGAGATCCAGTTGCCCTTCGGCACGTTCCCGCTGCCGGCCGCCAAGGCCGAGCGCACGGCCGGCAAGGGCCTGCTGATGGCCGGTATCCGTCCCGAGCACTTCGAGGACGTCTCGGTCCTGCACCATGACGAGGTCGACACCTCCCGAACCTTCAAGGCCCACATCGACGTCCGCGAGTGGCTCGGCGACCAGCAGTACGCCTACGTCCCGTTCGAGGCCGAGGCGAAGGTGCAGGACCAGCTCAGGGAGCTGGCCCGCGAGTCCGACAGCGACTCCCTGCGCACCCAGCTGGTGGTCTCGCTCGACGCGTCGAGCACGGTCAAGGAGGACGACGACGCCACGCTGTTCATCGACACCGACAAGATGCACCTGTTCGACCCGTCCAGCGGCGAGAACCTGACAGTGGGCCTCTGACCGCCGGCCAGACCGGAGGGGAGCTCAGCGGGTGGTGTCGGGGCGGCGACGCTTGCGGCGGCCCTTGCTGACGGCCGCCATGACCTCGGCGTTCCACTCGTGCTCGCGGATGAGGCGGTAGCGCTCCCCCGCGATCCGCAGGTACGCCGCGGCAGGCCGTTCGTCGTCCCCGCGGACTCCGGCCTCCTCGATCATCTTCACCACGGGCTTGAACTCCTCGGCGTACCACCGCTTGGCCATCGTCTGCTTGTCCATGTACGCGCCTTCGGCGTGCATGGTGCGGGTGGCCCAGGCCTCGACCGTCTCGGCGATGACGCCGTAGTCGGTCGGCTCGTCGACGGCGACCGCGGCGCGGGCCTCGCCGGTGAACGGCACCCGTTGCAGCATGATGCGTCGCCAGTACTTCAGCTCCAGGTCTGCCCGGTCGTCGATCCCGACCGGCGCGAGGAAGGTCTCGATCGCCGTCACCCGCGCCTCGATGAGGTCCACCCCGAGGCTGCGGGCGACCGAGACACGGTGGTGGCCGTCGCGGACGAAGTAGTAGTCACCGATCTGGTAGACGTCGATCGGCGGGATGACCTCGCCGGTGCGGCTGGCCCGGGCCAGCCGCTCCCACCGTTCCCGGCTCGTCCGCGAGGTCGGCCGGAACCGGCGATCGAAGTCGCGGGCCTTGTCGACCGAGCCGACGATCGCGTCCAGCGGGATGACCTTCGTGCCCACGTAGTGCTCACCGCGCCGCCCGAGCGCCGCAACGACCTCGTCGAACGACATCGCCTGGACGTCCTCGGTGTCGTTGCGCAGCCGCGCTGCGAGCGCGGACAGCACCTGGTGGCGCCTGGCCCGCATGTAGTCGCTCTCGGCGTCGACACGCGGTGAACCGGAGCTGCTGACCATCTCAGTCCTCCTGACCCGATCGTCCGACCGACGAGGACGAGCTCACCACCGCCTGGGGCTCGATGTCGATGACCCGCCACGGGATGACGTTGCGGATCGTCGTCGGCCCCACCTGCCGGTCGGCCTTGAGCATCCCGAACGGGTGGATGTGCCCGTGCAGGTGCCACGTCGGTCGCAGCACCTCCAGCACCTCGTGCAGTGCCTCGATGCCCACGTGGCTGGGGTCGTCCTCGTCGCCCAGGCCGAGGGGCGGGGCGTGGGTCAGCAGGACGTCGACCGGCGCGGTGCCGCCGGCGAGCGCCAGCAGCCGGCGGGCGCGCTGGTGGTACTCGCGCTGCGTGTACTGGTGCTCGCCGTCGTTGTAGCGCACGCACCCGCCGAGACCGGCGATGCGCAGCCCGGCGACCGTCTGGACCGAGCCGTCGACGCTGACCATCCCGCGGGGCGCGGTGGGCGTCCCGCGGCCGATGTGGGGCTCGTGGTTGCCGGGCACGAACAGAGCCGGTGCCCCGACGAGCTCCACCAGCGTCTCCAGGTAGTCCCACGGCAGGTCACCCGCCCCCAGGACCAGGTCGACCTGCAGGTCGCGCACCCGCGACCGCATCGCGGGGACCTCCTCGTCGGAGACTGCCAGGACCCGGACCATCTGCTGAGCCTACTCCCGGGAGACGCCGGTCACCGTGGTTCGTCGTCCGCCTCGGCGGCCTCGCGGGCCCAGCGCGCCTTGTCGTCCTCGATCTTGCGCCCCAGGAAGAACGCGCCGAACCACAGCGCGGCGAACATGAGTCCGACGAAGAACATGATCGGCACCAGGAAGCCCATGGCGATCGCCGCGACCTGGATCGCGTGCCCGACCAGATAGGCCTGGGGACGCCGCAGGGAGCCGGCGACCAGGATGCACAGCAGTGCCAGTCCCAGCCCCAGCACCAGAGCGGCGGTCTTGTGGACGTCCTCGACCGAGATCATGACCGGCACGCTCAGGCCGAGGATGATCGCCTCCAGCGACAGCATCGCCGCGCACATGCCCCTCATGAGACCTGACCGCCCAGCAGGACGCGGGCCTCGCCCACCGTGACGACCGATCCGGTCACCAGGACTCCCCCGCTGCCGATGGAGTCGTCACCGCCCTCGCCGCCGTCGGCCATCGAGACGGCCCGCTCGAGCGCATCGGGCAGCTGCTTGGCCACCACGACCCGCTCCTCACCGAAGATGTCGCCGGCGATCTCGGCCAGCTCCTCGACCGGCATGGCCCGGGCGGTGCTGTTCTGCGTCACCACGATCTCGGCCATGACCGGCTCGAAGATGCGCAGCATCTCCTCGACGTCCTTGTCGCCCATGACCCCCACCACACCGATCAGCGGGCTGAACGAGAACGCGTCCTGGATCGCCTCGATCGCCGCGGTCGCGCCGTGCGGGTTGTGGGCCGCGTCCAGCAGCACCGTGGGGCTGCGGCGCACGACCTCCAGGCGCCCGGGTGAGCTCACCGCGGCGAAGGCCGCGCGCACCAGGTCGCCGTCGAGCTGCTTGCTGCCGGTGAACGCCTCGACCGCGGCCAGCGCGTAGGCCGCGTTGTGGGCCTGGTGCGCCCCGTGCAGCGGCAGGAAGATGTTGTCGTAGCCACCGGAGAGGCCCTGCAGGCTGATCTGCTGGCCGCCGATCGCGGTGACCCGGTCGTTGACCCCGAAGTCGACACCTTCGCGCAGCGCGATCGCACCGACGTCCAGCACGCGGCGCATGAGGACGTCCATGACCTCCGGCGTCTGCTCGGCGATCACCGCGTGCGAGCCGGGCTTGATGATCCCGGCCTTCTCCACCGCGATGATCTCGGGACGATCCCCCAGGTAGGCGGCGTGGTCGACGCCGATCGGCGTCACGACGGCGACCTGGCCGGTCGCGACGTTCGTGGCGTCCCACGAGCCGCCCATGCCGACCTCGACGACGGCGACGTCGACGGGGGCGTCCGCGAACGCGGCATAGGCCATCGCCACGGTCATCTCGAAGAACGACAGCGGATGATCCGAGGAGTCGTCCACGATCTGCGCGTAGGCGGCGACATCGGCGAACGCATCGACGAACTGCTCCTGCGTCAGCGGCACGCCGTCCAGCGAGATGCGCTCGGTCATCGACTGGAGGTGCGGGCTGGTGAAGCGCCCCGTCCTCAGGTCGAGGGCGCGCAGCAGGGTGTCGATCATCCGGCTCGTCGATGTCTTGCCGTTGGTACCGGTCAGGTGGATGACCGGGCTGGCGTCCTGGGGGTCACCCAGCAGACGGCACAGCGCCGTGATTCTGTCCAGTGAGGGCTCGAGACGGGTCTCGGGCCACCGGCCGAGGAGCGCGCGCTCGACCTCCGCGTACGTAGGTGTCATCCCGCCCAGTATCGCAGCACCTCAGGGACGGCTCAGGGTCACCACCGATGTTCAAAATGTCGGCGCCGCGCGGCATAGTGGTGAAGATCACAAATGACCATCATTCGGGGCTGTCCCTAGGAGGGCACATGAACCGAAGCATCGCGGGATGGGCCACGCACCGCTGGGCGAAGTGGGTGGTGACGGCCCTCGGCCTGGTGATGATCTTCGCGCTGGCCTCCCTCGGCGCCAAGCTCACGAGCGTCCAGGACAACGACGCCGCATCCTGGCTGCCCGGCGACGCCGAGTCCACCAAGGTGATCGAGAGATCGAAGGCCTTCTCCGACCCCAACGACATCCCGGGGGTCGTGCTCTACGTGCGTGACGCGGGCATCACCCCTGCCGACGTCGCCAAGGCGACGGCCGACGCAGCCCGGATCAAGGGGGTCGACTCGGTCACCGAGGTGACGGGACCGATCCCGGCCGACGACGGCAAGGCCCTGCAGGTCCTCGTGACGATCCGTATGAGCAGCGACGGGTGGGAGGACCTGCCCGACCGGGTCGACGACATCAGATCGATCGCCGACCGGGACGCCGGCGGCCTCGACGTGCGCATCGCCGGTCCCGCGGCACTCGGCGCAGACCAGGCCGAGGCCTTCGCCGGCATCGACGGCATCCTGCTGCTCGCGGCCGTCGCGATCGTGTTCATCATCTTGCTCGTCACCTATCGCAGCCTGCAGCTGGCGATCCTCTTCCTGCTGTGTGGCGTGGGCGCGGTCTTCAGCGCGCAGGGCCTGGTCTACCTGCTGGCCAAGCACGCCGACCTGACGGTCAACGCGCAGAGTGCGGGCATCCTCAGCGTGCTGGTGCTCGGCGCGGGAGTCGACTACGCATTGCTGCTCGTGGCCCGGTACCGCGAGGAGCTGCACCGCTACGAGGACCGGCACGAGGCGATGGCCCACGCCCTGCACCGCGCGGCCCCGGCGATCCTGGCCAGCGGCGCCACGGTCATCATCGGCCTGCTGTGCCTGCTGTTCGCGGAGATGAACTCGACCAGCAGCCTCGGCCCGGTCGGCGCCGTCGGCATCGCCTGCGCCCTGCTGGTCATGATGCTCCTGCTGCCGGCGCTGCTGCTCATCCTCGGACGGTGGATCTTCTGGCCGTTCGTGCCCCGCTTCGGCGACCCGATCAAGAGCGAGAACGGCATCTGGGCGCGGGTCGGCCGACGGATCGCCAAGGCCCCCCGCGCCGTCTGGGTCACGACGACCCTGGTCCTGGTCGCCCTGTCGTTCGGCGTCGTCCAGCTCGACGCCAACGGGCTCACCAACGCGCAGAGCTTCACCAAGGAGCAGCCGTCGGTGCTGGCGGAGCGTGAGCTCGCGAAGCACTTCCCGGGCGGCGCCGGCTCCCCCGTCGCCGTCATCGCCGAGGGCTCGCGCGCCGACGCGGTCAAGGACGCGCTCTCCGGGGTCGAGGGCATCGACGCGAGCTCGGTCCAGGTCTTGAGCCCGGCCGGCAGCCCCGTCGCCTATCTCGAGGGCACGCTGACCTCGGCCCCCGACTCGGCCGACGCCTTCGCCACGATCGACCGGGCGCGAGATGCGGTGCACGACGTCGCGGGCGCCGATGCACTGGTGGGAGGCAACACCGCGGTCAACAAGGACGTCCAAGCCGCCTCCGGCGCCGACAACCGGCTGATCATTCCCATCATCCTGGGCGTGGTCCTGCTGATCCTGGCCGTGCTGCTGCGCTCGATCGCGGCGCCGCTGATGCTGCTCGTGACGGTCGTGGTGTCCTTCGCGGCTGCGATGGGCATCAGCGCACTGACGTTCCGGCACGTGTTCGGGTTCGAGGGGACCGACTCGTCCTTCCCGTTGTTCGCCTTCGTGTTCCTCGTGGCGCTCGGCATCGACTACAACATCTTCTTGATGACCCGGGTGCGGGAGGAGTCCCTCAAGCACGGCACCCGCAAGGGGGCCCTCATCGGGCTCGCGGCGACCGGTGGGGTGATCACCTCGGCAGGCTTCGTCCTGGCCGGCACCTTCACCGCCCTGGCCACCCTGCCGGTCGTGTTCCTGGCCGAGCTCGGCTTCGCGGTCGCGGTCGGGGTGCTGCTCGACACCATCATCGTCCGGTCGGTGCTGGTCACCGCGCTCAACCTCGACTTCGGGCGCAACATCTGGTGGCCGAGCGCTCTGGGCCGCACCGACGGCCAAGTCCACGAGGAGGTGGACAGGACCAGCACGCCGCGTGAAGCTGCTCGCACCTAGACTTGTCTGTTGTGACTAGCGAACTCGGCACATCTGCCCCTGCGACCGGCGTCCCGGAGAAGCCCGTCCTCGAGGGACTCGAGGCGACGTGGTCGGCACGGTGGGCCGACCAGGGCACGTACGCCTTCGACCGCACCAAGTCCCGGGAGCAGATCTTCTCGATCGACACGCCCCCACCCACGGTCTCGGGCTCCCTGCACGTCGGTCACGTGTTCTCCTACACGCACACAGACCTCATCGCGCGCTACCAGCGCATGCGCGGCAAGGAAGTCTTCTACCCGATGGGCTGGGACGACAACGGCCTGCCGACCGAGCGTCGGGTGCAGAACTACTACGGCGTCCGGTGCGATCCCACGCTGCCGTATGACGAGTCGTTCACTCCCCCCGAGAAGCCCGACCCCAAGCGCCAGATCCCGATCAGCCGCCGCAACTTCGTCGAGCTGTGCAACCAGCTGGTCGAGGAGGACGAGAAGGTCTTCGAGTCGCTGTGGCGGACGCTCGGCCTGAGCGTCGACTGGTCGCAGAAGTACACGACGATCGGCGATGAGTCGCAGACCGTGTCGCAGCGCGCGTTCCTGCGCAACCTCGCGCGTGGCGAGGCGTACCAGCAGGACGCCCCCACGCTGTGGGACGTGACCTACCAGACCGCCGTCGCCCAGGCCGAGCTCGAGGCGCGGGAGTACCCCGGCGCGTACCACCGGGTCGCGTTCCACGGCGCCGACGGTCCCGTCCACATCGAGACGACCCGGCCCGAGCTGATCGGCGCCTGCGTCGCGCTGATCGCGCACCCCGACGACGAGCGCTATCAGCACCTGTTCGGCACCACGGTGCGCTCGCCGCTGTTCGGCGTCGACATCCCCGTCCTGGCCCACGGCGCCGCCGAGCCCGACAAGGGCTCGGGCATCGTCATGTGCTGCACGTTCGGTGACCTGACCGATGTCATCTGGTGGCGTGAGCTCCAGCTGCCGAACCGGACGATCATCGGCCGCGACGGACGCATCCTGCCCGACGCCCCGGCGTGGATCAGCGATCCGTCCGGGCTCGAGCTGTACGCGAGCCTGGCGGGCAAGACGACGTTCACCGCACGCGAGCTGACCGTCGCGGCGTTGAAGGAGTCCGGCGACCTGGACGGCGAGCCCAAGGCCACCCAGCGCATGGCCAACTTCTACGAGCGCGGCGACAAGCCGCTCGAGATCGTGTCGACGCGGCAGTGGTACATCGCCAACGGCGGCCGCTCCGCCGACCTGCGCAAGGCCCTGATCGCCCGCGGCGACGAGATCGACTGGGTTCCCGAGTACATGCAGTCGCGCCTGACGAACTGGATCGACGGGCTCAACGGCGACTGGCTGGTCTCGCGCCAGCGCTTCTTCGGCATCCCCTTCCCCGTCTGGTACCGCCTCGACGACGCCGGCGAGCCGGTCTACGACGACCCCATCCTGGCCGATGAGGCGAGCCTGCCGGTCGATCCGGCATCGCAGGCTCCTCCGGGCTTCGACAACTCCCAGCGCGGCGAGCCGGGCGGCTTCATGGCCGATCCCGACGTCCTGGACACCTGGGCCACCTCCTCCCTGACACCGCAGATCGTGTGCGGCTGGGAGCGCGATCCCGAGCTGTTCGCCAAGACGTTCCCCATGGACCTCCGTCCGCAGGGGCACGACATCATCCGCACGTGGCTGTTCTCCACGGTCGTCCGCTCCCACCTCGAGCACGGCTGCGTGCCGTGGACCCACGCGGCCCTCTCGGGCTTCGTGGTCGACCCGGACCGCAAGAAGATGAGCAAGTCCAAGGGCAATGTCGTCGTGCCCGACGAGATCTTGAACAAGTACGGCGCCGACGCCGTGCGCTGGCGGGCCGCGGGGGCCAGGCCGGGCGCCGACTCGCCGTTCGACGAGGCCCAGATGAAGGTCGGGCGCCGCCTGGCGATGAAGGTGCTCAACGCCAGCAAGTTCGTGCTCGCCCCCGAGGAGCAGTACGGCCTGGGCGCGGACGCGTCCTACCTCGACCCGTCGAAGGTCGTCGAACCGATCGATCTGGCCATGCTGACCCGTCTGCGCGGCGTCGTCGCGGAGGCAACCACGGCGTTCGAGGCGTACGACTACGCCAGCGCCCTGGAGGTCACCGAGAAGTTCTTCTGGGACTTCTGCGACGACTACCTCGAGCTGGTCAAGGAGCGGGCGCGCCGCGATGACGCCGGTGGGGCGTCGGCCAAGAGCGCCTTCGTGCTGGCCCTGTCGGTCCAGCTGCGCCTGCTGGCTCCCTTCCTGCCGTACGTCACCGAAGAGGTCTGGTCGTGGTGGCAGGAAGGCTCCATCCACCGCGCCCAGTGGCCCGACAGCTCGGTCGACCTCGTGACGGCGGAGCAGGATCCGGCGGTGCTCACCGTCGCAGCCACCGTGCTGGCAGACATCCGCGGTGCCAAGTCGGTCGCGAAGGTCAGCCAGAAGACCGAGATCGGCACCCTGACGGTCAGCGCGACTGCTGCCGACCTGGAGCTGCTGGCAGCGGCCTTCGACGACGTGCGCGCCGCCGGCCGGGTCACCGCCGAGCCGACGTTCACCGCCGACGACGCCGCGACCGGCTTCACGGTGGAAGCGGTGCCCACCCCGGCGGAGTGAACCCCGCCCCTTGAGCGCAACCGCCCCTTGAGCGCAACCGCCCCTTGAGCCTTGAGCCTGTCGAAAGGGGCCTAACCGTCTCACCGCCCCTTGAGCTTGTCGAAAGGCCCTTTCGACAGGCTCAAGGGGCGATGCGTTTCGACAAGCTCAAGGGGCGTTCCCTTTCGACAAGCTCAAGGGGCGTTCCCTTTCGACAAGCTCAAGGGGCGGGGGCTAGAGGGTGCGGAAGGTGATGCCGGCGGCCTGCAGGCGCTCGATCAGCGCGTCCCCCATCGCGACCGCGGTCGTCGTCTGACCAGACACCTTCGGGACGTCGTCGAAGGCCAGGCACAGCGCGGACTCGCTGAGCATCTTGGCCGTCTCGGTGTACCCGGGGTCTCCCCCGCTGACCTCGGTCGTGACGGTGCGGCCGCCGCCCTGGGCGATGAGCCGCAGGTTGAACCACGACGAGGCCCGCTTGGCCTCGTCCGGACCATCGCCCTGCGCCTTGAGCTTCAACAGCGCGCTGCGCGTGGGCCCCAGCTGGGCGGCGGCCAGCACGACGGCGCCACCGGCGAGGGTGGCCGCCATCATCGGGAGCTTCTTGAACTGGGCGAAGTGCGAGTAGGTGAACTCCGGCCCGTAGCGGTCCAGCGAGCGGGCCGATCGCAGGACGACCTGCGGGTCGATCGTCGGCAGCGGCATCGCCCAGCCCTTCCCCGCCGCGCCGCGGCCCAGGGAGCCGCCACCGCGGATCCTGCGGCCCTCGGGGCGCGGCTCGAGCCGCTTGCGCTCGGCAGCGGCCTTGCGGGCCTCACGCAGGCGGGAGAAGGCTCCGACGGCCGAGTGGAAGGTCCCGCCGGACGCGGTGCCCCCGGCCCGGATGTAGCCCTTGACGTCGATCGGCACGTCCTCGGGCATCTGCTCGACCGTGAACAGCACCCCCAGGTCGTACGGGATGGAGTCGAAGCCGCAGGCGTGCACGAGCTTGGCCCCGGTCTGCTCGGCGACGGCGTGGTACTTCAGCCACATCTGGTCGACGAACTCCGGCTCTCCGGTCAGGTCGACGTAGGCGATGCCGGCCTCGGCGGCGGCCTTGACGGCCGGTTCACCGAGCTGGACGTACGGGCCGACCGTGGTGACCAGGACCCGCGTGCTGCGGGCCAGCGCTGCCATCGAGTCGGCATTGCCGGTGTCGGCCGAGATGATCTCGGGTCGGACTCCACCCTGGGCCTCGACGTGATCGGCGACCGCCTCGAGCTTGGCCTGGTTCCGCCCGGCGACGGCCCATGTCGCGCCGTCCGGCAGGTGTGTGGAGAGGTAGTCGGCGGTCAGGGCACCGGTGAAACCGGTGGCACCGAGCAGGGCGATGTCGACGGAAGCCATGGCCCCCAACCTATCGGCCGGTGGCCCTCGCGCGACCCCAGAAGACCGGCTCCGATGGTCAGGAGGCCTTCTTGGCCGCCTCGTCGTGGGTGAGGATCTGCGGGCCCTCGTGGCCGGCCACCGTCGCGGCGTTGACGATGACCTTGGCGACGTCGTCGCGGCTGGGGATCTCGTACATCACCGGCTCGAGGACGGCCTCGATGATCGAGCGCAGACCACGTGCGCCGGTGCCCCGCGCCAGGGCGAGATCGGCCATCGCCTCGCTCGCGTCCTGGCTGAACTCCAGCTCGACGCCGTCGATCTCGAACAGCCGGACGTACTGCTTGGTCAGGGCGTTGCGCGGCTCGGTCAGGATCGCCACGAGGGCATCCTTGTCGAGGTTGTCGACCGCCGCGATGACCGGCAGACGGCCGATGAACTCGGGGATCAGGCCGAACTTGAGCAGGTCCTCGGGCAGCACCTTGGAGTACAGCTTGTGCGGCTCGGCGGTCTTGCCGATGTCCTGCTGCGCGGCGCTGAAGCCCAGTGCCATCTTGCCGCTGCGCTGCTCGATGATCTGGTCGAGGCCCGCGAACGCGCCACCGACGATGAACAGCACGTTCGTGGTGTCGATCTGGATGAACTCCTGGTGCGGGTGCTTGCGCCCGCCCTGCGGAGGAACCGAGGCCGTCGTGCCCTCGAGGATCTTCAGCAGCGCCTGCTGCACGCCCTCGCCGGAGACGTCACGGGTGATGGAGGGGTTCTCGCTCTTGCGCGAGATCTTGTCGACCTCGTCGATGTAGATGATGCCCGTCTCGGCCTTCTTGACGTCGTAGTCGGCGGCCTGGATGAGCTTGAGCAGGATGTTCTCGACGTCCTCGCCGACATAACCGGCCTCGGTCAGCGCCGTCGCATCGGCGATGGCGAACGGGACGTTGAGCATGCGGGCCAGGGTCTGCGCCAGGTAGGTCTTGCCGCAGCCGGTGGGGCCGACCATGAGGATGTTGGACTTGGCCAGCTCGACCTGGTCGTCCTTGCCGCGCCCGGACGCCGCCTGCGCCTGGACCCGCTTGTAGTGGTTGTAGACCGCGACGGCCAGCGACTTCTTCGCGCCGTCCTGGCCGATCACGTAGCCGTTGAGGAAGTCGTAGATCTCCTGCGGCTTGGGCAGCTCGCCCAGGCTCAGCTCAGCACCCTCGGCGAGCTCTTCCTCGATGATCTCGTTGCACAGGTCGATGCACTCGTCGCAGATGTACACACCCGGGCCCGCGATGAGCTTCTTGACCTGCTTCTGGCTCTTTCCGCAGAACGAGCACTTGAGCAGATCGGCGGTTTCACCAATGCGTGCCATGGGGGATTCCCTTTCCTACCGGGTGTCGTGCAAGGGGCCCGGAGCGTGACCGAGAAGACGTAGTTCCCACCGTAGCGGCGAAAGCCTTCATCGTCTCGGTCACGCACCGGATGTCATCGTGCGAGTTGCGCGACCCGGAGGTCAGACCGCGGGGACCTTCAAGGTGTCCAGGACCTCGTCGACCAGGCCGTACTCGACAGCCTGCTGCGCCGTCAGGATCTTGTCGCGGTCGACGTCCTTGCTGATCTCCTCGATCGGCTTGCCGGTCGCATCGGAGAGCATCTTCTCCATCAGCTCACGCATGCGGAAGATCTCGTTGGCCTGGATCTCCAGGTCGGAGATCTGGCCGCCGGTGCCCTCGGTGTACGGCTGGTGGATCAGGATGCGGCTGTTGGGCAGCGCCAGGCGCTTGCCCGGGGTGCCGGCGGCCAGCAGGATCGCGGCGGCCGAGGCCGCCTGGCCCAGGCACAGCGTCTGCACATCGGGCTTGATATAGCGGATCGTGTCGTAGATCGCCGTCAGCGCGGTGAACGAGCCACCGGGGCTGTTGATGTAGATGCTGATGTCCCGGTCGGGGTCCATCGCCTGCAGCGACATGAGCTGGGCCATGACCGCGTTGGCGACATCGTCGCTGATCGGGGTGCCCAGCATGATGATGCGGTCCTCGAACAGCTTCGTGTACGGGTCGATGCGACGGAAGCCGTACGACGTGCGCTCTTCCCACTGCGGGATGTAGTAGCTCATGAGATGTCTCCTGCGCTCGCGACGACGTGGTCGATCAGGCCGTACTCCTTGGCCTGCTCCGGCGTGAACCAGCGGTCACGGTCGGAGTCGAGCTCGATCTGCTCGATGGACTGGCCGCTGTGCAGCGACTGCAGCTGGTTGAGCTGCTTCTTGAGCAGCACGCTCTGCTCGGCCTGGATCTTGATGTCCGAGGCGGAGCCGCCGATGCCGCCGGAGGGCTGGTGCATCATGATGCGCGCGTGGGGCAGGGCGTACCGCTTGCCCGCGGTGCCGGCTGCCAGCAGGAACTGGCCCATCGACGCGGCCAGGCCCATGCCGAACGTCGCGACGTCGTTGGAGATGAACTGCATCGTGTCGTAGATGGCCATGCCGGAGTCGACCGAGCCACCCGGCGAGTTGATGTACAGGTAGATGTCGGCCTGCGGATCCTCTGCGTTGAGCAGGAGCATCTGGGCGCAGATCGCATTGGAGTTGGAGTCGCGCACCTCGGAGCCGAGGAACACGATGCGCTCCTTGAGCAGGCGCTGGTAGATGTGTCCGTCGAGATCCGAGGGGCCGGCCTCGCCGGCCATCCTCGGCGACAGTGGGCTGGAGCTGTCAGATGTGTTCACGTCCCCAACCTAGACGGCGGGCCCGACGAACACACGCGAAGACACGGCTGTTCGCTGACAGCGTGACGGTCCGGCCGTCGATGCCCGCCCGGGCTCAGTCGGAGGCTCCGACGACGTTCTGGTCCCAGTCGATGATCGAGCCCGTCACGACACCGCTGCGGTCGGACAGCAGCAGGACGGCCAACGCTGCCATGTCGTCGACCTGGCCGAGCCGGCCCATCGGCTGGGACGCATTCGCCCGCTCGAGCCACGAGTCGTCGGCGTCGTGGAACTCGCGCTGCACGGCGTCCTCCCCCTCGGTCTGGGTCCAGCCGATGTTGATGCCGTTGATCCGCACCCGGTCCCAGCGGTGGGCGTGCGCGGCGTTGCGGGTCAGCCCCGCGAGCCCGGCCTTCGTCGCGGAGTACGGCGCCAGGGGGGGCTGCCCGCCGTGCGCCGACATCGTGATGACGTTGACGACGGTGCCCGGCGCACCCCGCCGCACCATGTCGGCGACCGCGGCCTGCATCAGGAAGAACGGTCCGCGCAGGTTGACCGCGACGTGGGCGTCGAACAGCTCGGGCGTCGTGTCCAGGAGGGATCCGCGGCTCGTGAGCCCGGCGGCGTTGACCAGACCGTCGATGCGTCCGTGCCGCTGGATCGTCGCGGCGACGGCGGCACGGGCCTGCTCGACGTCGGCGACATCGCACGCCACGAACATCGCATCGCCGCCGAGGCTGTCGGCGAAAGCCTCGCCGACGCCGCGGCGGCGGCCCGAGACGACGACGGACGCCCCCTCGGCGACAGCCGCGCGGGCGATGCCGCCGCCGACGCCCTGGGTGCCTCCGCTGACCAGGATGACCTTGTCGGCCAGGAGCGGCTCAGCCATCGGTCCGGCGCCGCTCCGTGTACGCGTCGATCGCGGCGTCGAGACGTTCGGACGTCCACCCGCCGGCCAGCGCCTCGTGCAGCACATCGGCCTGCGACAGCGGGGTCAGACCGCCGATGGGCTGGTCACGGTCGAGGTTGGTGGGGAACGGGTAGCCCTCCGCGGTGGCGGCGATGGCGTGCCCGAGCGTCGCGGCATCCACTCCGGACTCCTTGCGGGCGACCAGGACGGGGTAGACGGCCTTGGACATCCGGCCACGGTCGACCGCCTCCATGGCCCGGCCGAAGCCGGACGAGACCTGCAGGAGGTTCGCCATGCGCTGGATGTCGGACGACACGTTGTTGCCGGCGCCGTGGAACAGGGCGGGGTTGAAGAACGCGGCATCGCCCTTGGCCAAGGGCAGCTGTACGTGGTGCTCGGCGAAGTGCTCGCGGAACTCCGGCAGGCGCCAGGCGAGGTAGCCCGGGACGTACTTGTGCGAGTGCGGCAGGTACATCGTGGGGCCGCTCTCGACCGGCATGTCGGAGTGCGCGACGGCCCCCTGGAGCGTCAGGACGGGCGACAGCAGGTGTACGTGCGCGGGGTACTGCTCGACGACGTCGTTCGCGAGGAAGCCGAGGTGGTAGTCGCGGTGCGGGTCCTGGGCGACCCCGCCGGGCCTGACCACGTTGACCTGTGACGTCACCTGGTAGCCGGGCCCGAGCCAGGCGCGCGAGATCATCGCGATCACGTCGTTGCCGTAGTAGTCGGCGAACGCGGCAGGGTCGCGCAGCGCGAGCTTCTCGAGCGCATTCCACACACGACTGTTGGCGCCGGGCTTCGCGAAGTGGTCGCCGGGCGTGGTGCCGGCGCGGCGCTCGTCCTCGATGATCGCGTCGAACACGGCCGTGACGCGGTCGACGACGTCGTGATCGGTGAAGGCGCCCTTGAGCACGACGATGCCGGGCCCGTCGCTCAGCGCCCGGGCGAGCTCGCCCTCGACCTCGATCGCTCCGTCAGGCGTCGCGGCGGCGGCCCGCAGCGTTGCGGCCTCGAACACGAGGACGCCTTGCTCGACCCCCTCCGCATGCGGGTAGTCGGCAAGGTCGGTCGTGCTGGCCAGGACGTCCGCGAACTCGTCGACGCTGCAGTCGGCCTCGCTCAGCCGCAGCGGCCGGGCAGGGAAGCCATGGATCGTGTCTTTCATGCGTTCTCTCCTCGGGTCCGGGCGGATCGACGCCGGGTGGTCAGACGGTGAAGGCCTCGCGGAAGGCCTCGAGGGCCCGGTCGCTGCCCTCGACCGACGGGTCGATCGCGAAGGCCTCCATCGCGACGACGCCCTCGTAGCCGGCATCGGCCAGCGCGCGTGCCACGAACGGCCAGCGCACCTCGCCGGTGCCCGGCTCACAGCGTCCCGGGACGTCCGCGACCTGCACCTCGCCGAGGTGCGGCGCGGCGCGCTGGAGGAGCTGGACGAGATTCCCCTCGCCGATCTGAGCGTGGTACAGATCCAGGTTCAGCTTGAGGTGCGGGCTGTCGACCGCTGCGACCAGCGCCACGGTGTCAGCGGCCCTCGCGAACGGCGTCCCGGGGTGGTCGACCTCGGTGTTGAGGTTCTCCAGCACGAACGTCACGCCGTGGGTCTCCCCCAGCTCGGCGATGCGCGACAGTGTCCGTCCGGCTGCCAGCCACATGTCACCGGTCACCACCTCGACGGGGCGAACAGGAAGACCACCTTCGCCGAGGCCCGTGCCGTGCAGGTTCAGCGACGGGCACCCGATCGCCTGTGCGAAGGCGATCGACCGCTCGGCCGTGCGGAGCAGGTCGTCGGCGCCCTCGCTCGTGATCAGGTCACCCGTGACGTATCCGGTCATCGACGTGAAGTCCGCCCCGGTCGCGACGAGCGCGGGGGCGTCCTTGGTCGTCCAGTCCCAGATCTCCGCCGCGAACCCGGCCGCGTGGATGCGCTCCACGCGCTCGAGGTGCGGCAGGTCCGTGAAGACCATCTCGGAGCAGACGGCCAGCTGGAAGCTCACCCGTACAGCTCCGGACGCTCCGGCACGTCGACGGTCTCCCGGGCGCCCGAGCCCAGCGCGGCCACACCGGCGCCGGCGACCAGGTTGGCCACATAGCCGTCCCACGCGCTCGCGCCGACGACGTCGCCACGCAGGGCGGCGTCCGCCCACGCGGCCAGCTCGAGCCGGTACGACTCGATAAAGTGCGCCACGAAGTCGCTGCCGATGGCGCTGCCGCCCTGGCCCGAGATCCGGCGAATGACCGGCGTGCGGGGCTCGAGGGACGCCGATCCGCCCGTGCCGACGACCTCGACCCGGACGTCGTAGCCGTAGCCAGCGTTGACGAATACCTCGGCCGTGATCATCTGCCCTCCGTCGGTCCACAGCGTGGCGACCTGCGGATCGCGGAAACCCTCGGTGACCGGCGACTCCACCCGGATGCCGATGATCTCGCCGTCGAGCAGCCAGCGGAAGGTGTCGAACTCGTGGATCATCGATCCCGTCACGAGCCCGGCATCGTCGGTGCTGGTCGCGTTCGACGCATTGCGGTGGATGCCGTGCAGGACCCGCACCTCGCCCAACGATCCGTCGATGATCGATGACTTGAGATCCTGGAAGCCCGGATCGAACCGGCGGTTGAAGCCGACCTGGACGAAGCGCCGGCCGGCCGCCACCTCGGCGTCGACGACACGTCGGGCGTCGTCGGCCGTGACGGCGAGCGGCTTCTCGCACATGACGTGCTTGCCGGCTTCGATGGCCGCGATCGCGAGATCGGCATGTGTGAAGTCCGGTGACGCGATGACGATCGCATCGACCTCGGGGTCGGCGATCAGGGCGTCGGCGGATTCTGCTGCCTCGCCGCCCGCCGCGCTCGCCACGTCCTTGGCCCGCGCGGTGTCCAGGTCGAACACGCGCGTGACCTGGGCGGCCGGGACACCGGCCGCGAGCGTCCCGACATGGGAGGCGCCCATCGCTCCGGCGCCGACGACGCCGACTCTCAGTCGCTGGTTCACAGGGTGACCCACTTTCGCTCGTCGGAGGACAGCACCATGGCGTCCAGGATCTTGGCGGCGGCCAGCGCGTCGTGGATCGTGGCGCCGACCGGCTTGCCGGTCGCGATCGACTCGACCAGACGGCGCGCCTCGATGACCTTGAGGTCGTCGAACCCGATGGGGTTGTTGGTGCCGGGCTGGAAGAAGCTGAGCTCGCCGTCGCCCGGTCCGGCGTACTCCGTGGCGTAGAAGCCGTTCAGGTAGTCCTGACCGGCGCAGACGCGCAGCTCGTTCATGCGGCGGAAGTCCCACGCGAGGGCGCCCTTGGTGCCGTGCACCTCGAATCCGTAGGTGTTCTGCTCGCCCACGGCGGTGCGGCTGGACTCCAGGATGCCCCGCGAGCCGTCCTTGAGCCGGTAGAGCGCGTTGACGTAGTCCTCGTTCTCGACGTCGCCGAGGTCACCGGCGCCCTTCTCGTAGTGCATCGCGCCGGGGATCGCCGCACGCCGCTGCGGGATGAACGTGGCCCGGTCGACCACGAGCTCGTCGAAGTCGGCGATGACGTGCTGGACCAGATCGGCCGCGTGGCTGACCAGGTCACCGAGCACCCCCGATCCGGAGAACTCGCTGCGAAACCGCCACGACAGGGCTGCGTCGGGATCGGCCGAGTAGTCGGCCAGGAACCGCACGATGCTGTGCTCGACGTCGCCGATGCGTCCCGACGCGATGATCTCGCGGGCGCGGTCGACGGCCGGCACGTTGCGGTAGTTGAAGCCCGTGGCGGCCTGGACGCCGGCCGCCTCCACCGCGGCGAGGATCTCGGCGGTCTCGGCGGCGTTGCGTCCTGCGGGCTTCTCGACCCACAGGTGCTTGCCGGCCCCCGCGGCCGCGACGGCGACGTCACGATGGATGAAGTTCGGCCCGGTCACGCACACGAGATCGATCTCGTCGTCGGTCACCAGCTCGCGCCAGTCCGTCAGCTGGCGCTCGAAGCCGTAGGCCGCGGCTGCCCGCTGGGTGCGGTGGTCGGGGGCGTTGTCGGCCACCGCCACGAGCCGGGGCACGAGCGGGGACTCGGGATAGTGCTGGAGCAAGCGGGACAGGGCACGCGCATGCACCTGCCCCATCCAGCCGAAGCCGACGATGCCGACCCGAACGGGTTGGGTCACGGCGAATCGGCCTTGATGGTCTTCGCGATCTCGGAGTCGGGCCCCATCGTCTTCTCCAGCTCGTGGGCGAGGGACTCCAGCTCGGCGCCACCGGCCATCATCGCGGTCAGCTCCTCGAGGGTCATCTCCTGCTTCGGGAAGTCACCCATGCTCTTGCCACGGCGAAGCAGCATGAAGCGGTCGCCGACCGGGTAGGCGTGGTGCGGGTTGTGGGTGATGAAGACGACGCCGAGGCCGCGGTCGCGGGCCTTGGCGACGTACTTCAGCACGACACCGGACTGCTTGACGCCGAGCGCCGCCGTGGGCTCGTCCAGGATCAGCACCCGCGCGCCGAAGTAGACCGCGCGGGCGATCGCGACGCACTGCCGCTCACCGCCCGACAGCGTGCCGATTGGCTGGTCGACGTCACGCAGGTCGATGCCCATCGCGGCGAGCTCACTCTTGGTGATCAGCTTCATCTGCTCGACGTCGAGCTTGCGGAACGGTCCCACACCCTTGGTGAGCTCGCAGCCGAGGAAGAAGTTGCGCCACACCGGCATGAGCGGGACGACTGAGAGGTCCTGGTAGACCGTCGCGATCCCGAGCTCGAGCGCCTCGCGAGGGCTGCCCAATGTGGTCGCCACGCCGTCGATGATCAGCTCGCCGTCGCTGTGCTGGTGGGCGCCCGCGAGGATCTTGATGAAGGTCGACTTGCCGGCGCCGTTGTCGCCGAGCACGCAGGTGACCTCGCCGGCGCGCACGGAGGTCGTGATCTCGCTCAGCGCGATGATGTTGCCGTAGTGCTTGCCGATGTCGCGCACCTCGAGGATCGCGGTGCCCACCGGGGGGAGCGCGGCGCTCGACAGGCCGTGGGACGCGCCGGAGCCGGTCTCCGGCTGTTCGCTGTCAACGCTCATTGTGCTGTCTCCGCTCGCTTGCGTACCCATTCGTTGAGAAGAACCGCACCGAGGAGCATCACTCCGAGGAAGGCCCGGAGCCAGTTGTTGTCCCAGCCCGAGTAGACGATTCCCTGGTTGACCATGCCGTAGATGAGGGCGCCGAACGCGGCGCCGATCGCCGATCCGTAGCCCCCAGTCATCAGGCAGCCGCCGACCACCGCGCAGATGATGTAGATGAACTCCTGCCCCACGCCGGTGTTGCTCTGGACGGTCGAGGTCGTGAACAGCAGCAGCATGCCGACCAGCCAACCGGCCCCCGCGGTCGTCATGAACAGCCCGACCTTGGTCTTGAGCACCGGGACACCGATCTGCCGGGCTGCCGTCTGCTGACCGCCGACCGCGAAGATCCAGTTGCCCGTCCGGGTGCGCAGGAGCACCCAGGTCGCCACCGCCGTGATGCCGATCCACCAGAAGACCGAGGCGTAGATCTGGCCGCCGGCGCCCGAGCCGTTGACGTCGATCGACGAGCCGAAGATCTTCTTGGCCTGGTCGTAGTACGGGACGTTGGACATGCCCTGGATCGCGACCTGACCGATGAGGGCCTTGGTGCCGGCCAGGTCGATGCCCTGCAGGACGAAGAACGTCCCCAGGGTCACGATGAAGCTCGGCAACCCCGTCCGCATGACCAGGATGCCGTTGATCGCCCCGATCATCAGCGCCAGGGCCAGGGACACGAAGATCGCCGCCCAGATGTTGAGGCCGTACTCGGTGGTCAGCACCCCGACGACCAGACCGGTGAACCCGGTCATCGCACCGGCGGAGAGGTCAAACTCCCCGCCGATCATGAGCAGCGCAACAGCCACCGCCATGATGCCGATCGTCGACGCGCCACGCAGCCATGTGCTGGCCCCGCTGGCGGTGGCGAACGCCTCGGTGGTGACGGCGAAGAACACGAAGATGACGACGGCCGCGACCAGTGCGCCGATCTCCGGGCGTTTCATGAGCTTGGTGAGGGTGGACGTCTGCGAGATGCGTTCGTCCCCCACGGTGGCTGTTGCCATGTTCTGCTCCCTCGTCGGATGAACCGTCAGCGGGTTCCGTTGGCGGCGAACTTGAGCACCGCGTCCGCATTCTCCTTGGTGATGAAGGCCGGCCCGGAGTTGACCGGCTGGCCGCCACCGACGTCATTGCCGTTGATGTCCTTCAGGTACAGCGTGGTGACGCCCAGGAATCCCTGGACGTAGGGCTGCTGGTCGACCGCGAAGAGGATCTTGTCGTCCTGGATGTTCTTGATGACGTCCTCCGACAGGTCGAACGTGGCGATCTTCGCCTTGCTGCCGGACTGCTCCACCGCGCCGACGGCGTCGATCGCGTACTGGCCGCCGAGCGTCAGGACGACGTCGATCGCCTTGTCGGTCTGCAGCTGCGACGTGATCGTGGCCTGGACAGCGCTGTCGTCGGTGCCGTCGACCTGCAGGTTGGAGACCTTGCCGCCGAAGGTCGAGCCGACCGCCTTGCAGCGCTCCTCCAGACCGATGTTGCCGGCCTCCTGGATGACGCACACGACGTTCTTGTACCCCTCGCCCTTGAGCCGCTCACCGACGGCCTCGCCGGCAATGGTCTCGGTCTGGCCGATGTGCGTGATCGCGCCGAACTGCTTGAACTTGTCGACGCCGGAGTTGATCGTCACGACCGGGACGCCGGCCGCCACGGCCTTCTTGATGCTGTCCTCGAGCCCGTCGGGGTTGGCCATCGACACGACGATGCCGTCGACCTTGTCGGCCACCGCGCCGTCGATCAGCTGCGACTGCTTGGCCGGATCGGGGTCCGAGCTGTACTCGACCTTGACGCCGTAGTCGTCGCCGGCCTTCTCGGCGCCCGACTTCACCCGGTCCCAGAAGGCATCGCCCGAGCTGCTGTGGGTGATGACCGCGTAGGTCAGGTCCTGGGAGTTCTCCTTGGTCGCATCTTCCTTGCCGGTGCCGCTGCACGCGGCAAGGAGGACGCTCGCGGCCGCAACGGCGCCGACGATGGTGATCTTCTTCATGGAGTTCCTGCCTCTGCTGTGATGCCCCGGCGCCTCGGTGCGGTCGGGACGTTCGATGTGGTCGTGCCGGTCATGCAAGATCCGCCGAGTCGGACGACGGGGTCAGGTAATCACGCTGCCGGGTCTTGTGGTCGTCATAGGTGCGGCGAGCCTCGCGTGTCGAGCGCAACGCGGACGCCTCTGCCACGGGGACATCCCACCAGGCGGGGCTGTCGGGCGCCGGGACCAGGGGGTCGGTCTCGACGTGGATGACCGTCGTGCGGGCCGACTTCTGGGCCACGTGCACCGCGTCGCGGAGCTCCTCGATCCCGGCCACCGTCAGCACATCGGCTCCGAGGCTCGCCGCGTTCGCCGCCAGGTCGACCGGCAGCTTGTCACCGTCGAGCCCCGTGTCGGTGCGGTAGCGGTACGCCGTGCCGAAACGCTGCGAGCCGAGGGACTCCGAGAGCGCCCCGATCGAGGCGTAGCCGTGGTTCTGCACGAGGACCACGATGAGCTTGATGCCCTCGGCCACCGCGGTGACGAGCTCGGAGCTCATCATCAGGTACGAGCCGTCGCCGACCAGCACGAAGACGTCGCGCGGGTCCGCCCCCTCGTCACGCTCCTCGTCGAGGGCCGCGAGCTTGACGCCGAGCCCGCCGGGGATCTCGTATCCCATGCAGGAGAAGCCGTACTCGACGTGATATCCCTTGCGGTCGCGGGTGCGCCAGAGCTTGTGCAGGTCGCCGGGCATCGAACCGGCCGCACACACGACGATGTCGCGCGGATCGGACAGCTCGTTGACCGCGCCGATGACCTGCGACTGGATCGCGAGCCCATCGGCGACCGGGGGCGCGCCCTCCCCGTCGTACGCGCGCTGCACGACCGCGTCCCACTCCCCCGCGAGCTCGGTCGCGCGGGCGGTGTGCGCCGGCTCCGCGGTCCATCCGGCGAGCGCTCGCGTCAGCGCGGCAAGTCCCTCGCGGGCGTCGGCGACGAGGCTGACGGCTGAGTGCTTGTGCGTGTCGAACGCCGAGACGTTGAGGTTGACGAATCGGACACCGTCCGCCTCGAACACCGTCCGGGAAGCGGTCGTGAAGTCGCTGTAGCGGGTGCCGACCCCGATCACGACATCGGCCTCGGCGGCCAGCGCGTTCGCGGCCGTCGTGCCGGTCACGCCGATCGCCCCGACCGATTGCGGGTGGTCGTACGGGAGGGCTCCCTTGCCGGCCTGGGACTCCGCGACCGGGATGCCGGTCGCCTCGGCGAAGGCGCGCAGGGCGTCGTTGGCACCCGAGTAGGTGACTCCCCCGCCGGCGACGACGAGCGGGCGGCGCGCCGAGCGGATCACCGCGACCGCCCGGTCGAGCGCCGCAGGCTGCGGCACGGGGCGCGCGACGTGCCAGACCCGCTTCGCGAACAGCTCGTCGGGAAAGTCGTGCGCCTCGGCCTGCACGTCCTGCGGCAGCGCGAGGGTCACCGCGCCGGTCTCGGCGGGATCGGTGAGGATGCGCGTCGCGTGCAGCAGCGCCGAGGCGAGCTGCTCGGGGCGGTTGACGCGGTCGAAGTGCACCGACACGGGGCGGAAGATGTCATTCACCGAGACATCGCCCTGTTGGAGGCTCTCGAGCTCTTGCAGCACGGGGCTGGAGACGCGGGTCGCGAAGGTGTCTCCCGGCAGCAGCAGCACAGGCAGCCGGTTGATCGTGGCCAGAGCGGCGCCGGTCACCATGTTGGTGGCACCGGGCCCGACGGAGCTCGTGACGGCCATCGTCGCGAGGCGGTCCCGCTGGCGGGCGTACGCCACCGCGGCGTGGACCATCGACTGCTCGTTGCGGCCGTGCAGGAAGCGCAGGCGGGACGGGTCGTCCGACCGGTCACGCTCGAGCAGCGCCTGCCCCACCCCGGCGACGTTGCCGTGGCCGAAGATGCCCCAGCAGCCGGCGAAGAACGGCCGCTCGACGCCATCGCGCTCGGTGTGCTGCGCCTCGAGGAAGCGGACGACTGCCTGCGCCACGGTCAGGACCGTCATCGCTGTCCTCCGAACGGGAGTCGGGGATCGACGGGCTGGTCGGCCCAGGTGTCGCGGATCCAGGTGTGGGCGGGGTCGTCGCAGATCAGCCACGCCCGCTCCGCGCCGGGTCCGGCCATCACGTTGAGGTAGTACATGTCGTAGCCGGGAGCCGCGATGGACGGACCGTGCCACCCGTGCGGGATCAGCACGGCGTCCCCGGTGCGCACCTCGGCCGAGATGTCGATGTCGGCGGTCTCGTGGCCGTAGACGCGCTGGAACCCGATGCCGGGGCCGTGGGGTCCGTCGGCGATCTCGAAGTAGTAGATCTCCTCCAGCGAGGTCTCGCCGTCGCGCTCCTGGTCATGCTTGTGCGGTGGATAGGACGACCAGTTGCCGCCGGGCGTCAGCACCTCGCACGCAATGAGGCGATCGGCGGCCAGCACTCCCGGCACGCCGAAGTTGTTGACCTGGCGGCTCGACTGCCCGGCGCCGCGCAGCTCGACCGGCACGTCCTGCGTGGGCAGGTACGCCGGCTCGAGACGTTCGCTGCACACGGCCGAGGCGAGGGCGAAGCGTCCGCCGTCGGTGCTGGAGATCGACAGCCGCGCATCCCGCGGCGCGTACACGACGTCACTCGGCCCGTCGAAGACGCTGCGGCGTCCGGCCAGCGAGAAGGCGTGGCCGTCGACCGTCACCACGGCCGATCCGCCCAGTGACAGCACGACGACCTCGGAGTCGTCGGTGTCGAGCTCCTCGGCCTGACCGGCCGCGAGCACGAGGATCCGCAGCCCGCTGAACTCCCACCCGGCCGACTTCGGGGTGATCTCGAGGGCGAACCGGTCGGCAGCCGACTCACCTGATCGCAGCACCGGGCTCACGCTGTCATCATCTCCACCGTCGCATCGACCGCGTCCTCGACCTGGCCGTCGGGCGGGAAAAGCAGTGAGCGACCCACGACCATGCCACGCACCGTCGGGCTCGTGAGGGCCTTGGACCACGTCGCGAACTGGGCGTCCTGGTCGGCCGAGACCTCGCCGCCCAGCAGCACCACGGGCAGCGTGGACGCCGCGAGGACGGCCTCCATGTCGTCGACCACGGGCAGCTTGAGCCACGTGTACGCCGAGGTGGGCCCGAGCCCGGCGGCCACGTTCGCCGAGCGGACGACGGCCTCGGTCGACAGGTCGTTGCGCAGGCGGCCCGCCGCGTCACGACCGGAGATGAAGGGCTCCACCATGGCCATGACCCGGTGGTCCGCCAGATCTCGTACGGCCTCCGCGCAGGCCTGCATCGTGGCCGGCGTCGCGGGATCGCGCGGATCGATGCGGAACAACATCTTGCCGCCCTGGTACCCCGCCGCGGCGATCGATGCGGCGTCGTAGGCCGTGAACTTGTCGTCGATCTCGAAGTCCGTCCCGGCCAGTCCGCCCCGGTTCATCGAGCCGATCACGACCTTGCCCTCCAACGACCCCAGCAGCAGGAGGTCCTCGATGACGTCGGCGGTGCCGAGCACGCCGTCGACGCCGGGACGCTCGAGGGCACGCACCATACGACTGAGCAGCTCGGCGCGGTCGCCCATCGCAAGGGGGTCGTCACCCGCGCGCAGCGCCCCACGGGCCGGATGGTCGGCCGCCACGAGCAACAGGCGTCCGGTGCTGCCGACCAGACCATCGGGCTGGACCCGGGCGGCGGCCAGCTCGGCGATGCGCTCGGGGTGCTCGACGCGGACGGACACGATCTCTGCGATGTCCTTCGCGGTGACCCGCATCAGACCCTCCCTCTGGTGAGCACGGCGTCGACCTGGTCGACCGTGGGCATCGCGTCCGAGCATGACAGCTGGCCGGCGACGTAGGCTCCCGCGGCGTTGGCGAAGGACAGCACGCGGGTGAGGTCCCAGCCACTGAGGAGTCCGTGCACCAGCGCGCCGCCGAAGGCGTCGCCCGCGCCGAGGCCGTTGACCACGTCGACGGGGACGGGCGGCACGACGACCGACTCGTCACCGCGCACGCCCAGCACCCCGCCAGGTCCCTGCTTGATGATCGCGAGCTCGACGCCGGCCGATCGCAGCGCCTTGGCCGCCGCCGGCGGATCGGTCTCACCGACGGCGACCTGCGCCTCTTCGCGGTTGCCGACGGCCACGGTGACGTACGGCAGCGCCGCCTGCACCTGGGCGGTCGCCAGCTCGGCGGACTCCCAGAACATCGGTCGGTAGTCGAGGTCCAGCACGGTGCCTGCCTTCCTGCCGCGTGCCTCGAGCGCGGCCAGCGTGGCCTCGCGGCTGGGCTCCTGCGACAGACCGGTGACGGTCACCCAGAACACGTCCGCGGCCCGGATCGCGTCGAGGTCCAGATCGTCGACGCGGATCGTCAGGTCGGGTGCCTTCGGCTCGCGGTAGAAGTACAGCGGGAAGTCGTCCGGCGGGAAGATCTCGCAGAAGGTGACGGGCGTGGGCAGCCCGTCGACCGCGGACACGAACGTGTCGTCCACGCCGAAGCCGCCGAGCGCCGTGTGGACGAATCGGCCGAAGGGATCGTCGCCCGTGCGGGTCACGACGGCCGACCTGCGGCCCAGGCGCGAAGCCGCGACGGCGACGTTGGTCGCGCTGCCACCGAGGAACTTGGCGAACGAGGTGACGTCCTCGAGGCCGACCCCGATCTGCTCGGGATAGATGTCGACGCCCACCCGTCCCATCGTGATGAGCTCGTGGGCGGTCATGCCAGCGCCGCCTTCACGAAGTCGAGGCAGGCCCGCACATCGGCGACCGGGCCCTCGCCCGTCGGGGCCCCGTCCGTGAACATGACGTCCTGCTCGAGGACGAACCAGCCGGAGTAGCCGTGGCTGCGGAGTGCGTCGATCATGGCGCGGACGTCGACGTCGCCCTGACCGAGCACCCGCCACATCCCCGCGGCGACGGCATCGGTGAAGGCGAGCTCGCCCGACACGACCCGGGCGGCGGTGGCGGCGTCGACGTCCTTGAGGTGGACGTGCTCGACCCGCGACAGGTTCGCCAGCGTGAGGGCGACGGGATCGGCTCCGGCCGCGGTGAGATGGCCGGTGTCGACGCACAGCCCGACGTGCGATCCCTCGAGCACCCGTTGGACGTCGTCGGCGTTCTCGACCACCGTGCCGATGTGCGGATGGATCGCGGCCACGACACCCCGCGACGTGGCGTGCTCTGCGATGCGGTCGAGGTTGCCGAGCAGGGTCGTCCACTGCTGGTCGTCCAGGACGGGCCGCGCGTCGTACCCCTCGGCCCCGGTCGAGGCGGCCAGCACGACGACTCCCGCGCCGGATGCCAGGCAGGCATCGACGAAGCGGTCGACCTCGGGGAACGGGTCGTGTCCGGGGTCGTGCAGGAGGACCGGCAGGAATCCGCCGACGGCGTGCAGGCCGAATCCGTCGAGGAACGCTGCCTTCGCGGAGGGGTCGCCCGGCAGGAAGCCGTCGGGTCCGAACTCCGTCGCGGTCAGTCCGAGGGACTGCATCTCGGTCAGGACCCGCTCGGCGGACATCTGGTAGCCCCAACCGGGTACCTCGCAGACGCCCCACGAGATCGGTGCACCGGCAATGCGGAGGGGGGCCCGGCCCTGGGGCTCGCGGTGTGACGGCACGGCTTCCTCGGATCTTCCATTCGTCGTGACAGCGAGTGTGACCCACGACATAGCGACTGTCAAGCATTTGTCATGACATAAGGACATTCGCTCGGATGGGGCTACATTGTGCGCATGGCCGGCCCCAAATTCGTCCTCGACCGCTCCAGCCCCGTGCCGCTGTACTTCCAGATCGCGGAGCAGTTCGAGCGGGCGATCGTCGACGGCACGATCGCGCCCGGCGAGCGCATCAACAACGAGATCGCGCTCGCCGCGGAGCTCGGGCTGTCGCGCCCGACGATGCGACAGGCCATCCAGGTGCTGGTCGACAAGGGAATGCTGGTGCGGAAGCGGGGCGTGGGCACGCAGGTCGTGCACGGCAAGATCCGTCGCTCCGTCGAGCTCACCAGCCTGTTCGACGACCTGGTCGCGGCCGGCAAGCAGCCGCGCACCGATGTCATCTCCGTCGGCAAGGTGCCCGCGGACGAGGACGTCGCCCGCGAGCTCCAGCTCATGCGGGGGGCCGATGTCTGGTCGCTGGAGCGCCTGCGCTGGGTCGATCGCGAGCCGCTGGCCCTCATGCACAACTACATCCCGGTCGACGTCGTCGATCTCGCCGCCGTCGACCTCGCCGAGACGGGGCTGTACGCCCTCCTGCGCGACTCGGGCGTCGTCATGCGCGTCGCCCGACAGCGCATCGGCGCGCGCGGTGCCACGCCTGAGGAGGGCAGGCTGCTGGGCGAGCGCAAGGGAGCACCGCTGCTGTCGATGCAGCGCACGGCCTACGACGACGCGGGACGCGCCGTCGAGTACGGCCGCCACGCCTACCGACCCGATCTGTACGCGTTCGAGCTGACCCTCGTCGACCGCTGACGCCGAGCCGGGCTCAGCGCTCGGCGGCCCGCCGGTAGTGCGCGAGCGTGCGGTGCATGCCGGCCAGGATCTCCCGGTCGTGCGAGTCCGCACCTCCGAGGGCCAGCCGCGCCGTGGCCCGGACGATCCAGGACGGGTCGACCACCGCGGTGCGCCGTTCGGTCAGCACCGTCGCGATGCCGTCGCCGACCGGCGTCAGCTCGTACGACCACTCGACGTCGGTCGGCCACACGTGGAAGGCCAGCGCGCCGCGACCGCGATCGTGCACGGGCGGCTTCCAGCGGGTGATCCGCGTGATCGTGGGCCACACGAATCCCTTGCGCCGGTTGAGGTTGAGGCCGCGCCGGCCCACCCCGGGACGTCCGAGCAGCCGCGTCCCGACGAGCTCGGGGCTGGCGTGCTTCATCGCCGGCAGGTCGGACACGAGCGCCCACACCTCGTCGGGGCTCGCGGCGATCTCGATCGACGCCTCCAGGGCGGGCTGGTCTCCCACGTCAGGCCTGCCCGGGCGCGGCGATGGCGCGCGGATCGCGGTCGTGGGCGTTGATCCACGAGACCATCCAGTCCGCGACCTGCGGGTGGTTGAGCAGGGCGAAGTGATGGACGCTCGGCAGGTACTCGAACCGCGCCCCGTCGACGATCGGGCCGGCAGGTCCGACGCCCGTGGCCGACGAGAAGTGCACCATCAGGTCACCCAGCACCGAGCTCAGCGGATGCTTCTGCGAGGCGGCCAGGGTCGAGGCGACGAAGTGGTACTCCGCGTGCGGCAGCGGGGCGGCGGCGATGCGGTCCAGTCCCCACTGCGCGGTGAGGTCCTGCCCCTCCCACTCGTCGCGGGTGATGTAGCCGTGCCGAAGGTCGACGATCCCGGCGGACCGCTGCTCGAGGATCGCGCCGATCGGCGTCGACTCGGGCCAGAAGCGCAGCAGGCGCGACCCGACGTGGGCGATCTTCTCCAGGCGCGCCCCGGCATGCGGCGTGCCCAGGCAGATGACGTCGCGCACCAGGTGCTGCCAGGTCGCTCCGGCGGCGGTCGCGTGATTGGTCGCGGCGCGGGCGACCAGTCCGCCCATGGAGTGACCGACCAGCGTGATGCGGGTGACCGGGACGGGCCAGTGCTCGACCAGCTGCTGGACCAGCGTGTCCAGGTGCTGGCCGTTCTCGGAGATGTGCAGCCCGGTGTTGTAGCGGATCATGACCGGCGTCCCGTCGGTCTCGTCGGCGATGCGCTCGGCGTACGTCGTGCCGTGGACCTTGGCCCCGTTGGACCACGACTCGTCGTTCTCGCACAGGCCGTGCACGAAGATCACCGGATGGCTGGTGGCGCCGCGGAACGCCTCGGCCAGCTGCCAGCCGGTCACCGGGACGTCGGCGCCCTCGGAGCGGACGGCCATCGAGATGGCCTGCGGATCGTCCAGCATCCGCAGCTCGTCGCCGATCAGGCCGTTGATCGTGGCCACGACCAGCCGCCCACGCCGCCCCGACTCGATGGGACGACCGACACCGCGCGTGGCCAGCGCGCGGACGGTGCCGCTGGAGACGCGCAGCGTGCCGGAGATCGCTCCGTAGACGGATGTGACCACCGCATCGTGCAAC
This sequence comes from Aeromicrobium wangtongii, assembly GCF_024584515.1. NCBI lineage: Bacteria > Bacillati > Actinomycetota > Actinomycetes > Propionibacteriales > Nocardioidaceae > Aeromicrobium > Aeromicrobium wangtongii. The sequence continues at coordinate 1,052,784 of NZ_CP102173.1, read as the reverse complement.
GACTCGGGGACATGACCGCCCACCAGCCGCGTCGCCCTGAAGGCGCGCGCGGCCATGGCGCGGTGCATGTCGCGGGCGGTCCCGACGATCAGGCGGTCGCCGTAGTCGAGAGCCAGCGCCGCGACATCAGTGGTCCGTGCGGGAGCGGCAGGCATGTCGTTCATGCTGCCGCTTCCCGCCCGGGATGTGAACCTCCCCGCGGGGAGGGATCGATCACGCCTTGTCAGCGCTCTCGTCGGCGTCCGAGTCCGCATCGGCCTCGTCGTCGGCGAAGGTGCCGTCGGCGCGCAGCTTGGACAGCTCGATGACGTTGCCGGACTTGTCGGTGACCTTGGCCGACTCCACCAGCGATGCCAGCGCCTTGCCGCGCAGCACCTCGCTGACCATCTCGGGCACGTGGTTGTGCTCCATGATGTGCTGGATGTAGGAGTTCGGGTCCTCGCCGGACTGCTGGGCGCGGCGCATGATGTGCTGCGACAGCTCGGCGTCGTCGATGCCGAACTCCTCGTTCGCGACGATCTGGTCGAGCACGAACTGAGCCACCAGCGAGTCGCGGACGCGCTTCTCCAGCTCGGCCTCGAACTCGTCGACCGTCTGCTCCTCGTCGTCGAGGTACTTCTCGAACGGCACGCCGGCCATCGCGAGCTGCTGCTCGATCTGCTGACGGCGGCTGGAGATCTCCTCGGCGACGAGGCTCTCCGGCAGCGGGGCGTCGATGGCGCTGACGATCTCGTCCAGGACGAGGTCGCGGGCCTCGTTGGCCTGCTGCATGCGCTTGCCGCGGGTGACGCGGTCCGTCAGGTCGGCCTTGAGCTCCTCGATCGTGTCGAACTCCGAGGCGGTCTGCGCGAACTCCTCGTCGAGCTCGGGCAGCTGCTGCTCCTTGACGTCCTTGACCGTGACGGTCACGTCGACGTCCTGTCCGGCCAGCTCGCCGCCGACCAGCTGGGTCGTGAAGGTCTTGGACTCGCCGGCCGACAGGCCGATGACGGCCTCGTCGAGGCCCTCGAGCATCGTGGCCTTGCCGACCGAGTACGGCATGCCCTCGGCCTGCGCCTCGGGGATCGCCTCACCGTTCTGGGCGGCCGACAGGTCGATCGTCAGGAAGTCGCCCTCGGCGACGGGACGCTGGACCTCGGCGAACGTCGCGAAGCGCTCCTGCAGGGCGGTGAGCTGCTCGTTGACGTCGTCCTCGGTCACCTCGGCGTCCTCGACCGTCACCTCGATGGTGGAGACGTCGGGCAGCGTCAGCTCGGGGCGGACGTCGAGCTCGGCGGTGACCACGATGGGCTCGCCGTCCTCGAACGTCGAGAGGTCGATCTCGGGCTGGCTCAGCGGCTGGACGTCGGTGTCCTGCAGGGCCTGGCTGTACCAGCCGGGCAGGGCGGCGTTGAGGGCCTCGTCGAGAACCGCTCCACGACCGACGCGCTGGTCGACGATCGCCGCGGGGACCTTGCCCTTGCGGAAGCCCGGGATGGTGATCTGCGAGCCGATGGTCTTGTAGGCGGCGTCAAGACTGGGCTTGAACTCCTCGAACGGCACCTCGATGGTGAGCTTGATCCGTGTCGGGCTCAGTGTCTCGGTGGTGCTTTTCACGTGGGTGACTCCTGCATGATCTCGGGTGGTGGGGCCGGGCTTGGCCCGCTGCGGCCGGAATCGGCCGCGGAAGCGTCCCTCCAGTCTCTCACGACCGGGAACTGGCCGGAAGCAGACCTTCGGCCCGTCGGGATGACAGGATTCGAACCTGCGACCTCACCGCCCCAAACGGCGCGCGCTACCAAGCTGCGCTACATCCCGTAGCCGCGTCAGTCTAGAGGACACTGGGGCCATGACGTCGCACCGGTACGACCAGATCCTGCAGGTGATCGGTGATCGTCAACCCGCGTGCGGCTCCACGACCGTGGTGGCGGTCGACGGCCCGAGCGGCGCCGGCAAGACCAGCTTCGTCGCGGGACTGGCCGAGGCGGCCCGCGCGCGGGTGCTGCACCTCGAGGACGTCTACCCGGGGTGGGACGGTCTCGCGGCCACTCCCCCGCTGATCGCCGGCGTCCTGGAGACCGTCGCGGCCGACGGGATCGGCACCGTGCCGCGCTGGGACTGGGAGCACCACCGACCCGGCCGCCTGCTGCGGGTCCTGCCGACCCGTCTGCTGATCCTGGACGGCGTGGGCAGCGGGGCCGCGATCCTGCGGCCGTACCTGAGCCTGCTGATCTGGGTCGACGCTCCGACCGCGGTCCGCAAGGAGCGCGCGCTGGCCCGCGACGGCGGCACGTACGCGCCGTTCTGGGACATGTGGGCCGCGCAGGAGGCGGAGCACTTCACGCAGGAGGCCACCCGGCAGCACGCCGACGTGGTGGTGACGACGTAGACCACCGGAACTGCGAAAGGCCCCTCGATGAGGGGCCTCTCAGCGGAGCGGACGACGAGACTCGAACTCGCAACATTCTGCTTGGAAGGCAGAGACTCTAGCCAATTGAGTTACGTCCGCGGGTGCTGCCGAAGCAGCGGAACCATGATGCCACAGCCCGGCCCGTCAGCGTGAACCGGTCGGGGTCGGTGCTCGCTCACAGCTCCTGCGGGTGCCGGATGCCCTCGGGTTGCACGGTCTCCAGGTACTGCAGCGATCGCGGCTCGTCCGGAGGGCCGGCAGACGTACGAGCCGCGACGGCCGACCGGTCCAGGATCAGCACGGCACGGTCGTCGTCTCCGGTCACGACGTGGTTGATGATGTTGCGCGGCGCCTGGTCGAATCCGGAGCGGACGACGTCCTTGGCGGTCGCGCGGAGCCACTGGATGCCGCTGGTGAAGTCCTGCGACCGCGACTCCACGACGCCGTCGGTGTAGAACATCAACGCGTCGCCGACCTCGAGCCGACCGGTCGTCTGGTGGAGGTCCGGACGCTTGACGATGCCCAGCGCCGTGCCGCGGGCGCCGTCGACGACCCACTCCTGTGCCGGGGCGTCCCAGCGCAGCGCCGGGGGGTGACCGGCGTTGGTGATCGAGTACTCGCCCGTCCTCAGGTCGATCAGGACGTGGACCGCCGTGGCGAATCCGTCGTCCCAGTTCTGTCGCAACAAGAAGTCGTTGCCCGCCGAGAACAGGCCCAGTGGTGGCAGGGCGCCGATGAGCCCGCCCAGCGCCCCGGCGAACTGCAGCGACTGGGTCCCCGCGGCCACGCCCTTGCCGCACACGTCGACCAGGACCATCTCCAGCCTGGTCTCGTCCTCGGACAGGTTCGCCACCAGGAAGTCGCCGGCGAACTTGGTACCGCCCGAGGAGATCATCGCGCTCTGCGAGCGCCATCCGTCGGGCAGCGCCGGCACGACGCCCTGAGCCTGGAGGCGGTCGCGCAGGTCGACCAGCATCGCCTCGCCGAGAGGGCCGGGCAGGCCGCTGCGGTGACGACTGGACTCGTAGAGCACCAGGGCGGCCACGACGGCCATGGTGACCAGGTTGCTGATGCGTCCGGCGGTGATGCCCTCCTGCCCCATCTCGACGGCCCTGAAGTACTGGCGCACGACCGTCACGGCGACGCAGACGACGATGACCAGCACCAGCGTCAGCAGCGGCCGGTACCGCAGCGCCATCGCCCCCAGCAGCAAGGGGATGACGAAGGTGGCCGCGGGGAAGACGGTGTAGCTGACCAGCGATGCGACCAGGATCGCGCCGGACAGCGCGAGCAGCACCAGGAAGACCGCCGCCTGGCCCTCGGACGTGCCGGTGCGCCAGCGCACGATGCGCTCATCGAGATATCGCGCGACCGACGGCAGGGCGCGGCGCAGGCTCCGGTTCACGGGTCAGAGCCTAGTGGCGACGCTGGCAGGAAGGACACCAAAACAAATTCCGCCCCGCCACGTCGCGGCGCCGGATCGCGGTGCCGCAGACCAGGCAGGGCATGCCCTCCCGGCGGTACACGTAGACCTCTCCGCCATGGTCATCGGCGCGTGGGGGGCGGCCCATCGCCTCGGGCTCGTGCTCCGGCCGGACCGTGTCGATCCGGCCGCGCTCGACACCGACTCGCATCAGCGCGCACAGGTCGTCCCACATCGCGGTCCAGCGCCGGCGGGTGAGGCGTCGTCCGGCCGTCATCGGCGCGACCTCGTGCCGGAACAGCACCTCGGCGCGGTAGACGTTGCCGACGCCGGCCAGCACCTTCTGGTCCATCAGCAGCGCGGCGATCGGCGTGTCGGACCGGTGGATGCGGTGCCACGCCAGATCCGGGTCGGCGTCGGCGCGCAACGGGTCCGGGCCCAGCCGGGACATGATCACGTCGACCTCCGGCGGCGCCAGCAGCTCGCACGCATTGGGTCCGCGCAGATCGGCCGTCGCCTCCGACTCCAGCCGCCAGCGGACCTGCCCCACGACGGGATGCGCCGTGCCCGGGGAGATCACGAACGACCCGTACAGCCCCAGGTGCACGTGGACGACCGACGGCACGTCGGCGAACGAGACGAACAGGTGCTTGCCGTACGCCTCCGCGCCCTCCAGCACGCGGCCGTCCAGCCGGGCCGCCTCGGCGGCGAAGCGGCCCTGTGGGCTGGACGACCTGACCGCGTGCCCGGCGAAGGTGGCGGTGAGGTCGTCCGCGAGCCGGTGGAGCGTGTGCCCCTCAGGCAAGCTCGCCGGTCTCCTCGTAGTTCAGCAGCATGTCGATGCGGCGCTGATGGCGGGCCGCATCGCTCCACGGCGTGGTCAGGAACGCCTCGACGATCGCGACGGCCTCGTCGGCGGTGTGCATGCGGGCGCCCACCGAGACGATCTGCGCGTTGTTGTGCTGGCGCGCCAGCGATGCCGTCTCGGTGCTCCAGGCCAGCGCCGCGCGAGCGCCCTTGACCTTGTTGGCGGCGATCTGCTCGCCGTTGCCCGATCCGCCGATCACGATCGCGAGCGACTCCGGATCGGCCACGGCGGCCGCCGCGGCGGCGATGCAGAACGGCGGGTAGTCGTCATCGGCGTCGTACGTGTGGGCGCCGTGATCGACCGGCTCGTGACCCTGGGTGGTCAGCCAGTCGATGAGGTGGGTCTTGAGCTCGTAGCCGGCGTGGTCGGCGGCGATGTGGATGCGCATGCAAGAAGTGTCCCAGTCGCGACCCTCAGGCCGACACCCCGGCAAAGCGATCATGGAAGTACGCCGCGAACGCCTCGGCGGACTGCCTGCCCGTGTAACCGCCCAGGACCCTCACCTGCAGTGCGCGGCGCTGCTCCTGCATCGAGTCCTCGCCGAGCATGTCGGTCAGCACCTCGTGAGCGCCGTCCAGGCCGCGCATCAGGATGTATGCCCCGCGGGCGACGGGGAACCGCTCGCGGAACTCCTCGACCGGTATCCCCTTGGAGCTCACCATCGCGTACGGCTTGCCCGACTGCAGCCAGTCCGAGACCACGCTCGAGACGTCCGAGATCAGCGCGTCCGCACGGTTCATGCACTCGTTGAGCGTCCACGTCTCGTTGGGGAGCGTGCCCCACACGTGCTGACCGGGGGTCGACGGGTCGTCGTTGTCCGCCGCGAGGACGCGCTCGGTGTACACCACGAACTGCGCGAGCCGGGGGTGCCGCTTGGAGAGCGGGTGCGGCCGGAAGATGACATCGGCACCGGCGTCGATCAGGGCCCGCACGATCTCCGGGCCCTGCCGCAGCGACGAGAAGTTGACCCTCATGCGCTTGCCCTGCCATGTCGGCGCGTACAGCACGACGGGCCGCTCGACCTCGGCGATGGGACGCGTCGCGGCCTCGATGCCGTGCACCTGCGGACGGCCGAGGACCACGAACTTCTCGCGCGGGATGTGCACACCGCTGGTCTCGTACCGCTCGATCGCGGCCGTGCCGGACACGACCAGCAGGTCGTAGTCAGCGTGGCGGGCGAAGACACTGGCGGGCTTGTCGGAGTCGCCGTGGCCGAGCCACACGTGCGTGACCCGGCGGATCGCCATGTACCGGTAGTTCGACCGGGCGTTGTGCAGGTAGAAGAACCATTTGAGCGTCGGGACGACCAGGATCTGCAGATCGCGGACGGCGTCGGTGCTCAGCTGGATGAACGGCGAGGTCAGGTCGGTGTTCTCGCGCAGGTACTGGCAGTACTGCTCGCGGAAGTTGAAGATGACGCCGGGGTAGCCCGCGCTCAGAAGCGGCTCCTCCCACATCGTCAAGTGGGTCGGGCCGCCGCCGTAGCCCGCGTACGCGATCGCGAACCGTGGCGCGTGGTCGGCCAGGGCGCGGGCGATGCGGCGGGTGCGCCGGCGCACCCCCACGGCGTAGATCGCCACCCGGGACGCCAGCACGAGCACCGCCACGAACGGGATCAGCACCGCCCACGCCGGCAGACCGGCCGCGAGCACGGCCAGGGTCAGGGGGCCGGCGATCCGGCTGCCGATGACCCACGGTCCGAGGTCCGGGTGCTCACCGGGGCACGGCCCGTCGGGGACACCCGGCAGCCCGTGGGTGTGCGGCGCCGGGGCAGGACGCCGCAGGGCCACGACGGTCGCCGCGGCCGCCAGCACCGCCATCGCCCACAGCCCGACGCCCGGCGCGCTGTCGACGAGGGTCCGGACCGCCAGCGCCAGCGCCACGAGCGCGGCGGCGTTGAGCCACACCGCGGCGGCGGCCCACCGCCTGAACCGGACGCTGATCCGGTGGTCGTGGATGAAGAACAGCTTGCGACGCTCGTACCGCTCGCGCAACGATTCGTTCGACGACAGGGCTGGCACGCGGACAGTATGCCAGTCAGCGCATACGCGACCGCTGCGCGTCGAGCAGCGCACCGACCGCCGTGACGGTCGACCGCGAGGCGTCGAAGGCCGCAGGCTGCCGCCAGAACGAGTGCACCATGCCCAGGGCGCGATGGGCCAGCACGTCGACCCCCGCCGCCGCGAGCCGGGCCGCGTAGTCCTCCGCCTGGTCGCGCAGCACGTCGTGCTCGTTGCTCACCACATAGGCCGGCGGGTGCTCGGCCAGGTTGTCGGCACCGAGCACCGAGACCTCCGGGTGATCGCCGAGGTCGCCGGGCGCGTACGCCTCCCAGAACCACTCCATGCCGGGGCCGTCCAGTGCCGCATTGGCCTCGTCCTCCGGCAGCTCGGCCCGGCGGTCGACCGGCGGGTACATCAAGACCTGGAAGTTCAGCGCCGACGGGTGCCGGACGCACAGGCCCGCGACCAGGTTGGCTCCCGAGGAGTCACCGATCCCGGGCAGGAAGGACGCGTCGACGCGGTGTTCACGGTCGTGCGCCCGGATCCAGGCCGCCGCGGTCTGGACGTCGTTCAGCGGCGCCGGATAGGGGTGCTCGGGGGCCCGCCGGTAGTCCACGGCGAGCAGCGCCCAGCCGGTCCGGTGCGCCAGGTAGCGGCAGAACACGTCGTGGGTCTCCAGATCGTGCAGCACCCAACCACCGCCGTGCACGTACAGCGCGACCGGCGCGCCCGGACGCGGCCGGTACAGCCGGCACGGGACACCGTCCGCGTCGACGTCGGCGACGTGGTCGAGCCCGATGCGGTCCGCCCTCAGCGCCGCGTCGTGCGCCTCGGCGCGGATCCGGTCCAGGTCCCCGGGCAGCGACAGGCCCTCCTCGGCGGCGAGTGCGTCGAGGAGGGCCTGTGACTGCGGGTGGAGGCTCATGCGAAGAGCCTAGGCCGGGTCTGCGTCAGTCGAAGGACAGATCGCCCTTGCGGGTGCGCTTGAGCTCGAAGAAGTCCGGGAAGCCGGCCAGCGCCCGCGCGCCGTCGAACACCGTGCCGGCCTGCTCGCCCTTGGGGATGCTCTGCAGCACCGGGCCGAAGAACGCGACGCCCGCGATCTCGATGACCGGAGTGCCGACGTCCTCGCCGACCTTGTCGATGCCGACCTGGTGGGAGGCCCGGACGGCGTCGTCCAGCGATGCGTCCTCGGCGGCCTTCGCCAGCTCGACCGGCAGGCCGGCCTCCTCGAGCGCCTCCCCGTACAGCGCCATGTCGAACTCGCGGCCCTCGTTGTGCTTGCGGGTGCCCAGCGCGGTGTACAGCGGGCGCAGCGCCTCGGGGCCGTGCTGCTGCTCGACGGCGATCGCGAGGCGGACCGGGCCCCAGCCGCGCTCCATCATGTCGGCGTACTCCTGCGGCAGGTCGCGACCGGAGTTGAGCACCGACAGGCTCATGACGTGGAAGTTGGTGTGCACGTCGCGCACCTTCTCCACCTCCAGCATCCAGCGGGACGTGATCCAGGCGAACGGGCACAGGGGGTCGAACCAGAAGTCGACGGTCTCGGTTGAGGTCATGACGGGTGCAACACCGGACGTCCCGCGCGCATTTCCTGCACGAGCGAGCCGACCACCGCGTCGAGCTCGCCGGCGTTGAGCGCTGCGGTGTGCCGCTGCCGCTGGTAGGAGGCCCCGCCCGACACGATGTCGTGGATGCCGCCGAGCTCCTCGGTGCAGCCGAGGCGTGCGGCGATGGGCTCCAGCCGGTCCAGCAGCCGGTGCAGGTCGGTCGTGACGAGGTCCTCGTTTCCGTGCTTGTCCAGGATGAGGATCGCGTCCATGCCGTAGCGCGCCGAGCGCCACTTGTTCTCCTGGGCGAACCACGGCGGGATGGTCGGCAGCTCACGGCCGGCGTCGAGCTCGCAGGAGAAGTACTCGACCAGGCAGTGGGTCAGCGCCGAGATGCTCAGCAGCTCCGACATCGTCGGGATGCCGTCGCACACGCGCACCTCGAGCGTCCCGAACTTCGGGGACGGGCGCAGGTCCCAGCGGATCTCGTCGAACACGTCGATGACACCGGTGTGCAGCATGTCGTCGACATAGCCCTCCAGCTGGCTCCAGTGCTCGAACTGGAACGGCAGCCCCGCGGTGGGCAGCTGCTGGAACATCAGCGCCCGGTTGGACGCGTACCCGGTCTCCTTGCCGCCCCAGAACGGTGACGACGCGCTGAGCGCCTGCAGGTGGCCGTAGTACGTCAGCATCGCCCGGCTGATCGGCAGGACCTTGTCGCGGTCCTCGATGCCGACGTGCACGTGGACGCCGTAGATCATCATCTGGCGTCCCCACCACTGGGTGCGGTCGATGAGCGTCGCGTACCGCTCCTTGTCGGTGACCTTCTGCTGCGTCCAGCTGGCGAAGGGATGGGTGCCGGCGCACATCAGCTCGACCCGCAGCGGGTCGGTGACCTCGCGGATCTCGTCGATCGCGCGCTGCAGGTCCGCGCCGGCCTCGGCGACGGTGCGGCACACGCCCGAGACGACCTCGACGGTGTTGAGCAGCAGCTCCTGGCGGATGTGCGGGTGCTGCTCGGCGTCGGCGGGCTTCACCGCCTCGAGGACCGTCTGCGCCACCTGTCGCAGGTCACCGGAGTCGGCGTCGACCAGCGCGAGCTCCCACTCGATGCCCACGGTCGAACGTTCGGACTGCGCGAACGGGATGTGCATGCCCCCATCCTGCCCGAGATGGGCCTGATCACCCGCCTCGCCCACTCACCGACCCCGTGAAAGCATGAAGACATGCCTGGTACCAATCTCACCCGCGAAGAAGCCAGCGAGCGCGCAGCCGTCGTCTCCACCCAGACGTACGACGTGCAGCTCGACCTCACCCTCGACTCCGAGTCCCACTTCGGCTCGGTCACGACGATCGCCTTCGGCGCCACACCCGGCGCGTCGACATTCGTCGACCTGGTCGACGGTGACATCTCCTCGATCACGCTGAACGGCCAGGACGTCGACGTCTCGGCCTACGCCGATCACCGCATCGCGCTGACCGACCTGGCCGAGACCAACGAGCTGGTCGTCGCCGCGACCCTGCCGTACTCGCACTCGGGCGAGGGCCTGCACCGCTTCGTCGACCCGTCGGACGGCAAGGTCTACCTCTACACGCAGTTCGAGGTGCCCGATGCCCGCCGGGTGTTCGCGACGTTCGAGCAGCCCGACCTGAAGGCGACGTTCGTCTTCCACGTCACCGCGCCGTCGCACTGGGCCGTGGTGTCCAACTCCCCCACCCCCGAGCCGGAGCCGGCCGCCGAGGGCACGTCCACCTGGCACTTCGCACCCACCAAGAAGATGTCGACCTACATCACGGCGCTGATCGCCGGCGACTACGTCTCGGTCACCGACTCGTACCAGGGCGCCTACGACGAGATCCCGCTCGGCATCTTCTGCCGCCAGTCGGTGCGTGAGTTCCTCGACGCCGACGACATCTTCTTGATCACCAAGCAGGGCTTCGAGTTCTTCGAGGGCGCCTTCGAGATGGCCTACCCGTTCGGCAAGTACGACCAGCTGTTCGTGCCGGAGTACAACATGGGCGCGATGGAGAATGCCGGCGCGGTGACGTTCCGCGACGAGATGATCTTCCGCAGCCGCCAGACCGTCGCGGCCTACGAGAGCCGCGCCAACACGATCCTGCACGAGATGGCCCACATGTGGTTCGGCGATCTCGTGACCATGAAGTGGTGGGACGACCTGTGGCTCAACGAGTCGTTCGCGGAGTTCGCCGCCTCGCACGCCTCGAGCAACGCCACCCGGTTCACCGATGCGTGGACGAGCTTCACCAATGCCCGCAAGAACTGGGCCTACCGCCAGGACCAGCTGCCCTCGACGCACCCCATCGCGGCCGACAACTACGACCTGCACGCGGTCGAGGCCAACTTCGACGGCATCACCTACGCCAAGGGCGCCTCCGCCCTCAAGCAGCTCGTGGCCTGGGTCGGTGAGAAGGACTTCTTCGCCGGTCTGCGCGCCTACTTCGACAAGCACGCCTACGGCAACACGCAGCTGTCCGACCTGCTGGTCGAGCTCGAGGCGGCCTCCGGCCGTGAGCTGGGCGACTGGAGCAAGGAGTGGCTGCAGACGTCCGGCGTGAACACGCTGCGGGCGGTCTTCGAGACCAACGACGAGGGTGTCTTCACGTCCTTCTCGGTCGAGCAGACCGCGATCGAGGCGTACCCGACCCTGCGCCGGCACCGCATCGCGATCGGCCTGTACGACCGCGTCGAAGGCAAGCTCGTGCGCACCGAGCGCATCGAGACCGACGTCCACGGGGCGTCGACGCAGATCCCCGAGCTGATCGGTCACCGCCAGCCCGATCTGGTGCTGCTCAACGACGACGACCTCACCTACGCCAAGATCCGCCTCGACGAGCGCTCGTTCGCGACGCTGGTCGACAGCATCGCCACGTTCGAGGAGTCGCTCCCCCGCGCCCTGTGCTGGGGATCGGCGTGGGACATGACCCGCGACGCCGAGCTGTCCGGATCGGACTTCGTCACACTGGTCCTGGCCGGCGTGGGCTCCGAGACCGACCTGACGGCCGTCGGCTCGCTGCTGCGCCAGGGCAACGGCGCTGTCAACCTGTACACGTCCGACGAGGCGCGGCCCGCCCTGGCGCGGCGCTGGGAGGCCGGCCTGAACGAGCTGGTCGAGGCCGCCGAGCCGGGCAGCGACCACCAGCTGGCGCTGGTCCGGGCGCTGGCATCCGCATCGTCCGACCCGGCTCGCCTGCGGGAGATCCTCGGCGGGAGCCTCGACGGGCTCACGGTCGACACCGACCTGCGCTGGAGCCTGGTCACGGCCCTGGCCCGCCTGGGTGACGCCGACGAGGCCGAGATCGCCGCGACGCTCGAGGCCGACAACACGATCTCGGGCAAGGAGCGGGCCGCGGCGGCGCGCGCCATCCGTCCGACCGCAGAGGCCAAGGAGGCCGCGTGGCAGGCTGCGGCGGTCGACCCCTCGACGCCCAACGAGACCCGTCGGCAGACCGCCGGCGCCTTCCAGGTGTCCGGTCAGGCCGATGTGCTCGAGCCGTTCGTCGACCGCTACCTGGAGATGGCCGCGACGATCATCGACGACATGGGCGTCTGGATCGGGCAGGTCGCGCTGATCAACCTGTTCCCGCTGGCGAACCCGTCGCAGGCGACGCTCGACAAGGTCGACGCATGGCTCGAGTCGACGTCGGCCAATCCCGCCGCGAAGCGCTACGTGTCCGAGGGACGTGACGACCTGGCTCGTGCCCTCAGGGCGCAGGCAGCCTTCTGACACACTCGATCCCATGACCGTCGACCTCACGTTCAGGGGCCGGAGGGTCACCAGTGACCGTGCGCTGGTCATGGCCATCGTGAACCGCACACCCGACTCGTTCTTCGACCGGGGCGCGACCTTCGCCGACGAGGCCGCCCGCACCGCCGTGCGGGCGGCCGTCGCCGACGGCGCCGACATCATCGACGTCGGCGGCGTCAAGGCCGGACCCGGCTCGGAGGTGGACGTCACCGAGGAGATCCGTCGGACGGTGCCCTTCGTGGCGGCGATCCGCCAGGAGTTCCCGGATGTCCTGATCAGCATCGACACCTGGCGCGCGGACGTCGGCCGCCGGTGCGCCGATGCGGGCGCCGACATCATCAACGACACCTGGGCCGGCGCCGATCCGGAGCTCTCCGACGTCGCCGCCGAGTTCGGCTGCGGCTACGTGTGCTCGCACACCGGCGGCGCGGTGCCGCGCACGCGTCCGCACCGGGTGCACTACGACGACATCGTGCAGGACGTCATCGCCCAGACGACCCGCGCCGCGGACGACCTGGTCGCGCGTGGCGTGCCCCGCGCGGGCATCCTGATCGACCCGACGCACGACTTCGGCAAGAACACCTGGCACGGGCTCGAGCTGCTGCGCCGCGTCGACGAGCTGGTCGCCACCGGTTGGCCGGTGCTGATGGCGCTGTCGAACAAGGACTTCATCGGCGAGACGCTCGGGCAGCCGGTCGACCAGCGGCACGAGGGGACGCTCGCGGCGACGGCGATCGCGGCACGTGCGGGCGCGGCGGTGTTCCGGTCGCATGACGTCGTCGCGACGCGGCGGGTCCTGGAGATGGCCGCCAGCATCCGCGGCGACCGGCCCCCGGCCCGGGTGGTGCGCGGCCTTGCCTGAGCAGGTGGACGTCTCGACGTGGTTCGACACCCACACGTACCGGGCCGACCAGTTCGACGCCGCGACGCTCGTCGCGGCCAAGGGCGGGCGCGGCATCAGCGTGCTCATCCCGGCCAAGGACGAGGCGGCCACGATCGGCCCGATCGTGACGACGTTGCGCACGGAGCTGATGCAGCAGTGTGCACTCGTCGACGAGATCATCGTGATCGACTCGCACTCCGCCGACGACACCGCCGCGATCGCGCGCGACGCCGGCGCCCAGGTGTTCCACGTCGACGACCTGCTGCCCGAGCTCGGCGGCCGGCCCGGCAAGGGCGAGGCGATGTGGAAGGCGCTCGCGGTGATGTCCGGCGACATCGGCGTCTACCTGGACGCCGACGTCGAGGACTTCACCGCCGACTTCGTGACCGGGCTCGTGGGGCCGCTGCTGCTCGAGGAGGACCTCGCCTTCGTGAAGGCCTTCTACGACCGGCCGTGGTCATCGGGTCCCCCGCGCTCCTCCGGCGGCGGACGGGTCACCGAGCTCGTCGCACGGCCGCTGATCCTGGAGCGCGCACCCCGGCTCGCCGGATTCGTCCAGCCGCTGGCCGGTGAGTGCGCATTCCGCGCCGACGTGCTGCGCTCGATCCCGTTCGTGTCGCACTACGGCGTCGACATCGGCCTGATGATCGACGTGGAGCGCCGCGAAGGGCTGGCGGCGATGGCGCAGGTCGACCTCGGGCTGCGCCGCCACCGGCACCAGGACCTCGCCGCGCTCAGCGCCATGACGCAGCACGTCCGGGCCGCCTTCGACCTGCGCGCCGAGCCCGACGGGCCGGGCGTCGTCGAGAGCACGGCCGTGGTCTTCGCCCGCGTCGGCAGCCGGATGCAGATGTCCGAGCGGACCGTCACCACCGCCGAGCGTCCGCCGATGCGCGACGTGCTCGGCGAGCGGTGAGCCGGCGCTCCCGCCCGGGGGCCGGCCACGTGGCCGCCGCCGCCAGCCGTCCGAGGGGCGGCACCAGCACGACCAGCCGGAACAGGCCGTACCCGAGCGCGCCGCCGACCGTGTTGGCCCACAGGTCATCGACATCGGCGACGTGCCCGCCGTGGCCGGTGACCGCGTTGCCGAGCTGGACCGCCTCCATGGCCAGGCTGAGCAGGAGACCGCCGAGCACGACGCGCACCGCGGAGTCGACGCCCAGCACGAGGGCCAGCAGCCAGCCCAGCGGCAGGAACACCACCACGTTCTGCAGCACGTCCCCCTGCTCGACGTCGGCCAGCGGCACCAGGTCCAGGAAGACCGTCCACGACGGGCTGGGGCCGGTGGCGCCGAGGCGGAACGGCAGCAGCGTGTTGGCGACGATGCCGGCGACGTAGACCGCGGCGACGACGGCCACGGCAAGGCGCGGCACGGTGACACCCGCGCGGCGGTGCAGCAGCCACGTCATCAGCCCGAGCGTCACCGCGGCCACCGGGACGACGACCAGCAGCGTGGGGACCTCCTGCGTCGTGGTCACGCCGCGCTGCCCGAGAGCCTGGCGACGATCAGCTCGGCGAGGGACCGGTAGGCCGCCGAGTCGTCGAGGCCGGTCGAGGCCCGGATGTCGCCGCGGTGGATCGACTCCATGACCTGCCCGGCCACGGCACCGATGAAGCGCGCGTCCGCCGACGGATCGGCCTGCTCGACCAGGGCCTGCACCCGGCGCGCCGCGGCGCGGGTGTTGTCGCGGTAGATCTCGCGGGCCGGCGCGAACGCGTCCACGTCGGCGAAGAACCGGTCCGAGGCCGGTGCGAGCTCGGCGGCGATCGCCTGCAGGTAGACCGCGATGCGCTCGACCGGCGCCGTGGCCTCGGCCAGCGACGCCTCGACCCGCTCGGTGGCGGTGCGGAAGAACGACCGCACCACCGAGACCAGCAGCTGCTCCTTGCTGGGCGCGATCGCGTACAGCGTCGACTTGGAGCAGCTGAGTCGTGCGGCGAGCGACGACAGGCGCAGATCGGCGAATCCCTCGGCCAGGACAATGGCGATGATCTCCTCGCGCAGCACCGCGGTGCGTGACGCGGTCGTCGTCGCGCGGTCGGTCATGGCGCCACGGTACCAGAGCGCGTCCTGCAGTACAGTGCTTCGTACACCGACGCAGGAGGACGCCATGCCCGCCGAACGGCTCATGCCCACCGAGGAGTCGCAGGACCTGATCGAGCTGACCCGCAGCATCGTCGACAAGGAGCTGCGTCCCGCGGTCGCCGAGATCGAGGCCAGCGGCCGATTCCCCCGCGAGGTCTTCCGGACGCTCGGACGCGCGGGGCTGCTGAGCCTGCCGTACCCGGAGGAGTACGGCGGCGGCGGTCAGTCGTACGAGGTCTACCTGCAGGCGCTGGAAGAGATCGCCTCGGCGTCCGCGAGCGTGGGGGTCGGCGTCAGCGTCCACGCCCTGTCGTGCTTCGGGCTGTTCACCGCCGGCACCGAGGAGCAGAGGCAGCAGTGGCTGCCGGGCATGCTGTCCGGGGAGCAGCTGGGCGCCTACTGCCTGTCCGAGGCCCACGCCGGCTCCGATCCGGCCGCGATGCGCACCAAGGCCGTCCGCTCCGGCGACGAGTACGTCATCAGCGGGGCGAAGGCGTGGACGACCCACGGCGGCCAGGCCGACTTCTACAAGGTGATGGCCCGCACGTCCGAGGACCCTTCGACAGGCTCAGGACGAGGCGGCGGCCGCGGTATCTCCTGCTTCCTGGTGCCGGCCGACTCCCCCGGCCTGACCGCCGACACCCCCGAGGACAAGATGGGCCTGATGGGCTCGACGACGGCCACGATGCTGTTCGACGACGTCCACGTCCCCGCCGAACGGCGCCTCGGCGCCGAGGGACAGGGCCTGCCCATCGCGCTCGCGGGCCTGGACTCCGGACGGCTGGGCATCGCCGCGGTCGCGACCGGCCTGGCCCAGGAGGCACTCGACGTCGCGATCGCCTACGCCAAGGAGCGCGAGACGTTCGGCAGCCGGATCATCGACCACCAGGGCCTCGGCTTCCTGCTGGCCGACATGGCCGCCGCGGTCGAGTCCGCCCGGGCGACCTATCTGGCCGCGGCGCGCCGCAAGGACGCCGGGCTGCCGTTCTCACGCCAGGCGTCGATCGCCAAGATGGTGTGCACCGACAACGCCATGAAGGTCACCACCGACGCCGTGCAGGTGCTCGGCGGAGCCGGCTACACCAAGGACTTCCCGGTCGAGCGCTTCATGCGCGAGGCGAAGGTCATGCAGATCTTCGAGGGCACCAACCAGATCCAACGACTCGTCATCAGCCGCAACCTCGCGCGCTGACCCGTCCCACCCACAGGAGAAGCATGCAGCTCAACGACACCGCCGCGATCGTCACCGGCGGAGCCTCCGGCCTCGGCGCAGCCACGGCCGCCCATCTCGCCCAGCAGGGCGCGTCGGTCTTCGCCCTGGACCTGCCCGGCTCGATCGAGCAGGCGCCGGCCATCGACGGCGTCACCTACGTCGCCGCCGACGTGACTGACGAGGAGCAGGTGCGCTCAGCGGTCGCGACCGCCGCCGAGGCCGCTCCGCTGCGCTCGGTCGTCAACTGCGCCGGCATCGGCCCCTCGGCCCGCATCCTGGGCCGCAAGGGCGTCCACGACCTGGGCCTGTACGCCAAGATCGTGCAGATCAACCTGGTCGGCAGCTTCACGGTGCTGGCCCTGGCCTCCGAGGCCATCGCCCGGACCGAGGCCGACGAGAACGGCCAGCGGGGCGTGATCGTCAACACCGCCTCGATCGCCGCCTTCGACGGCCAGATCGGGCAGGTCGCCTACTCCTCGTCCAAGGGCGGCATCGTGGGCATGACGCTGCCCGCTGCGCGCGACCTGGCCCAGTACGGCATCCGGGTCTGCACGATCGCCCCGGGCATCGTCAACACCCCGATGCTCGCGACCGTCAGCGAGGAGATCCGCGCGGGTCTGGCCGCCGGCGTCCCGTTCCCGCAGCGGCTGTGCGAGCCGGCCGAGTACGCCAAGCTCGTGGGCATGATCATCGATCACGACTACCTCAACGGCGAGACCATCCGGATGGACGGCGCACTGCGCATGGCGCCGCGCTGACCGCGTCGCCCATCGGAGCCGTCACGGCCCCGTCCGCCCTCAGTGGTGGGCGGGGCTGTTGTCGCTCGTGGTGGCGACGTGGGCGCCGGGCGCCGGCGGGACGAAGTTGCGACGCGCGGTCAGCAGGCCGAACAGCGAGATGACGATGAACAGGCCCACCGTGCCGCCGCCGAACAGCAGCCAGTTGTCGAGGTCGCTGCGACCGTCTCCCTTGGGCCACGCCGATCCCGTGGGGGCGTCGGCGAAGGCCGCGCCCGAGCCGGCGATGAACGTCACGACGGTGGCGAGCACGAGTCCGAGCACGCGAGCAGGAGTCTTCATGGGCCCCATCGTAGCCACCCGTAGGCTGGGGCAATGCCTCACCTCGACATCAACTGGAAGCTGCCCGAGGGCAAGGCCTACGAATGGTTCGTCGCGACACCGGGCAGCATCGTGCTGGTCATCGTCCTCGGCCTGCTGTTCCGCTGGTTCGTCTGCCGGGCGATCGACCGACTCGTCACACGGGCGGGCAAGGGTGCCGTGCCCGGCGTCATCGCCAACAGCCGCGCCGGCGAGTTCCTGGCCGACCGGCGCCCCGCCGTCCACGCCCGCCGTCAGCAGCGCGCGGCGACGATGGGCTCACTGCTCAAGAGCTTTGCGACCGGAGTCATCTTCGCGATCGTGACGGTCAGCGTGCTGGCCAAGCTCGGCATCAACATCGCACCGATCATCGCCAGCGCCGGCATCGTCGGCGTGGCCCTCGGCTTCGGCGCACAGAACCTGGTCAAGGACTTCCTGTCCGGCATCTTCATGATCCTGGAGGACCAGTACGGCGTGGGCGACTCGGTCGACCTCGGCGAGGCCGAGGGGACGGTCGAGGCCGTCGGCCTGCGGGTCACGCGGCTGCGCGACGTCAACGGCACGGTCTGGTACGTCCGCAACGGTGAGATCCTGCGGGTCGGCAACCAGAGCCAGAACTGGGCGCGCACCGTCCTGGACATCACGGTGTCGTACGAGACCGATCTCGACCGGGTCCAGGCGATCCTGCAGGACGTCGCGACGTCGACCTACGAGGAGCCGCAGTTCCACGACGTCATCATCGAGGCCCCTGAGGTGTGGGGCGTCGAGCGGTTCGACAAGGATGGCATCGTGGTCCGTGTCGTGCTGAAGACCGCACCCGCCCAGCAGTGGCTGGTGGCTCGCGCGATGCGGCGCCGCATCAAGGCCGAGTTCGACCGCGCCGGGATCCGCATCCCGACGACGTTCCCGACGATCCAGGTGG
Organism: Aeromicrobium wangtongii; assembly: GCF_024584515.1. NCBI lineage: Bacteria > Bacillati > Actinomycetota > Actinomycetes > Propionibacteriales > Nocardioidaceae > Aeromicrobium > Aeromicrobium wangtongii. The sequence continues at coordinate 1,034,583 of NZ_CP102173.1, read as the reverse complement.
AGGACGCCAAGTCATGACCCAGACCGAGCAGACGTTCTACGACGCGATCGGTGGTCACGACACGATCAAGGCGATCGTGGACACGTTCTACGAGGGCGTCGCCGAGGACGAGGTGCTGCGCCCGATGTACCCCGAGGAGGACCTCGCCGCCGCGGCGCACCGGTTCACGATGTTCCTCGAGCAGTACTGGGGCGGACCGACGACCTACTCCGAGCAGCGCGGGCACCCGCGCCTGCGGATGCGGCACGTGTCCTTCGTCGTCGACGAACGGGCCCGCGACCACTGGCTCAAGCACTTCCGCGCCGCCCTGGACAAGGCCGACCTCTCCCCCGAGCACGATGCGCAGTTCTGGGCCTACGTCCAGCACGCCGCCCAGTTCATGGTGAACGCGCCGGGCTGACCCCGCCCGGGGTTGGACGAGAGAATCTGGTTCCGTCCGCCGCGCCGGTTTTCGACCAGACAATCTGGTCCTGTCAGCGACGGTGCCGACGAGACCAGATTTTCCTGTCCCCCGGACGAAACCAGATTTTCCCGTCCCACCGGATGGTCAGGAGGCGTCGAGGGTCGCCTCGAAGATCGCCCGCTCGTCATCGTCCAGGCGGCGTGACCGCTGGTGCTGGGCGTCGAAGCCCACCATCACCGAGGTCGAGCGCACCAGCACGGCGTCCTCGTCGAGGATCTCGGACTCGATCGTGATCGAGCCCGCTCCGACCCGGGTGAGCCGGGCTCGTGCGGCGTACGGCTCGGCGCGCCACGGCACCGGTCGGGCCTGCTCGACGGCCACGGTCCCGACCACGAAGCGCCCGGCCTGCATCTGCTGCACCTGCTCGGAGACGAACAGGATGCGAAGCTCCTGGACGAGCTGGAACAGCTTCGGCAGGCTGACGTTCCCGCTCTGGTCCAGGTCGCTGCGGCGGACCGCCATCGCGAAGGGCATCCCGCCGGCCGGGTGCGGCGGAATCGGCCGGAGCGCGCCGAGCTCGGTCCGGATCTCGGCGAACACGGCGTCGGAACCGCGGCGGCGGATCTGCTGCGTCACCGTGGCGCCGTCGACGGCGGAGGCGACCGCCACCGGCTCCCTGCTCAGCAGGAGCGGCTGCAGGAACCGGACGGACATGCTCCGGACCGGGGCGTCGGCCACAGCCTCCCCCAGCACGGCCCGCGCCTCGGACGCGTAGTCGACGTACACCACATTGTTGACGTGGTTGAGCGAGTCGATGTCCGCCCAGCGCATCGCGATCTCATGGACGACGGCGTCGGTGATTGGCACCCGCCGATGATGGCAGACACCGCTCAGGCGCTGGCGGTCTCGTCGATCTCGACGACCGGATCGCCCTCCTGGACGATCTGGCCGAGCTCGACCAGGATCTTGCTGACGTGGCCGCCCACCTGCGCGACCAGCGGGATCTCCATCTTCATCGACTCCAGGATGGCCAGAGTGTCCCCGGGCCCCACCTGGTCACCCTCACGGGCGACGATCTTCCAGACGTTCGAGACGATCTCGGCCCGTGCGGTGTGCATCAGACCGCCGATCCGTGGGTCAGCATGCGCATCGCGGCGACCATGCGCTCGCGGGTCTCCTCGGGGTGGATGACGTCGTCGACGATGCCGGCCTCCGCAGCGAGATACGGACGGGCGACCTCCTCGCGGTACACGGCGGCCAGCTGGTCACGCAGGACGGTCGGCTCCTCGGCCTCCTTGAGGGCGCGCCGGTGCAGCAGCGCGACGGCCCCGCCGGGACCCATCACGGCGATCTCGGAGTTCGACCACGCCCAGTTGGCGTCGGCACCGAGCGACGCCGATCCCATCGCGATGTACGCGCCGCCGTACGACTTGCGCACCACGACCGTGAGCTTGGGGCTCTTGGTCTCGACGTACGCCTTGAGGAGCTTGGCGCCATGCGTGATGACGCCTCGCCCCTCCTCGACGGTGCCCGGCAGGAAGCCCGGCACGTCGACGAATGTGAGGACGGGAAGATCGAAGCGGCCGCAGAACTCCACGAAGCGGGCGGCCTTGACCGACGCCTTGGAGTCCAGGATCCCGCCGCGGGCATTGGGCTGGTTGGCCAGGACGCCGACGGCGTGACCGTCGAGCCGGGCGAACAGGGTCAGGATGCTCGGCGCGTGCTCGGGCATCAGCTCGAGCCGGGCGCCGTTGTCCAGCACCCCGTCGAGCAGCTTGTTCATGTCGAACACGACGCTGGACTTCTCCGGGACGAGGGTCGGCAGCGCCGCGGCGGCACCGGGATTGGCCGGCACGGGGTCGTGGCGCTTCTGCGCTCCACCCTTGTGGGTGGGCAGGAACGACAGCAGCAGGCGGGTCGCGTAGAACGCCTCCTGCTCGCTGTCGACCTCGAGATGCGCGACACCGCTGACCTTGGTGTGCAGCGCGGAACCACCGATGTCCTCGGCAGTGGCGTCCTCGCCCGTCGCGGCCTTGACGATGTCGGGCCCGGTCAGGAACATCTGTCCCTGCTCCTTGACCATGATCGTCCAGTCCGTGAGGGCCGGCGAGTACGCCGCGGCGCCCGCGCACGGCCCCAGGATCAGCGAGATCTGCGGGATGCGGCTCTGCGCCTCGATGTTCAGCGCGAAGATCCCGCCGCATCCGTGCAGCGCGAAGATGCCGTCGTGGATGCGGGCTCCGCCCGAGTCGTTGATGTAGACGATCGGGTAGCCCTTGTCGATCGCGAACCGCTGGGCCTTCTGGATGCTCTCGGCCATGACCGCACCGATCGCACCTGAGGCGACGGCGGCATCGTGCGAGACCACGACGACGGAGTGGCCGTCGGTCGTCCCCCACCCGGCGACGACACCGCTGCCGGTGCCCGCCCCGGCCGAGCGCATCGGCGTCATCTCGACGAAGGAGCCCTCGTCGACGAGCATCTCGGCGCGCTCACGCGCGGTGTGGACGCGCTTGCCCTTCGGCTCGACGCGGGCGAACCGGTCCTCACGGCGCTGCGTGAGCACCGTGCGCTGGCCGGTCGGTGCGGTGGTCTCGGCGACCACGGGGCGATCGAGCTTCGACACACGAACTCCTAAACATGAGGTTTTCCTCAACTATACACAAAGATGAGGAATCCCTCATATTTTGCTGATCCGCGCGTCGCAGAACCTCGCCCCCGCGCCCATCGTGCGATAACGTTCGGAACGTCCTACTAAGCAAGCGCTTAGATCGCGCGCCCTCGAGGAGAACACCGTGACCGAACCCCGTACCGCCATCGTGACCGGAGCCGCCCGCGGCATCGGTGCAGCCGTGGCGCAGCGCCTGGCCTCCGACGGCTTCCAGATCGCCGTCGTCGACCTCGACGAGTCGTCGTGCGCCGCGACCGTCGACGCCATCACGTCCGCCGGCGGCACCGCGCTCGCCGTCGGCGCCGACGTCAGCAACGAGGAGCAGGTCAAGGCAGCCATCGAGCGCATCGCCGCCGAGCTCGGCGCCCCCACGGTGCTGGTCAACAACGCCGGCATCCTCCGCGACAACCTGCTGTTCAAGATGACGGTCGAGGACTGGGACCTGGTGATGGGCGTGCACCTGCGCGGCTCGTTCCTGATGACCAAGTACGCCCAGAAGCACATGACCGAGGCGGGCTACGGTCGCATCGTCAACCTGTCCAGCACCTCGGCGCTCGGCAACCGTGGCCAGGCCAACTACTCGGCGGCCAAGGCCGGCCTGCAGGGCTTCACCAAGACGCTGGCGATCGAGCTGGGCAAGTTCGGCATCACCGCCAACGCCATCGCTCCGGGCTTCATCCAGACCGACATGACCGCGGCGACCGCCGAGCGCATGAAGGTGCCGTTCGACGACTTCATCAAGTTCAGCGCCGACCAGATCCCGGTCCAGCGCGTCGGCCAGCCGGAGGACATCGCGCACACCGCCTCCTTCCTGGTCAGCGAGGGTGCCGGCTTCGTGTCCGGCCAGGTCATCTACGTCGCCGGCGGGCCGAAGGACTGACATGAGCACCGATCCCCAGGGCCTGGACACCGCAGCCGTCGGACGCTGGCTGGCCTCCGTCGCCCCCGATGCCGTCAGCGGCCCGCTCGACGCGTCCTTGATCACCGGCGGCAAGTCCAACCTGACCTATCTGGTCACGGACGGGACGCACGACTACGTGGTGCGGCGTCCACCCCTGGGGCACGTGCTCGCGACCGCCCACGACATGGCGCGCGAGTACCGCGTCATGGCGGCGCTCGCGCCGACCGACGTCCCCGTCCCGCCCATGGTGGCGCTGTGCGAGGACACCGAGGTCATCGGCGCCCCGTTCTACGTCATGGAACGGGTCGACGGCACGCCGTACGCCCGCGCCGCGCAGCTGGAGAAGCTCGGCGAGCAGCGCACCCGCGACATCACCGGCCGGATGGTCGACACGCTCGTGGACCTGCACGCGGTCGACTACCGCGCGGTGGGGCTGGGCGAGTTCGGACGTCCCGATGGCTACATCGGGCGCCAGGTCTCGCGCTGGAAGAAGCAGCTGGCGGCGTCCACGAGCCGCGAGCTGCCCGGCATGGACGAGCTCGTGGCCCATCTGGACGCGAACGTCCCCGAGTCCGGCGACGGGACGATCGTGCACGGCGACTTCCGTCTCGACAACGTGCTGGTCGACGACCAGGACCAGGTCACCGCGGTCCTGGACTGGGAGATGAGCACGCTGGGCGATCCGCTCAGCGACGTCGCCCTGATGCTGGCCTACCAGCAGCTGGGCGAGACGGCCACGGACGGCGGCGGCGCCGTGGTGACGGACGCCCCTCGCGCGCCCGGCTACCTGAACCGGGACGAGACCATCGAGCGATATGCCGCGGGCTCCGGCAGGGACGTCAGCGACATCGGCTACCACCAGTCGCTGGCCTTCTTCAAGCTCGCCGTGATCCTCGAGGGCATCCACTACCGGCACTCCCACGGGCAGACCGTGGGAACCGGGTTCGACGGCATCGGGGACATGATCGTGCCCTTGATCGACGCAGGACTGGCCGCTTCACGCTAGGGTGGCGCCCGTGACGGCCGAGATCCTCGAACCCCGGCGCCGCCCGACCCAGGAGCGCAGCCACAAGAAGTTCGACCACCTGCTGCTGGTGGCCCGCGAGCTGCTGCTCGAGGTCGGCTTCGAGTCGTTCACCTGCGAGGAGGTCGCCCACCGGGCGGAGCTCCCGATCGGCACGCTGTACCAGTTCTTCCAGAACAAGTACGTGATCGTGTGCGAGCTCGACCGGGTGGACGCCGTCGCGGTCCGTCAGGAGCTGCACAGCTTCGCCGAGGCGATCCCGTCGCTGGACTGGCTCAAGTTCCTGGACCGGTTCATCGACCACATGGCGGCGCTGTGGGTCAATGATCCGTCGCGCCGGGCCGTGTGGCTCGCGGTGCAGTCCACGCCTGCCACCCGGGCGACCGCGGCCGTCACGGAGCGCGAGCTCGCCGGCGAGGTGGCCCGCGCCCTGGCACCACTGACCCCCGGCACCCCCCGCGAACGACGCACCATCATGGCCGAGGTGCTCGTCCACGTCGTGTACTCGATGCTGAACTTCTCGATCCGCGACGGCCAGGAGCACAGCGAGTCGATCATCGAGCTCAAGCGCCTCCTCGCCGCCTACCTCCTCAGCGCCGAACGCACCTGACCCCGGGAGGCGGTTTACCACGGTCCCTCCGCAAACCGCGTCCGCCCGTGGCAAATCTCCGGTGGGGGGACGTGGTTTGCCCTGGGCGGATGCGTCATCCCCAGGTCGGAGAATGGATCGAGCCGTCCACAGGACGTACGCCGTCACCGGCGCAGCCGGCCTGCGATCGCCCACCGTGGCCCCATGGACGATCTCACTGTCATCGCCGAGGCGAACGGCGGCTACCTGATGCGGCACCAGCTGAACGACCTCGGTTACAGCGATGCCATGATCCGGCAGGCCATGCGCGCCGGCGTCCTGCGCCGGGTCCGTCACGGCACGTACGTCCCTCAGCGCGGGTGGGACCTGATGACCGAGTCCCAGCAGCACGCGGTCATCACACGGTCCATCCTCGACAAGCTCGGTCCTCAGGTCGTGGCGACGCATCAGTCCGCGGCAGCGCTGCTCGGATTCGATCTGTACGGCGCTGACCTCAGGGACGTCCACGTCACCCGCCTGGACCGTCGCCGCGGCCGGCGCGAGGCCGGGGTCGTCTTCCACGAAGGCGTGGTGGATGACGACCGGGACGACGTCGTCACCGTCGGAGGGCGCCTCGTCAGCTCCCCGAAGCGCGCGGTGTTCGAGGCGTGCAGCTTGTCGCCGCTCGAGACCGGCATGGTGCTGGCGACCTCGGCGATGCGGACGGGCGAGGTCTCGCACGCCGACCTCGAGGAGGACGGCCACCGCTTCGACCACTGGCCCGGCACCCGCACGGCACGGCTCGCGATCCGCATGGCGGACCCGCGGCTCGAGACCGTGGGCGAGGTCCGTTCGCTCCACATGATGTGGCGCCACCGGATCCCGCATCCCGAGCTCCAACGCGAGATCGTCGGCCCGGACGGGCGCCTGATCGCACGCACCGACTTCGCCTGGATCGACGACTGCCACACCGGCGAGTTCGACGGACTCGTCAAGTACGGGCGCCTCAACCCGTACGTCTCCGACGTGGGCCAGGTGCTGACCGACGAGAAGGCACGCGAGGACCTCGTTCGGGATCAGCAGCTCGGCATGACGCGATGGACGTGGGCAGAGATGTCGGCGGCTCGCCAGGCGGCGACCGCCGCCCGGATCGAGCAGGGACGGGAACGGTCCCGCAGGCTCTATCGCCGCAACAGGACGACGATCGTCTGACGCCTGCTCGTCCACCCGCGGCAAACCACGTCCGCCCGAGGGAAATTTCCCTCGGGCGGACGCGGTTTGCGGAGGGACCGTGGTAAACCGTCACGGGCCGTCCGGCTGCGGGCGCTAGCCCACGTGCACCACGAAGGTGCCGGTGCTGCTCCTTCCGTGGTAGCGGACCGTGGCGGTGACCGTCGCGACGCCCTTGCCGGTGGCCCTGACGGCCCCGCGGCGCGTGACGTCGACGACGTCCGGACGGTTGCTGCGGTACGACACCCTCATGCCGGCCGGGAGGGCGACGCTCTTGCCCTTCGTGACGTGGCCGAAGATCCGGTCGTCGCTGAGCGTGACGGTCAGCTGCGGGTCGATCACGTCACCCTTGGTGAAGAACACCCGCTGCGGGATGTCCCGCGCCGCGTCCTTCGCCGTGTGCGGGTTCGCCGTGACGACGGACGGAACCGCGTCGAGCGTGCCTCGCACCCGCGTCGTCGCGCGGCCCAGGACGTCCTTGGCCGACGACGCGAGCTGCAGGTCGTACCGGCCCTGGTCGACGACGTACCGGCTGCGCGCCTCGTCGTAGAACGCCAGGTCGGCGATCTTGACCTTGATGCGCACCGTCGCGCTGCGCCCGGGCTTCAGCGTGACCCGGTCGAAACCGGCCAGCCGCTTGATCGGACGCTCCAGCGAGGGCTTGGAGTCGGGCGTCGCCGCGTACAGCTGCACGACGTCCGTCCCGGTCGCCCGACCGGTGTTGGTCGCCTTGGCGGTGACCGTCACGCGGCCGTTGGCATCCACCGAGGACCGGTCGACCCGGACCTTGGAGTAGCGGAAGGACGAGTAGCCCAGACCGTGCCCGAATGCGTACGACACGGGGCCGGTGAAGTACTGGTACGTACGTCCCTGGGTCGTCGCGGTGGGGCGGATGTTGTAGTCGGCGATGTCCGGCAGCTGGTCGACCGAGCGGTACCACGTGAACGGGAGGTGCCCGGTCGGGTTGTGGCGGCCCAGCAGCACATCGGCGAGGCCCTCACCCTTGCGCTGACCGTTGTAGGAGCTCCACAGGATCGCGGGGACCTCGGACTTGAACGACTCGACGTCGACCTGGCCCATCGTCTCCAGGTAGGCCACCGTGCGCGGGTTGGCCGCAGCGACCTGCTCGATGAGCTGTGCCTGCGCACCGGGCAGGGCCAGCGACTTGCGGTCGGTGTCCTCGTCCGCGGTCTTGTTGTCGGTGCCGGCGTAGACCACGACGGCGTCATAGCCCTTGACCTTGGCGACGTCCTCCGCGATGACCGTGTTGTGATCGCCCGAGAGGCCCGGCAGGTAGTCCACCGTGGCCTGCGGGTCGATGGCCTTGACGGCCTTCGAGATGCCCTGGAAGCCGTTGACGTGGTTGGCCTTGCCGGCTGCACCCTGGATGCTGCTGTAGCCGCCGAGGTACATCGACTCGGGGTTGGCGTACGGCCCCACGACGGCGACCTTGTACGCACCCTTGCGGGGAACCTGCAGCGGCAGGAGGGTGCCGGCCTTCTTGCCCGATCCCTTCACCGCGTCGTTCTTCAGCAGCACGAGGCTCTCGTCGGCGGCCTTGCGGGCCATCGCGAGTCGCTCGGGCGTCTGGGTGACGGCGCCGTTGGCGTCGCTGTTGGTCCACGTGCCGGGCGCGAGGCGCCTGCGGGCCTCACGCACCCACGGGACCCTCGACTCGTCGTCGAACTCACCGAGGCGCATGCGGGCGGTGAACAGCCGGACGACCGACACGTCGACGTCGTTCTCGGTGTACAGACCCGTCTGCGTCGTGATGCCCTGCGCGACCGCGGTCGGCACGGTGTTCCCGTAGTTGTACTGGTCGTGATAGCCCTGGTTGCAGTCCAGGTCCTCACCGGCGCTGTTGGCGAACGCATGCCGCTCGATCTCGTTCAGCGGCCGCGGGAATCCCGGCGGCTGCCACTTGTGCCCGGCCTGGATCTCGTAGATCGCGTCGCAGTCGGAGGTGAAGTAGCCCTTGAAACCGAAGGTCTTGCGGGCCAGCGTGTCGATCAGGTAGACGTCGGCCGCGGCCGGGGTCCCGTTGACGCGGTTGTACGAGCTCATGATCGAGCCCGGCTGCGACTTCTTCACGATGCCTCGGAACTGCGCCGTGTAGTACTCGCGCAGCGTGCGGTCGTCCATGTCCGAGGAGCCGTTGCGACGGTTGAACTCGCTGTTGTTGGCCGCGAAGTGCTTCAGCGTCGTGACGGTCTTCAGGTAGCCCCGGCCCGAGCGCAGCAGCTTGCCGTTCTCGTCCTTGCCCTCCATGCCGTTGACGAACTTGGACGCGATCGCGGTGGTCAGGTACGGATCCTCGCTGTACGTCTCGTCATTGCGTCCCCAGCGGGGGTCGCGACCCAGGTTGACGGTCGGCGACCAGAAGTCGAGGTCGCGCTGGTTCTCCTGGACGACGTCGCGGGCCTCGTCGCCGATCAGGCTCGCCTCGTCGTACATCAGCTGCGGGTTCCAGGTCGAGCCCAGCGACAGCGACACGGGGTAGGACGTCGTGTTGGTCAGGATCGGCGGATTGCTGTTGTCGGTGGTCTGCTCGCGGGCGACGCCGTGGGCTGCCTCGTTCCACCAGCCGTACGCAGCGACTCCCAGCCGCGGGATCGCCGCGGCCCGGCTGCTGTTCATCTGGCTGGCCTTCTCCTGAAGCGTCATGCGCGACACGAGGTCGGCGGCGCGCTCCTCCGGCGAGTACCGGGTGTTCAGGTAGATCGGATCACGCGAGTCGTTCGAGCTCGATGCCGTTGAGGCCGTCGTGACGGCCTGGAAGGCCACCGTCCCCGATAGCGCGGCCACCACTGCGGCAGCCAGGACTTGTCGTCTCATGCTGGTGCTTCCCCTCGATGACGCCGTGACATGGCCCTGATGGTCACGCCCCCGCGGCGTCATTCGAACCTAGGTTGGGTACTTAATCCGCGTCAAGGATTAACTCCGCGGAAATTCGAAGCATCTTCATCCGCACCCCGGCCGAAGTAGCATGACGCGCGTGAACGCTCCCGGATCCCTCGAGACGCTGCGCCGCCGCAACCGCGGGCTGGTGCTGCGAGCGGTCCAGTCCGGCAACGCCACGAGCCGGGTCGACATCGTGCGCGCCACCGGGCTGTCCCGCACGACCGTCAGCAGCCTGGTCAACGAGCTGCTCGCAGAGGGCGTCCTGTCCGAGAGCACCGATCGTGGCGGCGTCCCGCCGGCGGGCCAGACCGGTCGTCCGCCCACGCGGCTGACGCTGGAGCCCAGCGGCGGCGCCGTGCTCGGCATCCACCTGCGCCACGACGGCATCCGGCTCGCACTGGCCGATCTGGCCGGGACGGTCCTGGCCGAGACGCTCGTCGACCTCGACGTCGACCACCGCGCCGACGCGGCCCTGTCCTTCGTCGAGGACGCCACCAGCGAGCTGCTCGACCACGCCGGCACCGCCCGTGCGGAGCTGCTGGGCGCGGGCGTGGCGATCTCCTCCCCCGTTCCGACCCTGCCCCACCATGGGCCGGACATGCTGGAGACCTGGCACGACATCGACGTCGCCGACGCCGTCGGCCAGCGCCTCGGCGTCCCGGTGCAGGTCGGCAACGACGCCAACCTCGGCGCGACGGCGGAGCGGTTCTTCGGGGCGGCCCGGACGACGCGAAACCTCGTCTACGTCATGCTCGCCGAAGGGGTCGGCGCAGGTCTGTTCCTGGACGGCCGGCCCTACTTCGGCGCCAAGGGCGTCGCCGGCGAGTTCGGCCACGTCGTCGTCGCGCCGGGCGGCCGGGTGTGCCGCTGCGGCAACCGGGGCTGCCTGGAGACCGTGGCGGGTGCCGGCGCCCTCGTCTCGGCCATGCCGGTACGCCCCGGCGGCCAGGCGGCAGAGCTCGACGACGTGCTGGCGGCCTGCCGCGCGGGCGATCCCGGGGCGCTGCGCCTCGTCACTGACGCGGGACGGGCCGTGGGCACCGCACTGGCCGGGGTGTGCACGATGCTGGATCCCGATCTCGTGGTGATCGGCGGCCGCACCGCCGCGGCCGGGACCGCATTGCTGGACGGGATCGGTGAGACGCTGCGACGCGGCGTCCCGCCGACGGACGAGGCGCTGGTCCCCGTCGTCGCCGGTGAGCTCGGCGCGCGGGCCGAGGTGCTGGGAGCCGTCGCCCTCGCGATCGCCGGTGCGCCGCTGTCAGCGGCCCACGACGGCCTGGAGGCCATCGACCCGGCGCCCCGCTACCGGCGGATGAGCACGACGTAGGCGATCGCGTAGTCGCCGTCGTGGCTCAGCGACACCTGGGCGTCGTGCCCGTCCAGGTGCTTGGCGACCTCACCGTGCAGACGGATGCTCGGACGGTCCCAGGCGTCCGAGACCACCTCGATGAGGTGGTGGACGTGCTCGGACATGACCGGCGCCTCCCCGAACATCGACGCCGACCAGGCCTTGATGACCGCTTCCTTGGCGGCCCAGCGGACCGCGAGGTGACGCGCGGAGTCGGAGGGACGACTCCGCGCATCACGTCGCTCCCCGGGGAGGAAGCCGGTGTGGAAGCCGGTGCCGGGTCGTGCCAGCTGGTCCGCGAAGGAGGGAACGTGGACCAGATCGACACCGACGCCGACGACCGTCACCGGCACGCGACGCCGTCGTAGGCGCCGTCCTCCCCGAGTCGTGCCTGCGGGTCCAGGAGCATGCCTGCCTCCCGGGTCCGCACTCCCTCGCTGCCCAGACGCCGGTCGGCCGGGCGCTCGTACAGGGAGGGGCCCCCGTACATCGCCCGGACGATCCGCATCCGGCCCTCGATGGCACGGGCCTGCGCACGCTCTGCGTACGCATCACGGTCCGCGGCCGGCAAGGTCGCGAGGAATGCCTGGGGGTGCACGATCGCCAGCAGGCCGGCGACGTGACCGAAGCCGAGGCTCGTGACGAGCCCGGCCTTGAGCTGACCGGTGGGCAGCGGCTCGCGCAGCCACACCAGGTGCTCGTGATCGGCCAGATCGTCCATGACGCAGTCGAGGCTGCGGTTCGGCGGAACCACTCCCCCGGACAGCACCTGGCACAGGCCGATGATCTGGAAGGCAGCCGCGCCGCCCTTCGCGTGACCGGTGAGGGTCTTCTGCGAGATGACGAACAGCGGATTTCCGTCGCTGCGGCCGATGGCCGAGGCCAGTCGCTCGTGCAGCTCGGACTCGTTGCGCTCGTTGACGCCGGTCGACGTGTCGTGCTTGGACACGACGGCCACGTCGTCAGCGGTCAGGCCGACCTGGGCCAGGCCGCGCGCCAGCGCCGACTGCTGACCACCGAGACCGGCGGCCAGTGCGCCGATGCCGGGGGCCGGGATCGAGGTGTGCACGCCGTCGGCGAACGATCCGGCGTACGCCACGACCCCGAGCACCGGCAGACCCATCCGGGCGGCCAGGTCGCCGCGGGCCAGCAGGATCGTCCCGCCGCCCTGCGACTCCACGAATCCGCCGTAGCGCCGGTCGTTGCCGCGGCTGAAGTACCGGTCCTCGATGCCCTTGTCGCGCATCGCCGCCGAGTCCGCCGTGGCCGACATGTCGGCGAAGCCGACGATGCCCTCGATGCTCAGGTCGTCGAAGCCGCCGGAGACCACGAACTGCGCCTTGCCGAGGCGGATCTTGTCGACACCCTCCTCGACCGAGACGGCCGTCGTGGCGCAGGCCGCGACCGGGTGCACCATCGCACCGTAGGAGCCGACGTACGACTGCACGACGTGCGCCGCGATGACGTTGGGCAGCGCCTCCTGCAGGATGTCGTTGGCCTTGCTCTCGCCCAGCAGCGTGTCGATGTACAGCGACTGCATGGACTGCATCCCGCCCATGCCGGTGCCCTGCGTGTTGGCGACCAGCGCGGGGTGCACCCAGCGCATGAGCTCGGACGGCGTGAAGCCGCTGGACAAGAAGGCGTCGACGGTGCAGATCAGGTTCCACAGCGCGACCCGGTCGATCGACTCGACCATCTCCGCCGGGACGCCCCACACCGTCGGGTCGAACCCGGTCGGGATCTGTCCGCCGACCGTCCGGGTCAGCTTCATGCGGCGCGGCACCCGGATCTCGGTGCCGGCCTTGCGGGTCACGGTCCAGTCGCCGTCGGCGCCCGCCGAGATCACGGTGCGCTCGGGATCGGCCTCGCGCAGGGCACGTGCCTCGGCCTCGGTGCCGACCGTGAACGAGAGGTCGTGGTCCAGGAACACCGACGTCAGCAGCGGGGCCGAGTTCTCGACCATCGCGCCCTCGTCGACGTAGCGGCGGATGCCGACGGCCTCGCGGACCGCGTCCTCGTACCGCTCGACCAGATCGGCCTCGTCCACCTTGTCCTGCGTCGCGGTGTCGAACCAGCCGCCGCCCTGCTCGTCCCAGCTGACCATGCCGGTCGACCAGGCCAGCTCGAGGACGCCAGCGGCCGACAGCTCGTCGGACACCTCTGCCTCGAAGCGGGTGCGCGCCGAGCCGTACGGCCCGAGCTCACCGGCGCCGACGATGACCACGAGGTCCTCGGGACGGGCGTCGACGGCGGCCCATGCGAGCTGTTCGACGCGGTCGAGCTGGGCCGGTGACGGGGCGAGGGCCGCGATCGTGCCGGCCTCGTCCTGGGCCTCGGCCACGGGCCGCTCCAGCCCCTCGGCCAGGGCCCGCATGTCGAGCTGGGTGTCGCCCAGACCACCGGTCAGGTCGACCGTCAACGGCTCGGTCTGAGCCGCGGCACGAGCCGACGGGGTGCAGGTCTCCAGCAGTGCCGCCGCCATGTCCTGCGGCGTCCAGGTGCGGACGCCCGCGGCCTCGACGGCCTCGATCAGCGGATCGTTGGCGCCCATCAGCCCGGTGCCGCGCACCCAGCCGATGATCGCGTGGGCCAAGGTGACCCGCTCGCCCCAGGTACGCTCGGCCGACCAGCGGCTGACCAGGGCGTCCAGTGCCGCCTTGGCCTCGCCGTAGCCGCCATCGCCGCCGAACATGCCACGGTTGGGCGAGCCGGGCAGGACGACGTGCAGCTTCGCGTCGATGTCGTGGTCCTGGCCGTGCGCGGACAGCGCGCCGATCAGGCGCTCGACCGACCACAGCAGGATGCGCATGTCGACCTCGGTGCGGCTGCCGGCCTCCGTCAGGTCACCGGCGACGCGTCCCGCCGCGAACGGGAACAGCAGGGTCGGCGTCATGGCCGGCTTGAGCACGGTCGTCGCCCCGGCCCGGGTCTGCGTCTGCTCGTCGCTGATCCAGGCCACCAGTGCGTCGACGTCGGAGAAGGACGCCATGTTGGCCGGCACGATCCACAGCGCGGCGCCGTGGACGGCGTGGCTGCGGTACAGCTGCTTGAAGAAGGCGAGCTTGGCCGGGTCGAGCCCGGACGTCGTCGCGACGACCGTCGCACCGCCGGCCAGCAGCTCGGCGGTGATGCCCGCCGCGATGGAGCCCTTGCTGGCGCCGGTCACGACCGCCAGCTCGTCGGACCAGCGCCCGGACGTCGCCGCGGCGGCGTCCTGCGCGATCTGCGTGAACCGCTCGGCCAGCTCGGCGCTGCCGACGTGCGATGCCCACCAGGTGGCCTGCGCCGCGACGGCCGAGCCTGCGCCGACGAAGGACGCGTCGATCGTCTCGCCGACCGCGATGCGCGCGAGATCCTCGCGGGCGCTGGCCCACCGGTCGTCCAGCAGGACGGCCTTGGACGGGTCGAACGCAGGTGCGGTGAGCTTGGCCCAGTCGCTGCCGAGCTCGGACTCGACCCGGGCGAGCACCTCGGCGTCGGCCGCATCGGGCTCGACGACTGACGGCACCTCGGTCAGGCCCAGCTGGTCGAGGACGAGCCGGGCGGACGAGGCCAGGACCCCGTCGGGCCCGGTGATCTGCGCCGTGAACTCGCCGAGGGCGGCCGCATCGATCGTGGCCTCTCCCCCGCCGGTGGACGGCAGCGCGACGCTGACGCCGTGACGCGCCGCCACGGCCTGGACGCTCGCGTCGACCGCGGCGTCGACGTCGGCGGCCGACGACATCGCGCCCAGCGGGCCGAAGTCACCGCCGCGGACGCTCGCACCGTCACGGCTGGACATCGCCAGCTCGGCCAGCACGTGGCTGGCCCAGCCCGCGCCGAGCTGCCACACGTCGGTGACCCGCTCGGCGATCGACGCCTGGCGCTTGCCCGTCGGGCCGAGCACCTTCTTGAGGTGGTCGCTCAGCGCCTCGGACAGCACCGGACCGAAGGGCTTGTACCCGCGGGCCAGTCCCTTGACCTGACCCTGGAGGGTCGGGAGGTCGGCATCGGCCGCACCGTCGATCGCGCCGAGGCCCAGCTCGCCGCCGAGGTCGACGAGCAGCTGGTTGCGCCGCGACGAGGCGCCGTCGCACAGCGACTCGATCGAGTCGGCCGCGCCGATCTGGTCCAGCCGCAGCTTGGTCCACCAGGCGATGAGCACCGTGGTGGCGTCGGCCGCGTCGAAGGTCAGGTCGGCGGGACGCGGTCCACTGCCCGTTGAGCCTGTCGAAACGCCTGTTGAGCCTGTCGAAGGGACCGGAGCCGACGTCGCTTCGACAGGCTCAACGACCGGCGCCTCCTCTTCGTGGGCCGCCTGCTGCTCGTCGGTGCCGAACACGACGGCGTTGTCGCGCTCGAAGTTGAGCACCTGCACCGCAGGGCCGTAGCGGCCCGGCAGCTTGAGCGTCGAGGCGGCCAGGTTGGCCACGGTCGGTGACTGGCCGACGCCGATCTCGATGAAGCGTTCGACGCCCAGGCCGCCGTCCTCGACCGCGCCGAAGAACAGGTCCTGCGTCTCGATCCAGCGCACCGGGCTGGCGAACTGCCAGGCCAGCAGCTCGATCAGCACGATCCGGCACAGCTCGCCGGGCCGCGCGGCCCAGGTCGCGAAGTCCGACAGCACCGCGTCGAGGGGCTCGGACGGCACCAGGTCGGCGATCTCCTGCAGGAAGGTGCGGTCCAGCGAGAACGGCCGCGGGACCAGGTTGGGGACGTAGCGCCCAGTCAGGATCGACGGGTCGATCGTGGCGGGCAGCAGCTCCTGCAGTCGCTCCCGGAAGTCCGGCACGCCGCCGTGCAGCACGGTGGAGTGGAACGGCACGTCGATGCCCGGCACCAGGATGAAGGCGGCCTTGCCCCCGTGCTCGGCGCGCAACCGGGCCACCTCGGTCTCCAGCACCTCCAGACCGGCGACGGTGCCGGCGATCGCGTACTGCGAGTCCTTCAGGTTGTAGTTGACGATCTGCAGGAACTCCCCGCTGCGCTCGGCGATGCCGTCCACGAACGCCGTGACGTCGTGGTCGGTCAGACCGATCTGCGAGGGGCGGATCGCCGCGAGCCGGTAGTTGCTGCGTCCGGCGGCATCGCGCGGGACGAGCGCGTGCATCACCGAGCCGCGCTGGAACACGACCTCCACGACGGCCTCGAGCGGGATGACGCCGGAGACCGCGGCCAGGGCGTTGTACTCACCGACCGAGTGGCCGGCCAGGATCGATCCCTCGACGAAGGCGCCCGACTCGCGCAGCTCGGCCATCTGCGCCGCGCCGAGGACGGCCATGGCGACCTGCGTGAACTGGGTCAGGAACAGGACACCGTCGGGGTGGCGGTGGGTCACGCCGCGCGTCACCAGGGTCGTCGGGTTGTCGCGGACGACGGTCAGGATCGAGAAGCCGAGCGCCTCACGGGTGTGCGCGTCGGCGCGGTCCCAGATCTCGCGGGCGGCCTTGGAGCGCTGGTAGGCGGCCATGCCCATCCCCCGGTGCTGGATGCCCTGGCCGGGGAAGGCATAGGCGGTGCGCGGTGCCTCCAGACGGGCGGTTGCGGACATCACGACGTCCCCGCCGGAGCGGACAGTGACGTCGAGAACCTCGGCGCCGGCGTCCAGGCCGACCCGGTCGGCGGTCACCGACACCGGGGCGCCCGGTGCCAGCGGGGACAGGAAGCGGGTGGTCCAGCCGGTGATCCGGCGATCCGAGACGATCTGCTGGGCCGCCGCCGAGATCCACATGCCGTGGACGATCGGCGCGCCCAGCCCGGCGAGGCGGGCGGCAGCGACGCTCGTGTGGATCGGGTTGTGGTCACCGGTGACCGCGGCGAAGGCACGCAGGTCCGAGGGGGCGACCAGCGTGGCCGTGCCGCGGGACGTGCGCGGCGTGTCGCGGACGTCGTCGCCCAGGGCCCCGCCCGCACGCGCCGGGTCGGACAGCTGGCCGGCGCCGGTGCGGCCACGGATCGCGAACCGCTCACGCAACGTCGCGACCTGGCCGTCAGGCGCGGAGACCGTGACGTCGACCGACACGACGCGGCCGAAGTCGGTGTCCTCGATCGAGTCGAGGACCGATGAGATGACCAGCCGCGACGGCGCGGCCGGGAGCTCGCCCGTGAGGCGGATCGCGTGGTCGAGGTGGACCAGGTCGAGCATGCCCTCGATGACCGGCAGCCCCTCCGGCGTCGTGGCGTCGCCGAGCACGGCGAACACCGACGGCCAGGCGAGCCCGACCAGGACGTCCGGCACCGGGTGCACCGGCACCTCGGCGCCGGTGACGCCGGCGTGGTCGGCGATCAGGTCCGGGTCCCACTCCACGGTCGCGGCCGCGCGGCCGGCGTGGACGACCGGGACGTCGCCGCCGGCTGCCCCTGCCACGAGCGAGCTCATCGCCTCGACGGCGCTCGACGTGCTGACGACCGGCGCGGCGCCGGTCAGCACCGGGCCGTCGACGTCGATGCGCAACGTGAGCGGCCGGGCCATCGGCACCGACAGCTCGGCGGTGCGGTCGCCCACCTGCAGCAGGGCAGCACCGGTCTCGGGGTGCTCCGCGCGCCGTTCGTCGACGATGACCCACCCGGAGCCGAGTCGGTGGACGGGGTTGCGGACCGTTCGGCCGGCCCACACCAGATCGGGTGCGGCCAGCACGAGGGAGAGGATCTCACCGGCGCCGTCGACGCGGCGGCGTCCGGCGACCCGCTGGGGAGCGCGCCCGGCGGCCAGCAGACCGTCGATCGTGGCGTCCTCGAAGCGGCGCAGCAGCTCGGCGACGGGCTCGTCGACCCGGTCGATGCCGGCCACGGAGACCGTGCCGGGGATGATGCAGACCTCGTCGGCGGCGTACCGCGCGTCGTGAGCCTGCCACAGCGAGTCCGAGCGCCACCAGCGGCGGACGTCCTGGTCGAGCACCGGCACGAAGTTGACCGGCTTGCCCGGTGTCCGGCACTGGTCGACGAAGAATGCAACGTCGCCCGGGTGCAGCGTGACGTCCTCAGCATGCGGGAAGACGTCCAGCAGCCTCTGCAGGGCGGCAGCGCCGTCGTCGACGCTCGAGGCATCGTCGAACAGCGTGGGGATGCGGCCACGGTCGGCCTCGTGCAGGCGCGCCTCGGCCCGCTGCAGCATCGCGACGAAACGGTCACGCAGGGTGACGTCGAGCCATGCGGGGGTCCCGGACAGCTCGAGGTAGCGGCGCAGCCACTGGGCGTAGGTCATGGTGGCGACATCACCGAAGTACGGCTTGGCGGTGCGGTCCAGCGCCTCGATGATCTCGTCGCGACGGGCGGCGACCGCCTCGGCGTCACCGGCGACCTCGTCGAGCAGGCGCCCGGTGCGGGACGCCGTGTTGTCGATCTCGTGGATGTCGGCGCCGAGCTGGCTGCGGCCCGATGCCATGCCACCCTTCGCGGTGCCCGCACCGACCCAGGTGCCGGTGCCACGGGTCTCGACCAGCAGCTGCTTGACGGCCGGGGACGTCGTGGCCTCCAGGGTGGCCATCGCGGCCGTGCCGACGAGGATGCCGTCCAGCGGCATGAGCGGGAAGCCGTGACGGCGCGACCACTCGCCGGTCAGGTAGGCCGCCGCGACCTCGGGCGTCCCGATGCCACCGCCGACGCACACCACGACGTTGTCGAGCTTGCGCAGCTCGCCGTACGTCGCGAGCAGCAGGTCGTCGAGGTCCTCCCACGAGTGGTGGCCGCCGGCCCGGCCGCCCTCGATCTGGATGTGCACCGCCGTCGGCGCGACCTCCTTGGCGATCGCGATGACCTGGCGGATCTGCTTGACGGTGCCGGGCTTGAAGACGACGTGGGCGATGGATGCCTCGCGCAGCTCCTCCACGAGGGCGACCGCCTCGTCGAGCTCGGGGATGCCGGCGGTGACGATGACGCCGTCGATCGGCGAACCGGCCGCGCGCGCACGCTGGACGAGCCGCTTCTGCCCCAGCTGCAGCTTCCACAGGTACGGGTCAAGGAACAGGGAGTTGAACTGGTAGGTGCTGCCCGCCGTGAGCAGCTCGTCCAGCTGGGCGACGTGATCGGCGAAGATCTCCTCGGTGACCTGACCGCCGCCGGCCAGCTCGGCCCAGAAGCCCGCATTGGCCGCGGCCGCCACGATCTGGGGGTCGACCGTCGTCGGCGTCATGCCGGCCAGCAGGATCGGGGACTTGCCGGTGAGCCGGGTGAAGCGGGTCTCGGCGTGCAAGGTGCCGTCGGGCAGGGTCACCACGGTGGGCTCGTAGGCCGACCACGGCGTCGACAGACGGGGCGTCGCACCTGCGGCCGTCAGCTCGCGGTGGCCGCGGCGGGTCGTCGTGGCGATGACGGCTGCGCCGCGGGCCAGCAGCTCGCGCGACGACAGCCGGGTCATCAGGTCGCCGGGACCGAGGTCCAGGATCCAGGAGGCGCCGGCGTCCGCCGCGCCGTCCAGCGCGGCGACCCAGTCGACGGCGTCGACGATCGAGTGCATCGTGAGGCTGCGAGCCACCTCCGCGTCGAGCCCGCACGCCGCGGCCCAGGTCGCGACGAGATCGGCGGCCTCCGCCAGGTCCGGGTGGTGGAAGGCCAGTCGTGCCGGCAGCGGCTCCAGCACCGGCGCGAACGGGGAGCCGCCGGTGGTCTTGCGGTCACGCTCGGCCTTCTCCGCGGCCGAGATCTCCGCGAATCGCGCCTCGACGACCTGCAGTCCCTCGGCCGGCCCGGACAGCACGACGCTGCGGCGGCCGTTGCGCAGGCGCGACACGACGCGCAGCGACGCCGGCAGCTCGGCGAGGATCGCGTCGATGCGCTCGGGGACGACGTTCGAGACGCTCAGCATGGTCTGACCCAGCAGACCGCGGCGGCGTCCCACCAGCTGGGCGGCGGCGCCCATGAGCCGCGCGACGGCCAGCAGCTCAGCATCGGGCACCCCGGCGAGCGACTGCGTGGCCAGGTGCCCCTGGGAGTGGCCGATCACAGCGGCCGGCGCGACGACGTGCGGGTCGATGCCTTGACGGCGCAGTGCGCGGATCCCGGCGAGCTGGGCCAGCAGGATGCCCGGCACCGAGGCGCCCGGGGCATCCAGCACCTCGGCACCCGGGAGGACAGGCGCGTCATCGTCCTCGGCGGACTCCGCCGACGCCAGGACGTCCGCCCAGGCCAGCGGGTCGAAGGCCACCCCGACGCGGGCCAGCTCCGTGGCGACCGGCGCCACGAGCGCATCGGCCTGCGACACGAGTGACTCCAGCTCGGCGTCCAGCGCGTAGTCGCGGACCAGTGAGGCCAGCGGCTCCAGCCACGGACTGCCCTGCCCGCCGAATCCGATCGCGTACGGCGTGCCGGCCAGGATGCGATCGACGAGGGCTCCGCGGCGCTCGGTCGGGTGGCTGGTGGCGTGCAGGGTGTCGATCGTCACGTGGAGTCCCTCGGTCCTGCCGTCGCTGGATCGACGGTCGGTGACCTCCATCCTCGCAAAACATGAGGGATTCCTCAACTTTAATCCGAGGGTTTCCTCATGTTTCTTGAGTGTCCTGGGTCACCAACGACGCTGGGCCTGACGTTTTGACCGCGACACGCGCAGCGTGTCGGTCAGAACGTCAGGCCCAGCGGGTGGGGTGCGGTCAGACGCCGCCGGTCAGCAGCAGTCCCCCGTCGACCGTGATGGTCTGCCCCGTCACCCATGCAGCGTCCTCGGACAGCAGGAAGGCCACGACCGAGCCGATGTCGGACGGCTCACCCAGGCGCTTGAGCGGGTACGGCGCGGACACCTCTTCCTCGCGCCCGTCGTACAGCGCCTCCGCGAACCGCGTCTTGACGACGGCCGGTGCCACCGCGTTGATCCGGATGTCCGGCCCGAGCTCGACCGCGAGCTCCTTGGTGACGTGGATCAGCGCGGCCTTGGACGCACCGTACGTGCCGATGTTCGGCGCAGGCAGCTGTCCGGCCACGGAGGCGATGTTGACGATCGAACCGCCGCTCTCGGCCATCGAGGCGCGATAGACCTTCTGCGCCCACCCGATCGCCGCGACCACGTTGACCTGGAAGATCTTGTTGGCCGCGCCGAGGTCGACGTCGATCATCCGGCCGTACACGGGGTTGATGCCGGTGTTGTTGACCAGGTGGTCGAGGCCGCCGAAGGCCTCGATCGTCGTCGCGACGACCTCGTCCTGGTGGTCGGCGTCATCGGCGGCGCCGGCGACGAAGATCGCGCGCTCGGGCCCACCGAGGGACTCGGCCGCCTCCGCCAGCGCGGGGGCCTTGCGGGCCGTGATGCAGACCCGGCCACCCTCGGCCACGATGCGCTCGGCGATCGCCAGGCCGATGCCGCGGCTCGCGCCGGTGACGATCGCGACCTTGCCGTCGAACCGGCCGCCGGAAGTGCCGGCCATCAGGACAGACGCTCCAGGACCATCGCCATGCCCTGTCCGCCGCCGACGCACATCGTCTCGACGCCGAACTGCTTGTCGTGGTGCTGCAGCGAGTTGATCAGCGTGCTGGTGATGCGGGCGCCGGTCATGCCGAAGGGGTGACCGACGGCGATGGCGCCGCCGTTGACGTTGAGCTTGTCGATGTCGACACCCAGGGCCTGCGCCGAGCCGAGCGCCTGGACGGCGAAGGCCTCGTTGATCTCCCACAGGTCGATGTCGTCGATGCCCATGCGGGCGTGGCCCAGGGCCTGCTTGACGGCCTCGATCGGACCGAGGCCCATGATCTCCGGCGACAGCCCGGTGACGCCGGTCGACACGATGCGCGCCAGCGGGGTCAGGCCGAGCTCCTTGGCCTTGGTGTCGCTCATGATGACGATCGCCGCGGCGCCGTCGTTGAGCGCGCAGCAGTTGCCCGCCGTGATCGTCCCGTCGGGACGGAAGACGGGCTTGAGCTGGGAGACCGCCTCGTAGGTGACGCCGGCGCGCGGGCCGTCATCGGTGCTCACGACCGTCCCGTCGGGCAGCGTGACCGGCGTGATGTCCTTGGCCCAGAAGCCGTCGGCGATGGCCTTCTCGGCCAGGTTCTGGCTGCGGACGCCGAACTCGTCCTGCTCCTGGCGGCTCATGCCGATCAGCTGCTGCACGTTCTCCGCAGTCTGGCCCATCGCGATGTAGGCATCCGGCAGCAGGCCGGACTCGCGCGGGTCACGCCACGAGTCGGCGCCGCCCTGCGAGCGCTGGCCGGAGCGCTCCAGCGCCTCGTCGAAGACCGGGTTGAAGGCGTCGGCGATGTCGGACATCCCGGCACCGAAGCGGCTGACGGTCTCGACGCCGGCCGAGATGAAGGCATCGCCCTCGCCTGCCTTGATGGCGTGGAAGGCCATGCGCGTCGTCTGCAGGCTCGACGAGCAGTAACGGTTCACGGTCACGCCGGGCAGGTGGTCCATGCCGGACAGGACCGACACGATGCGGGCCAGGTTGTTGCCCGACTCCCCTGCCGGCTGGCCGACTCCCAGGTGCAGGTCGGTGATGTCCGTGCGCTCGAGCGCCGGCACCTTGGCGAGGGCCGCCTCGACCATCTGGACCGTGAGGTCGTCAGGACGCATGTCCTTGAGCGATCCCTTGCCCGCGCGGCCGATCGGCGAGCGGGCGGTGGAGACGATGACTGCTTCGGGCATGGTCGTGCCTTTCCGGTGGAGGAACGTGCTTGACGACGGTGTGCTCAGAGGCCGAGGTCGCGGCCGATGAGCTCCTTCATGATCTCGTTGGAACCTGCCCAGATCTTGCTGACGCGGGCGTCCCGCCACGCCCTGGCGACCCGGTACTCGTTCATGTACCCATAACCGCCGTGCAGCTGGACGCAGTGGTCGAGGACCTCGTTCTGGACCTCCGAGGACCACCACTTGGTCTTGGCCGCGTCGGTGGCCGTGAGCTCACCACGCGAGTGCGCGAGCACGGCCTGGTCGACGTACGACTCGGCGACCTCGATCTTGGTGACGAGCTCGGCGATCAGGAACTTGTTGTGCTGCAGGCTGCCGATCGGCTGCTTGAAGGCGTGCCGGTCCTTGGCGTACTGGATCGTCTCGAGCAGGATCTGCTTGGCGTGGGCGATGTTGGCGACCGAGCAGGTCAGCCGCTCCTGCGGCAGCCGCTCCATCATGTAGATGAAGCCGCGGTCGACCTCGCCGATGACGCGGTCGTCGCCGAGGCGGACGTTCTCGAAGAACAGCTCGGAGGTGTCGGCCTCGTCGTTGCCGACCTTGTCGAGCTTGCGGCCCCGGCTGAAGCCGGGATCGGTGGCCTCGATGCCGAACAGGGTGATGCCCTTGGCGCCCTTCTCCGGCGAGGTGCGCACGGCGGTCAGCACCAGGTCGGCGGAGAAGCCGTTGGTGATGAACGTCTTGGAGCCGTTGATGACCCACTCGTCGCCATCGCGCACCGCGGTGGTCTTGAGGGCCGCCAGATCGGAACCGCCCCCCGGCTCGGTCATGCCGATGGCCGTGACGATCTCACCGGTCGCACACCGGGGCAGCCAGCGCTGCTTCTGCTCCTCGGTGCCCAGGTCGACGATGTAGGGAACCGCGATGTCGGTGTGGATCGCGACGCACGAGGGCAGTGCCGCATTGAGCTTGGCCAGCTCCTCGGCGAACACCGTGTTGAACCGGAAGTCACCGGCCTCGGCGCCGCCGAATGCCTCGGGGATCTCCAGGCCCAGGAAGCCCTCGGCACCCGCGGCGAGCCAGAAGTCGCGGGGCAGGGCCTTGTCGGAGACGTACGTCTCCAGATCGGGCGTGACGTTCTTGGCCAGGAAGGCCGCGCAGGACTCGCGGAATGCCTCGTGGTCCTCGTCGAAGATCATCCGCTTCATGTCAGGTACACCTCGTGCTCGCAGTTCAGGGGGACGTCACGCGCTAAGCGCTTGCTTAGCATGCAATCCCTCCGTCATGCTGTCAACCGACGAAGGAGCGACATGACCACGATCACCGCCCGCGAACGACTCATCAACGCCGCGGTCGAGGCATTCGCCGAGAAGGGCTTCGCCGCGACCACGACCCGCGACATCGCATCGCGCGCCGGGATGAGTCCCGCGGCGGTCTACGTGCACCACGACTCCAAGGAGAGCCTGCTGTTCACGGTGAGCCTGCAGGGCCACCGCAGCGCGCTGGACGTCATCAACCGGGCGTATGCCGCCACGAGCGACCCGGTCGAGCGCATCCGCCGCATGGTCTACGACTTCAGCCGCTGGCACGCCGACCACAGCCGGGTCGGACGGATCGTCCAGTGGGAGTACCACGCCCTGACGCCGGAGCACCGCGCCGAGGTCGCGGCCTTCCGGCGCAGCATCGAGAAGACCATGCAGGACGCCCTGGCCGACGGCGTCGCGCAGGGCGTCCTGGACGTCACCGACATCCCCGGCACCGCATTCTCGCTGCTGTCCCTGGGTGTGGACCTGGTGCGCTGGTTCGAGCCGGGCGGATCGCGCTCCGGGGACGACCTGGCGTCGCTGCACGCCGAGCTGGCGGTCAGGATGACCGCGGCTCGCTGAGACGACACGGGCGCGAACGGCCCAGGGACGCCCAGTTCTCGGGGGAAGAACCGGACGTCTCTGCGCCGCTCGCGCCCGTGGCGGAGCTGTGTCGATCAGGCCTGGAGGACGGCCTCGGCGACGATGTGCAGCTTGATCTTGTCGCCGATCATCACCTTGTCGCCGGAGACGGGGATGTTGAAGTCGATGCCGAACTCCTTGCGGCTGATCTCGCCCTTCGCCTCGACGCCCACGCGGGTGCCGCCCCACGGGTCGCCGCCCTCACCGAGGAACTCGACCTCGAGCTCGAGGGGCTTGGTGACGCCCTTGATGGTCAGGTCGCCGCGCAGGACGAACTCGTCGTCGTCCTTCTGGGTGACGCCGGTGCTGGTGAACGTCATCGACGGGTAGGTGTCGACCTCGAAGAAGTCGGCCGAGCGCAGGTGCGCGTCACGGTCCGCCGTGCCTGTGCTGATCGAGCTGAGGTCGACCGAGACCGAGACTGTCGAGGCCGTCGGGTCCTCGGCGGTGACGAGGGTGCCCTCGAAGGTGTCGAACTTGCCGCGCACCTTGCTCATCAGGTGACGGACCGTGAAGCCGATCTCCGTGTGGGTCGGGTCGAGGGCCCAGGTGCCGGTGGTGACTGCGGTGTCGATGCTCATGTGGTTTCTCCGAAAGCGCTGGTGGTTGATGATTCAACAAGGATCACGATACACGCATGCGGTTGAACTTTCAATTAAATGTCCCGCGACGTAGGATGGGGCCATGGAGACGGCAACCGAGACCCCGTGGCTCACCACCGAGCAGCAGCGCATCTGGCGTGCGTTCCTGGGCGGCACGACCGTCCTGATGGACCGTCTGGACCGCGATCTTCGCCGCCAGCACGGGTTGTCGATGCCGGAGTACGAGATCCTCGTGCGTCTCTCGGAATCACCCGACCGGGCCATCCGCATGGCCGAGCTCGCCGATGCCGTGGCGCACTCACGCAGCCGGGTGACCCACACCATCGCCCGCCTCGAGCGGGAGGGCATCGTCACGCGAGGCCAGTGCTCCGATGACGGACGTGGCGTGTCCGCGGTGCTGACCGACCACGGGTTCAGCATCCTCGAGCAGGCCGCCCACACCCACGTGCAGGGGGTGCACGACTATCTCGTCGCGGACTCCGACCCCGCCGATCTCGAGGCGCTCGGACGCGTCATGAGCGGCGTCGTGGAGAAGCTGCACGGCCGCAAGTTCTAGCTCCGGGCCGGGCTACGGGACGCCGGTCGGCGCCCCGCAGCACCTGATCAGTCGCGGGTCAGGCGGCGGTGTGTCACCCGGTGCGGGCGCGCGGCGTCGGCGCCGAGGCGCTCGATCTTGTTGTCCTCGTAGGACTGGAAGTTGCCCTCGAACCAGAACCAGTTGCCGGGGTTCTCGTCGGTGCCCTCCCACGCCAGGATGTGCGTCGCGATGCGGTCGAGGAACCACCGGTCGTGCGAGGTGACCACAGCACATCCGGGGAAGTCCAGCAGTGCGTCCTCCAGGGACGACAGCGTCTCGACGTCCAGGTCGTTGGTGGGCTCATCGAGCAGGAGCAGGTTGCCGCCCTGCTTGAGCGTCAGCGCCAGGTTGAGGCGGTTGCGTTCACCACCGGACAGCACGCCGGCCTTCTTCTGCTGGTCGGGGCCCTTGAAGCCGAACGATGCAACGTACGCCCGGCTGTTCATCTCGAAGTTCGCGACCTTGATGAAGTCCAGGCCCTCCGAGACGACCTCCCAGACGTTCTTGTCGCCGGCGATGTCGCCACGGCTCTGGTCGGCGTAGCTGATCTTGACCGTCTTGCCGACCTCGAGCGAGCCGGAGTCGGGGGTCTCCTCTCCCGTGATCATGCGGAACAGGGTCGTCTTGCCGACGCCGTTGGGGCCCACGACACCGACGATGCCGGCGCGCGGCAGCGTGAACGAGACGTCGTCCCACAGCACGCGGCCGTCATATCCCTTGGTGAGGCCCTTGGCGTCCAGCACGATGTCACCGAGGCGGGGACCGGCGGGGATGTTGATCTCGCTCGTGTCGACCTTGCGGGACTTCTCGGCCTCTGCCGCGAGCTCCTCGTACCGCGCGAGGCGCGACTTGGACTTGGTCTGGCGGCCCTTGGCGTTCGAGCGGACCCAGTCGAGCTCGCGCTCGAGCATCTTGGCGCGCTTGGCGTCCTTCTGGCCCTCGATCTTGAGGCGTTCCTTCTTGCTCTCCAGGTACGTCGTGTAGTTGCCCTCGTAGCCGTGGATCTGGCCACGGTCGACCTCGGCGATCCACTCGGCGACGTTGTCCAGGAAGTACCGGTCGTGGGTCACGGCCAGGACGGCGCCCGGGTAGGTCTTCAGGTGGCCCTCGAGCCACTGCACGCTCTCGGCGTCCAGGTGGTTGGTGGGCTCATCGAGCAGCAGCAGGTCGGGCTGCTGCAGCAGCAGCTTGCACAGCGCCACGCGGCGGCGCTCACCACCGGACAGGTGGTCGACGAGCTCGTCGGGCGGGGGGCACCGCAGGGCGTCCATCGCCTGGTCGAGACGCGAGTCGAGCTCCCAGGCGTTGTGGGTGTCCAGATCGGTCTGCAGATCGCCCATCTCGGCCAGCAGCTTGTCGTAGTCGGCGTCGGGGCTGGCGAGCTCCTCGCCGATCTGGTTGTACCGGTCGAGCTTGCCCTTGATCTCGGCGACCGCCTCCTGGACGTTCTCGAGCACCGTCTTGCCCTCGCTCAGCGGCGGCTCCTGCTGGAGCATGCCGACCGTCGCGTCGGGATCGCGCACGATGTCGCCGTTGTTGGGGTGGTCGAGCCCGGCCATGAGCTTGAGCAGCGAGGACTTGCCCATGCCGTTGGGGCCGACGACGCCGATCTTGGCACCGTGGAGGAAGGACAAGGTGACGTTGTCGAGCACCACCTTGTCGCCATGGGCCTTGCGGACGTTGCGCAGCGAGAGGACGTATTCAGCCATGCTCTCCAGCCTATCGAGCCGATGGGCGCCGCTCCACGGCGGTTCAGGCGCCGGACGCCCGAGGCCTCAGCCCAGCGCTGTGAGGATGCCCGCGCGGTACCGGTCGTAGGCCGCCAGCTCGGCCTCGATGGGTCCGACGACCCGCTCGCCGGCCACCGTGTCGATGTCGGCACGCAGCGCCGCATCGACCCGCGCGGCCTTGCGCCGAGCGCTGACGCCCGCGGCGTACCGCGACAGCACGCTCACCAGCAGACCGCCGACGAGCGCCCCGATCGCGACCACGGCGGCCACCGGCAGCGGCCCGACCGACCCCAGATCGGGCAGGTCGGCGGAGACGAGGGATGCGATGCCCTGCACCACGAGCCAGACGAGTCCCAGGACCAGCGCGACGACGGCCACGATCTGGACGATCTGCACGATCTTCCACCACGTGGCCGGCTTGGCGGCGTCGGCGGTCGTCGCCTGGATCCGGGCGTCCAGCTCGTCGACGACGTCCGTGCCGGCCGGGCGGGCCGCATCGCGGACGGCGTCGCGCCACGGGCGCGCGAGCCCTTCGGAGGCCCGCTCCGCGAGATCGCGGACGGCCAGGTCGACGCCGGAACGCTGCACGCTGCCGGCACGGGGCACCCCGGAACCGCTCGCCCCGGCGGGGTCAGCATCCGCTCGCAGGTCCTGCATCGGGTCGTCGCCGAACCGGCCCAGCCAGCGCATCACCGGCCAGTCGGTGTGGGCCGCGGCCCGTCGGCGCGTCGACGCCTCGACACCGTCGACGACCTGTGGCAGGCCCGCGCACTCGACGAGGGCCTCGTCCAGCGCCCGTCGGTCGTCCTGGGTGATCCCGGGCGCCTCGGCGGAGCCGCCGACCCGGGCCATGGCGCCCGCGGCGGCGGCGATGTCGGACGCCAGCCGGGCCTTCGCGGAGGACTTGGCGCGGATGCGCGCCGCCAGCTCACGCTTCAGCTCGTCGACCCCGTCGCCACGGGTCGCGGAGACGCCGATGACCGGCACGTCCGGCAGTCCCTCGTCGGCGAGGATGCGCCGGACGTCGGACAGGGTGCGCTCGCGCTCCTCGAACGGGATGCGGTCGATCTGGTTGAGCACGACCAGCGTCACGTCGCTGTACGAGGCCATCGGGCGGATGTACCGGTCGTGGATCGCGGCGTCGGCGTACTTCTGCGGGTCCAGGACCCACACGAGCAGATCGGCGTGCGCGATGAGCCGGTCCATCTCCAGGTGGTGCGACACCTCCGTGGAGTCGTGGTCGGGCAGGTCCACCAGCACGAGCCCGTCGAGCTTGGTGTCCTCCGTCGACTGGTCGAGCATGCTCATGCGGGAGATCTGGTGACGCGCCGGGATGCCCATCCACTCCAGCAGCCCCTGGGCGCCGTCGGGTCCCCACGAGCAGGCCAGTGCCCAGGAGGTGGTGGGACGGCGCACGCCGACGCCGGCCAGCTCCAGATCGGTCAGCGAGTTGAACAGGGATGACTTGCCCGATCCGGTGGCACCGGCCAGCGCGACGATCGTGTGCTCGCCGGACAGGGTGAGCCGCTGCGAGGCGTGATCGGTCAGCGTCTCGGCCTGCGCCACGACGTCGTCGTCGATGCGCCCGCGGCCGGCCTCGACCGCCTGGGTCAGGCCGTCCAAGCGCTGCGCGACGTCATTGCGTCCGCCGTCGAACACGGCCTCGGGGGCGGTCGCGGGGCTGGTCATGACGTCGTCTCTCCATTCAGGAAGTCGGCATGCCGGGCGTACTCGGCCCGGCGGGCGGACTCGCGCACTGCTGCCTGGTGGGTCTTGAGACTGTCGGGCGACTCGACCGCCGTGAGGAAACGCAGCTGCTCGCTCTCGAACAGCGCCGCCGACCGCAGCTCCAGATCGGTGTGCACGGAGTCCAGCAGCTCGTCGACGGTCTCCGCGCCGAAGACGGCGTCCAGCAGCTTGCGTCCGGCGGCCACGGTGCTGTCGGTGGTCGTGGGGTCGGCATCACGCGCCAGCATCACGACCATCAGCGCCGCGGCGACGCCCTGGGCGCCGAGGGCCAGGAAGGTCCCACTCATGCGCTTGTCGGCACCCTGTGCCCGGACGAGCTCGTCGACGCCTTGGCGCCAGTCGTGCACGATGCGCTCGGCCCTGACCCGGAAGTCCGGCGCGGCCCGAGTCAGGCCGGGATGGGCGTCCAGCACGGCGCGGCCGGAGTCCGTCGTGCCCCAGCTGCGGGAGACCTGCTCGGCCGTGGCCTCGGCTCGCTCCGTCAGCAACGACCGCAGGGCGCTCTCGGTCGCCTCGACGAGCTCGGTGGACCGGGTCCGCTTGCCCGTCATGCCGCCGACGAAGCGGTCACGGATGCGACTGACCTTCTCCTCGACCGAGCTGAGCAGCTCACCGGTGCCGACGAACTCGCGCCAGGTCGCGAGGATCTCGCCGCGCAGCAGCGTGCCGTCAGCGGTGCGCGCCGACACGTCCTCGAGCACCGAGCGGTACGGCCCCTCGACCGCGCCGTCCAGCGTCTGGGCGATCTCGATCTGGGCGTCCATCGCATCGGCGACGTCGTGGGTGCGGAGCACGAGCTGCCGGACGGCGCCGTCAAGGGTGCGGTGCACGACCATCTGGCGGGCGTCGGGGTCTGCCGCGAGCTCCTGCAGCCAGCCGATCATCGAGGAGACGGCCTCGACGGGCAGCAGCCCGTCGGCATCCAGGCTGCACTCCGGGACCGTGAACAGCGGGGAGTCCGACAGCCCGCGTGACGTCATCATGCGCGCGAGGTGCCCACGGACCTCCATGAGCGCCTCGTCGCTGGTTCGGTCCAGGACCACCGCGACGGACGTGCTGCGCTCTGCCGCGTGCCGCAGGTGGTCCCACGGGACCTGGTCGGCGTAGCGGGCGGCGGAGGTCACGAACAACCACAGATCGGCGGCTGCGAGCAGCTGGGTCGCCAGGTCACGATTGCCCTTGTCGATCGAGTCGACATCGGGCGCATCGAGGATCGCCAGCCCCTTCGGGATGTTGGTCGTCGACGCGAGCCGCAGCCCATAGGTCTGGTTGCCGGCCTCTGTCGTGCGCGGCAGATCGGGCAGGATGCGATCGGGACGGAACCACTCGGCGTCGTCGGGATGGTGGACCAGCACGGGCGAGCGGGTCGTCGGCCGCAGGACGCCTGACTCGGTGACGCGCTCGCGCACGAGCGAGTTGACCAGGGTCGACTTCCCGGCCCCGGTCGATCCGCCGACCACCGCGAGCAGCGGGGCGTCCAGCTGGACGAGCCTGGGCAGGATGTAGTCCGACAGCTGGTCGACGATCCCGGACTGGATCGAGCGCACGTGCTCGACGCCATCGGTCTCGAACCGCAACGGGGCGTCGCGGACGCTCAGCAGCAGGGAGCTCATGGCCGCCAGGAGCTCGGCCGAAGCGTGGTCGCCGGGCACGATGAGCTCCTCTCGTCGACGTGATCCTGCAGGGGCGGGGTGTACGCACAGATTAGTCGACTCCGGACCACCCCGGCGCCACCGCACCCTGGGACTGGCGGGTCAGTAGTGACGGGCCGTCGTGTGCAGTGCCGGCGGCAGGTGCAACGCGGGGCGCAGCGCGTACATCGCGTCGAGCAGCGCGTAGGTGCGTTCGACCCCGTGCGGCTTGTGACGCCCGCTCATGAGGGCGTCGTGCAGGAAGGCCATCTCGGTCGCGAGCTGCTGGTACTGCTTGACCACCTGGCCGGCCGGCTTGCCGTAGTTGTTGCGGGCGTAGCGCCGGGCCGCCTTGCGGTACCCGAAGCGGGACAGGTACGGGATCTCCGCCGGGTGGATCCAGCCGCGGTCGGCGACGTACGACAGCGATCGCTCCAGGACGCGGACCTGCCGCACCCGTACCACGATCGCCACGACCGCCACCGCCAGCAGCAGCGCCGCGAGGACGAGATAGGCCAGCACGAATCCGGTGCCGTTGTCGGGGCCGTAGCTCAGCGAGCCGTTCCACAGACCGTGCAGGCCGATGCTGACAGCCAGGCCCACCAGCACGATCAGCACCCGGACCACCTTCGAGCGGCGGTTCACGGCCAGGCCGATCGCGATGCCGAACGCGGTGGTGAACAGCGGGTGCGCGAACGGGCTGAAGATGCCGCGCACGACGAAGGTCGTCGTGACACCCTCCGATCCGGCGATCGCGATGTCGGGCGAGCCGAGGTAGCTCGCGGCGTAGTAGCCGATGTTCTCGACGAAGGCGAAGCCGATGCCGACGATCCCGGCGTAGATGATCCCGTCCAGCACGCCGTCGATGACCCGCCGGGCCCGCACGAACGTCAGCAGCAGGAACAGGCACTTGGCCGGCTCCTCGGCCAGCGGCGCGACGAAGGACGCCGTCGCCTCGTCACTGAGGTCCCAGTAGTTCTGCGCCCAGACCTCCACGGCCAGTGCGATGGCCACCGCGACCACGCCACCCCAGACGAAGGCCGCGAACTTGTACCGGCGCGGCTCGGGCTCGTAGCGGTCGAGCCACCAGTAGACCAGCCACAGGAACGGGATCGGGATCATCGCGTAGAAGATCGACAGGCCCGCGCCCTCGGCGTCCCCGGCGCTCTGCGAGATGACCACTCCCCCGACGACGCCGGCGACGGCGATCAGGACGAACAGGACGATCAGTGCCGTGCGCCCACGTTGCCGGAACGGCTCGCGGTAACGCGTCGGCGCGGCCGGGGGACGCACGGCGGTCGCTTCTGTCACCCGCATCATCGTAGGGGATCACGGCGCTGCGTCGACCCGATCGCGCACGCCGATAGTGTTGGACCTGCGCGCCCGTAGCTCAGCTGGATAGAGCAAGAGCCTTCTAATCTCTAGGTCGCAGGTTCGAATCCTGCCGGGCGCACTCTCGTGGGGTTGTCAGAGCAGGTGGTCCGCCGCGGCCTCGCGGATCGCGGCGGCGACCGCCTCCAGCGCTGGCGTCTGCAGGGTCCACTGCTGCCAGTGCAGGACGACGTCGACGTGCTGGCCCGGGTCGATCTCGACCAGGTCCCGCCCGGACGACTGCTCGCGCGGCAGGACCGCCCAGCCCAGGCCGAGGGCGACCGCCTCGGCGAAGTCCGCCGACGCAGGGACATGGTGGCGCGGCGGGTGGAGCCGACGCCGGGACCGCCGCCTCAGGTAGCGATCCTGCAGGTCGTCGGTGCGGTCGAACACGACCATGGGCGCCCGGGCCAGCGCGTCGACCGTGACTCCCCCGGCGAACCACCGCTCCACGAAGGCCGGGGTGGCCATCGGCCGGTAGCGGGTCACCCCCAGGCGGGTCGACCGGCAGCCCTGCACCGGCTCGACGACCGAGGTGATCGCCCCCATCACGGTGCCCGCGCGCAGCAGGTCGGCGGTGCGGGACTGGTCGTCGCGGTGCAGGTCGAAGCAGATGCCCGCCGGCAGGGTCGCCAGGGCCGGCAGCACCCAGGTCGCCATCGAGTCCGCATTCACCGCGATCGGCACCGTGACCGGTCCGGGCTCTGCGGCCGTCGTCGCGGTGGTCGCCTCGCGGATGAGTCCGTCGACCTGGCGCGCCAGCCGCAGGTACACCTGCCCGGGCGCAGTCACCGTGGTCGGCTTCGTGCGCCGGACGAGCACCTGACCGGCCGACTGCTCGAGGGCCTTGATGCGCTGGCTCACGGCGGAAGGAGTGACGTGCAACGCGGCTGCCGCCGCCTCGAACGAGCCCTCATCGACCACCGCGGCGAGCGCGCTCAGCTGACCCAGATCCATGTGAAGCAACGCTAATGCAGATCAACGAACATTCGCTGGTTTTCATCGCGTGCGAGCCCTAGATTTGCCGCGTGACCCACACCGCCGCCCTTGCGCTCGCCTCCGGACTCGGCTTCGGCCTGTCGCTGATCATCGCGATCGGCGCCCAGAACGCCTTCCTCCTGCGTCAGGGCCTGCTGCGCGAGCACGTGCTCCCGGTCGTCGCGGTGTGCTCGGTGTCGGACGTGATCCTGATCGCCGCCGGTGTCGGCGGACTGGGTTCCCTCCTGGACGCGGCACCGTGGCTCGTGGACGTCATGCGCATCGGCGGCGCGGTGTTCCTGCTGGTCTACGCCGCCCTGGCGGCCCGTCGGGCGCTGCGCCCCTCCGCGATGGCGGCCGAGGAGGCTCGCTCGGGGACGTCGTTGTGGCCCGTGGTGACCACGGCGATGGCGCTGACCTGGCTCAACCCGCACGTGTACCTGGACACCCTGGTGCTGCTCGGGTCGGTCGCCGCCACCCACGGCGACGACCGGTGGTGGTTCGGAGCCGGCGCGATGACCGGCAGCATCGTGTGGTTCACCGCGCTCGGGTACGGGGCGCGCCTGCTGCGGCCGGTCTTCGCGCGTCCCGTGGCGTGGCGCGTCCTCGACGCGCTGATCGCCGTCGTGATGGTCGCGATCGCGGCGACCCTCCTGCACGGCCTCTGAACCGCTGCGCTGGGGAAACCGGCCCAGACACACAGCAGCCGCCGTCGACGCCGGACCGTGCTGGTCCTGGACGTCGCGGGGCTGCCTGCTCGGGCGCTGGCCCTACTTCTTCTTGGCCGCGTCGATGGCCTTCTGGATGTCGGCGACCGTGGCGATGGTGTTGTCCGCGCCGCTGACGTCCTTGCCGTCGACGCGGATCGTCGGGGTGCCGGAGACGCCGTCCTTCTGGCCCTTCTCGCGCGCATCGTCGATCCAGCGGGCGAAGGTCCGCTTCTTGATGCAGCTGTCGATGCCGGTGACGCCGGCCTGCTTCGCGAAGTCGATCAGCTCGGCGTCATCGGGTCCGGGTCCGCCCTCCTGGGGCTGGTTGGCGAACAGGATGTCGTGGTACTCCTCGAACGCCTTGGCGCCGGCCTCGTTGTAGACGCACACGGCGGCGTTCCAGGCACGCTGCGAGTACTCGTTGGTGCTCTGACGCAGCAGGAACGAGAAGGGGCGGTACTCCAGCTCGATCTCGCCGCTCGCGACCGCGCCGGCCAGGAACGGGCCGGCCGTCTCCTCCAGGGCACCGCAGCCGGGGCACAGGAAGTCCTCGTACAGCACGACCTTCACCGGCTTCGGCGCATCGGCCGCAGGCGCCGTGCCGGTGGCCGCCTCCTGGTTGTAGACGATGCCGTAGTCCTTGGTGACGTCCTTGGGCACGGTGAGCTTGGTCTCGACCTTGTTGTCGTCGCTCGCGGCCTTGATGCCCCAGGCGCCGACGGCGATGAGCGCGATCACGACGACCACGATCGCGACGGTGATCAGGTTGCGCTGCTTGCGATCGGCCTTCTCGCGTTCCTTGCGCATCTGCTCGGCGCGGGCTGCTCGCTGCTGGCGTTCGTTGCTCACTGACGTCTCCTGGCTCGGGGCGGTCACCATGTGGACCAACGCGGCTCAGTCCGCAAAGGTTCCAGTTCAGCGTACCGGCCGGATCGCGGCGTCCCGGCGCTGGACTAGTGTGCGATGGGTGAATGACAAGCTGGTGTGGATCGACTGCGAGATGACCGGACTCTCCCTCGAGACCGATGCCCTGGTCGAGGTGGCGGCGCTCGTCACCGACTACGACCTCAACGTGCTGGGCGATGGCGTCGACCTGGTGATCAAGCCGCCGCAGGCCGCGCTCGACCAGATGAACGACTTCGTGACGCAGATGCACACGACGTCGGGCCTCATCACCGAGCTAGAGAACGGGCTGAGCCTGCGTGAGGCCGAGGAGCAGGTGCTGACCTACGTGCGCGAGTTCGTCAAGGAGCCGCGCAAGGCGCCGATGGCCGGCAACACGATCGGCACGGACCGCACGTTCCTGGCCCGGGACATGACCGAGCTCGAGGGCTGGCTGCACTACCGCGTCATCGACGTGTCCTCGATCAAGGAGCTGTCGCGCCAGTGGTTCCCACGCGCATACTTCGCCGCGCCCGCCAAGGGCGGCCGGCACCGCGCACTGGTCGACATCCAGGAATCCATCGAGGAGCTGCGCTACTACCGGCGGGCGGTCTTCACCCCCGAGCCGGGCATCGACTCCGACACCGCCAAGGCGATCGCCGCCGAGGTCGCGGGCTCGGTCACCGGCCAGTCCTGACGGCCACCGGGCTCGGGGGTGACCCGGTCGTGACCACCCCGAGGCCTGCGTTAGACTCTTTCTCGCCGTGTCGGGCGCATGCCCGGCACGCGTGGTGGGTGTAGCTCAGCTGGTAGAGCACCGGCTTGTGGTGCCGGTGGTCGCGGGTTCAAGTCCCGTCACTCACCCCACAAGGATGGCCCGGAACCGATTCGGTTCCGGGCCATTGCTCTGTCCGCTCCCCTGCGTTCGGAGAACGACAGCGTGCTGATGAAAGACAGGCCCGGCCCCCGAACTCTCGTTCGGGGGCCGGGCCTGTCTGATGTGGCCTGAGGATCAGGCCAGGTCGAACCGGTCGAGCTCCATGACCTTGGTCCAGGCAGCCACGAAGTCCGCGACGAACTTCTCGCGGGCGTCGTCGGACGCGTACACCTCGGACAGGGCCCGCAGCTGCGAGTTCGAGCCGAAGACCAGGTCGACCGCGGTGGCGGTCCACTTCAGCTCGTCGGTCGCCGCATCGCGGATCTCGTAGACGTTCTCCTGCGACTCCGACGCCTTCCAGCGCGCACCCGGTGCGAGCAGGTTGACGAAGAAGTCGTTGGTCAGGACGCCCGGGCGGTCCGTGAGGACGCCGTGCTGCGCGCCGTCGACGTTGCCGCCGAGGGCACGCATGCCGCCGACGAGCACCGTCATCTCCGGAGCCGTGAGGTCCAGCATGTAGGCCCGCTCGACGAGCTGGGTCTCGGGCGAGAGCTTGTCGGCTGCGCGCAGGTAGTTGCGGAAGCCGTCGGCCCGGGGCTCGAGGACCTTGAACGAGTGGACGTCCGTCTGCTCCTGCGTGGCGTCGCCACGGCCCGGGTGGAACGGCACCGTGATCTCGACGCCGGCGTCCTTCGCGGCCTTCTCGACCGCGGCGTTGCCCGCCAGGACGATCAGGTCGGCCATCGAGATCTGCGCGCCACCGGCGGCGTTGAACTCGCTGCGGATGCCCTCGAGCGTCTCCAGGACCCGGGCGAGCTGCTCGGGCTGGTTGACCTCCCAGCTGCGCTGCGGCTCCAGGCGGATGCGGGCACCGTTGGCGCCGCCGCGCTTGTCGGTGGACCGGAACGTCGCGGCCGACGCCCAGGCGGTGCCGATCAGCTCGGAGATCGTCAGGCCGGACTTCAGGACCGTGGCCTTCAGCGACGCGATGTCCGCGTCACCGACGAGCTCGCCCTCGGGAGCGGGCACCGGGTCCTGCCACAGCTGCGGCTCGGGAACCCAGGGACCGAGGTAGCGGTCGATCGGGCCCATGTCACGGTGCAGCAGCTTGTACCAGGCCTTGGCGAACGCGGTCGAGAACTCGTTCGGGTTCTCCATGAACCGGCGCGAGATCTTCTCGTACTCGGGATCGAAGCGCAGGGCCAGGTCGCTGGTCAGCATCGTGGGCTTGCGCTTCGGCGAGTCGGCCGCGGGGCCGGGGACGATGTCCTCGGCGTCCTTGGCGACCCACTGGTAGGCGCCGGCCGGGCTCTTGGTGAGCTCCCACTCGTACTTGAACAAGAACTTGAAGAAGTCGTTGCTCCAGCGCGTCGGCGTCGAGGTCCAGGTGACCTCGAGACCGGACGTGATGGCGTCGGCGCCCTTGCCGCTGCCGTACTGGCTCTTCCAGCCCAGCCCCTGCTCCTCCAGCGGAGCAGCCTCGGGCTCGGGGCCGACCAGGTCGGCGTCACCGGCACCGTGCGTCTTGCCG
The DNA here is from genome assembly GCF_024584515.1 of Aeromicrobium wangtongii. Lineage (NCBI taxonomy): Bacteria > Bacillati > Actinomycetota > Actinomycetes > Propionibacteriales > Nocardioidaceae > Aeromicrobium > Aeromicrobium wangtongii. The sequence goes on along the minus strand of NZ_CP102173.1, from coordinate 997,420 downwards.
AAGGTGTGGCCGCCGGCGATCAGCGCGACGGTCTCCTCGTCGTTCATCGCCATGCGGGCGAACGTCGCGCGGATGTCGCGCGCCGAGGCGAGCGGGTCGGGGTTGCCGTTGGGACCCTCGGGGTTGACGTAGATCAGACCCATCTGGACCGAGCCGAGGGCCTCCTCGAGCTCACGGTCGCCGCTGTAGCGCTCATCGCCCAGCCAGGTGTCCTCGGGGCCCCAGATGATCTCCTCGGGCTCCCAGACGTCCTCACGACCGAAGGCGAAGCCGAAGGTCGTGAAGCCCATGTCCTCCATGGCGACGGTTCCGGCGTAGACCAGCAGGTCGGCCCAGGAGATCTTCTGTCCGTGCTTCTGCTTGACCGGCCACAGCAGGCGCCGCGCCTTGTCCAGGTTGGCGTTGTCGGGCCAGCTGTTGAGGGGCGCGAAGCGCTGGTTGCCCTCGCCGGCACCGCCACGGCCGTCGAAGATGCGGTAGGTGCCGGCAGCGTGCCAGCTCATGCGGATGAACAGGCCGCCGTAGTGGCCGAAGTCGGCCGGCCACCAGTCCTGCGAGGTGTTGAGCACCTCGACGATGTCGCGGCGCAGCTCGGACAGGTCGAGCTTCTTGAACTCCTCGGCGTAGACGAAGTCAGGGCCGAGCGGGTTGGCCTTGGACGAGTGCGCGTGCAGCACCGACAGGTCGACCTGGTTGGGCCACCAGTCCTTGTTGGTGCGGGGGCGTCCACCGGTCTTGGGCGTCGGCGAGTCGATCGCCGGGTTCTCGCTCTCGCTGCCGTGGGCAGCCGCCGAGTCGTGCATGACCGGGCATCCCGCCTCGGTCTTGCTGTCGATGCCCTGGGGGCTCTCCGGGGTCTGGCTGTCGTTCATCTGATTCCTTCCGGGCTGGCGGTTGCGTGCAGAGTGCGTGATGCGGTGGCCGCGCACCGGGGGCAGGTGCCCCAGTACACGACCTCCGCCTCGTCGATCACGAAGCCGTGATCGACCGAGGCGGTCAGACAGGGGGCGTGACCCACGGAGCAGGCCACGTCGGCGATGTCACCGCAGGAGCGGCACACCACGTGGTGGTGGTTGTCCCCGACGCGGCCCTCGTAGCGAGCCGCTGAGCCGGCGGGCTGGATGCGCCGCAGGATCCCGGCGTCGCTGAGCGCGCGAAGGATGTCGTAGACCGCTTGGTGCGACACGGTCGGCTGATGGGCTCGAACCAGGTTGATCACCGTGTCGGTGTCAGCGTGCGGATGCTCGTGCACGGCGGCGAGAACGGCCAGCCGCGGACGCGTCACGCGAAGCGAGGCCTCCCGCAGCTGGGTCTCGAAGTCGGGGATGAGCACGCCCCCACCCTAGCCGATTTACTTGAATGGATCAAGATTACGCAGCGTCGGTCTACTAGCTCATCGCCAGCGAGATGTCGCCGCTGCCCGTCCGCGCCCGCACGAATCCCTCGCCCTTGTCGTCCGACTCCAGGCCCGAGGACACATCGCCCGAGCGCGACTCCGTGGTGACCGCATACGTCCGCTTGCCATCGATCATCGTCGCCGAGACGTCGCCGCTGCGGGACGTCATCTTGACGCCGTACGGCTGCTTCGCGAACGCCGCGGAGATGTCGCCCGAGGTGGTCGTCACGTCCAGCTCGTCGAGCTTGAGCCCCAAGCCGGTGAAGTCGCCGTCGGCGCTCTGGACCTTCAGCACGCCCGCCGCGATGTCCCGCACGGCGACGTCACCGGTCGTGGTGCGGACCACGACGGGAAAGCCCTTGGGCAGCTCGAGGGTCGCCTCGACCCCGCAGCCGGGGTTGAGCCATTCCTGGCAGCCGGCGACGAGCTTGATCACGTCGCCGCGCCGGCCGACCTGGAAATCGGTCTTGCGCAGGCCGCTGGTGACGTCGGCGCGCACCCGCACGATGCCCGGGCTGCCCTGCACGAGGCGCACATCGGCCGAGCCGGCGTCGATCACGATCTGCGCCGGATCGTCCAGCGCGATGTCGGTCGTGGACGTCGTGGTGCCGCGCTTGAGCAGGGAGACGCCCAGCACGAGCCCTCCGACGACCGCGACCGCCAGGATCGTGCCCACCACGGTCAGCAAGGTGCGGGACGCCGGCGACCGGACGTCGTAGTCCGCGACGAGCTCCTCGCCGGCGTCGGTCCCCTCGATGTCGATGTTGTCGGTCCTGTCGGTCATTCCTGAACCTCTCCGGCGCGCGTCGACACGGGGACGACGTCCTCTGCACCCATGCGAGCGGCGTCCGCCGTCTCGTCGTCTGGCATGGTCTGGCTCTCGCGCTCAGCCTCGACCCGCTTGAGATAGTGATCCACCTCGTTGGCACGCTGCTCGCCCGACCACCCGAGCACGCCGCCCATCAGCTCGGCGACCTCCGCTGCGCAAGAGGTTCCCCGGTCGAACGTCTCGATCGAGATCCGGGTGCGGCGGGCGATCGCGTCGTCGAGGTGCCGGGCACCCTCGTGCGTCGCGGCGTAGACGATCTCGGCCCGCAGGTAGTCGTCGGCGCCGGTCAGCGGCGCGGCCAGGTCGGGTCGCTGCTCGATCAGGTCGAGCACCTCGTCGATCAAGGAGCCGTACCGGCCCAGCAGGTGCTCGATGCGTCCGACCCCCAGGCCGCTGTCCCGCGCGATCATGTGCCGCTGGTTCCACAGGGCCTCGAAGCCGTCCGCACCCAGCAGCGGGACGTTCTCGGTGACCGACGGCGGCGCGTGCCGGTCCAGCTGGGTCGACAGGCCGTGCGCCGCGGCGTCGATCGCGTCCTTGGCCATGACCCGGTAGGTCGTGTACTTGCCGCCGGCGATGACGACGAGCCCCTTGACGCTCGTCCCGACGGCGTGCTCACGCGACAGCTTGCTGGTCGCCTCGTCCTCACCGGCCAGCAACGGCCGCAGACCGGCGTAGACGCCCTCGACGTCCTCGTGCGTCAGCTGCTCGGTCAGCACGCTGTTGACGTGGTCGAGCAGGTAGTCGATGTCGCTGCGGCTCGCGGCCGGGTGGTCCTTGGACAGTGACCAGTCGGTGTCCGTCGTCCCGATGATCCAGTGCCGCCCCCACGGGATGACGAACAGCACGGACTTCTCCGTGCGCAGGATCAGCCCCGACTCGCCCCGGATGCGATCACGCGGCACCACCAGGTGCACGCCCTTGCTGGCCCGGACGTGGAACTGGCCGCGCTCCCCCGCGAACGACTGGGTCTCGTCGGTCCAGACACCGCTGGCGTTGACGACCTGCTTGGCGCGGATTTCGAACTCCGTGCCCGACTCCAGGTCCTTGACCCGGGCGCCGACGACGCGGTCGCCCTCGCGCAGCAGGCCGATGACACGGGTGCGGCTGGCGACGTGGGCACCGTAGGCCGCGGCGGTGCGGGACAGGAACATCGTGTGCCGGGCGTCGTCGACCTGCCCGTCGTAGTAGTGGATCGCGCCCACCAGGGCGTCCTTCTTGAGAGCCGGCATCATCCGACGCGCACCCCGGCGCGTGAGGTGGCGGTGCAGCGGCACGCCCTGGCCGTAGCCGGAGGCCTTGCTCATCGCGTCGTACAGCGCGACGCCGGAGCCGGCGTAGAACCGCTCCCAGCCGCGGTGGGTCAGCGGGTACAGGAAGCCGACCTCGCGGACCAGGTGCGGGGCGAGCTTCTGCAGGCTCAGGCCACGCTCCTTCAGCGCCTCGGCCACCAGCCGGAAGTCCAGCATCTCCAGGTATCGCAGGCCGCCGTGCATCAGCTTGCTCGAGCGGCTGGACGTGCCGGAGGCGAAGTCGCGCGCCTCGACCAGCCCGACCGTGAGACCCCGCGTCACCGCGTCGAGGGCCGAGCCACCGCCCACGACTCCGCCGCCGATGACCAGGACGTCGAGCGGGGTCGACGCCATGGCGTCGAGCGCAGCTCGACGGTTCTCGGGAGAGAGGGCGACGGGACGCATGGGCTCAGTCAATCAGTACGCGGCCGACGCGGCGAACGGCCGGGATGTGACATTGCCGAGCCTCAACCGACGTCGACCCAGCCCAGGGTCCGCTCGACGGCCTTCTTCCACTCGGCGTGGCCGGTGTCCCTCTGCTCGGGCGTGGACGTCGGCTCCCAGCGCATCGACTCGTTCCAGTTCGCGACCAGCTCGTCCGTGCTCGACCAGAAGCCCACCGCGAGCCCCGCGGCGTAGGCGGCGCCGAGCGCCGTGGTCTCGGCCACCACGGGACGGCTGACCGGGACACCCAGGATGTCGGCCTGGATCTGCATGCACAGCTCATTGGCCGTCACTCCCCCGTCGACCCGGAGGATCTCCAGGTCGAGGTCGGCATCGGCGATCATCGCGTCGACGACGTCACGGCTCTGGTAGCAGATCGCCTCCAGCGCGGCCCGTGCGATGTGCGCGACGCTGTTGTAGCGCGACAGGCCGACGATGACCCCGCGCGCGTCCGAGCGCCAGTACGGTGCGAACAGGCCGGAGAACGCCGGGACGAAGTAGACGCCGCCGTTGTCGTCCACGCTCGCCGCCAGGCCCTCGGTCTCGGCCGCGGCCTTGATGAGGCCCAGCTGGTCACGCAACCACTGGATGGCCGAGCCCGTGACGGCGATCGAGCCCTCCAGCGCGTAGACCGGCGGTGCGTCGCCGAGCTGGTAGGCCACGGTCGTCAGCAGGCCGTTGCTGGACCGGACGATGTCGGTGCCGGTGTTGAGCACCAGGAAGTTGCCGGTGCCGTAGGTGTTCTTGAGCTCGCCGGGCTGGAAGCACACCTGGCCCACCAGCGCCGCGTGCTGATCGCCCAGGTCCCCGGCGATCGTGACCTCGCCGCCGAACGGGCCGTCCGCGCTCGTCGTGCCGTAGACCTCCGAGGACGACCGGATCTCGGGCAGCATCGAGCGCGGCACGTCGAACAGGGCCAGCAGCTCGTCGTCCCACTGCAGCGTCTCGATGTCCATCAGCATCGTGCGGCTGGCGTTCGTGACGTCGGTCAGGTGCAGGCCGCCGTCGGGGCCACCCGTGAGCCACCAGATGAGCCAGGTGTCGATCGTGCCGAAGATCGCGTGGCCCGCCTCCGCATCGGCGCGGGCGTCCTCGACGTTGGCCAGGATCCACTGGATCTTGCTGCCCGCGAAGTAGGTCGCCGGGGGCAGGCCGGAGCGGTCGTGGATCAGTGCGCCCGCATCGGTCTTGTCCAGTGCGGAGATGACGGTGTCCGTGCGGGTGTCCTGCCAGACGATCGCGTTGTAGTAGGGCTGACCGGTGCGCCGGTCCCACACGACGGTGGTCTCGCGCTGGTTGGTGATGCCGATCGCCACCAGGTCGTCGGCCGTGATGCCGGCGCGGCCGAGCGCGCCCTCGACGACGTCCTGGGTGGCCTCCCAGATCTCGTGCGGGTCGTGCTCCACCCAGCCGGCCTGCGGCAGGATCTGCTCGTGCTCGAGCTGGTGACGCGCGACCTCGTGGCCGTCACGGTCGAAGATCATGAACCGCGTGCTGGTCGTGCCCTGGTCGATCGCGCCGACATACTCCGCCATGCCGCAGACCCTATCCGTACGCTCGGGGGCATGCGCCTCATCCTGATCCGCCACGGCCAGACCCCCGCCAACGTCGAGGGCATCCTCGAGTCGAGCGTCCCCGGCCCGGGGCTGACCGAGCTCGGCCAGCAACAGGCCGAGGAGCTGGTGATGGCCCTCTCCGGGGACACGATCGATGCCCTGTTCGTCTCCTCCATGATCCGCACGCACCTCACGGCGGCGCCCCTGGCCGCCGCCCGTGGGCTGGAGCCGATCGTCCGCCCGGGCCTGCGCGAGATCTCGGCAGGCGATGTGGAGGGCAACCGCGACGACGCCTCGGTCCACCAGTACGTCTCGACCCTCCTGACCTGGTGCGACGGCGACCTACACGTCCGCATGCCCGGCGGCGACACCGGCGAGGAGGTCATCGCCCGCTTCGACGAGGTGGTCGCGGAGGCCGAGGCCATGGAGGTCGGCACCGTGGCGCTGGTCAGCCACGGCGCGATGATCCGCGCGTGGTGCGCGGCACGCACGACCAACGTCGACGCGGAGTTCATCCACAACCACTACGTCGTGAACACCGGCATCGTGGTCGTGGAGGGCTCCAGCGCGCGCGGCTGGGAGGTCGCCGCCTGGCTCGGCCAGTCGGTCAGCGAGGCCGCGGCCCGCGGTGTCGCGTCCGATCACAGCCCGGCGTCCGAGCCCCTCGAGGACTGAGGTCCGCGCGCTCGATCCCGGTCGGTTCCGGCCCGGCCCTTGACACCTACAGGCCGTCAGCACATGCTGACGGAATGGAGACTGGCATCCGGGACGACGACGGCAATGTCGTGCACGAGCTCGCCGCCGTCGCGCAGGCCAAGGTCGAGCTGGCACGCCGCGAGGAGGTCGCCGTCCGCCGCGGCCGCCACGCAGGACTGTCATGGGCCGAGATCGGCACCCTGCTGGGCGTGACCCGGCAGACGATCCACCGCAAGTACCGAGGGGTGGGCTGATGACAGATCACGACGTCATCATCGTCGGCGGCGGACACAACGCCCTCGTCGCTGCCACCTATCTGGCCCGCGCCGGCAAGGGCGTCGTGGTGCTCGAACGGCTGCCCCACGTCGGCGGCGCCGCCGTCAGCGCACAGGTCTTCGACGGCCTGGAGGCGCGGCTGTCGCGATACTCCTACCTGGTCAGCCTGATGCCCCAGCAGCTGATCGACGAACTGGGCCTGCGCCTCGAGCTGCGCTCCCGCGACACCGCCTCGTACACCCCGTACGACGGGGGCGGCCTGCTGGTGGAGACGGCGCCGGGCGAGGCGACGCGCGAGTCGTTCCGTGCCCTGACCGGCTCGGACGCCGAGCTCGCGGCGTGGGAGCAGTTCTACCGCGAGCTCGCCGGGCTGGCCGGCGTCATCGCGCCGACGCTGCTGTCCCCGCTGCCCCACATCGGCAACCTGCGGGACCTCAGCGAGATGGGCATCTGGACCGATGTCGTCGACGAGCCCATCGGCGCGGCCATCGAGCGACGGTTCTCCCACGACCTGGTCCGCGGTGTCGTGGCCACCGATGCGCTGATCGGGACGTTCGCGTCGCTGCACGACCCGTCGCTGATCCAGAACCGCTGCTTCCTCTACCACCTGATGGGCAACGGCACCGGGGAGTGGCGGGTGCCCGTGGGCGGGATGGGCGCCGTGACCGGCGAGCTCGAGCGGGTCGCGCGGGAGGCAGGGGCCACGATCCTGACGGGGCACGGGGTCACGTCCGTCGTGGCGGGCGCCGACTCGGTCGTCGTCGCTGGAGACGGCTTCGAGATCACGGGCGACTGGCTGCTCAGCGGCGTCGCGCCCTACGTCCTGGCCGGGCTGATGGGCGAGCCGCTTCCCGCCAAGCCGTCCGGCTCGCAGTTCAAGATCAACCTGCTGGTCTCCCGCCTGCCGCGGCTGAAGTCCGGCATCGACCCGGCCGTCGCCTTCGCCGGCACGCTGCACATCGGCGAGTCGATGCAGCAGCTCGAGACGGCGTACGCCGAGGCGGCCGCGGGCCGGCTGCCGGCACACGCGGCCGGCGAGCTGTACTGCCACACCCTCACCGACCGGTCGATCTTGGGCCCCGGGCTCGCCGCCTCCGAGGCGCAGACGCTGACCTACTTCGGCCTGCACACGCCCTACGAGGTGCTGCCCGGCCGGGACGAGGCTGAGCGTGCCTATGTGCAGTTCGTCACGGCGATCGACCAGCATCTCGCCGAGCCCATCGAGCCGCTGATCTGTGGGATGGAACACAAGACACCGGCCCAGATCGAGGAGTCGCTCGGGATGCCCGGCGGGCACATCTTCCACGGCGATCTGCAGTGGCCCTGGCTGGAGGAGGGCGAAAAGCCCCGCCATCCCGCCGAACGCTGGGGCGTCGCGACGGGCCACGAGCGCGTCCTGCTGTGCGGCAGCGGCGCTCGCCGCGGCGGCGCGGTGAGCGGCATCGCCGGCCACAACGCGGCCCACGCCATCCTGGATTATGACTCGTGAACGGGGCCTGCTAACGTTCTACTCGCTTCGCGGCCAGCGGTCGCAAGGCGGCATTAGCTCAATTGGCAGAGCAGCTGACTCTTAATCAGCGGGTTCGGGGTTCGAGTCCCTGATGCCGCACTGCAAAGGCTCCATTCCTCGCCGAATGGGGCCTTTGCTCTTTTCCGGGCCGGTCCGTGCGGGGCGGTGCTGTCATGCTGGACCCGGACGCGCCCCGGGAGGCTGAGGATGGCCGACAAGACCGACTTCAAGAAGACACTGGCGAGCTACCGCGCACCGCGCGGCCGCTTCGAGATCGTGGACGTGCCCGCGCTGACGTACCTGATGGTCGACGGCCGCGGCGATCCGAACACGTCGCCCACCTTTGAGGAAGCCGTGCAGGCGCTCTACCCGGTCGCCTACGGGCTCAAGATGACCAGCAAGCGCGAGCTGGGGCGCGACTACGTCGTCCCGCCCCTGGAGGCCCTGTGGTGGGCCGACGACATGGCGGCGTTCACGACGGCTCGGGACAAGTCCCGGTGGAGCTGGACACTGCTGCTGATGGTGCCCGACTGGATCGGTGCCGATCTGTTCGCAGCGGCGGTCCGGCGAGCCGCCGCGAAGGACGGCCGCTCGGCACGCCTCGATGACATCCGGTGGGAGACGCTCGCCGAGGGCCGGTGCGTGCAGACGCTGCACATCGGGTCGTTCGAGGACGAGACGCCGGTGCTGGCCCGGATGCACGAGGAGTTCATCCCCGCACACGGGCTGCGGATGACCGGCAGGCACCACGAGATCTACCTCAGCGACTTCCGCAGGACCGAGCCGGCCAGACTGCGCACGATCCTGCGCCAGCCCGTGGTCGACGCCGCATGACCCAGCCCGGCGACACCGCTGATCGTCTGGACACCGAGGCAACAGCGGCACGTGCACTGCTGGACGGTCTTCGGCGCGACTTCACCGGCATCGTGGATGCGTCCGCGAACTCCAATGCCGACGACGAGCACGATCCCGAGGGCTCGACGATCGCCTTCGAGCGCTCACAGGTGACCGCCATGATCGACCAGGCCGAGCGCCGGCTGCGCGAGATCGCTGCCGCTCGGGCCCGGCTCGACGCCGGAACCTACGGGCTGTGCGAGGTGTGCGGCGAGCCGATCGCTGCCGCGCGGCTCGAGGCGCGTCCGACCGCGCGGACCTGTGTCGCCTGCAGCTGACCGCCCCCGGGAACTTCGCGCCCACGAATGCAGTTGGAGGGGTGAAGGAGGAACCACATGAAGTGTCCGACAGACGGTGCCACCCTCGTCATGAGCGAGCGTTCCGGCATCGAGATCGACTACTGCCCGGACTGCCGCGGCGTCTGGCTCGACCGGGGTGAGCTGGACAAGATCATCGACCGCGCGGCGGCCGACGTCCCTGCCGCTCCGCGCCCAACACAGGTCGCCGAGCCGTACCGCGACGACCGCCGCCGGCCCGAGCAGATGCCGTACCGACGCAAGAAGAAGGACCACTGGCTGTCCGAGCTGTTCGACTGAGCGCCCGGCGGACGCGGCCCGATGGCACCTCGCCGGATGACTCTCGAGAAGCATCACCAGGGAGCTGACGATGACCCGGCTCCACGCCGGTACCTACGGCCGGTGCGAGAGCTGCGGCGAGGTCATCGCCGCAGCCCGCCTCGAGGCGCGTCCGACCGCGCGCAGGTGCGTGGCCTGCGCCTGAGCATCCCTCACTGCCGGGTCGCGGTGAGCAGGAGGTACTCCCACTCCATCGTCGTCCCGTCCGGGCCGAAATGATCGGCGGCGAGGTCCGCGAGGGCGCGGTCCAGCGCCTCGACCTTGGCGGCGTCGTCCGCGATGCTGCGGTACACGGCGATGGTCGGGCCGTAGGCGCGCTTGAAGAACTCGCGCATCTCCTCCGGCGACCCGAACCGGTCCACCGTGAGCATCTCCTTGCGGGCGTCGACATCCTTGACCCGGTCGCCGAGGAGCAAGCGCACGTGCGCCTCGTCGCCCCATAGCGGCGGCGGTTGGGCGCCGGGCGGAGGCGGAGGTGCGTAGGGCTTGAGCGTTGCGAACATCTGGCCGATGAAGCCCTCCGGCGTCCAGCTCAGCAGGCCGAGGGTGCCCCCGGGACGACACACGCGGACGAGCTCGTCGGCGCCGGCCTGGTGGTGGGGCGCGAACATCACGCCGACGCACGACATCACGACGTCGAACTCCGCGTCGCCGTACGGCAGCGCCTCGGCGTCTGCCTCCTGCCACTGAAGGGTCGCCCCTCGTTCCTCGGCGAGCCGGCGGCCCGCGTCCAGCAGGTCGGGCGTCAAGTCGGACGCGACGACATCGGCTCCGGCGAGAGCGGCGGGGATCGCCGCATTGCCTGATCCGGCGGCGACGTCCAGCACCCGCTGCCCGGCACGGATGCCGCACGCCTCGACCAGGCGGGGCCCGGTCGCCGGGATCACCTCGGCAGCGACGGCGGGGTAGTCCCCCAACGACCACAGGGCCTTGTGCTTGGTCTTCAGCGCCCGATCCGCCTCGACGCGCTCGATCAGCTGACTCATGATGTGCTCCTTCGTTGATGGTGTCCTCACTGCCCAGAATGGGCCGCCGTCCCGGGAGATACATCCGTGCTGGACACGGAATTGTGGATCGGTAAAGTCGGTGCATGGTGCACGTGGAACGGCTGACACCGCGAGAGAGCGCAACGCTCGACGCGGTGGCGCGGCGACTCACCAACGGGGAGATCGCCGCCGAGTTCCACGTCTCCGTCCGCACGGTGGAGAGTCACATCGCGTCCCTGCGCCGCAAACTCGCGGCCGACTCCCGCGCCGCGCTGATCGACGCGGCCCAGGCCCGGCGCTCCGCGACGGTCCGCATCCCGTCGACGTCCTTCGTCGGTCGCGCCGATGACCTGGCCGCCGTGGGAGCATCCCTGGAGCGAAACCGGTGGGTCACCATCGTGGGCCCCGCCGGCTCGGGCAAGACCCGTCTGGCCCTCGAGATCGCCGCAGCGGGTGATCGACCACCGGTGGTCGTCGAGCTGGAGCACATCTCCGCCGGCCGGGTCGTCCAGAACATCGCGAAGGTCGTCGGGCTGAGCAGCGACAGCTCGGCGGACCTGATGGGCCAGTGCGCCGTGGCGATGAACGCACGGCCGCACCTGTTGGTGCTCGACAACTGCGACCGGGTGCTCGACGCCGTCGACGCGGCCGTCGCCGATCTGCTCGCCGCCTCGCGTTCGGTGGCGGTCCTGGCCACGTCCCGCTCCCCCGTCGGGGGTGCCGGGGAGTCACTCCACGTCCTGCACCCCCTCCCGGTCGACCACGACGGCGCCGCCGTGGCCATGTTCGTGGACCGGGCCCGCCTCGCGATCGGCTCGTTCATCCCGTCCAAGGACGAGCAGCGGGCCATGGCCCGCGTGTGCCGGCGCCTCGACGGGTTGCCGCTGGCCATCGAGCTGGCTGCAGCGCGCCTGCGCCACCTGCCCCTCGACGAGCTCGAGCGCCTGCTGGACCACGGTTTCGGCGGGCTGGACCGCGCCCGCCCGGCGACTCGTCACCGCACCCTGGAGACTGCCTTCGACTGGACGTGGGACCTGCTCGAGGACGCCGAGCGGTCGGTCCTGTCGCGTCTCGCCGCGCTGCCGCGCACGTTCGACCTCGAGCTTGCGGAGGTCGTCGCTGCGCCCGGCGCCGGACGGGTGGTGCTCAGGCTGCTCGACCGGTCGCTCGTCGCCCCGCTCGACGAGATGACGGCGACACGTCGCTTCCGGCTGCTGGACGCCCTGCGCGAGTTCGTCCTCGACCGCACCGACCCCGAGGTGATCCACGCCGTCCGCGCCGCCCACACCCGACACTTCGAGGCGCTGGCACGAGGGCTGGCCGCCGTCGCCCGTACCGATGACAGCAGCGACACGGCCGCCCGCGCGGGACAGGCCTGCGTCGATCTCAACGCGGCGGCGCACTGGGCCCTCGTCCACGACCCGGCGTCCGCGCTGTCGATCGCGACCTCCCTGTCGGTGGGCGCCGAGCAGTTCAACCCCGACGTGGACAGCCTGAGCACGATCGCGCTGATGGCCCGCGACCCCGAGGTCCGTCGACTCGCCACGAACCGCGATCTCCTGGCCCTCGGGATGGCGATGTCGTACTGGGACCTGGACATCGTCGACGATCTCGCGCAGCTGGCCATGACGCGCGCCACCGATCCACCCTCGGTGCTCACGGCGCGCCATCTGGCCGGCTACGCAGACGCGTACCAGCACCGCACCCAGGCCGCGCTCGCGCACCTGCGCATCGCAGAACAGCTCGCGATCGAGCTGGACGACCAGTGGGCTCTCGGCTCGGTGCGGCAGGCCAGAGGCATCGCCTTGCGCGACAAGGACGCCAGTGCGGCGATCGCCGCGTTCCGAGCGGCGATGGACGCCTACGCCTGCGCGGGCGACGCGATGCACGTCAACAACGCGCGATACATGATGGCCGCGACGGCCGCCGGTGCCGGCACCCGGACGAGCGAGGCGCGGCGGTGGGCCGAGCAGTGCGCGACGTACGCCCGCGGGTGCGGCAACCACCATGAGCTCGCCCACGCACTGCTGACTCGCACCATCCTCTCCGGCGACCGCCGTCCCGACCCCGTCGTCGACGAGGTCATCGATGAGTTCCGGACGGTGGGCGATCTGCGGTGCCTGACGCGTGCCCTGTTGCTGAAGGCCAGACGGGCGTCGGCTGCCGACCGGGTCCCCCTCCTGCGAGAGGCGTACGAGGTCTCGGCCCGCGCTCGGGACGCCGACCACCAGTCGGTCGCGGTGGAACGTCTGGTGCACGCCCTGTGGGAGTCGGGCGCCCGCCGGCTCGCGGTCGTCGAGCTGGGGATCCTGTGCCACCTGCTCGGCGAGGCGCAAGCCCGGGAGCGCTGCCCGGCGCCGATGCTGCTCGAGCTCGACGCGTGGGAGACGACCCTCGCGGAGGGACGCGCCCGTGCCGCTGCCACCCCGTGAGCTGATGCCGATATTTGAACCGCGTCGTAGCGTGTGACCTATGCCACGTCGTCACCCCGGAGCCCTGGCCCGCGAGGCCCTGGTCCTGCTCGGCTGCGGCCTCGGCGCACTGACGCTCTTCGCGCTGGGGACCTATCGCGCTGGCGGTCCGCGCTGGCCACACGCCGTCGTCAACATCTCATCCTGGGTGCTGGTGGTCGTGACCGCGACGATGCTGGTGATCGCCTGCGTCGAGACACTGGCCCAGATCGTCAGGCAGCACCTCGCCAGATAACCTTGGCCGCCCGCACTATTTCCTGATTTCACAGGGTTTTCCACTGGTCATCGAACACGTGTTCGAGTAGAATGAGGCCATGGACCCAGCCCCCACGATCGACGCGATGCGGACCGCCGCACAGTCGTTGCGAAGCGGGGACGCACGGGAGCGTGCGGTGGCGATCCAGGCCGCGAAGGATGCACTTGATGCGGCGCAGGCGATTGCGCTGGCCGAGCTGGATGCCTCCAAGGACTTCGAGATCGACGGCTGCTCGACCCTGAACGCGTGGGTGCGCACCCAGCTGCGGATGAACGCCGGCCAAGCCACTGCGCTGGTGCGCAACGTGGCTGCTCTGCGGGATCTGTCCCTGGTGGCCGAGGCGGCCGTGACGGGGCAGATCAGCGCCGCGCATGTTCGAGTGTTCGTCTACGGGCTCGCACATGTGGGGCTGGAGCTGATGCGGATGCACGAGGAGTTGTTCGTGCAGGTCGCCTGCGAGCATGAGCCGGGCGAGTTGTTCGAGGCCGTCAAGCACTTGAAGGACCGCACGCACCCGGACGATCTGGATGATGCCTGGGAGAAGGGCATGGACAAGCAGGACTTCCAGGTCAACGCCCTACCCGACGGGTGGCACGTCACCGGCTTCCTGAACACCGTGACCGGGGCAAAGCTGAAGAAAGTCCTCGACTCCGTCTCGGCCCCACACGATGCAGAGGACACCCGGTCGGGTTCGGAACGACGGGTGCAGGGCTTGGACGACCTGTTGAGCTCGATCCTGGGCAGCGGGGAATTACCGTCCGACAAGGGTTTGAAGCCGCACGTGTCGGTGTTCGCCGACGCCGAGACCGTTGCCGCGGCGGCCGAGCACGTCCGCCAGCAGACCGAAGAGCCCTACCTCCGTCCAGACCCCATGCCGCCGACAGAACCGGCCACGTTGGCCGGGCACGGCGCGATCGGACCGAACCTGCTGATGTACTTCATGTGCACCAGCGAGGTCACCGCCTTCTTGATGAAGACCGACGGCGGCCAACGCCAAGCCCAGGTCCTCAACGCCGGCACCGCGAAGTACCAACCGAACCTCAAGCAACGCCGATCAGTCATCGCTCGCCAGGGCGGCGTGTGTGCCACTCCCGGGTGCAACCACACCCACCTCGAGATTCACCACGTGATCTGGTGGTCGCTGGGTGGGCGCACCGACGTCGACCAGCTGATCGGGCTATGCGTCCGCTGCCATCACCTCTTGCATCGCGGACGCCTGCACATCGAGGGCAATGCCGTCGACGGGTTCACCTTCACCACCAGGGCCGGTCGCCCGATTCGTCGCCGACGACGAACCGGCTACCGCCAAGCCGCCTGACCACCCGTCCGGCGGCCCACCGGCACGCCGTGGCCGATGTGACCCCCGCCCTACGCGGGATCCGCGCCGGATCGGCATACTGACAGGCAGTTTTGTCCTCGACGACTTCGCCTTCAGGAGAGATCACCGCGTGCGCAATCCCCGAGCCTTCCTCCGCCCCCTCGCCGTCGGTGCTCCGACCCCCGTGGCTGACATCCCGTTCCGCCCCTCGCGGATGATCCACTTCTTCGACCCCAGCAACCCCAAGATGGCTGCCAAGGTCCCGGAGATCGCCAAGAAGGTCGACATCATCCTGGGCAACCTCGAGGACGCGATCAAGACCGAGAACAAGGAGGCCGCGCGTCAGGGCCTGGTCGACATCGCCAAGGCGACCGACTTCGGTAACACCCAGCTCTGGACCCGCATCAACAGCCTCGACTCGCCGTGGGCGCTGGACGACCTGATCACCCTGGTCACCGAGATCGGCGACAAGCTCGACGTCGTCATGGTGCCCAAGGTCGAGGGCGCGCAGGACATCCACTACATCGACCGCATCCTGGCCCAGCTCGAGGCACGCGCCGGCATCACCAGGCCGATCCTCGTCCACGCGATCCTCGAGACCGCCGAGGGCATGACCAACGTCGAGGAGATCGCCGCGGCGAGCCCGCGCATGCAGGGCATCTCGCTGGGCCCGGCCGACCTCGCCGCCAGCCGCCGCATGAAGACGACTCGCGTCGGTGGCGGGCACCCGGGCTACCTGGTCCGCCAGGACCCGACCGGCGACGACCTGACGCAGGGACGCACGACGTACCAGCAGGATCTGTGGCACTACACGATCGCGCGCATGGTCGACGCCTGCGCCGGCAACGACATCCTGCCGTTCTACGGTCCCTTCGGTGACATCAAGGACGTCGTGGCTTGCGAGGACCAGTTCCGCAACGCATTCCTGCTCGGCTGCGTCGGCGCGTGGAGCCTGCACCCGGTGCAGATCGACATCGCCAAGAAGGTCTTCTCCCCCGATCCGGCCGATGTCGCGCACGCCAAGGAGGTCGTCGAGGCCATGGGTGACGGCTCCGGCGCCGTCATGATCAACGGCAAGATGGAGGACGACGCGTCCTGCAAGCAGTGCATCGTCATGCTCGATCTCGCCAAGGCCCTCGCCGAGCGCGATCCCGAGCTCGCCGCCGCCTACGACCTGTGAGGACCACGCCCATGACCGAATCCGTGACGCTCCGCCCCCGCCGCTCCGTCCTGTACATGCCCGGCGCCAACGAGCGGGCGCTCGAGAAGGCCAAGGGCATCGACGCCGATGCGCTGATCCTCGACCTCGAGGACGCGGTCTCCCCCGACGCCAAGCCCGAGGCCCGCGAGCGGGTCTGTGGCGCCGTCCAGTCCGGTGAGTACGGGCACCGCGAGCTCGCGATCCGGGTCAACGGCATCGGCACGCAGTGGCACGACGACGACATCGCCGCCGCAGCCGCGGCCGGGCCGGACGCCGTGCTGGTGCCCAAGGTCAACTCCGCTGATGAGGTCCGCCAGCTGGTCGCCGCTCTCGAGGCGGCCGGCGCCCCGGAGAAGACCAAGCTGTGGGCCATGATCGAGACGCCGATCGCGCTGCTGCACGCGGAGGAGATCTGCGCCGCGCACGAGCGCCTCACCGTCATCGTCATGGGCACCAACGATGTCGTCAACGAGACGTACGGGCTGCACGTGCCCGGCCGTAACCCGCTGGTGCTGACGGCGCTGTCGCTCACCCTGCTCGCCGCCCGCGCGGCCGGCAAGGTCATCATCGACGGCGTCTACAACGACGTGAAGAACCTCGAGGGCTTCGACGCCGAGGCCCAGCAGGGACGCGAGATGGGCTTCGACGGCAAGACCCTGATCCATCCCGGTCAGGTCGAGCCGGCCAATGTCGCCTTCAGCCCGTCCGATGCCGACATCGCGCACGCCCGCGAGATGATCTCGGCGTTCGACGAGGCCAAGGCCGCCGGCCAGGGCGTCGTGACGTTCAACGGCCGCATGGTCGAGGAGCTGCACGTCCGCGACGCGCAGCGCATCCTGGCCTTCGCCGAGGCGATCGCCGCGCGCTGACCCCGCCGGAACGAGAAAATCGGGGCTTGTCCGGACGATCCGGACAAGCCCCGATTCTCATGTCCCCCCGCGGGGACCTCACTTGTTGGTGCGCATGCCGTAGAGCTCGGAGTAGATCTTGGACTTGTGCGCGTTGTACTTGCGGCGCTGACGCACCGTCTCCAGCAGCACGAGCCGGTCGATCTCTGACAACTCATCCCAGGCGCGCCCAGCGCCCTTGCGGGACTCGAAGAGTGCCACTTCCCTCACCCCCTCTCCGTGTGTCGTCGCCGGAGCGGGATTCGTTGAGTTCAGTGCGGGAATGAGTGGTTGATCGAGTTTCGTGGTCATTGCGCGCCTCCTTTCGGGAAGGGTCGGATGGTGGATGGAAGGCCGGACGAGGTCGTCCGGGCATGAAAAAAGCCGCTTCAGATCCGAGGATCCGAAGCGGCAGAACAGCCGACAGATGTGGGCTACTTCAGGTGCACTGCTCCGGAGTCAGGACCGGCAAAGGGCGCGACGACATCACGACGGGTCATCAGCGCCTGGCTGTTGAACGCGATCATGGTGTCACCTCCCTGACGGTCGTGGACTCCGGTTTGGAGCAATCCAGGCAACGTAGCGCACCGCCACGCGGACTGTCCACCCCCCCATCGCAGGGAATTTCAGTCGAAGTCGAGACGCTCGTCGATCTCGTCGCGGGTCGCACCGCTGGCGTACAGCAGGTCGGCCGCGAGCGATCGCACCTGCGCCGCGATGGCAGCGGTGTTCATGGTCATCGCGCCGGGCAGGGCCATGACGGCGATGCGGGCCGCGTCGACGAGCTGGCGGCGGGCCTGCTCGAAGTCGTCGCGCTCGGACAGGTCGTCGGCGAAGATCCCGACCGCCTTCGACAACGACTCGACGGCCAGGTCCATGCCCGCCGGGGCCTGCTCGTGGTGGCGCAGCATCGCCGCGGTGCGCCGCGCCAGCACGCGGGCGTCCCGGATCGCGTTGTCGAAGTCGCGGATGGCGCCCACGTACATGCCGACGTGCTCACGCTGCTTCCACCTCATGGGTGACATGCGGGTGATCTCCGAGACGCTGGCAGCCGTGCTCTCGAGCGCCTGGAGGCCCGGCTGCATCGCGCGCGCCTCGGCCAGCGCTCGCTCGGCCAGGTCGTTGTCCTGCTGGCGCATCGCCTCGGCGATCTGCCCCAGCACCCCGCCGAGCCGGCGCAGGAGGGACTGCACCTCGATGTCGATGTCCCGGACGGCGTTGCGCGGAACCAGCAAGATCATCGCCAAGCCGGCGCAGCCGCCGATCAAGGCATCCGCGAACCGGGTGACGGCCGGGTTGCCCGCATTGGCGGCCGGGATGACGGCGGCCAGCAGGACCGAGGAGTTCGCCGCCTGTGTCATGGCGAGCCCTTTGATGCCCAGCAACGTGCACGCGATGACCGTCAGGACGACCACCAGTGCGATCTGCCACGTGCCTCGCCCGATGGCCAGGATCAGCAGCTCGCCGACCAGCACGCCGAGTGCCACGCCCAGCACCAGCTCGAACAGCGTGCGCGCCCGCAGCCCGGCGCCGGCGATGATGACGATGACGGCCGAGATCGGCGCGAAGAACGCCTGGGAGTGGCCCAGCAGGTGGGTGGACACGAAGTAGGCGGCAGCGGTCGCGCCGCCCAGGCGCAGCAGCAGCCGCCAGCGCTTGCGCAGCATGCGGAGCCGGTCGTTCCAGGTGAGCTCCGACCGGGGCAGACGGATCCGCCACAGCGGCACGTCGCGGGAGGGGCTCACAGGTAGAGCCCCGTCTGGCCCTCCTCGATGCGCTCCGCCGCCACGGCGTGCAGATCGCGTTCACACAGCAGGAGATAGTCCTCGCCGCGCACCTCGACCTCGGCCCGCTCCTCGGGATCGAACAGCACCCGGTCGCCGACCTCGACGGCGCGCACGTGCGCACCGATCGCCTCGACCCGCGCCCAGGACAGCCGCTTGCCCATCGCTGCGGTCGCCGGGATGACGATGCCGCCGGTGGAGCGCCGGTCGCCGGCGTCCTTGTCCAGCGACACCAGCAACCGGTCGGCGAGCATGCGGATCGGCAGCTTGCTGGACATGGTCAGCGCAGGAGCCGACGGATCACGATGATGCTCGCGATGACGGCGACCGTGCCACCCACGAGCGGCAGGATCGTCTCCATCCGCGGTGAACCGGTCTCGTCGACGAACTTCGCCTTGAGGTCGTCGAGCCCGCGGCGGGCGATGTTCTTGGGGCTGGAACGGTCGATCAGCGTGTCGACGGTCTCCGCCAGTCGCTCGCGGATCACATCGATCTGGTCGACCAGCTCATCGGATTCGGCCTTGGCCACGTCACGCCTCGCTCACCTGGAAGTCTGCGGAGGTGCAGGCCGGTGGCCTGCACGCATACGTAAGGATAGGGCGTATGACGACCCGACTGCAGGCCGGCGACACGGCTCCCGATTTCACCCTCACCAACGACGCCGGCGAGAGCGTCTCCTTGTCGGACCAGCAGGGCAAGGTCATCGTCTACTTCTACCCCGCGGCGATGACACCGGGATGCACCAAGCAGGCCTGCGACTTCAGCGACTCGATCGACCGTCTGCAGGCCGAGGGGTACACCGTCCTGGGCATCTCCCCCGACAAGCCGGAGAAGCTGGCCAAGTTCCGTGAGCGCGACGGCCTGACCATCCAGCTGTTGTCCGACCCGGACAAAGAGGTCCTCACCGCGTGGGGCGCCTTCGGCGAGAAGAAGCTCTACGGCAAGGTCGTCCAGGGCGTCATCCGGTCGACGTTCGTCGTCGAGAACGGCACGATCACGCTGGCCCAGTACAACGTCAAGGCGACCGGCCACGTCGCGAAGCTGCGCAAGGACCTTGGCCTGGCGGCCTGAACCCGGGCGGCGTGCGTCCACCGCTCAGCGGCGGGAGCTGTCGCTCTGTTGCGCCGATGCGAGCGAGGACGACCCGAGCAGGGCCAGCTTGTCGGCGTCCCCGGATCCGGCATCGGGATGGTAGATCACGATGTGCATGCCGTCGGTGCCGCTGATGGCCAGCTGTTCGCGGTTGAGCCGCACGGCGCCGACTTCGGGGTGGTTGAAGGTCAGCGTGGCGCGTCTCGGCGCGGCGACGTCGTGGCGGCTCCACAGCTCGCGGAACCGTGGGCTCGCCAACGAGAGCTCACCCACCAGCTCGATGAACCGCGGATCGTCGATGTCGGCCCCCACGGCGAGGCGAAGGCCCGAGGCGTAGCACTCCGTCATCCCGTCCCAGTCGGCGTAGAACGCCGGGTCGGGGTCGAGGAAGACGTCGCGCAGCTGGTTCCCCCCCGCCGCGAGCCGCGGCGACAACGCCGTCGCCATCGGGTTGGCGGCCAGGACGTCGAAGTAGCGCCCCTCCACGAAGGCCGGCTGCTGCATGGTGTCCAGCAGCGCCGCGATGCCCTCGGGAGCCGACTCGGCCCGGCGACGACGGCGCGGCGGTCTCGGCGTGTCCGCGACGAGGCTCAGCATGTAGGCCACGTTGTCGTCGTCCAGGTGCAGCACCCGGGCGATCGCGCGCAGCACCTGCGCGGACGGATTGCGGTCACGCCCCCGCTCCAGGCGCAGGTAGTAGTCGGCGCTGATGCCGGCGAGCATCGCCACCTCCTCGCGGCGCAGACCGTTCACGCGGCGCGCCCCGATGCTGCGGATGCCCGCCTGCTCCGGCGTGACGAGGCCGCGTCGCGCCCTCAGGTAGTCGCCCAGGAGATTGGCACTCTCGCTCATGCCAGCCACAGTACGTCGCAGGATCGGCCGGCGGGGCGGTGAACGGCACGAGAGGGGTGGTCCTGTCACACCCCTGATCGGCAGGTCACTGGTTGGCGCTGCGGGGCGCTCATACGTTGATGGCGGCTCGACCGGGCCAGCACATCGACCAGGCCCCGCCGGGGGCCGCAGAGAGAGCATGGACATGCCTGACGAACGGGTGACCGGTTCGGTCCGAGCGCACGGGGCTGCCCGGAGCACGACACCTGACGGCACGTCGGAACGTGCCGGGCCGGAGTCCTGGCTGGGGGTCACCGCGCTCAGCCTTGGCGTCTTCGCCTTCGTCATGGCCGAGTTCCTGCCCGCCAGCCTCCTGCCGCGCATCTCGGCGGACCTCGACGTCTCGACCGGGGCCGCCGGACAGGCGGTGAGCGTCACGGCGTTCGCCGGCGCGGCATCGGCGCTGTTCATCTCGGTGGTGCTGCCTCGTGCTGATCGGCGGCGCGTGATGATGGGGCTGACCCTGCTCGCGACCGCCTCCAACGTCGCCGTCGCGATCGCGCCGGACCTGCTCGTGCTCCTGGTGGCGCGGCTGCTGCTCGGGGTGGCCCTCGGCGGGTTCTGGGCGATGTCCACGGCGGTGGCCGCCCAGCTCGTGCGCGCCGAGCACCTCGGCCGTGCCCTGACGATCATCAACTCCGGCGTCGCCCTGGCGACGGTCGCCGCGGTCCCCCTCGGCACGTACCTCGGGGACGTGTGGGGCTGGCGCTGGGTGTTCGTCATGGCCGCCGGCGTGGCATTGATCGCCCTGCTCGCGCAGGCGCTGACCCTGCCCTCGGTGCGGCCCGGGGCCGAGAGCAGCCTCCGCGCGCTCGGGGCGGTGCTGCGCTCGCGCGTCGTCGTGGCCGGTCTGGTCAGCATCCTGCTGGTGTTCGCCGGCCACTTCGGCGGGTTCACCTACATCCGCCCCGCCACCGAGGCAGTCTCCGACCTGGACGCGGGCGCCTTCGCGGTGCTGCTGCTCGTGTTCGGGGCGACCAACCTGCTCGGCACCCTGTTGGCCGGGCCGCTGGCCGACCGATCACCCCGCCTCGGCCTGTTCGCCTTCCCCGTGCTTCTGGGCACCGGGATGCTCGTCCTGTTCTCCGGCGGATCGACGGCGATCGTCTTCGTGGCCGCCGGCCTGTGGGGCTTCGGCTTCGGCGGTGTGCCGACGACGGTCCTGAGCTGGGGCGCACGGACCGAGCCCACACGCATCGAGCAGGTCGGCGGGGCCATCGTGACGGTGGCCAACCTGGCCATCGCCGTGGGCGCGGGGATCGGCGGGATCCTCACGGACCGTGTCTCCGCGACCGCGTCGCTGCCGCTGGGAGCCGCCACCTGCGTCGCGGGCGGGCTGCTGCTCACCTACCTGAACCGCGCTCGTGCCGATGACAGGACTTGAACCTGCACGTCCGAAGACACAGGTACCTAAAACCTGCGTGTCTACCAGTTCCACCACATCGGCTGCGGGCCCAGAATACGGGTCCGTCGCGGCCGGCACTTCGCGGCGGTCTCGTACGTTGTCATGGCGAGGCACGAGAACGTGCCGTTTTACGAGAGGCAGCCATGAAGTCAGATCTGTTCGCCCAGACCCATCTCGAGGTCCAGACGACCGAGCGGTTCGCGCTCCAGAACCCCCGGATGCTCAAGGTCACCCTGGGCGCTCCCGTGCTCGCCACCAAGGGCGTCATGGTCGCCTACCAGGGGCAGGTCACCTTCGAGCACAAGTCGGCCGGCAGCATCGGCAAGCTCATGAAGAAGGTCGTGACCAGCGAGGACAACCCGCTCATGACCGTGGCCGGCCAGGGTGAGGTGTTCTTCGCCGACACCGCCAAGAACGTCTTCATCCTCAACCTCGAGGGCGACGGCATCTCGATTAACGGCCGCAACCTGCTGGCCTTCGACGCGACCCTCGATCACGACATCCGCCGCGTCAAGGGCGTCGGTGTGGCCGCCGGCGGCCTGTTCAACACGATCGTCAACGGGCACGGCCAGGTCGCGCTCGTCGCAGACGGCGACCCGATGATCCTGGACTGCTCGCAGCAGCCCACCTACGTCGACATCAACGCCGCCGTGTGCTGGTCGGCGAACCTGGCCCCGCAGCTGCACAACAGCATGAGCATGCGCTCGACGCTGCGCGGCGGTTCGGGCGAGGCCTTCCAGTACGCGTTCCACGGCCCGGGCTTCGTCGTGGTCCAGCCGTCCGAGGGGCCTGCCCAGACCCAGGGCGGCGGTGGACAGGGCGGCAACGTCGCGGCCGCCGCGGTGGGCGGCGGCATCCTCGGCGGGATCCTGAGCTGAGCGGAGCGACGGACCGCAGCCCGGTCTACCGCGCGCCCATGCGCTCGCGCCGCGACGACGTCGACGACGCCGCCGCCGTCGAGCGGGCGCTGCGGCTCGGGCTGGTCGGCATGGGCGAGGCAACCGACGAGCGCGCCGAACGACGTCTCGACCGGTTCATCGCGGCACCCGACGGCGCGTTCGTCTGGACCCGCGACGGGGACGGCGCGGCGTACGTCGGGCGTATCACCGGGCCATGGCGTCGTGACGAGGACGGCGCCGCGGTGGATCTCGTGAATGTCCGCGACTGCGACTGGGTCACCGAGCCGGTCGACCCGGGGCTCATCCCGGCTGCCGTCGCACAGACCTTCGCACGTGGGGGCCGCAACTTCCAGCAGACGCATCCCGGCGACGTCGAGGCGCAGACGCAGACCCTGTGGCTGCGCCTCGCCTCCTAGCGTGGCGCGCGGGATCCGACCGGTTCCATCCCCTGGAACCCGCACGGGGATCGCACGTTTCTCCTAGGTTGGGCGCACACAGGGAGCGGAGGAACACGTGACGGCGTTGACGGACAAGGTGATCGTGGTGACCGGGTGCACCCAGGGCTTCGGCAGGGTGCTGGTGGGGCTGGTCGCCGCTCGGGGAGCTCGGCTCGTGATCTCGGGGCCCTGGCCCGACGAGGCCGAGGAGCAGGCCGCCGACCTGCGGGCGCGGGGCGTGGACGCCGTCGCGACGGGGTGCGACGTCACCGTCGCCGACCAGGTCGAGTCGCTCGCCGACCTCGCGGTCGCGACCTACGGCCGGATCGACATCTGGGTCAACAACGCGGCCGCGAGCACCCCGGTCGGGCGCGCGTTCGACCTCGACCCGGGCGAGTTCCGCCGCGCGATCGAGGTCAACGCACTGGGCACCTTCCACGGGACCCGCGCCGCGGTCACCCGGATGCTCGACACCGGTGGCGTCGTGGTGAACATCCTCGGCCGGGGCGACAACGCGGGCCCGACGCCCTACACGACGGCCTACGGCGCGACCAAGGCGTGGGTCGCCGGCTTCACGAGCAGCGTCCGCAAGGAGTACGCCGACAGCGGCGTCCAGCTGGTCGGGTTCAACCCCGGGATGATGCTCACCGACAAGCTCACCGGTGCGCGCGCCGTCGGCGAGGCCGGCGAACGGATGATGAAGCCGTTCGCGAAGGTCCAGGCGGTCTTCGCCGACCCACCCGAGGTCGCCGCTGAGCGCCTCGTCGCGGTGCTCGAGAAGGATCGCCCGCCCGCGAAGGTCAACCTGCTCGGCCCAGTGGGGGCCAGCCGGCACGCCGTCCGGTACGCCGCGCGCGCGGTGCGCGGCGTCAAGGCTCGGTGAAGATCGTCAGGGAGTGAGCTTGGGCAGACCCTTGCTGATCGCCGCCTGCAGCACCTTGCCGACCGCGACGGCTGCGCCGGGCACGGCCATGTCGAAACCGATCGTGTAGTCCAGCTGCGTCCCACCATCAGTGGTCGGCGTCAGGATCTGGCGCCCCCAGTGCCCCTTGAGCGGGCTGCCCTTCGAGATCGTGTACTCGATCAAGGTGTGCGGCTCCCAGACCGTCGTCGTCTCGTGGAAGGCCGGCAGCGGCCCGATCTTGAGGCTGCGGGTCGAGCCCACCCCGTTGCGGGACGTGTCCCCGTCCTTGACCCGGGTGATCTTCGCGCCGAAGACGGGGCCGAGGTTCTCGTGCTCGGACAACTTCTCGAACACGGTCGCGGGATCGGAGGTGAAGGTGTGGGTCACGTGGACGCGCTGGGGAGAGGACATAGCGGCAGAGTCTAGGGTGAATTCCCATGGAGCGGGAGATGACGGGCAGCCAGGGTCCCCCGGGTCTCCAGCAACCGGTGAGCGCCGGCATCGTCGCCGCGCTGGTGGGCTACACGAGCTCCTTCGCCGTGGTCATCACCGGGCTCACCGCGGTCGGCGCGACCCCGGGCCAGGCCGCCTCCGGCCTGCTGGCCCTGTGCGTGGCGCAAGCGGTCGGCATGTGGTGGCTCAGCCGTCGCCACCGGATGCCCCTGATCCTGGTGTGGTCGACGCCGGGCGTCGCCCTGCTGGCGGGGACCGGTTCGCTCGACGGCGGCTGGCCGGTCGCGATCGGCGCCTTCCTCGTGGCGGGTGCCGCCTATGTCGTGACCGGTCTGTGGCCCGCGCTCGGCCGACTCATCTCCCTCATCCCCGCTCCGATCGCGCAGGCCATGCTGGCCGGCGTCGTGCTGGAGCTGTGCCTGGCCCCCGTGACCGCGCTGACCGAGAATCCCGGGGCCATCGTGCCGATCGCGGTCGTGTGGCTGCTCGGCATGCGCGTGGCGCCGCGGTGGGCGGTACCGGCGGCCTTCGTGGCAGCCGGCGTCGTGATCGGCGTCGACATGGTCCGCCAGGGCAGCACGATCGCCGGGTCGTCCTTGCTGCCGGAGCTGTCGCTCACCGCTCCGGCCTGGAGCTGGGCGGCGATGATCGGCATCGCCCTTCCCCTGTACGTCGTCACGATGGCATCCCAGAACGTCCCGGGCGTCGCGATCATGAAGTCCTTGGGCTATGCCGTGCCGTGGCGCAGCTCGATGGTGACGGCGGGCGTCTCCACCATGGCCGCCGCCACCGCAGGCGGGCCGTCGGTCAACCTGGCCGCGATCAGCGCGGCACTCGCCGCCGGTCCCCCGGCCGGGCCCGACCCCGGGCGCCGCTGGATCGCGGCCCAGTCGGCCGCAGCGACCTACCTGGTCCTGGCGGTCGCGTCCGCCGCCCTGGCAGCCCTGGTGGCGGTGGCCCCGGCCGGTGTCATCGCGACCGTCGCCGGTCTGGCCCTGCTGGGCACCCTCGCGGACGCTCTCAGCAGCGCACTGACCGAGTCGGCGGGACGCGAGGCCGCGGCCATCACCTTCCTCGTGGCAGCCTCGGGCATCTCCGCCCTCGGCATCGGGTCCGCGTTCTGGGCGCTCGTCGCCGGACTCGTCATCCACCTCGTCCTCGATCTGCGCCCGGCCCGGAGGCCCTGACATGTTCCGCATCCTGTTCCACGAACCCCGCATCGCCGGCAACACCGGCGCCGCCATCCGCCTGGCGGCGGTGACCGGCGCGGAGCTGCACCTGGTCGAGCCGCTGGGCTTCGACCTCAGCGAGGCCAAGCTCAAGCGGGCCGGTCTGGACTACCACGACCTGGCCGTCATGACGGTGCACCCGGACCTGGACACCGCCCTGGCTGCGCTCGCACCGGGACGGGTCTACGCCTTCACGGCCAAGGGCGAGCACGTCTACACCGACATCGCCTACCAGCCCGGGGACGTCCTGATGTTCGGCGCCGAGCCGACCGGGCTGCCGCCAGAGGTGCTGGAGGACCCTCGCCTCGAGGCGCGCGTCCGCCTCCCGATGCTGCCGGGCCGGCGCTCGATGAACCTGGCCAACACCGCCTCGGTGGCGGTGTACGAGGCATGGCGACAGCAGGGATTCCGCATCCCGGGCTGAGAGTCACCCCGCACGTAGTCCTTTGGGGTGATCTTCACGGGACTTTGGGATCGTCTTGGTCACATCTGAGCCTGCCCGCCCGGGGATGGACGTAGAGTTCGTGCTCTCGCATCTTGAAAGTACTTCCCCCATGACCGTCTCCAGAGCCGCGGCGCGCCGACCGCTCGTCGTCGCCTTCGTGCTGGCGCTCGTGCTGGGACCCTTCGTCGCCTGGCAGGGCGCTCAGGGTGGCCAGTCCCGGCCCGTGTCGGCCATCGCACCACAGGGCATCGTGGTGGTCGGGGACTCGATCACCGCCCGGTACAACAACACCCCCGGCGACCCCGGCCAGGCCTGGTGGAGCGTCACGGGCCGCCACTTCGACGCGACTGTGCGCACCTACGCCCAGTCCGGCTCCGGCTACCTGCGGCCCGGTCACCGGTGTTCAGGCAACCGGTTCATCGACCGCCCGGACGCCTTCACCGGCGACGCGCCGTCAATCCTGATCGTCGAGGGCGGCCGCAACGACTGGGCCAAGTGCGTCGACGGGCGGTTCGTGCCGTCCACGAACGCCGAGATCCGGCACGCGGTCGCCACCTACCTCACGACGCTGCGCACCTACGTGCCCAGCACGACCCGCATCCTGGTGCTCGGCCCGCCGTGGGGCCCCATGGACCGCCTCAACGGCCGGCGCATCACCCGCATCGTGCAGGAGGAGGCGCGCGCACACGACATGGAGTTCATCAGCACCAGCGGTGCGCTCACCGCCGACCGGGTCGTCGACGGCATCCACCCCAACCGCGACGGCAGCCTCGCGATCGCCCGCCGCGTGATCCGCGCCCTCGAGAGCTAGCCGAGCACCTCGACGATCACCGGGGCCATCGCCGTGAGGGCCTTGCCACGGTGGCTGATGCGGTCCTTCTCGGCCGGGGGCAGCTCGGCGGTCGACACGTCGTATCCGTCGGCGGCGAACAGCGGGTCGTACCCGAAGCCCCCTCCCCCGTGCTCCGCGGCCAGGATGCGCCCGGTCATCTCGCCCTGCTCGACGATCTCGCGGCCGTCGGGCGTGCACAGCGCCATGGCGCAGCGGAAGCGCGCGGTGCGTCGCTCGTCCGGGACCTCGGACAGCTGGCTCAGCAACAGCCGGTTGTTGGCCGCATCGCCGCCCTCGGACCTCGGCACCCCCGACCAACGGGCCGACAGGACGCCCGGCATCCCGTTGAGGGCGTCGACGCACAGACCGGAGTCGTCGGCCAGCGACGGCAGGCCGGTGACCTGCAGGCAGGCGCGCGCCTTGATCAGCGCATTGCCCTCGAAGGTCGGCTCGGTCTCGGCGGGCTCGTCGTAGGCCGGGAAGTCGCCCAGGCCCAGCACCTGGATGCCCGGGACCAGCGGCTCCAGGATGCGACGCAGCTCGGCGAGCTTCTTGGCGTTGTTGGACGCGAGGACCACACGGGGTGCGCTCACCGGCCGAGTGCCTCGTTCTGCAGGCGGGTCAGGTCGACGCAGCCCTTCGCCGCCAGCTCGAGCAGCGCGTCGAGCTCGGCCTTGTCGAACGGTGCACCCTCGGCCGTGCCCTGGACCTCCACGAACTTGCCCGATCCGGTCATCACGACGTTCATGTCGGTCTCCGCGCGGACGTCCTCGACGTACGGCAGGTCGAGCAGCGGCACGCCGTCGATGATGCCGACGCTGATGGCCGCGACGGACTCGACCAGCGGCTCGCCGACCAGCGCGCCCTTGCCGCGCAGGTGCTCGACGGCGTCGGCCAGGGCGACGTACGCGCCGGTGATCGCGGCGGTGCGGGTGCCGCCATCGGCCTGCAGCACGTCGCAGTCGATCGTGATGGTGTTCTCACCCAGCGCCTTGTAGTCGATGGCCATCCGCAGCGAACGGCCGACGAGGCGGGAGATCTCGTGGGTGCGTCCGCCGATGCGGCCCTTGACCGACTCGCGGGCGGAGCGGTCGTGTGTCGCCTGCGGGAGCATCGCGTACTCGGCGGTGACCCAGCCGAGACCCGATCCCTTGCGCCAGCGCGGCACGCCCTCACTGGCGCTCGCGGCGCACAGCACCTTGGTCTTGCCGAACTCGATCAGGCACGAGCCCTGGGCGTGGTCGAGCCAGTTGCGGGTGATCGTCACAGGACGGAGCTGATCGGCGCTGCGGCCGTCTTCGCGGGTCATGCCGCGAGCCTATCGGCCGGCTCAGAGCTCGTACGTGGACCCGGCGGCGACCAGCTCGAACGACCCGTCCCACGTGCTCTTGACGTCGGCCTCGACCTCGTTCGGGTCCGTCCAGCTGGGGATGTGGGTGACCAGCAGCCGGCCCACCGATCCCCGCGCGGCGTAGCTGCCAGCCTCGGCACCGGTCAGGTGCAGGTCCGGCGGATTGTTCGCCGACTCGACGAAGGAGGCCTCGCACAGGAACAGGTCGGCGCCCTCGGCGAGCTCGGCGAGCGCCTCGGACCGCCCGGTGTCGCCGGAGTACACCAGCGTGCCGGCCGAGGACGTGATCCGGATCGCGAAGGCCGGCACGGGGTGGTTGACCCGCACCGACGTGACGCTGAACGGGCCCAGCTGCACCGTGCCGCCGTCCTGCCAGGCCCTGAAGTCGAACTGCTGGAGCATCCCGGCGTTCTCGCCCGAGCCGTAGGCAGCCGCCAGGAACTCGCCCGCACCCTCCGGCGCCAGCACCGGGATCGGGTCGAACGCGCCGTCGGGGTGGTACCGGCTGACGACGTAGAACCCGGACATGTCGAAGCAGTGATCGGCGTGCAGGTGTGACAACGCGATCGCGTCGATGTCGCGGATGGTGCTGTGGCGCTGCAAAGGGCCGAACGCGCCGCTGCCGAGGTCGACCAGCAGCCGGTAGGAGCGCCCCTCGAACGGAGCCTCCACGAGGTAGCAGCTCGCGGGAGAGTCGGGGCCGGCGAATGATCCGGCGCAGCCGATGACGGTCAGCTTCACGGTCGGCCGCCGATCGTCACCGACGCGGGATGCGAGAACTGCTCCGCGGCGACGATCTCGGGGCCCAGGAAACGACGCCCCAGCACGGCGAACTCCTCGGGACGGCCGGTGGTCAGGAATCGGTGCTGAGGCGCCGGCAGGGCGGCGTCCCGCTCCAGGCCCTCACGCACGAGCAGCCGGTACACGTCCTTGGCGGTCTCCTCGGCGCTGGAGACCAACGTGACGCCGTCGCCCATGACGTACGACAGCACGCCGGTCAGCAGCGGATAGTGCGTGCAGCCCAGCACCAGGGTGTCGACCCGCAGGTCGATCAGCGGCTGCAGGTAGTTCTCCGCGGCGGCCAGCAGCTCGGGTCCGCTGGTGACCCCCTGCTCGACGAGCTCGACGAAGCGCGGGCAGGCACGTGTGTGCAGCGAGATGCCCGGATTGGCGGCGAAGGCGTCGTCGTAGGCCCGCGACGTCGCGGTGGCCTCTGTGCAGATGACTCCGACCGTGCCGTTGCGCGTGGCGCTCACGGCACGACGGGTGGCGGGGACGATGACCTCGACGACCGGGACGTCGTAGCGTTCACGGGCGTCCCGCAGCACCGCGGCGCTGGCCGAGTTGCAGGCGATGACCAGCGTCTTGACGCCCTGGGCCACGAGGTGGTCGAGGCACTCCAGCGCGTACTCGCGCACCTCGGAGATCGGCTTGGGGCCGTAGGGCTGGCGGGCGGTGTCGCCCAGGTAGAGCACCGGCTCGTGCGGCAGCTGGTCGAGCACGGCTCGGGCAACGGTCAACCCACCGAAGCCGGAGTCGAAGATGCCGATGGGTGCGTCCACAACGAAAAAGCCTACGGGTCCGCGGTGTTGCGGGAAAGTGAACGGGCCAAAGATCACACCGGCGGGCGGCGTCCCACGCTCAGAGCGGCAGCTTGGCCTGCGGCGGCGCGTGCGCGGGGTCGACGCCGTCGAACAGCGATGACACCGACTCGCCGGCGTGGATGCGGGCGATCGCCTCGGCGAACAGCGCCGCGACCGAGCGCACCTGCAGCTCGGGCCAGTCCGCCGGCGGCGGCACGGTGTCGGTCGTCACGACCTCGGTGATGGCCGGATGCCCGCGGAGCCGCTCGACGGCGTTGCCGGTGAACAGGCCGTGGGTGCAGGCGACCGAGGCCTCGGTGCAGCCTTCCTCGCCGAGCTTGTTCATGAGCTCGATGATCGATCCACCGGTCGCGATCTCGTCGTCGAGCACGATGGCCTTCTTGCCGGCCACGTCACCGACGATCGCGTCGATCACGACCTTGTCGTCGGCCTGGCGCTGCTTGCTGCCCGCCGCGACGGGGATGCCCAGCAGACGGGCGAACAGCGAGGCGGTCTTGGCATTGCCCAGGTCTGGGGAGACGACGACCGTGTCGGTGAGGTCACGGTTGCGGTAGTGGTCGGCGAGCTCACCGATCGCGGTCAGGTGGTCCACCGGGACGCTGAAGAAGCCGTGCACCTGGGGCGCGTGCAGCGTCATGGTCACCACCCGCGCGGCGCCGGCGGTCGTCAGCATGTCCGCCACGAGACGCCCGCCGATCGAGATGCGCGAGGCGTCCTTCTTGTCCGAGCGCGCATAGGCGTAGTGCGGGATGACCGCGGTCACCGAGTCGGCGCTCGCACCGCGCGCGGCGTCGATCATCAGCAGCAGCTCCATCAGGTGGTCCTGCGTCGGCGGCACCAGCGGCTGGATGATGAAGACATCCTTCTTGCGGCAGTTCGCCAGCAGCTGCACCTGCAGGCAGTCATTGCTGAACCGCACGGTCTCGGATCGCGACAGAGGCTGCCCCAGCTCCGAACAGATCTTCTCGGCAAGGGGACGGTGCGCGCTTCCGGAGAAGACCACGATCTGGCTCACGTGGTCGAGAGTAGCCGAGCCCGGCCGCTCGCCGCACCCGGTCGTAGCGCCCCACTCGGTCCCGCAGGGGGCCCGCGAGTTAGCGACCTTGGTCCCGGGTCGGCCGGGACGCTCGCGAGTAACGTCCGACTTCCAGGGCCCCAACGAAGGATCTGACCCGTGCCTGAGTCCACCAACGAGCCGTCGTCCTTCTCCATCGGCCCCACGCTCAGCCCGGTCGTCCTGCTGATCGGCGTCCTGCTGATCCAGCTGGGCTTCACCGCGAGCTATGTCGGGGCCTTCCACAGCCCCACGCCCCACAAGGTGCCGATCGCGGTCGCCCCGCCCGCCGGGGCACCGGACCAGCCCGCCCGCGAGCTGGCCCGGACGCTGAACGGACTGGACGACAAGCCGCTGAAGGCCACCGTCGTCAAGGACGAGGCGGAGGGCCGCCGCAAGCTGAAGGACCGCTCGGTGGGTGCGGTCCTGGTCATCGGCGAGCAGGGCTACCAGCTGCTCGTCGCGAGCGCGGACGGGTCATCGTTGTCCGAGGCGGTCGAGAAGGTCGTCAAGGGGGTGGCCGCGGAGCAGCGGCTCCCGGTCGAGACCTCCGACGTCATCCCCGCCGGCAAGGGCGACGACCTCGGGCTGAGTGCCTTCTACCTCGCGGTGGGCTGGGTCGTCGGCGGCTACCTCGCGGCGTCCATCCTGGGCATCACCGAGGGTGAGCGGCTGCCGACCATGCGCCGACTGGGCATCCGGCTCGCGCGGATCGTGGTCTACTCGGTGCTGTCCGGTCTGGGCGGCGCCTGGATCGTCGGGCCGTGGCTGAACGCGCTCGACCATGGCTTCTGGCCGCTCGCCGCATTCGGCACCCTGCTGGTCCTCGGCGTGACCGTGTTCACCCTCGGGTGCGAGGCGTGGCTCGGCGTGCTCGGGATCGGAGTGGCGATCGTGCTGTTCGTGGTGCTGGGCAATCCGAGCGCGGGCGGCGCGTTCCCGACCAATCTGCTGCCGCCGTTCTTCAGCGCCATCGGCCCGTGGCTGCCACCCGGGGCGGGGACCAGCGCGATCCGCGGCATCGTCTACTTCGACGACGCCGGCGTGCGCGGTCCTGTGCTCGTCATGGTCGCGTGGCTGGTGCTCGGACTCGTGCTGCTGGTCGTGCCGACCCTGCGCCAGCAACGCGCCCGGGTCGAGGCCTGACCGCCCAACCTACGCCCAGAGCTGACCGTCGAGCTTGTCCTCGGCCTCGTCGAGCGTGCCCTCGTAGGCGCCGGTGGACAGGTACTTCCAGCCGCCGTCGCACACGACGAAGACGATGTCGGCGGACTCGCCGGCCTTGACGCACTTCGCGGCCTGACCGAGCGCCGCGTGCAGGATCGCTCCGGTCGAGACGCCCGCGAAGATGCCTTCACGCTCGACGAGCTCGCGGACCCGTCGGACCGCGTCGCGGGGGCCGACGGAGAACCGGGAGTCGATCAGCGAGGCGTCGTACAGCTCGGGGACGAAGCCCTCGTCGAGGTTGCGCAGCCCGTAGACGAGCTCGCCGTAGCGAGGCTCGGCAGCGACGATGCGCACCTCGGGCTTGTGCTCGCGGAAGAACCGGCCCACGCCCATCAGGGTGCCGGTGGTGCCCAGCCCTGCCACGAAGTGGGTGATCTCGGGCAGATCGGCCAGGATCTCGGGGCCGGTGCCCTCGTAGTGCGCGTCGGCATTGGCCGGGTTGCCGTACTGGTAGAGCATGACCCAGTCGGGGTGCTCGGCCGCGATCTTCTTGGCCACCCGCACGGCCTCGTTGGAGCCGCCGGCGGCCGGCGACGAGATGATCTCGGCGCCCCACATCGTCAGCAGCTGGGTGCGCTCGATCGACGTGTTCTCGGGCATGACGCACACGATGCGGTAGCCGCGCTGGCGCGCGACCATCGCCAGCGAGATGCCGGTGTTGCCGCTGGTCGGCTCCAGGATCGTCGAGCCCGGCTGGAGCCGGCCCTCCTTCTCGGCACGCAGGATCATGCTCAGCGCCGCGCGGTCCTTGATCGACCCGGTCGGGTTGTGGTCCTCGAGCTTGGCCCACAGGCGGACGTCCGGGGACGGCGACAGGGACGGCAGGCCGACCAGCGGGGTCCCGCCGACCGAGTCGATCAGGGAGTTGAAGCGCACGATGTTCCGATCAGGAGAGGGAGCCGCCGGCCACGGCCGGCAGGATGACCACGGTGTCGCCGTCGGCGACCGGGGTCTCGAGGTTGCCGGTGAACCGGACGTCCTCGTCGTTGACGTAGATGTTGACGAAGCGGCGGGCCTCACCGTTCTCGACCAGACGCTCCTTGATGCCGGGGTGATCGGCCTCGAGCTTGTCGATCAGCTCGGTCACGGTGGACCCGGCGCCTTCGACGACACGCTCGCCGTCGGTGTACGTGCGCAGGATCGTGGGGATGCGGACCTGGATGGCCATCAGTGCTCTGCCTTCTGTTCGGGGCTCGGGTGTTCGGGGGTTCTACTCAGTATCAAGCGTCGACGACGCGAACTTCTTCCTCAGTCACGACACCGTCGACGATCCGGTACGACCGGAAGTCGACCGGACCGCTTTCGTCGGCGCCGTCGCGCGTCGAGACCAGGACGTAGTGGGCGCCGGGCTCGCCGGCGAGATCGATGTCGGTGCGCGAGGGATAGGCCTCGGTCGACGTGTGGGAGTGGTAGACCACGACCGGTTCCTCGTCGTTGTCGTCCATCTCGCGGTACAGCGCGAGCAGGTCGCCGGAGTCGAACTCGTAGAACGTCGGCGACATCGCCGCGTTCAGCATCGGGACGAAGCGGGTCGGCACGTCCGAGCCGATCGGGCCGGCGACGACGCCGCACGCCTCGTCAGGATGGTCGCGGCGCGCATGGGCGATGATCGCGTCATGGATGGCCCGGTCGATGGTCAGCACCCGCCGAGTTTATCGGGGCCCACCACCCGCGCCTCGCGACGGTCGAGCGCTGAGATTCCGGTGACGCACCGCGGCCGGTCCTAGGAGACGTCGGTGCGACGGAAGGTCCACGTCGTCACCGCGAGGCAGATCACGATGTAGGTCGCCACGGTCAGCAGGGCCCGGCCGTCCGCGACGTCGGTGTTGATGCCCGGCGGGCTGTCGACACCGGCCGGCCGCCCCGGCATCACGGCAGCGGCCAGCGAGCCGGCGTTGATGCCCGGCAGCACGTCGCGCAGCGGCGCCAGCGAGCTCAGGACGGAGCCGGCGACCCCGGCGACCAGGTTCTCGACGCCCAGCACCCACACCACGCCGAGCCCCACGGGAAGGGCCACCCCGCGCAGGACGACCGCCAGCACGCCGCCGAGGGCGGCCCACATCCACATGATCGCGACGCCTGCGCCGTACCCGGCCAGGAGGTCCGCCGCCGGGGGCAGTGCGGCGGACCGGTCCTCGGCCAGCGCGATCGCGGTCGAGCTGACGGCGCCGAGCGCGAACAGCACCAGCACCGCGACGCCGAGCGAGACCGCGAGCGCGACGCCCTGCCCCGTGATCACGGCCGTGCGTCCCGGGCGCTGCGTCAATATTGTCTTGACGGTCCCCCACCCGTGCTCGCTGCCGAGCACCAGCGCACCCAGCACAAGGGCCAACGCCCCCGCGAACACCGGGAACCCACCGAGGGTGCTGGCCACGAGCTGGTCGGGCAGCGTGCTGGCCAGGACCGACGCCCGGGGCGCGCCCTCCATGGGCCCGGAGCCGCCGCCGGAATAGGCCAGGTACGGGATGAGGTACCCGAAGACCTGGTTCAGCACGGCTGCCGCTGCCAGCAGGGTCCACGCCGCGGGTCTGCGCACGAGCTTGAACAGCTCGGCCCCGGCGACCGCGGCGACGTCACGCATCGGAGCCCGCCCCGGTCGTCAGCTCGAGGAACACGTCCTCCAGCTGCCGGTCGACCCGGCGCACCTCACGGACGTCCGCCCCCGCCAGGACGAGGGCGCGGGTCACGTCGCCGGTGCGGGTCTCGTCGACCCGCACCCCGTGGCCGTCGCCGAGGGACCTGACCGCCTGGACGAACGGCAGGCCCTCCAGCGTCGACCGCACGACATCGGCCGGGGCCGCCCGGATGACGAGCTCACCGTCGCCCCGCAGGTCCTCGACGCTGCTGTCCGCGACGATCCGTCCGGC
Organism: Aeromicrobium wangtongii; assembly: GCF_024584515.1. Classification (NCBI taxonomy): domain Bacteria; kingdom Bacillati; phylum Actinomycetota; class Actinomycetes; order Propionibacteriales; family Nocardioidaceae; genus Aeromicrobium; species Aeromicrobium wangtongii. Next base: position 962,299 of record NZ_CP102173.1, on the reverse strand, counting down.
GTCGATGACGCCGACACGGTCACAGACCTGCTGCACGTCCGCCAGCATGTGGCTCGACAGGATCACGGTGCAGCCGTCGTCACCGAGGCGGCGGATGAGCGCGCGCATGTCCCGCATGCCGGCGGGGTCCAGCCCGTTGGTGGGCTCGTCCAGCACCACGAGATCCGGCTCCTTGAGCAACGCCGCGGCCACCCCCAGCCGCTGCTTCATCCCCAGCGAGTACGTCGAGAACCCGTCGTCGCCCCGATCCGCCAGGTCGACGGCCCTCAGTGCGTGGTCGATGCGGCTGGCGGGGGCTGCGGCGTACCGCGCCACGACCCTCAGGTTCTGCCGACCGGACAGGAACGGGTAGAACGCGGGCCCCTCGATCATCGACCCGGTCCGGGCCAGCGCCTCGGGCGCTCCAGGCGCGCAGCCGAGCACCGCGATGCGCCCGCTGGTCGGGCGGACCAGACCCAGCAGCATCCGCAGCGTCGTGGTCTTGCCGGCACCGTTGGGGCCGAGGAACCCGTAGACCTCGCCCGGACGCACGGTCAGGCTGACGCCGTCGACAGCCGCGGTCCCCCGGTAGCGCTTGGTCAGGTCGCGGACCTCGACGGCTGCGTCGCCGCTCATCGGTCCTTCTCCCGCAGCACCGCCAGCCGCTGGCGGTACTCGGACTCGTCGATCTCGCCGGTCGCGAACCGCTCGGCGAGCCTGGCCTCGCCCGCGCACCGGCCGTGGCCGGAGCGCCGCGCGCGACCGGCTCGCATGAAGATCAGTGCCGCGAGGATGAAGAACGCGAACCACATGAGCGGAAAGAGCGGCCACCACGGCCCGGGGCCGTCGTAACCATGGTCGTTGGTCAAGAGCTGGGTCAGCATGGGGTCCTCCTCGGACGTCGGCGGCTGGGTACCTGTCCAGCGTCGCGAGATCGCCGCCCCGCCGAATCCGCCCGGCGTCGCGTCCTGCACTACTCCCCCGGGAGTACCGCGGCTAGGACCAGCCCGGGCGGACGAGGCCGGTCTCGTACGCGATCACGACGAGCTGGGCGCGGTCGCGTGCCTGCAGCTTGGTCATCGAGCGGCTGACGTGGGTCTTGGCGGTCGCCGGGCTCATGAAGAGCCGGGCACCGATCTCGTCGTTGGTGAGCCCGGCGCCGACGAGGGCCAGGACCTCCCGCTCCCGCTGCGTCAACGGCGCCAGCAGCGAGTCGTCGGCGCCCTCGCGCGAACGGCTCGCGAACTCCTCGATGAGCCGGCGGGTGATGCCGGGCGAGAGCAGCGCATCGCCCTGCGCGACGGCCTTCACCGCCGCGACGAGCTCGGCTGGCTCGGTCGACTTGACCAGGAAGCCGCTGGCGCCGCCACGGATGGCCTCGAAGACGTACTCGTCGAGGTCGAAGGTCGTCAGGATCACGACGTGCGTCCCGCTCAGCGCGGGGTCGGTGGTGATGGCGCTCGTGGCCGCCAGGCCGTCCACGCCCGGCATGCGGATGTCCATCAGGACGACGTCGGGGCGCGTCCGGGACACCACCTCGAGGGCCTGTCGACCATCCGACGCCTCACCGACCACCTCGATGCCCTCCTCGGCGTCGAGCAGCGCCCGGAAGCCGGCGCGCAGCAGCGCCTGGTCGTCGACCAGCACGACCGTGATCACGAGTCGTCACCGACGGGGAGGTGCGCGTGGACGCTCACCCCACCGCGGGGTGAGGCACCGATCGTCAGCCGGCCGCCCAGGGCATCGGCCCGCTCGGTCATGCCGATGACGCCGTTGCCGGGCCGCAGCCCCGCCGGTGCGCCGCGACCGTCGTCGTCGACCCGGACCGTGAGCCCATCGGCGTCCAGCCGGACCACGATGTCGACGTGGCGGGCCTCCGCGTGCCGCACGACATTGGTGACCGCCTCCTGCGCGATCCGCAGCGCTGCGAGCTCGACCGCGGCCGGCACGGGCCGGGGCACGTCAACCGAGGCGACGACCGCCAGTCCGGCGAGTCGACCGCGCTCGGCCAGGTCGTCCAGGGCGGCGAGCGACTCCCCCGGCGCACGCGGCGCCGGATCTGCCTCGTCGCGCAGGACACCGACGAGCGAGCGCATCTCGGCCAGTGCCTCACGGCTCGCGTCCTTGATCACCGCCAGCGCCGTCTGGACCTGCTCGGGCCTGCGGTCCACGAGGTGCAGCGCCACGCCCGCCTGGACGTTGATGAGCGACATGTGGTGCGCCACGACATCGTGCAGCTCGCGGGCGATCGCCAGCCGCTCCTCGCCGGCCGCCCGCCGGCGCGACTCCCGCTCGGCGGCCCGCGCCGCGCGGACCCGCTCGCCGCGCACCCGCACGAGCTCACTGATGCTGACCAGCAGGAGCAACCAGGCGCTCGCGCCCGACAACCACGCCCACGACCAGTCGTCGTCCCTGACCAGCTGGACCTGGGTGACCACCAGCAGCACCCCCAGGCCGGCCCACACGGTGTACCGGTGGCCGCGCAGGACGGTCAGGATCGACACGACCGACAAGGTCGCGAAGACCGGACCGTACGGATAGCCGGCCAGCACGTAGGTACAGGTCAGCGCCGCCGTCGCGGCCATCACCAGCCGCGCCGACCGCTCGAACAGCAGGAGCAGCAACGGGCCGGCGACCGCGATCGCCAGTGCGAGGGGCGGCGGCCTGGAGTCGACCTGGTTGGCGAACGCGCCGAACGTCCCAGCCACCTGCAGCACGAGCAGCGCCGGGATCGCCAGCACCCACGGCCGGGGACGGTTCGGACGGGGACTCACCCGTCAAACCTAGGCCCGCGCCCGGGCCGTCGTCATGCGTCGTGAGGACGAGGCGCGACTACTCCCCCGGGAGTACTCACTCCAGCGCGGCGATCAACGTCTCCTGGACGTAGCCGAGCCAGTCGTAGATGTCGGACATCGCCAGGGTCTGGTCGTCCTCGGACTCGGCGATGCGCAGCGTGTCCTCGTCGGTCTCGATGCCGAGCCGCACCGCGAGCGACAGCCGGATGTCGGTCAGCGCGCGCAACCAGGCCTGCGCCTGGTCGGGGTCGAGCTCGACCTCGATGGGGTCGTCGTCCTCGTCGGGCATCTCCCCGAAGGTGAGCCCGCCGTCGATCAGCGTGCCGATCAGCGTCTCGGCGTTGTGCACCTTGGCCGAGGTGAGCGAGCGCTCGGTGTACCGGCGGAACTCCCCGGCGTCCTCCGGGTCGTCGCGGTAGGCATCGGGCAGCAGCCGCAACAGCACCGGGTCCTCGGGCGCCAGCGACGGCCCGCCCATCCCGATCTGGGCGGCGAGGGGATCGGGATCGGACTCCTCGGCGCCGTTGCGGTCGCGCAACAGCTCGACGACCTGGGCGGCGAGGCTGGCGATCAGGTGCGCCTCACCGAGCTCGAAGGTGGCCGTGAGCCGGCCGCGCCGGCGACGACGGAAGGGCTTCACGCGTCCTGCCTCTCCAGGGTCGCCCAGAGGCCGTACTCGTGCATCGCCTGGACGTGCCGCTCCATCTCCTCGCGGCTGCCGCTGGAGACGATCGTCCGGCCGTCGTGGTGCACCTTGAGCATCAGCTCGTGGGCCTTCTCCTCGGTGTACCCGAAGTAGTTGCGAAAGACGTACGCCACGTACGACATCAGGTTGACCGGGTCGTTCCAGACGATCGTGACCCACGGCTTCTCGAGCTCGACAACGTTGTCGACGTCGGGCTCGGCGATCTCGACGGGGGTCGGGGTGCTCACGAGACCATTGTTACGCAGTGCCCCGACGAGTCCAACGGCGCGCGTGCCGCGAGCGCCGGCAGTGCCTAGTCTGGGTGCGTGACCGACTCCCGCAGCACCGCGCTGCTGACCGACCACTACGAGCTCACGATGCTGCAGGCGTCCCTGCGCGACGGCACCGCGGACCGGCCCTCGGTCTTCGAGCTGTTCGCCCGGCGCCTCTCGGGGGGCCGGCGCTACGGTGTCGTCGCCGGTGTCGGTCGGGCCCTGGACGCACTGGCGGACTTCCGCTTCGGCGATGCCGAGCTGTCGTTCCTGCGCGAGGCGCAGATCGTGGACGCCGACACGCTCGACTGGCTGGCCGACCACCGGTTCTCCGGCACGATCTGGGGCTATCCCGACGGGGAGATCTACTTCCCGCAGTCGCCGGTGATGATCGTCGAGGGCACCTTCGCGGAGTGCGTGCTCCTGGAGACCTTGCTGCTGTCGATCCTCAACCACGACTCGGCGATCGCGACGGCGGCCTCGCGGATGATCACCGCCGCCGGGGACCGCCCGTGCATCGAGATGGGCTCGCGCCGCACGCAGGAGCAGGCGGCCGTCGCGGCCGCCCGGGCGGCGTACATCGCCGGCTTCGCGGCCACGTCCAATCTCGAGGCGGGCCGCACCTACGGCATCCCGACGACCGGCACCAGCGCCCACTCGTTCACGCTGGTCCACGACAGCGAGCGGGAGGCCTTCGAGGCGCAGATCTCGGCCTTGGGGCCCGGCACCACCGTGCTGGTCGACACCTACGACGTCGCCGAGGCGATCCGGACGGCGGTCGACCTCGCGGGTGGCGAGCTCGGCGGCGTCCGCCTCGACTCCGGGGACCTGGTGTCCCTGGCCCGGTCAGTGCGCCAGCAGCTGGACGACCTCGGCGCCACGAAGACCCGGATCACGGTCACGAGCGATCTGGACGAGTACGCGATCGCGGCCCTGGCCGTCGCGCCGGTCGACGGCTACGGCGTGGGCACCTCCCTGGTGACGGGCTCGGGCGTGCCCACCAGCGGCTTCGTCTACAAGCTGGTGTCGCGCGCCGACGACGACGGCCAGATGGTCTCCGTGGCCAAGAAGAGCGCCGACAAGGTCTCCGTCGGCGGCCGCAAGTACGCCATGCGCCGGCTCGGCCCGACCGGACGCGCGCAGGCCGAGGTCATCGGCATCGGCTCGTCGCCCGATCACGACGCCAACGACCGGCCCCTGCTGGTCGAGCTGGTGCGCGACGGCAAGCGGGTCCACACCGACTCCCTCGAGGACGCCCGGGCGCGCCTGCAGGCATCGCTCGCGGAGCTGCCCGCGTCCGCCCGCCGACTGTCCAAGGCCGATCCGGTGCTGGACACGATCTACCAGGAGATGGACTCATGACCGCCGCGCTGATCGTCGTCGACGTCCAGAACGACTTCTGCGAGGGCGGCTCCCTCGCAGTGGCCGGCGGTGCCCGGGTCGCGGCCGACGTGGCGGGGCTGATCGGCTCCGGCGCATACCCGATCGTGCTCGCCACCCGCGACCACCACATCGATCCCGGCGCGCACTTCTCGGACGCTCCCGACTTCGTCGACTCCTGGCCCCCGCACTGCGTCGTCGGGACCGACGGCGAGCAGCTGCACGCCCCGCTGGAGCCGGACATGTTCGCCGAGACGTTCTTCAAGGGCGAGTACGCCGCCGCCTACTCCGGCTTCGAGGGCGCCTCGGCATCCGGCACCGGCCTGGCCGACTGGCTGCGGTCCCACGACGTCGACCGGGTCGACATCTGCGGTGTCGCCACCGACTACTGCGTCCGGGCCACAGCCCTCGATGCCGCCCGCGAGGGATTCCGGGTGCGCGTGCTCGAGGGCCTCACCGCCGCGGTGTCGGCCGACAACCTGCCCCGGGTCCGACAGGAGTGGGCGGACGCCGGCGTCACGACGGACTGACGGCGCACGAGGCTAGGTTGGGGCCCGTGAGCACCCCATCCGCAGACCTCCCGATCGACGAGACGTCGCGGGCCCGACTGGCCGCTGACGGCCTGCGCCTGCGCATTGTCGACGGCACCGACGCCGCGGAGTACGAGGGCTGGTTCCTCGCGGAGACCCGTGGATTCCACAACGCCCGGCCCTCCGCGGAGGTCATCGCCGAGCGGCAGCGGAACCTGGGGCCGGACCGACGACTCGTCGGCGTCTACGACGACACGGCCGGCATCCCCGAGCAGCCGGTGGCCACCACCATCTGCTGGCCGGCCGACCTGACCGTGCCTGGTCTGCGGGCGGTGCCGGCATGGGCCGTCAGCGGTGTCACGGTCGCGCAGACGCACCGGCGGCGCGGCATCGCCCGCGCCCTCCTGGAGGCCGAGCTGCGCACGGCCCGTGCCCTCGACCTGCCGGTCGCGATGCTCACGGTCTCGGAGTCGACGATCTACTCCCGCTTCGGCTTCTCCCCCGCGGCCCTGGCGCGTGACGTCACCGTGTCGACCCGTCGGGTCCGTTGGACGGGCCCGACGGCGCAGGGACAGGTGCGCCTCGTGACACCCGAGCAGCTGCGCGAGGACGGGCTCGCGATCGTCGAGCGGGTGCGCCTGGCCCGCCCCGGGCAGATCTCGTACTCCGGGCACCTGTGGACCCGCCAGCTCGGCCTGTCCGCGGGCGACCCGAGCGCCCCGAAGCTGCAGACGATCCGGTACGACGACGCCGATGGCACACCGCAGGGATTCGCGGTCTACGAGATCACCGAGGACCCGTCCGACTTCGCCGACCACCGGCTCGCGGTCAAGACGCTCGTCGCGGCAACCACCGATGCGTACGCCGGGCTGTGGCGGTACCTGCTCGAGGTGGACCTCGTGTCGACCGTCACCGCCCACCTGCGTCCGGTCGACGAGCCGTTGCGCTGGATGATCGACGACTTCCGCGCGGTGCGGGTCAGCGAGTTCGACCACCTGTGGGTCCGCGTCCTGGACGTCCCGGCCGCGCTGACCGCCCGCACCTACGGCGCCGCGGGCCGGCTGGTCATCGCGATCAACGACCCGCTGGGCTTCGCCGCCGGAACCTGGGCGCTCGACGTCGGCGACACCGGCGAGGCCACGGTCACCGCGACGGACGACCCGGCCGACGTCTCGATGAGCGTCAACGCCCTCGGCGCGCTGTACCTCGGCGGCGTCCCCGCCAGCACGCTGGTGGCGGCCGGCGGCCTAGCCGGAGACGCCGAGCGGCTCGACCGGATGTTCCGCGCCCCGGTCGAGCCGTACCTCAGCATCTGGTTCTAGGCGGATGCCTCCGACGAGAGATCCCTGCCAAGGCTCCGTCGTGCGCAGAGGCCGCCGCTGCGGGACGCTGGTGCACATGCCCTCGACCTCACCTGCCCGCACGGCCGGACGGATCGTGCTCGGCACCTTCCTGCTGTTCGCCGGCACCAGCCACCTGACCTTCGCCCGCGAGGAGTTCGCCGCCCAGGTGCCGCCGTGGTTCCCGGCCGAGACCGATCTGGTCGTCATCGCGTCGGGCGCGGTCGAGCTGGCTCTTGGCGGCGCACTCGTCGCCGCCCCGCGACGCCACCGGGCCACCGTGGGATGGGTCGTCGCGGCCTTCTTCGTGGCCATCTTCCCCGGCAACATCTCCCAGCTGGTCACCCGGACGGACGCCTTCGGCCTCGACTCGGACCGGGCCCGCGCCGTCCGGCTGCTCTTCCAGCCGGTGCTCGTGGTCTGGGCGCTGTGGTCGACCGGCGCGTGGCGGGCCTGGCGCTCCAAACGCCTCAGCGACGCGCGTCCGCCCGCGTGATCCAGTAGGCGGCCGTCCCCGGGCTCGCGATCCCGAACCGGGCGTTGACCACGAACAGCGATCGATGCACGAGGGCGACCGTGCTGGGCACGTCGATCTCGTCCGCGAAGTCACTCCGCTCGATCGTGTCGACCAGCTCGCCGGTCCGCTGGCGCCGGTCGAGGTCGACCACGGCGATCTTGTTGAACCGGTTCTGCACGACGTAGAGCACGCCGCGGCCCCGCTCGAGACCGTCGCCGTTGACGAAGGTCGTGCCGCCGGTGTCGACCTGGCGGGTCCGGCCCGATCGCGGGTCGATGCGAAGGAGCAGACCGGTGTTGCTCTGCACCGCGACCAACGACCTGCCGTAGCTCACGATGCCGTTGAGGTTGTTGCCCTCCGCGAGCTGCAGATCGCCGGTCAACGGCACGATCCTGGCGCGACCGGCCGCGGGCAGCTTCGCGCTCCGCCCGTGCCCGAACGGGATGACCAGCAGCTCCTTGGACAGCGAGTCGGTGGCGTAGACGCCGGTGCGGGTCACGGTCAGGTCGTTGACGAATCGCGCGCCCGCGCTCGGGAAGGCGTACGTCGCCAGGACCTTGCCGGTGTCGGCGTCCTGCGCACGCACCTGCTTGCCGGCCCCACCGGCGACCCACAGGACGTCCCGGCGCCGGTCGTAGTCGATGCCGACGGCCACCCGCCCGGCTGCCCCGGCGAAGCGGGTGGTGCGTCCCGAGCGGATGGCGATCTTCACGATGGCCCCGTCGGCGCGGGAGCCCGAGTAGAGATTCTTGCCGTCTGTCGTGATTCCCTCGGGCAGCCAGCCGTTCGGCAGCTCGATGCGGTCCGGCTGCGCGGGGCGTCGGTCGTGGTCGTGGTGGGCGGAGGCGGGCAGGACGGACCCGGCCATGATCATCACGGCGAGTCCCACCGCCCAACGGAACTGTCTCATGATCGGTCCTGTCGTCGAGAGGATCACTCCATCGTCGGCGCGACCCGCCCTCACGGCAACCCCTGATCAGCCCGTCGGCGTCCCACTGTCCTGCGGCATCGTCGCCGGGAACGTGCCGAGGCGCTCGATCATGAAGCCCCCCGGATAGGAACGGATGCGGTGGTTGTCGCGCAGCAGCGCAGGCTTGCGGCGTGGCGGGAGGAACCGCACGATCCTGCCCCGGGCGACCAGCGAACCGTGCGCGAGCCGGCTCACCAGCCGCGACGGCCGCGGGTAGTCGAAGGCCTCCCGCAGGTGATCGTCCAGCAGCGCGATGCTGAACCGTCGCATCAGCGGGCGCACGGGCCGCGGGTAGAACCCGACGAACAGGTCCAGCGTGGCGTCGGCGACGGCCCGCGCCTTCGGGTCGAAGACGTAGGTCTGCTGCTCGTACGCGTCCATCAGCTCGGCGAAGCCGTCGTAGTCGGCCGGCACGTCCTGGATGCCCATGAGACGTCCGAGCCGCTGGTAGTACCGGACCGCGGCGGTCTTCTCGGCGGCCAGGCCCTCGCGCCAGCCATAGCGCTCGATCCAGCGCACCGGGGTGACCACGAACGTCGACAGGACGTACCGCATGTCGTCGTTGGAGATGTCGTAGCTGCCGTGCATCTGGTTCATGCGGCGGACGCCGGCGCGCCCGTCGGGCGACTCCAGCCCTTCGGCGACCAGGGTCTCCAGGATCAGCGCGGTGTCGTCGTGGCGCTTCTGCGTCGCCTGCGTGAACTCCCCCGTGTCGTACAGGAGCCGGCCGATCGACGGCACGGCGTACGTGCGGAACAGGGCGAAGCTCAGCGCCTGCTGGGAGTCCCACGGGAACTCGAGCATGCCGGTGATGCGGGCGATCTGCTCGTACTGCGTCTCCGGGTCGAGCCGGGAGATCTGCTGCTGCCAGTGACTGCGCTGCCAGAAGAGGGGCCTCATGCCCGGACACTATCGTGACAGTCCCACTGTCACAATAGGCTCAGAGCGCCTCGCCCAGGAACTCGACGATGTCGTCCAGCGCCTCGCGGGCGACCGGGACGACGCCCGGCAGGCTCATGAACCCGTGGATCGCGCCGTCGTGCTCGACGTAGCGAACCGGGACCCCGTCCGCCGCGAGCGCGTCCCGGTACCGGGCGCCGTTGTCGAGCAGCGGATCGGCCGCCGCGGTCACGATCAGGGTCTTGGGCAGCCCCGCGTGCGATGCCGCCCTGATCGGGGACGCCCGGAAGTCCTCGGTGCCGTACTGCTCGCCCAGGTAGAGCCGGGCGTATCCGCGCATGTTCGCCGAGGTCAGCACCGGCGCCTCGGCATGCCTGTCCTCGGACGGCCAGCGCTCGTACATCTCCACGCTCGGGTAGATCAGCACCTGGGCGCGCAGCTGCGGGCCACCCTCGTCCCGTGCCAGCAGGGCCAGGACCGCCGCGATGTTGCCGCCGGCACTGTCGCCCATCACGGCGACCCGCTCGGGGGTGATGCCGAGCTCGTCCGCGTGCTCCACGATCCACGCCAGGGCGTCGTGACAGTCGTCCAGCCCCGCGGGGAACGGGTGCTCGGGTGCCAGCCGGTAGGCCGGCGAGATCACGGCGACCCGGTTGCGCACCGCGACGCGGCTGGCCAACCAGGCCGACTGCTCCGGATTGCCCTGCACCCAGCCGCCCCCGTGAAAGTTCACGACGCACGGCAGCGGCCCGATCGCGTCCTTGGGCCGGTGCACCAACGCCCGCAGTCCCGTCCCGACGGTGATCTGCTCGACTGATGCCGCCGGATCGGTGCGGCCGAAGATCATCGTGCCCAGCCGGGTGCCCTGCACCCGTAGCCGCTCGGCGCGCAGCGCCGGGAAGTCCCGGGCCTGCTCGACGGGGGTCGCGGTGCGACGCAGGATCGCCCCAAAAAGGCGGGTACGCAGGGCCATGGCAGAAGAGCTCACGCCCGCGACCCTAGCCACATCCCGCTGGCCCTGACGTTTGTGCGGCGACACGCCGGTCGTGGCGGTCGAAACGTCAGGCCCAGCGGGGTGGTGGGTCAGCTGGAGGCTTTGAGGGCCCAGGCCCGCAGGGCGTCGATGCGCTCCTGCAGCTGCTCGGAGGACGCCTGGGCGGCCGGCGGGCCACCGCACTGCGCCCGCAGGCGGCTGTGCGTCACCCCGTGCGGCGCCCCGGTGCGGTGGTGCCACGCACCGACCAGCGCCTGCAGCTCACGGCGCAGCTCGCTGCGGCGCTCGAAGGCCACATCAGCGGCGGGAGCCGTGGTCGTCGTGCCTCTCTCGCGGGCGCGCTTGGCCCGGGCCGAGCGCAACAGCTCGGCGACCTGGTCGGGCTCGAGCAGGCCCGGGATGCCCAGGAAGTCCAGCTCGCCCTGGTCGTCGGACAGCGCGTCGTAGCCGAACTCGCCGCCGTCGTAGACGAGGCGGTCGAACGAGGCGTCGCTGGCCAGGGCGCGGTACTGCCCCAGCTGGTCCTCGGAGGCACCGACGTCCTGCTGCGCCTTGGCGAGCAGCTCGGCCTCGGCGGCGAACAGGTCCGTCTCGTCCTTGACCGGTCGGCCGACGACGTGATCGCGCTGCGTCTCCAGGTCGGAGGCGAGCGCCAGCAGTCGCGGCACGCTGGGCAGGAAGATCGAGGCGGTCTCGCCCTTGCGGCGAGCACGCACGAAGCGGCCGACGGCCTGGGCGAAGTACAGCGGGGTCGAGGTCGTGGTCGCGTAGACGCCGACGGCCAGGCGCGGGATGTCGACGCCTTCACTGACCATGCGCACCGCGACCATCCACGGGTCCATGCCGGCCGAGAACTCGGCGATCTTGGCGCTGCTGCCCGCTTCGTCCGACAGCACGACCGTCGGGCGCGTGCCGGTGAGGTCGGCCAGCACCGAGGCGTAGGCGCGTGCGCTGTCCTGGTCGCTGGCGATCACCAGGCCGCCCGCGTCGGGGATGTCGCGGCGCACCTCCTGGAGTCGCTTGTGCGCGGCGCTCAGCACCTCGGGGATCCAGGAGCCGTTGGGGTCCAGCGCGGTGCGCAGGGCCTGCGCCGTGGCCGCCCGGTCGAGCGGCTCCCCAAGTCGTGCGGCGACCTCGTCACCGGCGCGCGTGCGCCAGTGCATCTGCCCCGAGTACGCCATGAACAGGACCGGACGGACGACGCCGTCCTTCAGGGCCTGCCCGTAGCCGTAGGAGTAGTCGGCGACGCTCGTCTTCGAGCCGTCGGACTGCGGCGCGTACGTCACGAACGGGATCGGGTTCTCGTCGGAGCGGAACGGCGTGCCGGTCAGCGCGAGTCGCCGGACGGCCGGCTCGCACGCCTCCTGGATGCCGTCGCCCCACGTCAGCGCGTCACCGGCGTGGTGGACCTCGTCCAGGATGACCATCGTCGAGCGGTGCTCGATGCGGGCCCGGTAGGCATTGGGGTTGACCGCGATGCCCGCGTAGGTCACCGCGAAGCCCTGGAACCCTGCGCCGAGGGCGCCCTGGCTCGGCAGGCCCGGGTCGATCATGATGCCGATGCCGGCAGCCGCCAGCGCCCACTGTGTCTTGAGGTGGTCGGTCGGCGCCACGATGACCACACGCTCGACGACTCCGCGCGCGAGCAGGTCAGCAGCGATCGTCAGGGCGAACGTGGTCTTGCCGGCGCCGGGCGTGGCGACCGTCAGGAAGTCACTCGGTTGCTTGCGCTGGTAGAGGTCGAACGCCTCTCGCTGCCAGACCCGGAGGTGCTGGCTACGCGTCACCCGAGTCGTCCCCCTCGTCGCCCTTGTCCATGCTCTCCCAGATGTCCTTGCACTCCGGGCAGACCGGGAACCGCTGCGGATCGCGGCTGGGTGTCCACACCTTGCCGCACAGCGCGACGACGGGCGTGCCCATGACCATGGCCTCGGTCAGCTCGTCCTTGGGCACGTAGTGCGAGAACTTCTCGTGATCGCCCTCCTCCGTGCGCTGGTCGACGCGCTCATCGGTGCGCTCGTCGAGAGCCGTCTGCGAACCACGTTGGAAGAAAGCCACGTCCCGAGTCTAACGACCGGTTCCGACGTGGCCTAGTTGGCTGAGGGGTCGTCGGGGAATGTCGCCCAGAATCTGACGTCGTCGTCCTGGCGTCGCAGCACATCACGCCACAACGTCTCCGGCTGTGGGGAGATGAGATCTCCCTCACGTGCCTCGACCACGAGCCAGGCGCCCTCCTCGATCTCGGCCTCGAGCTGCTGCGGACCCCATCCGGCGTAGCCGGCGAACACCCGCAGACCGGCCAGCGAACCGCCCGGCGGCAGAGGGCCGTCCAGGTCGACCAGGCCGACGCGCCCGGTCATCTGCTGCCAGCCGTCCGGCGGGACGATGTCGGTGACGACACCCAGGGCAAGGGCCGAGTCGATGCCCACCGGCCCGCCGTCGAACAGGCACACGGGGGCGTTGACCAGATCGGCCCACTCCGGCAGCACGTCCTCGACGTCGGAGTCCAGCGGCCGGTTGACGATCACCCCGAGCGAACCGTCCTCGTCGTGGTCGAGCACGAACACGACGCTGCGCAGGAAGGGGCCCGAGTCGATGACCGGGGTGGCCACCAGCAACGCACCGCTCAGAGCTCCCATGTGTTCCATGATGCCCCCGTCGTCCGTCCGATGGGAGTAGGCAGGGTTCCCGCCTATGATTTCGTGCATGCCCGAGGACCCGACCACCGCCGAGGAGTTCACGGTCGACGAGCTCGCATCCCGCGCCCAGATGACGGTGCGCAACGTGCGGGCCTACGCCGGACGCGGGCTGATCGAGCCACCCCGACTGGTCGGGCGCACCGGCTACTACAACAGGGAGCACCTGCAGCGCCTTCAGCTGATCCGCCAGCTGCTGGAGCGCGGGTTCACGCTGGCCGCGATCGAGAAGGCGATCCACAGCACCCCGCAGAACGCCGCCGGCCACACGCTCGACCTGATGACGATCCTGGACCTGCCCGACGAGGGCGGGGCCGAGATCATGCCGCGCGAGGACCTTGCAGCCCTGGCCGGCGTCGAGCGCGACGACGCGCTGATCGAGTCGATGGTGGGCCTGGGCCTGGTCGAGAAGATCGACGACGACCGGGTGCGCCTGATCGAGCCGACCGTCGTACGGGCCGGTGCGGCAGCCGTCACGATGGGCCTCGCGCCGGAGACGGTGATCGGCATGTTCCCGGTCCTGCAGCAGCATCTGCGCGCGATCACCGACACCTTCGTGCGCGAGGTCGTGGCCGAGCAGATCCAGCCGTTCATCGACGCGGGATTTCCCGAGGACGACTGGGAGCGCATCATCGCGCTGGTCGACGGCCTGCTGCCGATCGCCAGCCAGGTGACGCTGGGCATCTTCCGCAGCGAGTTCCGGCAGTCGATCGAGGTGGAGGTCGGCGAGCAGATCACCGGCCTGGCGGCGCGGCGCCCCTGAGGGCCCCGGATCGTCAGGCGGCGATGGCGCTGCGCAGACGGGCGATGAGCCCGGGGCGGGACGGATCCGCTGCCGCGGGCGTCTGCGCGGGGACGGCCGAGCGCGCCGCGTCCACGATCCGCTGACCGCGCAGGCGCAGGTCCGCACCCCGCACCGGCACACCGGCGGCGGTCGCCAGGTAGCTGAGCTCCTTGGCGAAGGCCTTGCGCAGCGCCGGCTCGTCGCGGTGCGCGTCGAGGAGGGCACGGGCACCGGGCAGATCGGCAGCGGTGCCGACCCACGCCGTGACGGGGACGAGATCGGGCGACTCAGTGCCCTGGGACAGGATCCGTTCCATGTGGCCGCTGAGCCGCTGGAACCACATCATCTGCAGGTCGAAGAGCGCATCGATCTCGGTCGGGAACGCATCGCGACCGCCCTCGACGGAGTCGAGCAGCTCGCCCAGCGTGATCTCCCGCTGGTGGTCGGCGATGGCCAGCATCTGGCGGAGAACGTCCTTGCGACGGTGGTAGGCATCCCAGGTCATGGTGGTGCTCCTTTCTGGTCCGCCGGACCGAGGTTCCATACTCTCGGTACGTACTCTCAGTATGTTCGCCGCTGCCCGCGGACGCCATCCCTGCGGTATGTGATTCGAGGCACGGAGGGACCATCGCCGTAGACTGGCGCACATGTCCCATCCCGCCCGCGTGACCAAGAGCGTCCTGCGCACCGCACGCAAGACCACCAAGAGCTCACGGCGGGCGGACTACTCCTCCAGCACGAAGCGAGCGCTGCTGGACAGCGCCACGAAGCTGTTCACCGATCATGGATATGCCGGCACGTCGCTGGACGAGGTCGTCGCCGCCGCGCGGGTGACCAAGGGAGCGCTGTACCACCACTTCCCCAGCAAGCTCGCGCTGTTCGAGAACGTGTTCCTGCGCCTGCAGGAGTCCACGACGGCGGAGATCGACAAGGCCATCAACGCGTCGAAGGACCCCTGGGAGCGCGCGCAGATCGGTCTGGACAAGTTCCTCGAGGTCTGCCGCCGTCCGCAGTTCCGGCGCATCTGCATGCAGGAGGGCCCCGTGGCCCTCGGCCACGAGGCCTGGCAGGAGGCCGAGAAGCAGTCGACGTTCGGCATCGTGCAGCGCATCGTCGACGACCTGCTGGCCGATCTCGGCGGGGTGGACCAGCTCGGTGGCGCGTTCACCGCGATCTTCTACGGAGCGGTCAAGTCGGCCTCGGAGTTCGTCTCGGACGCCGAGGACCCGGACGCCGCCAGTGAGGACGTCCAGGCCACGATCGGCGCGCTGCTCGCCGGGCTGCGGCTGCTGCCGACCACCTGACGGGGGGCGGTCAGCCCAGCGTGACCGATCCGGCGCCCTGGGGAACCAGCTCGATGAAGGTCTTGCCCGGCGCGATGGTGTACGGCGTGCCGTCCTTGGCGGTGAAGGTCAGCGCCTCGTCGAGGCTGGGCTTGCGCCAGGTCACGGTGTCGACCTGGTTGCCGTGGAACACCATGGCCTCGCCCTTGCCCTCGAACACCGTCTCCGGCACGGGGTTGCCCGCCGGATCCGTGTAACCGGCGTTGCCGACCTTGGCGAACACCACGATCATCGTGTCGGCCTTGAAGTCCTTGTTCGGCGCCGCGTGGCCGTTGGTGCGGACCCACTTGCGGCCGTCCAGCTTCCAGCCGGTCGAGGTCGCGGGTGAGAAACGCACCGTGGCCGCGGTGGCGGTCTTGCCGGTCGCCGGCGCCGGGGCGGCGTCGGCCGGCGACCACGGGAGGTAGGGGCCCTTGATCTTGGTGCGCTTGGCCTTCTTGGCGACGACCTTGAGGTCGATCAGGCGGTTGTACGGGCGGTACTTGGCGGGGTCGCTGCTGAAGCCCGGGGATCCGGCATCCTCGGAGAACACCGTGATGCCCGCGTTCTTGACCTTGTTGTACGCGCCGGTCGCCCCGCCGGACGCCACGATCTGGCCACCCACCGGACCGGCGATGCCGATGTCGCTGGTGCGCAGCGACCGCACGTGCCCGACCTTGGTCGGCAGGCTGGAGTAGAAGAACGCCGCCAGGCGCGTCAGCCCACCCTCGACCAGCTCCTCCATCACGAGGTCGGCCTTGTCCAGGCCGTACTGGGGTGCGCCCGCCGAGGTGTTCTCGATCTTGACGACGAACACCGGGTTGTCCGGACGTCCCTTGCGCAGGGCCTTGCCGGTCAGCGGGGAGATCTCGACCAGCTTGGTCGCCGTGCCCTGGGACGCATCGGGCGATGCCGGCTTGGCGGCCTTGTCGTCGGACGAGGAGGAACAGGCGGTCAGGGTCAGGGCGGCGGCGGACACCGCCACGATCAGGCGCAGCTTGAACTTCATCGGGCCAGCATGCCTCACCGGTGCTGCGCCTCGGCGATGCCCCTCCGGGACGCGAACCGCCGACATCGACCGCGCCGGCCTAGCCATTCTTGGGCTTCCGGAAGCCGGCCGCCTCGGCCGCCTCGACGCTCGTGAACCAGATCGCCGCCTTGGTGCGGGCATATGCGGGGCTGGACGGCGCGTGATAGATCTTCGAGCCCTTGCTGACCTTGACCACGTGCTCCACCGACGGCGCCAGGCCGCCGGGCAGGGGCAGCGCGGACCCGGGATGAGGGCCGGGGACGACCGCCGGCTCGGGCTCGGGCTCGGGCTCCGGCTCGGGCTCGGGCTCCGGCTCGGGCTCGGGCTCCGGCTCGGGTTCCTCGACGGGCGCGGGTTCCTCGACCGCCGTGGGCACCGCCTCGACCTCGCGATCCGGCGCCGTCGTCGACCGCGCCCGGTAGACCAGCTCGCGGGACATCCAGCCCAGCGCGAAGGCCAGCACCGCGGTCAGCAGCAGCCAGACGGCGATCTCGCCGATCGTGTACGCGGACACGGCCTACACCCCCGTCCGGCGGGCGACGTCGAGCGTCTCGACGAGGCGCAGGCCCGGCACCTGGTCGGTGAGCCGCTGCACGATCCGCGACCGGGTGGACGCGTCGACCACCCGTCCGCCGACGTGCAGGGTCCCGTCGCCGGGGATGTCCAGCTCGAGGCCGGCGACGGCGGCGACGGTGCGCAGCACAGCGGGCAGCGATGCGACCCACGGCGCCGCGTCGACGGAGCGATCCACCTTCACGTCCCCGACGACCCGGGTGGCCAGGCCGCTGGCCACCGCGATCTTGAGGTCTGCGGCGTCATCGGGGGACGGCACCGCGCCGCTGATCTCGACATCGTCGCCGGCTCGGTCCAGCGCGAAGCGGGAGGCGCCGTGCAGCGGTGCGTCGTGGTCGACCGCGCGATCGACGCTGCGCACGCCCGGCAGGGCAGCCACGAGCGATGACGCCATCCGGGCCTCGACGTCGTTGCCGCCCGAGAGGTGGGCCTCGCGTCCGCGGAAGTCGACGCGCACATCGTCCAGGCCGGATGCCGTCAGGGCCGTCTCGGCGCGGTGCCGCAAGTCGTCGGCGACCGACCGGGAGCCCATGACGGACCCCACGGCGATGACCCCGAGGAGAGCTGTCACCACGAGCGCGACGGCTCGTTTGAGGGAACGGTCAGACACGTGCGGGAGTCCCCCTGGGTCGAGCGGCGCTTCGAATCACAGCCTATCGGCTCCCCTGCACCGACCCAAGACGCCGAGCAGTTGTGGGTGCCGGCTGGGACGATGGAGGCATGACCGACGCGCTGGATGCCTTCGCCCCCGCGACGCGCGCCTGGTTCAGCGAGTCCTTCGACGGCCCGACCCCCGCCCAGAAAGGCGCCTGGCGTGGCGTGCAGGGCGACGCGCACGTGCTCGTCGTCGCACCCACCGGTTCCGGCAAGACGCTGGCGGCCTTCCTGTCGGCGATCGACCGGCTGATGCACGCCGGCGACCCGGCCGCCGACGACGAGCCAGGCACCCGGGTGCTGTACATCTCCCCGCTGAAGGCGCTCGCTGTCGACGTCGAGCGCAATCTGCGCTCCCCGCTGGTCGGCATCACCCAGGCCGCGGCCCGGCGCGGCGACACCTTCCGCGAGGTCACGGTCGGCGTCCGGTCGGGCGACACCTCGCAGCGCGACCGCCGGGCCCTGGTGACGCATCCGCCCGACATCCTGATCACGACCCCCGAGTCGCTGTTCCTGATGCTCACCTCCGCCGCCCGCGAGACGCTGCGGACCGTCGACACGGTCATCATCGACGAGATCCACGCCGTCGCCGGCACCAAGCGCGGCGCCCACCTGGCAGTCTCCCTGGAGCGCCTCGACGCGCTGCTGACCGCGCCGGCCCGGCGGATCGGGCTGAGCGCCACCGTGCGCCCGCACGACGAGGTCGCCCGCTTCCTGGCCGGCTCGGCCCGGGTCCAGGTCGTGGCGCCCGAGGCGGCGACCCGCCTGGCCCTCGAGGTCGAGGTCCCGGTCGACGACATGACCCAGATCCCCGGGGTGTCCCGCGACGAGGGCAGCGCGGCGCGCGCCCTGGAGGACGATCAGCCCCGCGGCAGC
The DNA here is from genome assembly GCF_024584515.1 of Aeromicrobium wangtongii. NCBI lineage: Bacteria > Bacillati > Actinomycetota > Actinomycetes > Propionibacteriales > Nocardioidaceae > Aeromicrobium > Aeromicrobium wangtongii. The sequence continues at coordinate 944,002 of NZ_CP102173.1, read as the reverse complement.
ATCTGGCCCCACGTGGAGGGTGCTGTCATGCACCGGGTGCTCGAGCACCGCTCGACGATCATCTTCGTCAACTCCCGCGGTGTCGCCGAGCGCCTGACGGCCCGTCTCAACGAGGCCTACGCCGATCACCTGGGCCTCGAGGTCGACGCAGCCCCCGGCCGCTCCCCCGCGCAGCTCATGGGCGGCAGCGCGCAGAGCCGTCCCGCACCCGCCGACGGCAGCGCGCCCGTGCTGGCCCGCGCGCACCACGGCTCGGTCAGCAAGGAGCAGCGCGCGCTCATCGAGGACGAGCTGAAGTCGGGGCGGCTGCGCTGCGTCGTGGCCACGTCGAGCCTCGAGCTGGGCATCGACATGGGCGCGGTCGACCTGGTCATCCAGGTGTCGTCCCCGCCATCGGTCGCCAGCGGGCTGCAGCGGGTCGGCCGGGCCGGTCACCAGGTCGGTGAGATCTCCCAGGGGGTGATGTACCCGACGTCGCGGCCCGATCTGCTGGGCGCGACGGTCACCACCGCACGGATGCAGCAGGGGCTGATCGAGCGGCTCGACGTCCCCGCGAACCCGCTGGACATCCTGGCCCAGCAGACGGTCGCCGCGACGGCCCTGGAGCCGCTGGACGTCGAGGAGTGGTTCGACACGGTGCGCCGCAGCGCCCCGTTCGCCACCCTGCCGCGGTCGGCGTACGACGCGACCCTCGACCTGTTGTCGGGCCGCTACCCGTCCGACGAGTTCGCCGAGCTGCGCCCCCGCCTGGTGTGGGACCGCGACGCGGGCACCATCACCGGGCGGCCCGGCGCCCAGCGGCTGGCCGTCACCAGCGGCGGGACGATCCCCGATCGCGGCATGTTCGGGGTCTACCTCGCCGCCGGCACCGAGGAGGCAGGGCCCCGCAAGGTCGGAGAGCTCGACGAGGAGATGGTCTACGAGTCGCGCATCAACGACGTCTTCGCGCTCGGCGCGACCAGCTGGCGCATCCTGGAGATCACCCACGACCGGGTCAACGTCGTGCCCGCCTTCGGGCAGCCCGCCCGGCTGCCGTTCTGGAAGGGCGATGCGATCGGCCGTCCCTACGAGCTCGGCGAGGCGATCGGCGCCTTCGTCCGCGAGGCATCCGCGCTGACCCCCGACGTGCTCGCCGAACGCACCGCGGCGCTGGGCCTGGACCGGCGGGCCGCCGACAACCTCGGCGCCTATCTGCGCGACCAGAAGGAGGCGACCGGTCAGGTGCCGTCCGACCGCACCCTGCTGGTCGAGCGCTTCCGCGACGAGCTCGGCGACTGGCGGGTCGTCCTGCACTCCCCCTTCGGCCGGCGGGTGCACGCTCCTTGGGCCCTGGCGGTCGGCGCCCGGATCGTCGAGCGGTACGGCATGGACGGATCGGTCGTGGCCAGCGATGACGGCATCGTCGCGCGCATCCCCGACACCGAGACCGAGCCGCCGGGCGCCGAGCTGTTCGTGTTCGACACCGACGAGCTCGACACGATCGTGACCGCCGAGGTCGGCAGCTCGGCACTGTTCGCGTCCCGCTTCCGGGAGTGCGCCTCCCGCGCGCTGCTGCTGCCACGACGCAATCCGGGCTCGCGCGCCCCGCTGTGGCAGCAGCGGCAGCGGTCCGCCCAGCTGCTCGACGTGGCCCGCAAGTACCCGACCTTCCCGATCCTGCTCGAGACGGCCCGCGAGTGCCTGCAGGACGTCTACGACCTGCCGTCCCTCACCGCGCTGTCGAAGCGCCTGGCGTCCCGCGAGGTGCAGATCGCCGAGGTCACCACCGAGCGGGCCTCCCCGTTCGCCCAGAACCTGCTGTTCGGCTACGTCGCGGCCTTCCTCTACGAGGGCGACACGCCGCTGGCCGAGCGCCGCGCCTCCGCGCTGATGCTCGACCCGACGTTGCTGGCCGAGCTGTTGGGCCGGGCCGAGCTGCGCGAGCTGCTCGACCCGACGGTGCTCGAGCGCACCGAGCTGGAGCTGCAGCGGCTCACCGACGACCGGCTCGCCAAGGACGTCGAGGGCGTCGCCGACCTGCTGCGCCTGCTGGGTCCGCTGTCCACCGACGAGGTGCGGGCGCGCGTCCAGCCTGACCTGGCCGATCACGTCCCCACCTGGCTGGCCGAGCTGCAGGACGCCCGCCGGGTCATCGAGGTGGCGATGGCCGGCGACGTGCGCTGGGCCGTCGTCGAGGACGCCGGACGGCTGCGCGATGCGCTCGGCGTCGTGGTGCCGCTAGGCGTCTCCGAGGCGTACCTCGAGGTCGTGGCAGACCCGCTGCTCGACCTGGTGTCGCGGCACACCCGCACCCACGGGCCGTTCACCAGCGCCGACGTGGCGCAGCGCTTCGGGATCGGCGTCGCCGTCGCCGACCAGGTCCTGCGCCGGCTGTCCCGCGACGGCCGCCTCACCGAGGGCGAGTTCCGCCCGCAGGCCACCGGCAGCGAGTGGGTCGAGCCCGGTGTGCTGCGACGGCTCCGCTCGCGCTCGCTGGCGGCAGCCCGCCACCAGGTCGAGCCGGTCGACCCCCTGACGTTCGCGCGCTTCCTGCCCGGCTGGCAGGGCGTCGGCGGCACCATCCGCGGTGCCGAGGGCGTCCTGGCCACGATCGACCAGCTCGCCGGCCTGGCCCTGCCCGCCTCCGCCTGGGAGTCCCTCGTCCTGCCCGCCCGCGTCCGCGACTACTCCCCCGGGATGCTCGACGAGCTGACGTCCGCCGGTGAGGTGGTGTGGTCCGGGGCCGGCACCCTCCCCGGCAACGACGGCTGGGTGCAGCTGCACCCGGCCGACTTCGTGGTGCGCGCGGCCGGCGCGCAGGCCGTCGACCCGCCCGACCCCGACTCCCTGCAGGCAGCGGTCGCCGAGGCTCTCGACGGTGGCGGCGCGTTCCTCTTCCGCCAGCTGGTCGAGTCCCTGGCCGCGCAGCGACCCGACGGTGCCGACCACGCGGAGGTCGCCAAGGCGCTGTGGGACCTCGTCTGGTCCGGGCGGGTCAGCAACGACACCTTCGCCCCGGTCCGGACGCTGGTCGGGCGCGGTGGCGCCCACCGGACGTCCCGACCCGCGCCACGCGCCCGCCTGCACGGGCGCCGCGTGCGGTCGCCGCGAGTCGCGTCGCAGGGGCCGCCGACGGTCAGCGGGCGCTGGTTCACGCTCACCGAGACCGCGGGCGACTCCACGAGCCTGCAGCTGGCCCGCACCGAGGCGCTGGTGGGCCGGTACGGCGTCGTGACCCGCGGCTCGGTCATGGCCGAGCAGACACCGGGGGGCTTCGCCGCCGTCTACCGGGTCCTGCGCGAGCTGGAGCAGACCGGCGCGGTGCTGCGCGGCTACTACGTCGAGACGCTGGGCGCCGCGCAGTTCGGGGCACCGGCGACCGTCGACCGCATGCGCGCCTTCGTCCTCGAGGACGACCGGCCCACCGACGCACCCGCGCTGACGCTCGCGGCGACCGATCCGGCCAATCCCTACGGAGCGGCCCTGCCGTGGCCGGAGCGCGCAGCCGACGACGAAGGCACCCGGCACCGTCCCGCCCGCAAGGCCGGCTCGATCGTCGTGCTGCACGACGGCCGCCTGGTGCTGTACCTGGAACGCGGCGGCAAGAAGGCCCTGGTCTTCGACGACGACCCGGCCCGTCTGGCGGCTGCCGCGCGCTCGCTGGTGGCGACGGTGCGCGCACGGCGCATCCACCGTCTGGCGATCGAGTCGGCCGGCGGTCAGCCGGTGGCCGGCTCACCCCTGGGTGAGGCCCTGCTGGAGGCCGGTTTCGAGCGCAGCATCAAGGGCGTGCGGCTCGATGCCTGAACAGCCGAGGCATGGTCATGCCGGAGGGTGACACCGTCTGGCGCACGGCCCACCGCCTGCATGATGCGCTGGCCGGCCAGGAGCTGCTGTGCACCGACTTCAGGGTGCCGGCGTTCGCGACCGTCGACCTGTCCGGGGAGGTCGTCGACGAGGTCGTCAGCCGCGGCAAGCACCTGCTGATCCGCACCGGGCAGCACTCGATCCACTCGCACCTGAAGATGGAGGGCGCCTGGCACCTCTACCGCCACGGCACCGACTGGCGCCGGCCCGGGCACTCGGCGCGCGCCGTCCTGGAGAACGCGCAGTGGCAGGCCGTGGGCTACTCGCTGGGCATCCTGGAGGTGCTCGACCTCGACGACGAGGAGTCCGCCGTCGGCCACCTCGGCCCCGATCTGCTCGGCCCCGACTGGGACCTGGACGAGGCGGTCCGCCGCACCTCCGCCGACCAGCAGCGACCGGTCTTCCTCGCGCTGCTGGACCAGCGCAATCTCGCCGGATTCGGCAACGAGTACGTCAACGAGCTCCTGTTCATCCAGGGGCTGCGGCCCACCCGCCCGGTCGGCGAGGTCGCCGACCTGCGCCGCGTCATCTCCCGCGGCCAGCGGATGCTCGACGTCAACAAGTCGCGCATCGACCGCTCGTTCACCGGCAGCGCGCGCACCGGCGAGGAGCGTTGGGTCTACGGCCGGGAGCGCAGCCGCTGCCGCCGGTGCGGCACCCGCATCCAGACCGGCCAGCTCGGCGACCGGCCGACCGCCGAGCGCAACACGTTCTGGTGCCCGCACTGCCAGACGTGACCGGCGCTGCACCCTGGTCGCCTAGAATCGATGTCATGACCGACCAGCTGGTGGCAGAGCACTCCGAGCCCGACACGTACGAACCGGTCGACCGTGGACTCGGCTGGCTGCTGACGATCGGCGGTGCGATCGGCCTGTTCTCGGCCGCGATGCTGGTCATCGAGAAGATCGAGTTCCTCAAGGACCCCGACAAGGCCCTCGGGTGCGACATCAACGCCTTCGTCAGCTGTGGCGGTGTCATCAACACCCCCGAGGCATCGGTCTTCGGCTTCCCCAACCCGCTGATGGGTGTCGTCGGCTTCGCGATCGTGGCGACCCTCGGGGTGCTGATGATCGCCAAGGTGCAGCTGCCGGACTTCGTCTGGCTGGGGCTCCAGGCCGGCGCCCTGTTCGGCGTCGGGTTCATCACCTGGCTGCAGACGCAGAGCATCTACGACATCCAGAAGCTCTGCCCGTGGTGCATGGTCGTGTGGACGGTCATGATCGCGATCTTCGTGTGGCTCACCGCCCGCAACCTGCGCGAGTTCCTGCCGGGCAACCCCGTCTCGCGCTTCGTCAGCGACTGGACGCTGCTGATCAACGTGCTCTGGTACGTCGTGGTGATCGCGGCGATCTGGTTCCAGTTCGGCTCCGACCTCTGGGCCTGAGCGCTCAGCTGGCGGCCGCGAGCCGCTCGAGGATGCGTGCCAGCTGCACGTCGCGGTTGGTCACTCCGCCGGCGTCGTGGCTCAGCAACCGGATGTCGACCCGGTTGTAGACATTGGTCCACTCCGGGTGGTGATCCAGCTCGTTGATGCAGCCCGACGCCCGGTTGATGAAGGCGATCGCGGCGTCGAAATCGGCGAACTCGTACGACTTCACGATCGCCTCGCCCTCCTGCGACCACCCGGGCAGTCCGGTGAGAGCGGTTTCGATCTGGTCATCGCTGAACGGGGTCATTGGCTCACGGTATCCACGCCGCGGGCCAGCGCAAGTGTTTTCGGGCTTCTGGGCTGCTGGGATCCCTTGCGGGGATCGCTTGCGGGGGGCTGCGGGGATCCCTTGCGGGACGGCGGCCGGTGGCGGCTTCGCCGCGAAGGGCCGCCGTGTCGATGGGGCCCACTCGATTCCCCGCATGGGTCGCCAATGAGAAATGCCCCCTGCCAACCCAAGAACGGGGTTGGCAGGGGGCATTTCTCATTGGTGGAGCTGCGGGGAATCGAACCCCGGTCCTACGGCGCTGAGTCAGGGCTTCTCCGGGTGCAGTCCGTCTAGTCGCTTTTCTCAGCCCCGGCGCTCGGACAGACGCGTCGCCGACGGGCTCAGTCACAGAAAAGTCCCGATCACACGCTGTGACGCCGTGTGATCAGCAAGTCCCCTTGATGAGACTGGCGATCCGGAGCAGGGACGCCCCCGGGCCAGCCCTTCACTTATCGCTTAAGCAGCGAGAGCGAAGTCAGTGCGCTTTGAATCGGCACTTGTTGGTTTCCAGAGATCGTTAAAGAGATAACCCTGGATCCTCTACCCGCTTCACCTGAATCGAACGACCTTAGTCGAAACCGATCAGCCCCTCTTGAGTTTTCAAACCGCTGCCGAAGCAACGCTTCCATCCTACTGCACGACAACGACACGTCCCCGCGAGAAATTCCGGCCAGCTGCTCAGCGCAGGATCCGCACCGCCTTGGACGTCGCGCGGACGTCGTCGGCATTGACCGACGATGCCGTCACGGAGAAGCGCAGGCGATGGCCGACATCCTGCGGGGTCGGGGTGTAGGCCGCTGAGCTGGCGCCCGGGATCGGCCGCCCGTCACGCAACCAGCGGAACCGCAGCGTGACCGTCCCGCCCGACCACACACCGGGACGGGCGGTCAACCGTCCACCGACCCATCGCTGGCCCGACACCGTCGGACGGGCACGGCGCACGATCACGGCCGGCTCGTGCACTTCGACGTCCGCAGCACGCACGAAGAGGATCCGGTGCGCGACAGCCACCTGGTAGTAGACGTCGCGGCCCCCGACGACGGTGCGGTCCCCCGGGCGCGTGCCGTCGAACGTCCCGGCGCCGTAGACGTCGGTGACGACCTTGCGGTCGGTCAGGACGTACTGCTGGCCGGGCTTGAGCGTGTACTCCACCGGCGTCGCCAGCGGCCGTCCGGCGGGCGACCGGTAGGCCGTCGCCTCGGGATACGCACGACCGTAGACCGGAGCGCTGGGCAGGCCCGGCCTGACCGTCACCGTGGGACGCGCCGTCCGGACCAGCACCGGCCGGGACGACGGGTTGTGGATCCACGCCAGCTCACCGGCCCACGCGACCTGCACCCACTCGCCCTGCTTCGCCGCGACCACCAGCCGGGTGCCGGCCTGCGCGCGGGCGCTGACGTCGTTGACCGCCGTCGTCCCGTCGGCGCTCCCGGTCGGGTGGGAGCCCACGTCCTTGGCCAGCGGGGACAGCTCGTCGGGCGCCTGGTGCAGCGCGGCGAAGTTCGTCGGCGCGCCCGGCCAGCACGGGCCGGAACCCGGCGACTGCTCCTCGCACTGCGTCAGCGTGTTCGGGTTGCCGTCGTATCCGGGCCGGACCGTCACCACGTCGCCGACCCGCACCGCCCCGGCCCGCGACTTCTTCCCACCGATCGGTGCCCCCAACAGGTCGAAGTAGTGCTCCCAGTCCCAGAACGGCCCCGGATCCCAGTGCGAGCCCCGGGTCGCGCCCATCGTGGCGCCGGGCACCTGGTCGTGGCCGATGATGTGGGCCGGGTTGAGTGGGATGCCGTACTTCTTGGCCAGGTACCGCACCAGCGCGGCCGACTGCCGGTACATCGCCTCGGTGTACCAGCCCCCGGTGCCGGCCTTGCCCTCGTGCTCGATGCCGATCGAGTGCATGTTGACGTACCAGTTGCCGGCGTGCCAGCCGATGTCCTTGGCGTCCAGGTGCTGCGCGATGTGGCCGTCGCCCGAGCGGATCGTGTAGTTCCACGCCAGGTACGCCGGGTCCTGGGCCAGCCGCACCGAGCCGTCGTAGCTGCCCTCTGTGTCGTGGATGACGATGTACTTCAGCTTCGGTCCGCCCGGGCCGGTGCGGTCGGCGATGGAGTGGTTGCCGTAGTCGCCCGTCGAGTCCGGATCGTCCGGGTCGGCCTTCTCGTACGGGGCGGGCAGCCACTCGCAGCCGAGCTGCGGCGGGCAGTCCGCCACCGGCCGGGGCTTCGCCACGGCGTCACCCTCGGCAGCCACGGCGCTCGGCACCAGCCCCGAGGCCAGTGCGATGCCGACCACGACAGCCGCAGCGCGTGCAGCGCGAGTACCCATCACGAACGACCCCCAAGAAATCACGGATCGTTCGAACGTTGCACACAATCTGACCGAAGGACACCCTCGGGAGTCCCGCAATCTAGGCGGCCTCGGGTCCCCCCTCGGCCTGCAGGGCCTCCGGGCTCACGGCCCGACCGTGGATCAGGCCGGCGGCACAGGCCGCGGCCACGACCAGCATCCCCACGCAGATGAGGGTGCCGGTGCGAAAGCCCGGGCCGAAGACGTCCGGATCGGCGAAGTCGCGCCCGGCGATGCCGGCTATCGGTGGGATCGCGGCGACGGCCAGCAGGGACGCCGTGCGGGCGACGGCGTTGTTGATGCCCGAGGCGATGCCGGTCTGCGCCATCGGCGCCGCCGCGAGCACGGCCGTCGTCAGCGGCGCGACGAGCACCGTGATGCCGGCGCCGAACACGATGGAGGCCGGCAGCACATCGGTCCAGAAGCTCGCATCATCGCCGATGCGCAACATCAGCAGCAGGCCGATCGCGGCGATCAGGGGCCCGATCGTCATCGGCCAGCGCGGACCGATCCGTGCGCCGAGCCGCCCTGCCCGGGACGAGAACAGCAGCATGATGATCGTCATCGGCACGCTGGCCAGTCCCGCGACGAGCGGCGAGAAGCCCGACACGTACTGCAGCTGTTGCACCAGCAGGAAGCTGGACGCCGCCAGCGCCCCGTAGATCGCGAACGTGCAGATGTTGGCGGCGGTGAAGACCCGGTCGGCGAACAGGCTCAGCGGCACCAGGGCGTGCGGAGCCATCCGTTGGTGCAGGACGAACACCGCCAGCAGCACGATTCCCCCGGCGATCCAGGGCCACGACTCCGCCACGAGGCCGTAGGTCAGCGTCGCCAGGCCCACCGCCGTCAGTGCGGCGCCGCCGTAGTCGATCGGCTCCTGCTCCCCCACGGTCTCGGGCACGTGCCGGACCGCGATCCACACCACGAGCGCGGCCAGCGGGACGTTGATCCAGAAGATGCCACGCCACCCCGTGGTGTCGACGAGCCACCCGCCGACCAGCGGGCCGATCGCGGTCGTGACGCCGGCCAGCCCGGACCACATCCCGATCGCCGGACCCCGGTCCTCCGGCGCGAACGACGCCGAGATGATCGCCAGGCTGCCCGGGGTCAGCAGCGCCGCGCCGATGCCCTGCAGGCCTCTGGCCGCGATCAGCACCTCGATCGTGGGGGCCAGCGCGCACAGGATCGAGGCGGCGGCGAATCCTGCGACACCAGTGGCGAACACCTTGCGGCGGCCCAGCCGGTCACCGAGCGAGCCGCCGACCAGGATCAGCGCGGCGAGCGTCAGCGTGTAGGCGTTGACGATCCACTGCACGCCGGCCGCCCCGGCATCCAGGTCGGTGTTCATGGCCGGCAGCGCCAGACCGACGATCGAGCCGTCCAGGAAGGCCATCCCGGAGCCCAGAATCATGGCGGCCAGCAGCCAGCGTCCCTGCGTGCTGGCCAGCCGGACCGTGCCCGCGGTCATGGCGTGACGCTGAACAGCTCTGCGCCGTTGTGCCACAGCACGCTGCGCATCCAGTCGTCGCCGAGGTCGAGGCGCTGCAGCACCTCGACCTGGTGGGCGTACTCGTACGGGATGTTCGGGAAGTCCGTGCCGAACAGGATCTTGTCCTGCAGGCCGAGCAGGCGCGGTGGCAGGTGTGCCGGTACCGGCTGCTCCCAGAAGTCGACGAAGGCCATCGTGGTGTCCAGGCGCACGTTGTCGTGGCGCTCCGCGAGGTCGAGGAAGTCGTCGATCTCGGGCATCCCCAGGTGGGCGATGACCAGGGCGAGGCCGGGATGCCTCGACAGGACGTGCTCGACGCCCTCGGGGCCGGTGTGCTTGCCCGGCGCCGGGCCCGATCCGGCGTGCAGCACGATGGGGGTCCCGCTCTCGGCCAGCACGCCCCAGACCGGATCCAGCAGGGGGTCGTCCGGGGCGAAGTCGCCGACCTGCACGTGCACCTTGAAGACCTCGACGCCGTCCTCGACCAGCTGCGGCACGTACGTGGCGGCCTCCGGCTCGGGATAGAACGTCGCCGACCGCAGCGCATCAGGTGTGCGGTCAGCGAAGTCCAGCGTCCACTCGTTCATGAACCCGGCGACGCCGGGCCTGTGCGCGTACGACAGCGCGGAGAACCTGCGGACGCCCATCGAACGCAGGTGGGCGACCCGCTCCTCGTCGGTCCATCGGTACGTGATGGGCCACGGTCGGCCGAGCATGGGGCCGGCCGCGTCGAAGTAGGCCCACACCTTGGCCAAGATCGGCGGCGCCATGAAGTGCACGTGGACGTCGACGATGCCCGGCAGCCCCAGATCGGCCGTCAGCGCGGGCAGGTCACCATCGCGCAGGGACACGGCCTAGTGCATGCCCTTGAGGCGCCGGCCGAGGTCACGCTCGGCCTCGCGGGTTGCCGTGCGCTCAGCGATCGCATGGCGCTTGTCGTAGGTCTTCTTGCCGCGGGCCAGGGCGATCTCGACCTTCGCGCGACCGTCCTTGAAGTACAGCGAGAGCGGGACGATCGTGAGCCCCTTCTCGGTCGTGCGGCGCTCGATGCGGTCGATCTCGGACCGGTTCAGCAGCAGCTTGCGGCGCCGGCGCGTCTCGTGGTTGGTCCACGTGCCCTGGGTGTACTCGGGGATGTGCACGCCGAGCAGCCAAGCCTCGCCGCGCTCGATCTCCCCGAATCCGTCCACCAGGGATGCGCGACCTGCACGCAACGACTTCACCTCGGTGCCGGTCAAGACCATGCCGGCCTCGAACGTGTCCTCGATGTGATAGTCGTGGCGCGCCTTCTTGTTCTGCGCTACGAGCTTGCGCCCGGTCTCCTTGGCCACCGGACCATTGTGTCACGCCCCGCGGGACGACACCTGCGCCACGACCACCGGATCGGCGCATCCGCGCGCGAAGCCGCTGATGCGACGGTCGATGTCACGCTTCAGGACGACCGCACCGATGCGCTCGGCCAGCGGCGCGAGCCAGGCCGGACGGCACTGGAAGCTGTAGCGCCACGTGGCTCGGCACCCTCCGCCCGGCTCGGGGGCGAACCGCCAGCCTCCCGCGAACGAGGCGAAGAACCAGGGGCCCTCGACCATCTTCATGCCCACGTTCGTCGGCGGGTTGAACGAGACGTACTCGCTCACCATCCGCAGCCTCGACCGGTGCCGCGTCTCGGTCCGCACCCCCTTGGCCGGCGCCGACGCCCCGTCCAGGAAGTGCTGCTCGGCGATGAACGGATCCCACCGCAGACGGGTCTCGCCCGTCGTCTGGGAGATCGCGAAGGCGACCGCCGGGTCGACGTCGACGACGACGCTGGACTCGATCCGGGTCACAGCCAGCCGATGGGGTTCACGGTCGAGCCGTTGACCAGCACCATGAAGTGCAGGTGGCAGCCGGTCGAGTAGCCCGTCGTCCCTGAGTAGCCGATGACCTGGCCGCGCTCGACCCGGGAGCCGGCTCGCAGCGCGAACCTCGACAGGTGGTTGTACGTCGTGACGACACTGACCCCGCGCTTGACGCCGTTGTTCAAGATGATTCGGTACCCGTAGGCGCCGTTGTAGTACTGCTGCAGGATCTTGCCGCTGGCCGCGGCCCGGACGGGGGTCCCGCAACGCACACCGAAGTCGGTGCCGTCGTGCAGCTTGTAGACACCCGTGATGGGGTGCTTGCGCATGCCGTACGAGGAGGTGGTCGGGCCGGAGACCGGTCGCGACAGCGCACCGCCGCTGTCGCCCGTGTCGGGCACGACAGGCTTCGTGGGTCGGCTGGTGCCGCCGCCACCGCCGTTGTTCTTGGCCTTCTCCCGGGCCGCCCTCTCCCGGGCTGCCTTCTCGCGCGCGGCCTTCTCGCGGGCCTTGCGCAGCTCCTCGGCCACGACCTTCTGCAGCTCGGACTCGAGCCGCGAGGTCTCCGCGAGCTGCTCCTGGTAGAGCCGCTCGTCCTCGGCCTGCGCCGCGGCAGCCGTCGTCTTGGCGCTCTCGCGTGCCGTCACCAACGTGGCGACCTCGGCGGCCTGCTGCTCGGCCGCAACCTCCAGCTGCTGCTTCTGCACGAGGTTGGCGGCCGCCTGCTCGCGCTGCACCTTGACCTTGTCGCGCAGTTTCTGCACCTTCTGGCGCTTGAGCCTGAGGATGACCCGGGTGGCGTCCAGGCGTTGCATCGTGGCCACCTGGTCGTCGCTGACGGCAGCGTTGAGGCTGACCTGCTCGCCGTAGGCCATCGGGTCCTCACCGCTGAGCAGACCGCTCACCGCCCGCAGCCGGCGGTCACCCTCCAGATAGTCCTGGACGGCGAACTCCTCGACCGACTTCTCCGAGCTGACCAGCTGCTTCTCGCCCTTGGCCAGCTCGGAGCGCGCCTTGCGCAGCTCGGCCTGGCTCTTGTCGAGCTTGCCCTGCATCTGGGCGTCGAACGCGGCGGCGACCGCCACCTTGCCGCGGGTGTCGCCGAGCGTCGCCTGGGCGGCGTCGAGCTTGGCCTGGGCCGCCTGCAGGGCGGCCGCCGCCGCGGCGAACTCCTTGGTGGTCAGGTCGAGGTGCTTCTTGGCGTCCTGCGCCTTGCTGTTGGCCTCTTGCTTCTGGCGCTCGAGATCGCTCTTCTTGTCGGCGAAGGACGGAGACGTCAGGGCGGCGACGAGCGCCGTCGAGAGCAGCACAGACGTGACCGCCATGCGGGTGTGGGAAAGCATTGACCTCGACCTTGGGGGGAAGGATCCCCGGGGAGCCCCGGGAACTGTCGATGAAACTGTCAAGTGCGACTTTAGGCCACGATCGTCACACGTCGAGGTATTTGCGCGTCAGGAAGAGTGTCGGAATCAGCGCCAGCAGCAATGCGAGCACCGTCGTCATGCCCATGACCTGCACGGCATCACCCCAGCCGACCCACGTCGTGATCTTGCCCAACGTGTCGCGCAGGTACCCGTAGACCACGAAGTGCATGAACGCCGCGAGACCTCCGGCGGCCAGTGCTGCCGAGATCAGGGCGGCCAGCATCGACTCCAGGATGAACGGCAGCTGGATGTGCCAGCTGGACGCACCGACCAGCCTCATGATGCCGATCTCGCGCCGCCGCGCGTACGCCGTCATGCGGATCGTGTTGGACACCTGGAGGACCGCCGCGAAGATCAGCAGGGCCGAGATCGCCAGGGCCCCGTTGCGCAGCTTGTCCAGCAACGCGAACAACGGCCCGAGCAGCTCCTTGAGCGAGCTGACGTTGCCGACGCCGTCCATGCCGGACACCTGGCTCACGACGGCGTCGTACTTCTGGGGGTCCTTCAGCGTCACGAAGTACGACACCGGGAACGAGTCGGGGCTCAGCGTCTCCAGCTGCTTGCGTCCGGTCTCGGACTGGCCGAACAGCACTCGCGCCTGCTCGTAGTTCTCCTCCGGCGTGCGGATGTCGAAGGACTTCACCTGGGAGTTGCCGCGCAGGGCGTCCTGGACGGCTTTCTGCTGCTCGTCGGTGGCCGCACCGCCGATGCAGGTCGCGGCCGTGGAGTTCTTGGTGCAGAGATTTACCTGCAGCTGCAGCTTGTCGCCGAAGTACTTCTCGGTGCGGTCCGACTGCGCCAGGATCAGCAGTCCCAAAGCTGCCAACAGCAGGGACACCGTCATCGTGACGATGAGGGAAATGGTCATGGACTTGTTGCGAGCCAGGCTCTGGCCCAGCTCGCTGAGAGTGCTACGCATGTGGTCCTTTTCCCAAGTCAGTTCTGGTAGCCGTAGATGCCGCGGGCCTCGTCGCGGACGACGATCCCGGAGTCGAGCTCGATGACGCGCTTGCGCATCTGGTCGACGATCGACGAGTCGTGCGTGGCCATCACCACGGTCGTGTCGGTGCGGTTGATCCGGTCCAGCAGCTTCATGATGCCCACGCTCGTGGTGGGATCGAGGTTTCCGGTGGGCTCGTCGGCGATCAGGATCATCGGCCGGTTGACGAAGGCGCGGGCGACCGCGACGCGCTGCTGCTCACCGCCGGACAGCTCGTCGGGCATGCGATGTCCCTTGCCCTCCAGACCGACCATCTCCAGCGTCTCGGGGACGAGGGAATTGATCTCGGAGCGCGACTTGCCGATGACCTGCAACGCGAACGCGACATTCTCGGTGACCGTCTTGTTGGGCAGCAGCCTGAAGTCCTGGAACACCGTGCCGACCTGGCGGCGCAGCTTGGGCACCTTCCAGCTGGAGAGCTTGTTGATCTCCTTGCCGGCGACGTAGACACGGCCGCTCGTGGGGCGTGCCTCGCGCAGGATCAGGCGCAGGAACGTCGACTTGCCGGAGCCGGAGGCCCCGACCAGGAAGACGAACTCGCCCTTCTCGATCTCGAGGTCGACGGCGTCGAGCGCCGCGCGCTTCTGGCCGGGATAGGTCTTGGTGACCTTGTCGAATCGAATCACCTGAACACTCTAGGCACTGGGGCCACACGACCGTGGGAGGCCCGCTCTCAGGCGATCCGCGCTGCCACGTACTGGTCGACGGCGTCCGGCGCGAGGACGGCATCGATGACCATCGCGCTCGCGCCGAGAATCCCACCGTGGCTGCCGGCCGACGTGCCGACGATCCGCAGGTCGTGGGTCGCCAGCGGCAGGGAGCGCTGGTAGACCACCTCGCGGACACCCGCCAGGAGGTACTCCCCCGCCTCGGAGAGCTTGCCGCCGATGACGATGACCGACGGGTTGAGCAGGTTGACGCAGGTCGCCAGCACGGAGCCGAGGTCGCGGCCGGCCTCACGGACCGCCTGCAGCGCCGCGACGTCCCCGGAGGACACGGCGTCGACGATCTCCTGCGAGCTCTCGACGTCCACGCCCTTCGCGCGCAGCTTCGCGGCGATCGCCGGTCCGGCCGCCACCGCCTCGAGGCACCCGGTGTTGCCGCACCGGCAGACGACGTCCGCGGGCGCGCCGGCCACCTGCACGTGCCCCAGGTCGCCGGCGGAGCCGAGCGCTCCGCGCAGCAGCCGGCCGTCGGTGACGATGCCCGCACCGATGCCGGTCGCGACCTTCACCAGCAGCAGGTGTGGTGCGCTGCGCCATGACGTCACGAACTCGCCGAGGGCCATGAGGTTCACGTCGTTGTCCACCAGGACGGGGCCGCCGAACTGCTGGCCCAGGTGGGCCGGGATGTCGAAGTCGTGCCAGCCCGGCATGATCGGCGGATTCGCCGGACGTCCGGTGGCGTGCTCGACCGGCCCGGGCACCCCGATCCCGACGCCGGCCACGTCGGCGGGCTCACGGCCGAGGCCGGCCAGGAGCTCGATCCCGATCGCCGCGGCCCGGTCGAGCACGACGAGCGGACCATCGGCGATGTCGCTCGCGACCGTCCTCTCGTCGAGGACCTTGCCGGACAGGTCGCTGACCGCGACGCTCGCGTGGGAGGCGCCCAGGTCGATGGCGAGGACCACGCGGTCGCGGCGGTTGAGGGCGAAGCGGGTGGGCGGGCGCCCGCCCGTGGAGGCCGCCTCCCCGACGGGCTCGAGCAGGCCCGACGACAGCATCGCGTCGACGCGTGCGGTGATGGTCGAGCGGGCCAGCGAGGACAGCTCGGCGAGCTCGCCGCGGGTGCGCGGGGTGCCGTCCCGCAGGAGCTGGAACAGCTCGCCGGTGCCGACCAGAGTCGGGGGAAGCCCCGCGGGCGTGCTCATGGCCATGAGTAAACCAGACCCCCTTGGACTGCGTGAGTGAGGCAAGTCTGTCGGTCGCCGTCATACTTTTGCTTGACCAACGACAAAACGTGTGACTAGCATCACAGCCATGTCAACCCCTCCCCTGCTCGAGATGCGCGGCATCGTCAAGGAGTTCCCCGGTGTCCGCGCCCTGGACGGCGTCGACCTGGTCGTCCGTGCGGGCGAGGTCCACTGCCTCCTGGGCCAGAACGGCGCGGGCAAGTCGACGCTGATCAAGGTGCTGGCCGGCGCGCACGGCGTCGACGAGGGGACGATCCTGTGGAACGGCGAGCCGGTGACCTTCGCCGATCCCCAGGCTGCGCTGGCGACCGGGATCGCCACCATCTACCAGGAGCTGGACCTGGTCGACGGGCTCAGCGTGGCCGACAACATCTTCCTGGGCCACGAACTGGCCCGCGCCGGCATCACCCGCGTCGCCGACATGAACAAGGCGGCCCGCCGACTCCTGGAGACCCTCGGCCACCCCGAGATCCGCCCCTCGCGCGAGGTCGGGAGCCTCTCGGCCGCGGGCAAGCAGATCGTCTCGATGGCCCGGGCCCTGTCCCGCCAGGCCCGGGTCATCGTGATGGACGAACCCTCCGCGGTGCTCGACCCGGACGAGGTCGACGGACTCTTCCGCGTGGTCGACGACCTCCGGGCGTCCGGCGTCGCGATCGTCTACATCTCCCACCGCCTCGAGGAGATCCGGCGGATCGGCGACCGGCTCACGGTCCTCAAGGACGGCCGCACCGTCGCCGGGGACCTGCCGGCCAAGGACACGCCGACATCCGAGCTCATCACGCTCATGACCGGTCGGTCGGTGTCATCGATCTTCCCCCGTCGCACGTCGCCCGTCCCCGACGCTCCCGCCCTGTTGTCGGTCGACCACCTGGTCCGCGACGGCGAGTTCGCCGACGTCTCGTTCGACGTCCGCCCCGGCGAGATCGTCGGGCTGGCCGGACTCGTCGGTGCCGGCCGCAGCGAGATCATCGAGACCATCTACGGCGCCCGCCGCGCCACGGGGGGCTCGGTCACCGTGGACGGCGCCCGGCTGCGCAGCGGCTCGGTCGACGCCGCGGTGCGGGCCGGTCTCGGCCTGTGCCCCGAGGAGCGCAAGTCGCAGGGCCTGATGCTCGACGACGCCGTCTACCGCAACATCTCACTCGCGAGCATCAACCGCTTCGCCCGCTTCGGCGTCTCCGCCGAGGGCGCTGAGCGGCGTGCCGCCCACCAAGCCGCCCGGTCCGTCGACGTCCGACCCGATGCACCCGACCGTCTCATGCGCACGCTCTCGGGCGGCAACCAGCAGAAGGTCGTCCTGGCCCGCTGGCTGCTGCGGTCGTGCAAGGTCCTGCTGCTCGACGAGCCCACCCGGGGCGTCGACGTCGGCGCCCGGGCGGAGATCTACCACCTGGTCCGCGAGCTCGCGGACTCCGGCGTGGCACTCGTGGTCGTCTCCAGCGACATCGACGAGGTGCTCGGCCTGTCCGACCGGGTCCTGGTCATCGCCGACGGCTCGGTCGTGCACGACGGGCCCAGCGACGCGATCGACGCCTCGGGCGTCCTCGACAAGATCCTCGCGACCCACGAGCACCAGCCCACCACCGCCGAGCAGAAGGGGGAAGTCGCGTGAGCGCCTCCCTGCGTGATCCCTCCCTGACCGTGCCCGCCAAGCCGCCCCGCGGCGACCGTGGCGGCAATCTCGGCCTGGCCCGCAACCTCGGCCTGGTCGTCGCGCTGGTGATCTTGTGCATCGTCGGCGTCGTGACCGCCGGCGACCGCTTCGCCAGCTCCGACAACGTCCTGACGATCCTGCGGCTCGCGGCCGTGATCGGGGTGGTCTCGATCGGCATGACGTTCGTCATCACCGGCGGCGGCATCGACCTGTCCGTCGGAGCCATCGTGGCTCTGTCATCGGTGTGGGCCACGACCACCGGTACGCAGGCCATGGCCGACAACATCGGCTGGATCGCGATGGTGTTCAGCGCCGTGCTGGTCGGCACGGCGTGCGGTGCGATCAACGGTGTGCTGATCGCGTACGGCCGGGTCGTCCCGTTCATCGCGACCCTGGCGATGCTGGCCTCGGCCCGCGGCCTGGCCGAGATCATCGCAGACCGCAAGACCCAGATCATCCGCAACCAAGGCTTCCTGGACTTCTTCGGTGCCGAGCCGCTCGGCATCCCGGTCATCGTCATCATCTTCGCCGTGGTCACCGTCGCCGGCTGGTTCCTGCTCAACCGCACGACGTTCGGGCGCCGGACGTTCGCGGTCGGCGGCAACCCCGAGGCCGCCCGCCTCGCCGGCATCAAGGTCCAGCGGCACACGGTCTACCTGTACGCGCTGCTCGGCCTGACCTGCGGCATCGCCGCGGTGATGCTGATGTCGCGCACCACGACCGGTTCGTCCACCCACGGCACCAGCTACGAGCTGGACGCCATCGCCGCTGTCGTGATCGGCGGCACGCTGCTGAGCGGCGGGCGCGGCACCGTCGTCGGGACGCTCTTCGGCGTCCTCATCTTCACGACGCTGACCAATGTCTTCACGCTCAACAACCTCTCGACCTCGGCCCAGGCCGTCGCCAAGGGCGTGATCATCGTGATCGCTGTGCTCCTGCAGCAGCGCATCGCGAACCGCAAGACGTAGCACCTCACGATGCATTCCCCCACCCATCCAGGAGTCCACATGTCCACGACCCACCCCCGTCGCCGCCGGTCCCTCGTCGTCGGCGCACTCGCGGCGGCGACGCTCGTCCTCGGCGCCTGCACCAACGGCTCGAGCGGCGATGGCGACACCAGCGATGCCATCGCCAAGAGCAACACCGACAACGACAAGTCCGGCGACAAGGTCGTCATCGGCTTCTCCGCCCCGGCGGCCGACCACGGCTGGATGGGATCGATCACCAAGTCCGCGGTCGCGCAGGCCGAGGAGTACGACGACATCGAGCTCAAGGTCGCCGAGGGCACCAATGACGTCAACCTGCAGATCTCGCAGGTGGAGACCTTCATCAACGACAAGGTCGACGCCATCGTGCTCCTGCCGTTCGACGGCGCCGCGATGACGTCGGTCGCCCAGAAGGCCATGGACGCGGGCATCATCGTGGTCAACGTCGACCGCGAGTTCGACTCCCCGTTCGCCGCCCGCACCACGGTCCTCGGCGACAACTACGGCATGGGCGTCTCGGCCGGCACCTTCGTCTGCGAGGACGCCGCCGGCAAGAAGGGCCTGAAGGTCGCCGAGATCGCCGGCATCGACTCGCTGCCGCTGACGCAGGAACGCTCGAAAGGCTTCGCGGACGCACTGAAGGCGTGCGGTCTGAAGGTCGACAACCGGGTCGCCGCCGAGTTCACCGTCGAGTCCGGCGAGAAGGCCGCCTCGAACCTGCTGCAGGCCGCTCCGAAGATCGACTACCTGTGGAACCACGACGACGACCAGGGCGTGGGCGTCATGGCGGCCATCAAGAACGCCGGCCGTGACGAGTTCACGATGATCGGCGGCGCCGGCTCCGCCAACGTCATGCGCGACATCAAGGCCGACAACACCGTGCTCAAGGCGACGGTCGTCTACCCGTCCACGCAGGCCGCCGACGGGATCAAGCTGGCCCGCCTGCTGGCCCAGGACAAGTCGATGTCCGACCTCGCCGAGATCGAGGTGCCGCGCATGCTCAAGCTGTCGGCACCGGTCGTGACGAAGGAGAATGTCGACACCTACCTCCCGTCGGCCTTCGAGTCCTGATCGTCCGGGGCCCGCAGCACGCCTGCGGGCCCCGGCACCACCCCTCCACGAGACCTCCACCCGAAAGCTGGCACATGTCTGACACACGTCCCGACCTCGGCATCGGCATGGTCGGCTACGCCTTCATGGGTGCCGCCCACTCCCAGGCCTGGCGCACGGCCCCGTCCTTCTTCGACCTGCCCATGACACCCCGCCTCACCGCGATCTCCGGGCGCGACGAGGCCGCCGCCGCCGATGTCGCCCGACGCTTCGGGTGGCAGTCCGTCGAGACCGACTGGCGGGCGCTGCTGACCCGCGACGACATCGACGTCATCGACATCTGCACACCCGGCCACACGCACGCCGAGATCGCGATCGCGGCCCTCGAGGCCGGCAAGCACGTGTTGTGCGAGAAGCCCCTGGCCAACACCGTCGCCGAGGCCGAGGCCATGGCCGACGCCGCCGCGGCGGCCGCCGAACGAGGCGTCCGGGCGATGTGTGGGTTCACGTACCGCCGCACCCCAGCGGTGGCGCTCGCCCGCCAGCTCGTCGCATCGGGACGCATCGGGACGATCCGCCACGTCCGCGGGCAGTACCTGCAGGACTGGCTCGCCGACGAGGACGTCCCGCTCAGCTGGCGGCTCGACAAGCAGCTGGCCGGCTCGGGCGCCCTGGGCGACATCGGCGCCCACATCATCGACATGGCCCAGTTCGTCTCCGGTGACTCGATCGCATCGGTCAACGGCCTGATGGAGACATTCGTCCCGACCCGCCCCGTGGCGGGCGACCATGCCACGCTCGGAGGCACCTCCTCCAGCACCGCCGAGCGCGGACCGGTGACCGTCGACGATGCGGCCGCCTTCACCGCCCGCTTCGTCGGCGGCGCCATCGGGGTCTTCGAGGCCACCCGGTTCGCCACCGGCCGCAAGAACGCGATGCGCCTCGAGATCAACGGCACGCTGGGATCGATCGCCTTCGACTTCGAGGACATGAACGTGCTCGAGCTGTTCGACGCGACCGAGGACCCGTCCGTCGCCGGCTTCCGGCGCATCCTGGTGACCGAGGCGACCCATCCGTACATCGCGGCGTGGTGGCCCCCGGGCCACGGCCTCGGCTACGAGCACGGCTTCACCCACCAGGTCGTCGACCTGGTCACCGACATCGCCAAGGGCGCCGACCCGGCGCCGTCCTTCGCCGACGGGCTCGCCGTCCAGCGGGTCCTCGCCGCCGTCGAGGCCAGCGCCACCGACGGGACCACCCACCAGATCGGAGCCCCAGCATGACGCGACCCATCACCTTGTTCACCGGACAGTGGGCCGACCTCCCCTTCGAGGAGGTCGCCGCGCTGGCCGCCGGCTGGGGCTACGACGGCCTGGAGATCGCCTGCTGGGGCGACCACCTGGACCCGTGGGCCGCGGTCGAGGACCCCGACTACATCAAGACGCGCCTCGACATCCTGGCCAAGCACGACCTCAAGGTCTACGCGATCTCCAACCACCTCAAGGGCCAGGCGGTGTGCGACGACCCGATCGACGAGCGTCACCACGACATCCTCTCGGCGCGAGTGTGGGGCGACGGCGATCCCGAGGGCGTGCGGCAGCGGGCCGCCGAGGAGATGAAGCACACCGCGCGGGCGGCGCGCATGCTGGGCGTCGACACCGTCGTGGGGTTCACCGGCTCATCGATCTGGAAGTACGTCGCGATGTTCCCGCCGGCCTCCGAGGCGATGATCGCCGCGGGCTACCAGGACTTCGCCGACCGGTGGAACCCGATCCTCGACGTCTTCGACGAACAGGGCGTCCGCTTCGCCCACGAGGTGCACCCCAGCGAGATCGCCTACGACTACTGGACCACGCACGCCGCGCTGGAGGCCATCGGGCACCGCGAGGCGTTCGGCCTCAACTGGGACCCGTCGCACTTCGTCTGGCAGGACCTCGACCCGCTCGGCTTCCTGTGGGACTTCAAGGACCGGATCTACCACGTCGACTGCAAGGACGCCAAGAAGCAGGTCGGCAACGGCCGCAACGGCCGGCTCGGCTCCCACCTGCCGTGGGCGGACCCCCGCCGGGGCTGGGACTTCGTGTCGACCGGTCGCGGCGACGTCCCGTGGGAGGCGTGCTTCCGCATGCTCAACACGATCGGCTACGACGGCCCGGTCTCCATCGAGTGGGAGGACGCCGGCATGGACCGGCTGCTGGGTGCCCCCGAGGCGCTGGCGTACGTCAAGGCCAATCTGTTCGACGCGCCGACCGCGGCCTTCGACGCTGCGTTCAGCACCTCTGACTGAGGGTGCCCGAGGACGCTGCCGGGCGGGGAGCGATGCGCGGGGTTAGCGTCGGGGGATGACTCTTCTGCTCGGTCCCCGCGATGCACTGGCTCTCCTGGCTAGGGGGCCGGCACTCGTCGAGACGGCCCTGACCCTCGTCCCGCGTGCGGCAGCGCTCCTGGATGATGCGGAGACGCTGCTCGCGCGCGTCGACGGCCTGGTGGACCAGGTCGAGACGACCCGGCTCGCGGCCGATGACGCCATCGGCCGCATCGAGGCCACGATCGACCGCGCCGACCACGCCATCGACCAGATCGGGCAGACCAACACCCGCGCCGACCACGCCATCGACCAGATCGGCCAGACCAACACCCGCGCCGACCACGCCATCGACCAGATCGGCCAGACCAACACCCGCGCCGACCAGGCGGTTGGCCGCATCGACGCGACGATCGACCAGGCCGATGGTCTGGTCGTGCGCGGCGCGGGACTGCTCGGCAGCGTCGAGCCGACCGTGCAGCGCGGGCTGCGGATGTTCGATGAGTTCTCGCCCATCATCGAGCGTCTCCGGCCGATCGCGGAGCGCCTGTCCACGACGATCGACCCCGACGAGATCGAGGCGGTCGTCCGGCTCGTGGATCACCTGCCCGACCTGGTCGAGCGCATCGAGACCGATGTCCTGCCCATGCTGGGCACGCTGCGCACCGTGGGTCCGGACATGCACGATCTGCTCGACCTGACCCGCGAGCTCAACCTGATGCTCGGCAAGGTGCCCGGCATGGGACGCGTCAAGAGGCGCGTCGACGAGCAGCAGGAACGCGAGGCGGAGGGCGACGACGACCGCTGAGGCCGTGACCGGCTACGCGGCGGCGTGCTCGCGACGCCAGCGGATGCCGGCCTCGATGAAGTCGTCGATCTCGCCGTCCAGCACCGCCTGGGTGTTGCCGGTCTCGTACTCGGTGCGCAGGTCCTTGACCATCTGGTACGGGTTGAGGACGTAGTTGCGCATCTGGTCGCCCCACGAGGCCTGCACGTCGCCGCGCAGCTCGTCGAGGTGGGCGCGCTCCTCGGCCTTCTTCAGCGCGAGCAGCTTGGCCTTGAGGATCACCATGGCGCTGGCCTTGTTCTGCAGCTGGCTCTTCTCGTTCTGGCAGCTGACGACCGTGCCGGTGGGGATGTGCGTCAGGCGCACCGCCGAGTCGGTCGTGTTGACGCTCTGACCGCCGGGGCCGGAGGACCGGTACACGTCGACGCGGATCTCCTCCTCGGGGATGTCGATCTCGTCGGTCTGCTCGAGCACCGGGACGACCTCGATCGCGGCGAACGACGTCTGCCGGCGGCCCTGGTTGTCGAACGGGGAGATGCGCACCAGGCGGTGGGTTCCGGCCTCGACCGAGAGGGTGCCGTAGGCGTACGGGGCCTTGACCGCGAAGGTCGTGGACTTGATGCCGGCTTCCTCGGCGTACGAGACGTCGTAGATCTCGACGGTGTAGCCGTGGCGCTCGGCCCAGCGGATGTACATGCGCTGCAGCATCAGGGCGAAGTCGGCAGCGTCGACGCCACCGGCGCCCGAACGGATCGAGACGAGGGCGTCGCGCTCGTCGTACTCCCCCGACAGCAGGGTGCGGATCTCGAGGGAGTCGATCGCCTTCTTGATGCGGACGAGCTCGCGGTCGACATCGGCGGACGTCTCGGCGTCCCCCTCCTCCAGCGCCATCTCGTGCATGAGCTCGACATCGTCGAGGCGCTGGCGCAGGCCGGTCACGCGATCGACCTCGGCCTGCAGGACCGACAGTCGTCCGGTCACCCGCTGGGCGTTGGCCTGGTCGTCCCAGAGATCGGGCGCGCCGACTTCTTCCTGGAGATCGGCGATCTCCTTGCGCACGGCGTCGAGGTCGAGCACCTTCTCGATGGACGTCAGGGTCGCGTCGAGGGCCTTGGTCTGCTCTGAGAAATCCGGTGCTGCCACATGTCGAGGTTACAGGGGGCAGCCCGCGTCGCAGCAGGTGGAGCATTCGGCTGCTGGTCCGTACGGACCAGCAGCCGCTCGCTGGGTCGTCTTGCGGGTCAGACGCTCTTGCGCCGGAACTCCCGCGCCTCGGTCGGGCCGTTGGCGCCATGCGACTTCTCGCTGCCGTCGTGCTCGACGCCCTCGGCCGTCGCGTGGTGCTGGTTCTTCTTCTTGTCCAGCGCCTCGCGGAACTTGGCCTTCATGTCGGTCTTCGGGTCATTGCCTTCTGAGTCAGCCATGGGTCCACTGTATGCCCGTCCGTGGTGGACTGGTCCCGTGAGCGACCCCAGCTGCCTGTTCTGCGCCATCGTCACCGGGACGACCCCGGCGGCGGTCGTGCTGGAGACCGACGACGTCGTGGGCTTCCTCGACGTCCGTCCCGTCTTCAAGGGCCACGTCCTGGTGGTGCCGCGTGAGCACGTGGTGACGCTGCCCGAGCTGCCGGAGACGCTCATCGTGCCGCTGTTCTCGGCCGCACAACGGGTGGCGGACGCGATCACGTCGGGCCTCGGCGCACAGGGGACGTTCGTCGCGATGAACAATGTGGTGTCGCAGAGCGTCCCGCACCTGCACGTCCACGTCGTCCCCCGCACGAAGGGGGACGGCCTGCGTGGCTTCTTCTGGCCGCGCACCAAGTACGCCGACGGCGAGGCGCAGACCTACGCCGCCACGATCCGAGAGGCCCTCGCATGACCCTGACCCGCGACGAGGCTGCTGCCAAGGCCCGGCACGTGCTGGCCGCTACCGAGGTCGAGCCGTTCACCCACGATGAGCTCGAGGGCGATGCGGTGTGCGGCGGATTCGCCTTCACCGCCGGTGACCGGGGCGCGGTCATCGGCTACGACGGTGGGTACCAGACCAGCATGCTCGAGCTGGCCGGCGAGACGATGGAGACCCTCGTCATGGGGTGGCTGGTCGAGCAGCGCCACCGCCACGGCGTGCCGGACGAGGCCCCGGCGCGGCCGACGCATCCCTGCCCGATCTGCGGGCAGCCGACGCCGCACCAGGACCGCTATCCGGCCTCCGTCTGCCGCGAGTGCGAGTCGCGGGCCGCCGACCGCGATGGTCGCCGCATCGTCGCCTTCAACGAGGACCTCGGGGGTGGCCTCATCGTGTTCTACGCCGAGTCACCGGCCGGGCGGCAGTCCGAGATCGCCGAGGACGTCCTCGTGACGCGCCGCTGCTGGATCGACGGCATCGAGTGCTCGATCAACGACGCTCGCTTCGGCGGCGTGGTCGTGCAACGGCTCGAGGATTCAGCTGGCTGAGCCGGCGTCGGGCTGAGCCGGCGTCGGGCTGTCACCCTGCGGGGCCTGACCCTGCTGATCGGGCGCGCCCTGCTCGCCGCGGTCTCCCTGCTCGCCATCGCCGTCGCGGTCGTGGTCGTGGTCGCCCCGCCAATCATCCTGGTCGCGGTCGCCCTGCTGACCCGGCATGCCGTTGCCCTCACCACGGGGGCCGTCGCCAGGTCCGCCCTGGCCCATCTGCCCCGGTCCGCGGCTGTCGCTGAAGCTGCCGGGTCCGAAGTGGCCCTCGTCGTCGTCGCCGAGGTTGGCACCCAGCGCGGCTCCGGCGCCGAGGCCGAGCAGGACGGCGACGACGCCGCCGGCCGCCACCGTGCGGGTCGACCAGGAGCGAGGCGTCTTCTTCTCGGTGGTGGTCGTGGTCCCGTCGGTGCTCGTGGTCTGGGTGGTGGTCACGTTCTCCTGGTCGGTCATGCTGGCGTCCTCCTTGGTGGTCTCGTGGGGGGTGGTGTTGCGGGGGTCGATCAGGGTGTCGTCCTCACGCATGGTCTCGCTGTTGTTCTTGGAGCTGTCCTCGTTCATGCCTCAAGAATGACCGGCAAGCCTGTCAGAATCCTGTGAGCCCACCCTGCAATGACTGGGTGTTCCAGCCGCACCCGGGCGCATTCGAGCGTCCGTACGCGGCCAGCGACCGTGCGGGGCGACGACCGCACGCCCGGACAGCTCACCGGCCTCCAGCTTGCGGTACGCCTCGAGCGCGTCGTCGAGCGCGAAGATCTCGACCTCGGGCGTGATCTTGCCGGCGCGGTACAGGTCGACGACCTCGTACAGCTCCTCGACGGTGCCCCAGTAGGTGTTCGCCAGCTCGGCCTCGTAGGGCGCGGTGTAGAAGTTCCACGCGAAGGTGCCGTTGCCGATGCCCACGATCGTCGCCCGCCCGCGGATGGCGACCACCGACATCGCCAGCGCGATCGTCGCATCGACGCCGACCAGGTCGAACACCGCGTCGACGCCCTTGCCGCCGGTTGCCGCGCGGATGGCCTCGGCCTGGTCCGGGCCGCCCGGAACCGTGATCGCACCGTTGGCCCGGGCACGGTCCATGGCGTCCTGCTTGGCGTCGGTGGCGATGACGGTGGCGCCGGTGAGGGCGGTCAGGATCTGCACGGCGATCTGGCCCAGACCACCCAGGCCGATCACAAGCGCGAACTTCCCGCCGCCGCCGAGAGCGGGGAGCGACTTCTTGATCGCGTGGTACGGCGTCAAGGCGGCGTCCGAGAGCGGCGCTGCGGCGACCGGATCGGCATCGCCCAGTGGGACCAGATTGCGCGCGGGGACCACGACGTACTCGGCCATCCCTCCGTCACGTCCCAGGCCCATCGCGAGGTACGGCATGGTCGCTGCGTTCTCGCAGTAGGTGTCCTGCCCGCGCGAGCAGGCGCGGCAGTGGCCGCACCCGGCCGGCCCGTAGACCAGGTAGGCATCACCGACCGTGAAGCCGCTGACACCTTCACCGAGCGCTTCGACCCAGCCCGAGTTCTCGTGCCCCAGCACGAACGACGGCTTGAGCTGCGGTGGACCGAACTGCTCGTCGAAGTCGCGGAAGACCGCGACGTCGGAGTGGCAGGCGCCGGCGCCGGCGACCTTCAGCAGCACCTCCCCGGGACCTGGAGTCGGCTTGGGGACGTCGCGAAGGCTGGGGGCGGTCTTGTACTTCTCGAAGACGACGGCTTTCATGAGGCACCTCTCTCCGGCCACCACACGCTGAGGTGGTCGAATTCCACGCTACCCACGGCGAGCAATCGACCTGCCCGCTCAGCACGCCTCGAAGACGTACCGCCTCGAGCTCGGCCGGACGACGCCGCGGTCGCGCAACAGGATGGACGCCGACCCGCCGCGCGCGGCGCAGGCTTGCCTGAACGCGGAGCGCCCGTTGTCGGTGTACTCGATCTCGATCAGACGCGTTCCGTAGTACCGCCGGTAGGTGCCGCACTCACGGTAGACCTCGCACTCCTCGGCCACGGCGAAGTCGAAACCGAGGCGCAGGCGGCTGAGCTGCGGGGCGTTCTTCTGCGCGATCGCGAGATTCACGCCGTGGGCCTCCCGCACGAGCCGTTTGGCGAAGCTGACCGCGTGCGTCTTCTTCAGGCGCCCCTTCGAACGCGTCCACGAGTCGAGGTTGTCCGGCTCGATGGCCCGATATCCCTTGCGGGCGCACTGGGCGAACCAGGCCCGGTTGATCGCTCCCAGCGCAGCACGCTTCTTGGCGGTGCGGATGTCCAGCAGCACCTCGTCGCGCCAGCCGGGATCGCGGACGAGGCGTCCCTTCGCATCGCGCAGCAGCAACGACGGGTGCTTCTTCTTCCACCAGCGCAGCGTGCCCGGCTGGGTCTGGAAGGAGTTGACGTAGCAGATCGAGTACCTGCCGGGTGCCGGCGCGGCCGAGCGGTCCCGGGTGACGATCTGGACGTTCGCGGCCGGTGGATAGGCGCCACCGAGCTGATAGTCCGCGACCCCCGCCGTGGGCGGCAGCGTGATCGGGGCGGCGGTCACCGCCACGGCGGCGAGCAGGGATGCGAGCGGGGCGATCATGGAGCGCCCCCCGCGTGGTGCCGTCGGTCGTGTCGTGATGCCACCCGGTCATCCTGCCCCCAAGCCGCGGCGGCCGCATGGGGTGACACTGGATTCATGCGTGAGAGAAACCAGCGCCGGCCGCGCTGGGTCTATGGCCAGGGCGACGACCCGGACTACAGCTCCAGCCTGGCCAACGAGCGCTCCTTCTTGGCCTGAGTCCGCACCGCGGTCACGCTCCTCGCGGCCAGGGTCGCGCTCGACGTGGTCGACCTGTCGATCCCCTCCGGGGCGCAGAAGGCCATCGCGATGACGCTGCTGATCCTGGCCGTCTTCACCGCGCTCGTCTCGTGGGTCCGGTGGGGACTCGTCGAGCGGTCGATGCGCCGCCGTGAGCCGATGCCGCCGATCGGCTTCGGGACGCTGATGGTGCTGGGCCTGATCGGCATCTCGGCCGTGTTGATCATCGCGTGGGTGTGAGGACGCGACCGTGAGCATGCCGCGAGCCGCCGACGGACGATCCGATCCCCCCGTCCCCAGCGACGAGCGGACGACGCTCGCGTGGGAGCGCACCGCGCTCAGCCTGTTCGCCCTCCTGGCCGCCACGGTGAAGCACACGTCGTCCCTGCTCGGCCCCGCCGCGCTCCTGCTGCTGGCGCCCGTGGCGCTGCTGTCGGTCTGGGTGCTGGTCGAGGGCTGGCGGCGTTACGACGATGATCGCTACTACCGCGTCTACCGCGCGATCGGCGGCCCGACCTTCGTCCTGGCGTTCACGATCGCACTGGCGGCGGTGGTCGAGATGGCCCACCTGCTCACGCGGTGATCCAAGGCGAGCGGACCCTCGTGCTGTCACTTCCAGATGCCGCGCTTGGCCTTCTTCGCGGAGTGTTCAGCGCTCTTGTACGTCTTCTTCTTCACCAGCGGGGCACACGTCCTCACGTCGGAGTACTTGGCCCACCCCTTGGACAGCTGCGCCTTGTTCACGTCCCTCGAGCCGCGTTCGACGTAGCGCAGGATGCGACCGTACCTGTCCGCGTACTTCTGCGTGGGGTCACTGATCAGCGCGACTGTCTTCCTCGGGGGCGCCAGCTTCTTGAGCGCTTTCGTCGCGGACGCGTAGCCCTTCTTCTTGCGTTCGGGAGAGTTGATGCCGAGCAAGCGGACCTTTTGGGACCTTCCGTCAATCCGGACTCTGAGAGTGTCGCCGTCGATCACCGACAGCACGACTGCCTTCTCAACGACCTTCGGATTCCTTCCGCATGGCGACACGGGAGCCGTCGTGGGAGGTGGCGGAGCAGGCAACTTGCTGCACGGGCACGGCAGCGTCTCGCAAGCCAACCCGTCGCCCTCCGCGTCAAGGCGATGAGGGTCAGCAGCGGGCCCGCCGTTTGCAAGGTAGAACGCCTGCGCGTCGGCCTGGGTCGCGAAGTCACTGCAGTCCATGTCCGCCGCTTGCGCCGGTGCCGCAACCAGCATCGAGGCGCCAACCAGGACGGTGGCGAGGGCCGACGCAAGGATCCCGCGGAGTGGAGTCATCGCCAGACCGTAGCAGGCTGAGTGCTTCACAGGATGCCGAACAGAATCACGGGTTTCCCAGGGGCTGAACCAGGTTCGCGCCCGGGACCGTCACGGCGTGGGACGTAGCTGTGCGGTGGCCTCCGAGACGATCGTGGTGCGCGGGTTCCACCCTGGCGGTGCGATCGCCAGCGTCACCGACCGTTCGAGGCGGACCAGCACCTGGTTCGCGTCGGCACGGACCTGAACCACCCGGACGCCCGGGCCACGGACGTAGTCACCGACGAGCCTGCGGGCCGCTGAACCGTTGAGGGTGATCGCACCGGTGCGGTAGAACGTGTCGGTGCTCAGCCCATCGGCGGCGGCACGGGCGGCTCCGTCCGCGACGTTGTCGAGCTGCTGGCGCTGCAGGAACGCCGCCGAGGAGTTGACAACCACCACGACCAGCAGCCCCAGGAAGACCAGGAAGCCGATCGTCATGACCGTGATGGTGCCGCGCTCTTGCCTCATCGCCGGCTCCGGAAGCTGCCATACGGCTCGGTGTGCGTGCTGTCGACCGTCACACCAGCGAGCCGTGGTCCGAGGACATCGGGCGTCAGCGGCAGCGGCTGGGTGGCACGCACGAGGACACGCACCGACGATCCCGGCTCGAAGCAGGCAGAGGGCGACGGCAGGCAGCTGACGCGGATCGTCGCGCCATCCAGCCCCTGGTCGTGCAGCGCCACCTGCGCGGCAGCCCGGGCCCGCTGCTCGCCGGTGGCCGGATCCGGGGACTGCAGAAAGGCCCGCGCCGCCGCCCTGCTGGCCGTCGACACCCCGTAGGCGGCGCGCTGGGTGTCGAAGACCGCCACCAGGACGTAGACCAGCGGGACCAGCAGCAGGATCGTCAGCCAGATGAACTCGATCGTCGCGGTGCCCCGCTCACGCCGGTTCATGGCTCGACCTCCCTGACGGCATGCCCGCGGACGGTCAACGGCACGGACGGGCCGAACAGGCCAAGAGCCGGAACGCGCGCCCGCACCTCGACGACCGCGCCGGGCAGCCCGTCCACGCTCGTCCACGACGACCGCACGTCACCGGCGTAGCGGTCGTCCAGTGCTGCCCGGATCATGGCCCGGGCCCGGGTCTCACCGTCGGCCGGCGACGCGCCGAGCGGAGAGGAGGCCCGTGCCCCTTCCGAGGCAGCCGCCGCGAGCGTGTTGCGCACGTGCAGCACCAGGGCCACCTGGGCGATGCCCAGCACGAGAGGCACCAGCAGGACCATGACGAGCACGAACTCGACGACGGCCGCGCCGCGCTCGCGAGCCGTCACGGTTCAGCCGCCGACCGCCGACAGCGCCTGGGTCAGCATGTTGCGCAGCTGGGGGCCCGCGGCGGCCGTGATGATGGCGACCAGGCCTGCCGACATGACGGTGATCATGACCCAGCCCGGAACGTCTCCTTGCTCGTCCTGCCGGTGGGAGATGCGTGTGATCATGCTGTTCCCTTCCTAGGTGCCTGAGGTGAGGTGGAGCCCTACGTAACCGGGGAAGAAGGCAAAGATGACGGTGACCGGCAGGATCAGGAACACGACGGGAATCATCATCGCGACCTCCTTGCGGCCACCGGCCTCGATGAGCTCGCGTCGGCCCGACTCGCGCACATCGGCGGCCTGGGCGTGCAGGACGTCGACCAGCGGGGTGCCGCGCTCGACGGCGACGGCGAGCCCTTCGGCGAACCGGGCGATGCTGGTGACGCCGGTGCGCGCGGCGAGGGCGTCGAAGGCCGCGGCGATGGGCGTGCCGGTGCGGACGTCCGCGACCACGGAGCCGAGCTCGTCGGCCAGCGCCCCGTGGCACACCCGCATGATGCGCTCGAGCCCGGCGACCGGGCTCTCCCCCGCTGCGACGGCCAGGGCGAGCAGGTCAGCGACCACCGGGAACTCCGCTCGCATCTCGCGCTCCCGGTCCGTCACCTGGGCCGAGAGGCGCTGATCGCACCACAACACCCCGCCGACGAATCCGAGCAGGCAGATGAGCAGGAGCAGCGGGACGCCGGATCGTCCGGCAGACCACAGCAGCAACGACAGCGCGATGCCCGCGCCCAGGCCGCCTGCGCCCCACAGCACCTGCCGGATGCGGAAGTCGTCCACCGACATCGGCGACCCGAGCCGAACGAGTCGGCGCGAGACGCTGGCCGAACCGCCCAGCACCTCCCCGACCAGCTCGCCGGCACGTCGCACGGACGGACCGAACACCGCACCCACCACGCTGGCTCCACTGGGCCCCACGACCTGCGGGTGGACGTCACGGACGTACGGCACGACCCGCTGCTCCAGGCTCGGCCGGCGCGTCCGCAACCACCCCGTCGCGGTCAGCAACAGCCCGGAGGACAGCAGGAGGCCGATCATCGCGCCGGTCATGGCGGGCCGTTCACGCCAGGATCCGGCGTTCGGCGGGAAGACGGCCGATCCACATCATCAGGCGATACGCGATCAGGCACAGCGCCGCGCCGGTCAGCAGGACGACCAGCCCTGTCCCGCTCGCGAACCGATCGATGACATCCCCCTGGAGACACATCAGCAGCAGCACCAACCACGGCGCCGCCACGGCCAGCCGCGCACCGTTGACGGTCCACGACTGTCGCGACTCCAGCTCACCGCGCGTGCGCAGGTCATCGCGCAGGAAGCCGGACAGCGACCGGAGCATCCGCCCGAGATCTCCGCCGCCGACCTCGCGCGCGATTCGAAGCGCCTCGACCACCCGGTCGCCGACCGGATCGGCCAGCCGGTCCTTGAGCAGGTCGAGGGACTCGTTGAAACGTCCGGATGCCTGGTAGTCACGGCCGAACTGGACGAAGGCCTCGCGCAACCCCTCAGGACCCCGCTCCCCGAGCTGGATCAGCGCCTCGGGCAACGACAGGCCCGCCCGCACTGCCGATGTCAGGTTGTCGACCGCATCGGGCCAGACGGCAGCGTGCTCGCGCAGGCGTTTCGCGGCCCGCCCGCGCAGCACCGCGACCGGCAGCCCGGCGGCCATCAGGCCGAAGACCAGGCCGATCGCCGCGACACCGGAGAACCCGGCCATGGCGACACCGCCCACGAAGAAGGAGATCACGCACAGACCGACGAGCTGCGCCGGAGCGATGCCCTGCACACCCGCTTGCGCCAACAAGGCGCCCAGGGGACTCGTGCGTGGCCGGCGCCGGCGCGCCGGTCGCCAGTGCGGATCGGTGAAGGCCCAGGCGACCAGGACGACACCGAGCCCGGCCATCAGGCCGGTCAGGGCACCCATCGGACCGTCCCCAGCACATCGTCGAGGTCGATGCCCGCCTGCTCGAAGGCGTCGCGGCGCAACGGGACGCCGTACGCCCGCTCCATTCGTCCTGCGCGTCGGACGAACATCGGCTCGGACTCGATCAGCCCGTTCTCGACCCGTCCGGTGACGGCGACGATCTCGCGCACGGCGCGGCTGCCGTCCGGTTCGAGCCCTGTGTGGACGACGAGGTCGACCGAGGAGGCGACCGTGGGCACCACGAACCGAGAGCCGATGTTGTCACCGGCCAGCAGCGGCAGCGTGCACAGCTTGACCAGCGCCTGTCGTGCGGAGTTCGCGTGGATGCTGGCCATGCCCGGGAGCCCGGCGTTGAGGGCCAGCAACAGGTCCAGGCACTCGGCGGCGCGCACCTCGCCGACGATGATCCGCGACGGGCGCATGCGCAGCGCCTCCTTCACCAGCATCCGCAGGTCGATCGTTCCGGTTCCCTCGAGTCCGGCCTGACGAGTCTGCATCGCGACCCAGTCGGGGTGTCCCGTCTGCAGCTCGAAGACCTCCTCGACCGACACGAGCCGCTGCGAGCCCGGGATCGAGGCGGCCAGGCAGTTCAGAAGGGTCGTCTTCCCCGCCTGGGTTCCTCCGGAGACGACGATGTTGAGACCTGCGCGCACGCCGGCGTCCAAGAAGGTGGCACTGGCCGGGTCGAGGGTGCCGAGCGTGACGAGATCGGCCAAGGAGTGCGCCTTCGCGACGAACTTGCGGATGTTGACCGCAGCGAAGCCCCGAGCGATCCCGTCCAGGACGACGTGCAGCCGGTGCCCGCCGGGCAGCATCGCGTCCACGAACGGCTGGCTCACGTCGACGCGCCGCCCCGATGACGACAGCATCCGCTCGACCAGCTCCCGCACCTGATCGGTGGTCAGGATCAGCGAGGTGAGCTCATGGCGGCCGCCCCGCGCGACGAACACCCGCGACGGCTCGTTGATCCAGATCTCCTCCACCGACTCGTCATCCAGCAGCGCCTGCAGCGGTCCGAACCCGGACACATCGGCAACGATCTGGCCGATCACCACCTCCGGCTCGTCCAGCGTCCGCACGGCTCCGGTTAGGCTGCGGGCGTCGTGCTCGGCGATCGCATCGATCGCGGCCAGCCGCACCGAGGCGGTGTCGGTGCGCGGATCGATGCGTCGCTGGCGCACCAGATCACGGACTCGGTCCGCAAGTGCCGCCGTCGACGATTCCATCCCCGAAGCCCTTCCCCCGAAGAGTGCGTGTCACAAATAGTGCACAAGACCGGGGAATATTGGAAGGCTCGGACCAACGTCCCTGTGGACCGCGGTAGACCGCGTCGGGCGCCGAGGTGACGACCGACGGGTGGTCACAGACCGATCATGTGGACGATGCCCCGGATCACCAGGAAGGTGCCCGCCGCGGCCAGCAGCAGGATCGTGATCAGCGGACCGCGCCTGTCGATGAAGTCACTCAGCACCTGCAGGCCCCGGCGCGTGGGATCGGGCGCCACCAGCGTCATCGCCAGGGGCAGCCACGCCGGCAACGCCCCCACGACGGCCACGATGCAGACCACGGTCAGGCGTCCGAGGACGTCCAGATGGCTGGCGGAGATCTCCTTGGCCACCGGGACCATGATCGCCAACGTCGTGAAGTTCGTCGCCATCGAGAACACGCCGAATCCGAACGCCTGGACCAGGCCGAGCCCGTAGTCGCGCGGCTTCTTGGCCTCGGGGGCACGCCGCCGGCGGTACCGGAGCAGCGCAGCGATGAGGATCAGGAGCAAGCCGAGGACGAGGTCGAGGGAGGCGCTGAGCCTGGGCTCCTTGGGCAAAGCGATGGAATGGCCGAAGGCCACCATGAGCCACAGGAGCACCAAGAACGTCCCGCCGACCCCGATCGCGTAGCAGCCCGCGACGCGGCGTCCGTCGCGCCCAGCCAGCAGCACGGTCTGCTCGGTGAGCATGACGGGGCTGACGGCCCCGGCGAGAGCCAGCGGGATCACGAGCACGAGGACGCTGATCATCAGGCAGAAAGCGTACCCGCGCCGAGCCCTCAGCAGGGCGCGGCGAGCGGCAGAGGTGCTGCACCGGCTCGTCGCGCGGCCCCCGGCCGGCCGCCGAGCGGGCGCCCCTGGGCGAGGTAGTTGCGATGCGCCGTGTCACCCAGCCCGCTACGATCCACCCACTGCTGACGAACCTAGCTCGGGGAGCACATGGCGGACCTTGTCATCGACGGCCCGATGCTGGAGCACGTCAAGGCCAACTTCAAGAACATCGCGGACCTGCTGGGCCAGCCGGCCAGGACCATGAAGAACGTCGACGCCGCTGTCCTGCGCGGCGCTCCCGGCGGCGACTGGGAGGGCAAGGCCGCACGCGCGTTACGCGACCTCATGGACGACGAGCTGACGCCCAAGATCGTCGACGCGCACCGCTCGTTCAGCCAGGCCCACCCGCACATCTCGACATGGTCGTCGGACCTGTGGGACTTCCAGTTCCGCGCACGGGGCGTGGAACGTGAAGCCGCGGAGGCCAAGGAACGCGCCGAGCGGAAGAGAGCCGAGGACGACCTGGGCGCCGCCCTCCGTGCTGGGCCTGCTGGCCTTCATCCCGGGCCTGCAGTTCCTGGCGCTGCCCGCGCTGATCCTCAGCGGCGTCGCCCTGGTGATGCACTACCTGTCGGCCGCCGGAAACACCCGAAGCGTCCCCCAGCTGATCGGCGGGCCGCTCGAGGTTCCGATCGGCATGTTCGCGATGGCCAGCGGCGGCCACGGGATGGAGACCCCCGAGCTCATCTCGCGGGTGTACTCGCTCAAGGCCAACCAGGCGTCCGGCCTGTTCGCCGACATCGGCGCCTTCACCAGATCAAGGACTGGGCCGCCGGCGGCTTCGGCGGCCCGACGGGCGAGGCAGGGCTCGAGATCGAGTTCCGGCTGCCGCCTGACTACTCCGACCTACTGCAGCCGTCGGAGGACGAGGCGGCCCGCGCGGTCCACGCCGACCTGCGGGTGCTCGTCGACGGGTTGGCGATGTGGCGCCACCGGCTGGTCGAGGCCGGCTTCGCGATGCACGGCATCGTCGCCCTGCCCGCCGGACCCGATGTGCCCCGCCCGGTCCACTGGTTCGTGCTGGCGGGGCTCGTGGACGTCCCGGCCGATGACGTCGTGGACGTCGGCGTGCTCGCCGAGCGGCTGCTGCGAGCCGCGCTGGGGCCTGGGGCGTACACCGAGGCGTTCCCGTCCGACATGGGCTGGGGCTTCGGCCTGGTCACCACGGCCGCGCTCCCCGACCAGGCCACCGAGCTCGGCGCCCTGGTGGCCACCATCTCGGCGCACGCCGTCGTGCGGGCGGCCGGAACCGGCGAGGACCCGGAGGGCGACGGCGCGTGACCACCAGCTGGACGACGCGTGGCGAGCTGCTGACCGAGCGCGCTGCGCGCCTGAGCGAGCTGGAGCGAGAACGATACGGCTGGCGGCGTGACGTCAAGCCGGGCGCGGCCATGCTCGTGGCCATGGCGCTGTCGATGTACGTGACGTTGGCCCGGGAGGACGATCCGTCGACGCGGACGACGGCGATCTGGTGGGGCATCACCGCGGTGGCGGTCGCCGCGCTGCTGCTCGTGCTGTGGCAGCGCGTCCGCACCAGCCGGGCGATGGATCGCGAAAGACTCGCCTGGGCCGGAGCCGACCGGACACGGGATGCCCGTGGCCTGCCGCCGGGCGAGATCCCGGACGAGCTGCTGACGATCTTCGACGCCCGTGACCGCCCCGACCTGGAGGAGGTCTCATCCCGCGTCGGGCTCACCACTCTCGGCCGCATCCGCGATACACGACTGCTGTGGCCGGCCTTCCGCGCCATCCCCGCGTGGTGCTTCAGCGTGGTGCTGCTGGCAGCGGGCCTCACCTCCGACGACGCCGGGGACGGGCTGCCGCTCGCAGTGGTCGGTGCGATCGTGCTCGTCGCCACGAGCACCACGGTCTGGATGACCTGGGTCGAGGCGTTCCGCCGCCAGCAGGACCACAACGGCACCGGGTACGACCGGCAGCTGTACGCGGCACGTGCCGAGGCGCTCGGCGGCCCGACGGCCGTTGATCCCGGCCCGGTCCCCCTGGCCGCCCGCATCGCGGTCGGCGTGCTCGCCCTCGCGATCACCGCGGCCCTGGTGCTCCGGGTGGCCACGGCCTCGGCGCTCGCGCTGCTCGTCGTGCTCGCCATCTTCGCCCTCGCCGCACTGCTGATCGCTCCCCCGTTGCTGCGGCGGCGAGCGCTGCACGTCGTGCCGCAGACGACCGACGGCGGCACGGTGCTCGACCCGCCACGGCGGCGGGTCGCGGTCGACCTGGTCGACGACGCGATCGTCATCCGGGCCGTGGCGGGCGATGTCGCGCCGGCGACCATCCCGGTGTCCGACGTGCTGACGGTGGTCGACGTCCGGCTCGGCTATCCGTTCGCACCGCCCGCCGTGGGAATCGTGACCGAGCAGGAGAACATCGTCCTGGCCGGATCCGGCGTGAAGGATCTTCCTGCCTTGGCGGCAATCGCTGCGGTGGCCCACCCAGCCTGACAGGATCGACCGATGACCTGGACCTCCCCCATGCCCGCGCCCGTCGACGGACCGATGACCGGGCCGGACCGTCCGATCCTGGAGGGCATGCTGGCGCACCAGCGCACCACCCTGCTCAGGATCTGCGCCGGGCTGACGGCCGAGCAGCTGACCCTGCACTCCGTCCCGACCTCCAACCTGACCCTGCTGGGGCTGGCGCGCCACATGGCCAAGGTCGAGCGGATCTGGTTCCGCAAGCGGGTGGCGCGCGAGGACATCGAGCACCTGCACAGCTTCGAGGCGCGCGACGACACCGACTTCAACCACCTCGACCCCGCCGACGCCCCGGACGCGGTCGAGGCCCTGCGCGACGAGTGGCGGCTGGCCGACCAGGCGGTCGCCGACATCGACTTCGACCACACGATCGGCGGGCACCACGGCGAGATGTCGCTGCGCATGGTCTACGTGCACATGATCGGCGAGTACGCGCGGCACAACGGGCACGCCGATCTGCTGCGCGAGGCGATCGACGGGACGACCGGCCGGTGATCCTGCCGCACGTGGCGACACCCTGACGGCATCATTGACCCCATGACTCGTACCCGGCTCCTGACGGCCCTCGCGACCACGCCGATCCTGCTGCTGGGAGCGTGCGGCAGCTCGGACGAGCCTGAGGCGGCGGCGCCGAGCACCGCCGAACCGAGCACCTCCGAACCGACGACCGCAGCGCCGAGCACCGTCCCGACGACGCCCGCGGCCACCACGCCGGCCCCCTCGAAGAGCACGAGCACCCCGACCCCCGCGGCGCCGGCCGGCAAGCTGATCTCGTACGCGCAGGGCGAGGACAGCGGCGTGCTGATCGCGACGCCCGCCGAGACCAGCAAGCTCCGCGGCGCGCCGGCTGACTTCAAGTCGTTCATCGCCGCGGAGCTGACCCGCGGAACCGTCGAGCAGGGCTGCACCGAGAAGCCGCAGATCTCGGTCGACGTGATCGACACCGCCGGCTTCGCGCGCGGCGGGCACTTCACGCCGCAGTGCGGCGGCTACGCGTCGCTGTGGGCCAAGTCCGGCGGGACGTGGCGCAGCGTCTGGAACGGCCAGTCGCTGACCGAGTGCTCGGTGCTGACCAAGTACAAGTTCCCCGCCCGCGTCGCCGGCAAGCAGTGCCTGCAGGGCGACGACACGGTGACGTACAGCGGCTGATCGCCCCGGGGTTTCACAGCATCCCCACAGCCGGCACTCATCCAAATGCCAGTGCCGGAGGACGACACTGGGCCGATGGGGACCTCACTGACCCGCGCCGACGGATCGGCCTTGCGCGTGCTCGTGGTCGACGACGAGCCCAACATCGCCGAGCTGCTGCAGATGGCGCTGCGCTACGAGGGCTGGGACATCCGCACCGCGGACACCGGTCGCAAGGCCGTCGCTGCGGCCAGGGACTTCGCGCCCGACGCGATCGTCCTGGACATGATGCTGCCCGACTTCGACGGCATGGAGGTGCTGCGCAAGGTGCGTGCCTTCGCCCCTGACGTCCCCGTCCTGTTCCTGACGGCGCGCGACTCGGTGGAGGACCGCGTCGCCGGCCTGACCGCCGGTGGTGACGACTACGTGACCAAGCCGTTCAGCCTCGAGGAGGTCATCGCCCGGCTCCGTGGCCTGATGCGCCGCGCCGGCGCGCTGGACGCCCGGCCGAGCTCGGTCATCACGGTCGGCGACCTGACGCTGGACGAGGACAGCCACGAGGTGACCCGCGCCGGCCAGGAGATCGACCTGACCGCGACCGAGTTCGAGCTGCTGCGCTTCATGATGCGCAACCCCCGCCGGGTGCTGTCGAAGGCCCAGATCCTGGACCGGGTGTGGGACTACGACTTCGGCGGACAGGCCAATGTCGTCGAGCTGTACATCTCCTACCTGCGCAAGAAGATCGACGCCGGCCACAAGCCGATGATCCACACCAAGCGCGGGGCCGGCTACGTCCTCAAGCCCGCCGACTAGACCATGCGCCTCCTGCCCACCTCGTTGACCGGACGCCTCGTCGTGACGGTCGTGGCGCTGGTCGCCGTCGTGAGCCTGCTGGTCGCGGGCGTCGCGACCGTCGTGATGCGCTCGTACCTGACCGGCCAGCTCGACCGCCAGGTCGAGGCCTCGCTGGAACGCAGCCAGCGGGTGTTCGGCGGCCAGGAGCAGGGCTTCGATCCCGGCGACGACCGTGACGGGCGCCAGCCGCCGCCGGACGCCCGCGGCAACCGGGACGGCACGCTGACCGCGATCATCGGGACCGACCGGTCCAGCGGATTCTCGATCACGTCCTCCGGTGAGGGACGAGAGCTCTCCTCATCGGCCCTGGAAGCCCTGGAGGACGTCGAGCCGGGCCACGACCCGGTGACCGAGCACGTCCCAGGGCTGGGCTCGTTCCGCGTCGTCGCCGCCGAGACCACAGCCGGGACGCTCGTCCTGGGCGTCCCCACCGACGATGTAGACGACACGATCCAGACCCTCATCTGGTGGGAGGTGCTGCTCGGTCTGGCCGGTGTCGGTGTCGCCGCCGTTGCCGGCCGGGTGCTGGTCCGCCGACAGCTGCAGCCGCTGCGCGAGGTGGCCGCCACGGCCCACGAGGTCACGGCCATGCCGTTGTCGTCCGGAGAGGTCGGCGAGACCGTCCGCGTCCCCGACTCGCTCACCGACCCGTCGACCGAGGTCGGCCAGGTCGGCGAGGCGCTCAACCAGATGCTGGGCCACGTCGAGCGGGCCCTCGACGCCCGCTACGAGAGCGAGCAGCAGGCACGCCAGTTCCTCGCCGATGCCTCCCACGAGCTGCGCACACCGCTGTCGACGATCAAGGGATACGCCGAGCTCGGCCGCCGCTCCGGCCGCGCCGATCCCGACGGGATCCTGGCCAAGGTCGAGTCCGAGGCCGGGCGCATGTCGACGCTGGTCGAGGACATGCTGCTGCTGGCCCGCCTCGACGCCGGCCGCGAGCTCGAGCGCCGCCCCGTCGACCTGACCCGGCTGGTCGTCGAGGCCGTCAACGACGCCCGGGTGGTCGATCCCGAGCGCCGCTGGACGTTGGACGTCCCCGAGGAGCCGGTCATCGTGACCGGCGACGAGCAGCGGCTCCACCAGGCGGTGACGAACCTGATCACCAATGCGACCCGGCACACGCCGCCCGGCACCACGGTCGAGGTGCGTCTGAGCGTCGGCGACGAGATCCGCATCGACGTCCACGACGACGGCCCCGGCATCGACCCGGCCCTGCTGCCGACGGTGTTCGAGCGATTCACCCGCGGCGACTCGTCCCGCACCCGGGCATCGGGCGGTGCCGGCCTGGGCATGTCGCTGGTCAAGGCGATCATGACCGCCCACCACGGCACCGCATCGGTGACCAGCTCGCCGGGCGACACGACGTTCACCCTGACCCTGCCGGCCTGACCCGCACGGTCACAGGCTCTCCACAGATTCAGCACACGGCCGACCCAAGCTGCGGTCGCACGGTGGAGGCATGACCTCGACGACGACTCCTGCCCCGGCCCGGGCCGGGGCCACCCACCGCCCTGCAACTGCCCGTCCGTCACGCCTCCGCCGCCTGTGGCGCGGCCGCGACGAGGACTCCCCGCTCGTGCGTCCAGCGCTCCTGGCGCTGCTGCTGGCCACGGCCCTGCTGTACCTGTGGGGGCTCGGGGCGTCGGGATGGGCCAACTCGTTCTACTCCGCAGCCGTCCAGGCCGCATCGGAGTCGTGGAAGGCCTTCTTCTTCGGCTCGTCGGACGCCGCGAACTCGATCACGGTCGACAAGACGCCACTGGCCCTGTGGCCCATGGCGTTGTCCGCCCGCATCTTCGGGCTGTCGTCCTGGTCGATGCTCGTCCCGCAGGCGCTGATGGGTGTCGCCTCGGTCGGCCTGCTGTACGCGACCGTCCGGCGCACGACCCACCATGCATGGGCCGGTCTGCTGGCCGGGCTCGTGCTCGCCGTGACCCCGGTCGCCGCGCTGATGTTCCGGTTCAACAATCCCGACGCGCTGCTGACCCTGCTGCTGATCGGCGCGGTGTACGCGACAATCCGGGCCATCGAGTCGCCGCAGCGGGCGGTGCGCTGGCTGGTCCTGGGTGGAGCGCTGGTCGGCCTGGCCTTCCTGGCCAAGATGCTGCAGGCCTTCTTGGTCCTGCCCCCACTGGCGCTGGTGTACCTCGTCGCGGCGCAGGTCCGCATCGGCACCCGGATCAAGCACCTGCTCATCGCCTTCGGCTCCATGATCGTCGCCGGCGGATGGTGGCTCGCGATCGTGGAGCTGTGGCCGGCCTCGAGCCGTCCGTACATCGGCGGATCGCAGAACAACTCGATCCTGGAGCTGACGCTGGGCTACAACGGCTTCGGCCGCCTGAACGGCG
Organism: Aeromicrobium wangtongii; assembly: GCF_024584515.1. NCBI lineage: Bacteria > Bacillati > Actinomycetota > Actinomycetes > Propionibacteriales > Nocardioidaceae > Aeromicrobium > Aeromicrobium wangtongii. The sequence goes on along the minus strand of NZ_CP102173.1, from coordinate 902,963 downwards.
ACGAGGTCGGCGCGGTCGGTGGCGGCAACGGCGGAGGTGGCTGGGGCGAGACCGGACTGTTCCGCCTGTTCAACTCCGAGATCGGCGGACAGATCGCCTGGCTGCTCCCGGCTGCCGTGGTGCTGCTCGTCCTGGGCCTGTGGTTCACCCGTCGCGCCCCCCGCACCGACCTCCAGCGCGCCGGCCTCGTCGTCTGGGGCGGCTGGCTGCTCACGACCGCTCTGACGTTCAGCTTCATGGCCGGCATCTTCCACGCGTACTACACCGTCGCCCTGGCGCCGGCGATCGCCGCGCTGGTCGGCATCGGCGTCGCGGTGCTGTGGGAGCGGCGCACCGCGCCGGAGGCGATGATCGCGATGGCCTTCGTGATCGCGATGACCAGCGCGATGAGCTTCGCCCTGCTCGACCGGACGTCCGGGTTCGTGCCGTGGCTCAAGTACGCCGTCATCGTGCTCGGGGTCGCCAGCGCAGTCCTGATCGTCCTGCACACCCTGCTCCCGCGCGGGGCGCGCATCGCGGTCGTGGGCACCGCGCTGGGCGCGATCATCGCCGGCCCGGCCGCGTATGCCATCGACACCGCCGCGACCCCGCACACCGGCTCGATCCCGAGCGCCGGGCCCAGCACGGGACGCGGCCCCGGCGGCGGCCCCGGCGGCGGCATGACGCCGCCCGGGCAGCCCACCCAGGGGCAGCAGGCTCCCGGCGGCCAGGCGCCCGGCGGACAGCCCGGCGGCCAGCCCGGCGGCAGCCCTGGCGGCCTGCTGAACGGCTCGCAGTCGACCGAGCAGATCAACGCGCTGCTGACCGCCGATGCCGACTCGTACACGTGGGTCGCCGCGGCGATCGGGTCGAACTCGGCCTCCGGCTACCAGCTCGCGACAGGCCTGCCCGTCATGGCGATCGGCGGCTTCAACGGCTCGGACCCCAGCCCCACGCTGGCCCAGTTCAAGCAGTACGTCGCGGACGGGCGAATCCACTACTTCATCGCCGGTGACGGCCGGGGCATGGGCCCGGGCCCGGGCGGCGGCACGAGCTCGCAGATCTCCACCTGGGTCAGCGAGAACTTCACCGCCCAGACCGTCGACGGCGTCACGATCTACGACCTGTCGGGAGGTATCCGATGACGACCACCGTCGTGGCCCCGCGGGCCAAGCATGCTCCGAGCCGTCCACCGGCCCTGGACATCGTCATCCCCGTCTACAACGAGGAGAAGGCGCTGGTCTCATCGGTCCAGACCGTGCGCAGCCACCTGCATACGCTGCCGTTCGAGCACCGCATCACGATCGCCGACAACGCCAGCACCGACCGCACGCGGCAGCTGGCCCAGCAGCTGGCCGACCGCTTCGACGACGTCCGCGTCGTGTGCCTGGACCAGAAGGGACGCGGGCGGGCGCTGAAGCGGGCGTGGTCCCAGTCCGACGCCGAGGTGCTGGTCTACATGGACGTGGACCTGTCGACCGATCTGAACGCGCTGCTGCCGCTGGTCGCGCCGCTGCTGTCGGGGCACTCCGACCTGGCGATCGGCTCCCGGCTGGCCCGCACGTCCCGGACGGTGCGGGGACCGCGCCGCGAGGTGATCTCCCGGGCCTACAACCTGCTGCTGCACGGGACGCTGAGGGCGCGCTTCTCGGACGCGCAGTGTGGTTTCAAGGCCATTCGCCGCGATGTCGCGCAGCAGCTGCTGCCGCTGATCCAGGACGACGAGTGGTTCTTCGACACCGAGCTGCTGGTCGTGGCAGAGCGCGCCGGGCTGCGCATCCACGAGGTGCCGGTCGACTGGGTCGACGACCCCGACAGCCGCGTCGACATCGTCCGCACGGCGGCCGCCGACCTGCGCGGCATGGGCCGCCTCGGCTGGGCGCTGCTGCGCGGCCGCATCCCGCTGACGGACGTCGCCCAGGCGCTCGGCCGGGCATCATCTGCGGGAGCCGGCGGCCGGCTGGGCGGGCAGATGATCGTGTTCGCCGTGATCGGCGCGCTGTCGACCGCCGCCTACGGCGTCCTGTACGTCGCGCTGCGCACCGTCATGGGTGCGTTCGCGGCCAATGCCCTCGCCCTGGCGCTCACCGCGGTCGTCAACACCGCCGCCAACCGCCGGTTCACCTTCGGTCTGCGCGGTCCGGAGAACCACCTGCGGCAGCAGCTGCAGGGGCTGCTGGTCTTCGCCGCGGGGCTGGCCGTGACCAGCGGGACGCTGTGGCTGATGCGGGCCGTCGGCGGCGGCGGGCACCCGCTGGTGGAGGTCGCCGTGCTGACCGCCGCCAACCTGCTCGTGACGGTCATGCGATTCGTCGCGATGCGGATGTGGATCTTTCGTCGTCCCGCCGCAGGTTCGTCGGGACGCTCCTGACGGCACGGCGCGCTGCGGTTGTGTTGTCTCGGCCACGCGCATGCAGCAAGATCGAGGGGACGGCATCACGCAGAGACCGCCGCATTGAACGAAAGTGACGGACCATGGCTCAGAAACAGTCCATCCTCGGGCGCATCGGGCAGCTGACCCGCGCCAACATCAACTCGCTTCTGGACAAGGCCGAGGATCCCGAGAAGATGCTCGACCAGCTCGTGCGCGACTACACGAACTCGATCGCCGAGGCCCAGGACGCAGTTGCCCAGACGATCGGCAACCTGCGGCTGGCCGAGGCCGATCACGCCGAGGACGTCGCCGCGGTCAAGGAGTGGGGCACCAAGGCGATCAAGGCGTCCCAGAAGGCCGATCAGCTGCGGGCGGCCGGGCAGCCCGCCGAGGCCGACAAGTTCGACGCCCTCGCGAAGGTCGCGCTCAGCAAGCAGATCGGCTTCGAGAACGAGGCGAAGGCCGCCGCACCGCAGATCGCCGCCCAGAACGACACGGTCGAGCAGCTCAAGGCCGGGCTGATCAACATGCAGGGCAAGCTCGAGGAGCTCAGGGGCAAGCGCGACCAGCTGGTGGCGCGGGCCAAGACCGCCGAGGCGCAGGCCAAGGTGCACGACGCGGTGTCCTCGATCAACGTCCTCGACCCCACCAGCGAGCTGTCCCGTTTCGAGGAGAAGGTGCGCCGCGACGAGGCCCGGGTCGCCGGCCAGGCCGAGCTCGCATCGTCCAGCCTGGACGCGCAGTTCGCCGAGCTCGAGGGCGACACGACCCAGACGGAGGTCGAGGCCCGGCTCTCCGAGCTCAAGGCCCTCGCCGCCGGCGAGCAGACCACCGAATGACCACCCCACCCCAGCACCGGAGGATCACCGCATGAAGCTCACCGAGAAGTTCTCCTACACGGGTGCTGGCGTCGAGGACGTGTACGGCCTGCTCGTCGACCAGGCGTTCCGCACCGAGTCGTGCGCCAAGCAGGGATCGACGGACTACGAGGTGACGGTGACGGACAACGGCGAGGGCGCGACGGTCACGATCACCCGCACGCAGCCGGCCGACATGCCCGACTTCGTCAAGAAGCTCACCGGCAGCACCGTCAAGGTCAAGCAGACCGAGGTCTGGAGCGGTCCCGATGCCGACGGCAGCCGCACTGCCGACGTCAAGGTCAGCATCATCGGCCAGCCCGCCGAGATGGTCGGCGTCGCCAAGCTGTTCGCCGAGGGCGACGGCACGGAGTTCACGGTGAATGGGGACGTCAAGGTGTCGATCCCGTTCATCGGCAAGAAGATCGAGCCCGAGGTCGCCAAGGCCATCCGGTCCTCGCTGCGCGAAGAGGTCGAGTACGGGATGACCAAGCTCTAGGCCCGGACACCGCGCAGCGTCAGCTGCGCACCAGCTCGATGACGGCGGCGATCTCCTGCGTGGCGTACCACGCGAGATCGCCGCTGCCGTCGACGTCGACGTGCAGCGATGCGATGTCGGTCAGCGTGACCGGTCCGTCCGGGTCGTCCAGCTCTGCTGCAGCGGCCACCTCTCCGTGCTCGGCGGCCTCCTCCAGCGCCGCGAGCTCGTCCTCCTCGTCGACGGACGCCGCGACGAACGACTCGGCCGGAGTCACCGAGCTCCCCGACTGCAGCGCGACGAGCTCATCGGCGGTGAGTCCCAGGTAGACCCTCATGTTCAACTCCTCGTGGGGCGCTGACGGCCCCGGGGTGCACGGGCACGACGGCCCTCGACGGACTCGACCAGCTCGGCCAACGCATCCTGGATGCACTGGCCGAGCACCTCGACGTCCGGGACGGCGTCCCGGTCGGCGACGATGCCGAAGAAGACCTTGCTGTGGTACGAGGTCACGCCGATCGAGACGGCGCGCCGGCCGCTCAGCGGGATGCAGGGGTAGACCTCCGCGAGCGCCTCGCCCGCCAGGTAGAGCGGGTCCTGCGGGCCGGGGACGTTGGTGATGACGATCTGGTGTCCGCGTCCGGCCTCCGCGTCGGCGACCCGGGCGCCGACCGCGTGGAACGTGGACGTGGCGAAGCCGGGCAGGGCGGCGAGCTGATTGGCGGCCACCGCCGAACCGGTCTCGCGGTGGTCCTTCAACGCGTACGAGACCTGGTGCAGCCGGACGACCGGATTGGACTCCCCCACCGGCAGCGACAGCAGGTGCCCGCGCACCTTCGAGCCCAGCGAGGTCGGCAGGCCGTCCTCGGCCACGACCGACATCGGCACCATCGCCCGCAGCGCCGTCTTGGCACTGACCGGCTCGGCGCGGGTGAGCATCCAGCCGCGGATGCCGCCGGCGATGCAGGCCAGGATCACGTCGTTGACGGTGCCGCCATGCATCTCGCGGACGCGGCGGAAGTCGTCGAGGTCGACGGCCTGCGACGCGAAACGCCGGTGCCGGCTCAGGTCGGTGGACAGCACACCGTGCGGGGTCAGGGCGTCGCCGCCGATGACGGGCAGCTTGCGGGCCAGCCGGCCGAGGTTGTGCTCGGCGATGCGCAGCGCCTCACCGGGCCGGCGGACGTTGCGGCTCAGCGTCGCGGCCAGCAGCTCGCCGGCGTGCGGCTCGGGGCGCGGATTCCATTCCTCGTGGGGGATGTCGCGGTCGTGCGCGGTCTCCTCCAGCAGCACCTGGGCCAGGTCGACGGTCTCCGAGCCGTCCACGAGGGCCTGGTGGGCCTTGAACAGCAGCGCGACGCGCCCGTCCGACAGGCCCTCGATCAGGTACAGCTCCCACAGGGGGCGGTCGAGGTCGAGGCGGCGGGCGATCAGCCGTCCGACCAGCTCGTGCAGGGCCTCGACCGTGCCCGGGCGGGGCAGCGCCGAGCGGCGCACGTGCAGGGAGATGTCGTAGTCCTCGTCATCGAGCCACACCGGCGTGCCCATCGCTCCGGGGACCGAGCGCGGCAGCTGGCGGTAGCGCGGCACGAGGTCGATGCGCTCGTTGATGACGTTGATCAGCCGGTCGTAGGTCAGCGGGCGCTCACCGGCCTCCATGATCACGAGTGAGGCGACCTGGCGGGGCACGGTCGGGCTGTCCTGCTGAAGGAACATCGCATCCAGCGGGCTCAACCGTTGCATGTCTCTCCTCGTGACGTCTTGACGAGGAAGGTACCACCGGGTCAAGCCGCGGGTCCCGTCACCGCGCGGGGCGGGACCACGACGGACAGGACATGGCCCAGGAGCACCTCGATGCGTGCCACGAACGGGGACGAGGGCGCGGCCTCCCGTGGGGCGCGACCCTTGACCGCGGCCAGGTCGAGACCGGACTGGTCGAACGGCAGGTGCACGACCGGCTCGTCACCGGTCAGGCGCGCCACGGTCGCCCGCACCTCCCGCTCCCGCCACCCCAGCGACGGGCGCATCATGTTGATGGCGATGACGTGCCGGCCACCGGGGTCGATCGCCGACAGGTCCTGGACGCCCCGGACCAGACGGGCCAGGCCCACCGGATCGGGACGACCCACCACGACGACCAGGTCGGCGGCAGCCACGACCTGCAGGGCTGTCTGGTTGCGATCTGCACCGGTGCCGGTGCCGGGCTCCAACGGCGAGGCGATGTCGACGACGACCAGCTCGGCCTCACCGCACATCCGGTCCAGCACCGTCTCGAAGGCACCGGCGCGCACCTGTGGCCACATGTCCGCCCGTGGCAGACCGGTCAGCAGCCGCAGGCCCGGGTCGACCTCCAGGAGGTGGTCGACGACCTCGCCGGGACGGCCCTGGTTCGCCGCCCGGCACGCGGCGACCAATCCGCTGACGTCGTCGAGCACGCTCAACAGCTGGCCCTGCGCGCCGCCGTAGGTGTCGGCGTCGACCAGGATCGTGTCGATCCGGCGGGCGGCGGCCGCGGAGGCCAGCGCGAGGGCCACGGTGCTGCGGCCCGGGGCCCCGGCCGGGCCCCACACCGCGACCACGGGGGCCCGACGCGCCTGTGGGCCGGCCGGGACCAGCACGTCGTGGGCGATGTCACCGAGCTGACCGATGTGCAGGCTGCGCCGGATGCCCAGCGCCGCGCAACGCTCCGGGTCTGCGCCGACGGCGGCCACGACGACACCTGAGCGACCCAGCTGGGCCACTGCGTCGACGTCGAGCCCCGGCAGGTCGGCCGACACGATCGCCGCGTTCGCCTGCCCGGTGTGCGCGACCGCCAGGAGATCGGCGACGTCGACACAGCGCCGCACGAGTCGCAGCGACGTCGACGACTCGAGCTCGCCGATGGCGGCCTGCTCCCACGCGGCGCCACCGGCGGCGAGCATGACGTCCATGGTCACGAGCCGACCCGGACCAGCGTCACGTGTCCGGCCGACACGGTGCTGATGACGTCCGGTGCCAGCCGCGAGTCGTCGACGTCGACCAGCACGGTCTGCGCCAGGGAGCCGCTCTGCGCGCCGACGTCGTTGCCGGAGTGCAGCACCCGGACGGCACCGAGGACCCGGACGGCGTCGGGGCCCGGCTCGTCCCCCGGGCCGGGCCCCACCCAGACGTCGACCAGGTCGCCCCTGGCCAGGTCGGCCGGCGCCGCACCCAGCGCCACGTTGAGCGGGAGCTGCCCGCGGGCCGCGCTCGAGCGCGGCACCAGGGAGGTCTTGGCCACCAGCGATCCCTGCGTCAAGGGCTGGGCCCAGACCAGGTCGTCCAGTGGCGCCGAGAACTGCTCGGTCGTCCTGACGTAGTCGTCCGCGGCCTCGCGCGTGAGGCGCACGCGGGCGGGACGCAGGTCGTCCTGGGTGATGGTGTCGCCGGGGACGACGTCCGCCCGTACCGACCAGTACTCGACCCGGTCGTCACCTGCTGCGGCCAGCCGGGCGCCCAGGACCGTGGCGCCCAGGACGAGCAGCACCCCGAGGACGAGCCGTGGGTCGCGCCAGGGGCGCAGCCGCAGTCGTGGAGCCGCTCGGCCCTGTCCCCTGGGCCTGCGCCAGTTCGTCATGGCACGGTTCTACCGACAACCAGCCGTCGCGTCCACCCCCTGCCGTTGTTGTCCACAACGGTGCTTCATCCGCCGCAACGGTTGACACCGTCGCATGGGAAACTGGTGCCATGCCCCCATCCAGCCCGCGGTTCCTCACGCTGGCGGACGTCGCGGAGGTGCTCAACGTGACCGTGCGGCAGGTGTACGCCCTCGTGCGGTCCGGCGAGCTGCGCGGGATCCAGATCGGCGGCCGTGGCCAGTGGCGCATCGAGAACGACCAGCTGGAGGACTACATCGCGCGGCAGTACGCGCGCGCCGACCACGACACGCGCGAGCTGGACGTGACGTCCGGCGACGGCGACATCACGTCCGACCGCTGACCATCGCGATCGCGGCCCACACGATGTCCTGACTGCGTCCGGACTGCGCCGTCACGCGCACGAAGTCGCCGCCGACGACATCGGGGACGCCCTCGCGGGCGCTGCCGTCCACGAGCCGGATCGTGACGGGCTCGCCGGCGTCCCGCAGTGCGCGAAAGACCTGACCCCAGCCCAGCGCGGCCCCGACCCGGCCGACCTCGTCGGCCCGCCGTTGCGCGGAGTGGACCACGAGCACGGCCCGGGTGGCGATGACGTGGTCCACGCGGTCGCCGCTGACCTGCAGCAGGCGTTCGTTGACGAGCGTGGCGCGGCCCTCGATGCGTCCCGCGCCCAGGACCTCCAGGGCCACCGTGCCGCCGGCCAGGTCACGCCACGAGGTCTGGGCCCACTGCTCGTCGCGCAGCTCCGCGACGAGCGCGTCCCGCTCGTCGCGCTCGATGTCGGAGGCCTGCGCCTCCAGGTCTTGGAACAGTCGGTCCCACCGCACAGCCGCACGCTATCCCACCGTCCACAGGCCCACCCGCGATTCGTTGACACCTGTCAACTAGAGGTCTTTGATGAGTTCAAACGTCATCAAACGTCATCAAAGGCAGGCGCGGCATGCGACTCTCCCGCATCGGATGGGCCCTCACCGCGGTCTCGGCAGCCGTCGTCGCCCTGCTGGCCCACGATGCCGCCGCGCTCGTGCGGGAGGTGCGCGGGCCGTCGTTCCCCGACGCGCTGATCGCCGCCGCCTCCTTGTGCCTGCTGGCGGTGGCCGCCTGGTCGCTGCTGGCCGCGGCGCTCGTTGTGCTGGGCGGGTCATCGCGCCTTCTGGCGGCCGTCACGCCGACGATCCTGCGCAGGGCGCTCATCGCTGGCGCGACGGGTGTCCTGGTCGCCGCGCCGGCGCAGGCCGGGCAGCTCGCGGCCCCGGACGTACCCGCTCACTCCGTCAGTGGGTTGCGGCTCCCCGACCGGCCCGACGCCACGGAGACCACGGTGCCGGCGGCGCAGAAGCGTACTGCCGCCGCGGCCGAGACGGTCCGGGTGCGACCGGGCGACACGCTGTGGAGCATCGCCGCCCGCTCCCTGCCCCACGACGCGTCCCCCGCCGACATCGCGCACGCGATGCGGCGCTGGCACGACACCAACCGGGACGTCATCGGTGCCGATCCCGACCGCATCTTCCCCTCGCAGCGACTCACGCCACCCTCCGGGAAGGACCACCCATGAAGACCGCCACCACCCTGCTCGCGCCGCCGCCCCACGTGCCGTTCAACGATGCCGTCGAGCCGGCCGCGGGGCAGATCGCGTTGCCGTTCCCGGGGATGACGCCGGTGCTGCCGGCCCCTGTGGAGCGCGGCGACGCCCGGCCGATCAGGGAGCGGTCGGCCCGGTTCATGCAGGCGCTGGTCGAGGTGCTGTCCGGTGAGCGCCCGGTGCGCCAGCTCGCGGCGTGGATGGCCCCTGACGTCTACGCCCAGCTGACGAGTCGCCTGTCGGCCCACGCGCGGGTGCCGCTGCGGGCCCGGTCGGGCCGCGGTGCACGCATCGTCTCGGTACACGTCGCGATGGTGCACGACGAGGCTGCCGAGATCGCCGGCCGCATGGTGCACCGCGGACGGTCGCGGGCGATCGCGGTCAGGCTGGAGCTCCAGGAGACCCACCGCGGCGACAAGGTGTGGCGCTGCACGGCCCTGGTGTGGGCCTAGGCGAGCCGGCTATCGAAGTCCGGCCTCGAGCTCGGCGAGCGCCTGGGCCAGGTCGACCCGCGGGGTCCACCCCCAGCCGGCTGCCCGATCCGTCACGATCCTGCCGGTCCAGGCCGGCTTGTCCTCCCAGACCGGCTCCATGCCCAGCGCGCCCGCGACGACGCTCCAGTAGTCGCGAGCCGTCGCCGGGCCGGCCGCCACGTTGACGGGCGTGCAGCCACCATCGACCGGGCCGTCCGTCACATCGGCGGCCGCCGCGACGCGTCCCACCGCGAGATCGGCGACGATCGAGGACAGGTCGTCCACGTGGACCCACGCGAAGCTCTGGTCAGCGACCGCGTGGGGCGCGGAGGCGGCATCACGCACGGCGGCCGGACGTTGTGTGTTCCAGACCGAGGACCCTCCCGCGCCGAGGATCGCCGGCGGACGCACCAGCACCCGCGTGATGCCGTCGACACCGGCCAGGGCGATGTCGGTGTCGCGCTTGACGACCGCGTAGTCGCCGGCCTCGTCGGGCACCAAGGCCGCATCCTCGTCGACGTCGCCCGTCCCCGGTGAGCGGTCGTAGACGGCGGTCGTCGAGATGTGCACCAGGCGCTCCACGCCGGCACCGACCGCCGCACGCGCGAACTCGGTGGTGCCCTTCACCGCGACGTCCAGCTGGGTCTGCCGGTCGTCGCTGGTCATCGGATACACCGTCGTGACGGCCGCGTCAGCGCCGGCCAGCACGGTGGAGGCAAAGGCCGGGTCGGCGAAGTCGCCGACCCGTTCCTCGACCCCGGGCAGCGTCGGTGCCGTGCCCGGGCGCCGCACCACGGCCCGCACCGCGGCGCCCCGCTCGGCCAGGGCCGCGCAGACCCGGGAACCGACGAAGCCATTGGCTCCCGTCACGACGACAGTGGGCTGGGTGGTGGGCCGCTCAGTCATGCTGTCCACCATGGCACGCGGCCCCCGACGGGGCGAGGGCCGCGACGCCTAGCGGTTGTTCTTGCGGCTCTTGCGCTGCTGCTTGGCCTTCTGGCGAGCCTTGTTCTTGGCATTGGCCTGACGGCGTGCCTCCGACTCCGGGCTCTCCTCCTCGACGAGGGTCTCGCCGCGGACCTCGGCCTCGCCGTCCTCGCTGGGAGCAGAGTAGGACAGCGCCTGCGGGGCGGACTTCACGCCCAGGCCCTTGGCCGACAGCTGCAGCGCCTCGTCGTCCTCGTCGTCCTCGGTCGTCTCGACCTGGACCTCGAGGTTGAACAGGAAGCCGACCGATTCCTCGGCGATGCCCTCCATCATGGCGCTGAACAGCTCGAAGCCCTCGCGCTGGTACTCGACCAGCGGATCGCGCTGCGAGTAGGCGCGCAGGCCGATGCCCTCGCGCAGGTAGTCCATCTCGTACAGGTGCTCGCGCCACTTGCGGTCCAGCACGCTGAGCACGACGCGACGCTCGAGCTCGCGCATGACCTCGCTGCCGAGCTCCTCCTCGCGGTTCTTGTACGCCTGCAGCGCATCGGCCTCGATGCGCTCCTTGAGCGTCTCGCGGCTCAGACCCTCGCGGCCGCCGACCTCTTCCTCGACCTCCTCGATCGTCACGCCGACCGGGTAGAGGGTCCCGAGGGCCGTCCACAGCTGCTGGAGCTCCCACTCCTCGGGGAAGCCCTCGGTCGCACCGGTGACGTAGGCGCCCGTGACCTCGCCGATCATCGAGGTGATCCACTCGTGCATGTCCTCGCCCTCGAGGACGCGGCGACGCTCGGCGTAGATGACCTCGCGCTGGCGGCTCATGACGTCGTCGTACTTGAGGATGTTCTTGCGGGTGTCGAAGTTCTGCGCCTCGACCTGGGCCTGCGCCGACGCGATCGCGCCGGTGACCCGCTTGTTCTCGATCGGGACGTCGTCGGGGATCTTCATGGTCTGCAGCACCCAGTTGACCCAGTCGGCCTTGAACAGGCGCATCAGGTCGTCCTCGAGCGACAGGTAGAAGCGGGTCTCGCCCGGATCGCCCTGACGGCCGGAACGACCGCGCAGCTGGTTGTCGATGCGACGCGACTCGTGACGTTCGGTGCCGATGACGGCCAGGCCGCCGGCCCGCGCGACCTCGTCGTGCTCAGCGGCGACCTGCTCCTCCATCTGCTTGAGCATGTCGGGCCACGCGGCCTCGTACGCCTCGGAGTCCTCGAGCGGGTCGAGGCCCTTCTTGCGCAGGGCCGCATCGGCCAGGAACTCGACGCTTCCGCCGAGCATGATGTCGGTGCCTCGTCCGGCCATGTTGGTCGCGACGGTCACGGCGCCCTTGTGGCCGGCCATCGCGACGATCGCGGCCTCGCGGTCGTGCTGCTTGGCGTTGAGCACCTCGTGGGGGATGCCGCGCTTCGTGAGCTGCTTGGACAGCCGCTCGCTCTTGGCGACGCTGGTCGTGCCGACCAGGATCGGCTGGCCGTTCGCGTGCCGCTCGACGATGTCCTCGACGACGGCGTCGAACTTGGCCTGCTCGGTGCGGTAGACCAGATCGGGCTGGTCGACGCGGGCCACCGGACGGTTGGTCGGGATGGGCACGACGCCGAGCTTGTAGATCTTGTCGAACTCGGAGGCCTCGGTCATGGCCGTACCGGTCATGCCGCCGAGCTTGTCGTACAGGCGGAAGTAGTTCTGCAGCGTGATCGTGGCCAGGGTCTGGTACTCCTCGCGGATGCGCACGCCCTCCTTGGCCTCGATCGCCTGGTGCAGGCCTTCGTTGTAGCGGCGCCCGTCCAGGATGCGGCCGGTGTGCTCGTCGACGATCAGGACCTCACCGTCCATGACGACGTAGTCCTTGTCGTTCTTGAACAGCTCCTTGGCCTTGATCGCGTTGTTCAGGAAGCTGATGAGCGGCGTGTTGACCGCGTCGTAGAGGTTGTCGATGCCGAGCTGGTCCTCGACGCGGTCGATGCCCTCCTCGGTGACCGAGATCGTGCGCTTCTTCTCGTCGACCTCGTAGTGCTCGTTGATCTTCATCGCGCCGACGATGCGAGCGAACTCGCCGTACCACTTGACCTCTTCCTCGGTGGGTCCGGAGATGATCAGCGGCGTACGGGCCTCGTCGATCAGGATCGAGTCGACCTCGTCGACGACGGCGAAGTTGTGACCGCGCTGGACGCAGTCGGCGATGTCGTCGGCCATGTTGTCGCGCAGGTAGTCGAAGCCGAACTCGTTGTTGGTTCCGTACGTGATGTCGGCGGCGTAGGACTCGCGGCGCTCGGCCGGGGTCATGGTCGGCAGGATCTGCCCGACGCTGAGGCCGAGGAAGTGGTGCACACGGCCCATCCACTCGGCGTGGTACTTGGCCAGGTAGTCGTTGACCGTGACGACGTGGACACCCTTGCCCGACAGCGCGTTCAGGTAGGCCGGCAGCGTCGAGACGAGGGTCTTGCCCTCGCCGGTCTTCATCTCGGCGATGTTGCCCAGGTGCAGCGCGGCGCCACCCATGATCTGCACGTCGAAGTGGCGCTGGCCGAGCACGCGACGTGCTGCCTCGCGCACCGTCGCGAAGGCCTCGGGCATGAGGTCGTCGAGCGTCTCCCCGGCGGCGATCCGCTCGCGGAACTCGTCGGTCATACCGCGAAGCTCGTCATCGCTCATCGCACGGAACTCGTCCTCGATGGCGTTGACCTGCTTGGCGATGGCCTCGAGCTGCTTGAGGACCTTGCCTTCGCCCATGCGAAGGATCTTGTCAATGACCTTGGGCACGAAAATGCACTCCTGGGACGGCTGGTGCTGCACGACGCTCACCGAATGAAGACGGGAACCTTCTCAGTCTAGAACAGAGGCAAGGGCACGCGTGAGTTCCCCGGCCAGATCACCCTTCGCGGGTGGCGCGACCGAGCCCAGCCCGAGCCAGTCCGCCATGAGCCGCAGCTCCGCGGCCAGCTCGCCGGCGGTGTGGGCCGGGGCGTGGTCCTCGGCCCAGGCGCCGTGCACCACCAGGACCCCGGCCTGGCGGTCGGCCTTGAGGTCGACCCGGGCGACGAGCCGGTCGCCCAGCAGGAACGGCAGCACGTAGTAGCCGTGGACCCGCTGGTCGGCCGGGACGTAGATCTCGATGCGGTAGCGGAAGCCGAAGAGACGCTCCGCCCGCGTGCGCTCGAACACCAGGGGGTCGAACGGGCTCAGCAGTGCGCGCGCCTGGACCTTGCGGGACAGGACGGCATCACGGTGCAGGTAGGCCGGCCGGTTCCAGCCCGCGATCGTGGCCGGGAGCAGCTCACCGGTCTCGAGCAGGTCCTCGATCGCCGCCTTGGTGGGCCCCGGCTGCAGGCGGAAGTAGTCCCGCAGGCACTGCGCGGTCCCGACCCCGAGAGCGCGAGCAGCGTGGCCGACCAGCTCGCGGTGCGCCTCGGCGGCGTCCAGCGGCGGAGCCTCCAGCTGCGCGCGCGGGATCACCCGCTCCGGCAGGTCGTAGACACGTTCGAAGGCGGAGTTGCGTCGCGCCGCCGTCACCTGACCCTTGTAGAACAGGTACTCCAGCGCGGCCTTGACCTCCGACCAGTTCCACCCCCAGTTGTCACGCTGCCGAGGCACGTCGTGCTCGATCTCGCGCGCCGTCAGCGGCCCGTTCGCGCGCACCTCGTCCAGCACCCACTCCACGAACTCGGGCTTGTCGCGGGCGATGCGGATCATGCCGCCCCACATGCGCGCGCCGGCCTCCATCCGGAACTGGAAGGCCTGCCACAGGTTGACGTCGACCAGCGCGGCCTCGTGGGCCCAGTACTCGAACAGACGCCGCGGTGCCCGGCCGGACGCCCGGTGCAGGAGCTCGACGTCGTACGGGCCCAGCCGTGAGAACAACGGCATGTAGTGGGCGCGCTGCAGGACGTTGACCGAGTCGATCTGGAAGAAGCCCAGCCTCTCGATCACCCGAGCGATGTGGGCGGACCCGACGTCTCGACTCAGGCCGACCCGCGGCCGGGTGAAGCCCTGGGCCGCCAGTGCGATCCGGCGGGCCTGCAGGACCGTGAGCTGCTGCGGCGTCACGCTCAGGGCATGTCGTCGACGAGCTTGCTGCGCACGGCGTACATGGCCGCCTCCATGCGCGACTTCATCTGCAGCTTCTCCAATATGTTGCGGATGTGGTTCTTCACCGTGTTCTCGCTGATGAACAGCTCCTCGGCGATCTCCCGGTTGCTCAGTCCCCGGGCGACATGGCGCAGGACACCGAGCTCACGCGGCGTCAGGTTGGTCGCCGGCGCCGGGCTCTTGGACATCTGCACGAACTCGTCGAGCAGCTTGGTGGCCATGCTCGGGCTGATCAGCGACTGCCCGGACGCCACGAGGCGGACGGCCTCGGCCACCTGCTCATAGGTCGAACCGTCCTTGAGCAGGTAGCCGGAGGCGCCGCTTCGAATCGCTGCGTACAGATCCGACTCGTCATCGCTGGCCGTGAGCATGATGATGCCGGTCGTCGGGGACATCTCCTTGATCGCCGCGCACACCTCGACCCCGCTGCGCCCGGGCATCCGGACGTCCAGCAGCACGATGTCGAACGGGTTCTCGCGAACCAGCTCCAGCGCCTTGTCCCCGTCGTCGACCTCTTCGAGCTCGAGCGCCTCATCGGCTCCCAGCACCATCTTGACGCCGCGCCGGAAGAGCTCCTGATCATCGACCAACAGGACGCGGATGCTGTCTCCCCGGGAAGTCACGCGTCGATCATGCCACGGAACCAGCTCAGGTGGCACCGCTCAGCGCTTCGCGCTCACTCCGTGACGTCGAGGTGGATCACGCCGTAGTCGTATCCCTTGCGCAGGTAGACCACGCTGGGGCGCATCGAGTCCTTCTCCATGAACAGGTAGAAGTCGTGGCCCACGAGCTCCATCTCGTACATCGCCTGCTCGAGCGTCATCGGAGTACCCTGGTGGGTCTTCTCGCGCACCACGAGCGGGCAGTCGCCCTGGACCTCGATCGGTCCGGCCATGCTGCGCGGCACGTCGTCGTCGGCAGGCTCGTCCAGGACCAGGTCCTCGATGTCGGTCGTCGCCAGGGCCTCGGCGACGGAGGTCGGACGCTTCTCGCCGCGGTGGATGCGCTGACGGTCCACCGCCCGGCGCAGGCGCGACTCGAGCTTGTCGATCGCGGCGTCGAGCGCGGAGTGCTGGTCGGTCGACGTGGCCTCCGCGCGCACGGCCGGCCCGCGGGAGCGCAGCGTCATCTCGACCTTGGCGGCCGTGTCGTGCTGGCGGGGGTTCTTCTCGTGGGTGACCTCGACCTCGAC
The DNA here is from genome assembly GCF_024584515.1 of Aeromicrobium wangtongii. NCBI lineage: Bacteria > Bacillati > Actinomycetota > Actinomycetes > Propionibacteriales > Nocardioidaceae > Aeromicrobium > Aeromicrobium wangtongii. The sequence goes on along the minus strand of NZ_CP102173.1, from coordinate 887,395 downwards.
CCGATTGATCTTCTGACGGGAGTCGTACTTCTCGAGCCGGAGAAGCTTGTCCGCGACGCGCTCCTTGAAGCTCTCGGAGATCTCGCTGTTGCGACCGTTGACGACAATTTCCATTAGGACTCCTCGTTTCGGTTCGCGCTGGTGGGCGCCTTCCTCATGCCATATCTGCGACGGTAGACCGCCCCCTTGCGGATCACCAGCGCGGGGGGTAACTTCCTCCCGCGCTCTCAGGAATGCCAGTGTGTGATCCTGCTCACACGGCGCCGGGCGCCGGTCTCGTCCTCGCCGTGGCACTGATCGCCGCCACGCCGATCGGTCGCCGACCGACCACTCGCAGGGCCCGCACGGCCTCCGCAGCCGTGGCTCCCGTCGTCAGGATGTCGTCGACGACCACCACGGGCCCCGGGGTGCGGGGACGCCGCGGACGGCACACGAACGCACCATCCAGATTCTCCTGGCGCGCCACCGCATCCAGACCCGCCTGGTCCCGGACGCCACGGCTGTGGCGCAGCGCCTGCTCCACCTCGACGTCGACTCCGACCTGCGCCAGCAGACGCGCCGAGGCCCGAGCCAGCTCGTCGACCAGGTCCCGTCCACGGACGCGGCGGCTCCGCCGGGACGTGGGCACCGGCACGAGCAGCACCGGATCGGGATGGGACACGTGGGCCAGGACGGATGCCGCGAGGTGGTGCGCCAGGAGATCGGTCAGTCGGCTGACGCCCTCCTCCTTCCAGGCCAGCACGATCCGTCGCATCGTCGAGGCGTGGACGCCCGACGCGACGCACGGGACGTCGCCCGACCGCAGGCCCGGAGCCGCGAGGTCCCGGACCACGAACGGTTGGGGCCCGACGCCCGCTCCGCAGTCGCGGCACAGCACCAGCGCCGCGCCCCCGCAGGCGGCGCACCGCGCACCGAGGAGCAGGTCCGCGACGGGGACGACGAGATGGCGCACCCCGCCACGATGCGTCAGGGACGGGACCGACACCAGCCTTCGCCGCCGGCCTGTGGGGTCAGCGGCCGTAGCTCAGCCCTGTGGCCGGCGGGGTGTCGATCATCCGCCAGGAGCCGCCCCTCGGCAGGTACCACAGCCGTCGGCGCGCGTCACTGACGTGGAGCGTCCCGGTGCCGCCCTGCGCGATCGCGAGGCCGCGGGCTCGGACATCGGGCAGCAGGGAGCCGCTGCGGGCCACCTCGCTGGTAGTCCGCGAGCCGTCGATCTGCACCTGGTAGATCTGCACACCGGCCTGGCTGTCACCGAGGAAGGACAGCTCGGTCGGCGACGACCAGGAAGCCGCTCGCGGCCCGCTCACCGTCGTGAAGACACGGGACGGGAGGCCCAGCCCCAGCACCTGGTCCTTGACGTCCCGCACGACCTCGCCGACGTACATCCGCCGGCCGGCCGTGACCGCGTACCGGGTGTCGTCCGGGGAGATCTTGAACGAGGTGACGTCCAGACGGGCGAGTCCGGGGACCGCGATCTGGACCTGCTGCTGGTCGGACACGACGCGGACGCGGGTGCCGCCGGCCGCGCGGTCGACGAGCCACAGCCGCCCGTCGGAGTCCCAGTCGGGCTCGATGAAGTCGTTGCCGCCGACCGTGAGCGGCGCCGATCCGTCGCGCGACGTCACCCTGACGGCGTCGTCGCCGGGGAGCACACCCGCGACACCCGACTGCGACACCGCGACCAGCTCGGCGCCGCGCGCATTCTTGCCCCATCGTCCGCTGATCGGGATGATCCGGCCGTCGTCGATCTCGGCGACCCTGTTCTCCACGACGGCATAGGTGCGACCGCGGGCCGTGCTGGGTCCGTAGCCACCCCAGGCCTGCACCGGTTGGATCTCGTCGCCGCCAGCGGTCAGTGCGGTGTCGCCGCCCAGCAGCCGGACGCCCTCCACACCCGGGGCCTGCCGGAGGGTCCAGACGACCTGCGCCGAGAGGTGGTCCCGGGCGGTGTCAGTGGCATCGGCGAGGTCGTCGGTGAACTCGACATCGGCGACGCCGTCGTCCGACACCGGCACGGACGGTCGCAGTCCGGTTCTCGGCGGCACATAGGTGCGCATCGACTCCACCGAGTCCGGCGCCGGGCCGCCCGCCAGGCTCGTGAGCAGCGTCGTCGCGAGCTGGTCGCCCACCACGAGGTACACGGGGTCGGGGACGAGGCGTCGACCCGGTCGGTCGAAGAAGTACAGGTCGAACGATCGGAAGTAGTCGGTGAAGAACTTCTCGTTGACCAGCAGGCCGTCCTGCGGGTCGGTGATCCGCCACTCCCCCTTGACCTGCTGCAGCGTGTAGGTGAGCGCCGCCGGGACGGCCCGACGGGCGTAGCGGCCCTGCCGGTCCAGGCGCGCGGCCTCGGTGAACCCCAGGCGCACCTTGACCGGCTCCGACGGGTCCTCGGCCGCACTGGGGCGCCCGTCGACGTCCAGCGCTCCGCCCACCTCGGGCCCGGAGTAGATCCGGACCTGCGAGGAGGAGACCCAGTCACGAGCCGCGCGCCGCGTCAGGAACGCCGATGCGGTGCGTGAGGACGCCGGGAAGGCCAGCATCGCATCGAGGTAGCCGCGCACGATCTGCTCGGGCGTCGCTCCCGGCAATGGGCGGGCCGGGGCGTAGCGGACGGCGCTCTGGCCCAGACCGCCGTCGTCGGCGACCTTGGTGACCGGACCGGACGACGGGATGCCCGCACAGCCCGACACGACCGCGACGGCCAGCCCGCCGGCGATCAGGCGACGGATGCTGCGCAGCCGCATCATGCGAACACCGAGACGAGAGGTGGGTGCTTGGCCGATCCCTCAGGCTTGGGCAGCGTCAGGATGAACTCGCTGCCGGCACCGGGACGCCCCCAGGCCTGCAGCGTCCCGCCGTGCAGGGCCGCGTCCTCGCGCGAGATCGCCAGTCCCAGGCCGGTGCCGCCCTGCGCGCGGGCGGGATCGGCGCGCCAGAACCGGTCGAAGACCCGGATGGCCTCGTCGCCGGACAGGCCCACGCCGAAGTCGCGGACCGCGAGGCTGACGGACTCGTCATTCTGGGCGACCCGGATCTCGACGACGGGTGACTGGCTGTACTTGGCCGCATTGGCCAGCAGGTTGCGCACGATGCGGTCGATCCTGCGTGGATCGGCCTCGACCACTGCGGGATGCTCGACGCCGACCAGGCGAACCGTGATGCCGGCTCGCTCCAGGACGGGATCATCGGCTGCGTCCCGGGCGACCTGCGCCAGATCGACCAGGTCGAGCTCGAGGTCGGCCGCTCCCGCGTCGAACCGGCTGAGATCGAGCAGATCGGACAGCAGGGACTCGAACCGGTCCAGCTCCCGCTTGAGCAGCTCCGCGGACCGCGCCGTCTGGGGGTCGAACCGGTCCCGTGAGTCGTACAGGACCTCGCTGGCCATCTGCACGGTGGTCAGCGGCGTCCGCAGCTCGTGGGACACGTCCGACACGAACCGCTGCTGCACCCGCGACAGGTTCTCGAGCCGCCGGATCTGGCTCTGCAGGCTGGCCGCCATCTGGTTGAAGGACGAGCTGAGCCGGGCGATGTCGTCCTCTCCGGAGACGTGCATGCGCTGCTCGAGGTTGCCGCTGGCGTAGCGCTCGGCGATGCGGCGCGCGAGCCGCACGGGGTCGAGCACCTGCCGGGACACCAGCCACGCCACCCCGCCGACCATGAGCACCATGGCGATCCCGCCGAGCAGCAGCGCGCGGCGCACGAGGTCGAGGGTCTCCTGCTGGTCGGCCAGCGAGAACAGGTAGAACAGCGCATACGTGTCCCCGCTGCCCGGCGCCCGCAGCTGGCTGCCGACCACGACGGACGCGTCCCGCGTCGACGAGCCCAGCAGGGCCAGGTCGGAGTAGCGCCAGAACGTCCCGGGCCCGGACCGCACGGCGTCCGAGAGGTCGCGCGGCAGGGAGTCCGGGTCGATCGCGGCCGACGAGCGGATGGGGACCTCGCCGTCCTCGGTCAGGAGCGGCCCCTCCAGCACGAGCTCGTACGTCCTGCTGGCCCCGCGCGAGCGGGTCAGGGAGTCGACCATCTGGGTCAGCACCTGCGACTGGGTGGACGTCTCGGTGTCGACCGCGGCGTCGAGCTGGGTCTGCGCGTAGTCGAAGCCCGACCGCGCCTCGGAGATCGCCGTCGAGCGGCGACTGTCGGCCAGGCCGTCGGCGACGTCGCGCAGCAGCGCCCAGCCGGTCAGCGTGACGACCAGGGTGCTCAGCAGGATCGTGCTGGTCACGACCCGCGCCTGGATCGAGCGACGCCACAACCGGCCGAGGCTGGGCATCAGCGCGCCGTCATGAGCCCGGGAGGATCGCTTGGTACCCGACCCCCCGGACGGTGCGGATGACCTGGGGGTTCTCGGCGTCGTCCTCGATCTTGGAGCGCAGGCGGGTCATGTGGACGTTGACCAGCTTGGTGTCGCCCGGGTGGTGGTATCCCCACACCTTCTGCAGGAGGGACTCGCGGGTGAAGACCTGCGAGGGATCGCCCAGCAGACAGGCCAGCAGGTCGAACTCCAGCGGGGTCAGCTCCAGCGGCTCGCCCTTGCGCGACACCGTGTGTCCGGCGGGGTCCAGGACGATGTCACCGAACACGAGCGTCTCGGCGATCTGGTCCGAGCGACGCAGGCGGGCCCGGACGCGGGCGACGAGCTCGGTGTTCTTGAACGGCTTGGTGATGTAGTCGTCGGCGCCGGCCTCGAGCCCCGCGACGACGTCGGGGGTGTCGGACTTGGCCGTCAGCATGATGATCGGGACGCCGGACGCGGCACGGATCTGACGGCACACGCTCATGCCGTCCAGCCCCGGCAGCATCAGGTCGAGCAGCACGACATCGGGCTTGAACTGGGCGAATGCGGACATGACCCGGTCCCCGGAGCGGCACACCGCCGTGGTCAGGCCCTCGCCCTCCAGGACGATCGTCAGCATCTCGGCGAGCGAGGCGTCATCGTCGACGACAAGCACCCGGTCGCGCTTGGTCCGTCGGTAGCTCACGCGTCAATAGTACGGAGCCACCGACGTGAACGAGCGCCAGATGCAGACATCTGGCGCTCGTTCACGACTGCTAGGTGAAATCTCAGTAGCGGTAGTGGTCCGACTTGTACGGGCCCGCCACGTCGACGCCGAGGTAGGCGGCCTGCTCCTTGCTCAGCTCGGTGAGCTCGACGCCGAGGGCATCCAGGTGCAGACGGGCGACCTCCTCGTCGAGGTGCTTGGGCAGGACGTGCACGCCCAGCTCGTACTGGCTGGCCTTGCTGTAGAGCTCGATCTGCGCCAGCACCTGGTTGGTGAAGGAGTTCGACATCACGAACGAGGGGTGGCCCGTCGCGTTGCCGAGGTTCAGCAGGCGTCCCTCGGACAGCACGATGATCTTCTTGCCGTCGGGGAAGATCCACTGGTGGACCTGGGGCTTGATCTCGTCCTTGACGATGCCGGGGATCTTGGCCAGGCCGGCCATGTTGATCTCGTTGTCGAAGTGACCGATGTTGCCGACGATCGCCTGGTGCTTCATCTTCTCGAAGTGCTCGACCCGGATGATGTCGAAGTTGCCGGTCGTGGTGACGAAGATGTCGGCGGTCTCGACGACCGACTCGAGGCGCTTGACCTCGTAGCCGTCCATCGCGGCCTGCAGTGCGCAGATCGGGTCGATCTCGGTGACGATGACGCGAGCGCCCTGGCCGCGCAGCGACTCCGCCGAGCCCTTGCCCACGTCGCCGTAGCCGCACACGACGGCGACCTTGCCGCCGATCATGACGTCGGTGGCGCGGTTGAGGCCGTCGATCAGCGAGTGGCGGCAGCCGTACTTGTTGTCGAACTTGCTCTTGGTGACCGAGTCGTTGACGTTGATCGCCGGGAACAGCAGCGTGCCGTCACGGAAACGGTCGTACAGGCGCAGGACGCCGGTCGTGGTCTCCTCGGAGACGCCCTTGATGTCCTTGGCGATGTTGGTCCAGTGCTGCGGCTTGTTGGCGACCGAACGGGCCAGGACGCGCAGCACCTCCTTGAACTCCTCGTTGTCGGTGCTGTCCTGCGAGGGGACGACGCCGGTCTTCTCGTACTCGACGCCCAGGTGCAGCAGCATCGTGATGTCGCCGCCGTCGTCGAGCAGCACGTTCGGGCCGCCCTCGGCGAAGTCGAAGACCTTCTCGGCCTCGTCCCAGTACTCGGCCAGGGTCTCGCCCTTCCACGCGAACACGGGGGTGCCCTGCGGGTTGTCGACGGTGCCGTTGCGGCCGACGACGACCGCGGCCGCGGCGTGGTCCTGGGTGGAGAAGATGTTGCAGGTGGCCCAGCGGACATCGGCGCCCAGGTCCACGAGGGTCTCGATCAGCACGGCGGTCTGGATCGTCATGTGCAGCGATCCCGCGATGCGCGCCCCGGCCAGCGGCTTGTCCTTGCCATAACGCTCGCGCATGGCCATGAGGCCCGGCATCTCGTGCTCGGCGAGGTCGATCTCCTTGCGACCGTATTCCGCAAGGGAGAGGTCAGCGACGTTGTAATCCATGGCGACAGCCTACCGGCGGACCCCCACTCCCACCCAATCAAACACCGGGTCGGTACGGCGCCCCGAACGTCCGCTCAGCCCCTTGCATTGCGAACCGCAACCATTAAATTGGATCTCGGCGTGACGTGGGTCACGTCCGGGGAGGATCGGGGGATCCGATGCCAGAACACACACCGCCCGGAAAGGGCCCGCTGTACGCAGCCGGGGTCGCGCTGGCCATCGCCGTCGCGCTCCCCCTGCTCGTCTCGACGTACGCCCGGCGCGATCCTGAGCTCGCGGGCATCCCGTTCTTCTTCTGGTACCAGTTCGTGCTGGTCCTGGTCTCCGTCGTGCTGACCTCGATCGCGTACTGGCTGGTGATCGGTCACGAGCGGCAGCGGCGCCGGGCCGCGGGGCTCTCCACGGGCGGCAAGGACGGCAAGGACGGCGAGCGATGAATGACGTCGACCCGGTCGCACTGACCGTCTTCCTGTTCTTCTTCCTGCTCGTCACGGTGCTGGGGTTCCTGGCCGCCCGATGGCGCAAGGTCGGCGAGCTCGACAGCCTCGACGAGTGGGGGCTCGGCGGTCGCAGCTTCGGCACCTTCGTCGCGTGGTTCCTGATCGGCGGCGACATCTACACGGCCTACACCTTCATCGCGGTGCCGGCGACGCTCTACGCCGGGAGCGTGACGGGCTTCTTCGCGGTGCCGTACACGATCATCCTGTACCCCATCATCTTCATCTTCCTGCCGCGTCTGTGGTCGGTCTCGCACCGACGTTCGTACGTCACCCCCGCCGACTTCGTGCAGGGCCGCTTCGACTCCAAGACCTTGTCGCTCGCGATCGCCTTCACCGGCATCCTGGCGACCCTGCCCTACATCGCCCTGCAGCTCGTGGGCATCCAGGCGGTGCTGGACGTCATGGGCCTCGGCGGAGGCGACGACGCCAGCTGGTTCCGCAAGGACCTGCCGTTGTTCATCGCATTCGCCCTGCTCGCCGCCTACACGTACTCCTCAGGCCTGCGCGCGCCCGCGCTGATCGCCTTCGTCAAGGACACGTTGATCTACCTGGTGATCATCGTGGCCGTGATCTACCTGCCGACCCAGCTCGGCGGGTGGAGCGGCATCTTCGAGTCCGCCGAGAAGGCGTTCAGCTCGTTCAACAGCGACAACGCCGATGCGATCGCAGCCGGCGAGGCCAGCGCCAAGGGGCTCATTCCCGGGATGGGGGTCTCGCAGTGGGCCTACGCCTCCTTGTCGCTGGGCTCGGCGCTGGCCCTGTTCATGTATCCGCACTCGGTCACGGCGGTGCTGTCGACCAAGAACCGCAACATCATCCGCCGCAATGCCGCGCTGCTCCCGGCGTACTCGTTCCTGCTCGGGCTGCTGGCGCTGCTGGGCATCGCGGCGATCGCCGCCGGCATCCAGGTCAAGAATCCCCAGCTCGCGATCCCCCAGCTGTTCGAGCAGGAGTTCAGTCCCTGGTTCGCGGGCGTCGCGTTCGCGGCCATCGCGATCGGCGCGTTCGTCCCGGCAGCGATCATGTCGATCGCAGCGGCGAACCTGTGGACCCGCAACATCTACAAGGCGTACATCAACCCCGATGCGACCGATGCGCAGGAGTCGCAGCAGAGCAAGATCGCGTCCCTGCTGGTCAAGTTCGGCGCACTCGTGTTCGTGCTCGCGCTGCCCAAGGACTTCGCGATCAACCTGCAGCTGCTCGGTGGCATCTGGATCCTGCAGACGCTGCCGTCGATCGTCATCGGCCTCTACACGCGGTGGCTGCACCGGTACGCCCTGCTCGCCGGCTGGGCCGTCGGGATGGTGTGGGGCACGATCGCGGCCTACAACAAGCCCGTCGTGGGCAAGCCGGACTCGCACTTCGGCGGCTCGGTGGGGCCGCTGGAGGTCTTCGGGGTCCACATCAGCGAGAACCTGATCTACTTCGGGATCACGGCGCTGGTGCTGAACCTGCTGGTCGCGGTCGTCGGCACGGTCGTGTGCCAGGCCTTCGGCGTGGGTGCCGGGACGGACGAGACCCGGCCGGGCGACTACCTCGTGGACGCCGGGGACCCGCACGTCGCTGACGTGCTCGACCCGATCGCGACGCCCAAGCGCGTGTAGGCCCGGCGACGTCCGAGATCAGCTGATCGGACGTGCCTCGTCGACGAGCATCACCGGGATGTCCTTGCGGACGGGGTAGGCCAGGGCGCACGCATTGCAGACGAGCTCGCTGGCGTCGTCGTCGACGAACAGCGTGGCGCGGCACTGCGGGCACACGAGGATCTCCAGCAGGGCGGGGTCGAGGTTCATGGCTGCAGCCTACCGACGGATGACGGCCAGCACGTCGTCGCGCACCGCGGCCATGGTCGCTTCGTCGTCACCCTCGACGTTGAGCCGCAGCAACGGCTCGGTGTTGGACGCCCGGACGTTGAACCACCAGCTGTCGGCGGTGACGGTGAGCCCGTCCATCGTGTCCTGGTCGTGGTCGCCGTAGGTCTTGGTGAGCTCGGCGAGGATCGCCGGGCCGTCGGCGACGGTGCTGTTGATCTCGCCCGAGGCGACATAGCGCTCGTACTGTGCCATGAGCTCGGAGACGGTGCCGTCGGTCTCGGCGAGGGCGGCCATGACGTGCAGCGCCGCGATCATGCCGGAGTCGGCCAGGAAGAAGTCCTTGAAGTAGAAGTGCCCCGAGTGCTCTCCACCGAAGACCGCACCGGTGCGCGCCATCTCGGCCTTGATCAGCGAGTGCCCCACCGGTGTGCGGACGGCGGTGCCACCGTTCTCGGTGATGATCTCGGGCACGGCCTTGGAGGTGATGACGTTGTGCAGGATCGTCGCGCCGGGCGTCGTCAGGAGGGCGCGGTGCGCGATGAGGGCCGTGATGGCCGACGGCGAGACGACCTCGCCGCGCTCGTCGATGACGAAGCAGCGGTCGGCGTCGCCGTCGAAGGCCAGGCCGATGTCAGCACCGGTCTCGCGGACCTTGGCCTGCAGGTCGACCAGCGTCGAGTGGTCCAGCGGGTTGGCGTCGTGGTTCGGGAACGTGCCGTCCAGCTCGAAGTACATCGGCGTGAGCTCGACGTCCAGCGAGGCGAAGACCGACGGCACGGTGTGACCGGCCATGCCGTTGCCGGCGTCGGCCACGACCTTGAGCCGGCGACCGGCCGGGATCGGCACGATCTGGTGCAGATACTCCGCATAGCGCGTCAGGGCGTCGCGCTCCTCGTACGTCCCGGTCGGCTCGGGCAGCTCGCTGCGTCCCAGGAGCTCGGTCGCCTTCTCCGCGATCGCCCGGAGCCCCGAGTCGTAGCCGATCGGCTTGGCGCCGGCGCGGCACAGCTTGATGCCGTTGTACTGCGCGGGGTTGTGGCTGGCCGTGATCATCGCGCCGGGCAGGTCGAAGTCGCCGGAGGCGAAGTAGAGCAGATCGGTCGAGGCCAGCCCGATGCCGATCACGTTGCCGCCCTGCGCACGGACGCCGTCGGCGAAGGCGCGGACCAGCAGGGGCGAGGTGTCGCGCATGTCGTGCCCGATGACGGCCGCGCCGCGACCCTGGTCGATGCCGGTCTCGATCGCGAACGCCTCGCCCAGCGCGCGGGTCAGGTCGGCGTCGAGCTCGGCGGGTGACAGGCCACGGACGTCATAGGCCTTGACCACCTTCTCCAGACGGGGATCGATCACGAATCAGGCCTCACAAGTCGTAGGGACGGCGGACCGTCGGGGGCGGGGGCAGGGGGCCGGCCGGCCTCGCGGACGGCATCGGCGAGGGCGAGCAGGTCGTCGCGGCTGGGCTCGGCGGCGTCCGGGTCCGGGGCGAGCCTCAGCACGTGCCAGCCCTGGGGTGCGGACATGCGCTGCGCGTGCAGCTCGCACAGGTCGTACGTGTGCGGCTCGGCGTACGTCGCCAGCGGGCCGAGGACCGCCGTCTGGTCGGCGTAGACGTAGGTCAACGTCGCCACCGCTGCCTGTGAGCACGTGGATCGCGTGCACCGTCGAACTGTTCCCACGGGCCGAGGTTATCCGGCGGGCCACGCTCTGCGCGTTAGGCTCACCGCATGACCCGTGACTCGGCCGACGGCGCGACCTCGCGCTGGCGTGGGGTCGTCACCGGTCCGCGCCCCGGGCGGATGCGGGATCGACGCGGACGCGGACCGCGCGGGCCGATGGCGCTGCCGGGCCCGTTGTCGCCGCGCAGCGTGCCCGCGCACCGTCCGCCCAAGGCATCGTTCGACCTGTTGGTCGGCGAGGTGCTCGCGGCCCTCGAGCCCCACTTCACCGTCGAGCCCGACCAGGTGGAGGTCGTCGTCGAGGAGGCGCCGCTGCTGCCGCCGGAGTGGACCGACGACGTACCGCTCAGCATCGTCGCGCCGATTCCCGACGGGCACCGGATCATGCTGTTCCGCATCCCGATCACCCAGCGCTGCCTGACCAACGCGGACCTGGAGGATCTGGTGTGGACGATCGTCCTGGACCGGCTGGCCGAGGTGTGGCACATGTCGCCGGACGACCTGGACCCCCGACCCCGTTGACCTCGTCGGTTCAACCGGCCGGACGAACCTGCGGGGCGATGACCGACACCGGTGCGTCCTGCACCGCCAGCGAGCTGATCGCCTTGCCCTTGGTGTAGGTCGCCGCGGCGATCACCTGGCCCTTCGGCCGGAGCACCAGATAGGCGGCACCCTCGGCGTCCACGCCGGCCACCTGGGTGGCGCCGGCCCCGATCTCGACGGTCGACGACATCAGGGGCGCCATCTGGGCGTCGAACGCCTGGATCTCGACGGTGGCCGCGGGTCCGGGCGCGGTCAGGACGAGCTGCGGCACCCCACTGGCGGCACCGAGGTCGACCGGCACGACCGCCGGGCCGGTGAGCGGCACGGTCGGTTCGGCATAGGCGTAGTCCGCGGTCGTCGGCGCCATCCGCACCGTCGAGGAGATCGGCTGGTCGGACGTCAGGCGCAGCGCCAGCTCCGGCGACCCGGCGGTCCTGGGCACCGTGACGGCGCGCAGGGTCCCGGCCTCGACCGTGACCTGCTCGAGCCCGGCCGGGGTGAATGTCCCCTCGGGGCCGATGACCTGGACGTCGACCCGGGCGGTGGAGGTGCCCGGGTTCAGCACGAGCAGCGTGCGTCCGCTCGTGCCGCCGACCACGCCGCCGACGATCTGCTCGCGGCTCGGGCCCTGCGCGACCGAGATCGGCTCGGTGCCCTTGAACGTGGCCGTCGACGTGTCGTTGACGACGGCGGACACCGATCCGCGAAGACGCTGCACGCGCACCGCGACCTCGGACTCCCCCGCGGCCAGGCTGTCCAGCGGGATGCGGTTGACCGAGTGCGGCTCGATCACGACGCCCTTGGCGTCGACGGCGTCGATCTCGCCCGCCGGGCCCCACAGCGTCAGGTCGACGGCGGCCCGGGTGTCGCCCAGATTGGTGAGGATGAGCGTCGAGAAGTGCTTGCTTCCCGAGCCGAGGCCCAGCAGCCATGCGTCGTCCACGACGCCCGGGCACGGGCCGACGACGAGTCCGCCGCCGCCGGACCGCGGTGCTGTGCCGGCGAAGTAGCCCACCGCGCCGGAACCGCGGCCCGCCTGCTCCACGAGCACACCGGGGGCGTCGACGACACCCGTGCGCCACGACGTGGCGCCGCCGAGCCGGCCGTCGGGAGTCATGGCGGGCAGGACGCTGGCGGTGCCGGACGTTCCTGCCGTGACCTGTCCGGCCGCCACCGTGATGGCCGAGCCGGCCGGGCACGCATAGGCCGAGCGGGTCACCTCGACGGTGCCCGGCGCTCGGTCGCCCTTCGCCCGGTCGGCGCCGGAGGGCGCGAGCGTGGCCAGCACCACGAGCACGATCGCCACGACCGGCAGGGCCGCGGCGCGCAGATCTGCTGCGGTCATACGGTCACCACCTCGTCCTCCTCGTCGGACAGCGGCTCCGGATCGGTGCGGCGCCGCACGGGCGCCGTCAGGACGATGGCGGCGAGCCACAGCACCACCTGCACGCCCATGACGACGCGGTGCCACCAGGGCGCGGACGGCTGGACGAGATCGGGCTGCGGGACCAGCGTCCACACCCGTGATCTGGGATCGTCGCTGCCCGATGGCTCGAGCAACGGGGTGGCATCGATGCGGCGGGCCAGATCGGCATCGGCGTGCGGCGCGTAGATCGCGCCGATGCCAGCACCTGCGAGCGTCTCGACCTGGGGGCCGGTGGACTGGGCGAGCAGCCTGCGCACGGAGCTGGTGAGCGTGGACGACACCGACGACGGGGGCGCGAGGGCCTCCTGCCCCAGGAACGGGCCCTCCCCCCGGACGACCTCGTACTCCACGCCCGACGCGATGCTGCCGGTCAGGACGAGGGTGTCCCCGGGGCGGTCGGCGAGGAAGGCCGGGACGACGTCGCGGCGCGAGTCGTCGACCGGATCGCTCATGCCGCGGGCCACCCACCACACCCCGGTGCCGACCGGCATCACCAGCGCGACCACGACGGCCGCGATGATGGCCGGACGCTGCCAGGACGTCACCGCAGGGACCGCCAGCAGGACCGCCGTGGACAGACCGGCCAGCCACAGCGCTGCCGGTACTCCCACCCACGGGGTCACATCGGCCGGGGAGCCCGGCGTCGAGTACGTGACGAGCGTGCCCATCAGTGCCACCGCAAGACCCAGGAGGGCCACGAGCCACGCCAGCTGGACGCCCGGCCGGGTGGCGCGCGGGACCAGCGCCGCCACCGCGAGCACGATCAGCGTGACCGTCAGCCACAGCGGGGCCTCGCCGGGGCCGCCGGGCCGCCCGAGCACGACGTCCCGGACGGTCGCGGAGCCCGGCAGCGGCAGACCCGCCTCCCACCACATCCGCCACGGGCGCAGCGCCCGCTGGGCCACCCACGGGCCGAGCAGCAGCACCGGCACCACGATCGCGACCACGAGCTGGCGACCGACGCGACGCCCGCCGAGCCACCACAGGATCAGCAGGGCGACCAGGCCCAGCAGCAGGACGATCGGCGCGAATGCCGCCGCGAGCGCGATCCAGATGCCCAGTCGCAGCGCCGGCTGCCACCCCGGCCGGGCCACGAGCTGCCAGGCGCTGTTGGCGATGATCGGCACGATGATCAGTGCGATGACCGCGCCCAGGCGTCCCTGCGCCACGGCGCCGGTCGCGGCGACGGTCAGGCCGTACGCGACCGCCCACACGATCCGAGGCGCCCGGTGAGGGCTGATCAGGCGGCCGAAGCGGTGCGCGGACAGCGCGGCCAAGGGGACCGAGAAGACCATCAGGACCGTGATGACCAGGCCCGGGCTGAACCACACCGGGGTGGCGACCAGGGCCAGGGGCAGCGCGAACAGCGGGGGCAGAGAGGTGCTGCCCAGACCGATGTCGTGGTGGCTCTCGAACAGCAGCCCCCACCACTGCCCGGCCGAGGCGGGGGCGGGCAGCAGGGCGCCGCCGGCCAGACCGCCACCGAGCAGCCCACGGCCGGCGATCAACGACGCCAGGACGAGACCGAGCACCACCGTGAGCCACGGGCGCCGGATCAGCAGCGGCGGCTCGTCGTCGAGGTGCTCGTCCTCGTCGGGCGCGAGGTCGGGCCGGTTGGCTCGTCGTCCCGCGGACGGGGCCGCCTCGGGCTTGACCATCGCGCGGACCGTTTCGCGGATGACGTCGAACCCGTGCTGGTACGGCAGCCAGTACACCGGGAACAGGGCGCGGATGGCGCGCTGGGAACGTCTGGCCGTGCGGGCGCGTCGTCGCCGGGCGCGCAGGAGCCGCACCGGGTGCAGGTACGTCGACCGCAGGGCCAGCAGCTCGTCGCCGGCGGCCTCGGGGTCCTTGCCGATCAGCAGGCCGGTGACCCGCACGAGCGAGCTGATGAACAACCGCACGAGCTGCCACAGGAATCGCGGCAGGGAGGTGTTGGCCAGCAGGGTGAACAGCGCCGCGCGGCGCCGCTCCCAGTGCGGGACGTCGCCGTTGACGCGCGGGCGGGTGCCGCGCCGGCTCGCCTCGGCGTGGAAGATCACGGCTCCCGGCGCCGTCATGGCGCGGTGGCCGGCCCGGGCCAGCCGCCAGCCGAAGTCGACGTCGTCGAAGTACAGCGGCAGATCGGGGTCGAGACCGTCCAGCTCGTCCCAGACATCGCGCCGCACCAGCATCCCGGCGGTGTTGACCGCCAGGACGTCCCGCGGTCGGTCGTGCTGGCCGGCGTCCGGCTCGCCCGTCTCCAGGCCCGTCTCCCGCCCGCCGGTCGAGGTGATCGTCACGCCCACCTCGAGCAGGCGACGCAGCGACGGCCACTCGCGGATCTTCGGCCCGACCATCGCGATGTCGGGCGCCGAGGTCGCGATGTCGAGCAGGCCGGCCAGCGTGTCGGGCAGGACGGCGGCGTCATCGTGCAGCAGCCAGATCCAGTCGGTCCGCGGCAGGCGGGCGACGGCCTGGCGGACGGCGTCACCGAATCCGGTGCCGGGCGGGGCGTGCGTGACCAGGTCCGCGCCGAACGACTCGGTCAGCAGATCGGCACTGCCATCGCTCGAGTCGACGTCGACGACCTGCCACGCGGTCGGCGCGTGGTCCATGTGGCCGAACGATGCGAGCACCTTCGGGAGCCACCGGGCCCCGTTGTGGGCCACCAGCACGGCTCCGACGGTGGGCGGATCGTCGAGCCAAGGGCGCGTCGTCTCGGTCTCGTCCACGTGGATCGACTCTAGTGGACGACCGAAAGAACGCAGCGGTGCTGACTTAGCGCGGCATCCGCGCTTCGCTGACAAGGCGCCGGAGGGAAGGCGCACCGTCCTGGGGCACCTCCCGCGAGCGCAGCGAGTGGGGGAGGCGTCGACCTCCGAGCAACGCAGTCAGCGAAGATGCGGGGTCGCGCTAAGCGCGTTTTTTGAGCTTGCGGCGCTCACGCTCGGACAGCCCACCCCAGATGCCGAACCGCTCGTCGTGGGCCAGGGCGTAGTCGAGGCACTCGCCGCGGACGTCGCACGTCAGGCAGACGCGCTTGGCCTCGCGGGTCGATCCGCCCTTCTCGGGGAAGAACGCCTCGGGGTCTGTCTGGGCGCACAGGGCACGCTCCTGCCACATGAGTTCCTCATCGGGCTCGTGCGACAGTTCCAGATCGAATGACATACGTGGAATTACAGTCCTGTTGCCTCTCACATGTCAAGCCGAATGGCAAGATCCGTCGAATCTCCGGCGTGTCGCCCCGCCGCGCGACCGCCGTCGCGTGCCCGACACAATGGTCGGATGCGGATCACGCTCATCATCGGTGCCGACGGCGCCTCGTTCGCGCACGACCTCGCGACCCAGCTCGACCCCGGGGAGCTGACCGTCATCGCGCCCACGGTGCGTGACCACTGGTCGGCGTGGCTCAAGGCGTGCCCTGATCTGGACGCTCTCCTCGGGACGCCGGGCGTCACCCCGACCTATGGCGTCGCCGATCAGCTGCGGTCGATCGAGTACTCCCCCGAATGGCAGCGGACCAGTGACCAGGTCGTGGCCCACCGTCTGGTGCGCAGCGAGCTGATCGGCACGGGCTTCCGCCTGTCGGACGCCACGCTCGCCGCGGCGACGCGGGCCGACCTGCCGTACCGGCTGCTGCCGATGAGCGACGACCGCGCCGAGCTGCACGTCGTGGTCGGCGAGGACCAGCCCCGGGCGATCCACGTCGATGAGTACCTCGCCGATCCGGGCGCACACACACCGACCGAGACCGTCCTCGTCGCCGAGGCCTGGTCGGTGTCCCCGGCGGTCACGGCCGTGCTCGAGCAGACCGACGTCCTGGTGCTCGGCCCGTCGAGCCGCACGCTCGCGATCGATCCCGTGCTGCGCACGCCCGGGCTGCTCGACGCCGTGCGGGACGACCTCCCGGTGCTCGTCGTCGACCACGCCGACACCGCCCCGGCCGATCTGGTCCGGGTCGCCGGCCTGCGCGCCGCCGACCCGGGTGTCGCCGAACCGGTCCCGGCCGATGCCGCGGCGGTCGTGCACCGGGCCCGGTCGGTGGTGGTGTCGTGAGGACGCTCGACCAGCTGCTGCGGGGCGTGGCCGATCCCACTCAGCCGCTGATCACCTACTACGACATGTCCACCGGCGAGCGCGTCGAGCTCAGCACGGTCACGACGGCCAACTGGGTCGCCAAGACCAGCAACTTCCTGGTCGACGAGCTGGATGCCGAGCCGGGCACCCGCATCCGCATCGGGCTGCCCAGCCACTGGCTGACGATGGTGTGGATCCTCTCGGCGTGGAACGTCGCTGCAGCCGTCGTCGACCACGACGCCCAGATCGGCGTGAGCGGTCCGGAGCTCCAGGCCGACGAGCCGCACCGCGTGGCGGCGTCGCTGCGGCCCCTGGGTGGACGGTTCGCATCGCCTCCCCCGGGATTCCTCGACCTCGGTGCCGAGGTGCCAGGGCACGGGGACCACTTCGTGGCCCTCGACCCGCCGGAGGCGTCGAGCCTTGCGCTCGACCTGGAGGGCGAGCGCCTCAGCCACGCCGACGTGCTGACCGCCGCCCGGCCCAGCGACGTCCGGCGCGTCGTGGCGCCGGGCACGCTCCCCCGCGATGCGCAGCTGCTGGTCGACGCCTGCCTCGGTGGCGGGTCGCTCGTGCTCGTGGCATCGGCCACGTCCGAACAGATCTCCCGCGTGGCGGCTCAGGAGGGCGGCCTGCTCTCGTAGGGCGATCCTCTACACTCGACGAGGCCGATGAGGCATCGTTCCGCTAGGCCTCAACCGTCTGAACAGTAGGGACACCACACGAATGACAACCGCCGACGACGCGGCGCGCGCTGGCCTCACGAAGGTCGGAGGGCGCCCACCACTGGGTGAGTACGTCGCCGAGGTCTGGCGCCGTCGGTCATTCATCTTCTCCATGGCCCGGTTCAAGATCGAGTCCGAGAACCAGCAGAACTCGCTGGGCATGCTGTGGGTCGTCATCAAGCCGCTGCTCAACGCCCTCGTGTACGGCGCGGTCTTCGGCGTGCTGATCGGCACCGCCGGCCGTCCGCCGCACTTCGTGGAGTTCCTGATCATCGGCGTGTTCGTCTTCGAGTTCTTCGCCCAGTCGTGGTCCGCCGGTGGCAAGGCCATCACCAACAATGCCGCCCTCGTTCAGAGCCTGGCGTTCCCGCGGATGGTGCTGCCGCTGGCGGCGGTCACCCAGCAGTTCTTGAAGTTCCTGCCGACGATCGCGATCCTGCTGGTCTACCTGGTCGTGACGGGCAATCCCGTGGACTTCCACTGGCTCCTGATCGTGCCGCTGTTCATCCTGTACTACTTCTTCGTCTGTGGGCTCGCCCTGATCACCGCACGGCTGTCGGTCCACTGGCGCGACCTCAACAACTTCATCCCGTTCCTGACGCGGCTGTTCTTCTACACGACGGGCATCTTCTTCAGCATCGAGGAGCGGTTCGGCCCCCGCCCGCCGTCACCCAGCGAGCCCAATGGCTACGCGGGCCACGAGTGGCTCGTGCGGCTGACCGACTTCCAGCCCATCCACGAGTTCCTGAGCCTGGCCCGCGCCGCCCTCCTGCAGGGACCGACCTACGACATGAACCTCACCTACTGGGTCTACGCGACGCTGTGGACGATCGGCATGCTCGGCGTGGGCGTCTGGTTCTTCTGGCGTGCTGAGGAGAGGTACGGACGTGTCGACTGAGTCCCCCCAGGAGACGGTGATGGAGCCGGCGGCCGACCGCAGGCCGGTCGTGATCGTCGACGACGTCCACGTCGAGTACAAGGTCTTCGCGACGGGCAAGCGTCCGTCCGCAGCCGACCGCCGCTCGCTGAAGCAGCTGCGTGTCAAGGGCAAGCAGATGCGCACCGTCCACGCCCTCAAGGGGGTGTCGTTCACGGCGTACGCCAACGACAGCATCGGCGTCATCGGCACCAACGGCTCGGGCAAGTCGACGCTGATGCGCGCCATCGCGGGCCTCACGCCCACGAGCCGCGGAGCGATCTACTCGCAGTCCCGCCCCAGCCTGCTGGGCGTCGGCGCCGCGCTGCTCAAGGATCTGTCCGGTGAGCGCAACATCATCCTGGGCGGCCTCGCGATGGGCTTCACGTTGCCTGAGATCGAGGCCCGCTACGACGACATCGTGAAGTTCGCGGGGCTCGAGAAGTTCATCGACCTGCCGATGCGCGCGTACTCCTCGGGCATGACCGCCCGCCTCAAGTTCGCGATCGCCAGCATGGCGACGCACGAGATCCTGATCGTCGACGAGGCGCTCGCGGTCGGTGACCGCACCTTCCGCCAGCGCAGCGAGGCCCGCATCCGCGACATCCGCGACAATGCCGGCACCGTCTTCCTGGTCAGCCACTCGATGCAGTCCATCCGCGAGACCTGCAGCCGGGTGATCTGGCTCGACCAGGGCACGCTGATGATGGACGGCGAGACCGACGAGGTCATCAAGGCCTACCACGCCGCTCAGGACAAGTAACCCGCTCTGCTCAGCAGGCGGACTTGAGGTCCTCGGCGTTGTTGGCCGCGCGTCCCTCGGTCGGCGAGACGGTCGTGGGCGCCGTGGGCGCCGGTGCGGTCGTCGTGCCGGTGGGGGTGCCCGGCGCCGGCTTCGCGACCTTGCCCTCCGACGTACGGATCGCCTGGCGGATCGCTGCGTGGATCGCCTCGTAGTCCGGCGTCACGGTGTTGAACTCCGGCGGGACGATCGAGACGGTGCGGATCTGCTTGCCGCGGGCCTTGAGGGCCAGATCGGCGAACTGTCCCAGCTCCTGCTGGGGGATGCTGGTGCTGAGCAGCTCCTTGCCCGAGGAGGCGATCTGGGTCGCGTTCTTGAGCACCGTGGCGGGACTGAGCTGATCGACCATCGCCGCCATCAGGCACTTCTGACGTCCCATGCGGGCGTAGTCGTCGGACTGGACGCGGCTGCGGGCGTACCAGAGCGCCTTCTGCCCGTTGAGCTTCTGGCGCCCCGGCTCGATGTAGATGTTCTTGTACGCGTCAGCCTGGCCGAACATCGCGATGCGGCTCTTGACGTCCATCTCGACACCGCCGACGGCGTCCACCAGGCCCTTGAAGCCGTTGAGGTTGACCATCACGTAGTAGTTGATCTTCAGGCCCGTGGCGCCGCGGATGGCGTCGATCGTGGCGTCCAGGCCCGGGTCCTTGCTGCTGGGGTACAGATCGGTGCGGTTCTGCGCCGTGGTGTGCACGGCGTTGAGCAGGCACTCGGCCCCGCAGTTGAACCCGTACGGGTACAGGGCGTGCATCGGGGAGCTCTTCGGGAACGGGACGTTCTGCAGGTTGCGGGGCAAGGACACCATGACCGACTTGCCGGTGTTGGCATCGACGCTCAGCACCGTCAGTGAGTCCGGACGGATGCCGGTGCGGTCCTCACGGGCGTCCGAGCCGACCAGCAGGATGTTGTAGCGCCCCTGCAGCGGGGTCGAGGTCTTGGTCTCCGGGAAGACCTCCTGCACGACGCTGCGCTGGACCTGGATGAGCTGGGAGGCGAAGGCCGTCGATCCCGCGACGCTGCCGATGATGGCCAGGTTGACCACGGTCACGACCGCCGCGCGGGCGAACGTCAGGCGAACGGGCGAGCCGAGGCGCCACGCGTCGACGAACAGCACCAGCCACAGCAGCGCGACCACGACCATCCCGACCCGCGTCGCCATCAGGACGTCCGGATCGGTGAACCAGCCGAGCACCTGGGCGCGGTCCGAGCGGAAGGTCGCATAGGTGTACGCGGCGCCGGCGATGGCCAGCAGCCAGGCACCGATCGCGGTCCAGCCCATGACCCGCTTGCCCATGGCCAGCTGGGCCGATCCGGGCACGACGATCGTCATGATGCACAGCGCCAGGACGCGACGGAAACGGACACGGGGCGAGTCCAGATGGCGGTCCTGGTAGCCACGGCCCAGAAGGCTCGCGCGATGCGTCATGATTCCTCGAGAAAGTGCCGTGCGGGAGCCCCATTGTGCCTGATGCCGCCCACGGCCGCCGCGCGGACCGTCACGATCTCAGTCAGTCCTCAGCCGAGGGCGTCAGCAGGTGCTGCCCAGGTCCGAGGTCTGGTTGGCCTTGACGGGGTCCTTCTTCTTCGCAGCGACCTTGGCCTGCGCCTTCTGCTGCTCGGTCTGCGGCATCGTCAGGGTCGCGGTGACGAGCTGCGCCGGCTTGGCCGGCTTCTTGCCCTCGGCCTCGTCGATCGCCGCGCTGATCATGCGGCGGACCTTCTTGTAGTCGGGGTTGCCGGTGTAGATGACCGGCGGGACGAGCGACACGGTCGAGACCTTCTGCGACTTGGCCTTCAGCGCCAGGTCCATGAAGACACCCAGGTCCTGCTGGGCGATGTCGGTGGTCAGCAGCGCCTTGCTGGAGTCGGCGATCTTCTCGACGTTCATCAGCACCTTCTTGGGGCTGAGCTGCTGCAGCATCGCGTTCATGACGCACTTCTGGCGACCCATGCGCGAGAAGTCGTTGTTCAGCACCCGGCTGCGTGAGTACCACAGCGCCTGGTCGCCGGTGAGCTTCTTCTTGCCCGGCTCGATGTAGCCGCGGATGGGCGAGCCGATGCCGCCGATCGCGGTGCGCTCGCGCACGTTCATCGTCACGCCACCCACCGCGTCGATCAGCTTGGAGAAGCCGTGCATGTTGACCAGCGCGTAGTAGTTCATCTTGAGGCCGGTGATCTGCTCGACCGCGTCCATCGTGGCCTTGATCCCCGGCTCCTTGGTGCCGAACAGGTCGGCATGGTTGTTGGCCCAGGTGTTGACCGCGTTGAGGTAGTTGCCCTCGCCGGTGAATCCGTCGGGGAATGCCTTGTGCATGACCGAACCGGGCTTGAACGGGACGTCCTCGAGGTTGCGCGGCAGGCCGATCAGCACGGTGCGGCCGGTGTCCTTGTCGATGCTGGCGACCGTGAGCGAGTCGGGACGGACGCCACTGCGGTCGGGGCCGGAGTCGCCGCCGAGCAGCAGCACGTTGTACCGGCCGTCAGCGGGCGCCGAGGTCGTGCTGGAGGCGAAGACCGTGCCGATGAACGAGCTCTGGACGGCGACGAGGTGGGCGGCGAAGAACATCGCCCCGGCCGTGACGAAGCACAACGCGCTGTTGAGGCCGGCGGCCCAGATCTGGTGGCCGCGCTTCAGCTCCGTGGGCCGGCCGAGACGCCAGGCATCGATGATCAGGGCGACCCAGGCGACCGCGCCCGCGATCAGCACCCAGCGGCCGAGCGTGAGCAGCCGGGGGTTCGTCATGAGGGAGAACAGTCCGGTGCGCGAGGTGATCGACACCAGCAGCAGCACCAGTCCGACGGCCAGGAACCCCATCCAGATGCGCAGGCTGATGCGACCGATGCGCTTGTTGCCCGCCACGAGCTGGGCGGAGCCGGGCATGACCAACGTCATCCCGGTCAAGGTCAGGGCGCGGCGGAACTGGATACGGGCCGAGGTGTCGGCGGGCCGGTCGTACGAGCCGCCGATGACACTCGAGCGAACGTCAGACATGATGTCCTCACGTGGGGAAGAGGCTGGAGGTGCTTGCCCAGTATCCACACAAAGTCTCAATCCAAGGTTGAGGGCGCGCCGCGACACGCCGAATTTTCGGGCGCGTCCCAGCCCCGGGATGCGCGGCTGGTTCCGGCCGGTCCGGTACGGTCTTCTGCATGTCAGACGAACGCCCGCAGGGCAGCTACGGGTGGCTCTACGGCGACGACGACAAGAGCCGTCCGGCACCCGGCACGACCACCTCGAAGCTTCCCCCGCCGCAGCTGCCACCCCCCAACCTGCCGCCGCCGGGACGCCAGTCCGGCGGTGAGGAGCCGCCCGGCGCCCCCAGGAAGCGCAGGAGCGGTCGACGGATCCTCGGGATCCTGCTGCTGGCCTGGATCGTGTTCCTGGTGGCCGTACCCGTCTGGGCCTGGGGCAAGATCGCCAAGGTCGATGCCGAGCCGGGCGGGGAGCGTCCCGCCGCGCAGTCCGGGACGACCTACCTGCTGGTGGGGTCGGACAGCCGCCGCGGCCTGACCAAGGCCGAGCAGAAGGAGCTGTCCACCGGTGGCGACGGCGGTGGCCGTGGTCGCACCGACACGATCATGATGCTGCACACCGGCAGCGGGCCGAGCGTCCTGATGTCGATCCCGCGGGACTCGATCGTGCAGATCCCCGGCTACGGGCGCACCAAGATCAACGCCGCCTACGCCTACGGCGGCCCCAAGCTGCTGGTCAAGACGATCGAGGACAACACCGGCATCCGGGTCGACGACTACGTCGAGGTCGGTTTCGGCGGTCTCGTCAAGGTCGTCGACTCGATGGGTGGCGTCGAGATCTGCCCCAAGCAGGATCTCAAGGACAAGGACTCCGGCCTCGACGTCAAGAAGGGCTGCCAGACCGCCGACGGCCGCACCGCGCTGGCGTACTCGCGCAACCGGCACTCGTACTCGACGCAGGACATCCAGCGGGTCCAGAGCCAGCGCGAGGTGCTCGGCTCGATCGCGAGCGAGGCCAAGTCGCCGTGGACCATCCTCAACCCCGTCCGCTACGCCAAGGTCGCCTCCGGCGCGTCCGGGTCGCTGACGATCGGTGAGAACGTCGGGCCGATCTCGCTGGGCCGGTTCGCGTGGTCGCTGTCGGCGGCGATGAGCGGCAAGGGCCTGAACTGCACGGTCCCGCTGAAGGACTTCGCGGTGACGTGGGACCCGGTGCGGGCGCCCAAGATGTTCGATCTCATCGCCAAGGACCGCAGCTCCGACATCGGCTCGTTGTGCACCAAGGACGGACTGCCGAAGTCCTAGCGGGTGACCTATAGGTTGTCCGCATGACTTCTGTGGAACACGCGACCCCCGAGCAGGCGGGCGCGCACGCGTACGGACTGGCGACCCTGACGGCCGACGGCACGGTGCTGGATGTCTGGTACCCGCGTCCCGAGCTGGGTGCCGCACCCGACACCGGTACCGAGCCGACCGACCTGACCGCCCTGGAGGGCGACGACCCGGTTCGCGACGTCACCAAGGTCGTGGTGCACACCATCATCGAGGACCTGCAGGCCGCGCCCGTCGATGCCTACGACGTGTGGCTGCGCCTGCACCTGCTCTCGCACCGCCTGGTCAAGCCGCACGGCCTCAGCCTGGACGGACAGTTCGGACTGCTCGCGAACGTCGTGTGGACGTCGATCGGGCCCTGCGCGGTCGCCGACTTCGAGCTGACCCGGGCGCGGGCGCGTGCCGCCGGCCAGCACCTGCAGGTCACCAGTGTCGACAAGTTCCCCCGCATGACCGACTACGTGGTTCCCAGCGGCGTCCGCATCGGCGACGCCGACCGGGTCCGTCTCGGTGCGCACCTGGCGGAGGGCACGACCGTCATGCACGAGGGATTCGTCAACTTCAACGCCGGCACGCTCGGCACCGCGATGGTCGAGGGACGCATCTCGGCCGGTGTGGTCGTCGGCAACGGTTCGGACGTGGGCGGCGGCGCCTCCATCATGGGCACGCTGTCCGGTGGCGGCAAGGAGGTCATCCGGGTCGGTGAGAACTGCCTGATCGGCGCCAACGCTGGCATCGGCATCTCGCTGGGCAATGACTGCGTCGTCGCGGCCGGCACCTACGTCACCGCGGGCTCGAAGGTCACGACGCCCGACGGCACCGTCGTCAAGGCATCGGAGCTGTCCGGCCAGGACGGCATCCTGTTCCTCGTCGACAGCCAGACCGGTGTGCTGCAGGCCCGGCCCCGCGGCGCTCGCACGGGCATCGAGCTCAACGCGGCCTTGCACGCGAACTAGCCCGAGCCGGTGAAGTTCCGCTGGTTCGTGGGGCTGGGACTGGTCCTGGCCCTGGTGCTGTTCGGGACGGCGGTGCGCGACCGTGCGCCGCTGCGGGCCGAGTTCTGCGTGGCCGAGGTCGGAGAGACCCGTGCACAGGTCGATCTGGAGCAGGGACGGTGGGCATCGCTGATCGCGGCGATCGCCCAGCAGCGCGGCCTGCCCCCGCGCGCCACGACGATCGCGATCGCCACGGCGTTCCAGGAGTCCAAGATCCACAACATCGACTACGGGGACCGTGACTCCGTCGGACTGTTCCAGCAGCGTCCCTCGCAGGGGTGGGGAACCGTCGCCCAGATCATGGACCCCCACTACTCGATCGGGGCCTTCTACGACGCCTTGGTGAAGGTGCGCGGCTACGAGTCGATGATCATCAACGACGCCGCGCAGCTGGTGCAGCGCTCGGGACACCCCGGCGCCTACGCCCAGCACGAGGACTACGCCCGCGCCCTCGCGTCGTCGCTGCGCGGGTACAGCCCGGCGAAGTTCACCTGCCAGATCAACCCGGGCTCGATCGGCAGCACGACAGCCGTCGTCGACGACGTCAGGGCGGCGTTCGGCGACATCACCGTCACCCGCAAGGGCGACAGCGCCTCCTGGCCGTTGAGCGGGCGTCCCGATGACGTCGAGGCGCGTGGATGGGCCATCGCGCACTATCTGGTCGGGCAGGCGTCCGCCCGGGGCATCAGCAAGATCTCGTTCGACGGGCGGACGTGGACGGCGGCGCACTCCGACCGGGGCTGGGCCGAGGATCCGAAGGCATCGCGGTCCGTCGTGCGCGCGACGACCAACTAGCCGTCCTCCCCCGGTTGCGGCGGGGCGAGTTCCACGTACGGTCCAAGCATGAGCCACCCGATGAGCGACACCCACCGGGGCGAGCTGCCGTCCAGGACCGGCGGGCTGCTGATGGGCATCGGCTTCGGCGGCTTCGTCGACGGCATCGTGCTGCACCAGATCCTGCAATGGCACCACATGCTGAGCCACGAGGAGTCGATGAAGACCGTGGCCGGGCTCGAGGTCAACACCCTGGCGGACGGCTTCTTCCACGCCGCCACCTGGATCTTCGTGCTGGCGGGCTCCATCGCGATGCTGATCAGCTGGCGGCAGGGCCGGCTCTCACCCAATCTGCCGTTCCACCTGGGGCTGCTGCTGACCGGGTGGGGGCTGTTCAACGTCGTCGAGGGCGTCGTCGACCACCACATCCTGCAGCTGCACCACGTCCGGGACGACCTGGGAGCGCCGCTGTCGTGGGACCTCGGGTTCCTGGCGTTCGGCGTCGCGCTGGTGGTCGGCGGCTGGCTGCTGCACCGCCGGGGCGTGGCCGCCCTGGAGCGCCGGCAGGCAGCGCTGTCCCGGCGCGCCGCCTAGTTCGTTCAGGCCGTCAGACGCTCGACGGCCGCCGCGATGCGATCGTCCGTGGCGGTGAAGGCGACCCGGACGTGCTGGGCTCCGGCGGACCCGTAGAACTCCCCCGGCGCGACCAGGATGCCGCGCTCGGCCAGCCACGCGACGGTGTCGCGGCACGGCTCCCCCCGGGTCGCCCAGAGGTAGAGGGCCCCTTGGGAGTGCTCGACCGTGAATCCGGCCGACTCCAGTGCCGCTCGCAGGTCAGCGCGACGCGCCGCGTACACCTGCTGCTGCTCCTGGACGTGGGTGTCGTCGGCCAGCGCGGCCGTCATGGCTGCCTGCACCGGCGTCGGGAGCATGAAGCCCAGGTGCTTGCGGACGGCCAGGAGCTCGTCGACGACCGCCTGGTCACCCACCACGAAGGCATCGCGGTAGCCGGCCAGGTTGGACCGCTTGGACAGCGAGTGCACCGCGAGCAGACCGTCGAAGCTGCCGCCGCAGATGTCGGGGTGCAGGACCGAGAACGGCTCGTCGTCCCAGGCGAACTCCAGGTAGCACTCGTCCGAGACGAGCAGCGCGCCCCGCTCACGGGCGAACTCGACGACCTTGCGCAGGTGGTCCTTGCCCAGGATGCGTCCGTGCGGGTTGGCCGGCGAGTTCAGGTAGATGAGGGCCGGCTTGCGCGGGCCGATCGCGATCGTCGAGTCGGCGGCCAGCACCTCGCAGCCGGCGTACCGCGCACCGACCTCGTAGGTCGGGTAGGCCAGCTCGGGGATCACGACCAGATCGCCCGCGCCCAGACCCAGCTGCATCGGCAGATTGGCGATGAGCTCCTTGGAGCCGACCGTCGGCAGCACCTGCGACGGGCTCAGGCCGGTGATCTCGAAGCGCCGCTCGAGCCAGTCGACGGCGGCCTGCCGCAACGACTCCGGTCCGAACACGGTCGGGTAGCCCGGTGAGTCGGCAGCACCGACCAGCGCCTCGCGCGCCACCTCGGGCGTCGGGTCGACCGGGGTGCCGATCGACAGGTCGACGATCCCGCCGGGATGCTCGGCGGCGCGTGCCTTCGCGCCGGCGATCGTGTCCCACGGGAACTCCGGGAAGCGCTCGGACACACGAGCCATGCGGAGCTACTCCTGGTTCTGCGGAGGGAGCGCCGCGATCATCGGGTGGTCCTTGTCGATGACGCCGAGCTTGGCGGCGCCTCCGGGGGACCCGAGATCGTCGAAGAAGTTCACGTTCGCGCCGTAGTAGTCCTTCCACTCCGGCGGCGTGTCGTCCTCGTAGAAGATGGCCTCGACCGGGCAGACCGGCTCACAGGCGCCGCAGTCCACGCACTCGTCGGGCTGGATGTAGAGCATCCGCTTGCCCTCGTAGATGCAGTCGACGGGACATTCGTCCACACATGCGCGGTCCTTGATGTCCACACACGGCTGGGCGATCACGTACGTCACGAGCATTTCTCCTTCGACAGGCTGACATCAGTATCCCGTCACGGCCTCAGGACCCTGAAGTCAGGTCCGCCTCAGCCGGCATGGAAGTCTTTGATCATGACTCTAGACGCTCAGGAGGTCGGCTCGCGCATCGTCGTCCGCCATGAGACGGGCGGTGTCGGTCCGAGCGGCGGACCGGAGATGACCGATGTGATCGGCCACGTCCTGTCGGTGCACGACGACACCGTGACGCTCGAGCTGCGGGACGGGCGGACGGCCGACATCGCCGTGGCGACGATCGTGACCTGGAAGCGCGTGCCCGACCGTCCGGTCCGGCGGCGGCGCGCCGTCGCGGTGGACGCCGAGGAGCTGACCCGCATCACCTCGCGCGGCTGGCCGGCGATCGAGTCGGCACCGCTGGGTGAGTGGGAGCTGCGGGCGTCGGGCGGCTTCACGGGCCGTGCGAACTCCGTCGCGGTGACGGGCTCGCCGGGCGTCCCGTTCGACCGTGCCCTGGCAGAGGTCGAGCGGTTCTACGCGCAGCGCTCGCTGCCGGCCCAGGCCCAGGTCATCGTGGACTCGCCGCAGGAGCGGTCGTTCGCGGACGCGGGCTGGGTGCGCAAGCAGGGGTACTTCGGCGGGGCGGTCGTGCAGGTGGCCGATCTGGGGCCGGCGCACCAGGCCGATCCGGACGCCCGGGTGGCGGCCACCGCCGATGACGACTGGCTGGCCGGCTACGGACGGGTCGACGACGCCGCCATCGCGCGAGCCGTGATGGAGCGTCCGGCGAAGGTCGCCTTCGTCTCGATCGGCGCGCCGACGGTCGCGATCGGGCGGGTCGTGGTGACCGGCGAGTGGGCCGGGCTGTCGGCGGTCGAGGTGCGTCCGGAGGCCCGGCGCCAGGGTCTGGCCCGGCGCATCGTCGAGACGTCCCTGGCCTGGGCCCTCGAGCGCGGCGCCGACAAGGCGTACCTGCAGACCATGCGCTCCAACACCGCAGCCCTCGCCCTCTACGCCCCCTACGGCTTCGTCGACCACCACGACTACGTCTACCTCGAACCCCCCATCCGCTGACGCGTGGCTTCCGCACGCTGACGCGTGGCTTACGCACGCTGACGCGTGGCTTACGCACGCTGACGCGTGAGTTCCGAACGCTGACGCGTGAGTTCCGAACGCTGACGCGTGAGTTCCGAACGCTGAAACACGCGCCTCACGGTGCGCAACCCACGCGTCGCCGTGCGCAACCCACGCGTCGCCGCGCGTAACCCACGCTTCGCCGTGCGTAACCCACGCGTCGCCGTGCGCAAGCCACGCCTCGGCGTCAGTCGTCCGACTTCTTGGGCTTCTTGGGCTCGGGCTTCTTGCCGCAGATGACGCGGTCGGCGGCCTGGTAGTTGGCCGTGTCCTTCTCGGTCTTGACGACCTTGCCGTCCTTGATGAACTTGCGGATGATGTCGATGTCGAAGCCCTGGACCGGCGCCTGCGACACGCACCGGTTGGTGTCGTCGTACTGCGTGCCGGGGGTGCGGCCGTTGCGGCGCGGTGACGCGCTCGCCTCGATCTTGTCCCACACCTTCGTGCTCCACAGCTCGACGTGCATGCTGCCCGGCGACGACGGGGTGCTCTTCTTGACGTAGGAGCGGATCAGCACGCCGTAGTCGGTGGGATTCTTCCAGCGCAGGTCGAGGCTGCCGAAGTACACCGTCGCCTCGCGTCCGACCGGGTAGCGGTCGATGTAGAACGCGTGCGGGTGGTGCTCGACGTCCTCCATGCCGGCGAAGAAGCCCGCGTTGTACATCGTCGTGGCCACCTGCGACACGCCGCCACCGAGCTCCTCACGGAACACGCCGCCGTTGATGACCGTGCCGGTCACGAAGCCGTTGGCCTCGGTCCGCTCCCCCACGACGTCATTGAAGCTGAACGTCTCACCGGGCTTGATGATCGTGCCGTCGATCAGCTCGGCGGCACGCCCCTGGTTGGTGTTGCGGTACTCCGCGTACGGGAACTGCGTCTTGAACTCACCGATCTTCTCGGTGATCTTCAGCGCCTTCGCGTCCTCGGTCGTGAACTGCGGCTCGACGACCTTCGCCTCGACCGCGACCGAACGGGCGTCGCCGGTCTGCGTGAGGGCCGGGATCAGCTTTGTGGCCATCTCCTCGGGCTGCAGGCCCACGCCCTGCTTGCCGGGCACGACGACCGGCTTGCCGCCCTGGATCTTGACCGTGGCGTCGACGGCCTTGGTGCCGATGCCGGTCGTGGAGTCGGTGAGCGGGCCGGCGAGCTTGTCGGGGTCCAGGTGGGGCGCGAGCGCGCCGTCCCGGACACGGATCGACAGGGCCGGCGCGTACGCGGTCACCGGCAGCGCGACCGACTTGTCACCCACCTTCAGCGTCACCGGACCGCTGACGGCCGGCTCGGCGATCGTCGTCATCGCGGTGGCCAGGTCGTCGGCGTCGACCGTCGGCTCGACGGGCACCGTGGGCACCTCGATGGGCTCGTCGCTGACCAGGTAGGCCGCGCGGATCGCGGCCGCGGTGTCCTCGCGGGACATCACCAGTCCGGCCTTGGGCTGCCGTGCCTTCGGTTTCGCGTCGGGAAAGGTCACCTGGGGCTCGACCACCGGGACGTCGACCGACTCCCCGATCGCGGCGACAGCGCTCGACAGGGCGTCCTCGTCGACGGTGAGCGCGGGGGGGTGATCGTGCTTGCCGATGAACAGCGCCACCATGTCGCGCGGGTCCCAGCTGCGGGCGCCGCCCGCCTCGTCGACGGACCGGTCGACATCCAGCGCGAGGCCCGCGGCGGACGGCTTGACCGTGAACGTCTTCTTGCCGTGCACCAGCTCGATCTCGCGGTCCTCGTTCGGAGTCAACGCCGCGTCGACGGCCTCGCGCGCCGCGGCCGGGCTCATGCCCGACACGTCGACTCCGCCGATCGTGGCCTGCGCCGGCATGCGGCTGCCGGTCAAGAAGTACCCGGCGACATAGGCCGCGCCGACGAGGACCAGGACTGCCAGCAGGAGGTACCTGCCCCAGTGCCGCGAGGACGCCGGCGCGTCGTCGCCACCGGTGCCGTCGCCGATGCCGTCACCCTCGGTGGGGGCAGCACCGCGTGCCGGCGGCTCGGGCTCCCAGTCATCACTGACCGCATGCGCCGGGATGACGAGGTGCTCCTCCTCGCGGACCTCCTCCTCGGCCACCGGCTCCTCGGCCACCGGCTCGTCGGCCACCGCCTCCTCCTCGGGCACGGGCTCGTCCTTCACCAGCTCGTCCTCCACGGGCTCATCGGGCACCGGCTCGTCCTCGACCGGGACGTCGACCGGTGCGGCTTCTTCTTCCTCGGACAGATCCAGCTCGTCGCTCTCGATGACCAGCGCGGCCTCGGCCAGGGGGACGTCCTCGGCCGACTGGTCCGCGCCACGTACGGAGCGCTTCGAGTCCTCGCTCATGCGTCATCCACCTCGATGGTCTTCTCGGAGTCAGGCGAGCGCACGATCGTGCCGTAGTGCGAGCGGTAGTACAGCAGCGGGTCGTCGAGGTCGTCGCGCACCCCGGCCCCCGTCACGGCACCGATCAAGATGGTGTGGTCGCCGCCGTCGACGACGCTGTCCGTCGTGCACTCCAGCCACGCCAGCGACTGGTCGAGCAGGATGACCCCCGCGTCTCCGCGGCGGTGCGCGATGGTGTCGAACTGGGTCTCCAGCGGCCGGCCCCGGTGGGCGAACCACGCGGACGCCGCCATGCCTTCCTCGGCCAGGATCGACACCCCCCACACTCCGCTGTCCAGGACGGCGTCGTGGAACCGGCTGCTCTTGTGCGAGCAGACCAGCACGAGCGGCGGGTCGAGCGACACCGAGCAGAACGCGCTGGCGGTCATGGCGTGGTCGATCCCGTCCAGGACGGTCGTCACCACCGTCACACCGCTGGCGAAGCGACCGAGGGCGCCGCGAAATGCTGTCTGGTCCACCATCTCGGTCATCGCGCCAGCCTAGGGTGAATCGAGATGCCCAGGACGATGGCCCCCAGGCCGCCGCCGGTGAATGTCAGCCCCAGCCAGTCGGACGCGACCAGATAGCTGCCGTCCGGCGACCACTGCAAGGCCAGCAGGACCAGCGCCCAGCCGAGCGCGAACCACGCGCCCCCGACGCGTGAGAAGCCACCCGCCGCCAGGGTCACCAGCAGGGTCAGCGCCAGGACGACGACCAGTCCCCACGGCCATGACACGTCCGCCGCCCGCCACGTCTGCCGGTGCAGCACGGCACCGAGCAGGCACACGTAGGCCCCGAGAACCACCAAAGCAGCACGCATCACGTCGATCTACAGCCCCGCGAACAGGTCTTCCTCGAGGCCGGAGTCGCCGACCGGCCCGCGGCTGCCCTTGGCCAGACGGTAGAACTCCTTGCCCCACACCTGCGTGCCGGCGTTGTTGGACAGGGCGAAGAACGGCCCGTCCAGCGCGATCTGGGTGGCGTGTGCGCGCATCGCGGCCATCTTGGCCTCCACGAAGTCGGACCCGTCGACGACGGCGTCCAGGTCCTCGTCGTCCGATCCCCACGGCAGGTTGTCCGGGTCCCAGCCCTCGAAGCTGGTCGTGTCACCGCCCTCACGCATGGCGCGGATGCCCTCGGCCATCTGCGACTTGGCCATCGCCGACCAGTAGACCTTGGGGATGTCCCACGCGTCGCCGAGCTCCGGCTTGTACGAGCGGACGGCGGCCAGCGAGGTCGCGTAGGTCGCGACCCGGTGCGCCTGGACGTGGTCGGGGTGCCCGTAGCCGCCGAACTGGTCGTACGTCACCAGCACGTGCGGGCGGACCTCGCGGATGATCTCGACCAGCAGATCGGACGCGACCAGCAGGTCCGCATGCCAGAACGCGCCTTCAGGGACGTCGTGGGCCGCGGTCGCGGTGCCGTCCTCTGCCCACGACATGCCCGAGTCGTGGAAGCGTCCCGGCCCGCCGAGGAACCGGTGGTCGGTGACACCCAGGGCCTTCATCGCCTCGGCCAGCTCGATCTCGCGGTGCGCGCCGAGCCCGTTGTCCCGCTCGAAGGCCAGGTGCTCCAGATCGGGCACCAGGACCTCACCCATCTCGCCGCGGTTGGACGTCACGAGGGTGACCCCCACGCCCTCGGCCGCGTACTTGGCCATCGTGGCCCCGTTGCCGATGGTCTCGTCGTCAGGGTGCGCATGGACAAGCAGAAGCCGACGATCACTCAGGGTCATGCCTTCAAGGTTACTGGCCGAGTCGCGCCCCATCACGTGTGTGATGAGATCGGGGCATGAGCGTCTCCTATCCCCGACTGGCCGCCCGCACCCTGCGCTTCACGCTCGGGATCCCGCGCAACATCACGGTGTCGCCGGACGGCAGCACGGTCCGGTTCATCCGGACACCCGACGGCGTCACCCGCACCGGACAGCTGTGGGAGCACGATGTCGAGTCCGGCTCCGAGTCGCTGCTGGTCGACCCGGTCGCCCTGCTGGGCGAGGACGGCGAGCAGCTGTCGGCCGAGGAGCGTTCGCGGCGCGAGCGCAGCCGCGAGTCGGCCGCCGGGCTGGTCGCCTACGACGTCGACGACACCGGGCGGTGGGCGTGCTTCGCCCTGTCCGGCCGGTTGTGGGCGGTCCACCTCGGCGCGAAGGCCGTCACCGCGCTGCCCAGCGTCGGTGCCGTGATCGACCCGCGCCTCGACCCCACCGGACGCCGCATCGCCTACGCCTCGGGCGGGGCGCTGCGGGTCATCGGCGTGGACGGCAAGGGCGAGCGGGCCCTGGTGTCGCCGGAGACCGACACCCAGGTGTGGGGCCAGGCCGAGTTCATCGCTGCGGAGGAGATGGAGCGCTACCGCGGGTTCTGGTGGGCGCCCGACGGCTCGTCGCTGCTGGTCGAGCGCTTCGACGACGCCCCCGTCCAGACGTGGCACATCGCCGACCCGGAGAACCCGGACCGCGAGCCGGTCGCCCAGCGCTACCCGGCGGCGGGCACCCCCAACGCCGAGGTGACCCTGTGGCACGTCGGTCTCGACGGCAGCCGCACCGAGATCGTCTGGGACCGGAACGCCTACGAGTACCTCGGCCGGGTGACGTGGACGGCGGACGGCGCTCCCTTGCTGCAGGTGCTGAGCCGTGACCAGAAGGCGTCGCAGGTCCTGTCGGTCGACATCGCGACCGGCGCCACGACGGTGCTGCGCGAGCTGCGCGACGAGGCCTGGGTTGAGCTGTCGTCCGCGCCGCGGTTCCTGCCCGACGGCCGGCTCGCGACGGTCGACGACGTCGACGGCTGGCGCCGGGTCGTGGTGGAGGGCTCGCCCGTCACCCCCGACGGCTGGCAGGTGCGCTCGGTCGTGGAGATCTTCGCCGACTCCGTGATCGCGACGGCGTCGCAGGAGCCGACCGAGATCCAGGTCGTCCGCTTCGGCCTGGACGGCACGGTCACGCCGCTGACCGATGGCGCCGCGGTGCACGGGGCCGTGGTGGGCGGCCCGACCACCGTGGTCGTCCGATCGGGGCTCGACGTGGTCGGGACGACCGTCACGGTTCACCGCGAGGACGCCGCACCCGCGGCGATCCGGGTGCTGGCCGAGCCTGCCCCGCTGGAGCCGTCGGTCACCCTGCTGCACGCCGGAGACGACAAGCTGCGCACTGCGGTGCTGTTCCCGCGCGACCACCAGCCGGGCTCGCGCCGGCTGCCGGTCCTCATGGATCCCTACGGCGGCCCGCACGCGCAGCGCGTGCTGTCGTCGGCGCGCGCATTCCTCGAGGCGCAGTGGCTGGCCGACCAGGGCTTCTGCGTCGTCGTCGCCGACGGACGCGGCACCCCCGGACGCGGCCACGCGTGGGAGCGCGCCGTCCTGCACGAGTTCGCGACCGTCACGCTGGACGACCAGGTCGTCGCCCTGCACGCCGTTGCCGCGGCGTACCCCGACGACGTCGACACCTCACGGGTCGGCATCACCGGCTGGTCGTACGGCGGCTACCTCTCGGCGCTGGCGGTGCTGCAGCGCCCGGACGTCTTCCACGCGGCCGTCGCAGGAGCGCCCGTGACCGAGTGGCGCCTGTACGACACCTGCTACACCGAGCGGTACCTCGGCGACCCGAACACCCAGCCGGAGGTCTACGACCGCAACTCTCTGATCCCCCTGGCCCCGCAGCTGGAGCGTCCGCTGATGATCATCCATGGCCTCGCCGACGACAACGTCGTCGCGGCGCACACGCTGCGGCTGTCGTCGGCGTTGCTGGCCGCGGGACGCCCGCACACCGTGCTGCCGCTGTCGGGCGTCACCCACATGACGCCGCAGGAGGTCGTGGCCGAGAACCTCAAGCTGCTGCAGCTGCAGTTCCTCAAGGAGCACCTGGGGGCCTGACGCGCTCAGCCCTTCTTGAGGCGCTTCGGCTGCTGGGGCAGCTCCGGCGGGGCGACAGGCGCCCGTTCGTCGCCGGGCATCCAGCCGTCGGAGGCGTCGACCAGCTCGACGACCCGGTCGTCGAACGGCGTCACGACGAGCACCCAGGCCCGGTCCTCCCAGTCCTCCTCGCCGGCGAACGCCTCCCGCTCCAAGGTCGTCGTGTACCCCTCGGCCTCCAGCGCTGCGACCAGCTCGGTGGCGTCGTCATCGGAATCGAAGTACACCGCGGACATGCCGGTATCGTAGGCCGGAAGCACCATCCCCCCACCACGAGGTCAGCGTCCGTTGAAGCTCTGAGGTCAGTCCCCCGCCCGCACCGGTCGATGCCGACGGTGCGCGCGATCCCACGACCTCTCGGAGCGCACGCATGGCCCACACCTCCATCTCGATCACCGATCTGCACTTCGCCTGGCCGGACGGCACCGTCGTCGTCCACGGTCTCGACCTGTCCACCGGCCGCCCCGGCCGGCACGGTCTGGTCGGGATCAACGGCTCGGGCAAGTCGACCCTGCTTCGCCTGATCGCCGGGCGCCTCGAGGCGCAGGCCGGCACGATCGCCGTGGACGGCTCGCTCGCGTACCTGCGGCAGGACCCCGGCACGGAACCCTCCCGCCCGGTCGCGGACGTCCTCGGCGTCGCGCCGACGCTGGCGGCCCTCGAGCGCATGGACGCCGGCGAGTTTTATCAGGACGACGTCGACCTCATCGGCGACGACTGGGACATCGCCGAGCGCACCACCGCCGAGCTGTCCCGGCTGGGCTTGGGGCACCTCACCCTCGACCGCCCCGTGGGGTCGCTCTCGGGCGGCGAGCTGGTGCTGCTGTCGCTGACCGCGCTGCTGCTGCGCCGACCGTCGGTGCTGCTGCTGGACGAGCCCACCAACAACCTGGACCGGTCCGCGCGCGAGCGGCTCGTCGACGTGATCTCGTCCTGGCGCGGGACGCTCCTGGTCGTCAGCCACGACCGTGCGCTGCTGAACACGATGGACGACATCGCCGAGCTCCGCGAGGGCGTCGTCACCTGGTACGGAGGCGGCTACGACGACTACGAGGCGGCGGTCGCCGTCGAGCAGGACGCTGCCGCGCGGGCGGTCCGGAATGCCGAGGCGGACCTGCGAGCCGAGCAGCGCGAGCTGCTGCAGACCCACAGCAAGCTGGCGCACCGGCGTCGGTACGGGCAGAAGATGTACGACCAGAAGCGGGAGCCCAAGATCGTCATGGGCAACCGCAAGCGCTCCGCGGAGGTGGCCGCCGGCAAGCTCAGTGGCCTGCACGAGGGCCGGGCGGAAGCTGCCGGTGCCCGGCTCGAGGATGCGGAGTCCCGGCTGCGTGACGACCGGGAGATCCACGTCGACCTGCCACAGACGGCGGTGCCGCCGGGGCGGACGGTGCTCATCGCGCGGGAGCTGCGCGCCCCGCACGGCCGTACGATCCTGGACCTGGACGTCCGCGGACCGGAGCGCATCGGCCTGACCGGCCCCAACGGCAGCGGCAAGACCTCGCTGCTGCGCACCGTCGCCGGCGAGCTGCAGCCGACAGGCGGGACGGTCGAGGTGATGGTGCCGATCCGCCACCTGCCGCAACGCATGGACGTCCTCGACGAGTCGCTGACCGTCGCCGACAACATCGCGGCCATCGCACCGGAAGCCAGCGAGACACAGCGCCGGTCGCGGCTGGCCAGGTTCCTGTTCCGGGGCCGCGCCGCCAACCAGCTCGCAGCGACGCTCTCCGGTGGCGAGCGCCTTCGGGCCACGCTGGCCTGTCTGCTGCTGGCCGAGCCCGCCCCGCAGCTCCTGCTGCTGGACGAGCCCACCAACAACCTCGACCTGCCCAGCATCCGGCACCTCGTCGACGCGCTGCGGTCGTACCGCGGGGCACTCGTCGTCGTGAGTCATGACGAGCGGTTCCTCGACGACCTCGAGCTGACCCGGCGCCTCGAGATGTGACGTCACCGGCAGCGGCGCACACTGGACCGGTGACCGGGACCAACTGGGCAGGCAACCTGACGTACGGCGCGACCTCGCTCCACGAGCCGGCCACGGTCGACGAGCTGCGCGAGATCGTGGCATCTGCGTCGCGGCTGCGCCCGCTGGGCTCGCGGCACTCGTTCAACCGCATCGCCGACACCGACGACGCCCAGGTGTCGGTCGCGCACCTGCCGGTCGTCGTCGACATCGACGAGCAGGCGCGCGAGGTCACCGTCTCGGCGGGCCTGCGCTACGGCGAGCTGGTCGAGCAGCTGGACGCCGCGGGCTGGGCGCTGCCCAATCTCGCCTCGCTGCCGCACATCTCCGTGGCCGGCGCGATCGCGACCGGGACGCACGGGTCGGGCGACCGCAACCACAGCCTCGCCGCCGCCGTCGCCGGGCTGCGGCTCGTGACGGCCGATGGAGAGCTCATGGACGTCCGTCGCGGCGACCCAGACTTCGAGGGCATGGTCGTGTCATGGGGCGTGCTCGGCGTCGTGACCGCCGTGACGCTCGACATCGTCCCGACGTTCTGGATGCAGCAGGACCTGTTCGAGCACCTGCCGTGGGCCGAGGTCGCCGAGCACTTCGACGAGATCACCTCCAGCGCCTACAGCGTCAGCATGTACACGGACTGGAGCGATACCGGCCCACACCAGATCTGGACCAAGTCCCGCACGGACGCGCCCCCGGTCACCGAGCTGTTCGGCGCACAGGTCGCCACGCAGGAGCTGCACCCGCTGCCCGGCGTCGATCCCGGCGCGACGACCCGGCAGCTCGGCCTGCCCGGCCCGTGGTGGGACCGCCTCCCGCACTTCCGGCTGGAGTTCACCCCCAGCGACGGCGACGAGCTGCAGACCGAGTACCTGGTCGCCCGCACCGACGCCCTGGACGCGATCGCGTCCGTCCGGGCGCTGCGCGAGCGGCTCGCGCCGATCCTGCTGGTCTCGGAGATCCGCACGATCGCGGCCGACGGCCTGTGGCTCAGCCCCAGCCGCGGCCGGGACAGCGTCGCGCTGCACTTCACCTGGCGGCTCGACGTCCCCGCGGTCACGGCCTTCCTGCCCCTGCTCGACGACGCGCTGGCCCCGTTCGCGGCCAGGCCGCACTGGGGCAAGGTGTTCGAGACGACGCCGGAACGGCTGCTCGCGGCCTATCCACGGTTGCCGGAGTTCCGTGCGCTGGCCGAGCGGCTCGACCCGGACGGGGTGTTCCGCAACAGGCTCACCGACGGGTGGCTGGGACGCAGCGAGGACTAGACCGCGACCTTCGCGGTGCGGCGGGAGAGCAGGTACCCCCAGAGGCCCGCGAACGCGAACATGAAGATCGAGTAGACCGCCGCAGGCACGGAGATCTCGGTGGTGTCGAGGACCTCGACCGCGATGTAGATCGCGAGCGTCGCATTGTGCACGCCGATCTCCATCGACGAGGCGATGGCCTGCGCCTCCGTGACGCCCAGCAGCTTCGGCACGACGTAGCCGACGACGAGGCTGATCGCGCAGAACAGGCCCGTCGCGAGTCCCACGTCGCCGAAGTACTCGCCGATCTTGTCCCGTTGGTCGACCAGGATGCCGATCACGAGCACGGCAAGGATGACGGCCGAGCCGATGCGGACCGGCTTGTCCGCACCGGCGGCGATGCCGGGCCGCCGGGACCGGACCAGCATGCCCAGCAGCACCGGCACGAGCACGACCGCGAACACCTCGACGACCTTCGAGAACTGCAGCGACACCGAGTCCTCGCGGTCGTAGTACGCGATCGCGAGATTCGTGATGATCGGCAGCGTGAAGATCGCGATGATCGAGTTGATCGCGGTCAGCGTCACGTTGAGCGCGACGTCGCCGTGGAACAGGTGGCTGAACAGGTTGGCGCTGGTGCCTCCCGGGGAGGCCGCGAGCAGGAGCATCCCGATGCCGAGCAGCGGCGGCAGGTCCAGCAGCACGACCAGGCCGAGGCACACCACGGGCAGGACCAGCAGCTGACACACCAGCGCGATGGCGACCGCGCGGGGATGGCGGCGCACCCGCTGGAAGTCGGCGACGGTCAGCGACAGGCCGAGTCCGAACATGATGATCCCGAGCGCAACCGGCAGGCCGACGGTGGTGAGTGGGGAGTCCATGGCGAACACCCTAGACGTGACTCAGGTCACACGTGTGGTGCGAGGCGTGGGATCGCGTAGGTGCGCCGTCATTGGGTGTTGCGAGCCCGCGCCAGCACCGACGTCGCGACCAGGCAAACCAACCCGATCGCGGCCGCCCCCAGACCGGCCGGGCCCCAGAGCAGCCAGCCCGGGAGCACCGGCAGGAGGATCAGCGTCGTCGAGGCCACCCGGAACGACCGGCGCGCGGCGGGATCGGTCGCGAGCGCGTGCCGGTGACGCGCCGCCAGCGCGGGCAGGACCAGCGCCCAGACCGTCATGGCGCCCACCGCGACGATCGACCACGGTCGCAGGGTCGCGTGCAGCTCGGACACCTCGGCCTCCTCGCCCTCCTCGAGCTGGAACAGCTCGGGGTGCGCAAGCATGATGGCGAGGCACACCACGAGCGCTGCGATGAACAGCACGATCTGCCAGCGACCGTGGCGCAGGGCGGAGGCCGACGCATCGTCGTCCAGCAGCGTCACGGCTGGCCGCCCTCCGGGCGCGGGGCGAGGTCCAGGGCCTCCGCCTCGAGCGCCGTGTCCGGCACGATTCCGCGGTCGACGTCGTCTGCGGCGATGGTCACGGTTCTCCTCGTGTCGGGTCGGACGGAGTCCCCACGAGCGTCCGGGCGCGAACGGCGCGTCGAGGAACACTCAGCATGCCGTGATCGTAGGGCCAGGGCACACTGGGACCGGTGACCGGAACCGGCTGGACAGGCAACCTGACGCCGCCGTTCGAGCCGGTACCGGCGACTCTGCCCGGGCCCGGGATCCTGCGGCAGGACTGGACCAGCATCACCTTCGTGCACTGGGCGGTCGATCCCGAGCTCGTCGCCGGACTGCTCCCCGCGGGCACGCGGCCCGACGTCCTCGACGGCGTCACCTACGTCGGGCTCATCCCGTTCCACCTGCGCCACGGAGGTCTCGCCCGGGGCCCCGGGGTGCCGTTCATCGGCGACTTCGCCGAGACCAACGTGCGGCTGTACAGCGTCGACCGCCAGGGACGCCACGGCGTCGTCTTCCGGTCGCTCGAGACCGCCCGGCTGCTGTTCGCCCTGGGCTCCCGATTCTTCCTGGGACTTCCTTACATGTGGGCCCGCATGCGCATCCGCCGGGACGGTGACGCGCTGGAGTACACGACGCGGCGGCGCTGGCCCGGTCCCCGTGGCGTCGGCGGCACGATGCGTGTCACCGTGGGCGAGCCGGTGGCGCAGCTCTCCCCCGTCGAGGAGTTCGTGACGGCCCGGTTCGGGCTGCACACCCGGCGGCTGGGGCGCACGCTGTGGCTGCCGAACCATCACACCCCGTGGCCGCTGCGCCGCGCCACACTGGAGCACCTCGACGACAGCCTGCTGGCTGTGGCCGGGCTGCCCGGCGTCGCCGGACGTGCACCGGACTCGGTGCTGCACTCGGCGGGCATCCGCACCACGTTCGGGACGCCGCGACTCGTGCGCGCCTGACTTCAGTCCGTCGCCGGCTCGAGCTGGAAGTCGGCGAAGTCGAAGCCGGGCGACACCAGGCAGCTGACCAACGCATCGGCGTCGGTCGGCACGGTCCGCTGCCAGACGCCGGCCGGCACCTGTGCCTGCGGCACCTCCCCCGCGTCCAGATCAAGCCCCACCACCTGGCCGGTGACCTTGCCCGGCAGGTCGGCGTCGCCGCCCAGCTCAAGGCAGACTCTGCCCTGCTGGGCGATCCACAGCTCGTCGGAGGCGACCTTGTGCCACGCGGACGACTCCCCCGCGGGCAGCAGGAAGTGGATCAGCGTCGCGGTCGGGCGCACGCGGCCGTCCGGGAGGGTCACCTCGACCGGCGACGCCCACGTGCGGCGGTACCAGCCGCCCTCCGGGTGGGGCGCAAGGTCCAGCGCCTCCGCCAGAGCAGGCCTGCTCACAGAGCTGCTTCGATCTCGGGCAGCCGTGCCCGGAAGGCCGCGACCCGGTCGCGGGTGCGCTGCGGCTCGCCGACCCTCGCCAGGTTGATGAAGCCCTGGTCGCCGCGGGCCTGCCCGGCCTCGATGCGGTCCGCGGCCACCGACATCCGCTCGGCGACCGCCTCGAGCACCGTCATCGGGCCCCACTCGCCATAGGCCTCGACCAGGATGTCGAGTCGGCGGGCGACGTCTGCGGCGGGGATCTCGCGGTACAGCGGGATCGCCGTCCACGCCAGGAAGGCCAGGTCCTCGATGGGTCGTCCGGGACCGGCCATGTCCCAGTCGATCATCGCCACGAAGTGCCCGCTCTGGATGATCCAGTTGTAGGCGCCGGGATCGTGGTGGCAGATGATCTGGCCCGGCTCCAGCTCGGCCTCGCCCCCGCGCCACGTGCGCGGGCCGGACGGCCGGTAGCCCTCCACGATGTCGTGGAAGTCGCGCAGCCACACGACGGCCTCCTCGAGCACCGAGTCGAGCACGATCTCCCGGTCGATCGGGACGCCGCGGCCCTCCACGTACTCCAGGACCTCACGTCCCTCGTCGTCCAGGCCGTGCACCGTGGGCACGCCGCGCAGCCCGTTGTCGTGCAGATACGTCAGCAGCTCGTGCACGGCAGGCGTCCAGGGCCCCGTGGGCCGGCGCACCGTGCGACCGATGCGGGTAGCGCCTCCGACGGCGCCGGGGAGATGCTCGCTGTCGTCCTCTGGCACGCTGTCATGGTGGCACATTCGCACTCGCACTCGCACTCACCAGCCTCCGACGGGCCGCCCCGCCGCCGCCTCGCCATCTGGCTGGCCGCCGTCGTCGCGGTGATCGCCGCCGCCGCGGTCGTGGCGATGATCGTGCTGTGGCCGGATGCCGACCAGGTGCCGCGCGACCAGAACCCGTACGGCGCCGAGGGCGTCAGCACCGTGGAGGGCACGGTCACGAAGGTCGTGCCGTTCGAGTGCAACAGCGGCGGCGAGGGTCCGGACGGCACGGTCGAGCTCGCCGGGGACTGCGCGCGCGTCACCGCGAAGGTGCCCGGCGGCACCGGCACGTTCGACCTGGACGCCTCCCGCTACCGCGCGGGCATCGACGTGGGCGACGAGGTGCAGCTGATCCGCATCGAGCCGCAGGGGCAGGAGGCCTCGTACGAGTTCCTGGACTTCAACCGCGGGGTGCCGCTGCTCGGCCTGGCCGCGATCTTCGCGCTGCTGGTCATTGTCGTTGCCCGGTGGCGCGGGCTGTTCGCGCTGGTCGGCATCGGCGTGACGCTGTTCGCGCTGACCGAGTTCATGCTGCCGGCCTTCCTGGCCGGCGAGTCACCGCTGGCCGTGGCGGTCGTGGGGTCGACCGTCATCATGATCGTGGTGCTGTACCTCGCCCACGGCATCTCGATCCGCACGACGTCGGCGCTGTTCGGCACCTTGATGGGCATCTTGTTGACGGCGCTGATCGGGGTCGCGGCGACGGGCTGGTCGCAGCTGAGCGGCGTCGGGTCGGAGGACGACCAGCGGCTCATCGCCACCGTCCCCGACATCTCGCTGTCGGCGATCGTCGCGGGAACCATGGTCATCGCCGGTCTCGGCGTGCTGAACGACGTCACCGTCACCCAGGCCAGCGCGGTGTGGGAGCTGCGGGCAGCCCGGCCCGCGGCCCGTGCCGCCGAGCTGTTCGCCTCCGCGATGCGGATCGGACGCGACCACATCGCGTCCAGCGTCTACACGTTGGTGTTCGCGTACGCCGGCTCGGCGATGACCGTCCTGCTGCTGGCCACCGCGTACCAGCGCGGCCTCGCCGACATCGCCACGACCGAGGAGATCGGCCAGGAGATCGTGCGGACGCTCGTGGGCGCGATCGGCCTGGTGCTCGCGGTTCCCATCACCACCCTGTTCGCGGTGTGGCTGGCCCCGCCACGATCCGCGGAGGACCCCGATGGTGTCGACCGGTCCGACCCGGCCGGCCGACACTCGGGCCCGCAGACCGCCCCGCCGGCCTAGGAACGATCCCGGCCCAGGCCGTCCTGACGTTGCCGGGTTCTCGCGCGTCCTGCACCTCGCAGGGGTAACATGGTCCAGGACACCGAACCCGCAGTGTCGCTGCATCCAGCGACGATGACTGCTCCAGGGCCATGGTCGATGTCGTTCCTCGAACGGCACGCCCATGACAGGCGTCCGCCGGATGCGCAGTTCCCGGCGGTCGACCGACAGCGCGCAGGGCGACCACCTCGTCCGGCTCGCTTCTCGTCACGGTCCACGAGCAGGGCCCGGTGCCGCCGCACAGTCGGACGCAGGTCTGACGTCCACAGGAGGAACTCTTGGCTCGACGAGGCCAGCGCCAGGCCGGCGCCACCCGCACTGCTCCACGTCAGCAGCGCAGTGCACGTCCGCTCGAGAAGGGCGACATCATCCGCGTCCTCGCGCGGGCCGTGCGCGAGGTCGAGGCGAAGGCGCAGCGCGGGCCGCTGAGCCCCTCGGGTCGCACCAAGTTCCAGGTCGTCGCCGTGCTGGTCCGCGAGGAGCGCACCCGGGTCAAGAACGACAAGAACGCCACCGAGGCGCACCGCGCCGAGCAGCTCAAGCGGCTGGACGGGGTCGCGACGATCCTGGCCCAGACCGTCGCGCTGGATCCCACGGTCTACCCCCTGCTGGACGAGAACGCCGTCTTCACCGACGCCGCCGACACCCTGCGCACCGAGATGCTGCAGGCCGCGGGCATCGAGGCTCCCGTCGAGGAGAGCTCCTCGGAGGACGCCCCCGCCGCCGCCGCGCCGGAGCGCCGGGTCGTGCCGCAGTCGGTCATCGCGCGGCAGCTGGCCAACCCGTTCCTCGCCCCTGACTTCTCCGCCGTGCACCGCACCTCCAGCCCCAAGCGGCTGGCGACGTGGGAGCTCCTCGGGCCGTTGTTCCGCGCCTTCGAGTACGGCGGCGCCTCGTCGTGCATGCCGCTGCCGGAGCCGGGCTTCCTGATGACGCCCGGCGGCCACGAGCTGATGCCGCACCAGGCGCAGGTCGTGGCGGCCGCAGCCGAAGGACACCGCACCTTCCTGCTGGCCGACGAGCCCGGCCTGGGCAAGACCGCCCAGGCGCTGCTCGCCGCCCACGCCGCCGATGCCTATCCCCTGCTGGTCGTGGTCCCGAACGTGGTCAAGACCAACTGGGCCCGTGAGGTCGGCATCTGGACGCCGAACCGCAAGGCCACCGTCATCCAGGGCGACGGCGACTCGATCGACGGCTTCGCCGACATCGTGATCGTCAACTACGAGGTGCTCGACCGGCACGTCGGCTGGCTGGGTGAATTCGGCTTCCGCGGCATGGTGATCGACGAGGCGCACTTCATCAAGAACAAGTCGTCCCAGCGCTCGAAGCACGCCTTAGAGCTGTCCGAGCGCATCCGCACCCGGACGGTCCGGCCCCTGCTGATGGCGCTGACCGGCACACCGCTGATCAACGACATCGAGGACTTCCGCGCGATCTGGCAGTTCCTGGGCTGGATCGACGAC
The DNA here is from genome assembly GCF_024584515.1 of Aeromicrobium wangtongii. Taxonomy (NCBI): domain Bacteria; kingdom Bacillati; phylum Actinomycetota; class Actinomycetes; order Propionibacteriales; family Nocardioidaceae; genus Aeromicrobium; species Aeromicrobium wangtongii. The sequence goes on along the minus strand of NZ_CP102173.1, from coordinate 843,435 downwards.
AAGAAGCCGCTCGCCGAGCTCATGGACAAGCTGGAGGACACCGGGCTGACGCCCGCCGACTCGGGCTTCTACTCAGCAGCGCGCAGCAGCGTCATCAGCATGGGCATCGTGCGGCGCCGCAAGGTCGACGTGGCCGCCGACATCCCCGCCCGCCGGATCGCGGACCTGCCCGTGGAGCTGGACGATGCGGTGGGTCGCTCGATCCGCGACTCCGAGCGCGAGCTGGCCCGCCGTCTGGTCGCCCGCTACGACCGGGCGCTGGAGACCCGCACGTCGGGCGTCACGGTCGACGGCATCGACCACGAGCTGGTCCGCAGCGTCGCCCGTTGGGAGCGCGAGGACAGCGATGACGAGAAGACCGGCGAGAACGTCTTCGGCATGATGCGCCGCATCGGCCAGGCCAAGGCCGGGCTCGCCGCCGACTACGCCGCCCAGCTGGCCCGCAACGTCGGCAAGGTCGTCTTCTTCGCCAAGCACATCGACGTGATGGACGTGGCCGAGGAGACCTTCGCCAAGCGCGGCATCAAGTACTCCTCGATCCGCGGCGACCAGAGCCCCAAGGCGCGCCAGGAGAACATCGACGCCTTCGTCAACGACGAGGAGGTCGAGATCGTCGTCTGCTCGTTGACCGCCGCGGGCGTCGGCCTCAACTTGCAGGTCGCCTCCAACGTCGTCCTGGCGGAGCTGTCGTGGACCGACGCTGAGCAGACGCAGGCCATCGACCGCGTGCACCGCATCGGTCAGGGCGAGCCGGTCACCGCGTGGCGGATCATCGCCGCGCACACGATCGACGGCAAGATCGCCGAGCTGATCGACAGCAAGGCCGGTCTGGCGGCACGGGCCCTGGACGGCTCCGACGAGGAGATCTCGTCGTCGGCCGACATCCAGATGGAGGCGCTCGTCGCCCTGCTCACCGAGGCTCTCGAGAACCGGGCCTGACCCCCACACGCCGCTGGGCCTGACGTTTTGGCAGACACACCGTCGGTGTGTCGGTCAAAACGTCAGGCCCAGCGTGGGTTGGCGGTGGATCACTCCTCCAGGACGCCGCCGGCATCGTCCTGATCGGGGCCGGCCTCGGCCGAGAGATCGCCTGGGCGTCCCTCACCGGTGTCGGTGGAGTCCTCGGGCTCAGCGGGGACGGGGCCGGGATTGGCCAGCTGTCCGCCCTCGTCGGAAGTGCTGTCGTCGGTGTCGTTGCGTGCAGTGATGGGATCGCTCATGGCAGTGAGTTACCCGTTCGGCCGCGAGTCAGTCGTCAACGGCCCATCGCCTCGAGCATTCCCTTGGTGGCCAGCTGGTCGGCGAGCTCGTTGTCGGCGACCCCGGAGTGGCCCTTGACCCAGAACCACTCGACCTCGTGCCGGTCGCACGCGGCCTTGAGCCGCTGCCACAGATCGACGTTCTTGACCGGCTGCTTGGACGCGGTCCGCCAGCCATTGCGCTCCCAGCCCGCGACCCACTGCGTGATGCCGCTGCGGACGTAGGTGCTGTCGGTGTGCAGGTGCACCGTGACCGGCCGGGTCAGGGCCTCCAGCGCCATGATCGGGGCGGTCAGCTCCATGCGGTTGTTGGTCGTGGACTCGGGGTCGCCACCGAACATCTCGCGGACGTGCTGGCCCATCCGGAGCACCGCTCCCCAGCCGCCGGGACCCGGGTTGGGGGTGCACCCGCCATCGGTGTGGATGACGACGATCTCGGCGGTCTCGGTCTGGCTCACCGGCCCGATCGTAGTCGCGCCGGTGTCCGCGGCGATGCCCGGCTACTTCTTCTTGCCGCTGTGCTGACCGGGCACCGACCACGCGGTGTTGCCGGCCTCGAAGTCGTCGATCCGGGCTGCGAGGAGACGACCGATCAGGGCTTCGGGGACGTCCTGGTCCCAGCGGATCTTCAGGGCACCCTCGATCGCCTCGTAGCCCGCGGCGGACGCCTCGTCGCGGTACGGCGCGAAGAACGAGACCGGGAAGCGGACCGAGCAGTGGTGCTTGAACCCCTGCAACATCCACAGCATCTGCTGCTTGGTGTACGCCGGGAAGTTCCACTTCAGCTCCTCGACGACGCCGGACCCGGCGGCCGCCTCGAGGCTCAGCCCGCGCAGCGTCCCCAGGTGCGGACGCTGCACATCGCCGAGCCGGGCGAAGAACTCATCGACGTCGGCGACCTTCGGTGCGGGCATGGGGCCGAGCGTAGCCAGACCAGAGGTCGCCCGCCAGGGCTGTCAGCTGTCCGCCGGCTGCAGGCACGTGAACAGCTCGAACGCGAGCTTCGAGTCTTCGATCTGCTCACCCCAGGCGGTCCAGTCGGGGTCGTCCGGCGCCTCGAGATCGAAACGGCTGGCAGTGTGGCTACCCACCGGACCGAGCAGATCGCCCTTCGCGTCTGCTGCGAAGAACACGACTTCGTTGACGCTTCCGGCGCTGTAGGACGCCGCTTCGCCACCGACAACTGTCTTCACCAGCACAGCAAGCAGCCGATCGGCGCCGTGCTCCCGGCTCGTCTCGGGCAACCGCGCCGATCCCGAGCCCAGCAGCTCCAGGTGGTCGATCTGAATCTCCGGGGACGCGTCGGAGGCGCTCGTCCGGTAGTCCGCCCGGGCCTGGGACATGACCTCCTTGACCGCCGCCGGGTCAGCCTCGTCGCACGTGCCCCGCGCGCGATCGCTGCCCGTTCCGCACCCTGCCGCCCCTGCCAGCAGGGCGATCCACACCACGGTCCCCACGACACGACGGTTCATCCGCCGACAGTAACAGCGTGTGACAGCTGGGCACGTGAACCGCGCAAGTGCGCAACCGCACACGTGCGCGCCGCGACCCAGGACATCCGGTCACATGTCGCCGGGTCGTCCACACCGTCGGTGGCCGTACGATCAGCACGTGCCGTCCCGAACCCGAGCAGCCACCTATGCGCGTCGGCGCAAGCGTCGTATGGCACAGGTCGACCGCGACCTGACCGCGGAGCAGTGGGGCGCGCTGACCGCGGCGTGGGGCGGCTGCGCCTACTGCGGCGAGTCGGGCAAGGCCCTGCAGAAGGACTGCATGCTGCCGATCTCGCGCGGCGGCCGGTACACGCTGGCCAATGTGGTCCCGGCGTGCGGCTCCTGCAATGCCAGCAAGTGCAATCTGGAGGTCACGACCTGGATGCGCCGCAAGAAGCTGGACGAGGGCCGCTTCCTGGTCCGGCAGGTCGAGGTCCTGGCGTCCTTCGCCGCCCTGGACTGAGCCCGGCGTGGTCGGGCGGCCCGCCCGGCGGCGGTAGGGTGACGCACAACGGGAGTGGGCCCCATGGGCGTAGGACGGTTTCATCGAGCGGTCGGCCTGGTCATCCTGGCGGTCGTGAGCGGCGCAGCTCTGCTGCTTTGGCTCGCGGTCGCGTCCGGGGATCCCCCGGTCGCCGGAGCACATCAGGACGGCATCGTCTTCGGGGTCTGGAACGTCGTCTACGACACGGTCGCCCCGCCGGCCGACGTCATCGTGGCGGCGATCGCCCTGGCGCTGCTGTTCGCGGCGGGCATCGCTTCGCTCGAACGGGCCATCGTCAACCGTTCCCACCGGGCCACCGACCCGCTGCACAAGCCGTTGTCGCCGCGACTCGTCATGGCCGCCACCGCCCACGTCTACGCCGGCCCGGTGACCGTGACCGTCCTGATCCCCGCACACGACGAGGAGGCCTCGCTGGCGGCGACGATCGTGTCGCTGTCGTCCCAGTCGCATCCTCCCGAACGGATCATCGTCGTCGCGGACAATTGCACCGACTCGACGGTCGCCATCGCCCTCCGGCACGGAGTCGAGGTCATCGAGTCGGTCGACAACGTGCACAAGAAGGCCGGTGCACTCAACCAGGCGATGACCCGGGTGCTGCCCGGGCTCGGCGACAACGACGTCGTGATGGTGATGGACGCGGACACGAGCCTCGATCAGGGTTTCCTCGCAGCCGCGGTCGCCCGTCTGGGCGACGACCGCGCCCTGATGGCCGTCGGTGGCCTGTTCTACGGCGACGACAGCCCTGGCCTGCTCGCGCAGCTCCAACGCAACGAGTACATCCGCTACGGCCGCGAGATCCGGCGGCGGCGCGGACTCGTGTTCGTCCTGACCGGGACCGCGTCGCTGTTTCGTCCGCGTGCCCTGCGGGCGGTGGCCGCCAGCCGCGGCCTCTACCTGCCCGGGCGCACCGGAGACGTCTACGACACCACCTCGCTGACCGAGGACAACGAGCTGACGATCGCGTTGAAGTCCCTGGGCGCGCTCATGGTGTCCCCTGCCGAGTGCACGGTCGTCACCGAGCTGATGCCGACGTGGCGCACACTGTGGGCCCAGCGCTTGCGGTGGCAGCGCGGCGCCGTGGAGAACCTGGGCGCCTACGGCATCACGCCCCAGACCTTCCGTTACTGGATCCAGCAGCTCGGCATCGGCTACGGAGTCATCGCCCTGGGTGCGTACTTCGCCCTGTCGATCCTCATGGTCCTGGCGCAGGACAGCTGGATCTGGTTCCCGTTCTGGATCGGGCTGGGGCTGGTGTTCGTGGTCGAGCGCGTCGTCACGGTCTGGCACGGAGGCTGGAAGGCCCGGGTGCTCGGCGCGACGCTGCTGCCGGAGCTGTGCTTCGCGGCCGTCCTCAACGTGGTGTACGTCAAGGGGATCCTGGACATCGCCCTGGGCCGCAGCGCCAAGTGGAAGCACGTCGTCCACACGCTGCCGCCCGAGACCGTGCCGCCGCAGGTGATCCGGTGACGGCCGCCGGGGCGCTGTCCACGGGTGCGCTGATCCCCGAGTCGGTCCTGCAGCACGAGGAGGTCGCGATCCTGGCGGCATTCGTGGCGATCAACACCTTGGTGTACGGCGCGCTCGCACTCGCCAAGATCCTGCCCAAGATCTACGTCAGCGACCTGCTGCACCGCAAGCGTCGCCGGCTCGAGACCCGCAGCATCCACCCGGACGACTGAACGCCAGCCGCGTCCATCCGGTGCGGTTCGCGCCCGGGCGCACCCGCTGACAGGATGACCGGGTGCGTCGTGCCGTGCCTTCCCTCCTCGCCGTGACCGTGGCGATGGTGCTCGCCGACTCCGCGATCGTCACGCTCGCGCTGCCCGACATCCTGCTCAACCTCGATGCGTCCGTCGGGCAGGTCGCGTGGGTGCTGATCGCCTACAACCTGGTGCTTGGCCTGGCCGCGGTGCCGGCGGCTGCGGCGTTCGTCCGCGTGCCGCCGCGAGTCTTCAGCGCCGCGGGCATCGCCGTGTTCGCCGGCGCGTCCGCCTGGTGCGCCCTGGCCGGCTCGATCGAGGTGCTGATCATCGCGCGGTGCGTGCAGGCCGTCGGCGGCGCACTGGCCCTGGTCGGCTGCCTCAAGCAGCTCGTGACCGAGCGGGGCGAGCGTCGCGGCGTCGCGGCCTGGGTGACCGCCGGCGTGATCGGGACGGCGGCCGGTCCGGTCGTCGGCGGGCTGCTGACCCAGGCCATCTCGTGGCAGGCCATCTTCGTGGTGCAGGTGCCGTTCGCCCTGCTGGCCGTCCCGGCGGCGCTCAGCGTCGCGTCCGCCCCGCTCGAGGAGTCCGACCGGCACCGCCCGCTCGTGCGCGCGAACCTGACGCTCGCGCTGATGTCGGCCGCCCTCACCGCGGCCCTGTTCCTGCTGGTGCTGCTGCTGGTCCAGGGCTGGGGCCGCCCTGGTCGTCCGGCTCCTGCGCCCCCCACCGGACGTCGAGGTCGCGGTGGGCTGCTTCCTGGTCGCCGGCGGCCTGGTCGGGCTCGCGATCCCCCCGTCGTCCGATCTCGCCTGGACGATCGCGCCCCAGGCGCTGGTGGGCCTGGGGCTCGGCATGACCGTCGACCGGCTGACGTCCCAGGCGTTGGAGATGCGCCTGCCGCGCGCGCGGCACGCCGGATGGACCATCGGCGCCCGCCACATCGGCGTCGTCCTCGGGCTCGCCATCTTGACGCCGGTGTTCACCGCCGATCTGCGCGATGCGCAGGAGCCGGCCCAGGAGGCCATCACCTCGCTGGTGCTGGATGCTCCGCTGCCCCCGGACGACAAGATCGCCGTGGCCCAGGCGCTGGGCCGGGTGCTGACGGAGCAGAAGCAGCAGGTGCCCGATCTGCACGGGGCCTTCGCGACGCTCGACGTCGACCCCGGGGACCGTCCGGCTGTCGCCCGGCTCGAGCGTCAGCTGACCGGCCAGGTCGAGCGGGCAGCGACCCACGCCTTCCGGGACTCCTTCCTCATCGGGGCGGGCTTCGCCGTCGCTGCCCTGCTGACCGTGATCCCGTTCCGCCGGCGGAGGACGTCATGAGCGCGCTTCCCCGGTGGGCCGCCCTGCCGGTGGCGGCGGTGCTGCTGGTCGCCGGGGTGATCGGCGTGCAGCTTGCCCACGGCGGCGGGACGTACGAGCCCCTGCAGCCGGCGGATGCGTGCGCGGAGCGTCCCGTCGTCTCGCGAGCCGGTGGCATCGACGGACTGACCGAACGTCTCGTGGTGCGCGGCGTCGCGAACGCCGCCTGCGACCTGGGCATCAGCCGGGAGGCACTCACCCTGGAGCTCGCGCAGTCGGACGAGCGCACCGACGCCGAGATCGACGCGCTGCGTCAGGGCCTGCTGCGAGCCGTCAGGCAGATGAAGGCGGACGGCTCCCTGCCGCCGGCGTCCGACCTGGTCGACGAGGCGCTGGACTCGGCGAACCTCAACCGCTTCCTCGAGGCGGCCATCCGCGCGCTGCCGGACTCGGTGATCGACAAGGCGCTGAAGACCGATGACGTCCTCGTCCGGGCGATCAAGGATCTGGATCTGCGCGAGCTGCTGTCCGACCTGGACGACCAGGACAGCCTGGAGCGGCAGGTGCAGCGGGCGGTCACCCAGGCCGTCGAGGACTCGTTGAAGGCTCGCCTGCGCGGCCTGATCTGATTCAGTGATCCGTGCGCCCGACCGGAGTTTGAGGGCCCACCTGTTCGACGACGAAGGGCACCTGTCCCTCGTCAGCCGGCTCGACAACATCCTGGCCGATCTGTCAGTCACGGACCGGCGGCGCGTCGACGGCGTCCTCGCCATGCCCGCGGCGCAGCACCTCGGCGCGGGCTCGGTCGATCGCACCATGCTCCAGGGCGGCGAGGTCCGACGTGCCTTCCCAGACGATCCGGCCCCGGCGGCGCACCGTCACGTGCATCGTGGCGCCCATGTGCTCGATCGCGCCGGGCACGTTGCGTCGTTCGCCGGGCAGAGGGACAGGAAGCACGTGCGCCTGGTCCAGGCTGCCCGAACCCTCGATGTCGACGCGCCACTGGGCGCTGCGTCCGCGGAGCACCCAGCGCTCGTCGGTGACCTCGGCGCGGACCGGGGACACCACGGGATCACCCAGCCGGATGAGTCGCCCGTCCGGCAGCAGCACGACCACGGCCGTCACGGTGGTCCGGATGGGTCCGGCCGTGACCTCACCACCCGCGAACGCGACGCACGCGGACGGCTCGGCGAATCCCTGCGCCTGTCCCCACCACCACGAGTCCGGGAAACCGCCCTTGCCCCAATTCTTCTCGGCATAGACCGACCACCCGTCGAGCTCCCAGGTCTCGTCCCCCACCACAGCGCGTCCGTGCGCCGAGCCGCCCAGCAGCCACGGGTGCCAGTACTGGTTCAGCGCGGGAACGGACTGGAAGACGCTGGAGCCGCCGAAGCTCCGGCGCGGCCACGGCACCGCATCGCGCACCTCGACGTCGAGGCGGGCATCCGGTGCAAGGTCCACTCGCAGACGATCTGCGGTGCCCTGGAAGGCATCACCGGCGAACACTCCGAGGCTGTCGGGGGCCGTCGCGCTGAGCGGGTGCACGCAGGTGTGCAGGAAACCGTTGGGATGGGACGCGAGCCCGAGCGTCGACCACGTCCCCCGGGCACCGTCGTTCGCCCCGTTGAGCGCCAGCACGACGCGCCCGGACACGGGATCGGTGAATCGCCAGAAGTACCCCTCCATCGCCACGCCGTGGGAGCGGAGCGGGTCACCGAACGGCCTGTCGGCACCACTGGACCGGTAGGCCTGCTTCAGCGAGTCGACGGCATTGCCCAGAACGGATGTCATCTGTGCACTATGGCCCAGCCCGCGCCGCCGCGCTCTTCAGTCCATGACGATGGGGGCCAAGGCCCCCTGCTGGGCAGTGCCACTGCGGGTCGACGGAGGTATGTTCAAGGACGCGCCGACCGAGTCAGTACTGACTCAGGTGCGCGCCCACGACTTCGGTGGGGACCCCGTTCTGGACCGCGGCGGCCACCGGATCGACGCGATCGTGGCCCTCGATCGTGGAATCCGGGCGCTGCAGGCCGAACAGCTCGCGCAGATCGCCGGACTGCACTCCGAACGCACCAAGCTGATGCCCTTGGGCACCGGAGACCCGACCCTTTCGGTCATCGGCGAGGTCGCGATGGCCCGCAACATCGGGCCCACCGCCGCCGGCACCCAGGTCGGTGTCGCACTGGTGATGGCGCAGATGCCCGCGGTGTTCGACCTCTTCGCCACCGGTGTGATCAGCGAAGCGACCGTGCGGGGCATCGCCCACGAAGTCGACTCCCTGCACGTCGACGACCTGATCGTCGCCGACGGCGAACTCGCCCCGAGCTGCCGGGCCTGACCACCGCCGAAGCCAGACGTGCTGCCGCCCGCGTCGTCATCAGCATCGACGCCGAAGCCGCGCACCAGCGCGCCACCCGCAACCGCGCCGACCAACGCGTGTCGATGTTCCCCGACAAGGACGGCGTCGCGCACCTGCACGTCCGCGGCCCCGCCGAGCAGATCCTCGCCGCCTACAAAGCCCTGGACGACTACGCCACCGGACTGCGCGCCACCGGCGATCCCCGCACCCGCGGCCAGATCATGTGCCAGACCCTCGTCGAACGCGTCACCGGCCTGACCTACGCAGACTCCTGTGATGTCGAGCTGAACCTGGTCCTGGACGCCAAGACCCTCGTCGCCGGCGGCGACACTCCCGTCGAGCTGACCGGCTACGGACCCATCTGCCCCGATGTGGCCGAGGAGATCCTCGCCCGCGCGCCCCGCGCCTCCGTCCGCCGGTTGTTCATCGACCCCGTCGACGGCACCCTGGCCGTCCGCGAACCCCGCCGCCGCAGGTTCGACCGCACCACCTCAGCCCACATCCGCACCCGAGACCAGTACTGCCGCCAACCGGCAATGGAGCCATCGCACAAGGCGCGTAGCGGCGATGGAGGATGCCAAGGTCCGCCACGACGACCACGTCCACGCCTACGAGCACGGCAGACTGTCCGTCAAGGACAACACGGCCAAGGCCTCTGCGCCCGCTCCCACAGCATCAATCCCCCAAGCACTTCGTGCAGGGAGGTGCCCCCACCTTGCCGGGCTGGGCCGTCACCGCCGACGGCAAAGCCACCGTCTGGCGCACCCCCACCGGCCACCAGTACCGCTCCGACCCACCACCGCTGCTCCCCGGACACCTACGCCAATAGCGCCAGCGCCCACCAGTGGCAGACCGGGAGTGTCGTGCACACAATGGAACGTATGGACGTCTCCGAGGTCTTCGCGGAATTCGCACGCCGCCCCATCGACGCCGCCCGGCATCTCCCGGTCCTGACGTCTGAGCAGCTCAACATGCATCCGGCCGCCCACCCCAACTCCGTCGCCTGGCTGCTGTGGCACACGGGTCGAGAGGTCGACGTGCAGCTCGCCGATCTGTCCGGCGAGGCACAGCAGTGGGAGGTCTACCGCAGCCGGTTCGACCTGGGCGAGCTCGGTGAGTCCGTCGGGTATGGCCACAGCGCCGAGCAGGCCGGCCAGATCAAGGTCGATGAGCAGCGCCTGCTGGTCGAATACCTGGAAGCGACGCTCACCGCGCTCATCGACTACGCGTCGCGACTTCCCGACAGTGCGTTCGACGAGATCGTCGACCGGAACTGGGATCCGCCGGTGACCCGGGGGCAGCGCCTGATCTCGATCATCGACGACGCAGTTCAGCACATCGGCCAGGCGGCGTACGCGTCGGGCGCGCTGATCCTGAGCACCGGCTACGGCGACTCCGCTTCCGCCCACGAAAGCTGACCCGCTGACGCCTCCGTGCGGATCAGGCCCAGGAGCCATCGGCAACCTCGCGGCGACCGCTGCCGTCGCCCGGGGTTCCGGCCCGACAACCTCAGGCGGTCGCGAGTGCTGCCTCGTCCTGGGTCTTGTGGGCCGCGATGCGCGGGCCGCTGAACCACAGGACGATTCCCACCAGGACCCAGATGCCCAAGGTCAAGGCCGCAGCGCCTCCGCCGGCGCCGTCGAAGTACGCCACGGAACGGACGAGGGTGCCGGCAGCGCCGGGGGGCAGGAGCTGGCCGATCGTGGCCACCCCGGAGGGAAGCCACTGTGCGCCGGTCGAGATGCCGGCGAAGGGGTTGCCCACGAACATCATGGACATCGCGGCAATCGTGAAGCCCTTGGGACCGAAGCACTCGTGGAGGCCGGCCAGTGGCAGCGCCAGTGCTGCGATGCCGAGGGCGACGGCGGCCGCGACCGGGACCAGAGGGCCGTCGATGCTGCCGAAGAAGTACTTCAGGACCGCAGCGACGACGAACCCGCCGGCGACCGAGAAGCCCGTGAGGCCGGCGAAGATCCACCCGCGCTTCCCGGACAGCATGGAGCGGAACGCCACGGCCGGCACGATGCCGCCGAAGACCAGCGGGAAGGCCAGACCGCCGATGCCCACACCCGTCGGGTCGTCGGCGGGAAGCGGAACCACGTCCACGATCTCGGCCGTCTGACCCGTGCTGTCCGCCAGCATGGTGCCGACGTTGCCGACGGTCCCCGACACCGCGGTCGAGCCGGCGCTCGCCACGTACACCTGCACGTCCTCGGGATCCGAGAAGTCGAAGCCGCCGACGACGTCCCGGTCCCGAATGCCCTGCTCCAAGGCGTCGGCACTGTCGTAGGCCTGGACGGCGAAGGCGCCCGGCGACTGGGACTCCAGTGCGTCCGAGACCGACTCGGCCTTCCCCTGAGCCCCGACGACACCCAGCCCCAGATCCCGCGGTCCCGAATGGAGAGAGGGCGAGATGAAGAGCATGAGGAGGGCCAGCAGGATGACCGAGAGGCCGAGGGTCAGGCCCGCCCAGATGGCTGCGTGCTTGCGATGGGAGCCGGATGTCGGCGCTTGAGCTGTCATGGATCCTTCAAACATCTATGTGGAGGGTTTTCCTCCGTATCTACGGATGATATTCCTCCGGTTTAGACTGCAAGTCAACCTGAAGGAGCTGGGATGAGGGCTGACGCTGCGCGGCGAAGAGAGGCGATCATCGCCCAGGCGAGGCACCTGTTTGCCGAGCGGGGCGGCGACGTTGCGCTGGAGACGGTCGCTGCGGCGAGCGGAGTGGGCATCGCGACCCTGTACCGCAATTTCCCGTCCCGCGAGGATCTGGTGCGAGCCGTGGTCCAGGACACCGTCGAGGGCATCCTGGATGCTGCGAACGAGGCTCGAGCCGGGCTCGAGACGAACGCAGCAGCGTCCTGGGAGCAGCTCTTGTCGCAGCTGATGTCGATGGAGCTGGGTGCGCTGACCGACGGCCTCGCACTGCAGGCCGGCGCCGCCCGCGACCTGGACGCCACTCCCCTGGCGCAGGTTCAGCGCCCGGCCGTCGAGGCGCTCGATCAGGTGCTGGCTGCACTGAAGGCCGAGGGGGTGGTCCGGCAGGCCCTCACCGCGCTGGACCTGATCGTGGCGGTTGCGACGATCACGCGGCCACAGGTCGCTCCCATCCGTGAAGCGGCGCCGCAGGTGCAGACCCAGCTGGCGCAGGCGTACCTGCTGTGGAGCAGGGCGTCGTAGGGTTGCGCTTTTCGAGGCACGTAGGCGTTGACGCGGTCCTGACTACCTCGTCGCCCTCAAAAGCACAGGTGGGCCGGTGCCCTGCCCAGGCGGGCAGGGCACCGACAGTCATGAGACCACAGTGCCGACGATTTCGGCGATGCGCTTCTCTGTGTCAACGTCCAAGGTCTCGAAGTACCAGGCAGCCGGCATCAGAGCGCCGTCCGCACCACCAGCGGGCCGGAAATCGGCCTTCTCGGTGATGGCGAGATTCAGGCGTTCGTCGTTACGCAGCGTCACCAGTGCTGGCGTGCTCGCCGAAAGCGCATAGGCGGGCATTCCGTACCAGATCCGCGGTTTCAGATCGGGCGCGACGGTCACGATGATGTCGTGCACGCGCCGCATGATCGACCGCCGCGGCTCGTCGGTCTTCGCGATCTTTTCCAGCACCTGCGTGAGGTTCTTCTCGTCCTTCGATGACATGGCATGTCCTCTCGTCAACCGATGGCGAGCATCGGCGCATGAAGTCGGCGCGTGATGCGCCGCACCCCAACCGGACGTGTCCTGAGTTGCTCAGGCCTCTCCGCGAAGATTCAGGCGTTCTTCACCTGGAAGTGCTGTCGGTGGCGCGAGCCACCACCTTCAGCGTACCGAAGACTGATCCCGCCTCAGCGTCAATTCAGACGTTGAAGCGGAACTCCACCACGTCGCCGTCGGCCATGACGTACTCCTTGCCCTCCATGCGCACCTTGCCGGCGCTCTTGGCAGCGGCCATCGAGCCGGCCTCGACGAGGTCGTCGAACGAGACGATCTCGGCCTTGATGAAGCCACGCTCGAAGTCGGTGTGGATGACGCCGGCGGCCTGCGGGGCCGTCGCGCCCTTGGGGATCGTCCACGCGCGCGACTCCTTGGGGCCGGCGGTGAGGTAGGTCTGGAGACCCAGCGTCTCGAAGCCGACCCGCGCGAGGGCGTCCAGGCCCGGCTCCTCGACGCCCATGTCGGCCAGCATCTCGGCGCGCATGATCTCGGCGTCCTCGTCGTCACCCAGCTCGACGAGCTCGGCCTCGGACTTGGCGTCCAGGAAGATTGCCTCGGACGGTGCGACGAGCGCGCGCATGCGGTCCTTGAGCTCCTCGTCCTGCAGCTCGTCGGTGTCGCAGTTGAAGACGTAGATGAACCGCTTGGCGGTCATCAGGTGCAGATCGCGCAGCAGCTCCATGTCGAGCCCGGCCTTGAGCACGCCATTGCCGGCCTCGAGTGCCTCCTTGGCCTTCTTGGCCTCCTCGAACGCGGGGACGAGCGACTTGTCCTTGCGCGACTCCTTGTCCAGGCGCGGCAGCGCGTTCTCGAGCGTCTGCAGGTCGGCCAGCGCCAGCTCGATCGAGATCGTCTCGATGTCATTGGCGGGGTTCACGTCGCCGTCGACGTGCGTCACGTCCTCGTCGCGGAACACGCGGGTGACCTGGCAGATCGCGTCGGACTCGCGGATGTGGGAGAGGAACTTGTTGCCCATCCCCTCGCCCTCGGACGCACCGCGGACGATGCCGGCGATGTCGACGAACTGCACCGTCGCGGGCAGGATCTTCTCCGAACCGAAGATCTCGGCGAGCTTGGCCAGCCGGTGGTCCGGCACGCCGACGACGCCGGTGTTCGGCTCGATCGTCGCGAACGGGTAGTTCGCCGCGAGGACGTTGTTCTTGGTCAGTGCGTTGAAGAGGGTCGACTTGCCCGCGTTGGGGAGTCCGACGATGCCGATGCTGAGAGCCACAAGGGACGATCCTACGTGGCAGCGTCAATCACAGCGGCGGTGGTCGAGGCTGAACGCCCGCAGCTCCCGGTCGTACCAGTCTGACGTCAGGCCCAGATCGGTCATGCCGAGGCGATGGCAGACCGCCTGCGAGCGGATGTTGTCCGGATTCGTCACCGCCACCAGGCGAGGCATCCCGGCGTCGAAGCCGCGCTGCACCAGCGCCGTCGCCGCCTCGGTCGCGTACCCGTGCCCCCAGGCGTCCGGGTGCAGGTGCCAGCCGATCTCGTGGTCCTCGCGGTCGTTGCCCGCGCTCGACGGGATGCGCACCAGCAACGTCATCCCGACGAAGGCGCCGGTGCCGCGCCGGACGGTCGCGAACAGGCCTGCGGCGGGATGGCCACCGGCACGCTCGGGCATCCGCTCGATGCGTGCGATCGCCTCCGAGACGTCCGTCATCGGCTGTCCTGTACCGCTCCAGCGCGCGACCTCGGGCAGTGAGAACAGCTCGAACAGTGCGGGTGCGTCGTCCTGCGTAAACGGACGCAGGACGAGCCGTTCGGTCTCGATGACGTCCATCCCCCGTTCCTATCAGGTGCGAGACTCGATGCATGACTGTCATCAAGATCAATGCCATCACCGTTCCCGAGGGATCGGGCGACGAGCTCGCCCACCGCTTCGCCGCCCGCGCCGGCGCCGTCGACGGCGCCCCGGGCTTCGAGGGCTTCGAGCTGCTCAAGCCCACCGACGACCGCACGCAGTGGCTCGTCCTGACCCGGTGGGCCAGTGAGGACGACTTCCAGGCCTGGACGAGCTCGCCGTCCTTCGCCGAGGGCCATCGCACGGCGGCCGAGCGGGCCGGGGGCGACGCACCCAAGCCCGTCTCGACCCACAGCGAGGTCTGGAGCTACGAGGTCGCCGGCGGCTCCAAGGGCTGACTTCCCGCGAGTGGTGCAAAGCCAGCCGCGAGTGGCGCAAATGCGCGCGACACGCCGTCTCGGAATCCCCAGAATCCACCACTCGCGGTTCGGGGGCGGGTTCTGTCGGTGCTGGTGGGCATTCTTCTGACCATGGATGCCTTCCCCCTCCTCCTCACCGCCCTTCTCGCGCTCGTCGCGGGGCTGTCGATCGGCTATCTCCTGGGCGGACGACGGGCGCCCGGCGCGTCCGCGCACGACCTGAGCCTGTCCACCGCGGCGACCGCGCAGGCCGTCGGACCGGTGAAGGAGAGCCTCGACCGGTTCGGCGAGCGGCTGCGCGAGCTCGAGTCGAGCCGCATCGAGTGGCACGCCCAGCTGCGCGAGCAGGTCGACGCGGTGCGGCTGACCAACGACTCGCTGCGCAAGGAGACTGCCTCGCTGGCCACCGCTCTGCGCCGCCCGCAGGTGCGCGGACGCTGGGGCGAGATGCACCTCAAGCGCACCGCCGAGCTGGCCGGGATGATCGACCACTGCGACTTCGAGCTGCAGGTCAGCGTCACGGACGGCGACTCCGTGCTGCGCCCCGACATGGTCGTGCGCCTGGCAGGTGACAAGCGGGTCGTCGTCGACTCCAAGGTCCCGCTCGACGCCTACCTGGACGCCGCGCAGGCCGACACCGAGGCCGAGGCCGCCGAGCACCTTCGCCGCCACGTCCGCCAGGTGCGCACCCACATCGACCAGCTCGCGGCCAAGTCGTACTGGTCGCAGTTCGACCAGGCGCCCGAGTTCGTGGTGCTGTTCGTGCCGGGCGAGTCGATCCTGTCGGCCGCCCTCGAGGTCGAGCCGACGCTGCTGGAGCACGCCTCGGCCAAGAAGGTCGTGCTGGCCACCCCGACCACATTGATCGCCCTGCTGCGCACCGTCGCCTACGCGTGGACGCAGGAGCAGCTGGCCGCCGACGCCCGCGAGATCCAGACCGTCGCCCGCGAGATGTACGAGCGCATCGGCACCGTGGCCGGCCACGTCGACCGGCTGGGCCGGTCGCTGGAGAGCACCGTCCGTTCGTACAACGAGGCGGTCGGGTCGATCGAGGCACGCTTCCTGGTCACCGCACGGCGTTTCAACGCGATGCACGTCTCCGACACGCCCGTCACCTCGCCGCGACTCGTCGAGACGACACCCCGCGCAATGACAGCGCCTGAGCTCGTGGATGAACTACGGTCATTGCCATGACGCAGGCGGCACCCCGCACGCCCGCTCGCACGGCCCGGCCCGAACCGAGTGCCCGTGGAGCGATCGTCTTCGCCTGCCTCGCGATGGCCGTCATCCTCGGGCTGGACCTGTGGGACGGCAGCCTCGACCTGCTCTACTCGGTGGGCTTTTGCCTGATCGTGGTCACGGCCCCGCTCAGCGTCGATGCGCGCGGCCTGTTCGCGACCGGCGTGCTGCCGCCGCTGCTGATGGTCCTCAGCCTGTTCGCGGTGTGCCTGTTCAACTCCTCCGCCATCCAGGTCAGCGGCATGGATCCGGGTGCCGGAACCGTCGCCCGCCTCATCGCCGCCACGATCGACCACGGGTGGACCCTGGCCATCGGTGAGGCACTGGCTCTGGCCGCCATCGGGCTGCGGGTGCTGGGCGACCCCGCCCGCTGACCCGCTCCACCGGCGATCAGCCGGTGACCTCGTCGACGAAGCACCAACGCCACGCCTCGCCCGGCTCGAAGCTGCGCATCACCGGGTGCCCGGTCTCGTGGAAGTGCGCCGTCGCGTGGCGCTGCGTCGAGGAGTCGCAGCACCCGACGTGCCCGCACTCCATGCACAGCCGCAGGTGCACCCAGTCCGTCCCGTCGCGCAGGCACTCCTCACAGCCGCTCGGCGTGCGGGGCTGCGGCACGGAGCAGGCCACTGCCAGGTGCTTGCACGCCCCGTCGGGATCGTAGGTCGGGCGCAGCTCGGTCTCGCGGTCGGCGGTGGTCTCGCCCTCGGACTGGCGGTCGAGGATCGACTCCTCGACGTCGAGGGCGTTCATGACACCGACGAGCACCGACTGGTCGACGGTGCCGATGCTGCGCAGGCGCAGCAGCTCGGCGCGCTCCCGCGCGAGCATCGCCGCCCGTAGCCGCGAGTACTGGGCGCTGGGCGTCTCGACGCCGCCCAGACGCTCCCACACGGCATTGGTGCGATCGGTCGCGCGTTCCCTCAGCCGGTGCATGACGGCATCGGAGACCGACCCCTCGGGCTGCTCGTCCAGGAAGGCCATGCCGGCATCGGTGACGGCCTGGAAGACCGTGGCCTCCTGCAGGTGGTCCTCGTGGCGATCAGGGAGGGGCACATTGAGCTTCCGCACCAGCATCGGCAGCGAGAGACCCTGGAGCAGCAGGGTGCCCACCGTCACGACGAAGGCCATCAGCACGAGCACCTCGCGCTCGGGAGTCGACGCGGGCAGCAGGAACACCGCCGCAAGGGTCACGACGCCACGCATGCCCGTCCAGGCGACCATGAAGGTCGCCCGGGGGGAGGGCCTGGGTTCGGCCTCGGCGATCCGCGGGATGAGCCGCGGCAGGTAGGTCGCTGGGAACACCCAGATGAACCGCAGGACGATGACGGCCACGAGCACCGCGACGCACGAGATGGTGATGCGGGTCGCGCTGAGATCGCTGTCGCCGATCGCGTCGACGATGGACCGGATCTGCAGCCCGATCAGCAGGAACACCGAGTTCTCCAGGACGTACGAGATCGTCGCCCAGTTGGTGCGCTCGAACAGCCGGGAGCCGCCCGACTGGATCAGCGGTGACTTGTGCCCCAGGATGACGCCCGCCACCACGACCGCGAGCACGCCGGACGGCTGGGAGTCCAGTCCCGGGACGTGGATCTCCTCGGCCGGCAGGTACGCCACCCAGGGCGTCAGCAGGGAGACGGCGACATCGGTCTGGTTGTCCTCGATCCGGCGGCGAAGCTTGCCGACCACGAACGCCACCGCCAGGCCGATGAGGACGCCTCCCACGGCAGAGACGACGAATCCCGCACCGATCTGCCAGACGCTGACCGTGCCCGCGATCGCCGCGATCGACGTCCGCAACGTGACGATCGCCGTCGCGTCGTTGACCAAGCTCTCGCCCTCCAGGATCGTCACGACGCGTCGGGGCAGACCCACGCGTCGGGCGATCGCCGTCGCGGCGACCGCGTCGGGTGGCGCCACGACCGCCCCCAGCGCGAACCCGACCGCCAGCGACACGTCCAGCAGCGCCGAGACCAGGAAGCCCACCACGACCGTCGTGAACAGCACCAGCCCGATACTCAACAGGGCGATGGGGCGCAGATTGGCGCGGAAGTCGATCAACGAGGTCCGGATCGCCGCGGCGTACAGCAGCGGTGGCAGCAGGCCGACCAGCACGATCTCCGGCGTCAGCTCGAAGTCCGGCACGAAGCTCAGGTACGACCCGATGATCCCCACCACGATCAGCACCAGCGGTGGAGACATCGAGAACTTGTCCGCGATCGCGCTGACCGCCACCACGATGGCCAGCAGGGTCACGAATGTCAGAGCGGTCTCCACCGACCCATTGTCTCAGCCCGCAGCGGTAGCCACGAGGGCTGAGCGGTCGTACGCTCGGCAGACGTCACCATCGTCTTCCGGGGGGAAGCCATGATCGAGCCCGTCGTCCACATCCGCTCACCGCGCCGCCGCGCCCGGCGTCTGGTGGCTGTCACCAGCGCGACCGCCGTGGCCGCCGCCGTCCTGGTCGCAGCGCCGCCCAGCGCGTCGGCGGCGGGCAGCAGCAAGTCGACCGCCCGGGGCACCGGTGGCGCGGTCGCGTCGGTCGACGCCAACGTCAGCAAGATCGGCCGGGACGTGCTCAAGCGCGGCGGCAACGCAGCGGACGCCGCGGTCGCGATGGCTTCGGCCCTCGGTGTCGCCGAGCCCTACAGCGCCGGCATCGGTGGCGGTGGGTACTTCGTGTACTTCGACGCCAAGACCAAGAAGGTCAGCACGATCGACGGTCGGGAGACCGCCCCGGCGGGCATCGGCCGCAACGCCTTCATCGACCCGGCGACCGGCAAGCCCTATCCGTTCACCCCGCAGCTCGTCTCGTCCGGTGTGGCGGTCGGCGTCCCGGGAACGGTGGCCACGTGGGACACCGCGCTGAAGCGCTTCGGCACCCGCTCGCTGAAGCAGTCGCTGGCCCCCTCGATCAAGCTGGCCAAGCAGGGATTCAAGGTCGACAAGACGTTCCGCAACCAGACGCTCGACAATGCGGACCGCTTCAGGGCCTTCCCGGACACCGCCAAGCTGTTCCTGCCCGGCGGGGACGCCCCGCGCGTCGGCACCCGGTTCCGCAATCCTGACCTGGCCCGCACCCTGACGTCGATCGCGGACCGAGGACCGAATGCGTTCTACCGCGGCGCCCTGGCCAAGGAGATCGCCTCCGTCGTGCAGTCGCCGCGCAAGGACCCGGCCTCGGCCCTGCCCGCGCCGGCCGGCTCGATGACGGCCAAGGACCTGGCGCGGTACCGCGTCCGCAACCAGAAGCCCACCAAGATCCGCTATCGCGGCCTGGACGTCTACGGCATGGCGCCGTCGTCCTCAGGCGGCATCTCGGTCGGCGAGGCGCTCAACATCCTGGAGACGTACAAGCTCGGCAGCGGCAAGCGTCTCGGCCGCAGCCTGCACCTGTACCTGGAGGCCTCGGCCCGCGCCTTCGCCGACCGGGCCAAGTACGTGGGCGACGCCAAGTACGTCAAGGTGCCGACCGACCGGCTGCTGAGCCAGAAGTTCGCGAACTCGCGCCGGTGCACGATCGACGCCCGGGCCGCATCGACGCGGCCCGTGCCCGCGGGCACGCTGAACGGCCGCACCTGCGGCACCGTCGCCCACCAGGAGAAGGCGGACACCGAGAACGTGTCCACGACGCACCTGTCGGTCGTCGACAAGTGGGGCAACGCCGCGGCGTACACCCTGACGATCGAGCAGACCGGCGGCTCGGGGATGACGGTCCCGCGCCGTGGCTTCCTGCTCAACAACGAGCTGACCGACTTCACGGCCGTCTACGATCCCGCCGATCCCAACCGGATCATCCCGGGAAAGCGTCCGCGCTCGTCGATGGCGCCGACAATCGTGCTCGAGGACGGCAAGGTCAAGTACGTCGTGGGCTCCCCCGGCGGCGCCACGATCATCACGACGGTGCTGCAGATCCTGATGAACCGGATCGACCTGGGCATGTCCTTGCCGCAGGCCGTGGCGGCGCCCCGTGCCTCGCAGCGCAACACCGCCGTGACGCCGGCCGAGCCGGCGTTCATCGCGAAGTACCAGAAGCTGCTGGCGCCGTTCGGCCAGCAGCTCACCCCGTCGGGCGACAAGCTCACATCCGCCGCTGAGATCGGCGCGGCGGCCACGATCGAGGTCGGCAAGAACGGCCGGCTCACGGCCGTGGCCGAGCCGAAGCGGCGCGGCGGAGGCAGCGCGCGGGTCGTCAGGGACTGAAGATGAGGGTTTGCGGCAGCCAGGGCTACCGCAAACCCTCATCCTCGGTCCGGCTCGTCCGGCGGGGGCCGATCAGCTGAACGGGATGCCGGCGGCCTTCATGTCGCGGCGCAGCTCGGGCGGCAGCGCGAAGATGAGGCTCTCGTCGGCGGTGCGGACGGCATCGGCGTCGGGGTGCCCGTGGGCGCTGAGGTAGGCCAGCACGTCCTGCACCAGGTTGTCCGGCACCGAGGCGCCCGAGCTGACGCCCACGCGCTCGACGCCCTCCAGCCAGGCCTCGTCGAACTCGGAGACGTCGTCGATGCGGTAGGACGCCTTGGCGCCGGCCTCGAGTGCGACCTCGACGAGGCGCACCGAGTTCGAGGAGTTCGCCGAACCGACCACGATCACCAGATCGGCGTCCTTGGCGATCTCCTTGACCGCCACCTGGCGGTTCTGCGTGGCGTAGCAGATGTCGTCGCTGGGCGGATCCTCCAGCTGCGGGAACTTCTCGCGCAGCCGGCGCACCGTCTCCATCGTCTCGTCGACGCTCAGCGTCGTCTGCGACAGCCACGACAGGCGCGTTCCCTCGGGGAACTCCAGGTCATCGACGTCGTCGGGGGTCTGGACCAGCGTGATGTGGTCGGGGGCCTCGCCGGCGGTGCCCTCGACCTCCTCGTGCCCCTCGTGGCCGATCAGCAGGATCCGGTAGCCATCGCTCGCGAACCGACGGGCCTCGTGGTGCACCTTGGTGACCAGCGGGCAGGTGGCGTCGATGGTCTTGAGCTGACGCTCGGCCGCCTCGGAATGGACCATGGGCGAGACACCGTGCGCCGAGAAGACGACCGTGGCTCCCTCGGGCACCTCGTCGAGCTCCTCGACGAAGATCGCGCCGCGGGCGGCCAGGTTGTTGACCACGTGCTTGTTGTGCACGATCTGCTTGCGCACGTAGACCGGCGCGCCGTACAGATCCAGCGCCTTCTCGACGGTGATGACGGCTCGATCGACGCCTGCGCAGTAACCGCGCGGGTCCGCGAGCAGCACGCTGCCGCCGACGCTGGGCATGCCGAGAGTGACCTGTGAAGACATGGCTCCCATCCTAGGCGATGCGCCATGACGCCCTGTCCCGATCATTCCTGAGAGGCTGTCCCCTGCCATTCCAAGGGTTCCGGGCGATTCTTATCACACCATCCCGACGAGCGATGGCGGGGGCAGCGTTGTAACGTGGGCCGACGTTGGCTCCCCCCGGGCCACCCTGCGTACGCGCCGAGGCCCGTCACGTCCGCAGTTCATCGATTCACCAGCGACGGGCATGGAAGACCCAGCACGGCGGCTCCCCCGCGGAGCCTTGGGGTTAATCGGTCCCGACCGACAGGCAACCTTCGCGCCTGAACCCGACAGGTCATCTTTCACAGGCGTGCACGAAGGAACCTCTTATGCGCATGCGTTCACGCGCCCTCGCGAGCCTTTTCCTGGGCGTCGCCATCGTCCTGACCGGCCTGTCCGGTCCCGCACTCGCCGGCACCAACACCAACACCGCCACCGTCAAGGTCAAGTACAAGCACGACAGCCGCGCGCACGCGGTCCTCAAGCACGCCAAGAAGCTCAAGGGCAAGGCCTACCGCTACGGCGGCGCCGGCCCGCGCTCGTTCGACTGCTCCGGCTACGTCCAGTACGTCTACAAGAAGGCCGGCAAGAAGATCGGCCGCACCTCCGGTGCCCAGCTGTCCGCCGGCAAGAGCGTGCCCAAGAGCAAGAAGAAGCCCGGCGACATCATGATCTTCATGCGCGGCAAGACGGCGTACCACTCGGCGATCTACGCCGGCGGCGGCAAGATGTGGGAGGCGCAGCGCACGGGCGTCCCCGTGGGCAAGCACAGCATCTGGTCCAGCGGCTACGTGGTTCGCCGGCCCGCCGGCAACGTCGCCACGAAGATCTCGACCGCGACCGCCAAGATGGCGACGGCCACCGCCCGCTGAGGCGTCACGACGTCCTAGTGTGGGCGCATGGCCCTCGACACCAGCGCGGACACTCCTGCCCCGCTGCGCCAGATCTCCCAGCTGCTGGACGGATACATCGGGCGTCTGGGGGCGGTCTGGGTCGAGGCCGAGATCGCCCAGCTCACCCGCCGTCAGGGCATCTGCTTCCTGACGTTGCGTGACCTGCGGGCCAAGATCTCGATCGAGGCCACCTGCCGTTCCGCGGTGCTCGACGCCTCGCCTGCGCCGGTCACGGAGGGCTCGCGGGTCGTCGTCCACGCCAAGGCGACGTTCTACGCGCCCCGGGGCAGCCTCGCCCTCGACCTGCGGGAGATCCGACCCCAGGGCGAGGGCGAGCTGCTCGCCCGGCTGGAGCGGCGCAAGCAGCTGCTGGCCGCCGAAGGCCTGTTCGACCCGCGCCTGAAGAGGACCCTGCCGCTGCTGCCCCGCGGCATCGGCCTGATCACCGGACGCGCCTCGGCCGCCGAGCACGACGTCCTGGAGAACGCCCGGCTGCGCTGGCCGGACGTCCACTTCGTGGTCCGTCACGCGCTCATGCAGGGCAACGACTCGGCCCGTGACGTCATGGCGGCGCTGGCCGAGCTGTCGGGCGACCCGTCGATCGACGTCATCGTGATCGCCCGCGGCGGCGGCTCGGTCGAGGATCTCCTGCCGTTCTCGGACGAGGCGCTGATCCGCGCCGTCCACGCCTGCCGGACGCCGGTCGTCAGCGCGATCGGGCACGAGCCCGACACCCCCCTGCTGGACTTGGTGGCGGACCTGCGGGCCTCGACCCCCACCGATGCCGCCAAGCGCATCGTCCCCGATGTCCGCGAGGAGCTCGCCGGGGTCGCGATGATGCGCGAGCGCGCATCGGTCGCGATCCGTACCCGCATCGAGCGCGAGGTGCGTGGCCTGGCCGATCTCCGCTCACGTCCTGTCCTGGCCCAGCCGGGTGTGCTCGTCGACGCCGAGCAGAACGTCGTGCGCGACTGGCGCGACCGGGCCCGGCGCTCGTTGGGGCACCGCCTCGATCGCGCCGGCGACGAGATCGTCCACCACCTGGCACGCGTCCGTGCGCTGTCACCGCTGGCCACGCTCGAGCGCGGCTACAGCGTCGCGCAGCTGGGCGACGGCACCGTCGTGACGTCCGTCCGGCAGGTGCCGGCCGATGGCGAGCTCACGATCCGGGTCGCGGACGGCACGATCACCACGCTGGTCAAGAGCACGCAGAACGATCCGACCACCACGACCCCCACCGAGGACGGCGACCATGGCTGAGACCACCCCTGACGGCTCCGGGACCCCCGACGTCCCCTACGAGCAGGCCCGCGACGAGCTCATTGCCGTCGTGTCCCGCCTGGAGCAGGGCGGGACGAGCCTGGAGGAGTCACTGGCCCTGTGGGAGCGCGGCGAGCAGCTGGCCGCGATCTGCCAGCAGTGGCTCGACGGCGCCCGGGCCCGGCTGGCCAAGGCCACCGGGAACGATCAGGACGTCGACAGCGACGCGATGTAGCGCTCGAGCACCGCGCGGGACGCCGTGGTGTTGACCAGCGTCGTCAGCCCGTCCTCGGAACGGACGTACGTCCAGCGGCCCTTGGGTCCGCTGCGCACGGTCCACGTCTGGCCGGCGACCTCCGCCGTGCCGGCGGGCTTGCTGCCGTCGGCGAACTTGTCGACCGAGCGATCGACACTGGCCCGCAGCTGCTCGAGCCCGACGTAGTCGCCGCTGCCGGTCAGCACGCCCAGGTGCCAGCCATTGGTCTGGAAGCGGGCGGACGTCGCGCGCCATCCCTTCGGCAGCTCGCTGGGAGCCGCGAGCGGGAAGGTCGCCGCCGGTCGGGCCTGGGCGACGACCGAGGCGTAGTCGACGGTCTCGGCCTCGACCTTGTCGTCGTTGGTGAACAGCTGCCCGACGCCGTACAGACCCAGCAGGATCACGGCAATGACCACCATCGATCGGACGATGTCGCCGAACGCGGGATTCCCGCGCGACGAAGTGGTCGAGCTCATGAACGTCTACCTCCACAGCAGCGACGTCCCAGCGACGTCGGCGCTGCCACTTTACGCGGCGGACCCACGTCGACGCCGTGCTGCCTCCATGGCCGGCAGCCCCTGAGCGCGCGCCCGCTACGATGAGCCTGTGGACAGCCTCAAGCCCGCCGCCCAGGCGCCAGACCGCAATCTCGCCCTCGACCTGGTCCGTGTGACCGAGGCAGGAGCCATGGCCGCCGGCCGTTGGGTCGGCCGCGGTGACAAGAACGGCGCCGACGGGGTCGCGGTCAACGCGATGCGCTCCCTGATCAACACCGTGCAGATGAGCGGTGTCGTCGTGATCGGCGAGGGGGAGAAGGACGAAGCCCCCATGCTGTTCAACGGCGAGGAGGTCGGCGACGGCACCGGCCCGGCCTGCGACGTGGCGGTCGACCCGATCGACGGCACCACCCTGACCGCCAAGAGCCTGCCCAATGCCGTGTCGGTCATGGCCGTGGCGCCGCGCGGCTCGATGTACGACCCGTCCGCCGTGTTCTACATGGAGAAGCTCATCGCCGGCCCCGAGGCGGCCGATGTCGTCGACATCCGCCTGCCCGTCGCCGAGAACATCGCCCTGGTCGCCAAGGCCAAGGGCATCTCCAACAGCGATGTCACGGTGTGCGTCCTGGACCGCCCCCGCCACCAGGGCCTGGTCGACGAGATCCGCGCCGCCGGCGCCCGCATCAAGTTCATCATCGACGGCGACGTCGCCGGTGGCATCACGGCCGCGCGTCCCGACACGGGCGTCGACCTGCTCGTCGGCATCGGCGGCACCCCCGAGGGCATCATCACCGCGTGCGCCATCAAGGCCATCGGTGGCACGATCCAGGGCAAGCTGTGGCCCATCGACGACGACGAGCGCCAGCGCGCCCTCGACGCCGGCCACGACCTGGACCGGGTGCTGCACACCAACGACCTGGTCACCGCCGACGACTGCTTCTTCGTCGCGACCGGCATCACCGACGGTGAGCTCATGAACGGCGTCCGCTACGGCGCCGGCAAGGCATACACCGAGTCGCTGGTGATGCGCTCGCGCAGCGGCACGATCCGCAAGATCACCAGCGAGCACCAGCTCGGCAAGCTGCAGGCGTACTCCGCGATCGACTACGAGCACTGACATGAGCCGGTCCGGAGAGCTGTTCGCATCCCTGCCCTCCGGAATCGACCTGTGCTACGAGACCTTCGGCGACCCGGACGATCCGGCGATCCTGCTGATCATGGGGCTCGGCGGCCCGATGGGCTGGTGGACCCCGGAGTTCTGCGAGCAGCTGGCCGGACGCGGCTTCTTCGTGATCCGCTACGACAACCGCGACACCGGACGCTCGACCAAGCTGCGGCAGCACCCGGTCAGCCGGGTCGACGTCGTGCGCGCGTTCACCGGTCTCCCGGTGCTGGGACGGGTCACTCCGCCCTACACGCTGAGCGACCTGGCCGGCGACGCGCTGGGCCTGCTCGACCACCTGGGCATCGAGCGCGCCCATCTGGTCGGCATCTCGATGGGCGGCATGATCGCCCAGACGATCGCGATCGAGCATCCCTCGCGGGCCCTGTCGCTGACCTCGATCATGTCCACGACGGGGCGCCGCACCGTCGGCTTCCAGCACCCCAAGGTCTACCCGGTGATGCTGTCGCCGGCCGGGCGCACCCGTGAGTCATATGTCGAGCGGTCCCTGAAGGGCTCTAAGGTCATCGGCTCCCCCGCCTTCCCGACCGACGAGGAGTCGGCGCGCGCCCGCGCCTTCGAGACGTACGACCGTGGCTGGACCGCCAGTGGTGTCACCCGGCAGATGCTGGCGATCCTGACGCAGCCGGACCGCACCGAGGCCCTGCGCCGGCTCGAGCTGCCGGCGCTGGTGATCCACGGCCTGAGCGACGTGCTCGTGCACCGCTCGGGCGGCAAGGCCACGGCCGACGCGATCCCGGGCGCGGAGCACCTCGAGATCGCCGGCATGGCGCACGACCTGCCGGTGCAGCTGTACTCGACCGTCATCGACGCCATCGTCCGGACGACCGAGCGGGTCCACGGCGGTGCGACGCGATGAGGCCCAACCCGCAGTACGCGACCACGGACGAGCAGGTGGCCCGTCAGCTCATCGCCGAGAACCCGTGGGCGATGCTGATCAGCCATCACGACGGCCAGCTGGTCGCGTCGCGCTACCCCGTCCTGCTGGACGAGGCGGCCGACGGGCTGACGCTGGTGACCCACGTCGGACGACCCGACGAGAAGCTGCACGGCCTCGGTGAGCACGAGGTGCTCGTGGTGTTCGAAGGAGCCCACGGCTATGTGTCACCGAGCTGGTACGCCCCCGGCTCGAGCCGCATCCCGACGTGGAACTTCAGCGCGCTGCACTGCTGGGGGACGCCGCGGATCCTGGACGCGGACGAGAACCTGGACGTCCTCACCCGGCTCACGGCCCACTTCGAGCAGCACGTCGACGAGCCGATGTGGCTGGACCGCGAGTCCAGCGCGCCGGTGGCCCGCGGCACGGTCGGCCTGCGCATCCCGGTCGACCGGTTCGAGTGCAAGATCAAGATGAGCCAGGACAAGGACCCGGTGTCGGTGCAGAACGTCATCGACCACCTCCGTGCACCCGGGCCGTACCAGCAGCCCCGGCTGGCCGATGACATGGAGCGCGCCCGCGCAGCCGGGATCGGCGGCCCGGCTGCGGAGTGACATCGCCCCGACCTCCGCAGATGATGCTCTAGAGTGCCATTCATGGCGCATGTGCGGATCTCGGACGCGGCCCGCTTCCTCGGGGTCAGCGATGACACCGTCCGCCGCTGGATCAGCGGCGGAGCGCTGACGTCGGTCACCGACGCGTCGGGGCGGATGGCCATCGAGGGCCGCGAGCTCGCCGAGTTCGCCAAGGCACGGTCGGTCGCCGAGCCGTCCGGCAGCCAGAGCTCCGCCCGCAACCGGTTCGTGGGACTGGTGACCGCGGTCAAGGCCGACACGGTCATGGCGCAGGTCGAGATGCAGTGCGGCCCTTTCCGCGTCGTGTCGCTGATGAGCAGCGAGGCCGTCGACGAGCTCGGGCTCGAGCCGGGGTCCGTCGCCGTGGCCGTCATCAAGTCGACCAACGTCATCATCGAGTCGCTGGAGACGTTCGGATGAAGGGCTTGGCAGCTGCTCTGGTGGCGGTCGTGCTGACCACGACGCTCGCCGCCTGCTCCAACGACGGCATCAAGGACGTCGACGGTTCGCCTGCGCCCGAGACGCTGACGGTGTTCGCCGCCGCGTCGCTGAAGGGCTCGTTCACCCGGATCGGCGCAGCGTTCGAGAAGCAGAACCCCGAGGTCACGGTGCGCTTCAGCTTCGCCGGCTCCTCCGACCTGCTGGCCCAGCTGCAACAGGGC
This sequence comes from Aeromicrobium wangtongii, assembly GCF_024584515.1. Lineage (NCBI taxonomy): Bacteria > Bacillati > Actinomycetota > Actinomycetes > Propionibacteriales > Nocardioidaceae > Aeromicrobium > Aeromicrobium wangtongii. Next base: position 816,155 of record NZ_CP102173.1, on the reverse strand, counting down.
GCACCGGCCGACGTCTTCGCGTCCGCCGACGAGGCCACGATGGACACCGCGCGAGTAGCGGGCGTCCTGGACGGTGACGCGCGCGACTTCGCGAGCAACACCTTGGAGATCGCCACGCCGCCGGACAACCCGGCCGGGATCCGGACGCTGGCCGATCTGGCCTCCCCCGACGTCAAGGTCGTCGTCTGCGCGCCCACGGTGCCGTGCGGTGCCGCGACCGAGGCCGTCGAGAAGGAGTCCGGCGTCGACATCGAGCCGGTCAGCGAGGAGCAGTCGGTCACCGACGTCCTCGGCAAGATCCTGTCCGGCGAGGCCGATGCGGGCCTGGTCTACGTCACCGACGTGAAGGCCGCCGGCAAGAAGGTCCAGGGGGTCCCGTTCGGCGAGTCGTCCGAGGTCGTCAACACCTATCCGATCGCGACCGTCCGGCGCAGCGACCATGCTGGAACGGCCGAGGCGTTCACCGACTTCGTCACCGGGCCCGAGGGACAGGCGATCCTCGCCGCCGCCGGGTTCGGCGCACCCTAGGCGCCCATGTCGTCCCCGCAGCACTCCGGCGTGCCCCGGTGGGTGTTCGTGCCCGCCGCTGCCGGCGCCCTGTTCATCGTGCTGCCGCTCGTCGCGCTGGCCTCTCGGGTCGAGTGGAGCCAGTTCTGGTCGCTCATCACCTCCGAGTCGTCGCGGGCAGCCCTCCTGCTGAGCCTGCGGACCTCCGCGACGGCCACGCTGCTGTGCATCGTGCTCGGCGTGCCGATGGCCCTGGTCCTGGCCAGGACCTCGTTCAGGGGGCAGTCGCTGCTGCGCTCGCTCGTCCTGCTGCCGCTGGTGCTGCCACCGGTGGTCGGCGGCATCGCGCTGCTGTACACCTTCGGTCGGCAGGGGCTGCTGGGCCACACGATCGAGGTGCTGGGCCTGCAGATCGCGTTCTCGACCACCGCGGTCGTGATCGCGCAGACCTTCGTGTCGCTGCCGTTCCTGGTCGTCAGCCTCGAGGGCAGCCTGCGGACGGCCGGCGATCGGTACGAGATCGTCGCCGCGACGCTGGGCGCGCGTCCCACGACCGTCCTGCGCCGCGTCACCCTGCCGCTGGTGCTGCCCGGGCTGGCCGCGGGCGCCGTGCTGTCGTTCGCCCGCGCCCTGGGCGAGTTCGGCGCGACGATCACCTTCGCCGGCAGCCTGGAGGGCGTGACCCGGACCCTTCCGCTGGAGATCTACCTGCAGCGCGAGTCCGATCCCGATGCCGCGGTGGCGCTGTCGCTGGTGCTGGTCGTCGTGGCGGTGCTGGTCATCGGGCTGGTCCGCGGCACCAGGAGCGATGCCCCGTGAGCCTGCACCTGACGGCGACGGTCGCGGCCCGGGGCCTGGACGTCTCGATCGACGTCCAGGGTGGGCACACGGTCGCGATCCTGGGACCCAACGGTTCCGGCAAGTCGACCCTGCTCGCCGTGATCGCGGGCATCCTGCGCCCCGACGCGGGCCGCGCGACGCTGGACGACGCAACGCTGTTCGACACCGCCTCGGGGACGTGGCTGCCGCCGCATGCGCGCGGCACCGGGCTGCTCGCCCAGGACCCGCTGCTGTTCCCGCACCTGAGCGCGTTGGACAACGTCGCCTTTGCGCCGCGCAGCACCGGAGCGTCCCGGGCACGCAGCCGCGAGCTCGCCCGCACCTGGTTGGAGCGGGTCGACGCCACCGAGCTGGCCGGCCGCAAGCCGTCCGCGCTGTCGGGCGGTCAGGCCCAGCGGGTCGCGATCGCCCGGGCACTCGCCGCCGAGCCCCGCCTGCTGCTGCTCGACGAGCCGATGGCGGCACTGGACATCACGGTCGTCCCGGCGATGCGGCAGGTGCTGCGACGGGTGCTGGCCGGCCGCAGCGCGGTCATCGTGACCCACGACGTGCTGGACGCACTGCTGCTGGCCGATCACGTCATCGTGATGGAGTCCGGTCGCATCGTCGAGCAGGGCCCGACCAAGGACGTGCTGGCCCGCCCCCGCAGCACCTTCGGCGCCGGGATCGCCGGTCTCAACCTGGCCCGCGGGCTGGTCGAGGGCGGCGCCGTCCGCACGCCCAGCGGGCTGCTGGTGGCCGGCTTGCACGACGAGTCGACGGTCACCGAGGGCGCTGCGGCCGTCGCGGTGTTCTCCCCCGGCGCGGTCAGCGTCCACCGCGAGCGGCCCACCGGCAGCCCGCGCAACGTCTTCGCGGCCGTCGTGCGCGAGCTGGAGCCGCACGGCTCGCAGGTGCGGGTGCAGACCGACCAGATCAGCGCGGACGTGACCGCGCCGGTCGTCGCCGAGCTCGACCTGCTGCCCGGTGCCGAGGTTTTCCTCGCCGTCAAGGCCAGCGAGGTGGCCATCTATCCCGCCTGACCGCCTGCCTAGGCTGTGAGCCATGGACCAGGTGACCCTCCGGCGCCGCGAGGACGGCGCGATCGAGCTGCGCGTCAACGGCGTGTTCGTGATGGACGACGTGGAGACGTCCTCGGAACGGCTGTTGGCCCGGCACGTCCTCGACGGGGGCGCGAGGCGCGTCCTGGTCGGCGGACTGGGCCTCGGCTTCACGACCCGCGAGCTGCTGGCCGATGCAGATGTCGAGCACGTCGTGGTGGCCGAGCTGCACCACGAGATCGTCGACCGGATGCGCGACGGCACGATCCCGGGAGCCGATCTGCTGGGCGACCCACGGCTCGAGGTCGTCGTCGACGACGTCCGCGCCGTCGTCGCCGCGCAACCGGTGCACAGCCTGGATGCCATCGTGCTGGACGTCGACAACGGACCGGACTTCCTGGTCCACGACAAGAACGCAGCGGTCTACGGGCCCGGCTTCGTCGCGACGTGCGCCGAGCGGCTGCGGCCGGACGGACAGCTGTGCGTGTGGTCGATGGCCGACTCCGAGCAGCTGCGCCGGGTGATGGCCGAGCACCTCCTGGACGTCGACGCCGTGGCCGTCCCGGTGGTGCTCCAGGGCAGGCGCGAGCACTACTGGATCCTCACCGGCCGTCGGGGGTGACGACGTCGGGCCCGGCGACTAGCGTCCGGGGCATGGAGCCTCTGGACCGTGACGAGTTCGTTGCCGCCTGCCGGATCGCCCACGAGCTGGCGAGCAGGCAGGAGGTGACCGCTACATGGCACCTCGAGAGCGCGTGCGCAGGCATGACGGTCGGGGGTCTCACGCATCACCTGCTGGCACAGATCCGGCACGTCACCACCCTGCTGTCACGGCCCCCAGCCCACGAGGCACCCATCTCGTTGCTGGACCACTACGCCCGGGCCGCCTGGGTCAGCGCTGAGCCGCACGACGAGGCGAACACGTCGATCCGCGACGAAGGCAACACCGCCGCCCACACCGGCCCCGACACGGTGCTGTCCGAGATCGAGCCGCTGATCAGGCAGCTCCCCGCTGCGCTGGGTGCCACGCGCGACCCCGACACCGTGCTGATCCCGTGGCAGGGCTGGTCGCTGGGCACCGATGACTTCCTCGTGACCCGGGCGATGGAGCTGGTCGTCCACAGCGACGACCTCGCCGCCAGCATCGACGCCGAACCGGTGGTCTTCCCCGCCGTCGTGGCGGAGCACATCGTCCAGCTGCTCGCCGGGGTGGCGCTGCGGCGTCGCGGCCAGAGCGCGCTCGTGCGGGCACTCAGTCGGCCGCAGCGCGCCCCCGCGACCATCTCGGCGTTCTGACCCGAGCGGCGTCCTGCTTCCCCAAGCGCACCGCCGCAGCGATATCGTGCCGCCATGACCGAATATCGCATCGAGCACGACACCATGGGTGAAGTCCGCGTTCCCGTCGACGCCCTCTGGCGCGCCCAGACCCAGCGAGCAGTCGAGAACTTCCCGATCTCCGGCACCCCGATCGAGTCGGCCCAGATCCGCGCGCTCGCGCAGATCAAGGCCGCCTGCGCCACCGCCAACGCCGAGCTGGGCATCCTCGACCAGGACATAGCCGATGCGATCGTCGCCGCGGCCGACGAGGTCGCCACCGGTGCGTACGACGCACACTTCCCCATCGACGTCTTCCAGACCGGTTCGGGCACGTCGAGCAACATGAACACCAACGAGGTCATCGCGACCCTTGCCACCAAGTCGCTGGGCAAGGACGTCCACCCCAACGACCACGTGAACGCCTCGCAGTCGTCCAACGACGTCTTCCCGACGTCGATCCACGTCGCGGCGACGGCCTCCGCGACCAATGAGCTGATCCCCGCGCTCGACCACCTGGCCACGTCGCTGGAGGCCAAGGCGACCGAGTTCGCGTCCGTCGTGAAGTCCGGCCGCACCCACCTGATGGACGCCACCCCGGTCACCCTTGGCCAGGAGTTCGCGGGCTACGCCGCGCAGATCCGCCGCGGCATCGAGCGCGTCCAGTCGGCGCTGCCGCACACCGCAGAGGTGCCGCTGGGCGGCACCGCCGTCGGCACGGGCATCAACACGCCGATCGGCTTCCCGCAGCGTGTCATCGAGATCCTCGCCGCCAACACGGGCCTGCCGATCACCGAGGCCGTCGATCACTTCGAGGCGCAGAGCGCCCGTGACGGCCTCGTCGAGATGTCCGGCCAGCTGCGCACGATCGCGGTCAGCCTGACCAAGATCTGCAACGACCTGCGCTGGATGGGGTCGGGCCCCCGCACGGGTCTGGGCGAGATCGCCCTGCCCGACCTGCAGCCCGGCTCGAGCATCATGCCCGGCAAGGTCAACCCGGTCCTGCCCGAGGCGACGCTGATGGTCGCCGCCCAGGTCATCGGCAACGACGCCACGATCGCGACCGCCGGTGCGTCCGGCTCGTTCGAGCTCAACGTCATGCTCCCGGTCATCGGGCGCAACATCCTGGAGTCGATGCGCCTGCTCGGCAACGCCTCGCGCGTCCTGGCTGACCGCTGCATCGACGGCATCACCGCCAACGAGGAGCGCTGCCTCGAGCTGGCCGAGTCCTCACCGTCGGTCGTCACGCCCCTCAACCGGTACATCGGCTACGAGAACGCCGCCAAGGTCGCCAAGACCGCCGTCAAGGAGCAGAAGACGATCCGCCAGGTCGTCGTGGAGATGGGCTTCGTCGAGCGCGGCGAGGTCTCGGAGGCCGACCTCGACAAGGCCCTCGACGTCATGAGCATGACCCACCCCTGAGAAGTTCTCTCCGCCCCATCCGCTGACGCGTGGGTTGCGTACCGTGAGGCGTGGGTTGCGCACCGCGCAACCCACGCGTCAGCGTGCGCAACCCACGCGTCAGCGGCGCTGGGCCAGGACGTAGCCGTCGCGCTCGAAGATGACGTCGTAGGTGCCGCCGTGGGCCTTCTCGGCGTACGCCGCGACGTCCTTGGGTGAGCCGATGGGGGCCTGGACGTCGAACAGGACGTACTCGGGCTTCACGTCGCCACTGCCGACCGTCCCGACCCAGTAGGTCGTGTGGTCGGTGACCAGGTGGCTCAGCAGCCCGATGTCGCCCTCGACGCTGGCCCCCTTGGGGACCAGTGACAGCACGAGCCGGGCGCTGTCGGCCCGCGGCGGGTCCTCGTACGTCTCCGACTCGACCAGGACCGAGAGCGGCGAGTTGATCATCATGAACCCGCTCACGACGACGCCGACGACCGTCGCCCATCGCAGCCGCGGCCAGCGGACCATCGCGTCGATCATCGCGACGAAGACGACCGGCATCAGCACCAGCGAGTAGTGGTACTCCGTGCCCCAGTAGTACGGCACGTCGTTGATGAACCGGCCCGCGAGCGTGGGCAGGATCAGGAGCACCCAGGGCGAGGCCAGCGCCGCCAGCCCGGTGATTCCCACCGTCAGCAGGACCGTCGCCGCCTTGCGGTCGACCTGGTCGAACAAAGTCGTCAGCAGCCCCCGCTCGCCCAGCGTGGAGTGCGTGTACTCCCCCGAGCCGTTGAACGCCGGGATGACGACCAGGACGAGCAGCGCCGAGCCCAGCACTCCCACGAGCGCCAGCACGACACCGCGGCGGCGCTCGCCCGCCAGCCACAGCACCGCCCCGATGACGGCGACGGTCAGACCGAGGTCCTCCTTGACCAGCAGCAGTGGCAGGGACCACCACACGACCCGGTCGTAGCGCCGATCGACGTAGGCGGCGCCGGCCATCGCGAGCAGGGGCGCAGCGAACGCGACCTCGTGGAAGTTCACCTGCACGGCGGACTGGAGGCCGAAGGAGAACCCGTACAGGATCCCGATCACCAGGCCGAGGGGCGTCCCGAGCCGTCGCATCGCCAGCAGCGCGATGACGTAGATCGAGATCGCGATCAGCACCACCTGGGCGAGCAGGACGGTCTGCGCCGATGGGAACGCCCGGTAGAACGGCGCGATCAGCGCCGTCACGGGCGAGAAGTGGTCGCCGAAGATGTTGTAGCCGGGGCCCTTGACGTCCGCGACCGGCGTGCTCAGTCGCGAGTAGCTCTTGATGACCTGCTCGAAGATCGCGTTGTCGAAGGAGTTGATCGCGAAGCGATGGAAGCGGATCAGCGTCAGCGCGCCGTAGGCGACCGCGCACACGAGGGCCAGAGCCCCGGCGAGCGCGTGCTGGGCGCGACTGGCGGTCATGGCAGGGTCAGGTTCTCTCCGGTCTGGGGGTCGAACACCTGCACTCTGCCACGTGGGATGACGACACGGATCGACATCCCCGCGCGCAGCTCGCTGTCAGCGGGCAGCTGTGCGACGAGGAAGTTCTGGAACAGGCCGAACTCGAGCAGGTCCTCGACCTCGGTCAGCGACGCCTCGACCTCCGGGGCGATCTCGTAGCCGAGGTAGGCGAACTGGGAGCTGCCACGCCACTCGATGTCGTCGATGCGGGTCGTGAACTCGACCCGGTCGGTCACGGGTGTGGTGGCCGGGTGCGTGCCGTCGTGGCAGTGCTCCGGTCGGATGCCCGCCACGACGAGGCCCCGGTCCCCGATGCGCTCGACCAGTGCGTCGTCGAGCAGCATCGTGCCCAGCGGCATCACGAGCTGCTGGCCCTGGGGGGTCGCCGGGACCAGGTTCATCGGCGGGGCGCCCAGGTAGCCCGCGACGAACATGTCGGCCGGACGGTCGTACAGCTCGCGCGGCGTCCCGACCTGGTGGATGAACCCCTGGTGCATCACGGCGACCCGGTCGGCCGAGCTGAGTGCCTCCTCGACGCTGCTGGTCGTGAAGATCGACGTCCGTCCGGCCTCCTGCTGCCACTGGGTCGTGACCGATCGGACGTGGGTGCGCACCCGTTCCGGCTGGGCGGTGAACGGCGCGTCGAACAGGTACGCGTGCGCCTCACGGACGAGCGCGCGCCCCAGGGCGACCCGCTGGCGCTGCGGCTCGTCGAGCTCGGCGGGACGCAGGTCGAGCAGATCGGTCAGGGCCAGCAGGTCCGCCACCTCGTTGATGCGGTCCGACAGCTCGTCCTTGTCATATCCCTTGCGCAGGACCGACGAGAACGCCAGGTTGTCGAACACGTCCAGGTGCGGGTGCAGGGCGAAGTCCTGGAACACCATCGCGATGTCACGCCCGCGGGGGTCGACCGCGTTGACCACGATGTCGTCGATCAGCACGTCGCCGGACGTCTGCTCCTCCAGGCCGACGATCGTGCGCAGCAGACGGCTCTTGCCGGCCCCGTCCGGGCCGGTGATCGCGAGCGTCGTGCCGGACGGGACGACCAGGTTGATGTCGTCCAGCAACGGCCGGGCCCCGGGGCCGTCGGTCGTGATGTGACGCAGTTCGATCGAGGTCATCGGTAGGACCTTCCGAGGAGGTGGTTGATCCGGCGCGGGAGGACGAGCAGGACGGCAAGGGGCAGCAGGAGCCACAGCAGGCCCGCCGCGGCGATCGCGCCGGCCCCGTCGACGCGGCCCGCCGCGAGCAGCAGCGTCGCCGGCAGCGGCAGGCTCGGGCGGTCAGGGGCCAGCCCGGCGCCCAGCGCGAAGTCGTTGCAGGCGACCACGAAGACCACGAGCGCGGACGTCACGAGCCCCGGCCCGAGCTGCGGCACCGCGAACAGCCGCAGCAGCTGCCCGCGGGTGGCGCCGTCGGCGCGCACCGCGTCGAACAGCCCCCACGACGCATCGCGGAACACCGTGACGCACAGCCAGATCGCCAGCGGCACGGTGATGACCAGCGTGGGAACGACCAGGGCGAGCCGCGAGCCGTAGACGCCCAGGCCGATGAGCTGGTCGGCCCACGGACCGGCCAGTGCCAGCACCGGCATCAGCAGCGCCGCGACCACGAATCCGTAGACGTAGCGGCGTCCCGGCGCGGACAGGTGCACCAGGGCGTAGGCCGCCGACACCGCCAGCGGCATCGCGATCAGGGTCGCGAGCGCCGCCACCAGCAAGGACGTCCCGGCGGCGTCGCGCAGGACGTCCGACGAGATCGCGTCACCGAACGCCGCGAAGGTGACGTCCTGGGGCCACAGCGTCCGCGGGGTCACTTCTGCCGGCGTGGTGGCCACCCGGAACGTCCACAGCAGCGGGACGAGCGTGAACACCATGAACAGCTCCCCGCCCAGCACGGCCCAGAAGGAGATGCGGCGAGGCGTGTCGGCGAACAGGACGCCGAGCGCACCGGTCAGCATGAGGGCCACCGCCACGACGACCCACAGCCATCGGTCGGGTGTCGCGATCATCAGGACGCCGTAGTTGCCGATCGCGAAGCCGAGGGCGAACGAGGCCGCCGCGGCCAACAGACGTGAGCGCACCGAAGGAGTCACAGGACCCTCCTGACCCGCAGGACCGGCACGAGGAAGGCCGCCAGCAGAGCGGCCATCAGCAGCAGGAGGATCGACATCGTCGCTCCCAGGCCCAGCTCGAAGGAGCTGAACGTGGTGTCCCAGACCAGGAACGGTGCCGTCCGCACCGTGGCGCCGGGCTCGTCGACCACGAGCGGCCCCTCGAGCATCCGGAGGGCGTCGAGGGCGCGGTACGTCGTGGCCACCGCGAGCGCCGGGCCCATCGCCGGCAGGACGACACGGGTGAAGCGCTGGCGGGCCGTGGCCCCGTCGGCGATGGCGGACGCCATGAGGGTGCGCGGCACCCGCAGCAGCCCGGCCAGCAGGATCACGGCCGTGATGCCGGTGCCGCGCCACACCTCGCCGGCCACGACACCCACGAGGGACCCGAGCTGGCCGACGTCGTCGAGGCCGAACCAGTCCGCGACGAACCCGGTCGTGACGGCGTCCCGCCACACGACGGCCGACACGACCGCGAGCAGGCCGAACGGCAGCAGCACCAGCACCCGGGTCACGGGCCACACGGCGGTCAGGCGCTGCAGCGCGGCCGCGAAGGCCAGCCCGAGCACGAGCTGGACGAGCACGACCGCCACCACGATGACCAGGGTCGCCGCCACGGCCAGCCACCAGGTGCGGCTCGAGAGGACGTCGACGTAGTTGTCCAGGCCGACGAAGCCGCGGTCGTCCGCTCCGGTCAGCGGGCGGCTCGTCAACGAGAGCCACACCGCCCGGCCGATCGGCCACGCCGTCACCAGCAGCAGCACGAGCACGGCCGGCATCAGCCAGCGCCAGGCCTTCATCGCAGCTCTCCCCTGATCGCGGCCACGACCTCGGCCTGCGAGGCAACGGGCGTCTCGTCCTGGTTGACGTCGCGCCGCCAGGTCTCGTCGATCGCATCGATCACCTGCGCCCAGTACGGCGTCGCCGGAGCCGTGACGCCGGTCGTGACCGAGGCGAGGGCGGCGTCCCTGCCGCGGAACCCGGCCGTGACGCCCGGATCGTCGAAGGTCGCCAAGCGGCTCGCGCTGTGCTGCGATCCCGTCGCGAGCTGCTGCAGGGCCGTCGGCGAGGTCAGGCAGGCGATGGCGGCGAAGGCCTGTTCGGGGTGCTTCGCGTGCGTCGGGACGGCGAGCGCCACACCGGCCAGCGGCGCGACCACGGCGTCGCCGACGACCGGGTAGGTCGTGGCCCGCATGTCGGACTGGACGGCGGCCAGCGCCGGATCGGCGATCGCCGACGTGGAGGCCAGCAGGAACCCACCGGACGAACCGGCAAAACGGGTGAGGGCATCGGCCGAGGGCCCCGGCCCGACGCCGGCCTGGTGGTAGAGCTCGACGATGGATGCGGCGGCCCGTCCGGCCTCGGAGTCGAGGCCCGCCGTCGCCGACCGTCCCTGACCCGTCAGCAGGCTGCCGCCGGCGCCGGCCACCAGCGCATTGACCCACTCCGCCAGACCGCTGTCGTCGCGGTCCTCGATCTCGACCGTCACGCCGATGCGCTGGGCCCCCGCGATCAGGTCGTCCCAGCTGATCGGCTTGGACGGGTCGAGCCCGGCCCGCTCGGCGGTGTTGCCGCGGAACCAGAGCACCTGCGGATCGAGGAACCACGGCACGGCGACGAGCCGGTGGTCGAGGGTCGCTGCGGCAAGGGCAGCCGGCACGATGCCCTCGCTCGCTGCCTGGGCCTGGGCGGGTGGGACGGGCGTGAGGAATCCCGCTGAGGCGAACTCTGTGGTGAAGGCGGTGTCGAGGCTCAGCACGTCCATCGACGAGTCCTCGGCCAGCAGCCGCCGAGCCAGCAGCGCGTGCCGATCCGTGACATCGGCGGGCAGCTGCTCCACCCGGATCGTGAACGCCCCGGCCGCCTCGTCGGTGCAGGCGGCCGCCAGCAGGTCGGCGTCGAGCCGGTCCGGACCCACGAACCAGGTCACGGTGGGGGCCGCGCGGTCGGCGTCGGACCCGCCCCCACAGGCCGCGAGCGCGCACATCAGGGACGCGACGACAACACCCGCTGCGCGGCGCTGCCACCGTGACGCGGGTCTCCCTGGGGCCATCACGGGCGCAACTTTGCCACAGAGGGAGGGCCCTTTCCGGCAGCCGGGCTCCGCCGCACGAAAAGGGCCCTCCAATGCTGGTCGAGGAGTCAGATCACAAGGTGAGATCCTCCAGCATCTCGGTGACCAGCGCCGCGACCGGCGAACGCTCCGAGCGGGTCAGCGTCACATGGGCGAACAGCGGGTGCCCCTTGAGCCGCTCGACCACGGCGGCGACCCCGTCGTGGCGGCCGACGCGGAGGTTGTCGCGCTGGGCGACGTCGTGGGTCAGGACGACCTTGGAGTTGGCCCCGATGCGCGACAGCACCGTCAGCAGGACGTTGCGCTCCAGCGACTGGGCCTCGTCGACGATGACGAACGAGTCGTGCAGGGAGCGACCGCGGATGTGGGTCAGCGGCAGCACCTCGAGCATCCCACGGTCCAGGATCTCCTCGATCACCGCCGGCGAGGTCACGGCGCCGAGCGTGTCGAACACCGCCTGGCCCCAGGGGCCCATCTTCTCGGACTCGCTGCCCGGCAGGTAGCCGAGCTCCTGGCCGCCGACGGCGTACAGCGGGCGGAAGATGACGACCTTCTTGTGCTGACCGCGCTCCATCGTGGCTTCCAGCCCCGCGGCCAGGGCCATCGCCGACTTGCCGGTGCCGGCGCGCCCGCCGAGCGACACGATGCCGATGTCGGGGTCGAGCAGCAGGTCGAGGGCGACGCGCTGCTCCGCTGAGCGTCCGTGGATGCCGAAGGCGTCACGGTCCCCGCGGACGAGCTGCACCTCCTTGTCGGCGGTGACCCGGCCGAGGCCGCTGCCCTTGCCGGACAGCAGGACGAGCCCGGTGTGACAGGGCAGCTCACGCGCCTCGGGCAGGTCCAACGTGCCCGTCTCGTACAGGACGTCGAGGTCGTCGGTGTCGATCTCGAGCTCGCGCATGCCGGTCCAGCCCGACTCCTTGACCAGCTCGGCGCGGTACTCCTCGGCGACCAGCCCCACCGCCGAGGCCTTGACCCGCATCGGCAGGTCCTTGGACACGATCGTGACGTCGAGGCCCTCGTTGGCCAGGTTGCGGGCGACGGACAGGATGCGGGTGTCGTTGTCGCCGAGACGGAATCCGGACGGCAGCGACGAGGGGTCGGTGTGGTTGAGCTCGACGCGGATCGTGCCGCCCTCGTCGCCGATCGGCAACGGGACGTCCAGGGTGCCGTGCTGGACCCGGAGGTCGTCCAGGAAGCGCAGGGCGCTGCGGGCGAAGTAGCCGAGCTCGGGATCGTGCCGCTTGCCCTCCAGCTCGCTGATGACGACGACCGGTATGACCACCTCGTGCTCGTGGAACCGGGTGACGGCATTCGGATCTGCCAGCAGGACACTCGTGTCCAGGACATAGGTGCGGCGGGTGGAGCTCGGGGTCTCGGACGTGCGCGATGCGGCCACAGCTGACTCCTCAACGGGCCCGCGCGCGCCTGCGCCGGACCCTACTCGTGGGTAGGGGATCCGGGCTCAGGCGCGAGCTTCAACACACCCCGAACGTACGACCGTCGCAACGCGTTTCCCCGGACGACACGCGCAGCGCCACGTGACATCCATGTGAACAACCCCCGCCAAACGCTGACGCGTGGGTTACGCACGCTCACGCGTGGGTTACGCACGCTGACGCGTGGGTTACGCACGCTCACGCGTGGGTTAGGTACACCCGGTGGCAGCCACAACCCACGCCTCACCGGCCGTAACCCACGCGTCACGGCACGCAACCCACGCCTCACCGGACGCAAGCCACGCGTCAGCGTGCGTAACCCACGCGTCAGCGTTCAGGCGCCGAAGCGGCGCTCCCTGGCCGCGTACGAACGCATCGCACGCAGCAGGTCGACGTGGCGGAACGCCGGCCACAGGACATCGCTGAAGTAGAACTCCGAGTGCACGCTCTGCCACAGCAGGAATCCGGACAGGCGCTGCTCCCCCGACGTCCGGATGACCAGATCCGGATCGGGCTGCCCGCGCGTGTAGAGGTGCTCGGCGATGTGGTCGACCTCGAGGGTGGAGGCGACCTCCTCCAGCGATCGCCCCTTCGCGGCCTGGTCGAGCAGCAGGGAGCGCATCGCGTCGGTCAGCTCCTGGCGTCCGCCGTAGCCGACGCAGATGTTGACGCGCATGCCCTGGACGCCGGCCGTGGCGTCGGCGAGTCGCTTCATCCGCGCAGCCGACTCCGCCGGGAGCATGTCGCGGTTGCCGATCAGCGCGAGCGACCAGCGCCCGTCGGCGGCGATCCGCTCCATCAACGACTCGACGGCCGCCAGGATGCTGTTGACCTCCGCGGCGGGTCGCTGAAGATTATCGGTCGACAGCAGCCACAGAGTGACGATCTCGACCCCCAGGTCGTCACACCACTGGGCGAACTCCAAGATCTTGTCGGCACCGGCCTGATAACCGGCCTCCGAGTTCGCGCCACCACGCTTGGCCCAACGCCGGTTTCCATCGACGATGGCACCGACGTGGCGCGGGAGCTTGGCCGGATCGAGGCTCTTGGCGAGGCGTCGTTCATAGACGCCGTAGGCCAGATCGCTGACTCCCATGATGGCAGCGTAACGCTGACCACATCTGCCGTTGACGGCCCATCCGGTGACTCGCTCAGGTGCCATAGTCTTGAACCATGAGCATCCACGGTCACGAGGGCGTCGTCCAGGAGACGTCGGATCGCATCCGGGAGACCGTCGACGAGATGAAGCCCAAGCTGCGCGGCTGGCTGCACGCCGTCACGCTGCCGGTGGCGTTCTTCGCCTTCATCGTCATGCTCGTGATCGCGGACGACGTGCGCGTCCGCGTCGGCGTGGCGGTCTTCATGGTCAGCTCGATGCTGCTGTTCGGCGTCAGCGCGGTGTACCACCGCGGCACCTGGAACGACCGCGTCAGAGGTTTCTGGAAACGCTTCGACCACGCCAACATCTTTTTGCTGATCGCCGGCTCCTACACTCCGTTCTCGCTGCTGCTGCTGACACCGAGACACGCCACGATCATGCTGACGCTGGTGTGGAGCGGCGCCCTGTTGGGTGTGGCGTTCAAGATCTTCTGGATCGGCGCTCCGCGCTGGTTGTACGTCCCGCTGTACCTCGTGCTGGGCTGGGCAGCCGTGCTGTACTTCCCGGAGTTCGTCGAGAACTCCTCCACCGCCGTCATGGTGATGCTGGTGGGCGGCGGCGTGCTCTACACGCTCGGCGCCATCGTGTACGGCTTCAAGTGGCCCGATCCGTCACCCACGTACTTCGGCTTCCACGAGATCTTCCACGCCTTCACGATCGCGGCGTTCATCGTGCACTACATCGGCGTCAGCCTGCTGGCGTACCAGCAGTACTAGTCCGCAGCCAGGGCGACGAGCATCGACCCGACCGGCATCAGACCGTGGCACCGGGATGCCGGACCGAGCGCAACCCAAATCGCTTTCGCGCTAGCAACGCCCGTCTGAGTGAGGCGGGAAGAGGTTGCGGGCATGCCTGAGATGTTGATTTCAGGACGTCGCCGCTGAGCCTCTGAGCTGCGCTTCCGTGTCGACGATGTCGACGTGCCACGAATAGCCCATGGGCCTCCACATCAGCGTGAGGCGTGTCTTGTCGCCGCCATCGCGCTGCCACGAGACGGCAGCGCGTCAATTGGGCCAGGCGATGCTGAGGTACTGGGTCTCTTGGAATTCCTCGAGGCCGACGCGGGCTCCTTCACGGCCGATGCCGCTTTGCTTCATGCCGCCGAACGGTGCCGCAGGGTCTGAAACGAGGCCGCGGTTGATGCCGACCATGCCCGCCTCGATCGACTCGCCGAGGCGGATCGCGCGCTGCAGCTCACCTGCGTAGAGGTACGCCGCAAGGCCCATCTCGGTGTCATTGGCCAGCGCGATGACCTCCTCGTCGGACGTCCACGTGACGATCGGTGCGATCGGCCCGAAAATCTCCTCGCGCACGATCTCGGCATCCGCCGGGACGTCGACGAGCACCGTGGGCGGAAAGTAAAACCCCTTGCTGCCGGCCGGGATCGGTGCCTGGTGCGCGACCCGCGCGCCGGCCTCGATCGCACCATCCAGCAGTTTCTGGGTCTTGTCGACGGCTGCGGCGTTGATCAACGGGCCGATGTCCGAGCCCTCGCTGGCCTGCCCGACGGTCAGCGCCTCAACCTTTGCGCCAAGCTTGGCGGTGAACTCCGCCGCGACCTCGGCATGGACGTAGAGCCGGTTGGCCGCAGTGCAGGCCTGGCCGCCGCCGCGGAACTTCGCGATCATCGCGCCCGCCACGGCCTCGTCGATATCGGCGTCCTCAGTCACGATGAACGGCGCATTGCCGCCCAGCTCCATCGCGGAGTTGATGACCCGGTCGGCGGCCTGCTTGAGCAGCATCTGCCCGATCCCCGTCGAGCCCGTGAAGGAGATCAGCCGCACCCGCGGATCCTCCATCCACGCGCCCACGATCTTCGAGGCGGACTTCGACGGCACGATGTTGACCACACCTGCCGGAACCCCGGCCTCGACCATGAGCTTCGCCATCGCGAACGCGGTCAGCGGCGTCTCCGAGGCGGGCTTCAAAACGACCGTGCATCCGGCAGCCAGTGCTGGGGCGATCTTGCGAGCGGCCATCGCCGCGGGAAAGTTCCACGGCGTGACCAGCGCCGCGACGCCGACAGGATGATGCGTCACGACCGTTCGCGTGCCGCCGGCCGGAGCCGTGCCGTAGTCGCCGCCCATCCGGACGCCTTCCTCGGCGAACCAGCGGAAAAACTCGGCCGAGTACGTCACCTCGCCCTTCGCATCGATGAGAGATTTGCCGTTCTCGGCCGCGATCAGCTCACCCAGCTCGTCACAATCGCGGATCATCAGCTCGAACGTCCTGCGCAGGATCTCGCCACGCTCACGAGGCGCCACATTGCGCCAAGACACCAACGCCCCCGCAGCCGCATCGACGGCCGCCCTCGCATCCGCCGTGCCGCCGTTCGAGACCGGCCGGATCGCCTCGCCCGTCGCGGGGTCGACGACATCGAACGTCCCATCGGCTCCCGCGATCCACTGGTTGTCGATGAAGATGTCGGTGGTCATGAGATGGACTCCTTGAAGACGGTGGTGAGGATCTTGAGCGCCTCGGCGAGGAGCTCATCGGTGAGGGCACGCGTGGCAGGAATCTCAGGACATTTCCGTACGTCCCACAGGCCAACACGATCACGCCCGCCTGGTGCGCGCTCGCCGCGACAGTCCGGGCGAACTCGGCATCGGGTTCGTCGGTGCCGGACTTCACGAGCTCGACCGCGATCATCACGCCGCGTCCACGGGCGGCGCCCAGCCGGTCGTCCTCGCTCTGTAGCCGCTGCAGGGCGTCGAGCATCGGCTGATCGATCTGGCGGGCGCGCTCGAGCAGTCCGTCCGCCTCGGATGGTCTCGATCGTGGCCAGGGCCGCGGCACACGCGATCGGGTTGCCGCCGTACGTGCCGCCCAGCCCGCTCACGTGCGCGGCGTCCATAATGTCGACGCAGCCAGCGACGGACGAGAGCGGCAGGCCGCCGGCGATGCCCTTGGCCGTGACGATCAGAGGGGGCATGACGTCCTCGTGGTCGCAGGCGAATATCGCGCCGGTGCGGGCGAAACCAATTTGGACCTCGTAGGCGATGCACACGACACCATTGGCGGTGCACCACCGACTCAGTGCCGGGCGGAAGCCGTCGGCCGGGACGATGAATCCACCTTCGCTCTGGATCGGCGCGATCACGACGGCCGCGAGGTCGTCGTCGTCACCAGTTCGGCTACTCAACAAGTGACGACAGATTGCCGATGATCTGCTCGGCGTCAGCGACAATCCGGTTGACCACTTCTTGGACCGTGGCGATGTCGTGAATGAGGCCTTGCGTCTGGCCGGCCCACCACATTCCGTCCTCGACGTTCCCCTCGACTAGGACCTTGGTCCGGCCTCGAACCCCTGAGGCAAGCTCAGCTATGTCGTCGAACGTCGCGCCCTCCCGTGCGGAGATTTCTACGATCTGCTCAGAGATCGTATTCCGTACGACCCTGGCAGTGTTGCGAAACTCCCTGAGCACCAGCACAGTGTCACGTTCGGAGTTCTTGACGATCTGAGCCTTAACGTTCTGGTGGATCGGGGCCTCGGTCGTCGCCATGAAGCGGGTGCCCATGTTGACCGCTGACGCTCCCAAGGCGAGTGCCGCCACCAGTCCCTGACCGTTGGCGATGCCGCCGGAAGCAATGACAGGGATCGACAGCGACCGCACCGCAGCGGGGATTAGAACTAGCCCAGGTACGTCGTCTTCGCCCGGGTGACCTGCACACTCGAAGCCATCGATACTGATGGCGTCAACACCCCTCCGCTCGGCCGCCAAGGCGTGGCGCACTGAGGTGGCCTTATGGATGACCTTGATCCCGGCGGCCCGGAAGTCCGGCATGTGCGGCCCCGGGTCCGCGCCGGCCGTCTCGACTACGGTAATGCCAGACTCAACTATTACGCCGCGGTACTCATCGTAAGGGATCGGGTGGATCGTCGGAAGGATCGTCAGGTTGACTCCGAACGGATCGTCGGTCAATTCGCGAGTTCGGGCGATTTCCTTGGCCAGGTCTTCTGGCGTGGGCTGCGTCAGCGCGGTGAGGAAGCCCAACGCCCCGGAATTGGCGACTGCGGAGATCAGCTCGGCGGTGCCGAGACCAGTCATACCACCACATAGAATCGGGTGGTCGATTCCAAAGTCCTCGGTGAACCGGGTCCGGATCATGGGCGGGGCCCTTCGCTAGTGTCGGCGATGTCAGGTACATTCAGATCGGTAAACACTCGATTACCGTCCGGGCAGTTGAAGATGTTCTTTGCCTCGATCATGCGCGATAAGTCGAGTGCATCACTTAGCAAGTCACCGCCGAGAGCTTGATCGACTTCGCTCGTCGGTTCTGTCGCCACCTTGTTCATTTTCTCGCGGTGTACTCAGAATGACACTGAGTCGGTGCCAGCGGGCATCCCTTGTCAGGCATACGGACCTGCTAGGACGTCACTAGAGATGTCGAGCCGACGAGGTTCCCAGCCGAGATCGCGCATCGCGCGTGGTGCCAGCGTCCTGCTGTTGCCCCCCAGCCCTACGTGGGCAGAGAATTTGCCCCAGAGCTGCGTGGCTTCGTCGAGTGTGAGGCTGCGCGTCTGACACCCGAAGCGCTGAGCAATCAATTCCGCTAGGTGCCTGAACGATGGAATATCGCCCACCGACGCGTGATACAGCGCGCCCGCTGTGCCTCGAGCCACCGCCGCCACCACCAACTCGGCGAGATCCTCAACGTGTACGTAGGAGTACCGATTGAGCCCTTCACCCACGTAACACGCGAACCCGGTCTTCCGCACCGACTCAAACAGCAACGGGATCTGAGTACTTCCGCCGTTGCCAAAAATCAGTGGCGGTCTTATCACCATGGCACGCACGCCTCGGGCCGCGCTTGTCCGCACATCGTTTTCGGTATCAACACGACCGATTAGCCAGGGAAGCGGAGAGAATGGATCGTCCTCAGCAAACCTTCTGGAGTCCTCTGCGCCTCCAGATCGGATAGTTAGAACAGATGTCCCGCTGATCATAATGAGCGTCTTGCCCGATCCATCCATTGCGGCGATGAATCGTCGATACAGCTCATTCTCTTCTTGCAAGTTTAGTTGAGCAGCAATAACAACAGCGTCCGACTCTGCGACGATTCGGCGGACCGCTAGTTCGTCAACCTCGGGCATCTGGCGGAGAACCACTCCGGGTAGCTCCTCGCTCAGTTGAGCTGCGTTCTTACGGACAGATCCGAGGACACTTAGGCCCGCAGCCGAAAAGGCCCGAGCAACATGGCGTCCGACATACCCGTTGGCACCCACGACGAACACGCGCATCAAAAGACTCCCAAGTATGAAACGGCGGAATCGAACCTAGAACCCGTACGGGACCTCGCTCGCCCCATAGTATCATAATGATAGCTATCATAGCCATACTGCCGAAGCGACGGCGCCACGGACGATGGGGCGCGGCTAGTCATCGCGCCGCGAGAGCCACGCCGCCCACTACGACAGACACGATGGCGAACGCGAGTGCCACTCCGGCAATTTCGCCCAGTCCGCCGACTATTCCCGCTGCTATCGGCCTAGAACCAATGAATCCGAGCAACCAGAGCGCCATGACACGGCCCCGGTACCTGTCATGCACACGTCCATGTATCAACGTGGTGAAGCCGGCCAAAGAACTCGAGAAGCCTGCACCGCCCAGGACGAAACACAAAAGCAGCGCGACCGGGTCCCTCGTCAACGCAGCACCTAAGAGACTGATACTCGTCACTGATAGGCCGACCAAACCTGCTACCGAGGGTCGAAGTGTCGACCAACACGACACGACTATGAGCGCGAGTGCTGCGCCGACACCGAAGGCGGCAGAAAGGTGGCCCACAAACTCGGCCCCCAGTCCCACATCTCGCGCAAGCCCGGGCGCCAACGTCAAGGAAGGCTCTGCACCAAACCCAATCGCCGCCACCGCGACCAACTGGATGCAGAGTTTGCGATCTCGCCAAACATAGGCCAGCGCGGCCTTGATCGAGTCATCATCGTCGGATCCATTCAATCGCCGGTCAGTCGGCGGAAGCGTTGCCGCCGCGACAGCGAACAGGAGGTGACACAGGCCAGCAACAAGAAAGACGAGCGCAGGGGATCCGTCACGGTACATAGTCGCGCCGATAATTGGCCCGGCTATCCGCCCAGCGGTCAGTGGCACAGAATTCAGCGTCACCCCCAAAGCGAGTTCAGAGGGCCTCACCAAGGATGGCACGATCGACTGCATAGCCGGCCCACCGATCACGAACCCCACCCCAACGACGACAGAAGAGACGATGACACTCGCCGCCAACGCGTCTCCGCTGGGACTAGCCCACCAGATCCAGATCGCCAGCCCAACCGATCCGCACGCCGACAGGACCCGGCCAGCCACAATCTGGGCGCGCAGATTCCCCCGATCTGCCCACTTTCCGCTCAGCATCGTCAACAGGAGTTGGGGACTGAACTGCGCGACCGTAATCAGTCCAACCAACAGGGTCGAGCCGGTGGTGTCGAAGACGACAATCGCTGCAACCACACTGTGCATCCACACTCCGGTGGTACTCAGAAGCTTTCCCCAGAACAGCGCGCCGAACTTTCTGTCAAAGATCACCACCCAGGGGCGTCGAGCGCTAGCGAGCACCGGCGGCGTTTCGGCAGCACTCACCCCTCGTTCCACCCAAGAAGAGGCATGCCGACTCCCAGCGGGAGCCTATGGGGATCTCTGGGACGCCAAGACAGCTTTGTTTCGGTGGGGCCTGATAAGGACGGACGCCGTGGTTCAGCCGCAGTTTCACCGGGAGCGATCACACGTCCAAAGACACCGCTAGCCTTGGCCGCTCCGGCTCGCACACATTCGACCTCGCGCATCTGACGCCTCCATCGCTATTGCAGCTATGATAGCGCTAGCTAGTCACCATGGCCCAATTACCAGAGCTGCAAAGTTCAGCGCCGAGACTCTGTCGAGCTCGTCGCGCCAATGCACGCGGATTCAGGTGACCCGCACGCCCTCTGGCTCTCGACCCTGCATGACGTACAACTGCGTTGCGTGGAGGTGGGAACTCGCGGTACGCTCAGCTTCGTCCTCGTCTCCATCTCTGATGGCTTGGATTAGCCGGCCGTGCACGCTCACCACGTCGATTCGGTACTTTGGGCCCGGGTACGCACGAGCATCGTTCATTCGGCGCGCCCACTGGTCCTCTTGGATGCTCCATAAGTCGACGAGGGATTGGACCACCAGCGCAACCGCCCGGTTAGGACACAATTCAACTAGCCTGGCATGGAATCGTCGTGCCGCCGGCGTAAATCCATTGGCGTCGTCGATGAGACCAGACAACTCATCATTGATGTGTTCCAGCTCGTCTGCGATCTGCGCGCAGTCGTCCGACCCCGCGCACATGCGAGCACAGTACGGCTCGAACGCTCGCAACGCTGCACTCAGTTCCGCGAGTGTTGTCCCAGTGCTTTGGAGCACCAACCCCAGCGAGAACGACGCTGTGCGAGGGTCCGGACGCCGAATTTCAGCACCGCCCTGGTTGCCCCTTTTAATGAAGATCAGGCCTTCCGACTCGAGAATTCTCAGAGCTTCTCGAACAGACACGAGACCGACACCCGCCTCCTCTGCGAGCTGGTGCTGCGGAGGGAGTCTTCCGTCCTTCAACGCGCCGCTGAATATGCGCGTTCGCAGGTCGTCAGCCAACGTGTCTGCGACCCGCACATGCTTGACTCGTTCGTTTGCCATCACAGAAACCTCACCGACACTAGGATTGCCATAGCAACTATCCTAATAGCAGCGGACGTTGATGGCGCGCCCATGCGACGGGAAACACCCCGCGACTCAGTTACGCGCCGCACTTCTGCAGGTCGGACTTGACGATCTTCCCCATCGCGTTGCGAGGCATCTGGTCCACCAAGATGAACTCCCGGGGCTGCTTGTAATTGGCCAACCTCTCGCGGCACCATTTCTCCATACCTTCTAGCGGCTCAGTCACCTCGAGGTAGGCCACGGGGACCTCCCCTAGGCGATCGTCGGGCACGCCCACAACAGCAGAACTCGCGATGGAGGGATGAGAATTTAACACTCGCTCCACCTCTGCCGGGTACACGTTGAACCCGCCAACGATGATGACTTCCTTGAGGCGACCGACGATTCGGATGTTGCCCGCAGCGTCGGCAGCGCCGATGTCGCCAGTGTGCAGCCATCCGTCGGCATCGATCGTCGCGGCGGTGGCTGCGTCATCCTCGAAGTACCCGCTCATCAGTACGGGTCCTCGGATTTCGATCTCGCCAGGTTCGTCAACGTCGCACATTGCGCCGTCGGGCCCTACGATTCGGAATTCGAGGACGTCAAGCGGCCGACCGGTGGTGGTCGCGACCACCTCGATATCGTCATCGATCGAGGTGTGGGTGCCACACGCTGTCGATTCCGTAAGGCCGTAGCCATTTGCTACATGATCGATACCCAGGGCAGATTGCAGTTTTCGCACCGTGTCCGGCGGAACATTTGTCGCCCCAGTCAGACTGAAGCGAAGGGTGCTGAAGTCGCGCGACTCAAAGTCTGGGAGCGCCATCAATGATTCGAAGAGCGTCGGCGGACCCGAAAAGACCGTCACTCGAAACTTCTCGATTATATCGGCGGCCCGGGCGGGATCGAAGACGGGTTCGGGGTAGAATGACGCGCCGATCACGACACAATAACTCCACCCGTGCTTGTAGCCAAACATATGGAAAAATGGATTAACAATGAGTTGCCGGTCGTCTGGCCTGAGGAGCAGACGCTCGTTGGCCCCCAAGATCGCTGCGAGCGTCGACCCGTGCGTGATCTTGGCGCCTTTGGGAAGCCCCGTGGTGCCGGACGTGAACATGATGTCGCTCGTATCACCGGGGGCCACACGATTGAGTTGCGCATCGATTGCAGGGTCGGACGCACAACCTTGATCAATCAGCGAAGCGACCGTGGCTTGTCGCGTGCTATCGCCATCAACGGAGATGAACAGCTCGAGGGACGGGAATTCTCCTGCGAATGACTCGATCTCGGTCAAATAATCTCTGCCGAGAAATTTTTCCGATGCCACGACTGCTCTCGCTCGGGTCTTTTCAAGGATATAGGCGGCTTCCGACACGGTCCACCGGGTGTTGATAGGAACGACGATGGCGCCAGCGTACTGAACAGCCAGGCCAACAATGACCCACTCAGGACTGTTGGGCAGCCAGAGCACGACTCTGTCGCCAGCCCCTACCCCTTCCCTTCGGAGAGAGTCAGCAAGCGCTCGCGCCCGAGACCGAACCTCCGAGTACGACAGGTCTCCCCCAGCATCGAGGATCAAGGGCCTTCCTGGATCGGCGTGTGCGTGACTTTCCAAATAATGCAAGACGCTGGGGAGCATGGTGCGCATTTCTCCTAAATCTTCGAGGCAACTTCGCCTCGGGTAAATCTACTATAATAGTATTAATTGCCTCGGCTGTGGGTAATTCCGCGTCCGAGGCGCACCGACCGAGGTCGTTCGCGCGACGAGCACCCAGGACATCGCGGGGGGCGCCTGCATCATTGAAAACGGAGCCGCCCGAACCCACGTCTGAGGGCCAGGATGTATCGCAAGTGACTCGTCGGCCACTGGGTGACATTGCGGCCAGATTCGGACACGTAGTAGTTGTTGCATCCCGCATCCGCTGCCGACTGCACCTGTGCGTTGAGCTGATCCACCTCCGCAACGAAGGACGTCAAGGCGGAGGGATCTGTCAGAATCGTGTGCCGTCCCAGCTTCTCAGCGCGCCGAATAGCTCGAACGGTGAACTCGATCTGACGTTCGATCTGAGACGTGATGGGACCGCCACCGTTGGTGTTAGGGCCGTACAAGATGAAGAGATTGGGGAAACGCGGAACGGTGATGCCCAGAAACGCCTGAGGGTCTCCATCCCACGCCTCTTGCAGTTCGACGCCATCCAACCCGTACACCGGCAAGGTGGCGAGGTACTTCGAAGCATGAAATCCGGTAGCGATGATGACTGCGTCAAGCGGGTGCTCCTTTCCCGCTGAGTCGATCAGCCCGGACGGGGAGACCGCAGTGACTGACTGCGCCACCAACTCAACGTCGCTCCTGTTAAATGACTCAAGAAACCCGGAGGTCTTGATGGGCCGCTTGCAGCCAAACGGGTACGACGGTGTCAACGCCTGACGGATCACCGGGTCGGTAACAGCGGAGTCGAGATATTCCAGAGCTATCCCCGTCATTTTCCGATGCTGGCGTGAACCCACTGTGAACCCCTTGGCGGCAACGCCGTACTCCCAAAACATGAGAGCCCGTCGGGCTTTGCGCCGCAAGCGCCGTCGTCCGATTCGACGCTTCTCCGCGTCGTCGAAGGTTCGGACGGGTTTGGGCAGGATCCACCCTGGCTGCCGCTGGAATACCTTGACCGTCTCGGCAACCTGCGCCACCTCAGGGACGATTTGCGAGGCTGTACTCCCGGTACCCACCACAGCCACACGCTTGCCGCTGAGATCGATCGATTCCGGCCACTGAGAGCTATGGAACATTTCGCCACCGAAGCTCTCCATTCCAGGCCACTGCGGAATGTTCGGCAACGCGAACATCCCGACCGCACTGACCAGGACATCGAACTCGAGCGTCTCTCCTGATTCGAGAATTACTGAGTAGGCGCCGCGACCATCGTCCCAACGCGCCTCCACGACGCGAGTGTTAAACCGAAACCGGTCGCGGAGGTTAAAGCGTTCAATCATGGCTTCCGCGTAACCAAGCAGCTCGGGCTGTCTGGCGTGCGTGCTCGACCAGGGGTAGTCCATGAACGAGAACGAATAGCCCTTGGAGCTGGTGTCAACTTCGCATCCGGGATAACGATTCGTGTGCCAGGTTCCACCAGGCCCCGACGAGGACTCAAAGATGGTGAACTGCTCGTAGCCGGCCTGTCTGAGCTTTACAGCGGTTCCGATGCCTCCCAGCCCACCGCCTACGATGCAAATCCGTGGCCACGGTGCGCCCGAACTCGCCTTGTCACGTCGACGCCCGGTATCGGTCATGGACATACTTGCCTCTTCTTCCAGTAGTGCGTGGATAAGGACCTCGGCCCCCTCACCGGCCGCGCCGGCGTGCCTGTGCGGTTCGGCGCCATCGCGCCGACTGTGCGAAGAGGTGGGGAGCCCTCCAGTCGCTCGCGGCCGGAGCCCTCGGTGACTTCAGTGCTGCTTCCACTCCGGCGTCGGAAGCTGGTAAGCAACCGACGCGCCCCCATCGACGCCGATGACTTGGCCCGTCACATAGGACGACATCGGACTAGCGAGAAACAAGGCGGTGTTCGCGATCTCGTGAGGCGAACCGAGTCTTCCCATAGGAATTCTTGCTTCGAACTGCGCCCCTTCTTCGGAGCCGGCCAAGAAAGAGATACGTGGAGTCAAGACGACCCCGGGTGAAATAGCATTCACGCGGACTCCGGACCGTCCAAACTCGACAGCCGCCGTCCTCATCATCGACACCAGTCCGGCCTTGGCGGCGCCGTACGCCGCGGCGCGAGGCGACGACAGGGTTCCGTTAATAGACGTGATGACAACGATGCTGCCCGAACCTTGCTTTTTCATGGCTTTGGCGGACGCTTGGGTCAACAAAAGCGGAGGTCGAAGGTTGATGTCCCAGTTGGACGTCCAGTTCTCGTCCGTCGATTCTTCGAGCGTTGCCAGTTGGTTCCTGCCTATGATGGAGACTGAACTGTCGAGTCGTCCCCATCGCGACACAGATTGCTCGACGACCGAATCTACGAATGACCGATCGGTGGCATCCCCGGTCAAAGCCATACCTTCACTACCTAGCTCGGCGGCAAGCTCCTTGGCGGATTCGGCGATATCTTCTTGAAGGTCGACGCATGTGACACGGGCGCCGGCAGAGGCCAAAACCCGCACGGTCTCCAGCCCCATGCCGGGTCCGACTCCAAGCACGATCGCCGCCGCACCATCGAGGCCAAGCACGTCAGTCTGCGCCATCATCGTGTCCCATCTCGTTTGTGACCAACTGTCACCCTGATGTCTCCAACCATGTCCCCGCTCCATTCACTTTCAGCGTGGGATAGACACCCATCCCACGAGTACATCGTTATTATTGTGATAATTACCCCGCCGGCCGCACCGGCAAGGCGTCAGGACGTCTGATCTGGCACACGCTCGCCTATCGCGGCACTGACCTCCATGGGCAGGAAGCAGAACCATCCGTGTTCGTCCCAATTCATGAACCCCGGTGCCGCCGACGTTCCACCGTCGACCTTCAACGCTTGCCCCGTCACGTACTTCGACAAGTCCGACGCCAGGAACAACACGGCGCCCACAAAATCTTCCCGAACGCCTGGGCGGCCAAGCGGGACGCTCGCGCGATATCGACGCTGCACCGCCTCATCCGGATACGATTCTTCTTGAAGCAGTCGCTCCAGATTCGGCGTTTGGACCACGTCGGGAGCGATTGTGTTAAACCGCACCCCCGCATGGCCCAGCTCGACTGCAAGCGTTGCGGTCATGCTGGTCATGGCAGCCTTCATGGCCGCGTAGATCGACATCCGAGGACATCCCCGATGAGCCTCGGTGGAGGTGATCGTGATGACCGATCCCCCATGGGTCTTCATCAAGGGGAGTGCGGCTCTGATCGCGTCGACTGGGGCCAAGAAGTTCAGTGTCACCAGGCTCTGGACGGCGTTCTCACTCAACGATTCAAACTCTGCGAAGAAACTTCCACCGATTACGCACACCAAAACATCTACTCGCGGGCCGGCCGCGACAAATGTCCGCTGCAGATCGTCCGCGTCTCGCGCATCGCCTTGAATGAACTCAATGTTTGCAAGACTTGCGGCATCGAACTGATGGAGGTCGGCATCAACCTTGTCAAGAGATACGACACGCGCGCCAGCACGCGCCAGCGCCCACGTCGCATAGCCACCCAGGCCGCCCGCGCCGCCGATCACTACGGCTGTCTTGCCGTCGAGCCCCGCGAGTTGATCGATGAAGCTGCCAGAGGCGCTCATACCAACGTCCAGCCGGTGTCAAGTGAGCGATAGCCCGCAATCTCCAGCGACGTCCCCGCCGGCGGCCAGCAGATCGAGTGATTCATGCAACTCCCTGTTATCTAGGCTAGAATAGTTATGATAACTGTCGCAGCGTAGTTTGTCGATAGACCAGCCGATCTAACAAAGGCGGATTGAGTCCGCGAGGAGAACAGCTATGGAAGCCAACGAAGAGCAGTCGATCCGCAATCTCATCGTTCGGGCGGCTCTTGTCGCAGACGAACTGCCGCTCGAGGCCTACGCAAGCGTTTATTCTGACGACGCTCTAGTCGAGAATTCAGCTGGCACTGTGGCTGGAATCACCGCCATTACCGAGGGCGCTGAGGGCCGTCGATCCGCTGGCACCGCAGGACCCGGATCGCATACACGCCATTTCGTCACGCCTCTCAGCGTCGACATCGACGGGGACCACGCCACAGCGACAAGCTACTTCGTCGTACTCGGGAAGGTTGCCGAGATACCCACGCCGCTCGTCTTCGGCGTTTACGATGACACGCTGGCGCGGACCAGCGCCGGCTGGCGAATCACGAACAGAGTCACGCGGGCCGAATGACGTTTCAACCAGGAAACCGTCAGTCTCCGAGCTGGCTTCTACTTGAGGAACCTCGGAGTCAGGTCTCGGCCACCACGAAGGGCGAATCACGATGATCTGGTTCTTCGAGCGGATTGACGCCGTCGGCAAAGGTGCTGGGCGGCCGATTTGAGGATGTCGGGTGGCAGGTTTGTCAGGTGGGGGGCCGAGGGGAGAACAATAGACACATCGACATGCCGGACTGGAGCTTCTGCGGAAGATGCTGCGATCTCAGCCAATGCCCGAGCGCTTCTTTCCCCTCGACGCTGGGTGCGTCGACAACCTCGAGCACCGCATACCCGAATAGGTAGTTCAGCGCGTGAACGTCCCGGGGCTCGAACCCCTTGGCGTAGCCGACGCCCAAGCAATCGCAAAAATGAGAATAGACGTGCACACGGTCGGACGAATCGCGCATCCGACCGTCCGCCGCCAATCTTTCCACGGCTCCGACGGCATAATACTCGGCATCGTCGATTTGACCGCTGCTAATCAAGTACGTGTGCAAAAAGGTGCCTGTGGTGATGGGATCCACGAGGTCAGAAACAGCGGGTTGCCGAATACGTTTCAGCTCGGCAGTGGCAATCCGTCGCTTGCCAGCGAACCACCACGGCCACACCATGGCGCCCGAGATAAAGTGGTCGTCCTCCTACCACCGGTTGAAAGAGACTTCCCGACCCGGCACCGCTTCCACCGTGTTGATGAGCGCGCCGCCGACGCTCGGTTGGGTGGACCCGTACTTCATCATCTCCTCGAGGCGATGCTTCTGAAACTCACTGAACACGGCGCGTCTCAATCTCTGCACGCTAGAATCCCCGCTCATCCTGGTAGGTCGGGCCCTGCCCAAGCTCAGAGCTGGACAAGGCCCGACCTCACGCCTCAAGAACTACCGTGATTCAGTAGCTATACTTCATCCACTGTTCGACGTTGTCTGGTGTGACAATGACAAAGGTTCCTTCCTTCGTCTCAGGCTTCGGCCCTTCGCCCTCCGCAGTCGTGATGACCCGCGGCACATCCTTGCCCTCGAATGCGTCCTTCAAGGCATCAACTGCTCCGCTCGCCATCAACTGGGGGAAGTCTGTTACACCAGCGTCGATCTTGCCCTCTTGGATCCACTGCATGGAGAGCTTGTCTCCCACTGCGGAATCGATGATGGGAATGTCCTCCCGACCCGCGGCCTTCGTGGCGAGAGAAGCTCCGTACGATACGGGCGCATAAGGGCCGAGGATCAGGTTTATTTCCGGATGGGCTTGAAGCGCATCCTGTGTCCCCTTCAACCCGCTCGCAGTCGAGTAATCAGCTGTGACCGTCTCGGCGACAACCTTGTAGCCAGCTGGCTTGAGTGCCTCATCGAACGCGTCCACGGTTTGGGTGTGGTTCGATGTGCCCGTAGGTGGCGTGATGAGGAGAACATTCTTGTTGTCGGGATACTTGGTGAGCGCGGTCTTCATCCCGGCGATGAAAGCTCCGGTCGTACCTGAGTCACCAACCTGCGCAAGCACCCCCGGCACTGCCACCTTTGACATATCGCTGGTTTCGCCGGCGTCGCACACAGGCGTGTCCACAGTGACTACCACGATGTTGGCCGCAGGTGCGTCCTGGGTCAACGGCTTGCACAGCAGGGCGGACACCTGCGGGACGATAATCATCGCGTTGAACTTCTTCTGCGTGATCGCATTCTGCACTTGCTGGACCTGCGTCTGCGCGTCGAACTTACCGTCGAAGGCTGTCACTTCGAAGCCGTACTTCGCGCCCCGCGCTTTGACGGCTTCCACCACCGCGGCTCCGTACGGAGTCGAAAGCCCAGGTACCAGCACCGCGATATTAGGCTCGCCCGAAACCTTAATTGGCGAAGACAGGCCCACATCGACGGACACTGAGTCGCCGGAACCCGACAAGTCCTGTCCTTCAGATGATCCTGAAGAGCCGCACCCTGCCATGAGAAGACAGCCGGCAACGCCGGCTGTGATTGCACTAAGTCGTCTTGAAATCATTGACCCTGTTCCTATTCTCTCGACCTTCGGTGATTTGATTGAACATCCGGCGACGACTTTCAACTGCCGCCTCTCCGGACCCGAGTTCTTAGTTGTCAGTACCGACCAGGCCGAAGGCCGCCGACAAAACGTCAGACACCTGTACGTTCTTCGATCCGTTGTCGAAACTCCCCGCGAGCCGACCGTCATGGAGTACCAGTAGCCGATCTGCGATCGCGAGTAGCTCTTCGATCTCAGACGAGACGACGACAATCGCCATCCCCTCGCTGGCGAATTGCTCAAGGAGCGCCATGATCTCTGCCTTCGCACCAACGTCGATGCCCCGCGTTGGCTCGTCAATAAGCAGCACATCCGGATTGGCCAGTGCAACGCGGGCAAGTAGTACTTTCTGCTGGTTTCCTCCCGAAAGTTGGCCGACGGGTTCTTCCAGCCGAGACGGATCCAGCCCAAGGCGCTTTCCAAGTTCACCCGCGGATACGCGTGCCTTGCTCTCGCTGAACCAGGACAAGCGCGAGAACCGAGACAGAGACCCGAGCGCGATATTGGCGGTCCCGGAAAGCCCGAGCACAAGACCGCTGCCCTTTCGATCTTCTGGCGACATCGCCACGCCAAGAGCCAGCGCGGCTCGAGGAGAGTGGGGCCACCTGACTTCGCGCCCCTTCATCTTCATCTGTCCGCTGGCACGAGGCTCAAGCCCTGCTAGCGCACGTAGAACGGTGGACCGCCCAGAGCCGACTAACCCAGCTATCCCTACGATCTCCCCCTTGCGCACGTCGAGTCCAACACCTCGGATGAAGGTGCCGACATGCATGTCGTTCACCGTGATCGCGCTGGGCTGTCCGTCGCGTCCCTCACTCCCCGCCCGACCAGGATGACCCAGTTTCTGCTCCAACTCTCGGCCGAGCATCGCGTGAACGAGTAACGGTTTGGTCACTTCATCGCGTTCGAACGTGCGCACCAGTTGTCCGTTACGAAATACTGTGACCCGGTCCGCGATCTCGACGACGTCATCGAGATTGTGGCTGACAAGCACCTGGGTGACGCCACGACCGCGCTGAGCCAGCATGGTCCGCACCAAAGCGTCGCGCTCGGCTGGTGCGAGGGAGGCTGTGGGCTCGTCATACAACACAATCTTGGACTCAGCTGCAACCGCGCGGAGAATCTCCAGCATCTGCTGGTCCGCCACCGATAAAGTACCGGCCAAGACGTCCGGGAAGCTCGCTACTCCGGTCCTTGCGCAAAGAGCCACATACTCATCACGCATCCGCCGCTCGGACAACCAACCGAATCGGCTTCGCGTATTGCCGACAAAGACATTCGCTTGAGTACTGAGGTTCGGCAGGATGGTCAGCTCTTGGTAAACGGCAGCGACTCCCGCAGCGCGATTTGCTCGTGGCTGACCTGATGTGAACCGCTGTCCAAAGATGTTGACGCGTCCCGACGACGGCGAAATCCTACCCGCGATGATGCCCAGACACGTCGACTTCCCAGCTCCGTTTTCCCCCACAAGAGCATGGATAGTTCCAGCCTCAATCTCGAGGTCAACCCCGCTAAGTGCCGTCGTTGACCCGAACTTCTTGCCGACTCCCGCAATCTCTACGGCGAGAGCGCTCCCGGGGCGTCCCCCCGCGCCTCCCAAGCTCGCGGTCACGAACGGCCTCGTCCGGAACGGGTCGCCACATCGATGCCGACCGTCACGATCAGGATCGCACCCTGCACAATGGACTGCCATGCAGACTGGATTGCCAGTGCATTAAATAGATTCGTGAGAACTGCCAGCAGCGTCAAACCGGCCGCTGTCCGCCAGATCGCTCCCATACCGCCGAACAGGGAACACCCACCGATGACGACCGCCGCGATCGCCTGCAGCGCATAACCGGACTGGCCGACATCCAGTTGACCGACCAGAAGGGTCGATGCGATCACAAATCCGGCGAGGGCTGAGGTCACTCCGCTGAGCGCGTACGTCGTCGTTCGAACGAGGTCAACCCTGACGCCTGCGAGACGAGCGGCTTCGGAGTTGCCGCCGATGGCATAAACGGCACGACCAAAGGTCGTCTTCCACAAGACAATTCCAGCGATCAAAAAGATGAACAGCATGATCCAGACCGAGATCCGCAGACCGAACCAGTCCTGCTGGCCAATCTTAATGAAGGTGGGGTCCGAAATTGAGATCGATGTGCCGCTCGCGTACAGGAGCGTCGCGCCGGTAAAGATCGACGACGTCCCGAGCGTTGCGATGAACGGGTTGACCCGCAGGCGCGTGACGATGAGTCCGTTGATCAGGCCGCAAACGAGACCTGCCATAATCACAGTCAGGAGCACCATCACCACTGAACCATCAGACAGCTTGGCAGACACCACCGCGCCAATGCCCACTACGGCCGGGACGGATAGGTCGAATCCGGCACCAATTATGACGAAAGTGACCCCAACTGCGGCGATGCCGAGGGCTGCGTTCTGGGAGAGAATGTTTCGGAGGTTTCCCGAATCGAGAAATCCTGGGTACAGGACACTTGCGGCGATCACCAACACGACAAGTGCTCCGAGTATCCCGTAGGTCCGAAGCGCGTCACCGCTGCCTGTCTGGAGCAGTTGCCGCCATCCCGGTCCAGGCGACGCAGTCTCGACGCCTCCAGGCGCTGCATTTTGCTCAGCAGCAGGAACGTCGATGACCTTTGGTTTATCGCGTCCGTTCACGACGATCCAACCCCTCGGTGAAGGACGACGATTCGATCACTGCTCATCACTCCCAGTTTGTAGACGGGCGTTAGCCCTCGGGCACATGCCCGGTCGTGCCCGTCAATGCGGGCTGTACTTTCGCTCATGAGCTTGAAAGTCCTCCATCGATGACGACCGACGATCCGGTAATGAACCCGGCCTTATCCGAAACCAGGTATGCGACGAGTTCAGCGATCTCGCGGGCCTCCGCTTTGCGTGGAAGCATCCCTGGGAATTTCGAGGGATCAAATGCGCCCTTTTTCTCTGCCAGGTCAAGCATGGGCGTGTCGGTCGGACCAGGCAGTACCGCGTTGCAGCGAACACCGACCGACGCATACTGATGAGCGATGCTGCGTGTCAGGGCTGCGACTCCGCCCTTGCTCGATGGATATGCCGTGCTGGGTCCACCGAGAATCGCAGCGGTTGACGCGAGGTTGACGATCGAACCCTTGCTCTGCCTGAGCCAAGGCATGGCATATTTGCACGTGATGAAGGTGCCTGTGAGGTTGACATCGATCGTGCGCCTGAAGTCGTCGACAGACACGTTCTCGATATTGTGCGAGTCCGCAAGGAGCGACACAGCAGCCGAGTTGACGAGCGCCGAAATTCCGCCCAGTTGCTCGGCGGCGGAGTCTATGACGTGTTTGACCCCCGCCTCATCGGTGACGTCGCACTGAAAGGTCAAGACCCTCTTCCGGTCGCCCTTGCTCACAGGTGGGTCTTCTGTCATCTTGGCGCTGTCGACAAGCGCTAGCGCCCACCCTTCGCTCGCCAATGTGGTTGCGATCGCTCGACCAATACCTGAGCTTGCGCCCGTGACTATTGCCACTTTGATGCTGCTCATCTGAATCATGCTCCTGAAGATAGGCAGGACCGTCGGACTGATGCGTCCGCAGGAAACTCCACGTACGTCACGCGATGAAGACCGGATTGACCGGCGAACCGCTTGCGCCGGTAATGGGTAGGGGACTTGCGACAAAGAAGCCGTAGCCCGCCTTGTCGCGGCTCAGTTCCCCAAGTGTCAGGCCCTCGATGAATGGGATACCGTGCCTAACCTGCAGCTCGATGTGCGCCTCGAGGAAGCCACCGTCTGACGGGATCGATTCGACCGCCCAGTTGTCGGAACCAACCACAGCGACGTCGCGTTCGACCAGTAGCTTGCTCGCCGACTTGCCAATTCCCGGCTGTTCAAACGGCAGGGTTTCACCGCGGGAGGTCGCCTCGAAATACGCCTCCATCCAGCCCGTACGCAACAACACGATGTCGCCAGGTCGAATCTCGACCTCCTGTCGCCGCTCAGCAGCGATAATGTCGTCGGCCGTGATGACGACATCCGCGGCCAGGGAGGACACGCCGTGAAGCTCAGCGATATCCAAGAACACAGCCCGCCCGATGACCGGACCACACTTCTCGATTCCTGCGCGAGATGCACCCGAATTCGGCTTAAACGTTTCAGCGGCGAATCCGTTGTAGATCTTGTCGTCTGCAAATACGTGGGAGAGCGAGTCCATGTGGGTGCCGTTGTGGCAGGCGATCATCAGGATGTCCTCGTTCGCGCCAGTGCCAGCTGGCGCTCCGTACCCCGAGAACATCTCAGGATCGTGACAACTGGATAGCGTGAGTCTGTGCGGAGCTCCGCGATAGTCCAGAACAGGAGTTCCTGCGTGCTGGATCGGAATGGCCAGCTGATAGGAGCGACCGGTGGCAATTGCGCGCACAGCCGACATAACGTTCTCTTCCGTCAGCTTGTTAAGCGCGCCTCGCTCGTCGTCGGCACCCCAGCGCCCCCAACTATTGGTTTCTGTGGTCACGTTCACTCACCTGTCCCGTCAAGATCGGATGTTTGGGCCTTCTCGCCAGTCGCCGAGAAGTCAGAGTCAGCTGTTTTTTGAATCCCAGCGGCGATTAAGGCGTAAGTAGACGTCCGCCCACATCGCAGGCTCGGGCAACACACCCGCCCGGCAACCGCCCCTTACGAGGGGCAGGCGGGCGATCTGCGTTACAGTAACCAACATCACACTATGATAGCAATCATCGCTTTGATTACCTAGATATTGGGCAAAGTAATGTCGCTTTGGTGTGGGACCAGCCAAGGACCATCGGCCACTGGCTCAGGGCACAATGACGACCTTTGTGGCCATGCCGCGAGCCATCGAATCAATGGCCGCGTGGGTGCTCGAGAGCGAGAACCGCTGGTCGACGAACCGCTTGAAGTCAAAGGTCTCGTGGTACATGTCGACCAGCTCGACTGCCCGGAGCATATGTTCCGCGTTGACCACGAGGCTCCCAAGCATCGATAGGTTGCCGCGGTTCACCGCCACCGGGTTGAAGTCGACAGTTGCGTCCCCCGCGTACAGCCCCGCGATCAAGTAGCGCCCGCTGCGAGCGACGAGATTCAGTCCCTCCGGGAATGCCGTCAGTTGGCCGGCCGCCTCGATCACCACCTCTGACCCGCGTCCGCCAGTCACCTCGAGCACGGCCGCCCGGCGCTCCGCGACACTCGTCGTTGCGATATCGAACACCGCCGTCGCACCCAATGACACACCCAGTGCGAGTCGCGCGGACGGCGCCCCGATAAGGATGATGTTACGAGCGCCCGCTAGGCGGGCTAAAAGGACGAACGCCAGTCCAACAGGGCCCGAGCCTTGGACGACCACATTGCCGGCGACGGGAATCCCGCCAAGACGCTCCACACCTGCGACAGCGGTCGGCAGGGCACAACCGAATGCCACCAACGCTTCATCAGGCACTGAACTGTCAATTTTTCTGAACACGATATGCGGATGGAGAACCGCCACCTCGCGAAAGCCAGCTGCATTTGGCGTTGCCGACGGAGGAGGCCATGCTCGTCCCTCGCACATGCTTTCGTTGCGCAAAACGATGCATGCATAACACCTTCGACATCCGCTGGCCGGGAACCAGACGATGCGATCACCCACGGCGATGGGTGATCCAACCCAATCGGCGACCGTCCCCGCTCCAACTTCAATCACCACTCCGACCGCTTCATGACCGAAGGAAACTGGTTCGGGCGTGGGTGCGAGTGCTCCTCGAATCCGGTGAGCATCTGTCCCACATACGCCCGCCATGGTGACGCGAGCCAGAAGTCCTCCTTCCGGGGCCCTGCCGAGCGGCGACGACGCAAGGGATACACCCGCCGACGAGTCAAATGACACGTGCCGCACGAGCTTCTTCGTCCCAACTCCTGGCATCACTGCAGCCACCGTTCTTTCGTTCCGCTCCCGCCATTGCGAGGAGACGTCCAGTTGCCTAAGGGGTCAGCCGTGCGCAGCGGTCATTGACGACGCAGCTCGCACGTCCTCACTCTCGCCAGTCGTGAAGAATCCGGCCTGCGCCGCCGACAAGGTTGATGCGATCGACGTAGAGATGATTGCCGGCGACTGAAATGTCACGAAGGCACCGCGACAGCACACTGGGCTCTCGGACACTGGCAGATCCTCCCCACGAGTGGCACCAGGCAACCAACTCCATCGCCGACTGCGTCATCCAGGCACACGTGACCTGGAGTTTGGCCATATCGAGATCGCTGACTGACCCGTTCTTCGCAAAACTGTTCTGTACTTCGTCGAAGGCCTCACGCGTGCCAGCGCGAACCGCGCGATACTCGGCTTCCTTTCGAGCAAACTCATAAAGGAACACCGGCGATTCACCGATCGTTCCTTCGTACCCGACCCGCTTCTTGCCCGCAATGACTGAGGCTAGTTCCGCGAACGCGCGCTTCATAACGCCAAGGGCAACGCCTGAGTGCTGAGCGTAGACGCACGAGAGGAAGCCGAGGCGGAAAACTGAATCTTGGCGCCGAATGTCGGGCGACGGCAATTCGATGATGCGTGCATCCGGAACGAACACGTCATTGACCGCATAGTCCCAACTTGCCGTTCCCTGCAAACCGCTAACGTTCCAGTTACCGAGCAACTCAACGTCGTGGGCCGGAATGAGCGGGAGGATCCACGCCGGGTTCCCCTCATGAGTCATCTGCCGCCCGTCACGGTCGTAGCCCACGCAGCCTGCAACGAAGAAGGTTGCATAGTTCGCTCCGCTGCCAAACTGCCAGCGACCGCTCACTTTGTACCCGCCATCTACACGATCGGCGCGGCCGGTCTGCGCGACTGCGCCGCAAACGATCCCCCTGGTCTCAGATCCCACCATCGACTCAGCGGTCTCGGGATCCAGAATGGAACCCACCATGTCATTTCCGAAGGCCGTGGCCATCAGGACCCATCCTGCCGAGCCGTCGGCGTACGAGACCTCCTCGAGAACATCGAGCATCTCAACGATGTCAGTGACGCCGCTTCCGCCCCATTTTTCCGGAACAAGGGACCACGGAAGCCCGGCCCCTACCATGGCCTCCACGGCGCGTTGGCTCAGTTGCCCGTTCGTTTCGGCGCCAGCCGCCTCGGCTGAGAGGATCTCACGAATGCCACGAGCCCGATCAATCAGTCCGGTACCGGCGCCCTCAACCCGCGAAGAACTCAACACATCGATTTCGCTCATATGTTTCCTCCACATTGGGGCGCCGATTTGTTGCCATCCGACATCGTCGTAATAATATAATTATAGCTATAATAGCGCAGATGTCGATAGGTGGGCTGAGCCACTTACGTTTTCGTAGGGAGCTCGTGGGGTCGAATGCCGCTTACTCCCAAGCGAGCCCGCGGAAAGCGTCGCCTCCGCGATACGGGCTTGGGGCCGGCGCTGTATTGGGGAGGTGTACGCCCAATGTTCGATCCTGGTAAGAAAGTGGCGTACGACCATGGCTTCGAGCGTCAAGGATGTCGCCAACGACGATCACGTGGTCCCCGCCAGGTAGCAGGGCGTGCACACGGCACGCGACCCACCCGGCCGCTCCCCGTATACGCGCCGAACCGGAGGATGGGTCCCAGCCAACGCCGCCGAACTTGTCATCCCCCTTGCCAGCGAAGGCCCAGGCCAACTCACCCTGGTCAGAAGCGAGGATGTTGACGCCGAAGCATCCCACCCTTTCGATTCGACCTAAGAGTCTTGATGTCTGATCCAGAGCGATCAGCACTTGAGCAGGCTGCATCGATAAGGACGAGAATGCACTCACCGTCGTGCCGTGAGGGTGCCCATCCTCGATTGCGGTCACCACCATGACGGAGGACACAACCTGAGCCATCGCCTCACGGAATCTGTCGCGCAACTCCGCTTCATGGTCGAGGTCGTGTCCGTTCGCATTCTGTATCGCACTTGACGACATGCCAGCCCTCCATCGTTGACGTACTGTGTGGCTTTTCGTTTCGTCGGGCAGATCTTGCAGCCCGCCCCGCCCACTTCGACAGATTCGGCTCGGCCCATACCACTTATCATCGCTATGATACTGATCATACTGTAGCTGACTAAGTGAGACTTTTCCGCCAGTTTGAGCGACTATGCGTGCGTGCCCATCAGTGGGTCCAGGGTGATGCTTGAGCCTCCATCAACTACGAGTGTGTGCCCGGTGATGTACGAAGCCGCTGGGCTGGCGAGAAACGCGATCGATTTCGCGACCTCCTCCGGGCGCGCCATCCGACCTGTGGGGTTGCGAGCTTCGAACGAGGCGAACCGCGCCGGTTCATCTCGCCACAGTCCCGCCGCAGCGCTGGTACCGACCAGCCCTGGAGCCACGGCGTTTGCACGCACCGCATACCGTCCGTTCTCCACGGCCAGAGTGCGCACTAGAGCAAGTTCCGCTGCCTTCGCGAGCGAGTACGCACCCATCCGGTCCGCTCCTCGCACCGCGCCTATTGAGGAGACCAAGACGATGGCGCCGCCTCCCCCGTCGATCATGTGCGGAAGCGCGGCTCGTGCCAGCCAGACATTGCCGTAAAGGTTGCATCTCAACATCTCCTCGAAGTCGGCTTCGCTCACCGATGAGACGCTTCCGGGCTTCGCTACTGCGGCATTTCCGACGACGATGTCCAGTCCACCCCAGGTAGTCGACGAGAACTCGACCAGCGCGTCGATGTAGTCCTTATTGCCGACATCACCTGGGTAGCCAACGACTCGTCCGTGGTGGCGATCGCCCAACCTCGCCACGACCTCCGTGCAGCGGGCGACGTCGCGGCCCGTTATCACCACTGACGCACCAAGCTCGAGAAACAGTTCAGCAACGGCCAGCCCAATTCCGCGGCTCGAACCGGTGATGATTGCGCGCTGACCGGTGAGATCGATCATTG
The DNA here is from genome assembly GCF_024584515.1 of Aeromicrobium wangtongii. Taxonomy (NCBI): domain Bacteria; kingdom Bacillati; phylum Actinomycetota; class Actinomycetes; order Propionibacteriales; family Nocardioidaceae; genus Aeromicrobium; species Aeromicrobium wangtongii. The sequence continues at coordinate 778,321 of NZ_CP102173.1, read as the reverse complement.
GATTGGTCACTCGACTACCTCTCGTCCGAAGGATGCATGAAACGCTGATGGGACGTGAACCCCGGACCTGCCCGTACGGAGCTGATGAAGTCCGTCACCATTCGCATCGAAGCCTGCACGGCGATCAAGGACGGGTCGTCGATCTGCCATACGTGCGGCTGATCGGCGACTTCGCGAAACCATACCTGCACCCCCGAAGCGATCGCTGACCTAGCAAGATTGCGAGCGTCATCCCGCAAGACTTCGGTACTACTTACCTCGATGAGCAGGGGCGGTTGGCCCGTCCAGTCGCCCAAGCCTGGGGAAAGTTCCGTCGTTCGAACGTCCTCCCCAGCGGCATACATGTCTACACACTCGCGCGCGACCGCCTCCGAGAATTGCCCAGGACGTCCGCACCGACGAAAGCTCTCATTCGTCAGCGTCAAGTCCACCCAAGGGGAAAAGAGGATTGTGCCGGCGTGAGCCGTGCGCGCTGAGGATCCGTTGATGGCGAGGGCGACTGACGACGCTAAGTTTCCCCCTGCCGAGTCGCCACCAATGACAACCCTTGACCGGTGCTTGAGCAACCAGCGAAACGCCGCAAGTCCTGCGACGCGAGCAGCAGGATAGGGATATTCAGGTGCCAACGGATAGTCCAGCGCCAACACCGCTACGCCAGCTGATTCGGCAAGCCGGCTGAGAAATGGCGCCCAACCGTTGGCCGTTCCGAGCCTGAACCCCCCGCCGTGAAAGTAAAGAATCGTCAGATCGTCCGGGACCGAGACAGGTTCTAACAGAATGGCAGTAAAGTCATCAGTTCTCACGGACGTGCAAGAGACCTGAGGCGAAATCGCTTGTGTGGCCATGGCCGCGTCGAGCTCAATCCGGCGGGCCGCCAAAGCAGGGTCTAGATCTGACACGTGTCACGTCCCGTCGACACCGTGATCGTTAGCTCTGTGCCGCCGCGCTTACGGTGCGCGCCGGAACACCCCTTCCAATCCGAATGACAAACCAGTCTCATATAGCCGCCCGCCACGGCGCTCATCTCGGCGCTGATAGGTTCGAGAACGACTCTGTCTCGAGCGCCACGGCCATGTCCATCATGAGTCCGGCTGCCTGACGTAGATGCATATTGACCAGCCGCTTCGTTTGCTGGACGGCCTGAGTTGGCTGGTCGGCGAGCCGCTGGGCCAATGCGATCGCCGCGTCGAGCGTTTCAGCGGCCGGTTCGACCCGGTTGACGAGTCCCAGTTCCAGCGCCAATGGGGCGGGGATGCGATCCCCCGTGAAGAGGAATTCCTTCACACGAGCCAGGCTCATCAGGAATGGCCAGGTGACGGCATTGCCGTCACCCGCAACCATTCCAACGCTGACGTGCGGATCACTGAGAAAGGCCTCCTCAGACATTACCGTCAGATCACAGAGCGAGATAAGAGTGGCACCCAAACCTACGGCTGCGCCGTTCACCGCCGCAATCACGGGGAGCGGGAAGCCGACCATGTGATCGACGATGTCTCGCACACTGCTCATGCGGACACGGCGGACTTTCTCCGGGTCTTCCCCGAATGGAAAGGTTGAGGAGTCTCCGCCAGCGCAGAAGGCACGGCCAGATCCCGTCAGCACGACCGCTCGCACCGAGAGATCAAGTGTCAGCTCCCCCCACACGGCCGACAGCCGATTGTGCAAGGCGTCATCGATCGCATTCAGCTTTGTAGGTCGGTTCAGCGTGACCACGGCAACGCCGCCAGGACGCTTCTCGACCAACAGGACATCGTCGCCAGTCATGTTGTACCTTTCTTGATCCTGCGGAGGCATTGGCATATGTATCACCTTCCGGTGAAGCGCGGCGCGCGCTTCTCACGGAACGCGGCTTTTCCCTCGGTGGCGTCGTCAGTGTGGATCACGATCTCGGCAGCGATCCCAGCCGCATCAAGTGCATCGCTCAACGACTGGTTTGCTCCGGCTCTCATTAGTCGCTTCGCCATGCGCTGAGCGATCGGGGCTCCTTGAGAGATACGCCGGGCAAGAGCGATCGCCTCATCCATCAGCGCCTCATCGGGGACAACTCGAGTGACCAGGCCGCACGCGACAGCATCCTGAGCTGTCAGCAGCTCCTGTGTCGCAACCATCAGCCAGGCCCGGTCATAGCCCATTGCGCGCGGGAAGGCCCACGCGCCGCCCTCGTCAGGAATCATTCCAGCTCGCCCAGAGGTGTCCCCAAGGCGCGCGCTCGTCCCCGCCAGTCGCACGTCGCACATCAACGCGAGCGTGAGACCGCCGCTGATCGCCACACCGTTGATCGCAGCGATGATCGGCTTGTCGACGCCAGCGATAGCCCGACACACGGCATGCATGTCCTGTCGGAGCGACTTGGCCTCACCAAGCTGCATGGCCCGATTCTCGAGGAACTCAGGAGTGTCACCTTTGATATCACCACCAGCGCAAAAGCCACGACCGGCGCCGGTGATGATCAGTGCCCGCAGTGCATCGTCACGGAGGTAGGTATCAACGGCGGTCACGATCCCGGCGCATAACTCAGGGGTGTACGCATTCAGCCGGTCTGGCCGATTCAGCGTCAGGACGGCGACACCTTCGTCGTCCTTCGTGAACAGGACGGGGGACGCATCTGCGTCATTCATGATGGCCTCCCGATGACCAGCGAGCGTCCAAGATCTGACGTTTGAGCAGCAGCGGTGCCGAGCATCGCGTTAAACACCGCACCTCGTCGGACATAGTGATGCAAGGGGAATTCCCACGACATTCCCATCCCGCCGGTGATTTGCTGCGTCACACGGGAGACGGTGTCGTGCGCCCGACCAGCCAGCGCCTTGGCCACTTGGGCGGACCACGCTGTCTGCTCAACCCAAGCCACATCAACGCCGCGCTGCGCAGCTTCTGTCGCCACGTGCGCAAGAGCGAGCGAATGCTGCACAGCTTGGTACGACCCAATGGAACGCCCGAACTGCTCTCGCTGGGCGACGTGCTCGGCAGCGATCTGAATCATGGATGAGCATATCGACGCCAGCATCTGGGCGAAGGCCGTACGGCCGGCGGTCAGCGTTGTCTCCCACGCATCCTGCGCGCGAGTACCACCCACTCGTACCCCATCGGACGATCCGAAGGCCGCGACGTCGACCAATGACCAACCGAGCGAGTCGTCCCAGCCTCCGAACGCCACGGCCTTGGCGTTGGCGGCGTCACCAATCCACCACTCGGTCCCCGCATCTGCAGTCACGTTAGGCACGGCCACCACGCCCGAACCGTCCCACGAGCTAGCCAGCACCCCGTGGTGACCAAGGCGCGGATCAGGGTGTGGCAGCACGACACGCGCGCCCTCCGGGAGCTCGAGAGCGCCCGCACGGAAAACGCGGTGGACAATGAGCTCATCGAGCGCCCTGACACCGGCCAATTTGCGCCCAAGGACGTCGAACAACAGACGATCCGCACCCGGGCGGTCGAGGGTTTGGATCTCTGACCATCCGAGGCTGGGGAGAATATCGACCACGTCCTGCCCCGCCGCTACCTCCGCCAGGGAAGCCTCCAGGGCCGATTTCACATCCTTTGCAAGCTCAGCGTCCACGTGGTTCCTCCCTTGGCATACCCAGCAGGCGCTGGGCGACGATTCCTTTTTGAATCTCGCTTGTTCCGCCCAAAATCGAGGCGGCCCGCGAGAAATACCACGACGACCTCCAGTAGTCGGCCCATTCGCCTTCACCTGTCTCGAGCAGCGGGAACAAAGCTTCACGGGCAACGTCGCAAGCCAGCTGCTCTGCCGTCGACAGAAGCAGCTTGTCGACCGAAACCTCCGGGCCGAGAAAGTCACCGCTGGCAAGCCGCTCGACGGTCCTCAACGAACGAGTGCGCAGCGATGAAACGGCCAGGTACAGTTCACCGATCCGGTCGAACGGAGCGACTCGGTCGGCGGGCAGCTGTTCAAGGATGTGGTGGACCCTCTCGTGCAGCACTGCCTGACGCATCCACGCGTACATGCTCCGCTCGAATTGCAGCAGATACATCGTCACAGCCCAGCCGCCGTTGACCTCGCCTATGACCCTGTCGGACGGGACATGCACGTGGTCGAAAAACACCTCGCATAGCTGGTCCTCGCCGGTGGCAGCTCGAATTGTTCGGATCTCCACTCCTGGCGAGTCGAGGTCGACCATGAACATTGTCAGTCCCTGATGGCGGCTATCCGGCTCACCCGTTCGGGCAAGAAGCATGCACCGCGTCGACAGTTGCGCATTGCTCGTCCAGATCTTCTGACCACGCACGATGAAGCCGTCGCTCACTTCCTCCGCCCGACACCGCAGTGACGCAAGATCGCTGCCCGCCTCGGGCTCGGAGAATCCCTGGCACCAGAACTCGTCACCTGCAAGGTACGCAGGCAGCATCTCCTTGGCCATGTCGGGAGCGAATGAAAGCAGAGTTGGTCCGAGGATCTCCAAAGGGTAGAGGCGCTCTGGGATCGCGACCCCGCCGCGGCCGAGAAGGTCGTAAATCGTCGCTCGCTGGACGATGTCACCCCCGGTACCGCCGACCTCCTCAGGCCAGCCCACCCGCATCCAGCCGTCACGATCAAGCAGTCGAATCAAGCCCGCATGCAGATCGTTCGCCTCGACGACGTCGACGGGGCCAGGCTCCAGATACGGACGCAGCTCATCGGCATGTTGGACCATCCAGCGCGTGAAGCTAGCCTCGAGATCAGTATGGTCACCCTGACGGGCACAACGCTCCACGCCCGCCTCACTAAGGTCGAGGCGGAGGTCAACGTATGGCTTGAGGGTCACGACGCGATCACCAAGCCACCGTCCACAGGAGTGATCGTCCCGTTGACGAAGGATGCCGCGGGCGAAAGCAGGAAGCACGCGACGTTCGCAATCTCGTGGGGCAGCGCCGGCCGCTTCATGGGGTTGCGCTGAATCTGCGCTTGATAGCCCGGCATCGACAGCCACGGCTCGGTGCGGGGGGTCAACGTGAATGATGGCGCAACCACGTTCGATCGCAAGGTGCCGGCCTCGCGGACCGCAAGGTGCTTGCCGTACCAGGCGATCCCTGCCTTCGCGATGGGGTAGAAGCTCTGCACAAGGCCGCTACCGGCCAACCAGTTGCCGACCACGGAGGATGTGAAGACCACGCTCTCGGCCGTCGAGCGGCAGGTGGAGATCCACTCCTCGGCCACGTTGACCATCGAACCGATTGCGACGTCAACGCTCTCCATGATCGGCGCGTCGCTCTGGCTGGCGGGGCCGGCATTGTTGAACAGGTACTTGCACGGGCCGAGCTCGTTGACTTCACGGAACGCCGCCTTGATCGAGTCGACGTCACTGACATCGATGCGGATGACCGATGCGGCGCCGCCCATCAACTCGATATCGGCTCTGGTCTGCATCGCGCCGGCCTCGTCAATGTCTAGGATCGCCACGTGCAGCCCGGACCGGGCCAGGCTCAGAGCTGCGGCCCGTCCAATGCCGCTGCTACCTCCCGTGACGACGGCGACGTCGTTATCGAGGAATCCCAGTCCACGGAAGTCGCGCACATACTCTTCGTAGATGATGCTCATGTCGATCTCCCTATGAATCTGAGCGATGGGCTGAATTGCCGAGAGCCCCGTATGCGGCACGGCCCGCCAAGGGCGCAGTCACCGCGCCGTCGCCTTCGCCGTGACAGTCGTTTGCCCGCCGACCGGGGACCAGTTCGGAGCGCCCACGGGCTCCAGATGATGGCGCAGTTCTTCGTCGAACGCCTCCCCCACTGCCTCAATCGTGCTCGCAGGGAGGTGGACTCCGGGTCGCACCACGTCAGGTTTGTGGATCAGCGTGAGCAGATCATCGCTAATGCGGACAATCTGACCGCGGATGTCATCGGCGGCGTCCGAAAGCAGGTAGGTGATGATCGGCGCGTTCGCCTCTGGGGGGATATTGCGCATCAGTTGATCGTGATCCACTTGAAGATAGGCGGCCGCGACGTCCAGTTGGCGCGTCCTAGCCAAGGGGGAAATAGCATTCACCCGAACATTGGTGCCTTGCAAATCCTGTGCCCACGACCACGTCAATGCCGCCACTGCCGCTTTGGTCGCACTGTAGATGCCTCGCAGCGGTAGCCCGACCATCGCTCCTGACGTCGTGTTGATGATGGACCCGCCCTGCTGCTTGAGCATGGAGCGCATCGCGTGAATGCCGCAGTACATCGTGCCAAGCACGTTGACATCGACCTGCAGACGGATCACTGCCGCGTCGTTCTCGTCGGCGCGACGCACATCGTAGACACCGGCGTTGTTGACGAGGCCGTCGAGCCGCCCGAATGACGCCGTCGATGCAGCGATGAGGCCTTCCGCAGCGGTCCAGTCTGTGATATCCGCGCGGTGGGTGACCAGTCGGTCGGAATCGACGGCCCACTCCTCAGCCAGCTGCGCAAGCAGATCATCATCGATGTCGTTCGCCACAACGGACCCGCCCTCATCAAGGATCGCCCGGGCGTAAGCCTTGCCGATGCCCTGCCCCGCACCCGTCACCACGACAGCTTTGCCTCGGAGATTCATTTCGCACCTTTCATCGTTTGGCTCTTGGCAGGACGCGCAAGCACGTCCTGCACGAACGTCGCGGACAGCGTGCCGTCTTGTGACCACAGACGCCCTTGCGCGAGGGCGCGGCCGTCGCTGCTACGGATGCCGGTTGCGTCGAGTAGATTCCAACTTGCGGCGTCAGGCCTCTGGTGGAACCAGAGCGCGTGCTCGAGGGTCACGCCCTCCGGCTGGCCGTGTTCATCGCTCACATCCTGAGCAGCAGCCGGATCCGCAGCCCGAACCAGGCCGATGTCAGTCATGCTCGCGATCGCGGCGTATGACGTCCACGGGTCGGCAGGAAGTGGCTGGGCCGATCGAACCCAGATCCGCATCGGTTCGGCGCTTACCGGGCGCTGCTCGAACCATGCCGCTGTCGCCGCCGTTGGAAAGAGCTCAAGCGGCTCAGTTTCACTCGGCGACGGGACCGCCGGCACAACGAGCTGATCGGAGTCGGACGTAGCGATCTCTTGTGGTGCGTGCAGGGAGACTACCGCCACGTAGACGAGCTTTCCACTAACGCTCAGAGTGACCTGACACCGTGAGACTTGCCGTCCCTCGCCGAGAACAACCAGCCGTCCCGCGATCTCGCTTCCTGACAAGACGGGCCGCAGATAGTAGCCGTGCACCGAGTGGGGCAGGTGAGAGGCGAATCGTTGTCCGGCAGCGGAGACCGCGATCGCAGTCAGATGGCCACCGAAGCTTCGTGGACTTCCGTCTGCGCGCAGCGGCGCGCTTGCCACGAACTCGTCGTCCACCTTGACCGTCGGAAAGACTTGCGACCACGTCTCGGTCATGATCCCGCTCCCCCGAGTAGCGCATCGACAATTCGGCAATGGTGACGCGTCCGGGGGGTCGTCATCGACCGAAGTGCCGCGACTCGCTTGAAGTATCGGTGTGCCCAATGCTCCCACGTAAAGCCGATACCTCCGTGCAAGTGAATCGCGGCACCGCACACCGCCTGCGCAGCGTCCATGGCATACGTCGCACTCGTCGATGCGAGCAGTTCGCGGTGCCCAGTTGAACTCGGAAAAGCGACGGCGGCTTCCTTGATGAGTACGCGGGAGGACTCAACCGACACCAACATGTCCGCACAGGAGTGCTGCACGGCCTGGAACGAACCGATCGGCTGGCCGAACTGCCGGCGTTGCTTGACATACATGAGTGTGTGGGACAGTGCGCCCTGTGCGATTCCTACAGCCTCTGCCGCGGCTGCCAGGTCGCGCAGGGCCACCGCATCCTTCAGCGCTGTGTGCGCGGAGACTGAAAGCCGGACTCTTCGCGCTGCTGCGCCCCGAAGATCGACGTTCTGCACAGACCAGCCTCGGTCGATGCCATCGCGTGCGCGGATAGTGACGCCCCTCTTACGCGTATCGATGGCCCAGAGAGTTTCCGGGTCATCTGGGCCGGACGGCACGAGAATCCAATCGGCGAGATCCGCGTCGAGAACCATGTCCAGGTGGCCGCTCACGGCTGCCTCTTCGGGTCCGGCCGTCTGCACGGTCGTATCCGCGGGGTTCAAGGTCGTAGCCACGACGCGTCCCGCGCTGATCGCGACCTGCAGCTCTCGTGCGAAAGCGTTCGAACCCTCCTGAAGCACGTGGGCGCTGACGACCGATGACGCGAGGAAGGGCACGTGGACGAGTGCTCTGCCGAGCTCCTCCATCACGACGAGCTGGTCCACGAGGGTGCCGCCGACGCCACCGTCGCGCTCAGCGGTGCCGAGCCCCCCGATGCCCAACTGTTCAGTGAGGAGCTTCCAGATGGCGGACGAATCTTCAGCAGACAACCCTTCGGCCGACCAGGATCCTCCACCCGGCGCATAAGGCTGAAGAACGTCCCGGGTGATTGCTTGCAACTCATACTGTTCATCGGTGAGCGTCATCGGTCCGCATTCTCCTTCGCCAGCATGCTTCGCAGCTGGGGCTTGTCGACCTTGCCGAACCCAGTGCGTGGGAGCGCGCCGACGACACGCAGCGACTCGGGCCACTTGATCTTGGCCACCCCCTGCGCCGCAAAGTACTGCTTCACATCGTCCAGTTCGAGGCGCCGCCCCTCCCCCAACACGACGAACGCACAGGCCTTCTCACCAAGACGCTCATCTGGGATGGGTACGACCGCTGTGTCCTCGACATCCGGGTGGTCAAGCAGCAACAGCTCGATTTCCCGAGCGCTGATGTTCTCCCCCGCGCGCACGATGATGTCCTTCTTACGACCGCGGACGGTCAAGTAGCCGTCAGCGTCGATCGATACCAGGTCGCCGGTCCGGACCCACCCGTCGGCCGTGAACAACTCCGAATTGAGGTCCGGGTCCACGTAGCCCACGCACCGCTCCGGTCCGATGGCTTCGCATTCGCCTACCTCGTCGACGCCGAGGATAGAGCCGTCGTCCGACACCACACGAAGCTCGACCGCGCCGATCGCGCGACCATCCGTGCTGGCTACCCGCGCGGGATCGTCTTTCAGACCTCCCCAGGTCAAAGTCGGAATTTCGCTACAGCCGTAGGCGCGCGTCACAAAGCTCCCGAGCACTCTCGCGGCGTCATGAACCAACTGCTCGGAGACGTCAGCGCCTCCGCAGGCGAACACCCGCAGACGGCTTTTCTGCCCGGATCGGCCGTATTCCTCGGTCAAGCCCCTGAGCATCAGGGGTGCGCCATTCATGATCGTCGCCTGGTGACGCTCGATCAGTTCTACTGCGTCGACTGGCGACCAGCGATCGACAACGATGGTCGGCAGCGCTGCCAGGAGCGGCAGGTGCGCCCCGTAGGACAGTCCGGCGATGTGCGCCAAAGACGAGGGCATGAAAATGACGTCGGCGCTCGTAATGCCGAAGTCATCAATCCGTGACTTTGCGTCGCACAGCAGCGTTTGATGGGTGTGGAGTACCCCCTTGGGTGACCCTGTCGAGCCCGAGGTGTAGATGACCGCGCACACATCCGAGGGCGACGCAGGCGGAGCGATCACGGATGGATCCGGCGCCGCGGCCAGCAGGTCAGCGAAGTCGAGTCCGTCAACCTCAAGCGGTCGTACCACCACCAAGGGACAGTCGTGTCCGGCGTCGGCCAACGAACGCCGTGCGACGGCAGCCGGGGAGATGTCACTCGCCTGCCCTGCCACGATGACGCATGACGGTTCAAGTTCGGCGAAGATGTGCCGCAGTTCGTGCTCGCGGAACATAGTCACGACAGGGACCGCCACCGAGCCTGCACGCACGATGGCCAGATGGGCCACCAGGTGCTCCCACCAATTGGGTAGCTGGTAGACAACGCACGTGCCCGGGCCAACACCCAACGACGTCAACGAGACAGCAAGCGACTCAACGCGATACCAGTACTCCGCGAAGGTAAGGCGGACATCACCATCGACAATCGCCAGATCATTGGGGTTGGTCTCAGCGAGATCGCGCAGCAATTCCCAGACCAGAGTGCTGCCAATCGCGCCGGTCTGCGCATAGTGATCGGTCAGCGGATTGAGTGCCGTCGCAGTAAGCGCAACCATTTAGATCCACTTCCAGTCTGGTTCGGTCTTTTCGACGAAAGCGCGCTGCGCTTCGGCCGAATCCTCGAACTGGCGGAGCCGGTTCGTGTAATCCTGTTCAAGCCGGTAGGCGTCCTCCAAAGCGAGGCCTTCCGTACGATTCATCGACTCCTTGGCCAGCCGGATGGCCAGTGGGCTTTTCTGTGCGATCTCGGCGGCGATCTCGTTGGCTGCCGCGAGCAGCTGCTGACGCGGGACGACGCGGCTCACGGTGCCACGCGCGGCTAGTTCGTCCACCGAAACATGGCTCGCCGTGTAAAACAGTTCCCGCGTCCGGAACGGACCAACGAGCCGGCTCATATGTGCTGTGGCCCCCAGCATCCCGACGTCAATCTCTGTGGCAGCTAGTGTCGTCCCCTCTGCAGCGACAACGATGTCGGCCATCGCCACGTAGGCGAGGCCCGCGCCGATCGCGGGACCATTCATGGCCACGATCACCGGTACGGGGCAATCCCGCAGCGACCAGAGCGAGTCGCGGACAAGTCGCCCGCGATCGAGGCGATCACTCACGGGCAGCGAACCAGGACCCTCAACCGCGAGCCGGTGCTGCTCTTTCACGTCGGCGCCAGCCATGAACGCACGGTCGCCGGTGGCTGTGAAGATTACGACTTTGACGTCGGTGCGATCGGTGAATTCACGAAATGCGTCACGGATCGCACCGTATGCCGCGCGATCAACGGCATTAACCGGAGGCCTCGAGAACGTGACTGTCGCGACGCCCCCCTCAACGATGGTGCTGACAACTGGTGTGTCATTCATGATCGGCTCCCCGCTGTGCTGGACGGCAGCTCGAGCATCCGCCGAGCGATGATATTGCGCTGGATCTCGTTGGTCCCCGCGAAGATGGGCTCCGCGCGGCTGTACAGGAATGTGCGCTGAAGCGCGTGCTCAACGGTGTTCTGATCATGCGTCTGCGCGCCAGCAGCACCGAGGACACTGAAGGACAGTTCACCTAGATCGCGGTGCCAACTGCTCCCGAAAAGCTTCGTCAGCGACGTGAGCGGCGACGTTGACTCCCCTGCTTCGTGCGCAGCCAAGGTCTGCAGGCCAATTGCTCTAAAGGCTGCGAGCTCGGTAAACGACCGGACAATCCGCTCCTCGAAGGCCCGCGGGTCGCCGAGCGTATTTCGTACGTAGTCCACGGTCACCGCGAGATCTCGAGCGAACCGAAAGTAGCGGCTCATGAACCAATCGCGCTCAAACCCGAGTGTCGCCATCGCTACCGACCAGCCCTCGCCAACAGCACCCACGACATTCTCCGCCGACGTGACCGCCCCGTCGAAAAATACCTCGGCAAACTCGGCGGAGCCGGTCATTTGCCGAATGGGCCTCACCTCGATGCCAGGCTGATCCATGGGGATCAGCAGGTACGACAACCCCGCGCGCCGCGCGGAACCCTGCTCAGTGCGAACCAGCGCGAAGCACCAGTCACTTCTGGCGGCAAGGCTCGTCCATGTCTTTTGGCCGTCGATGACCCATGTATCGCCCTGGAGGCGTGCGCGGGTCCGGATGTTCGCGAGGTCCGAACCAGCATCCGGCTCGGAGTACCCCTGACACCACATCTCCTCCGCCCGCTGCATTGGCGGCAGGAATCGGTCGATCTGCTCGGGCGTGCCGTGCTTCATGAGGGTAGGGCCCACGAGGTCCTCCGCCAGGAAGTTCACCCGCTCCGGAGCGCCCGCTCGGAAGTACTCGTCGCGATACGCGAACAGCTCGGCCGCTCCGGCCGAGCGCCCCCCAAATTCCTTGGGCCAGGTAATGCAAGCCCACCCCTCGGCTGCGAGATGACGCTCCCACTCGACATTCAGCGAGAAATTCTCCTCATCCCACGCACCGCCCCGGCCTATCAGTGGGGTAAACCGACCGGTGAGATTGGCCTTCAGCCAGGCCCTGAACTCACCCCGGAGAGCAGTGGCGGCTGCACTCTCCCTCAAAGGGAAAAGGTCATCCAGCAAGTCGTTGGCGTGACGCCACCCCGTCTCACTCACGCCCGGCGCCCATCACGGGGAACAAGCCATCGAATCCGTGCCGTTCGATCGACTCAGCTGCCCAGGCGAGGGTGCCCGACACACCAAGGGGCGAGCGGCGGGCGATGTGACCGTGCCGACTCAGCCACGCGAGATCGTGCTCGTCCGTGAAGCCGACTGCGCCGTGAATCTGGTGGGCCACACGCAGGCACTTCTCAGCCGCCTCGAGCATGGCGACCCTGGCGGCCACGATGTCGGTCAGGCTCTGCGCACCGTGAGATGCATACGAGGCGACAGCCTGCTCGACAATGACCTCAAGACCGCCCAGTTCGACATACGCGTCCGCAATCTGGAATTGGATGGCTTGGTAGCGCGACAGAGGTGACCCGAACTGAACTCGGTCCTTTGCGTGCTGGACCGAGAGCGCAAGGGCAGACTCCAGACTGCCCAAAACGGACCAGCATTCGAGGACCAAGTAGACGAGAACTGGGCTGATCTCGCCCTCGGACCAGGTCGTCGTCTTAGCGATGCCTGCAAACGGTGCGCTGATCGTCCTCGCGGACTCCACAGCACCGACGACGTCAGTTCTGCTGCCGAACCGGTCGACAGCCTGCCACCCGGTCATCAGGTCAACATGGTCGACGACCGGCTGCGTCCGCGAGACGAGCACGAGACCCAAGGCCGACTGGGCGCCTGCGAGCTGTCCAACAATCGGAAAGGGAAGCGCGACCGCGCCAGCCGCTCGGCAGGCATAGGCCGCCGCAGCGATCTCATTGATGTCACCGCTATACGGATTGATGTCACCGAGACCAGCCCGCTCAAGCAGGGCCGGAATCTCGACGGTCCGCACCGTTGGCTCGGTGACTGCACGCTTGACGAGGTCGGTGCCGCCCGCACGTCGCAGTGCGGATGACATGGCGTCACCGAAGTCCACCCCTTCGTGGGGGAGCTGTGTCCTCATGCGGGGGCCAGGATTGCCCGCGCCAAAGCCCGGCGCTGCATCTCGATGGTTCCTGACGACACGGTTCCCGCAAGCGCGTATCTCCAGTGGTCCTCGACCGCTCGGACGAGTTTACTTTCGGTCAGGCCAGGCGACAGCGCCTTGGGCCCGACGATCTCAGTGAGAATCTCCGACACCTCCTGGTCGAGCACAGTGACAGCTATGCGATAAGCCGCGACGTCGGCCGGGTCTACATGACCCGCCGCCTGCGCGGCGACTACCCGGTAGGCCAGGAGCCGAGACTGTCTCGTTCTGACCAGTGCTCGCACCCATCGCTCACGAAGGCCTGACGGCACGTCATTCCACTCCTCGCCGAGATGCGTCCGCACCTCGGCGAGGAGACGATCGCATTTGGAGTATCTCGCGATACCGAGCCTCTCGTACGCCAAGACCTCCATGACGATGCGCCAGCCCTGGCCGACCTCACCGAGCACCTGCGAGGCTGGCACGTACACATCAGAGAAGAAGACCTCATTCAGATGCATGTGACCCACAAGCGAGTCGAGAGGTCGAACCGAGAATCCAGGCGAGTCAGTCTTGACGAGAAAAACAGTGATTCCAGAACGCAGATCAGCAGGATTGCGTTCGGTGCGGGCCAACAGGAAGCACCAGCCGGCGATGGACGCGTAAGACGTCCACACCTTCTGACCATTGATGCGGTATCCGTCGCCGTCGGGCGTCGCGGTGGTTCGAAGGCCAGACAAATCCGATCCCGCTTCGGGCTCACTGAATCCTTGGCACCAAATCACTTCTCCGGCGCTGATCCTCGGAAGGTGCTCACTCTTCTGCTCCTCCGTGCCGTGTCGCATGATGACCGGCCCCACCCAGTTGACGCCCATATACTGCGCGCCTCGGGGTTCGAAATGTGCCCACATCTCCTCGCGCACGATGGTCTGAAGCCACGGACCGGCGTCCTGGCCACCGTACGCCTCGGGCCATGCCATGCACAGCAGTTTGTCTTCCGCCAGCTGCCGACAGAAGTCCTCCGCAGTGGCCAGGTCTTTCGAATCTCCCGTGAACGAGCCGACGAAGTCTGCGGGGAGACGCTCATCGATCATCGCCCGCAATTTCGTCCGCAACTCGCCGGCTTCGGTCTGCATCAACACAGCAACTCCTCCTCGTGCCCAACATGCACTATTATAGCATTCTTAGTGCCATGTCATGGCGGTAGCGCTCGCGACGGTGGAACAGTCGGCCTGTCGTTCCACTCAAAATTTCGCTCTTGCGGAGCCTCTGACTATTCGCACGTTATATGTATTATAGCAATAATAGACTGGATAGTCAACGTGCGCCTCGTCCTGCGGCTTTCACCATCGATTCAGCCTTTGCGCTTGGCGACCTCGGCGGTGGCCTGGGGCAGGACGGCCTTGAGGTCTCCGACGACACCGAAGTCGACGAGCTCGAAGATCGGCGCCTCGTCGTCCTTGTTGACCGCGACGATCGTCTTGGACGTCTGCATGCCGGCGCGGTGCTGGATCGCACCCGAGATGCCGTTGGCGACGTACAGCTGCGGCGAGACCGTCTTGCCGGTCTGACCAACCTGGAACGAGTGCGGGTACCAGCCGGAGTCGACCGCCGCACGGCTTGCGCCCACAGCCGCACCGAGAGAATCGGCGAACGCCTCGACATCGGTGAAGTCACCGGCGGTGCCACGGCCACCCGAGACCACGATCGCGGCCTCGGTCAGCTCGGGACGACCCGAAGCGGCCTTCTCCTTCGACGAGGTGATCTTCGCGCCCTTGGCAGCATCGGAGATGCTGACCGTCACGGCCTCGACCGCACCGGCACCGGCAACGGCCTCGGGGGCAGCAGAGTTTGGCTTGACCGCGATGACCGGCGTGCCCTGGCTGACCTGCGCCTGGACCGTGAAGTTGCCGGCGAAGACCGACTGGGTCGTGGTGACGGTGCCAGCATCGACCTGCACGTCGACCGCGTCGGTGATCAGACCCGACTCGGTCTTGAGCGCGACCCGAGCAGCGATCTCCTTGCCCTCGGTCGAAGCGCCGACCAGCACCGCGGCCGGGGACTTCTCGGAGACCAGCTGCGCGAGGGCCTCGGCCTTGGGGCCCACGAGGTACTCACCGAACGCGGCGTCGTCGAAGGTGTAGATCTTCTCGGCGCCGTACTCGGCAAGGACGCCGTTGTCAGCTGCTCCGAAGACGATCGCGGACGGCTCGCCGATGCGGCGGGCGATCGTGAGCAGCTCGAGCGACGGCTTGGTGACCTTGCCGTCGACGGCGTCGATCAGTACGAGTACTTCAGTCATGTCAAATCCCTTTTTCCGTCGAGTCTTCTCAGACGAACTTCTTGGAGGCGAGGAACTCGACGAGCTTGGCGCCGCCGTCTCCCTCGTCGGTCACGATCTCGCCGGCGGTGCGCGGCGGGCGGGGCTCGAAGGACTCGACCTTCGTCCAGGCGTTGTCCAGGCCGACGGAACCGGCGTCGATGCCCAGGTCCTCCAGCGTCCACTCCTGGACGTCCTTCTTCTTGGCAGCCATGATGCCCTTGAACGACGGGTAACGAGCCTCGCCGGTCTGGTCGGTGACCGACAGCACGAGCTTGCCGGTGGCCTCGATCTCCTGCGTGGCGACATCACCGTCGCGGACGATCTTGACCGTGTCGCTGTCAACCGTGATCTCGTTGGCGTACGTGACAGCCGGCAGACCCAGACGCTCGGCCACCAGCGTCGGAACGACACCCATACCCGCATCGGTCGACGCCATGCCGAACACGACGAGGTCGTAGTCGAGCTTCTCGATCGCCTTGGCCAGGACCAGCGAGGTCGCGAACGCATCGGATCCGTGGATCGCGTCGTCCTGCACGTGGACGCCGGCGTCCGCACCCATCTGCAGGGCCTTGCGCACCGCATCAGCAGCCTGCTCAGGACCGACGGTCAGCACGGTGACGTCACCGTCGCCGGCCTCGACGATCTGGAGCGCCTGCTCCACCGCATACTCATCGAGCTCTGACAGCAAACCGTCGACACCAACACGATCGACGGTGTTATCGGCGCTGAAGGTCCGGTCAGCCGTCGCGTCGGGGACATACTTCACAGCGACAACAATTTTCATGCCAACACTCTCCTTCGGGCAGCGTGTGACCCGGATACCGCAACTGATGTGGTGTCGAGTCAGTCAGAGGCTTGGGACACTAGATGTAAGTAGGCTAACATAGCTATATTAGCATCTCTCGAACGAAATGAGGAACATGTTCAACCTCGCAGGCAAGACCTCGGTGGTTACCGGAGGTGGTCGCGGCATCGGACGGGGAATCGCCAAATCCCTCGCGCAGAATGGGAGCGCAGTTGTGGTCTCAGGGCGCTCGGCTGACGCTCTGCGCAACACCGTAGATGAGCTCCGCGCAGCGGGCGCCGAAGCAGAGTTTTTGGTCCAGGACATTACCGAACCGAGTGCATCGCAGGACCTTGCCAACTTCACGCTTCAACGATTCGGGGCGATCGACTGCTGGGTCAATAATGCCGGCAGCGCAAGTCCCGACGACGTCGGTCCCCTCCTTGACATCGACGAGGGCAGGTGGGACCGAGTTGTCGACCTCAACCTGAAGGCCACGTTCTTCGCTTGTCAGACAGCCGCCAGAGTCATGACATCAGGCGGGAGCCTGGTCAACATCACTTCACGGAGCGCGTCCCAGCCAAATCCGAATACGGGTCACTACGGCGCGGCTAAGTCAGCAGTCGAAAACCTCAGCGCAACGATGGCAGTCGAATGGGGTCACCTCGGCATCCGCGTGAACTGTGTCGCACCAGGACTGGTCCTGACTGAACTTGACGAGACTGACGTCGGGGTCATGAACACACCTGAGCGACGCCAACGGCAGATTGACTCTGTGCCCCTCGGTCGACTGGGCGTCGTTGACGACATCGGACCGGTCGTGGCCTTCTTGGCGTCAGACGAAACAGCCTGGCTGTCCGGCGCAGTGATCCCCGTCAACGGAGGAAGTCGTGTCTCTGTCGGCTACATGTCATATCTACGTCGCGTAGCGGCCCAGAAGCGGAGTGAAACGTCCTCCTGAGACCGGCTGACGACTGGAGAACATTGGGGGTCAGCACACCTACGCGCAAACTCGGGCAACAAAGAGAATCAGACCAGATGAGTGAGTCCGAGGGGTATGACCGGCGTGGCTGCACCGATTGAGTGCTCGGGTGTCCAGATCGGCGTCCCAACCCAATCTCGAACCTTCGAGACCGAACATGGACACCGATCTGGACACCCTCGCGACTGCACTCCATGTGACAATTCACGATTTGCCGGCGACTCATCCCGAACAAATATCCTCACATCGGGCAGCCAGAATTAAGGGCTCTTCGCAACTGAACTGCCCCGGAGTTTCCGGAGGCTGAATTTGGTGGCTCAGCCGGTCGGCTGGAGCTAGTTTCTTGTAGCATAGTGAAGTTCCTCGGCGGCCATCGGTGTCAGGTCGTCGAGTGCTTCGTGAAAGCGTTGGGTGTTGAACCAGTCGACCCAGTTCAGGGTCTTCAATTCGACGTCTTCGACACCGCGCCACGAGCCTTCGTTGGAGGGTCGAGGGTCGAGCGGGTGTTGGCTTCGGACCGGCCGCCGAAGTACGAGAGGGCGGCGGCGCCGACATCGTTTGCGCCGTTCGAGCCGTTGGTGCGGCAACAGCTGGTGACGGTGCCGGACATACCGGCCGCGGTGATCGCTGAGCGAGTCGGCTGGACCGGATCGATCACCGGGTTCCGTGACAACGTCCGGAGGCAGCGTCCTGATCATCAACCACTCAATCCGGCGGGTCGGATGATCTGGCTGCAGGGGAGACGCAGCCCAATGTGACTTGCGGTTCCCGCCGAAGAAGATCCCGCTCGAAAACGGTTCGGAAACGTTGCTGCCGGACCTGGTGATCACTGCGGCGCACTCGCAGTTCACGACTGGCCGAATGATCCCAACCCATCACACCGCTGACCTGCTGCTGGGGATGGGGGAGCTGCTTCAGCAAGTCGGGCGTGTCCCACGCAGGCTGATCTGAGACAGCGAGTCCGGCATCGGTCGCGGCAAACGCCACACGGGGCGTGGGGGCGTTCGCTGGCACGCTCGCGACCACGATGAGGCCGCTCAAGCCGTATGCCCCTGAGTGCGAAGGTGTCGTGGAGCGACGCAACGGGTTCTTCGAGAAGTCTTTCATGCCCGGGCGTGAGTTCACATCCCCGGCCGACTTCAACGCCCAGTTCGCCGACTGGTTGACCAAGGCGGACGCCCGGATCGTGCAGACCCTCAAGCCCGCCCGCTGGGCCGGATCAATGCTGATCGGGCTTCAATGCTGCCGCCGGTGGCACCGGCCCCACGGGTGGGTCAACCTGGTCCGGTTGGGCGTGACTACAACGTCCGCGTCGACAGCAACGACTACTCGGTTGACCCCGAACAGCACCAGATCCGGATCTTGAGATGGTGCGGGACCTGACTGACTACGACCGCGCCTTTGGCCTGACCGACGGTGAGGTGGCCTGATGACGACCCACGCAGAGAAGGCCAGCAGCGACGCAACCGAGGCGCGCAAGCAGTTGACCCATCTCGCTGGGGCACTGAAGGCATCCCGGATCACCGAAGCCGCCGCCCGGCTGGCCGATCACGCCCGTGACACCGGTTGGACCCACGAGGAATACCTCGCCGCCGTGCTGGA
Source organism: Aeromicrobium wangtongii (assembly GCF_024584515.1). Taxonomy (NCBI): domain Bacteria; kingdom Bacillati; phylum Actinomycetota; class Actinomycetes; order Propionibacteriales; family Nocardioidaceae; genus Aeromicrobium; species Aeromicrobium wangtongii. Next base: position 759,621 of record NZ_CP102173.1, on the reverse strand, counting down.
TCGTGAGGCCGCAGCCCGCAATGCCTCGGGCACAAGGTTGCCGGTCCGTGTCGCCGAATTCTGTAGCCGCAAAACAATCGAGGAGTTCGACTGGGACGCCCAACCAGCAGGTCGTCCGCAGGTCGCATCACTGGCAACTGGCGGGTTCCTCACGGGAGCACGCAACATCGTGCACCGGGTCCTGTTCACGACTGTGACCGAGTGGGTCACCCGACTCACTCGGTCACCGCGCCGGACGACTACCGGACGGCCTCGCACGGTTGCGGCGCTACGGGCTGATCGTCGTCGAAGAAGTCGGTACCTGCCCTACGAGCAAGACACCGCGAACCTGTTCTTCCAGCAGGTCAACTGCCGCTACGAACATGCCCCGCTGATCTTGACATCGCACCTGTCCTTCAACGGTTGAGGCGGCGTGTTTCGCGACCACGCCGCCGCAGCAATAAACGACCGCGTCGTCCAGCACGCCGACATCCTGACCCTCAAAGGCGCCAGATACCGGCCACGCAAACGCAGAATCGACACCCTGCCCAACAACAGAACCCAAGACCCGGCAAACTTTAAAACAGCGGACCAGAGGCCTTCATTTTTCGAACTTTTCCGACAGGTGCGACGTGAACACGCCTGCCATGGAGCAGGGCACCCAAACTCGGCTCTCAGAGGCGGAAATCCCCACGTCGCCAGCTCGTCGGTCAGGAACCGGGCACCCAATGCGTAATCGTCCTCATGGATTTCACGCAACGCGTTCATTGCGTGCGCATCATCGAAATCGTGCTGGCTGACCGGTTCGGCGACCCACCGGTGGTGCGCCCGCCTACTGAGCTTCCAGAACCCTGCACACCACCGCGGCCGGCACCCTGATGGGGCACCGGCCGCGGCCCAGCTCACGGACGAGCGGGAGGATTATTCTCCCGGCAGATTCGCCTGCGACAACTATGCCGCAGGACGTCGTAGAACCTCATCCTCCTGCTCCAGCAGATACACCCGCTTCTTGACCTCACGCTTCTCTTTGAGGTCAGCGTCATCAAGACCGGGGCGTGTGCTGGCTTCGACGTCTTCCTTGTTCGAGCAGTTCGACAAGCAGACCTCAGAGATCCCGAAGTCCTTCGGGGTCTACTTCAACGGGACCCCAAGTTTGCGGGCCACGGCCACGACGTCCTCGCGCAACTCGGGGGATACGGCTCGGGCATGGTCAACATCCTTCCAGCGAGGAATTCCTCACAGGTCAAGGTGTCAACCAAGGCCTGGGCGGTCCGGCACCGAAATCTTGAACCCGACTCAACGGAGACGAGCTCATCAATCGGTTATTCTTCCGGGTCCCGGGTCCCGGGTTGCTCGGCTACGCAGCAGCGCACTCCGCACCAGTGATGGCGAAACTGTGAGTTCCACCAATTCTGGGTTCGGCCGTGCCATTCGCTCGACGGGTCACGACGAGTTCGCCTTTCGCAGGTAGTGGCTAGCTGGAAGACTTGGTTGCCCAATCGGTGAGAAGTGTCGAGGCACCCTCCACCAGATTGATCCGGTCGACGTAAAGGTGGGTGGCCGCTACCGCCGAATCGTCGCGGACATTGGCAATCTCACTTGGACGCCGTACTGCCACCGAGCCAGACCACGAGTAGGCCCATTGCACGATCTCGTCGGAGACCTGCGCAACCCACGCGTTGCTGACTCTCAAGCGGTCGTGAGAGGCCGCCGACACCGAGCCGTGCAATCCTGCTTCTTCCTCCGCTGCCACGAGAGCCTTCACGATTACCGCCCGCGCGGCCTCGTAACTCATGACACGCTGCGCGAACTCGTGCTTGAAGATGTCTGAGTCCGCGACCGATTTTCCATAGCCGACCCGGGTTTTGGAAAGGGTGATGGTTGCGACCTCACCCAGCGCCCGCTTCGCAAATCCGAGAGCAACAGCGGTGTGACCCGCCCAGACCCGAACCAAGAACCCGATTCTCTGAGTAGGCTCGGCCCGGTACGTCTTGGGGTCCGTCAGGTCGACGATCTGGTCATGAGGCACGAAGACGTCGGTAAACTCGTAGTCCCAACTAGCGGTGGCTTGCAAGCCCACCACGTCCCAATTGACGTGAGTGACAACTTCCTCGCGCGGGATGATCGGCATTAGGAGAACGGGGTTGCCGTCCTTCATTACTAGCTGCTCGTCGGAGTCCATCTGAAGACATCCCGCTACGAAGTGTGTGGCGAAGCTAGCGCCGCTCCCGAACTGCCAGCGCCCGGACATCAGGTAACCACCCTCGGTCGGTACGGCCTTCCCTGTGGGTGCCGCAGCACCCACAATGATGCCGCGCGACTCTGGGCCGAGTATGCGTTCGGCGGCCGCAGGTGGAATGGAAGACGAGGCGATGCCGTTACCTCCCGACGCAGCCATCACTGTCCAGCCAGCCGACCCGTCCGCGCACGTCAGGTCCTCAATGGCGCCGAAGTACTCCTCCAGGCCACACCCGTCGCCCCCTAGGTCGGTCGCCACGAGAAGCCACGGGAGCCCAGCCCCGATCACTGCCTCGACTGCCTTGTCGGTCAGTCGACCTCCGGCGCGACTCGCTGCCGATTCGCTGCGCACGACCTCACAGGCTTCAGCAACTCTCTGCTGCAACGGCTTACTACTGGCACGTCGCGGTTCTCCCTCGTTCGGCGTCGTCACAGAGGTGCTTGCAGTCACGGTTAGTCCCTTCGCAGCGTTGGCATAAGTTAGCTCAGCGACATCGCAACGAGCTTCTTAGCTAAGGTAGCAATAATAGACTAGATGGTCAATGGATCGACGAGACTCATGAAAGTACCCGCGAAATAATCTCCGTGCCTCACGTAGGGATGCCCGCGTAACGGCGATGCTTGATTGGCATGGGAAATGAGCTGTCGATGTCGTCTCGCGGCAGGTACGCCGAGGCGTAGGTGAGTTCGAAGAAGGATAATGGCCTGGTTGAGGACCCGATCATAGAGGTGACGGGCTGGTCGCGATCAAGCCGAGGAAGCCGCGGGCACTGAAGTACTCTTACGACACCTTGAAGACACTGAAGCGGGCGTAGGCCGCTTCGGGTGGCCAATTCCGGAACTACCTCGCCGCGTCGATGCGACTCCAGCTCGGTGGGCTGAAGCCTCATGGTGAACTCGCCTGCGGGATCGACCGGTATGACCTTTGGTGCGTGCCGAGTTGTTGGCGATGTCGCCGGCATCGATCGCCCGTTATCTGAAGGGTGTGAAGGCCACCGATCAGATCAAAAGCATGTCAACGACGAAGCCCTCTCCGTTGCTGTGGTCCTCGATCGAGATCCGTGAGGCCGGCGACGAGGTCGAGGCCGAGCTGGGTTCTTCGAGGGCGACACGGTGGCGCATTTGCGGCCGACGTTGAACGGCGAGTTCGCCCGGAGTCTGAACCTGCTCCGATGTCCATGAACCCAACAGCCCGATCACCATGATCAGCCGGTGACGGCGGACAGACCAGCCGTCTCGACGCCAGCCACTGCAGCAGCCTCATCGTTGTCGGAAGACTCCCCTGAGATCCCTACCGCTCCGATCAGCGCGCCGCTCGCGTCGTTGACAAGTACGCCACCTGGTACCGGCACGAGCGCACCCCCGATCGCCGACGTCGCGGCCGCGATAAAGTAGGCCTGCTGTTCGGCCCGTGCCATCAGCGCCCGTGAGCCCATTCCCAGCGACACAGCTCCGTGCGCCTTGCCGAAAGCGATCTCGAAGCGCTTGTTGGACGATCCGTCCTCGCGCTCAACGGCGAGGACGTGTCCCCCGGCATCTAGCACGACGACGGTGAGCGGCTTGAAGCCGGCGTCGGCGGCGTGGGCGCGGGCACCCGCGACGATCGTTCGGGCGGTGTCGAGGTCGAGCGTCATGAGACGATCCTTCGGTCGGTGGTTTTCACGGTCTGGCGGCGGCGGTGCAGGATCGGCTCCGTGTAGCCGCTGGGCTGGTCGCCGCCTAGGAGCATGAGGTCGCGCGCCGCCAGGAAGGCTTGGCCGTCGAACGACGGCGCCATCGGCACGTAGTCGGCATCGCCGGCGTTCTGGCTGTCGACGACGGCCGCCATGCGACGCAGCGTCTCCTCGACCTGGTCGGTCGTGACGACGCCGTGCAGGAGCCAGTTGGCGACGTGCTGGGACGAGATCCGGCACGTGGCACGGTCCTCCATCAGAGCCTCGCCGTGAATGTCGGGGACCTTGGAGCAGCCGATACCCGCGTCGACCCAGCGCACAACGTAGCCGAGCGCACCCTGAATGTTGTTGTCCAGCTCGGCCTGACGATCGTCGTCCGACCAGTCGGCGGGATCGCCGAGTGGGATCGTCAGCAGCTCCGCGAGGGTGGCGCGACGCCCGCCCGTGAGCTCGCGCTGGCGGGCCTGCACGTCGACCTGATGGTAGTGCATCGCGTGCAGCGTCGCCGCAGTCGGCGACGGCACCCATGCGCACGTCGCACCGGCCTGTGGGTGGGCGATCTTCTGCTCGACCATCGCAGCCATGCTGTCGGGAGCGGCCCACATGCCCTTGCCGATCTGGGCGCGCCCCTGCAGGCCGCAGGCCAGGCCGATGTCGACGTTGGAGTCCTCGTAAGCCTTGATCCACGACTGACTGCGCATGTCGGCCTTGCGGACGACGGGACCAGCCTGCATCGAGGTGTGAATCTCGTCTCCTGTGCGGTCCAGGAAGCCCGTGTTGATGAACGCGACGCGATCACGGGCGGCATAGATGCAGGCCTTGAGGTTGACGGACGTGCGACGCTCCTCATCCATGATGCCGACCTTGATTGTGTGGCGGGGCAGGTCGAGGACGTCCTCGACCCGGCCGAACAGCTCGTCGGTGAAGGTGACCTCCTCGGGCCCGTGCATCTTGGGCTTGACGACGTACATCGCACCCGCACGGGAGTTGGCCAGCCCGCCTTCCCTGCGCAGGTCGTGCAAAGATCCAACCGCTGTGACGATCGCGTCGAGAATGCCCTCCGGGACCTCGTTGCCATCGCGGTCGAGCACCGCATCGGTGGTCATGAGGTGCCCGACCTGGCGGATGAACAGCAGCGAACGGCCGTGGAGGACGACCTCGTCGCCTAACGGCGAGATACACGTGCGGTCGGGGTTCATTGTGCGAGTGAACGTCGTCCCACCCTTGCTGACCTCCTCGGACAGCGTGCCCTGCATGAGCTGCAGCCAGTTGCGGTAGCCTTGGACCTTGTCGGACGCGTCGACCGCGGCGACCGAATCCTCCAGGTCCATGATCGTGCTGATCGCCGACTCCAGGACGATGTCCTTGACGCCGGCGGCGTCGGTCGAGCCGATCGGGTGGGCGCGGTCGATCTGGATCTCCAGGTGCAGGTCGTGGTGAACCAGTACGATTGCCTCGGGCGCCGAGCCGTCGCCGCGGTGACCGACGAGCTGCGAAGGGTGCGCCAGGCGAAACATTTGGCCCTTGACGGTCACGGCTAGCCCGTTGGCGTCGATCGCGTACGCTGTCGCGTCGGCGTGAGAGGCTCCCTCGAGCGGCACATACGCGTCGAGCATGCTCCGCCCACGGGCGATGACCTCGGCGCCCCGCGCCGTGTTGTAGGACGATCCGCGGGCTAGGTCCCCGTCGTCGGCGATGACGTCGGTCCCATATAGCGCGTCGTAGAGCGAGCCCCACCGGGCGTTGGCGGCGTTGACCGCGAATCGCGCGTTGAGCAATGGGACGACGAGCTGTGGACCTGCCTGCGCGGCGATCTCGACGTCGACCCCTGTCGTGCCGACCGTGAAATCTTCCGGCCCCTCGACCAGATAGCCGATCTCACGGAGGAATGCCTCGTACGCGGTCGGGTCGATGGGCATCCCGCGTTGGCCGAGGTGGTAGGCGTCGAGCTCGGCCTGAAGCTCCTCGCGCCGGGCCAGCAGCTTGCGGTTGCGAGGGGCAAAATCGTGCACGATCGCATCGGCGCCCGCCCAGAATGCCGCCGGCGCGATGCCCGTCCCGACTAAGGCCTCGTCCTCGATGAAGCGGTGGAGCTCGGCGGCGACGCTGAGCCCGGCCGCCTGAACACGCTGGGCCATCTCTTGCCTCCTGCATCATGTTTCCGTATGGTGGAAGTATCCATCTACATCATGGAATGTAGACACTCGTCGGTCTCGATGTCAACCAAGCCTGCGACCTCGAACCAGAGTGACGGCCAAGCGCGACGACAGTGGAGGACCATGACCCAGGCCAGCGAGCACGTCACCGCGGTCCCGCGGTCGACAGGCGGTGTCCAGTCCGTGCAGCGAGCGCTTGACCTGGTCGAGATCGTGGCCGCCGGTGGCGGCCAGATGGCCATCGGCGAGATCGCCGCAGGTTCGGACATCCCGCTGCCCACGATCCACCGACTGCTTAAGACCCTGATCGAGCGCGGCTACATGCGCCAACTCCCGAACCGTCGCTACGCCCTGGGCTACCGGCTGGTACCGCTCGGCATCGCGGCAGGCGCAACCGTCGGCGCCAATGCGCAGTCGGTGCTCGCCGGGCTCGTCGACCAGCTCGGCGAGAGCGCCAACCTCGCGGTCCTCTCCGGCGATCACGCCGAGTACGTCGCCCAGGTCCCATCACGCCACTCGATGCGCATGTTCACCGAGGTCGGTCGGCGCGTCGAGCTGCACTGCACCGGCGTCGGCAAGGCACTGCTCGCCCAACTCGACTCCGCCCAGGTCCAGGCGATCGTGCGTCGGGTCGGCATGCCTGCATACACGCCCCACACGATCACGGACGAGGTCGCTCTCGGCGCATCCCTGGCGGCTGTCCGCGAACGGGGATTCTCGATTGACCAGGAGGAGCAGGAGCTTGGCGTGCGCTGCGTAGCGGTTCCAATCCCCACCGGCACCGCGTCCTGGATGGCCATCTCTGTCTCGGGACCGCTGGGCCGGATGACCGACGAGGTCGTCGACCGCGCGGTGCCGCTGCTGCGCCAGGCAGCGGCCACTCTCGCGGCCGACTTGACCGGCAGCCTGAATTCGAATCGTTGACATCCTAATCGATCTGTCTTAACTTTTCGGAAGTTAGTTTCCGCATGATGGAAGAGGCAATCAGATGTCCGCACTACCGAGTCCGAGCGTCGAGACGCGCGTGGACCTGACCCCACTGATAGCGGTGCTTCCCGATGGCTGCGTTGTGACCGAGCCGGTGAAGATGGACGCCTTCCGCTGGGATCGCGCCAATGATCCCTCGGCCGGTGTGCCGCTGGCCGTCGTCCGGGCGACGAGCACCGAGGACGTACAGGCCACCGTCCGGTTCGCCGCCACACACGGCCTCGCGATCGTGCCCCGCGGCGCGGGATCGGGCCTGTCCGGGGGCTCGTCCGCGATCGACGGGTGCCTCATCATCGCCCTCGACCTGATGCGCGATATCGAGATCGACCCCGTGACCCGCACCGCGACGGTGCAGCCGGGAGCGTTCAACGCCGAGGTCAAGGCCGCCGCGGCCGCCCACGACCTCTGGTACCCGCCGGACCCCTCGTCGTTCGAGTTCTGCTCGATCGGCGGCAACGTCGCGACCAATGCCGGCGGCCTGTGCTGCGTCAAGTACGGCGTCACGACCGACTACGTCCTCGGCCTCACAGTCGTCCTCGCCGACGGCACCGCGGTCGAGCTCGGCGGCGCCCGCCTCAAAGACGTCGCAGGACTCTCGCTGACCAAGTTGTTCGTCGGCAGCGAAGGAACGCTCGGCGTCATCACCCGGGTCGTCCTCCGGCTGGTCCCGGCTCAGCGCCCCCCCTCGACACTCGTTGCCTCGTTCGCCTCGCTCGACCACGCGACGCAGGCAGTCCTCGACATCACTAGACGCATGCGCCCGTCGATGCTCGAGTTCATGGACAAGACCACGATCAACGCGGTCGAGGACGTCACCAAGATGGGCCTGGACTGCTCGGCCGAGGGCATGCTGATCATCCAGTCCGACGAGCCAGATACCCACGCCGCCGCCGAGATCGCCGAGATCACCGCGATTTGCGAGGCCAACCACACCACGGAAGTCTTCTCGACCGACGACCTCGAGACGGGCGAGGCATTCGTGGTGGCGCGCCGCATGGCGATCCCAGCCGTCGAGCAGAAGGGATCCCTCCTACTCGAGGACGTCGGTGTCCCCCTGCCGGAGCTCGGCTCCCTGGTCCGCGGCATAGAGGCGATCTCGGAGGCGCGTCAGGTAACAATCGCGGTCATTGCGCACGCCGGCGACGGCAACACCCACCCCCTCATCGTCTTCGACCCCATGGACGCCGATGAGAGAGCGCGCGCACAGACCGCCTATGGCGAGGTCATGGACCTCGCAATCGCCCTCGGCGGAACGATCACCGGCGAGCACGGCGTAGGACGGCTCAAGAAGCCGTGGCTCGGCGACTATCTCGGTCCCAACGTCCTTGCTCTCAACCACCGGGTAAAAGCTGCCCTTGATCCTCAAGGAATCTTGAATCCCGGCGCTGTCCTGGATGTTGACGTCGTCTGATCCATGTCGATCCCGACTCGTGCAGGATTGGGGTCCCGACAAGCGCTGCGACGAGCTGCGTAGCGTCGACCTGCGCCACTCCGGTGCGGCGCAGCTGAGACCGTTCTCAACACACCACGGTGCACGCTCCAGTGGATCGCACCGTTCACCCCGCGACATCGAAATATCGCAACACCATAGTTATCTCTCGTTCCTCTAGCGACGTCATCGACCCTAAACAACTGACAACCGACACACCTTTTGCATCTCGGGTAGTTGAACTTGAATCTGTAGCCGCTGGTGGGCGAACGCTGACCTTGCGGCGACGTGACGATGTCGCTGCACGAGCTGACGGCCGGGTCAGAATGGCTACCTGACCCGGTGCAGGTCGCGGTACAGGACTCGACCAAGTTGGGTCGCTCGTCCCTGTCGTCGTATTACTCCGAGAAGGGCGAGGCGCCGGGCCGCTGGACCGGCTCCGGCCTGGGGAACCTCGAAGGACTCGGGGTCGGAGACACCGTGACGGCCGGGCAAATGAAGGCTCTGTTCGCTTTTGCATCTCACCCCCTCGCGGACGCACGGATGGCTGGCTGGATGTGTCTGCCAGCGCGACAGGAGTCAGAATGGCGCGGCGACTCGGGACGCCGTTCAAGGTGTATGACAACGACGTTCCCGCCTTTCACGTCGAGGTCGCACGAAGTCTGGAAGAACTCAACGTTGCGGCTGGCCGGTCACACGACGCAGAGGTCAGCCTCGAGGATCGTGCGCGCATACGCACCGAGGTAGCGACCGAAGCGTTCGAGCGCGAGCATGGCCGGCCGCCGGAGAATGCGCGGGAGCTGTCAGCGGTGGTGGCACGGCTGACGCGGCCGAACGACCGCCGTCGCGGGTCATGACCTGACCTTCTCGCCCGTCAAAAGTGTGTCGGCGCTGTGGGCGATCACCGATCCCCCGACATCTGCAGCGATCGAGCGCGCCCACGATGCCGCCGTTCGGGATGCTCTGGGCGTCATCGAGGCCGAGGCGCTGTTCACCCGGACCGGCACCAACGGGCTGCAACAGGTCGACGTCACAGGACTGGTCGCTGCGGCGTTCACCCATCGGGATTCACGCGCCGGGGATCCCGATCTCCACACCCATGTGGCTGTCGCAAACAAGGTCCAGACGATGGATGGCAGGTGGTTGGCGATCGATGGACGGGTGCTGTTCAAGGCTGGCGTCGCTGCCTCCGAGACCTACACCGCTGGAACGCCAACTCACCGAGGCGCTCCGCGTCAGGTTCGCCGAACGACCTGCAACCGATGCAAGCAAACGCCCCGTCCGGGAGATCGTCGGCGTTGACCCTCAGCTGAACGCGCGATGGTCGTCCAGGCGGGTCGGCATCGAGGCACGCAGGTCGGTGCTAGCGACCGATTTCCGCACCCATGGGCGCCCACCCACCCCGGTCGAGGCGATCGGATTGGCGCAGCAGGCAACGCTTGAGACCCGTGATGCCAAGCACGAGCCGCGCAGATTCGCCGAACAACGCGGCACTTGGCATGAGCAGGCGGTGGAGGTTCTTGGCAGCAGCGAAGCTGTCAACCGGATGGCCAACGGCGCACTATTTCGCGGCGAACCTGCTGGGGTTCGGGTCACCGCCCGATGGGTGAACGAGCGCACCGAGGTCGTGCTGGGGCAGGTTCAGCAGCGACGTGCGACGTGGCAGACCTGGCATCTGCGTGCCGAAGCGCAGCGCCGGGTCCGGTCCGCCAATGTCGCCGCGGACCGGGTGGGTGATCTGGTCCAGCTGATCGTCGACGGGGCGGTCGATCGTTCCGTGTCGTTGGCGACTGACCGGGACCAGATCCGCGCGCCCACCGATCTACTGCGTCGTGACGGGTCCAGCGTCTATCACGTCGCCGGGAGCGACTTGTTCACGAGCGAGGCGGTCCTGGACGCTGAGCAACGCATCGTCGACGCATCAGGACGAACCGGGGGCGCGCGCGTCGGTGACGACGTGGTCGACCTCGCACTCGCCGAATGCGGCGCCCACGGCACTGCGTCGAATCCCGGTCAGACGGCGCTGGTGCGCCAGATGGCGACTACGGCGTACGGGTCCAGTTAGGGATCGCTACGGCCAGGACGGGCAGGACCACCGCGATGCGGGCGCTGACTAGGGCGCGGGAGGACGGCGGCGGCAACGTGATCGGCCTTGCCCCATCAGCCACGCTCGGCGATCAGACTGGTGCCACTACCGGCACCGTGGCCAAGCTGATCCACGCGCTCGACCACCCCGCGCCGGACTCCATGCTGAACCGCAGCGGGGCCGGAACGTTGGTGATGATCGACGAGGCCTGCTGCTGGAGGTAGGGGCTGGTGGCATCAGCGAGTCGGTTGGTCACCGACTCAGCCTGCCACCATCTGCCCCTGCCTTCAGCGTGCGAGGCGCACGGTGACGTCGCCCGCCGCCGGATCGGCCTTCGCCAGGAGGCGGAACGGCACGCGGAACACGCGTCCCGGCGCGCACGGCCACGGCGGCCTGACCCGGCCGATCTCACGGCCGCCCTGCTCGGCCACGACGACCGGGAACCGGACCAGCTCATCGCTCCACAGCAGCAGCTTGCCGCGTGAGGGGGCGTGCCCGAGATCGAGGCGCTGGGGCGAGATCCACCGCAGGGGCGCGTCGATCTGCAGGCGCGGACCCGTCGCCGGTGTTCCGTCGCCGGTCAGGCTCCGCAGCACGGCCTCGACCACGTGCCGGCCGTCGAGCGCCGCGACGTCCGCGGTGTCGACCGGGTGCACCAGGTTGCCGATCGCGAAGATGCCCTCCTGCGACGTCGCCAGGCTCATGTCGACCTCGGGCCCCCGGGTCGCGCGATCCATGCGCAGACCGGCTGCCCGGGCCAGCTCGTTGTCGGGGATCCAGTCACCGGTCGTCACCACGGTGTCGCACGCGACGACCCGCCGCCGGCCGGTGTCGATGTCCTCCAGGGTGACCGACTCGACGCGGCCGCGCCCGGCGATGCTCACCAGGCGCGTCCGCGTGGCGACGGGGACGCGCAGCGCGAGGCGTCCGGCCAGGCGGAATGCGGCGTACGACTCCGACTTCGGGTGCTCGGTGGTCATGAGGACGGGCTCGCAACCGGCCTCGCGCAAGGTCAGCACGGCCGACCAGCTGACCAGCTCGGCGCCGACCACGACGGCCCGGGAGCCGACTCCGCGGTGGTGCAGGTGGACCAGGTTCTGGAGCTGACCGGTCGTGAGCACGCCATCGGGGCGGTCGCCGGGGATGCGCCGCGCCGGGCGTGGCCGTTCGCGCGCGCCGGTGGCGAGCACCACGGCATCAGCCTCGATCTCACGCCGACCGCGCCGCGAGGTGATCTCGAAGCGGCGCGGACCGCTCCAGCCGGTCACCATCGTCCCGGTCTCCACGACCGCTCCGGCATCGACGGCCGACCGCACCAGGCGTCGGGCGTAGTCCGGCCCGGAGATGAACCGCTTGAGGTCGCGGATGCCGTACCCCGGGTGGTCGCTGTGCCGGGGGATGCCGCCGGCCTCGGCCTCGCGCTCGAACACCCGCACCTCTCCGCCGACGCGGCCGGCGAGGGCGGCTGCCGCGGTCAGCCCCGACGGGCCGCCGCCGATGATGGCCACTCGGACGTGCTCGATCATCGTGCTGCCTCCGTCTCGGTGCTGGTGCCTGCGCTGTCGAGCAGTGCCTGGACGTTGGCGCCGCAGAAGAAGCCCTGGCAACGTCCGTTCATGATCCGGGTGCGTCTGCGCAGCCCGTCCAGATCGGTCGGCGGGATGCTGGAGCAGAACGCATCGCGCACCTCGCCTCGGGTGACGCGCTCGCAGAAGCAGACGATCTCGCCATAGGCGGGATCGGCGGCGATGAGCTCGTCGTCCTGGTACGGACGAGCGCCGGCCTCACCGATGTGAGGCATCAGCGGCGGTTCGGGCAACGACGACTCCGGCCGCGGCGTCACGTCCACTCCGGCGTCGGCCAGCAGGCCCGTCGCGTGCTCGGCGATCGCCATGCCCGCCGTCAGGCCCGTGGACCGGATGCCGCCCAGCAGCAGGTACTGCTGTTCGGCATCCAGCTCGATGACGTAGTCGCCGTGCTCGGTCGCAGCGCGGAGCCCGGCGTACGAGGCGGTGACCTCCTCGTCCAGGAGTGTGGGCATCAGCCGGCCGCCCTTCTCCAGCAGGAAGGCGAAGCCGTCCTCGGAGGTGCCGGTCGCGGTGCGGTCGTGCAGGTCCTCGGCCGTGGGGCCGAGCATCACGTTGCCGTAGATCGTGGGACTGACCAGGACGCCCTTGCCCTTCGACGACGGCACGGGCAGGACGATCTTGGGCACCTTGGGGCGGGACTGCTTGTCGAACACGAACAGCTCGCCGCGCCGGGGCGTCACGGTGAACCGGTGATGACCGAACATCTCGTCGATCCAGTCGGCGCCCAGACCCGCCGCATTGATGACCCAGGTGGCGGTGACCGGTCCCTGGTCGGTCATCAGGCGGGTGCGGCGCCCGTAGCGCTCGAGCCCCTCGACGCGGTGCGAGGTCAACAGGGTCACGCCACGGTCGACCGCCTCGGTCGCCAGCGCCAGGTTGGTCGTCCACGTGCAGATGATCGACTCACCGGGGACCGTCAGCCCACCGAGGACCCCCTCTCCGAGATCGGGCACCTCGGCGTAGACGGCATCGGCGTCGATGATCTGGCAGCGGTCGTACCCGTTCTGCTCCGCCTTCTCCTTCAGGCTGGGAAGGGCAGCCAGCTCCTCCAGGGTCCACGCCACGAGGATCGCGCCGGTGCGCTCGACCGGGATGCCCACCTGCTCGGCATAGGCGCCCAGCAGGTCGTACCCGCGAGCGACCAGGCGCGACTCGAGGGTGCCGGGCTTCGCATCGAATCCGGTGTGCAGGATCGCGGTGTTGGCCTTCGAGGTCCCGTCGCCGACATCTCCGCGTGCCTCGAGGATCGCCACGTCCAGCGAGGTCGCCCCGAGCTCTCGGGCCATCGCGGCGCCGACGATGCCGCCGCCGATCACCACGACGTCAAACGTGCGTCCGTGCTCGTTGGTGCTCACACTGATTCCTTCGTGTCCTGGTTGCTCTGGCTGCCGAGGGACGCCGTGACCGCGCTCTCCCAGCGTCGAAGATGCTCGGCCGCCTGCTCGGCGGACCACTGTGGCTCGTAGGTGTGCGTCGCGGCCCAGTCGCCGACTGCCTCGGAGACCGTCAGCTGGGGGTCGAGCGCGAGCCGCGCGCACGCCGCGGCGCCCAGCGGTGTCGCGTGGGAGGACGGGTACACGTCGACCGGCACCTGCGCGAGATCGGCCTGTGCCTGCATCAACACCTTCGACCGGGTGAGTCCCCCGTCGACCCGCAGTCGCGTCAACGGCGTGCCCATGTCGTCGCCGACGGCGCGCATGAGCTCGGCGACCTGCGCAGCGATCCCCTCGAGCACCGAGCGGACGAGGTGTCCCTTGGTGCTGCTGAGCGTCATGCCCGTCCAGGTCGCCGTGGCGGTCGCGTCCCACCACGGCGATCCGAGGCCGGCCAGTGCGGGGACGCACAGGACGCCCTCGCTGGAGGCAGCCGAGACGGTGTCGAGCTCGTGGGCGCCGGCGATCATCCCCAGCTCCTTGATCCACCGGACCGCGGAGGCCGCGGTGTAGACCTGGCCGTCGACGCAGAACGAGGTGCTGTCGCGCAGCGTCCAGGCCACCGAGGTGGTCAGGCCGCTGGCGGACCGGCTGCTGGTGCCCCCCAGCTGGGCCAGGAGGAACGCGCCGGTCCCGAACGTGCACTTCGCGGTGCCGGGCTCGAGGCACGACTCGGCCAGCAGGGCCGCCTGCTGGTCGACGATGAGCCCGGTGACGGGCACCTCGGGGCCGAAGGCCGTCGTCGTGCCGACGATGGCATCGCTCGCCACGACCTCCGGCAGCTGCTCGCCCTCGAGCCCGAACACGCCGAGCAGCCGGTCGTCCCAGCGCTGCGTGTCCAGGTCGAGCAGCAGCGAGCGACTGGCGGTCGACGTGTCGGTGACGAAGGCGCCGCACAGGTGGTGGACGAGCCACGTGTCGGTGGTCGTGACGACTCCGGCGGTGGTGACGTTGTCGCGCAGCCAGCGCATCTTGGGCGCCGAGAAGTACGGATCCAGCACCAGTCCGGTCCGGGACGCGACGAGAGCGGCGTGCTCGGCCCGATCGACGCAGATCTGCTCGGAGCGGCGGTCCTGCCACACGATCGCCTGCGACAGAGGCTGTCCGGTGGTGCGGTCCCACGCGAGCACGGTCTCACCCTGGTTGGCCAGGGCGACCGCGTCGATGCGGACGCCGGCCTCCGCGACCGCCTGTCGGCCGGTCGACAGGACCGAGGCCAGCAGCTCGGCCGGGTCCTGCTCGACCGCTCCTCCGCCAAGGTAGCGCGGGTGGATGGCCTGCTCCGCGATCGCCAGGACCTGCCCGGCACCGTCGGCCACGATGGCCTTGGTGCCGGACGTGCCCTGGTCGATCGCCAGCACGATGCCGTCGGTCACGAGACGTTGGCCTCCCGATCGAACTCGGCGTCGATCGACGTCATCTCGGGCATGGCCAGGGCGGCGCGACCGCGCGTGGCCAGCAGTGCCACGAGGTAGATGCCGCCGACGACCATCATCGCCAGGACGTACAGCCAGGTCTCCTTGAACGAGGAGTCACGGAACAGCGACAGCTCGAACACCAGCCAGACGACCGCGACGACGACCACCGGGATCTCCCAACGGCCCAGGTTGAACTTGTCACTCGCCGGCAGGCTCTTGCGCTTGACGATGAACAGCACGACCGTCGAGGCGTAGATGATCGCCGGCAGCAGCGACGCGGCGCTGAACAGCGTGAACAGGGCGTTGGACGACACCGACGTGAACACGGCCAGGATCGCCAGGGCCAGCACGGTGTAGAAGACGGTCGCGTTGAACGGCGTGTGGGTGCGCGGCGAGACCTTGTTCAGCACCTTCCAGCCCGGGAAGCGCTCGTCGCGGGCCATCGCCCAGGTCAGACGCGTCCCGGTCAGCATGATGACCATGCCGCAGGCGAAGATCGCGAGCACCACCATGATCAGCAGCAGCGTGCTGACCACCGAGCCGAGGACCTTCTCGATCACGTCGGCGACCGGTGTGCCGGACTGCGCCAGGGCGACCGGGTCGCCCGCGGCCAGCGTGACGGCCAGCAGGAACAGGAAGCCCAGCACGCCCGAGGCCAGGACGGCCTGCCACATCGCGCGCGGCACGACCCGCTCGGGATCGTTGGTCTGCTCGGCGAGGTTGGCGGCCGACTCGAAGCCGACGATCGTGAACGAGCCGAGCAGGAAGCCCAACATCCACGGGCCGGCCGTGTTCCAGTCGCCGAAGCTCCAGAAGTCGGCATCGGGCAGCGCACCCTTGCTGAACAGGTTGTCCCCGTCGGCCTGGCCACGGATCGCGGCGACGATGAACAGCAGCGCGGTCAGCGTGACCATGCCGATCAGCTCGGCGCTGACGGCGGCGTTGTTGACCCGCTCCGTCCAGCGGGTCGACTGCGACACGAGTGCCGCCTGGCACAGGACCACGACGCCGGTGATCAGCGCCGCGTTCAGCGTCGTTCCTTCGTAGTTCAGGAGCACCGGGAGCACGGTTCCGGCGATCGTGTAGTCGACCGCGACGACGACGATGGCCAGGAACGAGAACGAGACCCAGCCGATGATCCAGCCGAGCACAGGATTGGCGAGGCGGGAGGTCCACTGGTAGGCGTAACCGGTCACCGGGATGCGGGAGGCCAGCATGCCGAGCACCAGGGCGACGGCGACCGAGCCGAGCGTCGCGATGGCCAGGTCCAGATGCCGACGGGTCCCGAGGAGTTCAGGACTGCGCCGTAGGTCGTGAACAGACCGGTCGCGATCGAGACGAAGGCGAAGGCCACCGCGAACGAGGCGAATTTTCCGGTGTGGCGCTCGAAGGACTGCTCGTAGCCGAACTGCGCCAGCTCACGACTGTCCGCGTTGCTGCCACTCGAGTGATCGCTCATGCGACCTCCTTGGGGGTGTGTTCCACGAGCGCAACGCTCGCAGTCGGGATGGTATAGACCATGTGGGTGGCCCACACGGTACAGTCTCCAAGCGGTAGCCTGTCAAGCATGCGGGGGAAATTTCACGTAGACGAAACACCGCCCAAGTACGTCGCGATCGCCGCGGAGCTGCGCGAGCGCATCCGGTCCGAGGAGCTCAACCCCCACACGTTGATGCCGTCCGAGCGCGAGCTCGGCGAGTCCCACGGGGTCAGTCGGATGACCGCCCGGCAGGCGCTGTCGCTGCTGGAGAGCGAGGGGGTGGTCTATCGCAAGCCGCCCCGGGGCACCTTCGTGTCCGAACCGCGGGTGGCATTCCAGATCGGCAGCTTCACCGATCAGCTGTCACGGGTCGGCAAGCAGCCGTCCGCCGAGCTGATCTGGTCCGAGATCCGTGACCTGCCCGCCGCCGTCGACGCATTCGACGGCGACCGGGCGCATGCGGTGCAGCGCCTCCGGTTCGCCGACGACGAACCGATCGCCCTCGAGACGAGCTACTTCCGCCGGTCGCTGACCCCGGGCCTGTTCGAGCGCGATCTCAGCGGATCGTTGTGGCACCTGCTGCGGGACGAGTACGGGATCGTCCCGGACCGCGCCCGCGCCACGGTCCGATCCGTCGTCCTGGACAGCCACTCGTGCACCCTCCTGGACATCCGGGCGGCCTCACCCGGCATCCTGCTGACCCGCCGCACCTTCGACACCGAGGGACGCTGCTTCGAGTTCGCCCAGGACGTCTACCGGGCCGACCGGGCAGAGTTCGAGATCGACGCACCGCTGCGTCCGGCCGACGGGGCATGAGCGGCAAGACCGTCGTGTTCGACCTGGACGGGGTGCTCCTGCACGGGGACTCCACGGTCGAGCTGCTGCGACGGCGCCTGCGCCACTCGCCGTGGCTGCTGCCGCCCGTCGCGGTCACCGGGGCCCTGTTCGCGCTGTCCGATCGCCGGTCTCGGTGGCGCAGCCGATGGTCACGGGCCGTGGTCGCCGCTGCACTGCTCGGACGCCGCATCGACTCGGTCGAGGCCGAGCTGCGCGCCCTGGCCGAGGACCTGCACGCCCAGGAGGGTCTCGCCCCGACGCGGACCGTCGAGGCACTGCGCTCCCATGTCGCCCAGGGCGATCGCGTCCTGGTCTCGTCCGCCGGGCTGGAGCCGTTCGTGCACGCCTGGGTCGCCCTGCTCACCGGGCCGGGAGCGGTCACGGCTGCGGGCAGCAGGCTCGCGCAGCACCGCAGCGGCGTGGTGCTGGCCGATCACCACTACGGCGGACGCAAGGTCGAGCGCGCCGCCGAGCTCGGCTTCGCCCCGCCCTACGACGTCGTGTACTCCGACTCGGACTCCGACCTGCCGCTGCTGGAGCGCGCGACGACGCCCGTGCTGGTCGAGCCGTCCGACCGGACGCTCGACGCACTGCCCCGCGCCGTGCGTGAGCGGGCGCAGATCTGGCGGTGACGCCGGCCGGGCGTCAGGCCGGCTGCGATCGTGCGGGGTGGTGCGGCCGACAGCGGCGAGATCCGCGAGAAGAACCTAGGCGCGCATGCCTCGGGTCTACGAGATGACGGGAATCAGGTTGCGCTGCCGCAGCTCGTCGAACACGCGCACGAAGCAGTCGAGCGTCGGGCGGTTTCCGTCGAATCCCGCTAGGCGGCTGCGTCGCATGTCCGTCAGGCACTCCATGTCACGCCCGAGATCCGCGTCGGTGTGCCACCAAGAGGCCAACGCCGACACGTCCTCAACCGCCAGTCCGTGGCGCGCGCTCACGGCCTTCCACTCCGCCGGCGCGTCGACCATCTGCTGCTCCAGCGGACGGGGCCGCTCGGAGAAGCCCTCGGGCTCCACACCCAGCAGCGCCGCGATGCGCGGCCACATCCAGCGCCAGCGGAAAACGTCGCCGTTGACGATGTTGTAGGAGTTGTTCGCCGCCGCCTCGGTGGTGGAGGCCCACTGCATGTGTTCGGCCAGGAGGCCGGCATCGGTCATGTCGGTGAGGCCGTTCCACTGCGTCTGCGAGCCCGGGAAGACAAATGGACGACCGTGCTCACGGCTTATCGCGGCCTGGACGGCGAGCGTCTGGGCCATGTTCATGGCGTTGCCGACTGCTGTGCCGATGACGGTGTGCGCGCGATGGACGCTCCAGGTGAAGCCGTCCCGCTCAGCGGCAGCCCACAGCTCGTCCTCCTGCGCGTAGTAGAAGTTCGGGTACGGCAGCCGTTCCTCGTCCTCGTGGAAGGGCGTGTCCCTGA
The DNA here is from genome assembly GCF_024584515.1 of Aeromicrobium wangtongii. Lineage (NCBI taxonomy): Bacteria > Bacillati > Actinomycetota > Actinomycetes > Propionibacteriales > Nocardioidaceae > Aeromicrobium > Aeromicrobium wangtongii. Next base: position 740,893 of record NZ_CP102173.1, on the reverse strand, counting down.
CCTCGCCGGCCCCGTAGGCGTCAAATGGTCCGAGATAGTGCTTGAGCCCGGTCATCAGGGCGACGTGCTGGACCGTGCCGGCCGGACGCACCGCGTCGAGCAGGTTTCGGACCATCGCACTGTTGACGGCGATGTTCTCGTCCTCGGTCGCGCACCGCACCCACGCCGTGATGAACACATGGGTGAACTCGGTGCCGCCGAGCGCGGCGACGGCCTCGTCGGACGAGCTCAGATCGGCATGGACTTCCTCGACGCCGTCGATGCCGACCGGCTGACGGCGCGACAGGCCCGTCACCTGCCAGCCGTCGTCGACCAGGTGCTGCGCGAGCGCGCTGCCGGCGATACCGGTCGCACCGACGACGAGGGCGTGAGGCGTGGGGCGCACGAAGCGGCTCAGTTGCGGTCGTGCGGGGTGGTGCGGCCGGTGCCGCCGTCGACGTCCTCGCCGTCCCAGGGCTTCTCCGCCTTGCGGGCGTGCTTCAGGAACGAGCGGGCCAGGAAGTACACCGCGATGATCAAGATGACCACGATGCCGAGCGCCACCCAGCCGGGCTTGACGTCATTGGGGTCGAGCGGCTTGTCGCGTGTGCCGGCAGCGGCAAGATCCGCGAGAAGAACGTAGGCGCGCATGTCTTGAGTCTAGTCGTCGTGCCTGCCCGACGAGCCGCGCGGGTGCGCTGCAAGCCCCGTCAACGCGGGCCTCACTCCGGCACGACGTCGTCCAGATCCGCGTCCGGCGGACGGCCCGGGCGCGACACCGTCAGCACCGCCTCCACGACGGCGTCCTCGGCCTCGATCCGGCGCTCGAGGGAGCGCAGCCGGTCCGCCACGACGGACTCGCTCTCATCGCCGATCAGGTCGACGCTCGCCACGAGGTACAGCCGGTGCGGGCCGACGAACTCGATGTGCAGATATCCCACGCTCGCGACCTCGGGCATCGCCAGGATGCGGTCGCGGACCAGCGTCTGGATCTCCGGAGTGACCGACTCGCCGACCAGGAACCGGCGGTTGCGGTCGATCAGCACGAACGCGATCACGGCCAGCAGGATGCCGACCAGGATCGACCCGATCGCGTCGTAGACCGGTGAGCCGGTCACCTGGTGCAGGCCGATGCCGCCCGCGGCGAGCAGGATGCCGACCAGTGCCGCCGAGTCCTCCGCGAACACGGCGCGCAGCGTCGGGTCCGAGGTCGACAGCGCCGTGTGGAGCACGGTCTGGTCGGCGGATTCCGCGCCACGGTGCACCTGGCGGTAGGCCTGCAGGAACGAGGTGCCCTCGAGCACGAAGGCGACCGCCAGCACGACGTAGGCGAGCGTGAAGCTCTCGTTGCCCTCCTTGGCGCCGAGCTCCTGGACGCCGTGGATGATCGAGACCGCGGCCCCGGCCACGAACAACCCCACCGCCGCGAACATCGACCACACGTACGCCTCGCGCCCGTACCCGTGCGGATGGCTGTGATCGGGACGGCGACGCGAGCGCCGGTCCGCCACGAGCAGGAACACCTCGTTGCCCGTGTCCGCCCAGGAGTGCGCCGACTCGGCGACCATCGACGCCGAACCGGTCAGCACCGCCGCGGCCGTCTTGGCCAGCGCCACGAGGACGTTGGCGGTGAAGGCCAGGACGACGGTGAGATTCACATCGTCAGCGCAATCCGGTGAACAGATCGGTCTCGGGGATGGAGGTCTCGACCTTGCTGTCGACCAGCTGGTAGTCCTCCGTGGGCCACGCCTCGGTCTGGACCTCGTGCGGCACCGCGAAGAACCAGCCATCGGGGTCGATCTGCGTTGCATGGGCAAGCAGCGCTGCGTCGCGGACCGGGAAGTACTCGGCGCACTCGACCCGTGTGGTCAGCCGCGCCTCGTCCTCCGGCTTGCGCTCCCAGTTCTTGAACCGGTCGGCGTAGGGGTTCTCCAGGCCGTGGGACTCCATCGCCTTGGCGATCGCCTCCATGCGCTCCCAGCTCCAGCCCAGGTGGTAGTAGAGCTTGGAGACCTGCCACGGCTCCCCAGCATCGGGATACCGGTTCGGATCGGCGGCGGCCTCGTAGGCCTCGACGCTGATCTTGTGGCACATGATGTGGTCGGGGTGCGGGTAGCCGCCGTTCTCGTCGTACGTCGTCAGCACGTGCGGCTTGAACGATCGGATCAGCCGGACGAGTGGCTCGGCGGCCTCCTCGACCGACTTCAGGCCGAAGCAACCCTCGGGCAGCGGCGGCTTCGGGTCGCCCTCGGGCCAGCCCGAGTCGACGAAGCCGAGCCAGTCCTGCGTGATGCCCAGGATCGAACGGGCCCGATCCATCTCCTCGCGGCGGATCAGGGTGATGAGCTCGGGGTTGTCCTCGATGCCCGGATGCTTGTACTGGGGGTTCAGGATCGAGCCTCGCTCACCGCCCGTGCAGGTCACGACGTGGACGTCGACCCCCTCGGCGACGTACTTCGCGGTCGATGCCGCGCCCTTGCTCGACTCGTCGTCGGGATGGGCGTGCACGTGCATCAGGCGGAGCTTCTCGTCCACGGGTCTCCTTCGAAGGCGTTGACAAATCCTTGCACCCACGGCAACAACCGGCACGCGCCGGGTGTTCCGGTGGCCCGACGAACCCTCGCCGAGTCGGCTGGGAACGCCTGAGACAATGGAGCACGTGACCGACCTCAGCACCCGTTACGGATCCCGCCAGCGCCCCCGGTGGTTCTGGCCCACCATCGCGGCCATCGGCATCACCCTCGGCGTGGCCTTCGCAGCATGGGTCGGCTTCCAGAAGGATCCGGTCACCGCACGTATGTGGGCGTACGACGTCGTCAGCGACCGCCAGGTCACCGTCAAGGTCGACATCGTCCGTCCCGATCCGCTCGCCGTCACGTGCACGGTCTACGCCCAAGCGGCCGATCACGCTATCGTGGGTGAGAAGACCGTCGACGTCCCGGCATCCGAGCGCGAAGAGGTCCGCGTGACGATCGACATCGAGACCGAGCGCCGCGCCGTGAACGGTGTCCTGAGAACGTGTGTGCCCGCTGATTGAGTGCTAACCTCGTCGTTCACCCCGGGCGCTGTCCGGGGTGCAGCACGTAAAGGAGCACTCGTATGACTCAGCCGACAGAGACCGACACCATCTGGGTGACCCAGGAGGCGTACGACCGTCTGCAGAAGGAGCTCGAGCACCTCAAGGGCGATGTGTGGGCCGACATCACGGCCAAGATCGCCGCTGCTCGTGACGAGGGCGACCTCAAGGAGAACGGCGGCTACCACGCCGCCCGCGAGGAGCAGGGCAAGACCAAGGCCCGCATCGACCAGCTCGAGGCGATGCTGCGGCGCGCCGAGGTGGGCGAGAAGCCTGCCGACGATGGCCTGGTCGAGGCCGGCATGATCGTGACCGTCCGCTTCGAGGGCGACTCCGACACCGAGCGGTTCCTGCTCGGCTCACGCGAGCTGCTGAGCATGGACTCCAGCGTCGAGATCGACGTCTACTCCCCCACCTCCCCGCTGGGCGCCGCGATCGCCGGCAAGTCGGTCGGCGACACCGTCTCGTTCGAGACCCCCAACGGCAAGAGCATGACCGTCGAGATCGTCGACGCGAAGCCGTTCTGACCCATCCCCCACGCGGGGCTCAGAGCAGCTCGTAGCCGTGGTCCCGCAGGCGGGCGATGACCTCGTCGCGGTGCTGCGGGCCACGGGTGGCGACCTGGATGTCCACGTCGACCTGCCGGACGCCCAGCAGCTCCGACGAGCGGTCGTGGTTGACGGTCAGCACATTGACCTGGAGCCGCGCCAGGTCGCCGAGCAGACGCATGAGCTCGCCGGGACGGTCGCCGATGCGCACACGCATCGTCAGGAAGCGTCCCCCGGCCGCCAGACCGTGCCGGATGACGTCCAGCAGCACGAGGGCGTCGATGTTGCCGCCGGACAGCACCGCCACGACGGGTCCCTCGAACGCATCGGGCCGCTCCAGCACGGCGGCGACCGCGGCAGCCCCCGCCGGCTCGACGAGCATCTTGGCCCGCTCCAGCAGCGAGATCAGCGCCCGGCTGAGTGACTCCTCGCTGACCGTGATGACCTCGTCGAGCAGGGAGGCCAGGATCTCGAACGGCATGTCTCCCGGCTGGGCGACCGCGATGCCGTCCGCCATCGTCACCCCCATCGTGGCGGCCAGCGGTTGGCCCGCGGCGATCGAGCCCGGATAGGCCGCCGCGTCCTCGGCCTGCACCCCGATGATCCGCAGGTCGGGCCGCTCCGTGCGCAGCAGCGCGATGCCCGCGGCGAGCCCGCCCCCGCCGAGCGGGACCAGGATCGTCCGGACGTCGGGGCACTGCTCGAGGATCTCCAGGCCGACCGTCCCCTGGCCCGCGATGATGTCCTCGTGGTCGAAGGGGTGGATCAGGACCGCACCTGTCGTCTCGGCGAATGCCTTGGCCGGTACCAGCGCCTCGGTCACTCCCGCGCCGCGGAACTCGATGTCGGCGCCGTACCCCTGGGTCGCCGCGACCTTCGGCAGGGCCGCACCGACCGGCATGAAGATCGTCGCCTTGGCGCCCAGCATCGATGCGGCGAGCGCAACGCCCTGGGCGTGATTTCCGGCGCTGGCCGCGACGACACCGCGCGCACGCTCCTCGTCGCTGAGCCGGGCGATGCGGACGTAGGCCCCGCGGATCTTGAACGATCCGGTCCGCTGCAGGTTCTCCGCCTTCAGGAAGACGTCCTGGCCCGTGCGCGAGCTGAGCCATCGGGAGTGCGCCATGGGGGTCGTCTCGGTCACGCCGTCCAGCAGCTTGCGGGCGGCTCGCACATCGCTCAGGTCCACTCCGACAGCGTAGTCCGAAGGTGTCATACGACACTTGGTTGCACCCAGCAACTGACATATGCTTGCGTCATGCAACCGGCACCTGCAGTCGTCGAGAAGCCCTCGGCCGAGGACGTCGTTCTGCGGATGATGCTGGCCATGAATCGGCGGTTCCGGGCACGCGTCGACGGCGACGTCGTCGACGCCTCGCAGGCCGGCGTCCTGCACGCACTCAAGGCCAAGGGCCCCATTCGGCTGGGCGACCTGGCAGAGGCCATGCACCTGGACGCCTCGACGGTCAGCCGCCACGTCCAGCAGCTGTGCGACCGCGGGCTGATCGAGCGCGGTCCCGATCCGCAGGACGGCCGCGCGCGCATCATCGCGATCTCCGATGCCGGCCGGGACGGCCTCCGCTGCAGCTTCGACCTGCGGCGCGCCGTCATCACCGAGGCGATGGCCGACTGGACCGACGAGGAGCGCGATCGTCTGCGCGACGACCTGCTGCGCCTGGACGAGTCACTCGGTTAGCTCTGAGACGATCTAGGGCCGGTCGCGCGCCGGGAGCTTGTCGACGATCAGGTCGTACGAGTCCTCGATGAGCTCTTCGAGCAGGCCGGACGGCAGGTCACCGGTGAGCCGCACCGTGATCCAGTGCTTCTTGTTCATGTGAAAGCCGCGCGTGATCGCCTCATGCGTCTCCACGAGACCGGTGACATCGGCGGGCTCGGCCTTCAGGTTGATGCTCTCGACGTCCGTGACCCCCGTGAGGGCGAAGATCTTGCCGCCGACCTTGTAGACCGCGATCTCCTCGTTGAACGGGAAGCTCAGCTGGGCGCCTGGCATGGCCGCGCAGAACGCGTGGACGTCCGTCACGCCGGATCGGGTCCGAGGTCGACCTCGCCCTCGGGTTCGTCCTGGTACTCCCGCGCGCCGGCCACCAGGTGTCGCACGACCCCGTTGAGGCATGCGGCCAGCGGAACGGCGATCAGCGCGCCGACGACACCGGCCACCGTGACGCCGGCGGCGATGGCCAGGATGATCGCGAGCGGATGGACGGCCACCAGCCGGCCCATCAGGAACGGCTGCAGCACGTGCGCCTCGATCTGCTGGACCGCGATCACGACCAGCAGCATGATCAGGGCGGTCCAGGGCCCCTGCGCGACGAGCGCCACCAGCACCGCGACCATCCCGGACAGCAGCGCGCCGATGATGGGGACGAACGCGCCGAGGAACACCAGCACGCCGATCGCCAAGGTCAGCGGGACGCCGAGCAGCCACGCGCCCAGCGCGATGCCGACCGCATCGGTGAAGGCAACGATGACGGTGGCCCGCACGAAGGCGGTCAGCGAGACCCAGGCCGTGTGGCCCGACGAGTCGACGCGGGCGCGGGCGGTGCGCGGGAACAGGGCCACGACCCAGCTCCAGATGCGTTGCCCGTCGTAGAGGAAGAAGAACGAGGCGAACAGGGCGATGAAGAATCCGGCGACGAGGTGCGTCACGGTGTCGCCGACCTCACCGACCCGAGTGAGGATCGTGGTGTCGCTGGACGCGATCGACTGCTTGACGTCGTCGACCCAGCCCTCGATCTGGGTGTCGCTCAGGTCGAGCGGCCCGTCCTTCGCCCACTCCTGCACCTGCGAGATGCCCTCGACGACGTTCGACCGCAGATCGCCGGCCTGCGTCGAGAGCTGCTGCCCGACCAGGGCCAGCATGCCGAAGAACGCCAGGAGCATCGTGATCACGACGATGAACGTGGACAGCAGGCGCGGGAGCCCCCGAGCGTTCAGCCAGTCGACGACGCTGATGGTCAGGGCCGTGCCGAGCAGGGCCACCGCCAGCGGCACCGTCAGCTCGGAGAAGTACCGCAGCAGCCAGATCCCGAGGGCGCCTGCTGCCGCGATGACCAGCAGCCGCCACGCCCATTGCGTAGCGATCTCGACGCCCGGCGGCACCTGATATCTGTCGCTCACTGGCTCACACTCCTTCTGGCAACACTAACCGGCGGAACACCTCGGGGCTGTGATGAGTTGTAACCGACGCCGTGTCGCACGTCTTGCCCACCCGTCGCCCGCGAGGGCGCTCGGACAGGAGCGGGACGCGGCGCGGTCCACAGAGTCCCGTTGAAAGGTGGACGTCATGATTTTTGGTCGCAACAAGTCCGAGCTGCCCACGCCCGAGAGCGCCCTGCCGGGCCGCGAGGGACGTCCGTTCCAGGTCGGTGGAACCCATCTGGCCCTCGGGACCCCCGTCGAGACCCAGGCACCGGATGGTTTCGAGGTCGCCGTGTTCGGCCTCGGGTGCTTCTGGGGCGAGGAGAAGACGTTCTGGGAGGTGCCCGGCGTCTGGTCGACCTCCGTCGGCTATGCCGGTGGTCAGACCCCGAACCCCACGTACGAGGAGGTGTGCACCGGCCGTACGGGTCACGCCGAGGTCGTGCGGATCATCTTCGACCCGACCAAGGTCTCGTACGCCGACCTGCTGAAGGTGTTCTGGGAGAACCACGACCCCACGCAGGGGATGCGCCAGGGCAATGACCGCGGCACGCAGTACCGCTCGATCATCCTGACCACGACGCCCGAGCAGCAGGCCGAGGCCGAGGCGTCCCGCGATGCCTACCAGAAGCAGATGACTGCGGCGGGCTACGGCGAGATCACCACCTCGATCGTGCCGCTGGAGCACTACTACTACGCGGAGTCCGAGCACCAGCAGTACCTGGTCAAGAACCCGTTCGGCTACTGCCCGCTGCACGCGACCGGCGTCTCGTACGCCTGATTGACCGATCCTGATGCATCGCGACCGCATGCCGATCGCGATGCATCAGCTCATGCTCATCGGCCACCCATACTCGTCGACGTCGATCGACGCACCCATTGACACCAGCAGCTCGAGCGTCTCTGCCTCCAACGACCACCCCAACATGTGATGTTGACCGGGCATCTTCTCCCAGGTGTGACCGTCTTCGTCGAACGCCACTTTCTCCTCGGCCTGACCGGCCTCGTCGTTGAAGTACCTGACGATCAGGAGCGTCGCGTCAATGACGTCCGCGTCAACAAGCTCCCGAATCCGGGCCGCCGCCGGGGCAACCCGATCAAGGACAGTGGCGACCAGCGTGTCGAGATCGAGCCCTGGGGTTCGGCAGACGACCTTCCAGGAGTGGCCCGCCGGACGTACGGGATCGAGCTGTCTACTTCCGCGAACCGTGACCTCGTCTGGTTCCACCGCGAGATGGGCAGCCATCTCGACGGACGACATCGACTGGCTGCGCAGCGCGAAGCAGGCGTATTGGCTCATCCGCATGGGTGGTTGCCGGCGGGTCCGCATCCATGTGGGTCGTTGCACGAACGAAAGACTAGTAGCGGCGCTCGCGCCACAGGGCGCTTTGTCGCGACCCGCCACCGTGCGATCCTTTCCGATCTGGAGGATTGAGTCGTCAGACCGGCCGAGGTCCTGCCGGACGCTACGGTCGGGGCATGGGGTTCTCACGGGCTGAGCTGGAGTCGTTCGCGGGGCGGACGATCCCGGACCTGGTCCCTGAGGACCTGCGGCTGCTGTTCGTCGGCATCAACCCCGGTCTGGTCAGCGCCGCGACCGGCCTGCACTTCGCCCGGCCCGGCAACCGGTTCTACCCGGCTCTGCGGCTCGCCGGCATCCTGCCCGACGACGTCATGACCCCCGAGGACGCCGCGCCTGCCCTGCTGTCGCGCGGCGTGGGGATCACCAACATCGTGGCCCGGGCGTCGGCGCGGGCCGACGAGCTGGAGAACGACGAGCTTCTCGCGGGACGGACGCGGCTCGAAGCCTTCGTCGAGCAGCATCGTCCGCGGGTCGTCGCGCTGGCGGGGATCACCACGTACCGGATCGCCTTCGCCGAGAAGAAGGCCCGCGCCGGCCGTCAGGAACGGACGATGGGCGGCGCGCAGGTGTGGGTGGTGCCCAATCCCAGCGGGCTCAACGCCCACGAGACCGTCACCACGCTGGCTGCCGCCTACCGTGAGGCCGCTGTCGCAGCCGGGGTCGTCGCGGACGCTGCCGGCCAGGCCGTGTCCGAGGCCTGAGCAACGGCCGGCATCCCGTCGAACAGTCATAGGCTCGATTTCACCCGCCTCTGCGCGGCCCCTATCGAACAGGACCACTCATGCCCATTGCCGTCACCGCCGCCACCGGACACCTGGGCTCGCTCGTCGTCGACGCGCTGCTCGACCGCGTGCCGGCCTCCGAGATCGTCGCCGTCGTGCGCGACGCCGCCAAGGCCCAGCCCATCGCCGACAAGGGCGTCGAGGTCCGCATCGCCAGCTATGACGACCGCGAGGCGCTCGACGCGGCCCTCGTCGGCGTCGACAAGGTCCTGCTGATCTCGGGCAACGAGATCGGTCAGCGCCCCCGCCAGCACGCCAACGTCGTCGACGCCGCGATCGCCCAGAACGTCAGCCTGCTGGCCTACACGAGCGCGCCGTCTGCCGACACCTCCACGCTGCCGGTCGCGCCCGAGCACCTCGAGACCGAGAAGTACCTCGCCTCCAGCGGGATCGAGCACGTCCTGCTGCGCAATGGCTGGTACCACGAGAACTACCTGCCGTCGGTGGAGTCGGCCGCCCAGACCGGGACGCTCCTGACCAGCGCCGGCGACGGCAAGATCTCCAGCGCCGCCCGCGCAGACCTCGCCGAGGCCGCCGCGGTCGTCCTGACCACCGATGCGCCGCTCAAGGCGGTCTACGAGCTCGGCGGCGATGTCGCATGGACGCAGGATGAGCTGGCCGCCGCGATCTCGGAGGTCATCGGCGAGCCCGTCTCCGTCTCGCAGGTCACCCCCGCGCAGCAGGTCGCGATCCTCAAGGATGCCGGTGTCCCGGAGCAATGGGCTTCGCCGCCGCCTCGGACGTCTCGATCAGCAAGGGCGAGCTCGAGGTGACCACGGGCGACCTGCACGATCTGCTCGGCCGCCCGACGATTCCACTCGTGGACGGTCTGCGCGGGCAGAAGTAGTCTCACCGGATGGAGCAGCGCATCAGCCTCATCACGCTCGGCGTCGCCGACCTGGAGCGGTCGCGGCGCTTCTACGAGGACGGGCTGGGGTGGACGAAGGGCAACCCGGAGCCCGAGGTCGCCTTCTACCAGCTCACGAACGGACTGGTTCTGGCGCTCTGGGGCCGCGACGACCTCGCGGGCGACGCCCGGGTCGCCGACACCGGCGCGACGTTCAGCGGCATCACGATCGCCTTCAACACCCGCACCCACGACGAGGTCGACCAGGTGCTGGCCGAGGTGGAGGCCGCCGGTGGCACGATCCTCAAGCCGGCCGCGGAGCAGGACTGGGGTGGCTACTCGGGGTACTTCGCCGATCCGGACGGGCATCCCTGGGAGGTTGCCTTCAACCCGTTCTGGCCGATCGACGAGAGCGGACGCGTCCGTCTCAGCGACGCGGGCTGAGCCAGAGCTCGAAGCCCTCGGGCATCAGGGTCAGCCGCTCGGTGATCCGCAGCTCGTACCCGGGGTCTGGGGTGAGGTCGTAGCGGCGCAGCACGCGGGCGAGCACCAGAATCGCCTCGTGCAGGGCGAACTGGCGTCCGATGCACGACCGCTCCCCCGTCCCGAACGGCTTGTAGCTGTGGGCCACCCGCCCGCGGGACCGCTCGGGCGAGAACCGGTCGGGATCGAACTCGTCGGCGTCCGGGCCCCAGACAGCGGGATCGCGGTGCACCATCGGCAGCATGACCAGCGCCCAGTCCTGAGGCCGCATGACGTGTCCGGTGCTGAGCGTCGTCGTGGCGCGGGGGCTGCGGGCGAAGGCCGGGGCCGTCGGCCACAGGCGCAGCCCTTCGTCCAGCACGCGGCGCAGATACCGGAACTTGGGCACCTGCTCGAAGGTCGGCTCCGCGTCACGGTCCGGGCCGAGGATGCGGTCGACCTCCTCGTGCGCCGTGGCCATCAGCGCCGGATTGCGCGACAGGTAGTACAGGGCGAACGACAGCGCGCCGGAGGTCGTCTCGTGACCGGCGACCAGAAAGGTCAAGATCTGGTGCCGGATGTTCAGGTCGTCCAGCTTCTCCCCGGTCTGCGGGTGCGGGGTGTCGAGCATGATGCCCAGCAGGTCATCCTTCTTCGCGGCGCCCTCGGCCCGTCGCTCCGCGATGATGTCGTCCAGCAACCGGTCGACGTACGCCTGGTGATGGGCGTTGCGCTTGTCGATCCGGCGGGCCATCAGGGCCGAGCCCGGCATCGCGTTGAGCGACCCCTTGCGCTGACCGGCTCGCAGGGCCGCGATCATCGCCGGGATGAACGGGTGGGGCTCGGCGCGGCTGAAGGAGCCGAAGTCGTGGCTGAACGCCGTCCGGCTGATCGTCTCCATCGTGAGCCTGGTCATGTCGGCCGCGACGTCGACGGGGCCGGTGCCCGCGTCCCACGAGTCGAACAGCTCCTGCGCCGCTGCGAGCATGATCGGGTGGTAGCCCCGCATCGAGTCGCGGGTGAAGGCGGGACGGAGCAGGTCGTGCGCGAGCGCCCAGTCGGTCTCGTCGTTGTACGCGGTGAACAGGCCCGCCCCGGCGAACTCCCGCAGCGCGACCAGGGCCGGCGAGAGAGCCTTCTGGAACCGCGACTCGTCCGCGAGCTCGGCGGCCAGCTCCGCGCTGCTCACGAAGACGAACTTCTGGTCGAACACGTGCAGCTCGAAGATCGGTCCGAGACCTCCCGCGCGCCGCATCGTGCTCTGCAGCGGCTGGGCGGGATCGGCACCCAGGACGTCACCGACGACCGGGCGGCGTCCGGGCGGATGCGGGAAGTGCTGCCCCGACCAGTCGTTGCGCATCCGATCCCCTTCGCCCCGGATACTGTTGGTATCCGAAATCGACCGTAGCACCGGATTGGCCGGAGCGACAAGGGCTCGCGCGCTCCTCGCGGGACAGCCATCTCACTGCGCCCCTCCCGGACGCGGCCCGGGACCAGCGCACCCTAAAATCCTTACATGGTCCGTCCCCGCCGAGCTGCCGCCACCGCACTGATCGGAGGGGGAGCCACTCTCTCGGGGTTCTACGGATTCCTGATCGGCGAGGCCATGCTGGCGCGCCGTGCCATCGGCACGACAGACGCCCGCCCCCCTTCCCCGGATGCCATCTACGGCGACGACCTGCCCGGCGCCCCGATCCGCCTGCTGGTGATCGGTGACTCCGCCGCGGTCGGTTACGGCATGACAACCGCCGATTCCACTCCGCCGGCCATGCTGGGCATCGGGCTGACACATGTCATGGACGCCCCCGTCGAGGTGCGCAGCCAGGCAGTCGTCGGCGCCCAAACATCCGAGCTGATGGGCCAGATCGAGCGCGAGGCCGACTTCGAGCCGCACGTCGCGGTGATCGTCGTCGGCACCAACGACGTGACGCACCAGGTGCCGCCCAGCACCTCGGCCCGCCTCCTCGGCGACGTCGTCCGCCACCTGGTCGACTCCGGCTGCGAGGTCGTGGTCGGAACGACTCCCGACCTGGGCACCATCCGCCCGATCATGCAGCCCCTGCGCGCGGTCGCTCGCCGGTGGAGCCGCAACCTGGCCCGCAAGCAGACCATCGCGGTGGTGGGTGCCGGCGGTCGCGCCGTGTCCCTGGCCGATCTCCTGGGCGACCTGTTCGTCGAGAACCGCGACATCATGTTCGGGCTCGACAACTTCCACCCGTCCGAGCGGGGCTACGCCAACATGGTCTCGGTGCTGGTTCCGGCCGTCGCGGCCTCGCTGCGCGAGAAGAACCGCCTGCTGGCCTACGCGAGCTACCCGACGACCGAGCCGCCCCGCGACCTCATGTCGGTGCACGCGGCGGCTGCGGAGGCCGCCGAGAACGCAGGCACGCAGGTCGTCCAGGAAGCGGGCCACGGCCGGCGCTGGGCCACCGTGCTGCGGCGGCGCCGCGCCTGATCACCTGTTCGTTCGACACCTGCCTGGAACAGACCGATGGCCGGCCCCCTCGCGGGAGCCGGCCATCGTCGTGGGTGGTGCTGCAGATCAGTTGTCTCCACGCAGGATCGCGAGGATGCGCAGGATCTCGATGTAGAGCCACACGAGCGTGACGGTCAGGCCGAAGGCCACTCGCCAGGACTCGCGCTCGGGCAGTCCGGCCTCGATGCCCTTCTCGGCGTAGTCGAAGTCCATGATCAGCATGAAGGTCGCGTAGACCACCAGGGCGCACGAGACGAGCAGGCCGAGGGTGTTGAAGCCCCGCAGGCCGCCGGACTCGAAGACACCGGTGACGCTCAGCAGCAGGTTGATCAGCAGGACGCCGACGATCGCGAAACCGGAGATCGTCATGATCTTGCGGAACTTGTCGGTCACCTGGATGTTGAAGAACTTGTACGCCGCCAGGGTGCCTGCGAAGGCCACGACCGTGCCGAGCACGGCCTGGAAGACGATCGAGGTGTCGCCGACGTAGGCCGCGATGACCTTGGAGAAGGCACCGATGAACACGCCCTCGAACACCGCGTAGGCCAGGACCAGCGCGGGGCTGATGACCTTCTTGAACGAGTTGACCAGCGCCAGGACCAGGCCGACGAGCGCGCCGACCATGGCGAAGGTCGCGGCCTTGCCCATCGTGGCCTCGCCGGTGGTCGGGTCGATCACGTCACCGATGGCGAACCAGGTGACGGTTGCCGCCACGGTGAGCAGGGCCAGGGTCAGACCTGTCTTCTCCACGACGGAGTCGATGGTCATGCGTCCGACGCCCGGCTCGGTGTGGGTCGGCGACGAGACGGGCGAACCGTTCAGGTCGACCTGCCACTGGGACGGATCGTTGACTGTTGTCGCACTGCCGCGACCGTTGAACTCGGCGCTGCGGGCGAAGACAGGGTTGCTGCTCTTCATTATTTCCCTCCGTGGGATGGCTCCGAAAAGGTGGAGTCGTTACGTCTACTCTACCGAACGCCCGTGACAGCCTTTTTGATCCCGCTTGACTGGTTGGGTTGTGCAACGTTCATAGCGGGCGAACGGGTGCGACGCGTCAGCCGCGGACGTCGTGCAAGTGGTGGACGATGTCGTGCACGAAGTACTGCGCGAGCGTGCCGACGGTGAAGGTCGAGCCGTTGCTGCGACGACCCGTCCGGTTCCACTCATCGGCCAGCACGCCGTCGAACGTCGCGGCGATCGCCCGGCCGGCCGCGACCAGCTGTGTCGAGACCTCCGACGGCAGCTGCGATGCATAGTCGTCCTCGAGCGCCGTCTCGTCCTGGTCCCAGTTGGCGAACAGCGGGTCGTCCTGGGTCAGCATCATGCGCGCCCGCTGGTCGAACATCACGAAGACGTCGCGGACGTGGCAGGCGTATTCAGTGGGCGACCACATCGCTGGGGCAGGCCGCACCCGCGCCTCGGCCCGCCGCAGGACGTCCTCCCACCGCGGCAGGTCCGCCAGCACCCGCGCGGACACCTCGGTCGGCACGACCTCCCCTGCCGCGAGGCCACAGTCGGGACACGGGCGCTCGAGCACCCAGGTCCAGTCCTTCGTGTCGGGATCGATGTCCACACGTCTAGGCTAGCGCGGTGGAACCGACGCAGTACCGGACCGAACCCGTCTCCTTCGCCCGCCGCGGCGGGCGACTCAGTGAACGGCAGCAGGCCGCGTGGGACGCCGTGGCCCAGACCTACGTCGTCGAGGTGCCCGACAACGGGATGAGCACATCGGTCGATCCCGACTACGTCCTGGACGCCGAGGCGCTGTTCGGGCGCAAGGCCCCGCTCGTGGTCGAGATCGGCAGCGGACGCGGCGACGCCCTCGTCCATGCGGCGCAGGAGCACCCCGAGATGGACTTCCTGGGCCTGGAGGTCTACGTCCCCGGCGTCGCCCAGACCCTCGTGACGATGCGCCACCTCGGCGTCCACAACATCCGCCTGATGGTGGTCAACGCCGCCGAGGCGCTGCGCACGATGATCCCCGAGGGCTCGGTGCACGAGCTGCGCATCTGGTTCCCCGACCCCTGGCACAAGAAGCGCCACCAGAAGCGTCGCCTGATCACGCCGGAGTTCGCACGGCTCGCCGCCCGGGTCCTGGAGCCGGGCGGCATCTGGCGACTGGCGACCGACTGGCAGGACTACGCCGACCAGATGCTCGAGGTGCTCGAGCAGAGCCCCGACTTCGAGTTCTCCGGCACCTGGGCGCCGCGCTTCGAGGGGCGGCCGGTCACGCGGTTCGAGGGCAAGGGACTCGGCGTCGACCGGGAGATCCGAGATCTCGTGGCGGTACGCCGCGACCCCCTAGGATGATGCCCGTGGACCTGACGAACGCGGAGAAGCTGCGCATCAGCGAGGGATTCGTCGTGTGGATCATCGGGACGTCGATCGAGGAGCTGTCGCTGCTCGATCCGATGCCCGAGAGCGCCACCATGATCGAGGTCCGCGACGAGGAGGAGCCCGAGTCGGTCGACGCCGCCGTCCTGTTCGCCAGCGACCGGACCTCGCTCGCCGACAGCTTCGACGACGTCCTGCCCCAGCTCGGATCGATTCCCGTCGTGTGGATCGCCCACCCCATCGGCGAGGACGACATCGACGAGGACGCGATCCAGGAGCTCACCGCCGACTACGGCTGGTATGCCCACGAGTCGGTCATCCTGGACGACGCCTGGGCCGCCCTGCGCATCGAGCAGGACTAGCTCAGGCACTGCCGGCCAGCGCGAGCCGGCTGATCCAGATGCCGGGAGGCACCCGGACGTCCGCCTCGTGGGCGAAGCCGTGCTTGCGGTAGAGCGACACGGCAGGCACGTTGTCGCGACCGGTGGTCACCAGGACGCGGCGACCCGACGCGCAGGCCACGACCCGGCCCAGCAGCGCGGACCCGATGCCGCGACGCATCGCCGCGGGACCGATCATGAGCTTCTCGATCTCGAGGTGGCTCTCAGTCTCCGACCACGCGACGGCGCCGACCAGGTCGACACCGTCCCACGCCAGCACCCAGCGGCCCCGCCAGGCGGCCAGCTGGTGCTGGTCCTCCTGGAGCGGCGGCAGCCTGTGGTCCCCGATCAGGTCCGCCTCGACGGCATAAGAGGCCCGCTGCAGCGACAGCACCGCCCGGGCCAGGTACGGGTCGCCGGCGGGGTCGGGCGACGAGAAGATCACCTCGCCAGCGCCTACCAGCGCGGGTGGATCGCGTCGCGCAGCAGGCGGTCGTAGATGTCACGAACGCCGGCGTCGAAGCCGTCCGGCAGGGTGACGTCCGCCGCCGCTGCGTTGGACTGCGCCTGGCTGACGTTGCGTGCGCCGGGGATCGCGGCGGTCACGCCGGGCTGTGCCAGGATCCAGGCGATCGCGGCCTGGGCGGGGTGGACGCCCTCGGGCACCAGATCTGCGAACTCGCGCGCGGCCTGCACACCCGTCGCGAAGTCGACGCCCGAGAACGTCTCGCCCACGTCGAAGGCCTCACCGGACCGGTTGAAGGTGCGGTGGTCGTCCGCGGCGAACGTGGTGTCCTCGCTGTAGCGGCCCGACAGCAGGCCCGATGCCAGCGGCACCCGCGCGATGATGCCGACGCCGGCCTCGCGGGCGGCCGGGAGCACCTCGTCCAGCGGCTTGAGCCGGAAGGCGTTCAGGATGATCTGGACGCTGGCGACGTGGGGCCGGGCGATCGCCGTCAGTGCCTCGTCGACGGTCTCGACGCTGACGCCGTAGGCGGCGATGACCTTCTCCTCGACCAGCGTGTCGAGTGCGTCGAAGACCCGGTCGTCGGAGAACACGGCCGTCGGCGGGCAGTGCAGCTGCACCAGGTCGAGGGTGTCGACCCCCAGGTTCTGCCGCGAGCGATCGGTCCACTCGCGGAAGTTCTCGAGCGTGAAGTGCTGCGGGTCCTGCTCGGCCCGGCGGCCCATCTTGGTCGCCACGAAGACGTCCAGCTCAGGACGGCTGCGCAGGTACTCCCCGATCAGCTGCTCGCTGCGCCCGTCGCCGTAGACGTCCGCGGTGTCGAAGAAGGTCACCCCGCCGGCCACAGCAGCGTCCAGCACCTCGATGGCGTCCTCACGGGTCACGTCACCCCAGTCGGCGCCGAGCTGCCAGGTTCCGAGACCGACGATCGAGACGTCTCGTCCGGTACGTCCCAGTGTGCGTGTCTCCATGGTGTTCGCTCCCTCGATAGATGTCCCTGGGTGCTCCCGGTGGGGGTCGAACCCACACTGTGACGGGTTTAAGCCATCTGCCTCTGCCAATTGGGCTACGGGAGCGCGGACCTCAGCCTAGGACAACGTCCTCCGGCGGCAGACCCCCGAGCAGTCGCGCGACCTGCCGACGCACCACGGCCTCGATGCGCGGACGCATCGCCGAGGACATCCCGCCCACGTGCGGGGAGATCAGGACGCCGGGAGTCAGCCACAGGGCGTGCTCGGACGGCAGGGGCTCGGGATCGGTGACATCGGCCGCGAGGCGGATCCGTCCGCCCTGGCGGACGACCGCGTCGGTGTCGACGACCTTGCCGCGCGAGACGTTGACGACGATCGCACCGTCGGGCAGACGGGCGAGGAAGTCATCGTCGACCAGGGACGTCGTCTCGTCGGTCAGCGGCACGGCGAGCAGCACCGCGTCGACCGTGGGCAGCAGCTCCATGAGCTCGTCCTGCCCGTGGATCACGCCTCTTTCGTCGGTGCGGCGGTGCCGGGCCACGCGCACCAGCTCGGCACCGAAGCCGTCCAGGCGGTTCACCAGCTGGACCCCGATGCCACCCGCTCCCAGGATCAGCAGCCGCCGGTCGATCAGGCTGCCGGTGAAGTGACGGTTCCACTCGCCGCGCTCGCGCGCGTAGCGGTCGACCTCGCGCTGCGAGGCCAGCAGCAGCGCCACCGCCAGCTCGGCGGTCGACTCCTCGTGGACGCCCACGGCATTGCAGTAGGTGATACCTGCCGGCAGGGTGTCGGCCACCCCGTCGTAGCCCAGGGCCTGCGACTGGATCACCGACAGGCGGCTGGGGTCCAGCGAGGCCAGACCGTCCGCCAGCGTCGTGTAGGGCCGCACCGCGAGGTCGACGTGGCGGTCGGGCTGCGGCGTCACCATGTCCCACACCGTCAGGTCGACGCCGTCCAGATCGGCCAGGCTGTCGACCCAGCCCTCGTCGGGAACCGTGACGTGCAGCGTTCGTGGGGTCATGTCTCGATCATGCAGGACGGTCAGGAGGGGGTGGACACCGTGCCCCAGACGATGCCGTCCAGGATGTCGTGCTCGCTGACCACCAGCGTGTCGGTGCGCAGCGGCAGCAGTGCCACGAGTCGGTCGAGGATGATGGCCCCTCCGCCGATGACGTCGGCACGTCCGGGGTGCATGAACGGCAGGCGGCGGCGGTCCGCCACCGACATCTGCACCAGCGACAGGCACGCCGCGCTCACGTCGGTCAGGTGCAGCCGTGCCAGGTGGATCGCCTGCGAGTCGTACGACGGCAGGGCCAGGGAGTGTGCCGCCACGGTCGTGATGGTGCCGGCGACGCCGACGAACGTGTCGACCGGCGCGATCTGCTCGACGACGGGCGCCAGCACCGAGTCGACGTGCTCGATGCAGGCGGTGACATCGGCGACCGACGCGGGATCGGTGCCCAGGAAGCGCTCGGTGAGCCGGACCGAGCCGATGTCCAAAGACACCGACCACTCGATGTCGTCGCCCGTGCCGACCACGAGCTCGGTGGAACCTCCGCCGATGTCGACCACCAGGGTGCGCCCGCCCGGCAGGTCCCGGGTGGCACCGACGAAGGACGCCTGCGCCTCATCGAGGCCGGCCAGCACCTCCAGGCGGACGCCCAGGATGCCCTCGACGGCGTCCTCCAGCTCCACGGCGTTGTCGGCGTCCCGCACGGCGGACGTCGCGCAGAACCGGATGTGGGTGACGCCGAACATCGCGATGATCTCGGCATACTCGCGGGTCGCCTGCAGGGTGCGCTGGATGGCCTCCTCGCTGAGGTGGCCGGTCCGGTCGACCCCCTCACCGAGGCGGACGATGCGCATCTCGCGCAGCAGGTCGGTCTTCTCGTCGCCGTCGATGTCGCTGACCAGCAGCCGGATCGAGTTGGTGCCGCAGTCGATCGCGGCGACGCGGGAGCGAGGCTCAGGCATGCGCCGACCCTACCGGGCCGGCTCAGGCCGGGCGGGGCGCCTCCTCGTCGGATGGGGTGTCGTCGTCGGACGGGGTGTCGTCGACCATGGTGGCCTCGTCGAAGGGACGTTCGCCCGCCAGCACCGCGTCGAGCTGCGCCCGGTCCAGCGTCCCCGTCCAGTGACCGACCAGGACGGTCGCGATGCTGTTGCCCGCGAAGTTGGTCAGCGCACGCGCCTCCGACATGAACCGGTCGATGCCGACGATCAGCCCGACCCCGTCGACGAGCTCGGGCCGGTGGGAGTTCAGACCACCGGCCAGTGTCGCCAGACCGGCACCGGACACCCCGGCCGCACCCTTGGACGCGATGATCATGAACACAAGCAGCGAGATCTGCTCACCGATCGACAACGGCTCGCCCATCGCCTCGGCCACGAACAGCGACGCCATCGTCAGGTAGATCGCCGTGCCGTCGAGGTTGAAGGAGTAACCGGTCGGCACGACCACGCCCACGGTCGTCTGGGACACCCCGGCGTGCTCCATCTTGGCGATCAGACGCGGGAGCGCGGACTCCGAGGACGACGTCGAGACGATGAGCAGGAACTCGCGGGCCAGGTACCTCAGCAGCGCGAACACGCTGACGCCCGTGACGACGCGCAGCAGCGTCCCCAGGATGACGAGCACGAACAGCAGGCAGGTGATGTAGAAGGCGATCATGACCGTCGCCAGACTCTTGAGCGCGTCCGCGCCGGTCGCGCCGACGACGGCGGCCATCGCGCCGAACGCGCCGATCGGGGCGAGCCACATGATCATGGCCAGCACGCGAAAGACCCGGTTCCTAGAGGTTTACCACGGTCCCCAGGCAAACTGGAGCCCTCGGACGTCCGCCCGCGGCAAACCGCGTCCTCCCCATGCAAATTTTCCGTGGGCGGACGCGGTTTGCGGAGGGACCGTGGTAAACCGTCCCTGGTGGGGCAGGGGTCAGTCGGTGGGCTCGGGCTCGACCCAGCCGGGCCCGCAGGAGTTGCCGTCCCACCAGTGCCCCAGCATCTCCAGGGCCTCGTCGCCCAGCGGGTTGACGCCCGGTCCCTTGGCCAGGGAGTGGGCGACCAGCACGTGCAGGCACTTGACCCGCGTCGGCATGCCGCCGGCGGTGATGCCGTCGATCTCGGGCACGTGCCCCAGCGCCTCGCGCTCGGCGAGGTACTCCTCGTGGGCGCGGCGATAGGCAGCGGCCAGCTCGGCGTCGGTGGCCAGGCGCTCGGTCATCTCGCGCATCAGCCCCGACGCCTCGAGGGTGCCGATCTCACCGGCAAGACGCGGGCACGTCAGGTAGTACATCGTCGGGAACGGCGTCCCGTCGTCGAGCCTCGGCTCGGTCTTGACCACGTTGGGGTGGCCGGAGGGGCAGCGCGACATCACCTCGAGGATGCCGCGCGGCGGGCGGCCGAGCTGCTCGGCGACGGCGTCGAGGTCGGTCTGGTCGACAGTCACAACTACTTCAGCACCTTGTCCGGATCGGGATCGTTTGTCTTGGGTGGGGCCGGCTCCTTGCCGGCCTCCTTCACACTGCCCCACAGCTTGTCGTACCAGGCGGGGGGCGCCGCCAAGGTGGGCGCGTCGAGGGTCGGGACGTCAGTGCCCTGCACCTTGCCGTCGCTGCCGATGACGCGGTAGCCGACCTCGCCGGGCGAGACCCAGCCGAAGCGCTCCTTGGCCTGTTGCTTGACGTAGGCAGGATCCTCCCACCGGGCGATCTGGTCCTCCAGCTCGGCGATCGCCTGCTTGCGCATGACGATCTCGGCCCTGGTCGACTGGATGTCGGAGCGCTGCTGCCACCAAGCGTGCAGCGTGGAGGTGTACGAGGCGATCAGCAGCAGGACGACCGACAGCAGGATGATCGCGCGGGTCGTCAGCTGCGGACCGGAGCCCGCGGTCGGCTTGACCGGGGGCCGGGCCGTCACGGTCGTCCGTGACGAGGCCGCACCCCCGATGCGGGAGGCCGGACGCCCACCTCGCGTCCCGGCCGGCCTCCGCGATGGGGGCCGGGCGGGACCGCGGGGTGAACGTGCTGGCATGCGTCAGAGCACCAGCCGCGGGAAGGCGGAGGCGCCGGCGTACGACGCCGCCACGCCGAGCATCTCCTCGATGCGCAGCAGCTGGTTGTACTTCGCGACGCGGTCCGAGCGCGCCGGCGCGCCGGTCTTGATCTGGCCACAGTTGGTCGCGACCGCGAGGTCGGCGATCGTGGTGTCCTCGGTCTCGCCCGAGCGGTGGCTCATCATGCACGCGAAGCCGTGCCGGTGCGCCAGGTCGACCGAGTCGAGGGTCTCGCTCAGCGAGCCGATCTGGTTGACCTTGACGAGCAGCGCGTTGGCCGCACCCTCGGAGATGCCGCGGGTCAGGCGCTCGACGTTGGTGACGAACAGGTCGTCGCCGACGATCTGCACATCGTTGCCGATCGTCTCGGTCAGCGTCGTCCAGCCGGCCCAGTCGTCCTCGTCCAGCGGGTCCTCGATCGAGACGATCGGGAAGTCGCGGGCGAGCTCGGCGTAGTACGCCGACATCTCCTCGGCCGACTTCTGCTGGCCCTCGAAGGCGTACGCGCCGTCCTTGAAGAACTCCGACGCGGCGACGTCGAGAGCCATCGCGATGTCGGTGCCGACCTTCAGGCCGGCCTTCTCGATCGCGACCGAGATGAGCTCCAGCGCGGCCCGGTTGGAGTCCAGGTTCGGGGCGAAGCCGCCCTCGTCACCGAGGCCGGTGGACAGGCCGCGCTCGTTGAGGACCGACTTGAGGCTGTGGTAGACCTCGGCGCCCTGCTGCAGCGCCTCGGAGAACGTGGCGGCGCCGATCGGCGCGATCATGAACTCCTGGATGTCGACGTTGGAGTCGGCGTGCGAGCCACCGTTGAGGATGTTCATCATCGGGACCGGCAGCACGTGCGCGTTGGGGCCACCGACGTAGCGGAACAGCGGCAGGTCGGCCGAGTCGGCAGCAGCCTTGGCGGCCGCCAGCGAGACGCCCAGGATCGCGTTGGCACCGAGGTTGGCCTTGTTGGGCGTCCCGTCCAGGTCGAGCATCGCCATGTCGATCGCGCGCTGGTCGTCCGCGTCGAAGCCGACGAGAGCCGGTCCGATCGTGTCGTTGACACCGGCGACGGCCTTGCGGACGCCCTTGCCGAGGTAGCGCTTGCCACCGTCGCGCAGCTCGACGGCCTCGAAGGCACCGGTCGAGGCGCCGGACGGCACCGCAGCGCGCCCGATCGTGCCGTCGTCGAGGGCGACCTCGACCTCGACGGTCGGGTTGCCCCGTGAATCCAGAATTTCCCGTGCTCCGACGGCGTCGATGCGTGCCAAGAGACTGCTCCTCATGAGTGAAAGAACGTGCAGGGTCAGCGTAGTCCCGGTGTGTCCACGCCCGGACTCGCCTCGCCGCCGGATCGCTCCTGCGCCTTGATGGCCTGCCACTGCGCGTCGATCTCGGCCGCCGTGGTCGGCAGGCTCTCGAGGGTCTCCGGCGCGAACACGTGCGGATTGCGGCGCACGAGCTTGGCGGCGATGCCGGCCGCAACGTCGTCGATGTCCCAGCCCTCCCCTTCGTCCGCGGAGGCCTCGGCCGCGATGCGGGCATGGAACACGACCTGCATCAGCAGGTCGCCGAGCTCCTCGCGCAGGTGCTCGGAGTCACCGGCCTCCAGCGTCTCGTAGGTCTCCTGGGCCTCCTCCAGCACGTACGGCGCCAGGGACTCGTGGGTCTGCTGCGCCGTCCACGGGCACTCACGCCGCAACCGGTCCATGACCTCGACGACGTCCAGCACCCCGGCGCCGGGAAGGTCGTAGGAGCCGAAGAGCACCTCGACGTCCCGGCCGGCCCCCTCCAGCTCGTCGGCGGCGGCCTGCGCCAGGACGGCGTCCCCGGTGGGGGCGATCCAGACCGAGCCCGGCTCGTACGGCGGAGGGCCGTCCAGCACCTGCACCGCGATGCCGGCCGAGACGATCGCCTGCACGTGCGGATCATCCACGGCAGCACGGACGACACTCGCCTCCCGCAGCGCGTCCCACGCGGGCAGCGTCAGGATCCCCGGCGCGACGCGGTGGCTGAGGACCAGGACGCGCATCATGCGCAACGCAGCGACCGGGGCAGCTCCTCGTCGACCGGGGCATCCAGGTCGACCGCGGTGACAGAGAGCGAGCCGGTCTCGGCGCGCTCCTGAGCCTTGGCGTCCAGGCCGAACCGCGGGGCGAACGACACGTCATTGGCCCCGAACGCCTTCAGGATCTCCTGCTGCCCCAGCTCGGCGAACTGCTCCTGGTTCTGCGCCGTCGCCTGCTGGTTGGTGTTCTTCTCGGCGAGGGCGATCGAGATGGCCGAGACCTCCTGGTTGTCCTCGATGACCTTGGCGATCTCGTCGGTGTCGGCGTCCGGGAACACCGCCTCGATCTGGTCGCGCTCCTCGGCGGTCAGCTGATAGCTCGCCTTCGGGATGGTGATCCCCTCGCTCTCGGCGAGGTCTCGGGCTACAACCAGCGACACCAGACCCACGACCGCCTGCCGGCGCACGTCGGAGTTGCTGACCGTCGTGACCCCCTGCTGACGAGCCGCGTTGGCGGTGATCGCGCAGTACGCGTCAGCGGTCTTGTCGAGCGTCTGCATCGAGATCGTCTTGCCGTCGACGACAGCCGCCGCTCCGGGGTGGATGTTGCCGCAGGCCGCCAGTGAGAGGCCTGCGAGGGCGAGCACGACTCCGCGCGTTCGGGTGACCATGGTCACAGGGTACTGGTGGTCTCGCTCTTGCCGAGGCGGGAGTGCTTGCGGCCGTAGGCGAAGTAGACCAGCAGGCCAAGCGCGAGCCAGACCAGGAACCGCAGCCACGTCTCGACGGCCAGATTCGTCATCAGCGCGATGCACAGCACTCCCGAGACGACCGGCATGAGCGGCACCTGCGGTGCGCGGAAGGGTCGCTTCATGCGCGGCTTGGTGCGGCGCAGCACGACCACGGCTATGGACACCACCAGGAAGGCGAACAGCGTGCCGATCGAGACCATCTCGGCCAGCACGGCGAGCGGGACGAAGGCTCCCAGGATCGCGACGGCAACCGTCGTCCCGACCGTGATCACCACGGGGGTCTGGAACTTGGGGTGGATGCGACCGATCGCGGGCGGCAGCAGGCCGTCGCGGCACAGGGCGAAGCCGATGCGGCCCATCGCGACGATGTCGACCAGGATCACCGACGTCAGGCCCGCGACCGCGGCCGTCCCGATGATGATGCTGGCCCAGCCGAGACCCGCTTGGTCGAATGCGTCGGCGAGCGGCTCGCCCGTGCTGAGGTTGGTGTACTTGACCATGCCGGTCAGCACGAAGCAGACGGCCACGTAGAGCACGGTGCAGATGATCAGGGTGCCGATGAGCCCGCGCGGCATGTCCTTGCCGGGGTTCTTGGTCTCCTCGCCGAGGTTGGCGACGGCCTCGAACCCCGAGTAGGCGAAGAAGACGATCGCGGCGGCCACGAGCACGCCGGTCACTCCGTAGGCGGTCTGGTCGACGCCGGTGACCCACTGCCACAGGGGCTGCTTGAGACCGCTGGCCCCCTCGACCTTCTCGCTCGGCGGGATGTACGGCTTCTGGTTGTCCATGTTCACGTAGAACAGCCCGACCGCGATGATGAACAGGCAGATCGAGACCTTGATGACCACCAGCGAGTTGGTCACGAGCTTGGACTCGCGGATGCCCATCGCGGCCACGATGCCCAGCACGATGACGATGAAGACCGCACCGAGGTTGACCACGCTGTCGTCCTCGCCGAAGAACGCCTTCGGCAGGTCGAACACGCCTTGCAGGTAGCCCGACCAGCCGCGGGCCACGACGGCGGCGCCGAGCGCGAACTCCAGGATCAGGTCCCACGCGATGATCCAGGCGAATATCTCACCGATCGTCGTGTACGCGTAGGTGTACGAGCTGCCGGCGGTGGGCACGGCTGCCGCGAGCTCGGCGTAGCAGAGCGCGGCGAGCATCGCCACGATGCCGGCGATGAGGAACGAGATCATGACCGCAGGTCCGGCGTTGTCCTTCGCGGCGGTGCCGGTCAGGGTGAAGATGCCCGTGCCGATCACGATGCCGATGCCGAATCCCATGAGATCCCACACCGTCAGCCGGCGGCTCAGCCGGGCGTGGTGGTCATCCCCGGAGGGATCGTCGTCGTTCTGGTGGATGACGTCATCGACATTCTTGGTACGGACGAGCTGCTTCCATGTCCCGGCATTGGCCATGCGAGAACGCTAGTACGACGGTTCCGATTCGCAACCGTGCGCGACGTGGTGGCGGCCACACCAGCAGTCGGTCGGCCACGAACGATGACGCCATTCCTCCCTGGGATTCCAGGATTTTCTTGGGCCGAGAGGGTTGCGGATCCTTCGGTCACCGACTAGGATCGAACATATGTTCTAGTCCATCGGAGTCCGTCCATGATCGTCGAGCAGCTGTCGTCCCTCACTGACGATCTTGCCGCGCTCGAGCCGTGGATGTTGACCGGTGGCGAGGTCAAGCAGGTCGCGCTCGCGGTCGTGAAGGCCCGCACCTGCCTGGACGCGGCGTTGTCGCGTCTTGCTGGGTGCGCGGAGGACATGGGCTTGGCCAAGGATGACGGCGCGACGTCGACGACAGTGTGGTTGGCGGGTGCGACGGGGATCAGCAAGGGCGAAGCCGCCAAGCTCGTCGGGCTGGCTCGCGTGAGCGGGGTGGAGGCCACTCAAGCGGCCTGGGCTGCCGGTGACCTGTCCACGGATCAGGCGGCCGTGATCATGAAGGCCATCGACGCGTTGCCCGACTGGTGTGGTGACGAAGAGCGGGCTGACGCCGAGGCGCATCTGATCCGGTTGGCCGGCGAATACGGCCTGGACGACCTGAAGCGACTCGCGAACCGCGTCTTGGAGGTCATCGACCCAGACGGCGCGGACGAGCACCTCGGTGAGCAGCTGCGCAAGCAGGAGCAGAAGGCCTGGGACGCAACGCGCATGTCGGTCAAGGACCGCGGCGACGGCACCACGCGGGGGTCGTTCATCATCCCGCAGGCCGATGCGGACACCCTGCGCGCAGCGCTTGAGGGGATCATCGCCCCACGTCGCACGGCGGCCAATGCTGAGCACCACGGCATGGGCGCCGACGACTGGCTGGCGCTGCCGAGGGACCGCAAGCTCGGGCATGCGTTCACTGAGCTGATCACCCACCTGCCCACCGACTCGCTGCCGGTCGCGGGTGGCTTGGCTGCGACCGTCGCGGTCACCGTGGACGTCGACGACTTGCGGACCGGGCAAGGCGTCGCCGAGAACACCTCCGGCACGACGATGTCAGCGCGGAAGGCCCAACGGCTGGCGTGCAACGCGCACCTGGTGGCGTTGTACCTGGAGAACGGGACCCGGGTCATCGACCACGGTATGACGAAAAGACTCTACGACCGGCACCAGCGCCTCGCGCTCGCCGTGCGCGACAAGGGATGCGTGTTCCCCGACTGCGACCGGCCCCCGGCATGGTGCGAAGCGCACCACCTGAGCTTCTGGTCCGAGGGCGGGCCGACAGACCTGAACAACGCGGCCCTGTTGTGCCACTTCCATCATTTTCTGGTCCACGAGGGCGAGTGGGAAGCGCGCATGGGAGCCGACGGGATCCCCGAGATCATCCCGCCACCCCGCATCGACCCCGAGCAGAGACCCAGGCGCCACGCCAGATTCACCCGACAACAACCCCGCGCCGCCTAGCCATAGGGTTGTCGCATGATTCGTCAGCGACTGGCCCGCACGATCGTCCGGCTGATGCGTTACCGCATGGTGGGCGAGGTGCCGCAGACCGGAATCCTGGTCGGCGCGCCGCACACGTCCAACTGGGACTTCGTCACGATGCTGCTCGTGATGTGGCACGGCGGCGCGCACCCGCGAGTTCTGGTCAAGAAGCAGCTGTTCAAGGGACCGCTCGGCTGGCTGATCACGGCGCTCGGCGGCGTGCCGCTCGACCGTGACAACGCCGGAACGGTCGTCCGCGAGCTGGTCGACGAGGCCGGGTCGGGCGAGTCGTTCCGTCTGATCCTGGCCGCCGAGGGCACCCGCTCCAAGGGTGAGTACTGGAAGTCCGGCTTCCTGCGCCTGTCCCGCGAGACCGGCCTGCCGATCACCCTGGCCTTCTTCGACCCGCCGACCCGGACGATGGGCTTCGGCCCGACCTTCCTGGCCAGCGACGACGTCACCGCCGACATGGACATCGTCCGGGAGTTCTACGCCGACAAGCACGGCATCCGGCCCAAGAACGCCACTCCCCCGCGCCTGCGCGAAGAGGGCTGAACCCGCTGAGTGGGACGTTCTGCGCGTCTGCCGCCGCGTGACGACGCGCGGAAACGTCCCACTCAGCGGGTGGGTGGGTCAGACGGCGGGGGCGGGGACCGCCGCGGGGACGAGGGTGTCGATGACCGTGCGGGTCCACTCCAGCAGCTCACGACCGACCAGCGGCGTGCCGCCGACCGGAGCGGTCTTCGGACGCGGCACCAGTGCGACCTCGGCCGCCACCTTGTAGGTGCTGCGCGGGTAGACGCGCGACAGGCGCATCTGCGCCGAGTCGGCCAGCTTGAGACCGCTGAACCGGATGTTCGGTCCGGCCGCGGTGACCTCGCTGAGGCCGGCCTCGCGGACCCGGACCCGCAACCGGGCGACGTCCAGCAGGACGTCGACGGCCTCGGGCGGCTCGCCGTAGCGGTCCACCAGCTCGACGCGGATCTCGTCGACGTCCGACAGCGCGCGGACATCCGCGAGCCTCTTGTACATCTCGAGTCGCAGGCGTTCGCTGCCGACGTAGTCGTGCGGCAGGTGGGCCTCGATCGGCAGCTCGATCTTGACCTCGCGCTCAGGCTCGGCATCGCCACGGAACTCCGCGACGGCCTCGCCGACCAGCCGCACGTACAGGTCGAAGCCGACATCGGCGATGTGCCCGGACTGCTCGCCGCCGAGCAGGTTGCCCGCACCGCGGATCTCCAGGTCCTTCATCGCGACCGCCATGCCGCCGCCCAGCTCGGAGTGCTGGGCGATCGTGGCCAGCCGGTCGTGCGCGGTCTCGGTCAGCGGCTTCTCCGGCGGGTACAGGAAGTAGGCGTAGGCGCGTTCCCGTGAACGTCCGACGCGGCCGCGCAGCTGGTGCAGCTGCGACAGGCCCAGGGTGTCGGCGCGCTCGATGATCATGGTGTTGGCATTGGACACGTCCAGGCCGGACTCGACGATCGTGGTGCAGACCAGGACGTCGTAGCGCTTCTCCCAGAAGTCGACCATGACCTCCTCGAGCTGGTGCTCGCCCATCTGGCCGTGGGCCGCGGCGACGCGCGCCTCAGGCACGAGCTCCTTGATCCTGGCGACGGCCTTGTCGATGCTCTGGACCCGGTTGTGGATGTAGAAGGCCTGCCCCTCGCGCAGCAGCTCGCGGCGGATCGCGGCGATGACCTGGCGGTCCTCGTAGGGCCCGACGAACGACAGCACGGGGTGCCGCTCCTCCGGCGGGGTCGCGATCGTCGACATCTCCCGGATGCCGGTGATGGCCATCTCGAGGGTTCGCGGGATCGGCGTCGCCGACATCGACAGGACGTCGACCGCCGCGCGCAGCATCTTCATGGCTTCCTTGTGCTCGACGCCGAACCGCTGCTCCTCGTCGACGATCACGAGACCCAGGTCCTTGATCTTGACGCCGGGCTGC
This sequence comes from Aeromicrobium wangtongii, assembly GCF_024584515.1. NCBI lineage: Bacteria > Bacillati > Actinomycetota > Actinomycetes > Propionibacteriales > Nocardioidaceae > Aeromicrobium > Aeromicrobium wangtongii. The sequence continues at coordinate 712,373 of NZ_CP102173.1, read as the reverse complement.
AGCAGCCGGTGGGTGCCGATGACCATGTCGATCGAGCCGTCGGCCAGGCCGGCGAGCGTCTCCTTGCTCTCCTTCTCGGTCTGGAACCGCGACAGCGGCTTCATCGTGACCGGGAACTGGCCGAACCGTTCGGCGAACGTCGCGTAGTGCTGCTGCACGAGCAGGGTCGTCGGGACGAGCAGGATGACCTGCTTGCCGTCCTGGATCGCCTTGAACGCCGCACGCACTGCGATCTCGGTCTTGCCATAGCCCACGTCGCCGCACACCAAGCGGTCCATCGGGACGCTGCGCTCCATGTCGCGCTTGACCTCGTCGATCGTGACCATCTGGTCGGGCGTCTCGACGAACGCGAAGGAGTCCTCGAGCTCGGCCTGCCAGGGCGTGTCGGGGCCGAAGGCGTGACCCTTGGTCGCCTGACGCGCGGCGTAGAGCTTGATCAGCTCGCCGGCGATCTGACGGACGGCCTTGCGCGCCTTGTTCTTGCGGGTCGTCCAGTCGGCACCACCGAGGCGGTCCAGCGACGGCGACTCGCCGCCGACGTACCGGCTGATCTGGTCGAGCTGGTCCATCGGGACGAACAGCCGGTCAGCCGGTTGCCCGCGCTTGGACGGCGCGTACTCGATCACGAGGTACTCGCGGGCCGCACCCTGCACGACGCGCTGCATCAGCTCGACGTACTTGCCCACGCCGTGCTGCTCGTGGACCACGAAGTCGCCGGTCTTGAGCTCGAGCGGATCGACCTGCTTGCGGCGGCGGGCCGGCATCTTGCGCTCGGTGCGGTCAGCGGCGCGCTGCCCCACCAGGTCGTCGTACGTCATGACGGCCAGCTGCAGGGGCTGGGAGACGAAGCCGTGCTCGAGCTCGCCGATGCTGACCTGCACGACGCGGGCGGACGGACCAGTGACGGTGTCGTCCAGCGAGGCGGCCACCCCACCGTCGGTCAGCCACTCCAGCGTGCGCTGGGCCTGCCCGGTCGCCGGGGCCACGAAGACGACCCGCATGCCGCTCTCGGTCCAGCGGCGGATGTCGGTCAGCGCCGCCGTCGTGTCACCGCGGTAGGCCGCGGACGGCTCCATGTCGACGGTCCGAATCGCCTCGTCACCCTCGTCGTCCAGACCGAACGGTGACTGGGTGAACCAGGTGTGCCCCAGGCCGAGCGTCTCCTCACGCACCTCCTCGAGCGTGTGGAACGCCGCGGAACCGAGGTCGATCGGCGACTCACCACCGCCGGCGGCGGCCGCCCACGACGCCTGGAGGAACTCCTCGCTGGTCGCCACGAGATCGGCGGCACGGGCCCGGATGCGCTCGGGGTCCATCAGCACGATCGCCGACCGCTCCGGCAGCAGGTTGACGAACGACTCCATCTCGTCGGTCAGCACGGGGGTCAGCGACTCCATGCCCTCGACGGCGTGCCCCTCCGCCAGCTTGGAGAAGATCTCGGCCAGCGACGGATGGGCGGCGGCCAGCTCGGCGGCCTTTGCGCGCACCTCGTCGGTCAGCAGCAGCTCGCGACACGGCGGGGCCCACACGTGGGTGACCGCCTCGAGCGTGCGCTGGTCGGCGACCGCGAACCGGCGGATCTCGTCGACCTCGTCACCGAAGAACTCGATGCGCAGGGGATGTTCCTCGGTGGGCGGGAAGACGTCGATGATCCCGCCGCGCACGGCGAACTCACCACGCCGCTCCACCAGGTCGACGCGGGAGTAGGCGGCGCCCGCGAGGTCACGGACCACCTGCTCCAGAGCGACCTCGTCGCCCTTGCGCAGCTCGACGGGCTCGAGATCGGCCAGTCCCTTGACCTGCGGCTGCAGCAGCGAGCGGACCGGGGCCACCACGACACGCAGCGGCCCGCTCGCGGTCTCGGAGTCCAGCGCGCCGGGCGCGGTCGGGTGGACCAGCCGGCGCAGCACGGCCAGCCGCCGGCCGACGGTGTCCGAGCGCGGGGACAGGCGCTCGTGCGGCAACGTCTCCCAGGCCGGGTAGTAGGCGACCGACTCGGCACCCAGCAGCTCGCCCAGCTGGGTCGTGAGGTCCTCGGCCTCGCGTGCGGTCGCGGTCACGGCAAGCACCGAGGACTGCTGGGCCAGCGCGTTGGCCAAGAAGGGGCGCAGCGGTTCCGGGGCCCGCAGGTGCAGCTCCTGGCGTCCGTCGAGGCGGTCGGCCAGCGCCTGCGCGAGAGTCGGTTCGGTGGCTACGAGAGACGCGAGGGGCTGCAAGGTCATGACCTGCCCAATCTACCGTTCGCCGACAAGGTCGCTACCTCGCGTGCCACGATGTCAGCGTGAGCAGCACCCCGACGGCCGGGCACGGACAAGGGTTCCTCGCCAGCGTGGTGATCCCGGCGCACGACGAGGAGCGCGGCATCGCGCGCACACTGGCGGCGCTGCTCGACGGCAGCTGCACCCTGGACGTCCTCGTGGTCTGCAACGGCTGCACCGATGGCACCGCCGAGGTGGCGCGCGGATTCGGCTCCGCTGTCCGGGTGCTGGAGATCGCCGAGGCGTCCAAGACGGCTGCGGTCAAGGCCGGGAACGCCGCCACCGACGTGTTCCCCCGCGTGCACCTTGACGCCGACGTCACGCTGACCGGTGCCGATGTCATCCGCCTGATCGAGCCGCTGGGCAGCGGCTCGATCCTCGCCACGGCTCCCCGCCGGGTCATCGCCTCGGACGCCAGCAGCGTGGTCGTGCGGTGGTACTACGAGGTGTGGGAGCAGCTGCCGCAGGTGGCCGAGGGGTTGGTGGGCCGGGGGGCGTTCGCGCTGAGTCGCGCCGCCCAGGAGCGGGTCGACGCGCTGCCGCAGGTGATGAGCGATGATCTGGCCGTCTCGGACGCCTTCGGCCCGGACGAGCGGCTCATCGTGGATGCCGCCACGGTCGTCGTCCGACCACCACGTGTGGTCGCCGATCTCCTGCGTCGGCGGGTGCGGGTCGTGACCGGCAACCGGCAGGCCAGCGCCGTCGGGGTCAGGCGGCCCGACTCGAGCACCGGCCTGTCGACGCTCCTGAGCATCGCCTGGCGCCGGCCCTCCTTCGTTCCCCGCATCGGGGTCTTCCTGGTCGTCACGGCGATCGCCCGCTTCCGCGCCCGCCGGTTCATCCGGTCCGGGGACTTCACGACCTGGCAGCGCGACGAGTCGTCCCGGGTGTGAGGCTCAGCTGACCGTGGCCGGTGTCGCGCTCGTCAGGTTCTTCGCCAGCCAGACGGACACGGCATCGTCCCGCACGGCAGCCCACAGGTCCTCGCTGCCGACCCGGTCGAGGTGGACGACGCTCTGGGTGCCCTCCATCCCGGTGCCCGCGACCGGGACGGTCAGGTAATCGATCCCGGCCGAGCGCAGGTGCCGCAGGGAGATGACCAGGCTGCGCATCTTCCCGACCGACCAGTCCCTGTCCACGGACAGGTTCTGGGTCAGGATGTCCAGGATCCGGTAGGCCTGGCGCGGCTCCTTGACCAGCTCCTGGGTCAGGGTCTCGTCGAGCAGGGTGCGCAGGAAGTTCTGCTGGCGGTGGATCCGGTCGAGATCGCCGCCCGGGAGACCGGCGCGCTGCCCGACGTAGTCCAGCGCCTCGTCGCCGTTCATCGTGTGGCGCCCGGCGGTCCAGGTGATGTCGCGATAGCCGTCGTGCACGGTCTCGGGGACGTCAATCGTGACCCCACCGAGGGCATCGGTGAACTGCCGGAACCCGTTCCAGTCGATGACCGCCAGGTGGTCGATCCGGATGCCTGTGACGGACTCGACCGTCCGTACGGCAAGAGACGGTCCGCCGTAGGAGAAGGCGGCGTTGATCTTGCCCGGCCCGTGGCCGGGGATCGTGACCCACAGGTCCCGCGGGAGCGAGATCACCGAGGCGCCGCGCCGGTCGGCATCGATGTGCAGGATCATCATCGCGTCGGAGCGCTGGGCGCCGGGCACCCAGGCCGCCGACGTGGCATCGGTGCCCGTCGTCGGCTGCTCGGAGCGACGGTCGGTACCGAGCACCAAGATGTCGACCGCATCGGCGGCCCTGCCCGCCGACTTGGCGGGGCGCTCGTGACCACCGTCGAAGACCCCGTCGATGCGGTGGATCTGGCCAGTCAGCTGGTGCTGGAGGTACAGCGCGAACGACAGGAACACCATGACGGGGCCGACGATGCAGATCGCCAGGCCCAGCAGGACCCGGCGCAGGACACGATGGCGACGTGACCGTCGCCGGGCGGGCTTGCGCATCGTCGCCTCAGCCCCCCGCGGGCTCGAGGACGTCGCCGTGCTCGACGTACGCCTCTCCGGTACGCGGGCACCTGTACGTGTGAGCGCCGGTCTCCTCCAGGGGTACGCCCGCCCGGCCCACCCAGCCGATCCGGCGGGCCGGGACACCTGCCACCAGGGAGAAGTCCGGCACGTCCCGCGTCACGACCGCACCCGCCGCGATCATCGCCCACCGGCCGATCCTGACCGGTGCGATGCACACCGCCCGGGCACCGACCGAGGCTCCTGCCTCGACCACGACCCCGACCGCATCCCAGTCCTCGGCTCGCTTGAGCTCCCCGGCGGGCGTGACCGCACGAGGGAACAGGTCGTTCGTCAGCACAGCCGCGGGGCCGATGAAGACGCCCTCGCCGAGCCTGGTCGGCTCGTACACGAGGGCGTGGTTCTGCACCTTGCAGTGGTCGCCCAGGACCACGCCGGGCCCGATGTAGGCGCCCCTGCCGATGACGCAGCGCTCCCCCAGACGGGCATTCTCGCGCACCTGGGCGAGGTCCCATACAAGTGTCCCCGTGCCAATCGTGGCACGGGGATCGATGTCTGCTGTCGCAGCGATGTGCGCTGCACGTAGGTCTTTCATGATCGCCCCATGGCAATGAGTTTCCGCACGATCGTCAAAGGATCGTGAAATGCGCGAGCGGCGATCGAAGTAGTCGTCCAAACGCCTGCAGGCCCCTCTGGCGCAGGGCGATTCTGGCAAGACAGACAGCACCAACACGGGCCCCCTCACCGAGGCGCGGTCGGTGTCTGAGACCAGAAGGAAGTCCAGATGTCCACCAGCCGCAGCGGCCGCCGAGCGCCGACGCGCGCCGTCGCTGCCCTCGCCGTCGGGGTGCTTTTCGCGGGACTGGTCACGGCCTTCACCGGGGCGCCGTCGTCGGCCACCGACGATCCGTGCGGACCCAACGGGAACGCGATCTCGTGCGAGAACAGCAAGCCCGGATCACCACCGAGCGAGTGGGACGTCGACGGTGCCGGCGATGACGACATCCAGGGCTTCGCGACCGACATCAGCGTCAACGTGGGCAACCGGATCGACTTCAAGGTCGACACCACGGCCTCTGCCTACTCCGTGACGATCTACCGCACCGGCTACTACGACGGCGACGGCGCACGCAGGATCACCACCATCACGCCGTCCGCGTCGCTCCCCCAGCACCAGCCCTCCTGCATCACCGATGCGACCACCCAGCTGTACGACTGCGGCACGTGGGGGGTCTCGGCCTCGTGGGACGTGCCGTCCGCCGCCGTCTCGGGGGTCTACATCGCCAGGCTGAAGCGGCCGGACACCGGCGGCGAGAGCCACATCACCTTCATCGTGCGCGACGACTCCAGCACATCGGACATCGTCGCCCAGACCTCGGACCCGACGTGGCACGCGTACAACATGTACGGCGGCTCGAACTTCTACCGCGGCGGCGCCAACGGCCGGTCCTACCAGCTCAGCTACAACCGGCCGTTCGCGACGCGAGCCGGCCTCGAGGCCCGCGACTTCTACTTCGGCGCGGAGTACCCGCTCGTGCGGTTCATGGAGAAGAACGGCTACGACGTCAGCTACATCGCCGGCGTCGACTCCGCCCGCAACGGGGCGCTGATCAAGCAGCACAAGACCTTCATCTCGATGGGTCACGACGAGTACTGGAGCAAGCAGCAGCGCGCCAATGTCGAGGCTGCCCGCGATGCCGGCGTCAACCTGATGTTCCTCAGCGGCAACGAGGTCTACTGGAAGACGCGCTACCAGCGCTCGGCCGACGAGGGGCAGGTCCCGTACCGCACCCTCGTCTCGTACAAGGAGACCTGGTCCAACGCCAAGATCGACCCGTCGGCCGAGTGGACCGGGACGTGGCGTGATCCTCGGTACGCGCCGAAGGACAAGGGCGGCGGACGGCCCGAGAACGCGCTGACCGGCACCCTCTACATGTCCAACGACACCGATCTCCCGGTCACGGTGGACGCGGACGAGGGCAAGCTGCGGCTGTGGCGGGGCACCAGCCTGCAGTCGCTGCCGGACGGGACGCGCGCACAGCTGGCCCCGCACACCGTGGGCTACGAGTCCAACGAGGACATCGACAACGGCTCACGCCCACCGGGGCTGATCCGGTTGTCGACGACCACCGGTCCGGCACCGCAGTACCTGCAGGACTTCGGGAACGACGTCGCTCCTGGAACGACTACCCACCACCTCACGATGTACCGGGCACCGAGCGGGGCACTGGTCTTCTCGGCCGGCTCGATCCAGTGGACCTGGGGCCTGGACGCCACACACGACGGCAACGGGGCCCCGGCAGACCGCCGCATGCAGCAGGCCCAGGTCAACCTCTTCGCCGACATGGGCGCCCAGCCCACCACCCTCGACCCGGCACTGAGCGTCGCGACGAAGTCCGCCGACACCGCCAAGCCGATCGCGACGATCAGCTCACCGGCCGGCGGCGCCACGCTCGCCAACGGCACGACGGTCACCGCGACCGGCACGGCCACCGACAGCGGCGGAGTCGTCGCCGGGGTCGAGGTCTCGACAGACGGCGGGGCCACCTGGCACCCGGCCACCGGCACCACCTCGTGGAGCTATCAGTACACCCAGCACGGCACCGGGAGCACGCCGCTGATGGCGCGCGCGATCGACGACAGCGCCAACATCGGCGACCCGGCGACCCGCTCGCTGACGATCACCTGCCCGTGCAGCGTCTACGGCACACGGCCCGCCAGCACCCCCGCGGTCAACGACGCCGGCGGAGCCGAGCTGGGGCTGCGGTTCTCTCCCACCACGGACGGGTTCGTCTCCGGGGTGCGCTTCTACAAGGGGACCGGCAACACCGGCAGCCACATCGGCTCGCTGTGGAGCACGAGCGGGCAGAGGCTCGCCAGTGTGACCTTCTCCGGGGAGAGCGCCACGGGCTGGCAGCAGGCCACCTTCGCCTCGGCGGTCCCTGTCACCGAGGGCGAGACGTACGTCGTGTCGTACACCGCGCCCAACGGCCGGTACGCCGCCGAGGCGCGCGCCTTCACCGTGGCCGGGCTCGACGCGTCGCCGCTGACGGTCGCGGGAGGCTACGGCGCCACGCCGGCAGGCACCTACGCCGACCCCGGACGCTTCCCCACCACGGCGTATCGCGGCAGCAGCTACTTCGTGGACGCGATGTTCACCACGATCGACGACTCCCCGCTGACCGTGACGTCCCAGTGGCCGCTTGCGGGCGCCACCAGCGTCCCGGCCGGTTCCACGGTGATGGCCCAGTTCTCCAAGCCGTTGACCGACGGATCGCAGAGGCTGACCCTCAAGGACGCCAACGGCGCGACGGTGCCCGGGAGCACCGCGTACGACTCCGCCACGAGGACGGCCACCTTCACACCGACGTCGGCGCTGAGCGGATTCGTCGAGTACACCGCGACGGCTGCCGGCGTGGACGCCCAGGGCCAGTCCGTCACGGACGGGAGGACCTGGTCGTTCACCACGGCGAGGCCCACTCCGGCGCCCGGGGTGTGCCCGTGCAGCATCTTCAACGACTCGACGGTCCCGACACTGCTGCAGGACTCCGACCCCGCGGCCGTCACGCTGGGCGTCCGCTTCGCCTCGGACGCGGCCGGCACCATCACGGGGGTCAAGTTCTACAAGGGCCCCAACAACACCGGCTCCCACACCGGAACCCTGTGGACCACCTCGGGGACGAAGCTCGCGGAGGGCACCTTCACCGGGGAGAGCAGTAGCGGCTGGCAGACGCTCATCTTCGACCAGCCGGTCGAGATCGCCAAGGACACCGAGTACATCGCCTCGTACCGGACCCCGGCCGGCAAGTACTCGGCCACCCCCGGCGGGTTCGTCGCCGACCGACCCGGATCGCCCTTGCGGACCCCTTCGAGCGGTGGCTCCTACACGTACGGCACCGGATTCCCCAACACCCGCACGTCAGCCAACTACCTGGTCGACGTGATCTTCGATCGGCCGGCGCCGCAGATTGCGATCACCTCGCAGGATCCGGCCCCGGGGGCCGTGGACGTGCCCCGCAGCACCGAGATCCAGGTCTCGTTCAACGACACCATCAAGCCGGGCGCCACGATGAGCGTCACGAGCGGCGGCTCGGCCATCGGCGGCACGACCCGGCTGGCCACGGACGCGACCCGGCTGACCTTCGACCCGGGCGGACCCCTCCCGCAGGACGCACTCATCTCGGTGACCCTCGCGGGTGTCACGTCCACCAGCGGTGTCTCGCTGAGCCCGAAGACCTGGACGTTCCGCACGGCCGCGACCGATCCCGTCGGACTGGCCCAGACCCTGTTCAGCGACCAGGTCCCGGCCGTGCCGGCCGTCAGCGAGGGCTCCGCGGTCGAGCTCGGCACCGCGTTCAAGCCGGCCAGGAACGGCACCATCACCGCGATCCGCTTCTACAAGGGGGCCGGCAACGCCGGCACGCACGTCGGCCGGATCTGGAGCTCGACGGGCCAGCAGCTGGCCTCGGTGACGTTCACGAACGAGACCTCGACCGGCTGGCAGACGGCGCGGCTCAGCCAGCCGCTGGCGGTCACCGCAGGGACGTCGTACGTCGTGTCGTACCTCGCCCCGCAGGGCCACTACGCGTCGACGGGCGGATTCTTCAGCAAGGCCCTGACCAACGGCGACCTGACCGCGCCGGCAGGCAGCAACGGCCGCTACCTCTACGGCGCCAACGGTGGCTTCCCGATCTACGACTGGAACTCGACCAGCTACTTCGTCGACGTCGCGTTCATGGCGGACGCCCCCACGATCAGCCTCGATGCCATCAGCCCGTCCGACGGCGCGACGGACGTGTCGCGCTCGGCCAAGGTCACCGCATCGCTGTCGGCGCCGGTCGCCACCGGCTGGTCGCTCACCGTCTCCGACGGCGGTACCCCCGTGGCCGGCACCGCCACGGTGTCGACCGACAACAGGACCATCAGCTTCCAGCCGGCATCGACGCTGCCCGCCGACACCGAGCTCACCGCGCGCCTGACCGGTGTGGTGTCCGCGGACGGCGCGACGCTGCCCGCCAGGACGTGGTCGTTCCGCACCGAGGCCGCCGGCTCCACGGAGTACTCACTGTTCGGCGACCGAACGCCCGCCATCGCCGCGATCAACGACAGTGACCCCGTCGAGCTCGGCACCGCGTTCTCCTCCTCGATCGACGGCCTCGTCACCGCCATCAGGTTCTACAAGGGCCCCGGCAACGGTGGCACGCACGTCGGCAACCTGTGGTCGGCCACAGGGACGAAGCTCGCGACGGTGACCTTCACCTCCGAGAGCACCGGCGGGTGGCAGACCGCCGCGCTGGCGACGCCCGTCCCGATCACTGCCGGCACGACGTACGTCGTGTCCTACTACGCGCCGCTGGGCCGCTACTCGGGCACGCCGACCTTCTTCCACACCCCGTGGACCTCGATCCCGCTGATCGTTCGGCCCAGCAACAACGGCCTGTTCACCTACGGACCCGGCGGCGGATTCCCGACCGGCTCCTTCAACGCCACCAACTACTTCGTCGACGTGATCATGCGCGCGGCGTCATCAACGGGAGGAACACCGTGACAACTGCCAACAAGCTGGGGGTCGCCGTCATCGGGGCCGGGTACTGGGGACCCAACCTGGCGCGGAACTTCCGTGCCAGCGCCGACTGGGACCTGCGCGCGGTCTGCGACCTCGACCTGGACCGTGCCCGCAGCGTGGCCGGGGACGGGGTCGCGGTCACCACGTCGCTCGACGAGGTGCTGGCACGACCCGACATCGACGCGGTCGCGATCGCGACTCCTGCCCGGACCCACCAGGCCATGGCGATGCCGGCCCTGGAGGCCGGCAAGCACGTCGTGGTGGAGAAGCCCCTGGCGGACAGCCTCGCGAACGCGAGCCAGATGGTCCGGACGGCCGCCGAGCGCGGTCTGGTCCTGATGGCCGACCACACGTACTGCTACACCCCGGCGGTCCTGAAGATCCGTGAGCTCATCGCCGACGGCTCGCTCGGCGACATCCTGTTCGTGGACTCCGTGCGCATCAACCTGGGCCTGATCCAGCCCGATGTGGACGTGTTCTGGGACCTGGCACCGCACGACCTGTCGATCCTGGACTTCATCCTCCCCGGCGGTCTGCGCCCGACGGGCGTCGCGGCCCACGGCGCCGACCCGCTCGGGGCCGGGCGCCCCTGCGTCGGGTACCTCACGCTGCCGCTCGGCAACGGGGCCCTGGCCCACGTGCACGTCAACTGGCTCAGCCCCACCAAGATCCGCCAGATGGTCATCGGCGGAACCCGTCGCACGCTGGTGTGGGACGACCTGAACCCGCAGCAGCCGCTCAGCGTCTACGACCGGGGTGTCGACCTGGCCGACCAGCCGTCCACGGCGGCCGACCGCCGGGACTCGACGATCTCCTACCGCCTCGGCGACACCTGGGCGCCGGCGCTGCCGCACCGCGAGGCGCTGGGCCAGATGGCCACCGAGTTCGCCGCCTGCATCCGCGAGGGACGCACGTCGCGGACCGATGGCGAGTCGGGCCTGCGGGTGCTGTCGGTGCTCGAGGCCGCCGCGCGCAGCCTGCAGACCGAAGGCGCCCTGACCCGGCTCGACCCCGAACAACCAGCCGTCCCCGTCTCCCCGATCGTCCCCACCCGGAAGGTGTCTGCCGCATGACCTCACTCGATGGAGCCCGCGTGCTCGTGACCGGCGGCGCCGGGACGATCGGGTCCACGATCGTCGATCAGCTCCTGGCCGCCGGCGCCGACCACGTCGACGTCCTCGACAACCTCGTCCGGGGACGCCTGGGCAACCTGGAGGAGGCCTTGAGCAGTGACCGGGTGACCCTCGTGGAGGGCGACATCCGCGACCGGGACCTGGTCCATGACGTCACGGCCGGCAAGGACCTCGTGTTCCACCAGGCCGCCCTGCGCATCACCCAGTGCGCCGAGGAGCCGCGACTCGCCCTGGAGGTCCTGGTCGACGGGACGTTCAACGTCTACGAGGCGGCGGTCGACCAGCACGTCGACAAGATCGTGTCGGCCTCCTCGGCCTCCGTCTACGGGATGGCCGAGCAGTTCCCGACCGGTGAGCGGCACCACCACCACAACAACGACACCTTCTACGGCGCCGCCAAGTCGTTCAACGAGGGCATGCTGCGCAGCTTCCGGGCCATGTACGGCCTCGACTACGTCCTGCTGCGCTACTTCAACGTGTACGGGCCCCGCATGGACGTGCACGGGCTCTACACCGAGGTGCTCGTCCGCTGGATGGAGCGCATTGAGGACGGCCAGGCGCCGCTGGTGTTCGGCGACGGCGAGCAGACCATGGATTTCGCCTGCACGACCGACATCGCCCGCGCGAACATCCTCGCGGCACAGAGCGATGTGACCGAGGGCGTCTACAACATCGCCTCCGGCTCCGAGACGAGCCTGCTGCAGCTGGCCGAGACCCTGTCGCAGGTCATGGGCTCGACCATCCCGGTCCAGCACGGTCCCGAGCGTGCCGTCAACGGCGTCGCCCGACGGCTGGCCGATGTGTCGGCGGCGGACCGTGACCTGGGGTTCCGGACTCAGGTCGGTCTCGAGGAGGGCCTGGCCGAGCTGGTGACCTGGTGGAGGCCGCTGAGGGCCGAGATCTCGGTCGGGCGCGGCATGGAGGCGCGGCGATGAGCCGCGTCAACGTCATGCAGCCGTGGCTCGGTCGCGAGGAGGTCGCCGCCCTCTCCGAGGTCATCAGCTCGGGCTGGATCGCACAGGGCCCGCGGGTCGCCGCGTTCGAGGCCGACTTCGCCCGCATGCAGCAGGCGGAGCACGCCGTCGCGGTGTCCAGCTGCACCGCAGCGCTGCACCTGGCGCTGAAGGTGGCCGGTGTCCGTCTCGGCGACGAGGTGGTCGTGCCGTCGTTCTCGTTCATCGCCACCGCGAACGCGCCGACGTACGTGGGCGCGCAGCCGGTGTTCGCCGACGTGGACCCCGTCACGGGCAACCTGACCGCCCGGACCGTCGAGAAGGTGCTGTCCGAGCGGACCCGCGCGGTCATCGCGGTGGACCAGGGCGGGGTGCCGGTAGCGCTGGACGAGCTGAGGGCGCTGTGCGACCCCCGGGGCATCGTGGTGATCGAGGACGCCGCGTGCGGCGCCGGGTCGACCTACCTCGAGCGACCGGTGGGCGCAGGTGCCGAGATCGCCGTCTGGTCGTTCCACCCCCGCAAGATCATCACCACCGGCGAGGGCGGGATGATCACGACCGCCCACGCCGACTGGGCCGACCGCGCACGCCGACTGCGTGAGCACTCGATGAGCGTCTCGGCCGCGGACCGCCACGGCAGCACCCTGGCGCAGCTCGAGGAGTACACCGAGATCGGCTTCAACTACCGCATGACCGATCTGCAGGCCGCCGTCGGGATCGTCCAGCTGGGCCGGCTGCCCGAGATCATCGAGCGGCGCCGACAGTTCGCCGAGGTCTACACCAAGTACATCAACGACATCGACGGTCTGCGCGCCGTCGCCGATCCCTCCGGGGGGACGACGAACTTCCAGTCGTACTGGATCGAGGTCGGCGATCCGTATCCGCTCGACCGGGACGACCTGCTGGCCCACCTGGCCTCCCTGGACATCTCGGCACGCCGCGGCATCATGACGGCCCACCGCCAGCCCGCCTACGCACACCAGGGCCTCGGGCCAGGCTCGCTGCCGGTCTCGGAGCACCTCAGCGACAACACGCTGATCCTGCCCCTGTTCCACGAGATGTCCGTGGGTGAGCAGGCCCGCGTCATCTCAGCCCTGCTCACCGGAAGTGGAGACAAGCCATGAACGACCTGATCCTGATCGGGGCAGGAGGCCTGGCCCGCGAGGTCGCCGAGGCCGTCGCAGCAGCCGACCGGTACCGCATCGTGGGCATCGTCGACGACGACGCGGCCCTGCACGGGACGTCCGTCGGCGGCATCTCGGTCATCGGCGGCCTCGAGCAGCTGTACTGGGACCGCAGCTCGCACGTCGTGGTGTGCACCGGGCAGGGCCTGACCCGCCGGGCGATCGTCGCGCAGCTGGCCGAGCACGACATCGGGCCGTCACGCTTCGGCACGGTCGTGCACCCATCGGTCCACGTCCCCCGCTCGTGCTTCCTGGGGGTCGGGTCCGTGCTGCTGGCCCACGTGGCCATCACCGCGGACGCCCGCATCGGACGGCACGTCGTCGCGATGCCCAATGTCACCGTGACCCACGATGACGTCATCGGCGACTACGCCACGTTGTGCGCAGGCGTGAGCCTCGCCGGCGGGGTGAGCGTCGGCGAAGCCGCCTATCTCGGCACCAATGCGAGCGTGCGCCAAGGGCTGCGGGTAGGCGCCGACAGCACCCTCGGGATGGGCTCGACCCTGCTGAGCGACCTGCCGGACCACCAGACCTGGGCGGGCGTGCCGGCACGGTTGCTGGGGGCATCCCCCCACCTGCGCGCGGCAGCCACGATGGAGGCGGTCTCATGAGGGTCCCGCTGGTCGACCTCGGCGCCCAGCAGGCGGAGGTCGCTGAGGAGGTCCGGCAGGGGCTGGACCGGGTCTTCGCAGCGACGGCGTTCATCGGGGGCAGCGACGTGGAGGAGTTCGAGCAGGCGTACGCCGCCGAGACCGGCGTCGCGCACTGCGTGGGCGTGGGAAACGGGACCGACGCGCTCGAGCTGGCACTGCGTGGGGCGGGCGTCGGGCCCGGCGGCGAGGTCATCCTGCCGGCCAACACCTTCATCGCCACGGCGGAGGCCGTGTCGCGCATCGGGGCCACGCCCGTCCTCGTCGATGTCGACCCGACCCATCTGCTGATCGACCCGCACGGTGTCGCCGAGGCCGTGACGACCAGGACCCAGGCGATCGTGCCGGTCCACCTGTTCGGGCAGATGGCGCCGATGGAGCGGATCGCCCGGATCGCCGCCCCCGCCGGGATCCCGGTCGTGGAGGACGCCGCCCAGTCCCAGGGGGCCGTCCGTCACGGCTCGACATCGGGCGGAGTCGGGCTGGTCGCCGCCACCAGCTTCTACCCCGGCAAGAACCTCGGCGCCGCCGGCGATGCGGGCGCGGTCACGACGAACGATCCCGACATCGCCCGGGCGATCCGGGTGCTGGCCGCGCACGGGAGCCCCGCGAAGTACGTCCACGACGTCATCGGCATGAACTCACGGCTCGACACGGTCCAGGCAGTCGTCCTGAAGGCCAAGCTCAGGCGGCTCGCCGGCTGGAACGAGAACCGGCGCAAGGCCGCCGAGCTCTACGACTCACTGCTGTGGGACCTGCCCGGGATCGCGCGTCCGGAGTCGGCGCCGGGCAACACCGATGTCTGGCACCTGTACGTCGTCCAGGTCGACCGCCGCGACGCCGTCCTCGAGACCCTGCACGCCGAAGGCATCGGTGCCGGGATCCACTACCCGACGCCGGTCCACCTCACGCGGGCCTACGCCCATCTGGGGCTGGGACGCGGCTGCTTTCCGGTGGCCGAGGCCGCGGCCGGACGCATCCTGTCCCTGCCGATGTTCCCGCACATCTCGCCCGAGCAGCAGGAGTACGTCGCTGCCAGCCTCGCGGCCGCGACCACCTTGACCCGGGGGGCGCGGTGAGGGCACGTCGGAACTCCCCCGACGCCGAGGCACAGGCTGCGGGGAGGGCCTCGACCGCATTCGCGTGGAGCTTCACCAACACCGTGGTGGCGCGATTCGGCACCTTGGCCATCGGCGTCGCCCTGGCCCGGCTGCTCGGCCCTGAGGAGTTCGGGACGTTCGCGGTCGCCTTCATCGCCCTGCTGGCGGTGCTGAGCTTCAACGAGCTCGGGGTGAGCCTGGCGATCGTGCGGTGGACCGACGATCCTCGGGCCATCGCACCCACCGTCACCTCCGTGTCGTTGCTCATGAGCGCCGTGATCACTGCCGGGATGCTGCTGGCTGCCGGCCCGTTCGCGGAGGCGATGGGCGACCCGGACGCCGCGGGCATGGTGCAGGCGCTGAGCCTGTGCGTCCTGCTCAACGGGGCCGTGGCGACCCCGGCGGCCCTCCTGCAGAGGTACTTCCGACAGGACCGGCGCATGATCAGCGACCAGGTCAACGTCTGGGTCGGTGCCGCGGTCTCGTTGGGCCTGGCGGTGTCCGGCGCCGGGGCCTGGAGCCTGGTCATCGGACGGCTCGCCGGCGCACTGACGTCCGGCGTCCTGCTGATCGCCTACTCCCCCCTGCCCTACCGTCTCGGCCTCGACCGCCGGTACGTGCGGCCGCTGCTCCGATTCGGAGCGCCCCTCGCCGGGGCCAGCCTGATCGTCTTCACGATCGGTTTCGTCGACCAGCTCGCCGTCGGCCACCTCCTGGGCCCGGTCGTCCTGGGCTACTACGTGCTCGCCTTCAACCTCTCCAGCTGGCCGGTCAGCATCTTCTCGCAGCCCCTGCGCAGCGTCGCGCCCGCGATGTTCGCCAGGTTGCAGCACGACCCCGAGGCGATGTCGGCGGCGTTCCACCGCCTGCTGCGCCCCCTGGCGGCCGTCGCCCTCCCGATCTGCGTCGTGCTGGGCGTCACCGCGCCCGACATCGTCTCGTTCGTCTACGGACCTGCCTGGCTGCCGGCCGCCGAACCACTGCGCTGGCTGTGCCTGATGGCCGCCTTTCGCATCTTCTTCGAGCTCACGTACGACTACCTCGTCGTCCTGCGGCGCTCGCGCATCATCTTGGCCGTCCAGCTCGTGTGGCTCCTGGCCCTGGTGCCGCTGGTGATCGCCGGCGCCCGCATCGGTGGCGCGGGCGGAGCCGGTGCCGGGGTCGTCGCCGTGGCCGCCGTCGTGGTCCTGCCGATGTACCTGCGTGCACTGAGCCGGGTCGGCATCGACCTTCGCGCGGTGTGGCGCCACTGCGCCCCGGCTCTTGTCGCCACCGTGGCGCTCGGTGGCGTCGTCGCCGTCCTGGCCCATCTGATCCCGACGGCCTTCCCGGCCCTCGCCGGCAGCGGCCTGGTCACCTGCGTGGTCGTCGGCGCACTGCTGTGGCGCGACCGGGCATCGCTGACCGCGCTACGGACACGACCGGCGGAGGTCGCCGCATGAAGATCCTCGTGTATCCCCACGACCTCGGCGTCGGCGGCAGTCAGCTCAACGCGATCGAGATCGCTCACGAGATCAGCCGCCAAGGCCATGAGACGCTCGTGTACGGCCAGCCGGGGCCGCTGTGCGCCCGGATCGACGAGCTCGGTCTCGAGTTCGTCGAGTCACCGCCGGTCCATCGCCGCCCCACCCGCTCCGTCGTGCAGGACATCGGCCGCCTCATCGACCAGCGAGGCATCGACATCGTGCACGGCTACGAGTGGCCGCCCGGGCTCGAGTCCTACCTGGCCTGCCGCGGACGAGCCGCCGCCCCGGTCGCCACCGTCATGTCGATGGCGGTGGCGCCCTTCCTGCCGCACAGCATGCCGTTGGTGGTCGGCACCGAGCAGATCGCAGCGAGTGAGCGCGGGCGACGCCGTCAGCTGGTGTCGGTCATCGAGCCACCCGTCGATCTGGTGGGCAATCGTCCCGGCGTCGCCGGGGATGCGCACGCCACCCGGGAGCAGTGGAACCTGCGGGGGGAGCTGCCGATCATCGTGTGCGTCACTCGCCTGGCGCGCGAGCTCAAGCTCGAGGGACTGCTGACCGCGATCGCCGCGATCGCGGTCCTGGATCGTTCCTGCCCGGCGCAGCTGTTGATCGTCGGTGACGGACCGGCCCGGAAGGAGGTTGAGGACAGCGCGCGCCGGGTCAACGAGGCGATCGGACGCCGAGCCGTGGTGCTGACCGGCGAGGTCGCGGATCCCCGCTCCGCCTACGACCTCGCGGACGTGTGCATCGCGATGGGTGGCTCAGCGCTGCGCTCGATGGCTTTTGCGAAACCGCTCATCGTCCAAGGGGAGGGCGGGTTCTTCCGGCTCCTGACGCCCGACACACTGCCTGAGTTCCTCTGGACCGGCTGGTACGGGCACGGCAGCCTCACCGGGAATCCGGTTGAGGAATTGCGCGCTCTGCTCGACCGTCTGCTGCTGGATCCGGTCCGCCGCCTGGAGCTCGGCCTCTTCGCCCGGCAGGTGGTCGAGGACCGCTTCTCGTTGACGGCCGCGGCCACGACACAGCTCGAGGTGTATGACGGGGCGCAGCATCAGAGCCGGCGAACCGGCCACGAGGAGATCGTGGCGACCGCACGATTCGCCCGTCATGATCTGGTGCGGCGCACGCGCCGGTGGCTGGGCCGGACGGCTGAGGACGACTTCAACGCCCGACCGGTGGCGCGCGACGCGCTGCCGCGTCCGAGCACTTCCTAGGAGCTACCGGTCGGCCAGGCGGTCGATCGCCTGCAGCAGGTCGGCCGCTCGGGCGTCCCAGGTGTGCTGGCCGGCGAAGCTGCGTGCCCGCTCCGCAGTGTGCGGGGACGCCGCGTCCGTGACGGCCTGCTTCACCGCCCGGGCGAAGTCCAGCGGTTCCTCCGCCACGGCGATCAGCGACGTGCCGAGCCATTCCACAGCCGGCAGCGGCGTCGAGACGACCGGCATCCCCGCGGCCAGGTACTCCAGCGTCTTCAGGGGGAAGCTCGCGCGGTTGAAGTCCGAGTCGGCATAAGGCGTCAGGCCGACGTCCATCAGGCGCAGGTACGACCGAAGCTCCGAGAGCTCCTTGCGACCCACCCATGCCACATTCGGCCGCGCAGCCAAGCGAGCGAACCGCTCCGGCTCGAATCCGGGCTGCACGGGACCGACGAGCAGCACCGAGATGCCGCTGTCCGCCACGGCCTCGATCAACGAGAGGTCCAGTCGGGGCGACAGCTGACCGACGACACCCGCGATCGGCGGCACCAGCGGCACGTCCGTCACCTCCGGGGCCTGGTCGAGCCGGTCGTACGCCGAGGCGTCACACCCGTTCGGCAGGACCATCGTCGCCGCGGAGCGGCCCTGCCATGGCCCGGCGATCGTGGGACTGACCGCCATGAGGAGGTCGGCCTCGTCGAGCCGCCGCTGCTCCTCCCGGGCGAGGAGCGATCGTGATTGCCCCATCAGCTCCGCGCCGGCCACGAAGTCGTCCGTCGCGAAGTACACCTGTGCTCCCCCGGGGACGACCCTCAACGGCTGCAACGGGCTCGCGACGATGGTGGCCAGGACCTCCATGCCTGCCTCCTGCACGGCCCGCCTGATCGAGCGTCGCATGATGCCCTGGGTTATCGGCAGCACCGTTCGTCGACCCGGAAAGGGCGGGCCGATCGTGAGGAGTCGGGTCGTGCGGTCATCGACGTCGCGCAGACGGCCGCCTGCCACTGCACCACGTGGCTCACGTCCGGCGGCGATCCGCAGCGATGAGAGCGGCGGGTCCACCCACAGGACGTCGACGTGCCGCGCGAGGCTTCTCACCAGGTGCCGGTCGGTGCCCTGGACGGCGTCCCACGGAGCACCGGCGCAGTACACGATCGCTTGCCTCCGGGTGGACATCACGGTCGTAGTCTAGGTTGTGCCGTGGGCCGCCGGGACCGATCATCTTGCTCATATGACGCTCAATTGACGGTACCGGACCTAGTATCCGAGGATGAGCTACGACGTGGGGGTGGTCATCGTCTCCTACAACAGCGCCCACGTCATCGAGGGGTTGCTCGCAACGATCCCCCAAGCCCTCGACGGCTTGTCGGCGGTGACCGCGGTGGTCGACAACGGCTCGACCGACAACTCGCTGGAGATCCTGCGGGCGCGGGACGACTGCCTCGTCGTCGAGAACAGCAACACCGGTTACGCCGCCGGCGTGAACCGCGGGGTCGAGGCACTTCCGGGGGTCGAGACCATCCTGGTCCTCAACCCCGATGTGCGTCTTGGTCCCGGCAGCGTCCGAAGCATGTTCGCGACCCTGCAGGCCACTCGGGCGGCGGTGGTCGCGCCTCGCGTGCTCCAACCCGACGGGCAGCTGTTCCGGTCGTTGCGCCGTGAGCCTGTGCTGCTTCGCACAGCGGGTCTCGGCTGGACCAAACGCCCTTGCTTCGACGAGTACATCAGTGATCCGGCAACGTACGAGCATCGCCAGGTGGTCGACTGGGCGCTCGGTGCGGCCCTGCTGGTCCGGCGCGATGTCCACACGGCTCTGGGCGGCTGGGACGAGAGCTACTTCCTGTACTCAGAGGAGACCGACTTCTCGTTGCGCGCCAAGGACCGCGGCTGGAGCACCGTCTACGAACCCACCGCCGTCGTGACGCACATCGGCGGCGCCTCGGGTCGCACGGTGCGCACCCACGTGATGCAGGTGCTCAACCGGGTGCGGTTGTACGCCCGTCGTCATCCTCCGTACGCAGGAGTCGCCTACCTGTGTCTCTCGGTCCTGAGCGAGACGTCATGGGTGCTGCGCGGTCAGGGCGAGAGCATCGCGTCGGTGAAGGCCTTGCTCAGCCCCCGGAGCCGACCGGCCGAGCTGGGTTGCTCGGACACGATCGTCCCCCGCTGACCCGCTACGGCGCGGGAATCGGGTCCCCGGTGTCGTCCCAGACGTTGCCCTCCCACGAGTTGCCCCCGCTGGTCGTGTACGCCGTCGCGTACCCGAAGAAGCCTCCCTTGGGATAGAAGACCCGAGAGATGCGGTTGTTGGTCACCGAGATGTTGGTGGCGGAGGATTCCTTGCCCGCGTTGGCGCCGGCGTAGATCGTGTAGCCCCCGCCGGCCAGCAGGTTGTCGTCGATGACGCGGTTGTTCTGCGGACCGAAGTCCTGGAACAGGCTGACCGCGTCCGTCTGGTCCTGCGGATTGAAGATCGTGTTGTGCCGGATCGTCAGCGGGCGCGAACCACCGTTGCTCGTCGTGCCGTTGACATGGTCGTCCCCGGTGAACGCGAGATCGTGGATGTAGTTGTCCTCGATCAGACCTTGGTCGGTCTGGACACCGCAGGCGGTGTTCGAGATGTCGTTGCCGATGACCTGGAGGTTCGCCGAGTCCGAGTAGATGTCCTTGATGCCGTTCATGAGCCGTGTGGGACCTGAGCTGGCCGGGCCGGCGATGTCGTTGTTGCGCAGCGTCACGTTGTCCGCATGGCGCACCGCGATGCCGAAGTCTTCACCGGACACGATGATGCGGGAGTTTTGGACCGTGACACTCGAGGCCGTGATGTTGACGCTCCTCGTGGTCGAGATGCCCGAGAGCGTCGCGCCGGTCTGATCGACCTCGATCCAACCGCGCTCGTCGTAGTGCCACCCGTCGCCCGACCTGGCGTCCTGGGGGACGCGGACGAGCTCGGTACCCTCGGGCACCCCCGTCGTGCTCGCGTCCGGGTAGCCGCACGAGCTGGGGTCCGGAGCGCACCCGGTGATGACCTCAGCGGGGCCGGTCGGCGTGGGAGCCGTTGCCGTCGGCTCGGGCGGGGGTGTCGGTCCAGGCGTGGCCGGCTCGTCCGTGGGTGTGGCCGACGGCGTGGCGGGCGTCTCGGTCGTCGGCTCGCCGGGAGTCCCGGACGTCCATGGCCGGGGGTACCCGCACGTGGCGCGGGACCACGAGCGGTGGCCGCACCATGGCGTCCACGAGGCCTCCGCGTTGGCGAATCGTGCCGTCGACGTCCGACTCCGGTCCGCGGCCGAGAGGGCGGCGACCGATGCCGTGCCCAGCACTAGTGTCAGTCCGAGCGCGCACGCGATGGTCACCCAGCGGTGTGCACGTTTCGTGGGTGCGGGCGGACGTAGGCCATTTCCGGGCATGTGAACTCCTCGATCGGTGTCCCGAATCAGTTGGGTTTACGTCACATGCCCGACTTGCGACCGTTCGACCGTAACAGGATTACGGAGCCGTGCTCAACTCGATGGGCCCGTGCGCGCCAACCGCCAGGTCGCTCCCGCCAGGCCCAGGAAGAGGAAGAACAGTCCCGCGGCCATGGGGAAGCTGAACCCGTCGAACAGTGCGAACCCGCAGGCGCCCCCGGCGATCCCAGCCAGCAGCGACTGGCCGATCTCGCGCGTGCGGGCGTCGTCGGCATGGATCCGGACGGCTCGTGCGCACCACATGCCTGCGACGATCAGTCCCAAGAAGCACGCTAGCCCCAGGATGCCGACATCGATCATCAACCCCAGGTACTGGTTGTCCAGGATCCGGTACCGCGGAAGGAACGTGAACAACCCCCTGCCGAACACCGGTGAGCGCGCGATGAACTCACCGGCGATGTCGTAGGAGCCCGACCTCGACTGAGCGCTGCTGTCGTCACCCAGTCCGGTGAACAGCCCGAGCAATGAGCCAAGTAGACCTGGGACGGTCAAGAACATTGCCCCGCCGAACACCAAGACCACGAGGCCACCGACCAACCTGCGCATCGGATTCCAGCTGACTCCCAGCAACACCAGCGCGACGAGCGAGGCGATGAGAGCTGATCGAGAGATCGACAAGCCGCTGGCGAAACCGATGGCCACGACCGGGAACCAGCGCCTGATCGCACCCCGATCGCGGTCGTTCAGAGCCATGGTGAGTGCCACCGGCAGGATCATCGAGATCGCTGCTCCGAACTCGATGGGGTGCAGCGCCGTCCCGGCCGGACGGTTGAACCCGTTCCGCAATGCGATGCCCGTCAGGTCCACGTTGGCCCGCAGACCCGGCACAGAGATCTTGTCGACGAGCGCCTCGCCCGTCGCGAACTGAACGATGCCCAGAAGGGCGATCGCACCCCCAGCCAGGGACAGGCGCCGCAGCAGCACGTAGAGCCGGTCCCAGGAGGCGACGCCATCATTGGTCAGCAGGAGCACCCCGCCCCAGGCGGCCGTCGCGACCATTCCGAGATCGGCGCTGCTCGACTCCGTCCCGTCGATGGGCCGGCTCATCGCCACGACATAGCTCGCGAAGAAGGCGCAGGCCGTCGCGATGTACATCACCCGCACAGGTCGCGCCCCGGGCGGATCCTGCGTCGTCCGCTGGACCTCGTAGAAGATCCACCACCCCAGGGCCAACAGGCCGACCAGCTGCGCCGGCGATCCCGCTGCCCCGAGCGGCGCGACGGTCAGCCTGGACGGGATGACGACGAGCAGCAGCAGGTAGACGGTGATCAACGTGACGGCATCGGGACGCCGCAGAGCGTCCGGGGAGGTGGACGCCACGACGTCCACGACCCCGGCGCGCTCAGCGGCTGTTCTCGACCGGGACATCACGGGTGTTCGCCGGCCCCGGGCGCACGGTCTCTCGGACCGGCCACTCGAACTCGAACGCCGACGGGTTGGTCAGGTGAAGATCGGGGATTCCCTCGGCGGCCTCGGCCTGGCGCGAGCGTCTCCCGCCGTGTCCACGCCGCAGTAGCACGTTGTCGACCGCGGCGATGGTCACGGCGCTCAGCAGCAACGCCAACGCGACGCTCGCGCCCACTGCCCGTACTCGCGTCGCCGTGACCGCGCGCGGCTTGTCGTCCTGCGCGACGATCTGGGGCGTGATCAGGCTCTTCTCCGCGATCTCCAGGGACTGCTGCAGATCATGCAGGCTGATCGGCACCTGGGCGACCACAGCGTCCAGCAGCTGCTGCGTCTGCCGGCTGGTCGGCGCGGTCACGGTGACGATGAGGATCGGCGCACTCGTGGTGAAGTCGGCGGTCGCCTCATAGGTCCCGTGGGGAGCCGCGCGCCGGATCTTGGCGATCGTGGCGTCCGATCCCAACGATCGAGTCAGCACGTCCACCGCCTGTCGTAGGCCGCTCAACGACAGGTATCGGTTGGCGGTCGGATCCTCGGTGCTCCTGGGCGGCACCAGCACAACGTCAGCGCTCGACTCGTAGGGCGGCGGGGATTGCGAGGCCACAAACAGCGCGAAGCAGGCTGTCGCCGCCACACAGAACAGCGCAAGGATCCATCGACGAGCCACGCTGGCCCACAAGTCGCGCATGTACATAAAGGAGTCACACTCCCTTCCCTGAGGATGCGTGAGCAGGCTAGGTCGGGAACGTCAATTATTCGCGAAATCGCCCGCTCGAGCTCTGGATTCGCTCCCATGTTGATCGGTCGTGCTGCCACGATGAAGACCGACGAGGAGACCCGATGACAGCAACCGACGCACTGCTGGTGCTGCGCCAGCGCTGGTACATCGTCCTGGCCGGTCTGCTCCTGACGGGCGCCGTGGTGGTGAACGTCGCGACAGTTCCCGCTGTCTACGTCACTCAGGCAGACGTGCTCTTCCTCGCCCCGCAGAGCGCCCAGAATCCCAATCCCATCAAAGACTCCTCCGAGAGTCTGATCGCCACCACCGGTCTGGTCGCCCGCATGGTCCGAAACGGCAAGGAGGAGCCGGCCACCGCCTCCTCGGGCGTGACCCTCACCGGGAAGGGAGTTCGGCGCGGGTACTCCATCAGACTTCCCGACTCCGGCGGCCAGTGGGCCAACAACTTCGATCGTCCCGAGCTGGACATCCAGGTGGTCGGGCCGTCCAAGACCTGGGTTCGCTCGACACTCGACCGACAGGTGCTGCGCATCAATCGTGCTCTCCACGATCTGCAGGCCGCCGACGGCGCAGCCAGTCAGGACTTCATCACGACGTCCTTGACGCCAGCGGTCGCGACGGTCGTCCGCACCGAAGGACAACCCAAACGCGCCGTGGCAGCCGTCGTGGCGCTCGGAACGATCCTGACGGCACTCGCTGCGCTCGGCTTCGACCGGACCGTCCCCGGTGCACGTCGACGCCGCGCGGCACTGCAGCCCCAGCCCATGACCCAGCCGCGCCAAGGATCGGACCCGACATGACCGCACGAACTGCCCTTGTCATCTACGGGACCCGACCCGAGGCCATCAAGATGGCTCCCGTCGTCACCGCGCTGGAGCGTTCGAGCACCTTGCGACCGGTCGTCGCGGTGACCGGCCAGCACCGCGAGATGCTCGACCAGGTCAACACCCTGTTCGGCATCACGCCCCAGCACGATCTCGACATCATCCGACCGCGCCAGCAGCTGCACGAGATCACGTCACGAGCCCTCGATGGCCTCACGGCGACGATCCGGGCCGAGCGGCCAGACATGGTCATCGTCCAAGGAGACACCACCACAGCCTTCGTGGCTGCGCTCGCGGCGTTCTACGAGCAGGTGCCGGTCGCCCATGTCGAGGCCGGTCTCCGCACGAGCGATCGCTACAACCCGTTCCCCGAGGAGATCAACCGCCGCCTCGCCTCGCAGCTGGCATCGACACACCTGGCTCCCACCCCGACGTCACGCGCCAATCTCCTAGCCGAGGGAATCGCCGCCGAGGACGTGTACGTCACCGGCAACACCGTCATCGACGCCCTGCTCGCCGTGGTCGACCGCAGGCTGCCGCTGCACGACCAGGCCCTGTCACCGCTGCTCGACCTCGGTGACCGCAAGGCCGTGCTCATCACGAGCCACCGTCGTGAGTCGTGGGGGGCACCCATGGCCTGCACGGCCCGGGCCATCGCGCGGCTCGCGAGAAGCTTCCCCGACGTGTTGTTCGTCCTGCCCGCACACCTGAACCCGGCCGTGCGTGAGGTCCTGCTCCCTCCCCTGACCGGCCTGGCGAACATCGTGGTCACCGACCCGCTCGGCTACTCGGACTTCGCGCGCGCCATGGACGCCTGCTCGATCATGCTGACCGACAGCGGAGGCGTGCAGGAGGAGGCTCCCAGCCTGGGCAAACCCGTGCTGGTCCTGCGTGAGACGACCGAGAGGCCCGAAGCCGTCGATGCCGGAACGGTGCGGCTCGTCGGGACCGACGAGGAGGTCATCGTCGATGCCGTGTCGACGTTGCTGACCGACGAGACGGCGTACAAGGCGATGGCCCAGGCCGTGAACCCATACGGTGACGGGCGGGCGGCCGGGCGGATCGTGGACGCCATCGCCCACCACTTCGGTGACGGGCCCCGGCCCGACGAGTTCGTCCCGCCCCCGACCGAGGGCTGAGCCGCTCGAGTCGCCTCAGCGCACCGCGATGATGGACTTGACCAGACCCGCCGCGCGCTCGGTGAGCACCCGTGAGGTGGGAAACAGGTTCCTGAGCTCGGTCAGCCCGATCAGCTCGACCGACAGCACGTTGTCGACCGCGGCCTGCCGGTCGCTGTTGGGCGTGTGCACCAGTCGCCACCGGCGGCTGACCGCGACCCTGGCCGGGACCGGAAGGAACTGGAAGCCCGGAAAGAGCCAGTGCGGCTCGACCGGGAAGTAGCGGTACGGCGTCTGGACCCAGTGGTGATCGGCCAAGCGGTGCACGCTGTCCGCGAACCGCTGCCGCCGCTCCGCTCCCCCGACGTGCTCGATGACGGCATTGGAGTAGACCAGGTCGGCGCGCAGGTCGCGGAACGGTGCGGGCAGGTCGCAGGCGTCGGCGTGATGGGACTCGATCCAGTCGACGTCGTCGGCTCCCTCGGGCTCGAATGACAAGACGATGACCTTGCGCGGCCTCACCGGCGCGCGGCGCCAGCTCGACACCGTGCCGCCCAGGTCGACGATGGTCATGTCCGCGATGTCCGGGAACTCTGTGCGGAGCTGCTCCCAGCGCCGGGCGCGGTAGCGCTCGGCCAGGGAGTCCGGACCGTCGACGAATCGGTTGCGAATGGTGGTGGCGGCGCTCATGGGTTCTCCTTCATCTGGTGGGCCGGACCGGCCCCTATCGCCACACGCCGCGGGTGTCGTAGACGACCTTGCCCTCGAGACGCGACCGGCTGAGCGACTTGAAGTGGTCGTGGTCGACCAGGAGCAGCACGATGTCGGCGTCGGCGATGGCGCTGGTGGCCGGCTGGAGCTGCACGTTGTCATGCCCCGAGAGAGCCGCCGGCAGCACGTGGATGAAGGGCTCGGCGACCCGGATGTCCAGATCGGGCAGAGCTGCGGCGATCTCGTCGACGATCGCGACCGCAGGGCTCTCGCGCAGGTCGTCGATGTTCGGCTTGTAGGCCAGCCCGAGGCACGCGACCGTCGGTTCGCGGAACCGTGCGGTCTTGACGATCAGCTGATCGGCCACGTGGTGGGGTTTCGAGTCGTTGATCGCCCGGGCCGCCCGGATCAGGGGGGTCAGGTCCGGCGACGCACCCACGATGAACCACGGATCGACCGCGATGCAGTGACCGCCGACGCCCGGTCCGGGCGTGAGGACGTTGACGCGCGGGTGGTGGTTGGCGAGCTTGATGACCTCCCAGACGTCCAGGTTGAGGTCCTCGCTGATCAGGGACAGCTCGTTGGCGAAGGCGATGTTGACGTCGCGGTAGGCGTTCTCGACCAGCTTGGACATCTCGGCGCTGGCCGCATCCGTCAGCAGGATCTCGCCGAGGCAGAAGACCCGGTAGATCGAGGCGGCCTTGCGTGCGCACTCCTGGGTGATCCCTCCGACGACCCGGTCGTTGGTGATCATCTCGATCATGATCTTGCCCGGCAGGACCCGCTCGGGGCAGTGCGCGACGTGCAGGTCGGGCAGTCCCTCCGAGGCGTGCGCGGGGTTGAGGTCGGGGCGCAGCTCCTCGAGCCACCGGCTCACGTTCTCGGTCGAGCCCGGGGGCGAGGTCGACTCCAGCACGATGATCTCGCCACCGCGCAGCCGCGGCGCGATCTGCTCGACCGCCGAACGGACGTACGACATGTCGGCCTCGTGGTTGTCCAGGAACGGCGTGGGGACGGCGATGATGAACGCATCCGCCTCGGGCGTCACCGTCGTGGCGGTGAGCGAGCCCATCGCCACCGCTCCGCTGACGCCGACCGCGAGGTCCGGCTCGATGAACGGCACCTCCCCGTTCGCGATGGCCTTCACGGTGGCCTCGTTGACGTCGACGCCGACGACCTCGACGCCGCGGGTCGCCAGGGCCACCGCCGTCGGCAGCCCGATGTAGCCCAGGCCGATGATCGCGACCCGTCCCTCGAAGATCTCATTCATGTGCGGTGCCTTCCTTGGCGGTGGTGGAGGTTGGGACGTACGGGGTGGTCCTGCGGACCCGCTCTCTGAGCAGCAGCGCCATGAATGCGGTGTTGGTGGTCAGGTAGCGACGCCAGAGCCGGCCGGGCTCCTGCAGCACGCGGTAGAGCCACTCCAGGCCCCATCGCTGCCAGCGCGCGGGGGCACGCCTGGTGAGGCCGCCGATGACGTCGAAGGAGCCACCGACGCCGTGCATGACCGGCACTCCGAGCGTCGCCCCGTAGGTCCCGAGGAAGATCTCCTTCTTCGGCGACGGCATCGCGATGAACAGCATGTCGGCGCCGGACGCCGCGATCGACGCGGCGACCTCGCCCGACTGGCTCGCATCGAAGTAGCCGTCCCTGCTGCCCACGACCCGGGCCCCCGGCCATCGGGTGTCCACGGCCGTCTCGACCGCGTCCAGGACGCTGGGTGTGGCGCCCAGGAGGTACACCGAGCGGCGGTCGCGGTCCGCGCGGGCCAGCAGCTGCTCGAACAGGTCGATGCCGGCGACCCGCTCGGGCAACGGCTCCCCCAGCAGGCGGCTCGCCCACACGACCGACTGGCCGTCGGCCAGCAGCACATCACACTCCAGGAGCGAGCTCCTCAGCAGCGGGTCCGAGCGGAGGTGGACGATCTTGGCCGCGTTCACGACGCCCACGAGCAGCCGCCGGCGCGTCCGTATCGCCACATCGGCCAGCTCGACGACCGCGTCGAGCGTCATCGCGTCGATCCGCAGGCCGAACAGGTCCCGCCGCGGGTGCCGGCCGATCAGGGCGGTCATGCCGTCACCCCCCGCGCGGGGAGCCAGGCGTACAGGAGCCATCCGAGCTCGTACGGCCGGCACTCGTGGTCGACGCGACTGGCCGGGAATACCCGGTCCAGGCCGGGCAGGTGCATCCCGGGACGGATCGCGGTGGTCACCGCGGAGAGCCGACGCACGGCCTTGGCCCGCTCACGCCGGCCGGCCTTGCGCCAGATGAGCCCTGCGGCGTCGGCGACGAGCGGCTCGTCCACCTCGGGGTGATCCTCCAACCAGCGCAGCCCGCGGACGATCTCGGACGTGTGGTCCGTGCCGCCGGCCTCCACCAGGTCGAACAGCACCATGGGCGCCATCGCGTGCTGGTGGACGCTGTAGACCGGATACCGCTCCACGACGTCCCCCGTGCGGGCGTCGTAGTGCCACCACCACTGGCCGTCCGGCCCCTGGAGCTCGCAGAGGCGGGATGCCGTCGCATCGGCGGCCCGCAGCAGCGCTGCGTCCCCCGACGCCCGGGACATCCTGGCGAGGGCCTGGATCGGGTAGACCTGGTCGGCGAACGAGCCGACGTGCCGGCGCCACCGGTTCTGTGCGGTGGCCGGCACGACGTGCGGATAGATCCCCTCGGCGCCCTGCGCCGCCAGCAGGCGAGCACTCATCGCCTCCCCCATCGCGAGCAGCTCCCCGCCCGCCGCGACGGCAGCCGTCACGATCCACGACACCGTGACCGTCTCGAGCGGACGGCCGCTGGAGATCGTCGCGCCGAGGCGGGAGAACAGCGCCGTGTCGATCGTGCCCGCCGTCTCGGCCACGGCCCAGGCCGCCAGGGCGACGGCGCCCGGATCGTCCTGCTCCCGGGCGAGCACCCCCGTCGCGCGGGCCAGCTCGGCGGCCGTGGTCCCGCCCAGCACGGCGCGCTGCTGCGAGGCATCCAGTCGCGACAGCCCGAGTGCTGCCATGGCCGCGTAACGCAGGCTGGCCCCCTCCGGGCGGGGCCGGCCTCCCGGCCCGTCCGAGCGTCGCACCGTCTGGGCGAACTGACCGGTGTCGGCGTCGTACCCCAGTGGCAGTCCCCGGCGGCCGACTGCGAGGAGCCGGCGCACCTGCGCCGCCGCCCCGAAGGCCT
Source organism: Aeromicrobium wangtongii (assembly GCF_024584515.1). NCBI lineage: Bacteria > Bacillati > Actinomycetota > Actinomycetes > Propionibacteriales > Nocardioidaceae > Aeromicrobium > Aeromicrobium wangtongii. The sequence continues at coordinate 683,454 of NZ_CP102173.1, read as the reverse complement.
CCACGCGAGCGATGCGGTCCGCTCCCGTCGCGGCGTCGTGTCCGTCGCCCTGCAGGTCAGTGGCCATGTTCAGCTCCTCACGATCGACGGGGACCACGCCTGCTCGATGAAGATCGAGGGCGCGGCGCCGGCGGTGGTCTTGATCTGCCAGATGTCACTCACGCCGGCCTCGCCGTCACGGGGCAGCCCGTACAGCAGCGAGTCGTCGTCGAGCCACTCGACCTGGTCGTCGACGCTGCGCGTCTCGCCGTCCAGCGTCGTCTCCGCTCCCGATGCCAGGTCCAGGACGACGACCTGCCACCGCGGGGTGGAGCCGCCCACGTCGTGCTTGAAGGCGACCCGCCGGCCGTCGGGCGAGAGGGACGGGCACTCGGCGCCCGCGTGCAGCGTCGTCAGCGTGCGCGCCGACAGGTCGCCGCGGGCCAGGTACGTCGTGCCACCGGTCGCCACGGTCGCGTAGAAGGTGTTGTCGTCACGGGCGAACGTGACGCCCCAGATGTTGCGGTCGGCGGGTCGGACCCGTCGGCCGTTCACGACCAGCGTGAACTCCTCCAGGTTGCCCAGGTCCTTGCCGCCGACCTCGCGGATGTCCGTCGCGGTCGAGAAGCCGACCTGCATGTACGAGTGGCCGGTCACGAACGAGGTCGTGGCCACCAGCGTGCCGTCGGCCGAGACACGGGTCCGACTCGGTACGCCCGGCAGGCCCCAGGACTCGACCTGATTCCAGTCGGCGTCCAGCTGCACGGCCTCGAACGTCGTGGCCAGTCCCCGCTTGACCCGCAGGCAGCTGGTCGTCCCCGCCGCGGCGTACACCCGGTCGCACGCGACATCGGTGAAGGCCCGTGGGCCGTCGGGGTCCGCCAGGCTCACGACCGACACCAGTCCGTACCGCGACCCGATCTCGGTGTTGCGGAACACGACCCGCGGTTCGCCCTCCAGCGCCTCGGCGGGGGTGACGGTGACCTTCGGTGGGGCGTCGGCGCGCGCCGCGGCCCGCTGGACCGCGATGACGACGCACGCCCCGGCGCCGGTCAGCGCCACCGCGCAGATGACTCCGAAGATCATGAGACGTCCACGGCTCGTCACACCCGTCGCCGGCTGCCGACGGGTCCGGCCGGGGACGCATGGACGAGCCAGGGCTCCTCGGCCATCACGACCGACATCGGGTCGTCGTAGTCCATCAGCACCGACAGGATCGAGTCCCCGGTGACCGGCCGGTGGGTCGACCAGGTGATCTGCACGCCGCTGTCGCGGTAGCTCTCGTCATCGTCGACGTACGCGCGGCCCTCGGTGCCTGACAGGTAGCTCGTCGCGTTGTACTGGTGCATGACCGAGATCAGGTCGGTGACGCCGGTCCCGGCCGGCGGCGGCGCGATGGACACCGGTGTGCGGATGCCCAGCACCTCCCGGACGCCGAGGATCAGCTGAAGGTTCAGCTGCCACAGGTGCTCGGTGTGGATGTCGTCGATCATCGCCAGGATCGTCGGACCGTGCCGTGACCAGTGCTTGGCGTCGCGGTATCGCTCCGTCACGACCGCCCGCAGCGCCTCACGGGTCTCCTCCGGGATGATCCGCGCCTCGGAGATCAGCGAGCCGGGCGGGCCCGCGATGATCGGGATCGAGGCCCACCGGCCGCGCATCATGACCCGGCGCTGGAAGCCGCGTGCCTCGAGCGGGTCGTAGATCCTCAGGTCGAACAGATCGGCCTTCGCCATCTTGTACCAGAACTCCGACCGCGGGAGCAGGTCTGCCTGGTGACCGGTGATGATCATGAGGTGCTGCCCACGGTCTCGGCCGCGCGCGCCACCCGGGCACCCGGCGACCTGCGCACCACCGCGAACTGCTCGGCCCATGCGACGTGGTGGACCTCCCCCACGACGTGGGCGTTCTTGCGCAGGCCACCGGCCAGCGGCGACCCGTAGGCGACCGCGGCGGCGATCTTGCGCTCGAGGTCGCGCTCGTCCAGCTGCTCGTGGACGCCCCAGCGGACGTCCTCGGCGTACTCGGGCACCTCGACCGCACCCACGTCGTACACCAGGACCGTCGGACCTGGGCGCGCCCCGTGCCCGTGTGGGGCACGGACAGCACGCATGCCGGCCTCGTATGCGACCGCACGGTCGTGGTGGTTGGACGGGAACGGCAGGTACAGCATCGAGGGCTGCACGATCCGGAGCAGGTCGGCCAGCATGCCGACGAGCAGGTCCATGTCCTCGCCCAGATGGCGCCTGGAGAATCCGAGCACGGTGGCCGGTGGCCGGCCCAGCGCGTGCTGGGCGGCGACCAGCTGCTCCTTGCGCCGCTCATCGGGCTCGGCGAGGATCACGACCGCCGCGTCATCGTGATGCCGGGCGAGCAGCCCGCCACAGCCCAGCGTCTCGTCGCCGACGTGCGGCGCGACGACGAGCCGGCTGGCCCGACGCGGCGAACGTGGCTCGCCTGTTCCGTGATCGATCATGCATGGCTCCCTGGATGTGCACGGCGGAGCCATGACGCATCGGCGCCGTGCCCCCAGCACGATCCGATGTCCAGCCCCAAGGTGGATCGGCTCATTACTGCACGGTGCGAGAAAATTTCCGTCAAAGCCGGCCACCCCTGTCGGCGAGCGAAGAAGCAGGAGGCTGCGCGGCACCAGGGGTACCGCACAGCCTCCCTCTCCCGCGGCGAGACGACACCCTCGGGGCGATGACTGCCTCGCTCCACGGAAGCCTCCGTGAACGGAAGCGACGCGGTCGCTCCCGTGGCACCCATGATGGGGGCGCGCCGTCAAGGCAGCGTCAAAGAGGGACCAAATACCCTGTGCTTGCAGGCGGTTGGTCACAATCGCGGCAATATTCGCATTCGCCCGACACACCGGAATCCGAGTCGTAATCTGGATGAAATTCCATTCATTTGCACGTGCCAGGGCACACACCAGCAGGGCGTGAAAACCCGCTGACGAGACGGTCGAGACAACCGGACCCAGGCAGCAAGCCCGGAGGTTCGCCACATGCACGATCGCATCGAGATTCGTATGTTCGGCAGGTTCTTCGTTCGTCGCTCGAACGGGGATGTCGTCGAGGCGGACGAGTGGAGCACGGGCAAGACCACGGACCTGCTGCGCCTGCTCGCGCTCAACAACAACCGCACCGTCAGCGTGCACAGCATCATCGACAAGCTGTGGCCCGACGTCGAGGAGGACAAGGCCCGCGCCAGCCTCCGCACCGCGGTCTCGCGAGTGCGTCACGTGCTGGACGAGCCGTGCATCGAACGTCACCTCGGCGGTCTGGTCCTTCGCAATGCGTGGGCCGACGTCACCGCATTCCAGAGCGCCGCCCACGACCTCAGCGCAGCGCTGCACGCCGGCGACCACGCCCGTGTGGTGTCACTGGCTCGAGAAACCGAGGCGCTCTACATCGCGGACTTCCGCGCGTACGACGACAAGAGCTTCTGGGCGACCCAGACCCGCGACTCGCTGCTGATCAGCCGCCAGTCGATCCTGGCCGACGCCGGGGAGTCGGCCCTCAAGCTGCAGTGGATGCGCGACGCGATCGACTTCTCGACCTTGGCGATCGCCGAGGACCCGTGCTTCGAACGCCCGCACCGCACCCTGATGCAGGCCCACCTGGCGCTCGGTGAGACCGAGCTGGCGCTGCGTGCCTTCGAGCACCTGCGGGTGTGCCTGTCCCAGGAGCTCGGCGCCGATCCCTCTCCGCAGAGCAGGGCGCTGCACATCCAGCTGCTCTCGTCCGAGCCCGCCGCCGACACGGGCAGTCGCCCGTTCATCGGCGACAGTGCTTCGGTGTCGTCGCTCGCGGCAGACATCCGCGCCGCGATCGCCGGCGACGGATGCGATGTGGTGTGCCTGACCGGTCCGAACGGATCGGGCCGCGGCGCCCTGCTGGACGCCGCCGTGGCGACGGTCGAGCACGCGCACCTGCGGCACCTGATCGAGGACGGCCCGCGCACGTCGGCCGCCCACCGGCTCACCCGCCTCGCGAGCCACCGCCGCTCCGACATCACCGTGTGGGGCCCGACCGACAACGACCCGGCCACCGACGTGGATCTGCTGAGGACCTTCTTCAGCGGCGTCGACGCGGCCGTCCCCCGCGTCATCGTGGTGATCACGTCGGACGAAGCCGGTGACCTGCTGACCGCGCAGCTGTCCGACGGTCCGATCGCGGTGCACCGCGTCTCGGTCGGTCCCCTCTCCGACCGCGGTCTGGTCGCGCTGGCGACCGCCTCCCTGTCCTGCGTCCCGTCCCCCCGGCTGCTGGCCGAGCTGGCCGAGCAGAGCGACCGGCTCGCCGGTCGCGCCGTCGCGGTGCTCAGGGACTGGATCTCCTCGGGCTGGATCATCTCGACGACCAGCGGGGTCGATCTGTACAACGATCCCAGTGCCTATGCGGGTGCCTTCCCGATGGGCAACTACTTCCGGACGATCCTGGAGCAGCTGAGCGTGGCGGAGACCGAGCTGTGCCAGCTGCTGGCCGTCCTCGACCGCCCCGCTTCGGGCGACCTGTTGCGCGAGATCGCCCACGCAGACCAGGACCGGCCCGATCGCTTCGGGGACATCCAGGCGAGCCTCGACGAGCTCTCGGACCTGGGTGTCCTGCGCGTCGGCCCCGGCGGCTACGAGCTGCGCAACCGCGCCGTGCGGGACGCCTTCGAGCTGCGGCTGCGGCCGGCGGTCAAGGCACGGCTGCTGCGTCAGGTCGGCAGCGTCCCGGCGCGCGGGATCGCCGCCCAGGCCTGACCCGCGGGACGGGAGCACCTCAGGCGCGGCCGGGTTCGGGTTCGTCGAGGTCCTTGGCCCACGCATAGGTCGCGACCACCACGACCAGCAGCAGGGCCGCGACGGTGAGCAGGGCCCGCTGGGGACCGATGGTGAACCACAGCACCCCGAAACCGGTCGAGGCGACGAGGCGGACCACCGCGACGACGGTCTGCGCGCAGGCGATCCCGCTGGCCCTGACCTCGGGCGCGGCCAGGCGGCCCGCCACGGCGGCCAGCACCCCGTCGGTCGCCGCGTAGAACGCCCCGAGCAGCAGCAGCGGGACGATGACCACCACCACTCCGCCCAGCGGCAACGCCGCGCACGCATAGGTCAGGACCAACGCCCCGTGCCCGGCGATGAGCACCCGCGCCCGGCCGACACGATCGGCCAGCCGCCCCAACGGCACCGCGAAGGCAAGATAGGCCAGGTTCGTGCCGACGTACAGCAGGGCGAACCAGGTGGCGGCGAACCCGCCCCGGTCCAGCAGGGCCAGGTAGATGAACCCGTCGCCGACCGTCAGCAGCCCGAGCCCGCCTGCGGCGAGGAGCAGCTTGGTCAGCCGGGGATCGCAGACCTCGCGCCACCGGAACGGCGCGCGCTCGGCAGCGGGGCCGGGCTGCAGCCGTTCGTCCGGCACCAGCAGCCCGAGCAGCGCGAGACCGACGAGGGCGAAGGCGAAGGAGACGATCATGACCGTCGTGTAGCCGTCCGGAACCGCCCACAAGATGGCGAACGCGATGAACGGACCCATCACCGCACCGACCGTGTCGAGGGTGCGGTGCACCGCGAAGGCCCGCCCGAGGTGGGACGGCGGCGTCGACGCCGCGATCATGGCGTCGCGCGGAGCCGTCCGGATCCCCTTGCCGACGCGATCGACCGCCACCACCGCCGTGACGGCCGCGAACCCGCTGGCGACCAGCAGACCCAGCTTGGTCACCGCCGACAGGCCGTAGCCCAGGAAGGCCACCCACTTGGGATGCCCACCGCGGTCGGCCGCCCAGCCGCTCGCGATCCGGACCAGGGCGCTGGCTCCCTGGTAGAGACCGTCGAGGAAGCCGTACGCCACGGGTGACAGGCCGAGCACGGTCGTCAGGTACAGCGGCAGGATCGCCGCAACCGACTCGGACGAGATGTCGGTCAGCAGGCTGACCAGGCCGAGCGACACCACGACCGGCGCCACCTTGACCCGCCGGCCCGGTGCTGCGCCCCGGGCGCCCGGCGGGCGATCACCGATCGAGATGTACATGTGTCACCCGGAGACCCGGAGCCTGCCCAGCAGCGAGTACTTCGTGCGGCGGCCGTCCGGCGTCGTCGTCACGGTCAGGTGCTCGGCGCCGTGCGCGAAGCCGGCAGCGGTCGAACCGCCCACGGCCGGCACGCTCGACTCGACGAAGCCGCGGTCCCCCAGCATGCGCCGATACGCCGCGAGCACCTGCTCGGGCGAGCGGTCGTCGGTCGCCACCAGGGAGACCTGCAGGAATCCCTTGCTCGACGACACCCCGCTGCGCACCACGGTCGACGTGGGCAGCATGGGGGGCAGCGTCAGCGGCCCGGACATGTCCTCGGCAGCCGGGCCCACATCGGTCGCCTCCTCCGCCGGCGGACGCTCGGACTCCTTGATGACCTCCGAGGCGTCGTCGGCGGCCCGCTCCGCGTCCGGCGGGGCGGTGGTCCGGGCCACCGCCGCACTGGCATCAGGACCGTCGTCGGACCCGCCCCCGCGCAGCAGGACCGCGGCCAGGACCACGGACAGCAGGACCGCCTCGGCCACGAGCACGATCCGGCGGACGTCGGCGAGACTCACACCGCGCCGTCGCGCGTCATCACCACACGCGCCGTCCTCATGGCGATCCACAGATCATCGCGCAGCCGCGAGTTGTCCACGTAGTCGATGTCGAGCCGGACCGACTCCGACCAGCTCAGGTTGGAGCGGCCGCCCACCTGCCAGGCGCCGGTCATGCCGGGCTTGGCGCTCAGCCGCCGATGGATCCACTCGTCGTACAGCATCGCCTCGGTCGGCAGGCTGGGACGAGGGCCGACCAGCGACATCTGTCCCTTGACGACGTTCACCAGCTGCGGCAGCTCGTCCAGGGAGGTGCTGCGCAGGAGCCGGCCGATGCGGGTCGTGCGCGGATCCGACGCCATCTTGAACAACGGGCCGGCGGCCTCGTTCACCGCCAGCAGCGCGGGCAGCATCGACTCGGCGTTCACGACCATGGTGCGGAACTTCAGGACCTCGAACAGGCTCCCGTCCAGGCCGACCCGGGTCTGCCGGAACAGCGCAGGGCCCGGTGAGTCACGGCGCACCATGATCGCCAGCGCCGCGAGCACCGGCGCCAGCAGCACCAGCAGGACGGCGGCGCCCACGCGGTCCAGCACGGCCTTGGCCCCCAGCGCCGGACCGGACCGCCCGCCGGGATGAACCGACATCAGGACGCGGTGCCCGATCACCTGGGGGACGATGCGACGCGGCGCGATGCCGTCCATCTCGGCGACCACCGACAGTCCCACCGACTCCCGCTCCAGCGACCAGCTCAGCCGGCGGACGTCGTACGCGGTGAGCAGCGGACCGGGGGCGACGACCACCTCGTCCACGCGGAGGCGGGCGGCGGCCGCCCCGACGTCGTCGAGCGAGCCGACGACCGGGACGTCGAGGATCGGCTCCATGGCCTCGCCCACGTGATCGGGCAGGCAGACACCGGACACCGACACGTCCCGGCACGAGGCCCACTGCGTGATGAGCTGGGCCGCCCCCACCCGTCCACCGACGACCAGCACGGTGCGCGGACCGCGGGAGGCCCCCGCCAGCCGGGCACCGATCAGGAATGCGGCGCACGCCGCGATCACGGTGACCGCCTCGGCACGCGTCTGGCCGGGCGTGAGCCACGCGAATGACGACGCGGCCAGGAGCGCTCCACCGGCCGCCAGGCCCAGTCGCTTGACCGGACCGGTGCCGGGGCGCCGCGTGGCGGGTCGGGCGGTCGCGAGCTCCAGCGCCATCGCGATGGCCACGACGCCGGCCGCTGCCCACACGACGGGACCCGCGCTGCCGGTCAGGGCCGCAGCCGCACCGGCCGCCGTGAGGCAGGCGACGGCGTAGGGCTGCATCCTCGCTCGCACCCACTGCCGCGTCCTGCGCCGGACGCCCACTGCTGCGTCCGCCAACGTTCCCTCGCCGGTCATCGCGCGGACTCCCGCGTGCTCCGCGCCGAGCTCGACTGCCGTCACTTTCCCACCCCGCAGCATGATCCCCGAAATATGTGCAGGGACAGGCTCTCGCGAGGTCGTCAAATATCCGCAAACCGCTCAGGGCGGTGCGGAATCAGCGGTTGAACGTGCTCTGGGTGCGCTCCAGGCCGGCCGTCATGAGGCTCTCGACCGCATCGGCGGCCTCCTCGATGTAGGTCGGCAGGTCCTTGCGCTCGGTGGAGCTGTACGGCTTCAGCACGAAGTCGTGCACGTCCATCCGTCCCGGCGGACGGCCGATGCCCACGCGGATCCGGTAGAAGTCGCCGGTCCCGAGCGATGCGCGCATCGACTTGAGCCCGTTGTGGCCGTTGTCGCCACCACCGAGCTTGACCCGCAGCATGCCGAAGTCGATGTCGAGCTCGTCGTGGATCGCGATGACGTGATCGGGCTCGACGTCGTAGAACTTCGCGAGCGTCGAGACCGCGCCGCCGCTGTCGTTCATGTACGACCGCGAGCGGCCGAGGACGACCCGCTCACCGGCGAGACGTCCCTCGACCACGTCGGCACGACCGGACTTGTGCTTCTTCCAGCCCGGGTTCTTGGCGGTTCCGCCCATGCGGAGCGCCAAGGCATCGGCCACCATGTAGCCGATGTTGTGCCGGGTGCTGGCGTACGTCGGGCCCGGGTTGCCGAGCCCGACGACCAACCAGGTCACTCCGACTCGGCGGGCGCCTCAGCCTCGGCCGGAGCGTCCGACTCCGGGGCGTCGTGCTCGATGCCGGCCTCGGCCTCGGCCTCGGCCAGCTCGGCCTCGAGCTGCGCCTCGGTGGGCGCGGACGTGACGTTGACGATGAGCAGGTCCTCGTCGACGGCGAGCGACGAGCCCTCGGGCAGCTCGATGTCCTTGGCCAGGATCTGGTCGCCACCGGTGAGGCCCTCGATCGAGATCTCGAAGGACTCGGGGATGTGGGTGGCCTCGGCCTCGACGGAGATCGTCGCGTTCTCGAGGACCACCAGGTTGCCGCTGACGGCATCGCCGACGGGGACGATGCGGACGTCGACGACGACCTTCTCGCCCTTGCGGACGATCAGCAGGTCGGCGTGCTCGATGAAGCCCTTCAGCGGGTCGCGCTGGACCTGCTTGGGGATGGCCAGGTGGCGGTCCGAGCCGGCCTCGATCGCCAGCAGGGCGTTGGAGTTCTTCAGCGCCAGCATGAGCTGGTGGCCCGGGACCGTCAGGTGGACCGGGTCGGCACCGTGTCCGTACAGGACGACGGGGACCTTGTCCTCACGGCGGATGCGGCGGGCGGCACCCTTGCCGAACTCGGTACGTGCTTCAGCGGCGATCTTGATCTCGGCCACGAGGGAACTCCTGTTTGATTACGTCATCGGTGGATCGAACGTCGGACGTCGCCGTGTCGAGGGCGCTCGACACAGCACTCCTGTGGAGCGCCCTGTCGATCACGGTCCACAGAGGAACCCTCGCCGAGGCAACCGCACCAGTCTAACGCAGCCCGGCACGCACGAGAAACTCCCCTGGGGCGGCCCCGGCTCACGGTACGCTGCGCACATGCAGGCGTCCCCGGTCCGCGATCGGTCGCGCCACATCAGCCCGTCCGGGTTCGGCGACAGCGTCTTCCGCTCGCAGATCCTGCTCGCCGGTGCCGTGGGGCTCATCGTCTGCGTCTCGGTCGCGCTGTCGGACCGCGTGCTGGCCGAGAGCGCCGCGTTCTTCTTCGGCCTGACCGCGCTCTTGTGGGTGACGATCGCATCGGCCGTCGTCCCGTGGCTGCGGATCGCACTCGGCTGGCAGATGGTCATCCCGCTGCTGGACATCGTGGCCCTCGCGCTGCTGCGCCTCGCGGTGCCCGACAGCGGCTTCGGCGTGCTCATGATCTTTCCGGTCATCTGGCTGGCGACGTCATTCGGCCGCGCGGGGTACGTGGCCGGGCCCGCGCTCACGAGCCTCATCCTGCTGCCCCACGCCCTGCTCGTGGAGCTCGACCTCTACGTCCCGCCGGGCACTCCGCCCAACACGATCTCGGCGATCAGCCTGTCGGTGACACTCGCCTTCGTCGCGGGCGTCACGCACGCGGCGTCACGGCGGGTCGAGTCCCAGCGGGTGCTGCTGAGGCGGCAGACGCAGATGCTCGAGAAGGCCCTGCGTCGGGCCCGCCGCCAGGAGGCGACCCTGCGCGAGGCGTTCGACGCCGTGGAGTTCGCCGTCATCAGCCTGGACCGCAACGGCCGGACGATGGCGTCCAACCGGGCGTCCCGGTCGCTGCTGAACCAGCTCGGGCTGCCCGAGTCCACCCCGTGGCACCGGTTCCCGCTTTACCGGGCCGACAAGATCACTCCCCTCCCGCTGGCGGAGTTCCCGCACCTGCGGCTGCTGGCCGGCGAGACCGTGGAGAACCAGACCTACTGCATCGGCCACCGCACCGGCACCCGGTTCACGATCGACGTCTCCGCACGACTGCTGCGTGACGACCGCGACGAGATCGACCGGGTCGTGGTGGTGCTGCGCGACGTCTCCGCCGAGGTGCGGGCCATCACGGACCGGGACGACCTGGTGACGTCGATGTCGCACGAGCTGCGCACGCCGCTGAGCTCGGTCCTGGGCTATGTCGACCTGGCCCTGGAGTCCGACGGTCTCCCCGCGCCCACGCGGGAGATGCTCGAGGTCGCGCTGACCAATGCGCAACGACTCAACTCCCTGGTCAACGACCTGCTCGCGGCCCGGTCCACGAGCCCGAGCAATGCCATCGCGCTGCGTCCGTCGCGCTGCGACGTGTCCGCGCTGGTGCTCGAGTCGGTCGACGCGATCCGGCCCTTGTCGACCGAGCGGCTGATCTCGATCCAGCTCGACATCGCCGATCACGTCCACGCGCAGGTCGACGCGTTCCGGCTGCGCCAGGTCGTCGACAACCTGCTGTCCAATGCCGTCAAGTACAACCGCAGCGGCGGTCGCATCACCGTCGCGACCCGCCTCCTGCCCCGCGACGGCGACACCGCCGTCGAGATCCGCGTCGCCGACACCGGTCGCGGCATGACCCTCGAGGAGCAGAAGGGGCTGTTCGAACGGTTCTACCGCGCCGAGTCGGTACGCGGCTCCACGATGCACGGCACCGGCCTGGGCCTGAGCATCTCGCGCGACATCGTGGTGCGCCACGGCGGGACCATCGAGGTCGACAGCGCACCAGATCGCGGCACCGAGGTCGTCGTGACCGTCCCCCAGGGCATCGAGCCGATGTCCCCGTTCACCGTGGCCGACCGCCACGCCGAGGAGAGCTGATGACCATGGACCTGGACCTGGAGACGCTGCTGATCGCGCGGGTCCTGCCGATCACGATCGTGTCCGCGGTGTTCGCCACCACGTCGGCACTGCGCCACAACGACGCAGCCAACCGCACGTGGACGGCCGCCTTCGCCGCGATGCTGTGCAGCAGCGGGCTGGACGCCATCTACGCCGCGGACGGCTCGACCCCCGCACCGGTCGTCGCCACCAGTCAGGCATCCGCGGTGTTCGCGCTGGGCGCGATGTGGGCCGGTGGCCGGATGCTGAACGGCCGCAGCCGCTCCTGGATCGGGCTGGCGGTCCTGGCCGCGCTGGTCGTCGCCGCACCGACGCTGCTGCGATCGTCGGATCCCGATCCCGACCTCGCCCTCGGCACAACGCTCCAGCTGGGCACGGCCGGGCTGTTCGCCTGGCTGACCGCCACCGAGTTGCTGCGGGGCCCGATGCGGACCAATCTGAACGCGCGCATCCTGCAGTTCGTCTTCTTCCTGCTGGGGGGCTGGTTCGTGATCGCGGCCGGACTCGCCGCGGCCGCCGCGGCCGGTTCGGACATCCGGGACCTGGATCTCCTGGCGACCGCGCTGCCGTTGACCGGCGCCTTCCTGGTCTCGGCGATCTGCCTGTCGGCCCTGCGGGTGGAGCGCGCCGGCAACTGGTGGTCAATGAGCGGCGAGACGAGCCGCCGTTCCCATCTGGGCGTCCTCGCCCCCGACGCCTTCCGGGAGGACGCCCGGGACCGGATCGATCGTGCGACCCTCGCCGGGGCCCACGTGGGCCTGGTGCTGGCCGAGATCGACCACCTCGACGAGCTCAACACGGCCTTCGGCCGCGAGAGCGGCGACCGTGCGCTCGTGCAGTTCGTGGAGATCCTGCGCTCCCGGGTGCCGGCGGAGGCGCTGATCGGGCACCTGGGGGCCGGACGGTTCGCGATCCTGCTGCTGGCGCTGCGCGCCGACGTCCCCCAGACCGTCGTGGACGCGATCCGGACCGGACTCACCGACGCCCCCGTCGCCGACGGCATGGAGCTGCGGACCGCCGCGAGCTTCGGCACCAGCCACTCGTCCGACACCCCGGCGACCCTGGATGCGGTGCTGAGCAAGGCGACGGCCGACCTCGAGCGGGCTCGGGCGAACCTGGGATCACCGGAGCCGGTCAAGAACTGATCCAATCCTGAGGCGGACCTGCGCCAATCCTGATCCTGGTCCGCCATGGTGATGCCTTGGGACCACTTCCGCAGTCCCCGGTCCCCAGGAGCATCTCCCATGAGCAACGATCGCATCGGTCACGCCCCCTCCGTGCATCCGGCGATGGACGAGTACGCCGGTCACTTCATGGCGGGCATCGAGGCACTGCCGACGTACCGCTCGACGGTCGGCTGCGTCATACCGGCCTACAACGAGGAAGAGGCCATCGCCGACGTCCTGGACTCGCTGCTGGCCCAGACCCTGCTGCCGGACGCGATCCACGTCATCGTCAACAACACGACCGATGCGACGGTCGAGATCGCCAGCCACTACGCCGGGCTGCACACCCGCGGCGAGGGCCGCGATGAGCAGATGACCGAGATCTTCGTGCACGACATCGGCGAGAACCCCGACAAGAAGGTCGGCGCCCTCAACTACGGCTACACGCTGGTCGAGGGCATGGACTACCTGCTGGGCGTCGACGGCGACACCACCGCCGACCCACGCGCCATCGAGTACCTCGTGCAGGAGATCCAAGACGACGACCGTATCGGCGGCATCTCGGCGATCTACAGCATCGACGACAGCGGCGTCGACACCCTGATGGGCAAGTTCCTCATCGCCGGACAGCGAGCCCAGTTCGCGGCCTTCAACATGCAGAACCTGCTGCGCGGACGCAACATGGCGGTGCTGGGTGGCCAGTACTCGATCTTCTCGACCGAGGCGCTGCGCAAGGTCGTGCAGCAGACCCACCAGCGCTACCCGTGGGTGCGCGACAGCGAGATCGAGGACGCCCTGCTGTCCCTGCAGATCAAGAGCGCCGGCTACCTGACCAAGATCAGCGCGCGGGCCCGCGCCAACGTCGGCGGCATGAACGACATGCGCTCCCTCGACGCCCAGCAGGTCAAGTGGAACACCGGCGGCATCGACCTGATGTGGCCCGGGCAGCGCGGCGACACCAAGGGCCAGCCCTTGCACCCGAACCTGCGGCTGCGTTGGTTCGAGAACTTCTCGATGGTCATCAACGGATGCACCCGCTGGATGTTCTTCTTCCTGCTCATCAGCTCGCTGATCCTGAACGCGTTCGTGTTCCTCGCCTTCTGGCTGGTGCCCACGATCGTCGCGACCCTGCTGAACCTGCGGATCGCCCACAGCATGGAGTCGGCGACCCGGCGCGACTATCTGTTCGCCCTGCTCTGGGTGCCCGCGGAGCTGTACATGTGGATCAGGCTGGGGCACTTCGCCCGATCCTGGACCAAGTTCTTCAGCAGCTCCCAGACCGACAACTGGGCCTTGCAGGCCAGGGCCGAGAGCGGCTCGGGCGGCTGGGCGTACCTGAGCCCGATCGCGCTGGTCGTCATCACCCTGTCAGCGGCCGTCGCGATCTGGACCCAGCTCTCGGAGGATCTCCAGAGCACCGTCCTGCTCGCGGGTTGGACGAGCCTGGGCATCATCACGATCCTGCAGACCGCGTGGCTCGCGATCAAGCTGTGCCGCCGCTACAAGGGCTTCACGACGTGACCGACTCGCGCCGCCCCACAGCGACCCTTCCCCCCGTTCCCCGCATCACCAGGAGCATCACCGTGACCTCAGCCCTCCACCGCCGCGCGAAGGCCGCCGTCGTCGCCGTCGCAGCCCTGGCCGCGCTGAGCGCCTGCAGCCTCGACACGTTCTCCGCGTCGAAGGACGAGCCGGCACCGACGGCGACGCCGGCACCCGCCCCCACGGTGTTCTTCGACTCCCAGTTCACGCGGGACGGAACCTTCCAGTCGCACGTGGACATCGACGGGGTCGACTTCGTCTACACCCTCTACCCGACCAAGTCGACCCCTCGCACCAACGAGTGGTACCCGGCGGGCAACAAGTACTTCTCGTTCACCTTCCAGGCCTATGACCTGGACCGGGACCTGCGCGATCCGTTCAAGACCAAGCGCAAGGTCTACCTGGACCGCATCGAGGTCGAGTCCGACACGTCCACGACGTCCGGAACCGTCCAGTCGCCCTACTCGCTGAACGCCAAGGCCGCCAGCATCACGCTGGACCCGGAGCCGCTGACGTCCAAGTACGGCATGCTCATCACCTCGCCGAAGGGCGCCTTCGAGCTGCGCAACCAGCCGATCGGTGACCTCGCCGCCGACACCAACGGGGTCAATCTGACCTTCCGGGCGACGGTGCGCATCCAGCGGTCGCCGGGGTCGAAGTCCTACACCCGCGAGACGATCCGCCAGAAGGTACCGATCGCGATCTTCGCCTCCGACAAGCCCACCGAGGCAGTCCCCATCCCCGTCAACGCCAACTGACGCCGGCGCCGCCTGGCCACTGGGTCAGGCGGTGTCGCTGTCCGAGGCGAGCCGGTAGCCGACGCCGCGGACCGTCTCGATGAACCGCGGGGTGGCGGACGAGTCGCCGATCTTGCGGCGCAGATTGGCCATGTGGACCTCGACGGCGCGCTTGTCGGCGTCGTTGACGTAGTACGTGGTCACATAGCTCTCGCCCCGCAGGGCAAGCACCAGGTCGGCCTTGCTGCGCACGCGCCGGCCGGACGCCATGAGCGTGGCCAGCAGGTCGAACTCGCTGCGGGTCAGCTCGACCCCGCGACCGTCGACCCGGGTGTGCCGGGTCTGGGTGTTGAGCTGCAGCCCGCGGTGCTCCAGCCAGCCGTCGGCGGTCGGCGTGCTGTCGACCACGGCCGGTGCCGACTCGTGGACGGGCTGACGGGTCGCGCGCACGGGAACCACGACGGGCTCGGACGCCACGGGTGCCTGGACGACGACAGCCGGCTGCGGAACCGGCTCAGCCACGGCGACGGGCGCGGGGGGCACGGGCTCTGCCGGCGCGGAGACGGCCACGGGCGCCGGCGCGGTGGCCAGGGCGCCACGGACGCCGTCACGCTCACGTGGGCGACGCAGCAACGTCTCGATGCGGGCGCGGAGCTCCCGCGGGCGGAAGGGCTTGAGCAGGTAGTCGTCGGCGCCGGAGTCCAGCCCCTGCACCACGTCGATCTCGTCCGCGAGCGCGGTCAGCATCATGATGTACGTGCCGCTGAACTCGCGGATGCGCTTGGCAGCGGCGAAACCGTCCATCCCCGGCATCGACACGTCGAGCGTGGTCAGCACCGGGTTGTGGGCACGGACGGCTTCGATGCCGTCCTCGCCATTGGTCGTCAGGATGGTCTGGAAGCCGCTTTGCGTCAGCACCGTCTTGAGCAGGTGACGGACGTCGGCATCGTCCTCGATGATGACGGCGAGCTTCTCTTCCAGGTCAGGCATGGCCCTGATCCTATCGGTCCGACGGGTCGGTCCGGCGCCACTTTCACCAGCCGGCTGCCCGCGCCATCTCCAGAGCGCGTTCCGTCCAGAACACCCCCGCAGCCGGGCCGCCGCCGCACGTGCCGTCGCTCTCGCCCGGCGGCTTGATCCACAGGTAGGCATCGAGCCGACCGCCGTCACCGGGCCCCGGCTCGCGCCCGAGCGCGCGGCCGGCCGGATTGCACCACTGCCCGTTCGAGCCGGCGCCGTTGCGGCCCGTGTCGATGACGTAGTGCGCGCCGCCCACCGCCGCGCTGAGGGCCTCGGCGTACGACTTCTCGGCATCGAGCGGTTCGTAGGCGGCCACGTTCGTGGAGAATCCGCGGGCGTCGCCGACGCCGGCCGCCGAGAGCATCGACGCCATGTCCGCCGGGTCGATCCAGTTGGAGTGGCCCGCGTCGATGTACACCGTGGCGTCGGCCAGGACTGCGACGGCGTCCCTGATCAGGGCGGTGCGCTGATCGACCCGCCCGCACTCGGGGGCGGTCGCCAGCGCATCGGGCTCCAGCACCACGACGGCGTCCGAGCCCATGGACCCGGCGATGCGTTCGAGCCACTGCCGGTAGTCATCAGGGGACAGTCCGCCGCTGGAGTGCCCGCCGCTGCAGTCGCGATCGGTGATGCCGTAGACCACGAGCACGGGGGCACGCCCGGTGGCGCGGCCCTTGTCCGCGAGCCCGGCGACGAAGGCGCCGACTTGCCCGACCGGATGCGCCTCCGGCGTCAACCAGGTTGCCTGTGGCACGGCGGCGAGACGCTCGAGGATGCGCTGGTCATCGCCGCTCACGGTCGGGACGGCGCCGGCCGCGGCGGTGCCCGCCGTGGCCAGGGGCTGCCGGTCCGCGAACGGGTTGACGTCCTGCCCGCCGCGGGACTCCTGGCCCAGCAGACGGGCGGCGACGAAGACGGCCACGAAGAGGACGACGGGCACCGCGAGCAGCAGAGGACGGGTGCCGTGACGCACTCCGGACATCGAGCCTCCATCGCCTGTAGTGCCCGTTGTGCAGTGTCCGCTGTGCGCGCCTGGTTCGAGCAGGCCGATCCTATCGGCGCAGCGGTTCACGGCTCGCGGGAATCCCCCGCGGGCTGCCCCCTGGGAACGGTACACTCGCGCGCGTGTCACACCTGATCGCTGGACGTCGTTCCCTGATGGCCGCCGTGCTGTCCATCCTCCTCGCGGTCGGTGCCCTCGTCGCCGTCTCCGCTCCCGCCGAGGCCTCCGCACGACCGCAGATCTTCGGCCGGGTCACCGACGCCTCGACCGGCAAGCCCATCGGCCGGATCAAGGTGCGGTTGTTCACCGAGGGCTTCGGGTACATCCGCGAGGTCAAGACGCGCTCCAACGGTGTCTACCAGATGACCTCACCGGGGCCGGGCAGCTATCACCTGCAATTCGTGGACGGACGCCCGGCGTACGACACCAAGGCCTATGCCGCGAAGCTCGACGTCCGCACCCGCGTCGGCTCGTCGGCGGTGCAGAAGAACGTCCGCCTGCGTCGCGGCGGTGCCATCGGCGGCACGATCAAGGTGCAGGGCAAGCGCGCGGCCAAGGCCCGCGTGCGCGCGATCAGCAATGGCGGCCAGGTCATCGAGGTCACGGCGAACAAACGCGGTGAGTACGCGCTCGGCGGGCTGGCCAAGGACGACTACCGGTTGTTCGCCTACGACGCCAAGAAGCGGCGCGTCGGCAAGAGCAAGCTCATCCGCTCGGTGAAGCTGCGCACGTTCCGCAAGGCCTCGTTCGACCTGCGCACCAAGCCGGGCCTGATCCGCGGATTCCTGACCGCCGGCGGAGCGCGTGTCCGAGGAACGGTCTTCGTGACCGCTGTCAACAAGAAGACCGGTGAGTTCTGGGTGCAGAAGGTCTCTGCCGGCAACCTGTCGCTGCGCGGGCTCACCCCCGGCTCCTACCGCCTGCAGGTGCCGGACACCAATGGCTACTTCGGCGGCTCGTTCAACATCGGTCGCATCCGTGCCGGCGCGAAGCGCAATGCCACGATCAACCTGAGCACCCGGGGCGGCACGTTCTCCGGCCAGGCCGTCGATGCCACCGAGGGATACGGCATCCCGAACATCAGCGTCCGGCTGACCGATGCCCGGGGCAAGGTGCACGACGAGCGACCCGCGAACCAGGACGGCACGTTCCGCATCGGCGGGACGATCCGCCCGCAGTCGGGCATGACCATCACGGTCTTCGCCTACAGCACCATCAAGGAGCACGCCTACAAGCCCACGGTGCTGGGTGCGCTGACGATGGCCAACAACGTCGACCACAACTTCGGTCAGATCCGCATCGAGCGCAACGACCCGCCGCCGGCTGTCCCCGCGCCGGATCCGACGGTCCCGACGACCGAGCCGACGCCCACGCCGACCCCCACGGTCCCGACGACCGAGCCGACCCCCACGCCGACCCCCACGGTCCCGACGACCGAACCAACACCCACGCCGACCCCCACGGTCCCGACGACCGAACCGACGCCCAGCACAGCTGTGGCGACGGCGCCGCGGACCTTCGCCCCGCCGATCCTCGGCTAGCACCAAAATTTGGCCCCTCAGCAACCGTTCGATGCCGCACAAGCGGAAGAAACGGTTGCTGAGGGGCCAAATTTTGGTTGGCGTCAGCTCTTGAAGAGGCTGGTGACCGAGCCTTCCTCGAACACCGCGGCAGTGGCCTGGGCCAGCAGCGGGGCGATCGAGAGCACCGTGAGCTTGTCGAAGCGCTTGTCGTCGGCGATCGGCAGCGTGTTGGTGACGATGACCTCGGTGGCCACGCAGTTCTTGAGCCGGTCGACGGCCGGGCCTGAGAAGACCGCGTGCGTCGCGGCGATCACGACGGCCTCGGCGCCGTCGGCCATCAGGGCCTCCGCGGCCTGGACGATCGTGCCGCCGGTGTCGATCAGGTCGTCGACCAGGATGCAGACCCGCCCGGCGACGTCGCCGACGACCCGGTTGGCCTTCGACTCGTTCGGCCGGCGAGGATCGCGGGTCTTGTGGATGAAGGCCAGCGGCGCGCCGCCGAGGGCATTGGCCCACTGCTCGGCGACCTTGATGCGGCCCGCATCGGGCGAGACGACCGCGAGGTCCTTCTTGCCGTACCGCTTCTTGACGTGCCGGGTCAGGATCGGCATCGCCAGGAGGTGGTCGACGGGTCCGTCGAAGAAGCCCTGGATCTGGGCGGTGTGCAGGTCGACCGTCATCAGGCGGTCGGCGCCTGCGGTGAGGAACAGATCGGCCATCAGGCGGGCCGAGATCGGCTCGCGGCCGAGGTGCTTCTTGTCCTGACGGGCGTAGCCGTAGAACGGCAGGATCACGGTGATCCGCTTGGCGGAGGCGCGCTTGAGCGCGTCGATCATGATGAGCTGCTCCATGATCGCCTCGTTGATCGGCGCGGCGTGGCTCTGCAGCACGAAGGCGTCGCAACCGCGCACCGACTCGTCGAAGCGCACGTAGATCTCGCCGTTGGCGAAGTCGTAAGCGGTGGTCGGGACCACCGAGATCTCCAGGAGGTCGGCGACCTCCTGGGCCAAGGTCGGATGAGCGCGCCCCGAGAACAGCAGCATGTTGCGGGTCGGTGTCCGCTTGGACAGGCTACTCACCGGGGGCCTCCAGGTTGTTGTCCGCGATCGCCGTGCGCGCCGCTTCGTCTGACGGTGAGCCGGGACGCTTCGCGCCGACCCACCCCTCAATGTTCCTCTGTGACCCGGCGCTCACCGCCAGCGCCCCCGGCGGGACGTCCTGACGGATCGTGGCCCCGGCGCCGGTGAAGGCGCCGTCGCCCACGGACACCGGGGCGACGAAGGTGTTGTTGGAGCTGGTCTTGGCGTGGCGGCCGATCGTGGTGCGGTTCTTGTGGACGCCGTCGTAGTTGGCGAAGATCGTCCCGGCGCCGATGTTGGCGCCCTCGCCGATCGTGGCGTCGCCGACGTACGTCAGGTGCGGCACCTTCGCGCTGGTGCCGATGACCGAGTTCTTGACCTCGACGAAGGTGCCGATCTTGCCGTCCTCACCGAGCTCGGCGCCGGGCCGCAGATAGGCGAACGGGCCGACGTTCGCCCCGGCGCCGATGACCGCATCGGAGCCGTGGGTGCGGATGATCGAGGCGTTCTCGCCGACCTCGACGTTGCGCAGGGTCGTGTCCGGGCCGATCGTGGCGCCCTCCGCGACGCTCGTCGCGCCGAGCAGCTGCGTGCCCGGCAGGAGCGTGACGTCGCGGGCCAGGGTCACGGCGGAGTCGATCCACGTGGTCTCGGGGTCGACCATCGTGACGCCCTCGGCCATCCACTGCCGGGTCAGCCGGCGGTTGAGCTCGCGGCCGAGGCGGGCCAGCTGTGCCCGGTCGTTGACGCCCTCGGTCTGCCAGACGTCCTCCAGGACGTGCGCGCCGACCGGACGTCCCTCGGCGACGGCCTTGCCCACGATGTCGGTCAGGTAGAGCTCGCCCTGCGCGTTGCCCGACTCGAGGCTCGCCACCGCATGGCGCAGGAACTGCGCGTCGACCGCCAGGATGCCGCTGTTGATCTCGTGCACCGCGAGCTCCTCGGGCGAGGCGTCACGGTGCTCGCGGATCGCGGTCACCGCGCCGTCCGCGTCCCGCAGGATGCGGCCGTAGCCGGTCGGATCGTCGACCTCGGCAGTCAGGATCGTGACCGCGCGTCCCGCCGCACGATGATCGACCAGGAGCTCGGACAGCGTCTGCGACGTCAGCAGCGGGACGTCGCCGTACGTCACCAGGACGGTGCCGGTGGGCGGTGCGTCCAGGGCCTCCAGCGCGGCCTGCACCGCGTGGCCGGTGCCGTTCTGCACCTCCTGCACGGCCAGGACGATCGACGGGTCGTACGCCGAGATGGCCGCCGAGACCTGCTCGCGGTCGTGGCCGACGACCGCGACGGTCGTGTGGACGCCGGCGCCGGCGACCGCGATGAGCGCGTGCTCGATCATGCTGCGTCCGGCGATCTCGTGCAGGACCTTGGCTCGCGAGGACTTCATCCGCGTGCCGGCACCTGCAGCCAGCACGATCGCAGTCACCTGGTCAGTCACCGGACTCCTTCATCGGGGGGATCGCGGGCCGTTGCCCCGCACCCCCCAGCCTAACGGCCGCCGGCATGGCCCGATCGGCTCATCACCAGCCGGTTGCCATAGTCGACGACGTTCGACACGGACGTCGACAGGACGGAGACACGACATGACCTCGACCCGACGCCGCGTCCCCATGCTCCTCGCCGCTGGTGCGGCAGCGCTCGCGCTGGCCGGCTGCGGCGCCGGCTCCGCGGAGCAGACCCCGGCAGCGGACGTCCCGCCGTCGCCCGACGCGAGCACCCAGCTGCGCTCGCTGGAGCGCGAGTTCGATGCCCGGGTCGGCGTCGCCGCCACGGACACCGGCGACGGCACCACGGTCACGTTCCGCAGCCGGGAGCGCTTCGGGTACGCCTCGACCTACAAGGCCCTGCTGGCCGCGCACCTGCTCGACCGGACCACCCCCGCCGAGCGACGGGAACGCCTGACCTGGACCCGCGACGACGTCGCCTCGGCGGGCCACGCCCCGGTCGCGAGCCGGCACGTCGACGACGGCCTGACGCTCCAGGAGCTGGCCGAGGCGGCGGTGCGCGAGAGCGACAACGCCGCGGCGAACCTGGTGCTCGACCACCTGGGTGGTCCCGCGCACCTGCAGGCCTTCCTGGCCCGGCTCGGCGACACCACGACGAGGGTCGTCAACCACGAGCCCGATCTCAACACGATCGAACCCGGCAGCACCGACGACACGACGACCCCCGCCGCGTTCACCGCCGCTCTGGGGCGACTCCTCGACGGATCCGTGCTGAGCCGTCCCGACCGCGCCGCCCTGATCGACTGGATGAGCAACAACGCGACGGGCGACACGCTCATCCGGGCGGGAGCACCGCAGGGATGGGACGTCGCGGACAAGTCCGGCGGCGCCGCCGGCATCCGCAACGACATCGCGGTCGTCACCCCGCCGGGACGGGAGCCCGTCGTGCTGACGATCCTCACGGCGAGGAACGATCCGGGCGCGGCGTACGACGACGCCCTGGTGGCGCGCGTCGCTGCGGTGGTCCTGCAGGCCCTGGCCTGAGCAAGGGGCCCCGGGCACGCGGGACTGCTGGCTCCCCGGGTAGGAGTCGAACCTACGTCGCTTGTCCGCATTCAAAGTGCGGCGGGCCCTGCCGGCAGACCAACCGGGGATCGCCCGGCCAGCGTACCGGAGTCAGGCCGGTCGACGGGCCACGAGGAAGGTTCGCCGGAACGGGAACACCGTCCCCCACGGCCGTCGCGGGTAGGCGTCGCGCAGGGCCGAGCGGTACGCCCCGGTGAAGGCGTCGCGCAGGTCGTCCGGCAGCGCCTGCAGGTAGGGACGTGCGCCCGTCCCCGAGACCCAGTCGTGAACGGGGTCGTCGCCGGCCAGCACGTGGAGGTAGGTCGTCTCCCACAGGTCCACTCCCCAGCCGTGCGCGGCGAACAGCTCGAGGTACGCGGCCGGTTCGGTCCCCCGGTCGGCGACGACGTCGGCGGTGTGGGCCGCGAAGGGCCGCTCGGCGGCGATGTCACGAAGCAGCGTGTGGCTGGGCGCGTCGTAGTTGCGGGGGACCTGCAGCGCGAAGGTGCCCGCAGGGGCGACGTGCCCGGCGAGCCGCTCGATCACCGCGAGCTGATCCGGCACCCACTGGAAGAGCGCATTGGAGATGACCAGATCCACCGGTCCTGCGGGCGCCCACGTGGTGACGTCCGCCAGCTCGTAGGTCGCGGCATCATCGTTCTGGTCGTTGCGGGCGCGCTCGATCATCTCCGGGGACGAGTCGACGCCGTGCACCGTCGCCTCGGGCCACCGGTGCCGCAGCACCTGGGTGAGGTGCCCGGGTCCGCACCCGAGATCCACGATGGTCCGTGGCGTGCCCTGCACCCGCGCGACCAGGTCGACGAAGGGGCGCGAGCGGTCGTCGGCGAACTGCAGGTATCGGGCGGGGTCCCACACCGGCATCAGGCGCTCCGCTCGAGCTGGGCGGCCAACGACATCAGCCGGGCGTCGTCACCGCGCCGACCGATCAGCTGGACCGCGAGCGGCAACCCGTTCGCGGCCGAGCCGGCCGGCATCGACACCGCCGGGACACCGGCCTGGTTCCACTGCGCGGTGTAGGGATAGAACGCATTCATCGAGAGCACCGTCGCCAGGCCGCCCTTGCCCTTCCAGTGCTCGACCTCGATCGCCGGGCCCGACATGACGGGCGTCAGCAGCACGTCGACACCGAGGCCGTCGTGCACGCGGCCACCCCACTCGTGTCCCTTGCGCCGGGCCCACTCGACCGCACGCGCGCCGAACGGCCGGCCGAGCCGGGCGATGGCGCGGGTGCGCGGCTCCAGCAGATCGGGACGGTCGACGCCGTCGGCGCCGTCCCGGATGCCCGCGAGGTAGCGGATCGTCAGCGCCTTCGCGGCCAGGCCGTACGGCACGTCGACCTCGGTGACGGTGTGGCCCGCGGCGCGGAACGTCTCGGCCGCCGCCTGCACCGTCGCCCGGACCTGCGGGTCGAGCGGAGCGGCTCGGGTCGCGGCCGAGGCGCTGAACGACATGCCGATCCGCAAGGGCTCCGGATCGGTCAGGGCCGCGGCGACGAGCGAGGTCGGGAACGTCCCGACGGTGTCGAGGAACAGGGCGCTGTCCGCGACGCGCCGGGCGAGGCCGCCCTGCGTCGACAGGCCGTACCAGCCACCCGAGCTCGGCATCGTCCCGTGGGTCGGCTTGAAGCCGACGAGCCCGCAGCACGCGGCCGGGATGCGGATCGAGCCGGCCCCGTCGGACGCCGTCGCGATGCCGACCGCCCCGGCGGCCACGAGCGCGGCGGAGCCCCCGGACGAGCCACCGGGCGTGTGGCGGTGGTGGTGCGGGTTGCGGGTCACCCCGGTCGCGGCGGACTCGGTGAACCCGAAGATGGCCAGCTCGGGCAGGGTGGACTTGGCCACGACGACCATGCCCTCGGCCCGCAGCGCGGCGACCAGGTCGCTGTCCTGGGAGGCGGGGCGGAGCATCGCCCGTGAGCCGAGACCCGTGGTGTGACCCGCGACGGCGAGATCGTCCTTCACGACGATCGGCACGCCCAGCAGCGGCAGGTCCTCCCCTGCCGCACGACGGCGGTCCGCCTCGTCCGCGGCGGCCATGGCCTCGTCGGACAGCATCCGCACGACCGCGTTGATGGCCGGGTTCTCCCGTTCGATCGCCGCGAGGGTCGCCTCGGTGAGCTCCCGGGACGTCAACGCGCCGGAGGCGAGCAGCTCGGACTGACGGGTGGGTCCGGCCATGACGGCCTCGGGTGCGTCCATGGGCGCAACCTACCGCCCTACCGCGCAAACAATCTCGACATCAAGATTCTTGATAGGCTCACCCCATGGAGGACGACGTCGACCGGCTGATCGCCGCATGGCAGCACGAGCGTCCCGACATGGACGTCTCCCCGATGCACGTCCTGAGCCGCGTGACCCGCCTCGCCATCCACCTGGACCGGGCCCGCAAGGCCGCCTTCGCCGACCAGGGCCTGGAGTCGTCGGAGTTCGACGTCCTGTCGGCGCTGCGCCGCGCCGGCGAGCCCTACCAGCTGTCTCCCGGGCAGCTCGTGCAGGAGACGCTCGTGACCAGCGGCACCATGACCAACCGGGTCGACCGCCTCGTCCGCAAGCACCTGGTCGAGCGCCTGCCCGACCCCGCCGACCGGCGCGGCGTCCAGGTCCGCCTGACCGACCAGGGGCGTGCCGCCGTCGACGGCGCCCTCGACGCGCTGCTCCTCGCGGAGAAGCAGCTGCTGGCCGGGCTCACGCCCTCGGAGGCGACCCAGCTCGCCGATGCGCTGCGCAAGCTGTCCCAACCATTCGACCGCTGAGCGCGGCTCACCGGCCGCCGCCTAGACTCGTGCGGTGGCTCATCTTCTCGGCGTGGAACAGATCGCGCTCGACTTCCCCACCAAGACCGTCTTCGAGTCGGTCACCATCGGCATCGACGAGGGCGACCGGATCGGCATCGTCGGACGCAACGGCGACGGCAAGTCGACGCTCCTGCGCATCTTCGCCGGGACCCTGCAGCCCGACTCCGGGCGCGTCACGACCCGCGGCGGGGTGACGATCGGGATGCTCGACCAGACCGACACGCTCGACCAGGACGGCACGGTCGGTCACGCGATCGTCGGCGACAAGCAGGACTACGAGTGGGCCGGGGACCCGAAGATCCGCGACGTCATCGGCGGCCTGGTCTCCGACATCCCGTGGGACGCCACGGTCGGCACGCTGTCGGGCGGACAGCGCCGTCGCGTCGCCCTCGCCCGGCTGCTGGTCGGCGACGACGACGTCCTGTTCCTGGACGAGCCCACCAACCACCTCGACGTCGAGGGCATCACCTGGCTCGCCGGGCACCTGAAGTCTCGGTGGTCGGCCAATGCCGGCGGCCTGCTCGTGGTGACCCACGACCGCTGGTTCCTCGACGAGGTCTGCACCGCGACGTGGGAGGTGCACGACGGCATCGTCGAGCCCTTCGAGGGCGGCTACGCGGCCTACATCCTGCAGCGGGTGGAGCGCGACCGGCACGCCTCGGCGACCGAGTCCAAGCGGCAGAACCTGATGCGCAAGGAGCTGGCGTGGCTGCGGCGCGGCGCGCCCGCGCGGACGTCCAAGCCGAAGTTCCGCATCGACGCGGCCAATGAGCTGATCGCCAACGAGCCGCCGCCGCGCGACCCGATCCAGCTCAAGCAGATGGCCACCTCGCGCCTGGGCAAGGACGTCGTCGACATCCTCGACGTCTCGGTGTCGTACGGCGACAAGCAGGTGCTCAAGGGCGTCGAGTGGCGCATCGGGCCCGGTGAGCGCACCGGCATCCTGGGCGCCAACGGCGCCGGCAAGTCGACGCTGCTGGGCCTGGTGACCGGCAAGGTCGAGCCGACGACCGGCCGGGTCAAGAAGGGCAAGACCGTCAAGGTCGTGACGCTGACGCAGGAGCTCAACGAGCTCAAGGACGTCGGCGCCGACCGGGTCAGTGACGTCGTCGGACGCCAGCGCACGGCGTATGTCTCCGGCGGCAAGGAGATGACGCCCTCGCAGCTGCTGGAGCGCCTCGGCTTCTCCAGCGCGCAGATGTCGACTCCTGTGCGCGATCTGTCCGGTGGGCAGAAGCGCCGTCTGCAGCTGCTGCTGATCCTGCTCGACGAGCCGAACGTCCTGGTGCTCGACGAGCCGACCAACGACCTGGACACCGACATGCTCGCGGCGATGGAGGACCTGCTGGACTCCTGGCCCGGGACGCTGCTCGTCGTCTCCCACGACCGCTACCTGCTCGAGCGCATCACCGATCAGCAGTACGCGATCCTCGACGGCCACCTGCGGCACCTGCCCGGTGGCGTCGACCAATACCTGCGCCTGCGCAAGGAGCAGGACTCCCCCGCCGCGTCGAACCCGTCCACCGCAGGGCACGTCAAGGCGTCCAAGCTGTCGAGCGCCGAGGAGCGCACCACGCGCAAGGAGGTCGGCTCGATCGAGCGCAAGATGGCCAAGCTGACCGCGCGGATCGATGCGCTGCACGCCGAGCTGGCCGAGCACGACCCCGCGGACGTCCCGGGGCTGCTCGCCCGCTCGAACGAGGTCAAGGACCTCGAGGCGCAGGTCGCGACCCACGAGGAGCGCTGGCTCGAGCTGACCGAGCTCCTCGAGAGCTGACCCACCCCTGCGGGGGGACCGAGGATGAGGGTTTTGGGTAGCTGGGGCTGCCGATAACCCTCATCCTCGGTCGTCCACAGGCCCCGGCACGGTGCCGGACGCGCACAGGCGAGCCCTCGCCGCTCGCGGCCGAGCATGGTCCGCGCACAGGGTCGACGCATGAGAACCGTCTTCCGGACCGCGGAGCTCGTGGCTGCCTATGGGCGCGGCGCGGTCCGTCATGCGATCGCGACCGGCAGGTGGCAGTCCCCGCACCGCGGCGTGGTGGTGACCCATTCGGGTCCCCTCTCGCCGGACGAGCAGGAGCTCGTGGCGCTCACCCTGTGCGCGCCGGCCTCGGCGCTGGGCGGCCTGAGCGCGCTGCGGCACGACGGGTTCACCGGCTTTGCCAGCGACTCGACGTTCGTCGTCCTCCCCGAGGGCGCCGCCCGGCCAAGCGTCCCGTCCCTCGTGACCCATTTCAGCACCGATCTCGGCACCGCAGACGTCCACCCGTTCAAGGAGCCGCGGCGCACCCGCGCGGCACGCAGCGTGATCGACGCTGCCAGCTGGTGCGAGACCGACCGGTACGCCCGCACGATCGTCCTGGCCGCGATGCAGCAGGGCCTGGTCAACGCGGCGCGCCTGCACCAGACGCTCGACCGGCGGGGGATGTGCCGGCGCCGTGGGCTGATCCGCGAGTCGATCCTCGACGGGACGGGCGGCATCCAGTCGCTGCCGGAGCGGGACTTCGACGACATCCGTCGCGCCGCCGGGCTGCCCGCCCCGACCCGGCAGCGAAAGATCCAGGGCCCGGACGGGCACTACTTCCTCGATGCGGCATGGGACGCGTTCGCGTTCTCCGTCGAGGTGCACGGCACGCCGCACCAGGAGGTCGCCCGCTGGGACGCCGATCTGCTGCGCGGCAACGAGATCGTCATCGGCGGCCGGCGGCTGCTGATCTTCAGCTCGTACGCCATCCGTCACGAGCCACAGCTCGTCACCCACCAGCTCACCCGCATGTTCCTGGCCCTCGGCTGGCGCGCAGCGTGATCGACGATGAGGGTTCGCGGTAGCCCCAGCTGCCCAAAACCCTCATCCTCGGTCCCACCCTTGGGTGCGGGTGGGGTCAGATCAAGCGGGCGCCGGCGACGGGGCCGCGGGACTGGACGACGTCGGCGCAGCCTGAGGCGCTGGTCAGGGCGAAGGCGATGTCGAGGCTGTTCTGCTCGTCGGAGGCCAGGAACAGCGCCGTCGGGCCGGAGCCCGACAAGATCGCGCCGAGCGCGCCGGCCTCGATGCCGATGGCCAGGGTGTCGGCCAGCTCGGGGCGCAGCGACAGCGCCGCCTCGGTCAGGTCGTTGGACAGCGCCTGGCCGAGCGCCACGGCGTCCCCGGCGCGCAGCGCGGACAGCAGCGCATCGGGCACCACCGGGTCGGGGACCTGGGAGCCGGCGTTGATCCGGTCGAACTCGGCGAACACGGCCTTGGTCGACAATCCGTGATCGGCCATCGCGAAGACCCAGTGGTACGAGCCACGGGCCAGCACCGGGCTGACGGTCTCGCCGCGTCCGCCGCCGATCGCGTTGCCACCGTGCAACAGGAACGGGACGTCGCTGCCGAGCTGGGCCGCGAGCTCTTCCAGCTCGGCCCGGCTCAGACCGGTGCCCCAGGCATCGTTGCACGCCACGAGCGCCGCCGCGGCGTCGGCCGATCCGCCGGCCATGCCGCCCGCCACCGGGATGACCTTGCGGATCGCCAGGTCGGCGCCGGCCGACACACCCGTCCGCTCGCGCAGCAGACGCGCGGCCTTGACCGCCAGGTTGTCGTCGTCCTCGGGGACGACCGCGATCTCGCTGCGCGCGTCCAGGTCGGTGTGCACCGTGACGGTGATCCGGTCGTCGTCGCGGACCGCGGCGCGCACCTCGTCGTGCAGGTCGACCGCCTGGTACACCGTGGCCAACGGGTGGTAGCCGTCATCGCGGACCGGCCCGACACCCAGGCACAGGTTGATCTTGGCGGGGACGCGGACGTTGGCTGAGCTCACCGTCACAACCTAGTGGCAGCCGCGTCCCTGGCCGACCGGCGCCTGCTTGGGCGGCGCGAACTCGCTGCGCCCACTGGTGGTGAGACCCAGCTCGACCAGCGATCGGGCCATGACGGTCGCCGCCGCGACGCCGTCGACGACCGGCACGCCCAGGTCGTCCTGGAGCCGCGCGCACAGATCGGCCATGCCCGCGCAGCCCAGCACGATGACGTCCGAGCCGTCGGTGTCCATCGCGGCCCGCGCCGCCCCGAGCACCGTCGCGTACGCCACCGGATCGGTCTCGAGCTCCACCACCGGGATGCCCGTCGCGTGCACGCCGAGGCAGTGGCGCTCCAGCCCGTACGCGCGGGCCAGGTCCCACGTGTGGCCCACGGTGCGCTCCAACGTCGTGACGACGCTGAACCCGCGCCCCAGGTACGCCGCCGAGCGCATCGCCGCCTCCGCGATGCCGATGACCGGGCCGGTGGCCAGCTCGCGCGCCGCGAGCAGGCCGGGGTCGCCGAAGCACGCGATCACGAAGGCGTCCGCCCCGTCCCGCTCCCCCGCGGCGATCTGCGCCAGCACGCCCGGGACGCTCAGCGCCTCCTCCACGTGGCTCTCGATCGAGACCGGACCGCCGTCGGGGCTGACCGCCTCGACGAGCGTGCCCGGGCCGGCGACGGCCCGGGCACACGCGCCGATCGAGGCGGTCATCGACTCCGTGGAGTTGGGGTTGACGACCAGGATCCTGACCGGCGCACTCCTCATGCCGCGGGGTCGCCCGTCAGCGCCAGCGGACGATCGCCCGAACCGGCCACGTTCTGCGCACGGGCGAGGACGATGTACGCGACGTAGCCGACGCCGCAGCCCACGAACCAGCTGTACGACGGCAGCCAGGTCACGACGTCGAGCACCTCCGGGACGATCACCGAGCCGACCGAGGCGATGCCCGCGACGATGACGGCCTTGACCGCGGCCGGGTTGTAGCCCTTGGCGTACCAGTACTCGCCGTCCTCGGACATCGTGAACAGCGCGTCGACGTCGATCGTCTGGCGCCGGATCGCGTAGTAGTCGGCGATCAGGATGCCGAACAGCGGCCCGATCAGGGCGCCGAGGATGCCCAGCGTCCACAGGATCGCGTCGTCGTTGGCGTACCAGTTCCACGGCGTCACGAGCACCGAGCCGACCGCCGCGATCATGCCGCCCATGCGCCAGCTGATCTTCTGCGGGGAGACGTGGGAGAAGTCGAACGCCGGGGAGATGAAGTTCGCGACGATGTTGATCCCGATCGTGGCGACCACGAACGTGAACCCACCCAGGACGATCGCGAAGGTGTTGTCGAGCCGCTCCACCGTCTCGATCGGGTCGGTGATGAGCTCGCCGTACAGCGGCACCGTGGCCGCCGCCGTGAGCACCGTCAGCAGCGAGAACACGATGAAGTTGATCGGCAGCCCCAGCAGATTGCCCTTCTTGACCTCCTTGAAGCTGCTGGCGTAGCGCGAGAAGTCGCCGAAGTTGAGCATCGGTCCGGAGAAGTACGCGACCACCGAGGCGATCGCAGCGGTGAAGCCCCACACGAGCGACCAGCCGCTGAGCTGGTGCGACGACAGGTTCAGGTCGATGTCGAAGTCGACCTTCATCAGCATGTAGCCGCACATCAGGAACATCACGGCGTAGACCGCGGGCCCCGCGAAGTCGATGAACCGGCGGATCATCTCCATGCCGCGCCAGAACAGCGCCGCCTGGAGGACCCACAGGATCGCGTAGCTGACGTAGCCCAGGTACGACAGCCCGAGGAATCCGTGGGTGTCCACGTCGGCGAAGTCGGCCAGGCCGGGCCACAGCTTGAGGAAGACGATGTTGAGCGAGGCGGCAGCCAGGAAGGTCTGCACGCCGTACCAGGCCACCGCGATGAGGCCGCGCACGATCGCCGGGATGTTGGCGCCCAGCACGCCGAACGATGCACGGCTCGTGACCGGGTACGGCACGCCGGCGACCTGGCTGGGCTTGGCGACCAGGTTGCAGAAGAACTGCACGATCATGATGCCGACGATCAGCGCGACGAACACCTGCCAGGCGTTGAGGCCGATCGCGAACAGGGTGCCCATCGTGACGTAGCCGCCGACGCTGTGGACGTCGGACATCCAGAACGCGAAGATGTTGTACGAGCTCCAGGTCTGCTTCTCCAGCGGCGCGAGGTCGTCATTGGCCAGGCGCGGGTGGTACCCCTTCTCGGCCCAGCCCGGGCCGGGTGGAGCGTGCCCGGCGGCGGGCGAGGCGGGCTCGTTCTTGATCTCGGTCATGGTGGCTCCTGCGGGTGAGGACGACTGGTGGTCCTGACGGTAGGAAGCCGGTGTTTCGCCGGATCGTTCTCGCGGGTCAAGCCCCGGTTACGGGAGAGATATAGGAAATGCCGTGTCATTCCGGGCCGAGGAACAGATCGGGATCATCGGCGAACCCGGCGATCGCCGCCCGGAGGTGCTCGTAGTGGTGGGCAGACTCGGTGACCAGCCGTTCGGCGTCCCGCGCCACGAAGGCGTCGATCATCCGGTCGTGGTCCGCGTGGAACTGGCTGCGCCCACCGTCCGACACGCGGGCCATCGGCCGGGCCGGCTCGGTGACGTTCCAGGCCGACTCGTACATCCGCAGCAGCCGCTGCATGCCCGACGGCGCGATCAGCGCCATGTGGAAGCGACGGGACTGGGAGTGATAGCCCTTCTCGTCGCCGCGGCGAGTGGCCTCGGCCAGCGCCTCGTGGACCGAGCCCACCAACGCGTCGTCGTCCGATGTCGCGAGCGGGACGGACGCCCGCAGGGCCGACGTCTCCAGCGCCTGCCGGACGTCGTACAGCTCGCGGAACTCCTCGAACCGGAGCTTGGCGACGCTGTAGCCGATGTGCGGGCGGTGCTCGACCAGCCCCTCGCCGGTCAGGATCTTCAGCGACTCGCGCACCGGGATCTGGCTGACGCCGAAGAAGGCCGCGACGGCGTCGATCGGGATCACGGTGCCCGGCGGCTCGTCGCCGTCCAGGATCGCCCGGCGCAGGTCCTCGAGCACCCGCGGCTGCCCGCCCTCCGGCGCTGAGCTGACCAGCCGGGAGGCGAAGATCGATCGCCGTCGGGGACTCGTGACCGCCATGTCAGGTGCGTCCCGCCCTCTGCCCGTACCTGGTCAGCACGACCGTCTCGGCCAGCTGCGCCAGCAGGTAGCCGAGCACCGAGACGACCGTGACCACGACGATGAGCGACCACAGCTTGTCGTACTGGTACAGGGCCAGGGAGGTGTTGACGGCCTTGCCGACGCTGTTGGTCGTCGTGAAGTACTCGGCGATCAGCGCGCCGGTGATCGCGCCGGGCACCGAGATGCGGATCGCGGCAAAGATCGACGGCAGCGCGGACGGGTACGCCACCCGGCGCAGGACGTCCCACGACGAGCCGCCGTAGACCGTCACGACATCGCGCATCTGCGGGGTGACCGTGCGCAGGCCGAAGGCGATGTTGACCAGGGCCGGGAACAGCACAACGATGCCGCTCATGACGGCCACGCACCAGAAGCCGTTGCCGAACAGCAGCGTGATGACCGGGGCCAGCGCGACGAGCGGGACCGTCCGCAGCACCATGACCATCGGCATCGTGGCCGCCTCGACACCGCCGAACATCACCATCGCGGTGGCCAGCAGCGTCGCGGCGGTGAGGCCGGCGACGAACCCGATGCCGGCGTCCAGGATCGTCTGGCCGAGGGCGGCCAGCACCTCGGAGCGGTTCTGCCCGGCGTCCTCGTCGGTGAACAGGTATCCCACGACGTCCTGGGGAAGGCGCGTCGTCAGCTCGCTGACACCGGTCAGCGTCACCAGGGCGTACCAGGCGCCGAGCGATGCGGCGATCACGAAGACGAAGTTGACCAGGGGACGCCCCAGCAGCGCGACGGACCTCATGGGGTGATTCACGGCGCGACCCCCTTCGACCACGGGGCGATCGCGCGCCCGACCAGGCCCAGCACGACATAGGCCAGGCCCGACACGACCGCGCAGCCGATGCCCAGCGACCAGGCCAGCGCCGTCTCCCGGTTGTTCTGGCTCAGGATGAGCGAGGGACCGACGCCGATCTCGAGGTGCCGGTCGAAGTACTCGCCCAGCAGGGCCCCGAGGAAGGCCGCCGGCGCGGCGATCTGCAGCGTGCTGAACAGCGGCGGCAGCGCCGACACGAGCCGCACGCGGCGGAACTGCTGGAACCGGCTGCCGCCGTACACCTCGACGACGTCCAGCGTCGACCGGTCGGCGGCACGGAACCCCAGGACCGCGCCGACGACGGTCGTGAAGAACACCGAGACCGCCGCGAGGTCGATCGCCGTCGGGGACAGGCCACCCTTCTCCGGAATCTCGTGCACCGTGATGAGGATCGGCGCGAGCACCACGATCGGCAGGCAGTACGTGATGACCGCGAACTGCATCACGAGCGGCTCGAGGATCGGGACCAGCAGCACCAGCATCGCGGTCGCCAGCGCCAGCACGACCCCCACCACGTAGCCGCGCGCCGACTCGGCCAGGGTGATCGAGAAGACCCGCTCGTAGTAGCCGAATCCGCGCTCGTGGAAGACCTCGACGACCTCCAGGGGTGTGGGGATCTGGAAGGCCGACAGCACCGTCGCGGCCGCGATCCACCAGAGGGCGATCGAGCCGAGCGCCCCGCCCGCGCCGATCCAGACGGTGCGGGCGCGTTCGCCGGTCATCACTCCACCGCGACGCCGCCGGCGCCGAACAACAGCTCCGAGGCGTGGTCGTGGAGGGCATGGAACTCGGGGGTCCGCATCATGTCGGGCGTCCGGGGCCGGGGCAGGTCGATGTCGATGACCTCCTTGATCCGTCCCGGACGCGGGCTCATGACGGCGACCTTGTCGGACAGGAAGATCGCCTCGGAGATGCCGTGGGTCACCATCAGCGTCGTGGCGGGCTTCTCGGTCCAGATCCGCAGCAGCTCCAGATTGAGCCGCTGACGAGTCATGTCGTCCAGGGCGCCGAAGGGCTCGTCGAGCAGCAGCACCGACGGCTTGACGACCAGCGAGCGGGCGATCGACACCCGCTGCCGCATGCCGCCGGACAGCTGCGCCGGCTTGGCCTTCTCGAAACCCTCCAGGCCGACGAGCTGGATCAGCTCCTTGACCAGCGCGTCATCGGCCTTCTCGCCCGACACCTGGAACGGCAGCCTGATGTTGGACTCCACCGAGCGCCACGGCAGCAGCGCCGCGTCCTGGAAGGCGATGCCGAGCTGGTGGGCCCGGCGCAGCTCGGCCGGCGACTTGCCGTCGACGACGGCGCGACCACCCGACGCGGTCTCCAGCCCCGCCAGGATGCGCAGGATCGTGGACTTGCCGCAGCCCGACGGGCCCAGCAGTGACAAGAAGCTGCCCTTGTCGGTGTGCAGCGTCGCCCCGTCCAGGGCGACGACCTCCTTGCGGCCGACCGTGAAGGTCTTGGACAGGTCCTGGATGTGCAGGCCGGTGCCGGCGGAGACACCCCCGGTCAGGGGGGCACCTCCACCGGCCGGCGCCTGGTCGATCGTCACGTTGCTCCAGCTCTCCCGGTACCCGGTCAGCCCTGCGCGAGCTCGGGCTTCTCCTTCAGCAGCTCGTCCAGCAGGGACATGTCGAACAGGTCATCGGCCTCCAGCTCGATGCCGGCGGTCTTGAGCGACTTCATGTTGGCCGCGATCATGTCCTCGCTGATCGTGAACAGGCCGTTGGCCTTGGTCTCGTCGCTGACGACGAGGTCCTCGCACTGTGCCTTGGCCTGCTCGACCTCCTTGGCCAGCTCCAGCGGCGGGTCGATGTCCTTGCCGTACTCCTCCACGGCGAGCTTGGCGCCGCCCTCCAGGTCCGAGCACGCGTCCTTCCAGCCCTTGATCTCGGCCTCGAGGAAGGCCTTGACCTTCTCGGGCTCGTTCTTGATGGTGTCGTCCGTCGTCATGACGCTCTCGGCCACGAACGGCAGGCCGTTGTCGGCGAACGGCAGATCGACGGTGTCGAAGCCGTGCCCCTTGACCAGCAACGACTCATTGGTGACATAGGCGACCAGGCCGTCGATCTGCTTGTCCTCCAGCGGCGCGACGTCGAAGCCGTTCGGGACGATCTCGACCTCGTCCTCGTCGATGTCGTTGGCGGCCAGCAGCGCCTTGAACAGGCTGAGGTTGGGATCCTGGACGCCGATCTTCTTGCCGATCAGGTCCTGGGGGGTCTTGATGTTCCCCTTGTCGGCCAGCGACAGGACCGTGAACGGGTTCTTCTGGTAGGTCGTGCCCACGATCTTGAGCGGGAAGTCCGAGTTCGCCACGGCCGAGGCGGTCGAGACGGCATTGCTGAGCCCGAAGTCGGCCTTGCCGGTCGCGACGATCTCCTCCTGCGCCACCGGTCCGGTCAGCAGGTTGACCGAGCTGAAACCGGCATCCTTGTAGTAGCCCTTGGAGTCGGCGAAGAACTCGCCGGCGAACTCGGCGTTCTTGATCCACGACAGCTGGACGGTCAGCTTGCCGAAGCCGTCGGCCTGGTCCGATCCGGCCCCGTCTCCCTCCGAGTCCGACGAACCGCAGGCGGCGAGAGTGAGCCCGACGGCGGCGACCACGGCCGCGAGCCGCACACCCCTGCGTGGGAGACGAGAAGAGATGGTCATGTGAACTCCGATTCTGTGCGTGGGACGAAACCCCCGTTACGTGGCGCTCACGCTAAGAGCCTCGGATTTCACGGTTCGACGTCGCGGATTACGTGGGCGTTAAACAATTGGCCGAGATGGCAGGCTCAGTACGCGATCCGGTCCGCGGCGGACAGCCAGGCATCGAACGGCGCCTCGGCATGCGGCGGCCGGATCTCCTCGACGCGAGTCGGCCAGGTGGCCCGGTCGCGGGAGAACAGCTCGTAGAACTCGCGGTCGTCGAATCCTCCGCGGGCAGCGTCCTCCCGGTCGGCGGCGTAGACGACCCGGTCCAGTCGCGCCCACAGGGATGCCGACACGCACAGCGGGCACGGCTCGCACGAGGTGTACAACGTCATCCCGGCGAGCGAGAAGTCGCCGATCGTGGCGCAGGCCGCGCGGATCGCCTCGACCTCGGCGTGTGCCGTCGGATCGAGGTCGCGGGTCACCCGGTTCTGCCCGGCCGCGACGAGCTTGCCGTCGCGGACGATGACGGCGCCGAACGGTCCTCCGCCGGCTGCGACGTTGGAGACGGCCAGGTCGATGGCCTGGCTCAGCCAGTCTGCGTCGGTCTCCTGGGTCATGGGGTGCTTCCTTCCGGTTCGTGGTTCAGCAACCGCCAGATGCGGTCGCGACTCATCGGCAGCTCATACGGTCTGGTACCCACGGCATCGCGAATCGCATTGGCCAGCGCCGGGGCGACGGGGTTGTACGGCGCCTCGCTCATCGACTTCGCGCCGCGCGGCCCCAGCTCGTCGACGGTGTCGGCGAACAGCACCTCGGTCGGCGGGATGTCGGCCATCTGCGGCACGCGGTAGTCGCGGAAGGTGCGGGTCAGCACCTCGCCGTCTTGCAGCGTCATCTCCTCGTACAGCGCCGAGCCGATGCCCTGCGCCGTGCCGCCCTCGACCTGCCCGCGCAGCTGCTCGGGGTTGATCACGACGCCGGCGTCGACGGCCTGCACGGACTGCAGGATGCGCACCTCCCCGGTCGCCGGATCGACCGCGACCCGGAAGCCGTGCACGTTGAAGGCGATCGAGCGCGGGGTGCCGTCGTGGGACCCGTCCGCCAACAGCTCGTCGACCAGCAGCTCGTCGAAGGCCAGCGACGACGACGGCCCGGCGACGCCGTCGGGCCCCAGCCGGCACGAGCCGGTGGCGACCCCGAGGCGTCTGGCCGCGAGGCTCAGCAGCTCGCCGCGCAGCCGCTCGGAGGCGATCTGGACGGCCTTGCCGGCGACGACCGAGCCGGTCGACCCGTAGGCGCCGGTGTCGTAGCCCGACGTCGCGGTGTCCGACTGGCGCACCCGCACCCGGTCGGGGGTCGTGCCGAGCTCGTGGGCGACCAGCTGGACGTGCACCGTCGTGGTCCCGTTGCCGAACTCGGCCGTGCCGACGTCGATCGTGTAGGTCCCGGTCGGGTCGACCGAGACCCGGACGGCGCTGTGGTGTCCCCGCGGCGGGATCGTGGCGATCATCGCCAGGGCGGATCCGCTGCCGACGTCCCAGCCCGGAGGGGCCTCGGCGCCCCGTCCGGACGCCAGCGCCTCGTCCACCAGGTCGAGGCACTGGTCCAGGCCGTACGAGCCGTAGGTCAGGTCGGACTCCTCGATCGCCGTGACGATCATCGGATCGCCGGGGACGATGACATTGCGCCGCCGCAGCTCGATCGGGTCCAGGCCGAGCTCGCGCGCGAGATCGTCCATCGCCGACTCGATCGCGAAGATGACCTGGCCGAGCCCGTAGCCGCGGAATGCGCCCGACGGCAGGTTGTGGGTGTAGACGGCCTCGGCGTCGACCCGCTTGTTGGGGCAGCGGTACACCGCGACGGACTCGTGGCAGCCGTGGAACATGACGCCCGGCGCGTGGTTGCCGTACGCCCCGGTGTCGGTCACGACGTCGACGTGCATCGCGGTCAACGTCCCGTCCTCGGCGGCCCCGAGCTCGACCGAGACGGTCATCGGGTGACGGCACGGGACGATCGTGAACTGGTCCTCGCGGCTCAGCTCGTACTGCACGGGTCGTCCCGTGCGCAGCGTCGCCAGCGCGACGAGGTCCTCCACGATGAGCTCCTGCTTGCCGCCGAAACCGCCGCCGACCCGCCCCACGACGACCCGCACCCGGTCGACCGGGAGGTCCAGGATGCGCGCCAGCTCGGTCCGCACCAGGAACGGCACCTGCGAGCTGGTGCGCACCACGAGTGATCCGTCGTCGGCGAGCCAGGCCCGCGCGCCGTGGGTCTCCAGCGCGGCGTGGGACACCCGCGCCGTCTGCCACGTGCCGGACACCCGGGCGTGCGCCGCGGCGAGCCCGGCGGCGACGTCGCCGTGCTCGTCGTGCAGCTGGGCGACCACGTTGCGGCCCGGTTCGGCGATGCGCGACGTCAGCGGATCCTTGTCGCCGTGCACCAGCGGGGCACCGGGGCGCCGGGCCCGGTGCGGGTCGTGGACGGCGGGCAGCACCTCGTAGACGACCTCGATCAGCTCGCGCGCCCGCTCCGCGATCGCGACCGAGTCGGCGACGACCGCCGCGACCCGTTGCCCGCGGAACCGCAGCACCGGGTCCAGGACACGGGTGTCGTCGGGATCGTCGAGCCGGTTCTCGTGCCGGGCGGTCGAGAACAGGACGTCGGGCGCGTCCGTGTGGGTCAGGACGAGCCGGACGCCGTCGACCGCGGCCGCGCGGGACACGTCGATCGAGATGATCCGGGCATGCGGGTGGGGGCTGCCGAGCACGGCGATGTGCAGCAGGTCGGTCGCCGGCTCGTCCAGCGCGTACCGCTCGCGGCCGGTCACGACCCGGGCACCCGCGGGGGCGGCGACGGATGCGCCGTACGCCTCGCCGGCCGCGGGACGCTCGGTGTTGACCGTCCCGGCGATCGCGTCGCGGATCGAGCGGTAGCCGGTGCACCGGCACAGGTTGCCCTTCATGACCCGGGGCAGGTCGACGTCGTCCACGTCGTCCAGCGTCGAGGCGGTCACGATCATCCCCGCCGTGCAGAAGCCGCACTGGAACCCCGCTGCGGAGAGGAACCGCTGCTGCACGGGGTGGAGGTGCTCCGGCGTGCCGAGCCCGGCGACGGTGGTGACCTCGCGGCCCGTCGCGCGGACCGCGGGATAGATGCACGCATGGGTCGGCGCACCGTCGACGAGCACCGAGCACGCCCCGCAGTCGCCGGCGTCGCATCCCTTCTTGACCTCGACGTTGCCCTGCTCGCGCAGGTAGGTGCGCAGGCACTGGCCGGGGCGCGGCGGCGTGTCGTGCGACCGTCCGTTGATGCCGATCATGGCTTCAGCTCCTCACAGACCTCGTATGCGAGCTGGTGGGTCATCGCGGCCCGCCAGTCCGGGGCGCCGTGCGCGTCCGAGTACCAGTCCTCGATCGTCCGCAGCGCGTCCTGCACCTCGTCATCCGTGGGCGGGTGGCCGAAGCGGAACACATGGGGACGGGTCGTGGCCGCCGTGACCGCGAGCGTCAGCCGCTCGTCGGGGTCGAGCCGCCCGATGACGACCGCGGACGACCGTCCCAGCGGGGTGAGCGCGATCGTGCGGAAGGCCGTGCGCCCCTGCAGGGCACCGATCGGGAGCTCGACCGAGCGCAGCACCTCCCCCTCGGCCAGCGACGTCCGGCCCGCCCCCCGGACGAAGCTCGAGACCGGTTCGTGGCGCTCGCCACCGTCAGGCGTCCACACGACGCACGATGCGTCCAGGGCCGTGGCCAGGGAGATCATCGCCCCAGCCGGCAGGGCCAGGCACAGGTTGCCACCCACGGTGGCGGTGTTCCAGATCTTGAAGGACATCAAGAACGCCTCGGCGCACTGCCGGAACAGCGGGGCCGCGGTCCAGTCCGCCGGCGCGGGCGGCTCGAGCAGCTCGGCGATCGTGCACGTGGCGGCGATGCTCAGCCCGGCCGGCCCGATGCACCACGGCTCCCAGCCCATCGTGGTCAGGTCGACCAGCCCGGACGTCGCCGACTGCGGCTCGGAGAACAGCCAGGAGCCGCCCGCCAGCAGCGACTCCCCCGGTGCCAGCGCCAGGTCGTCGCGGGAGCGCGCGGCCCGCATGGAGGTGATCGAGGACAGGTCCATGGCTACACGGCCTCGATCTCGCGGGCCGCACGGTAGGCGGCGTCGATCGCCGTGACCCGCTCCTCGCCGCGGGCGCCCACCCGGTCCAGCACCCGGTCGGCCAGCACCGCCACGACACTCATCGCCGCGGCATAGCTGTCGAAGGCCGATGCGGTCGTCAGCGGGCACTGCAGCCACACCGCGGCGCGGGTCGCGAGCGACCGCGCCGTCGGATCGGCCACCAGCACGACCGGTGTGCCCGACTCCTCGAGCAGGCCGAGCAGGTCGCGGAGGTTGTCCGGACGCCGCCGGAACCCGACGACCACGACCGCGTCCCCGGCCCCGAGTCCCAGCAGCTCCTCGGACACGGACTGGGCCGGTTGCGGGGCCACCGTGACGCCCGGCCGCGCCTGGCTCAGCTGCTGGCGCAGGTGCAGGGCGACCGGATAGCTGTTGCGCCAGCCCAGCACCACGACCCGGCCGGCCTCGGCGAGCAGGCCCGCGGCGGTGTCCAGATGGGTCTCGTCGAGGCGGGCCATGGCCGCCTGCAGGTTGGCGATCTCGTGCTCGAGGTGCGCGACGAGGCTCGGCGCGCCCGAGAGGGTCACCGGCACACCCCGGCCGCGCAGCCCTCGAAGGTGCTCACGCACCTCCCCGAAGTCGTCGAATCCCAGGTGCCGGAACAGCCGGCTCATCGTCGCCTTCGACACGCCGGCCAGATCGGCCAGCTCCGCGGCCCGGTAGATCGCCAGGTCGTCCAGGTGCGCGAGCAGGACGTCGGCGGCCCGCCGCTCCTGGGGCGACAGGGCGCCGTACCGCTCGGCGATGCGCTCGTCGATGCGCAGGTCCGCGCTCATGCCATCCCCTTCGCGACGGCCAGGACCGCGTGCTCGAGGGCGTCCAGGCCGGCGGCCACGTCCACCTCACGGACGGCCTCGGCGGGGTGGTGGCTGATGCCGTCGAAGCAGCGCACGAACAGCATCGCGATGTCGGTGACGACGCCGATCGCCATGCCGTCGTGCCCGGCGCGGCTCCACAGCCCCATCGGGTTGGCATCGCCGGTGGCCCGGATGCCCTGCACGACCGCATCGGTCAACCACGGGGCGCAGCGCATCGACGGCGCCCGGTGGGTCTCGACGACCCGCACCTCCAGGCGCCGGGCCGCACAGGCCCGCTCGATCTCGGCGCTCATCGCCTCCCACATGGCGTCACGGTCCTGATCGCTCTCCGCACGCAGGTCGAGACTGAAGTCGGCCCGTCCGGGGATGACGTTGACGGCACCGGGCATGACCTCGATGCGTCCGACGGTGGCGATGCAGTCCGATGCCCTGGCGAGGCGCTCGATCGCGGTGATGGCCTCCGCAGCGCCCACCAGCGCGTCGCGCCGGCGCGGGTACGGCGTGCCGCCGGCGTGGCGGGCCTCGCCCACGACGCTGAGCTTGAAGCGCCGCGCCCCCGCGATCGTCGTGACGTGGCCCAGCGAGGCGTCGGCGGCCTCCAGGTACGGCCCCTGCTCGATGTGCGCCTCCAGGTAGCCGACCAGCTCCCCGGGACGGCGCGCCGCCTCACCCACGCGCCGCGGGTCGAGCCCGAACTCGCGGAAGGCCGAGTACAGGGTCGTGCCGGACTTGTCGCGCAGCTCCCACCAGTCCTCGTCCCACGTCCCGGCCGCTGCCCGGCTGCCCATCAGCGCCGTGCCGAACCGGGTGCCCTCCTCATCGCTGAAGCCGACGACCTCGACCGCGAACGGCAGATCGGAGATGCGGTCACCGAGCCGCTCGGCGACCGCGACGGCCATGACGACCCCGAGCATCCCGTCGTACGACCCGGCGTCCGGGACGGTGTCCAGGTGCGAGCCGATCAGCAGCGCGGGCAGTCCGGGCTCGCGACCCTCGCGCCGTCCGAGCTGGTTGCCCGCCGCGTCCTGCCACGTCCGCAGACCCGCCTTCTCCATCCAGTCCGCGACGGCGGCATTGGCCGCAGCGTGCTGGGGCGACAGGTAGACCCGCTCGAGATGGGTCGGGTGGGCGGAGTACCGGTCGAGCTCGGCGCACCGGGCCAGGACCTCGGCGGCCGTCGTCATCGGGCGTACACCTCCCGCGCGGCGCCGACGCCGCCACCGGCCGTGACGTCCGCACCGCCGGCACGCAGCACCTGCTCCAGCGCGGCGAGCGTCACCAGCACGGCGTCCTTGCGGGCGTTGTGGCCCATCGTCCCGATGCGCCACACCCGGCCGCGCAGCGGCCCGAAGGACGTCCCGATCTCAATGCCGAAGTCCTCGAGCATCGCCGTGCGCGCGCCGTCACCGTCCAGGCCGTCCGGGATCACGACGGCCACGACGTTGTTCATCTTGTGCGACACGTCGCCGAACACCTCCAGACCCAGGCCCTGCACGCCGGCCAGCATCGCGGCCCCGTGCAGGCGATGCCGTCGGATCGCCGTGTCCATGCCCTCGGCGACCAGCAGCCGGGCGCACTCGCGGGCGGCGTAGAGCATCGAGGTGGCCTCGGTGTGGTGGTTGAGCCGCCGGGGTCCCCAGTAGTCCATGACCATCGCCAGGTCGAGGTAGTTCGAGCCGATGCGCGGGCCCCGCCCGATGTCGTCCGCCTCCGCGATGCCCGCCTCGACGTGCTTGCGTCCGTCGATGACCTCCACGGCGCGCGGCGAGACGCTGATCGGGGCGCTGCCGGACGGGCCGCCCAGGCACTTCTGCAGCCCGGCGGTCGCGATGTCGATGCCCCAGCCGTCCAGCTCGAAGTCGTTGCCGCCCAGGGAGGCGGTGGCATCGCAGTACAGCAGGACGTCGTGGCGCCGGCAGATCTCGCCGAGATCGGCCAGCGGCTGGCACATCGTCGTGGCGGTGTCGCCCTGGACGATCGCCAGCACCGCGGGGCGGACCGACACGACGGCGGCCTCGATCTGCTCGGGGGTGAAGACCTGCCCCCACTCGACCTCGATCGTGTGCACCTCGGCCTCGCAGCGCTGCGCGATCTCGGCCAGCAGGTGGCCGAAGCGGCCGAACACCGGCACCAGCACCCGGTCGCCCGGCACGATCAGGCTGACCAGCGCGGCCTCGATGCCGGCCCGCGACGTGCCGTCGACGAGGAAGGTCTGCTCGTTGCTCGTGCGGAAGACCTCGCGGTACAGGCCCATCGTCTCGGTCATGCACGCCGTCATCGCCGGGTCGTACTGGCCGACCAGCTGGGCCGACATGGCCCGCAGGACCCTTGGGTCGGCGTTGATCGGGCCCGGCCCCATCAGCAGCCGGGGTGGCGGATTGATCTGCTCGGCGGTGCTCATGGGCGCTCCAGCTGTCGTCCGAAGGTGTGGTCGACGCGTTCGACGTCGATCGCGTTGCCGCGCACGACCGACCGGGTCACCCGGCCGCCGTAGCGGATGCCGTCATAGGCCGAGATCGGGTTGCGATGGGCCAGCCGGGTGGCCTCGATGCGGAACTCGGCGTTCGTGTCGTACACCGCGAAGTCCGCGTCCGCCCCCACCTCGATGCGGCCCTTGCGGGCCAGTCCCACAAGGTCGGCGGTGTTGCGCGACATCCAGCGGCTCAGGTCCGCCAGCGCGATCGCCCGGCGGCGTGCCTCCTGCGCCAGGACGCTGAAACCGACCTGCAGGCCGGAGACACCTCCCCAGGCCAGCTGCAGGTCGCCGTCGCCGCGGAACTTCTCCTCGGCCGTCGCGGGCGAGTGATCGCTGACGATGCAGTCGATGATGCCCTCGCGCAGCGCCTGCCACAGTGCCTCGCGGTTCCCGCCGTCGCGGATCGGCGGGCAGCACTTGAACTGCGGGGCCGCGTCGGGGATCGTCTCGGCGCTGAAGCTCAGGTAGTGCGGGCAGGTCTCGACCGTAACGGGCAGGCCCTCGGCCTTCGCCGCGGCGATCAGGTCCAGGGCCCTGGCGCTGGACAGGTGCAGGATGTGCACCCGGGCGCCGGTTGCGCGGGCGCCGTCCAGGACCTGTCGGATCGCGGCCGTCTCGGCCTCGTCAGGGCGGGACAGCACGAAGTCGCGGTACGAGCGGGTCGGCGCGGAGGGTGCGTCGGCCAGCACCCGGGCGTCCTCGGCGTGGACGATCATCAGCCCGCCGAACCGGGCGATCTCGGTGAGCGCGGCCGTGAACTGAGCGGGGTCCAGGGGCGGGAACTCGGCGACCCCGGAGTCGGCCAGGAAGCACTTGAACCCGAACACGCCGGCATCCCACAGCGGCTCGAGATCGGCCACATTGCGCGGGACCGCGCCGCCCCAGAAGCCGGTGTCGACCATCAGCTGCCCGGTGGCCGCCTGCTGCTTGAGCCGCAGGTGCTGGACGGTCGTGGTGGGCGGGATGCTGTTGAGCGGCATGTCGATCAGCGTCGTGGCGCCGCCGAGCGCGGCCGCCTCGGTCGCGGAGTGGAATCCCTCCCACGTCGTGCGCCCCGGCTCGTTGATGTGCACGTGGGTGTCGACGATCCCGGGGACGACGTACGCGGAGTCGGCGGGTCGCAGGATCATCCCCTCCGGCGCCTCGTCGTACGGCCCGATGCGGGTGATC
Organism: Aeromicrobium wangtongii; assembly: GCF_024584515.1. NCBI lineage: Bacteria > Bacillati > Actinomycetota > Actinomycetes > Propionibacteriales > Nocardioidaceae > Aeromicrobium > Aeromicrobium wangtongii. The sequence continues at coordinate 639,727 of NZ_CP102173.1, read as the reverse complement.
GTCCCGTGCTCGAGCGTGACGGTCGCCGGCACGAAGACGCCGTCGACCAGCACGCGCCTGGCCTGGATCGCGTCGAGCTGCATCAGCAGAACCCCGCGACCGACGCCCACGCCGCGGGCTCGGGTGCGATGCCGTCGCGCTGGACGGTCGCCTGGATCAGGCCGTACGGCCGGTCGGCCGCGAAGAACACCTCGCCCGGGTTGTCCAGGCCGAATGGCTCCAGGTCGACCAGGAAGTGGTGCTTGTTGGGCATCGAGAACTTGATCTCGGCGATCTCGTCGTGCTGCTCCAGCACGGCCTTGCCCATCGCGAACAGCGTCTGCTGCAGCGCGAGGGAGTGCAGGGACGCGAAGGTCGACAGCATCGTGGCGCGCACGGACTCGTAGGTGGCGGTGAAGTCCGTCGGCAGCTGCGCGTACCTCCAGCGAGCGGTCACCGAGGTCGCCAGGATGCGGTCGTCGGTCTCCTGCAACGTCGTGTAGCGGTCCCGCGGGAAGCCGTGGAACTCAGAACCGGTCGACTTCAGCACCGTGCAGTCGGTCAGTCCCGAGATGATGTGGGTCCGCCCGTCCACGACCTGCACCACCGCGGTCCGCGTCTCCTGGCCCGTGCGGACGAATGAGTGGTCGTGCGGCTGCCCGTCGACGACGATGCGCTGCCACCCGTGCTGCTCGGCCTCCCACCGGCCACCCGTGACCCAGTCGAAGCCGTCCACGAAGTGCCGGCCCAGCCGGATCAGGAACTCCTCGGGCGATCCGATCCCGTGCTCCTTGGCATGGGCGTACATCGTGTTCTTCTGCGTGTCGGTCGCGACGACCTGCGAGTTGTCGCCCTCGGTGTGGCAGGCCTCGAAGTCGCCGCGGAGCTGGGAGGTCACGGTCAGATCCTCGATCCAGTGCTCGCCCCCTGAGCCTGGTCCGCCCCCTGAGCCTGTCGAAGGGCGCGTCACCCGCACGAGACGGCACTGCGCCTTCCCGTACTGGTTCTCGCCCAGGACGATGTCACCGGTCGCCATCACGACCCCCGGTAGGCCGTGTAGGAGAACGGGGAGAGCAGCAGGGCGACGTGCGCGTGGTCGCCGTCCAGCGCGACCGGCAGGGTCACGACCGGGAAGAACGTCGTCCGGTCGGCCGCGCCGAACCACTCCCCCGTCGCGAAGGTCAGCGTGTGCGACCCCGGGTCGAGGTCGGCGGACCAGGCGACCCGGCCGTCGGCGTCCGTCGTCGCCGCGGCCAGGAAGGTGCCGTCCCCTGCGGTGAGGACGACGTCGAGGCCGGCGGCGGGTCGTCCCTCCGCCGCGTCGAGCACATGGGTGGACAGTGTCGTCATGCGGCGAACATCCCTTCGAGTCGCAGCAGCGCGATCTCGCGCAGCTGTCCTGCCACGATTGCTTCCTCCGTGGCAGGGTCGTGGTCGAGCCGTGCGGTGAGCTGCTCGAGGATCTCCGCGGACGTGCGTCCCGCCGCCCGGATCAGGAAGATCCGGCCGAAGGTCTGCTCGTACGCGCGGTTGCCCTCGGCGATGGCCCGTTCGTCGCCGCTGATGCCGGACTGCTCCGAGCTCGACATCGCGGCCTCGGCGCCCGTGCCCGTCGCCCGCTCCCCGATGCGCGGGTGATGGGCCAGGGCGGCGTCGATCTCGGCGGCGCCCCAGGCGGCGGCCGCCGCCTCGGCGAAGGTCAGGAGGGCGCCGACGCTGTCGTACGGGCGACCGCCGACGACGTGCTCGATCCAGCCCGGCACATCGGCGCACGGCCGTACCGTGTCGGCAGCCGCCTCAGGGGTGAGGTCGTTGAACGTTGCGAGGTCCACCTCACGAAACGTATGGGCGCAGATGACGTCCCCGACGGCACGGGCGTTTCACCGACGTTAACTCTGCTCCAACGTCGCGGCCAGGTCGATGAGGGCGCGGTCGGATCCGGCGGGACCGACCAGGCAGGCGCCGACCGGCAGGCCGTCCGGGGTTGCCAGCGGGACGGACACCGCCGGCCGCCCGGCGATCCCCGCCAGGCAGGTCAGCTGCATCGTGGCCTGTCGCACCGCGTCGAGCGCGCGCAGGTCATCCAGCGGCGGGGCGACCGACGACGCGGACGGCAGCAGCAGGACACCATCGCCCAGCAGCGCCTCGATGCTCTCCCGTGCTCGCGCCACCTCCTCGCATGCGGCCTCGGCCACCTCGGGGCCCAGTGACGCCGCCCGCTCGAAACGGGCGCGGACGTCCGGGCCGAGGGTGTCCAGCCGTCCGGTCAGCCACGGGCCGTGCACCTGCCACGCCTGCCAGGCCTGCAGGGCCTGCATCGCGGCGAGCCAGTCCGGCATCGGCGCGAGCGGCCACTCGATCCCGGTGGCGGCGATCGAGCCGAGCGCCTCCGCCACGACGGGATCGGCCAGCGACGTCAGCGCCGGGGAGGTCACGAGCTCGCCCGGGGACGCCGAGTCCGGTGGGAGCAGCACGTCGCCGACGCGGGCCAGCAGCGACGCGCCACGGGTCAGCCAGCCGATTGTGTCGAAGGCGGGCGCCAGCGGCAGCAGCCCGCCGGTCGGCACCGCGCCGTGGGTCGTCCGGATGCCCCACAGGCCTTGGTAGGCCGCCGGCACCCGGATCGAGCCACCGGTGTCGGTGCCCAGCCCGATCGTGGCCTGACCGGTCGCCACGGCCGAGGCCGATCCGGAGCTGGAACCGCCGGGGATGCGGCCCGGCGCCCGCAGATTGGGCGGACTGCCGTGGTGGGCGTTCGTCCCGGCGAGGCTGTAGGCGAACTCGTCGGTGCGGGCGATGCCCAGGACGGACGCCCCGGCCTCCAGCAGCCGGGCGACGACCGTCGCGTGCTGCGCCTCGGGTGCCGCCTGCTCCAGCCAGGCGGGGTTGCCGGCGCCGATGCGGTGCCCGGCCACAGCGAACAGGTCCTTGACCGCGACGCACTCGCCGTCCAGCCCTCCATGGCCCGTCGGGCGGACGAGCGGATTGCCGACGACGCGCCACGTCCTGCGGTCGACCACCGGGATCATGCGAAGTCCGCCTTGCGGATCCGCGCGTGCACGCCCTTGACCTGGTCGACGACCTGGGAGATGTCGAAGTCGGTGGCCGCCGACAGGTAGGCGTAGGCGTGCCGGGGATCCATCCCGAAGCGGGCCTGCAGCAGGGCGATCGCCGCCCGGACACAGTTCTGCACCGCGACGTCCAGATCCGCGTCCATGCCGGTCGGCACCAGGAACTGCGAGGTCTCGGCCATCGGACCGACCAGCTCGCCGAAGGCCTCGACGGCGTCCTCGCGGGCGATGACCTCGAAGCCGAGCCGGACCCGCAGAGAGGCCTCCATCGCAGTCAACGCGACCTCGCCGTCACCCTGGGCGAAGTGCGGGTCGCCGACGTAGGCCAGGGCATCGTCCACCTGCACCGGCAGGTACAGCGTGCTGCCGGCCGTGAGCACGTTGATGTCGATGTTCCCGCCGTGCGTCCCTGGCGGGACGGAGTGCGGGCGCCGGTCCCCGGCCACCGCGACGCCCATGATGCCCAGGAAGGGGTGCAGGTCGAAGCCCACCGTCGCCTCGGTGCCCGGTCCCAGCGGAAGCCGGCCGCGGCCCTGGTCGTCGACCGTCGCGAAGACGCTGAACACGTCGGCGCCGTCCAGCGGGTACTCCCCCGGGAGCGCTCCACGGCCGTGCCGGTTGGAGATCACGCCGTACGGGACCCGGGGCGTCGTCTCCAGCACGCGGATCGCCAGCAGGTCGCCGACCCTGGCTCCAGGCACCCGGATGGGACCGGTCGTGACGTGCGGCCCGTCCACGCCCCACGTGCGGGGGTGGTCCGACGCCGCGAGCGCGATCGCGTCCTCCAGGACGTCGTGTGCACCCGCCGCGGTGAACCACGCCAGCGGGTCGCGCCCCTGGTCCTCCAGGATCCCCTCGTGGCTGATCGTGTCGATCACGACCTGGTCGCCCGGGTCGATCGCGAGCACCGGCGAGTCGGTCGCGCAGGGCAGCCGCCCCCACAGCACGTGGTCGGTGGTCGCGGGCAGGTAGGCGGCGTCGTCAGGGACGGCGTGACCGGGCTGGAGGATCATCGGGGAACAGCGTAGGACCGTTTCGTTACGCCCCGGTGACACGAAGCGTCATCGATGTGGACAGACTCGTCATCGTGATCCGACGAATCGCTGCCGTTCCCCGTGACGGCTTCCACCTCGCCCTGATGCTCGCCCTCACGTTCTCGACCGGCGTCATCGACGCCGTGGGTTATCTCGGGCTCGATCGCGTGTTCACCGGCAACATGACCGGCAACGTCGTGATCCTGGGCATGGGCCTGGTCGGCGCCGAGGACCTGCCGGTGCTGGGCCCGCTGCTGGCGCTGGTGGGTTTCATGGCCGGAGCGGCCCTCGGTGGCCGCGCCCTCAAGACGGCCGAGCCCGGATGGACCCGTCGCACGACGGTGCTGCTGAGCCTCGTCGCGGTCGTCATGCTGGCTGTCGCTGCGCTGCTGCTGGCCATCGAGGACGACTTCTCGCACACGGTCGGCATCACGATCACCACGCTGCTGGGCGCGGCGATGGGCGTGCAGGCGGCGACGGCGCGCTTCATCGCGGTCAAGGACGTCACGACGGTCGTGGTCACCTCGACGATCACCGGGCTGGCTGCCGACTCCGTCCTCGGATCGGGCAAGGCCGCCGGGCAGAGCCCGCGCCGCGTGGCCGCGGTGCTGCTCATCCTGGCCGGCGCCGCCGCCGGAGCAGCGCTGCTGAAGTGGCACCTCGGTGCCGGCCTGGTCCTCAGCGGCGGCATCACCCTGGTCGTGGTGGTGCTCGGCGCGATCCACGCCAGGCATCACCCGGCCTGACGACTACAGGAAGGACGCGAGCCGGGCGAACTCCTGCACCGTCAACTGCTCGCCGCGGGCCTGCGGCGAGATGCCGGCCGCGACGAGTGCCTCCTCGGCAGCCGCGCCCGAGCCCGCCAGGTTCGCCAGTGCGGCGCGCATCGTCTTGCGGCGCTGGGCGAACGCGGCGTCGGCCACGGCGAACGTCCGCAGTCGCAGCGCCTCGTCGCCGAGCGGCTCGTGGCGCGTCCAGCTGACCAGCGACGACTCGACGTTCGGCATCGGCCAGAAGACATTGCGCCCGACCGATCCGGCGAGCTTCATGTCGGCGTACCACGCGGCCTTGACGCTCGGGATGCCGTACGTCTTGGAGCCCGGACCGGCGGCGAGCCGGTGCGCGACCTCGGCCTGCACCATGACGAGGCCGGTGCGGATCGACGCGAACCGCTCGAAGAACGTCAGCAGCACCGGCACCGACACGTTGTAGGGCAGGTTGGCCACCAGCGCGGTCGGCTCGGGGCCGGGCAGCTCGGTGACCTTCATGGCATCGGCCAGCACCAGCTCGAACGCTCCGGCCTGGTCGGGCGCGTGCTCCCTGATCGTCTGCGGCAGCTGGCCGGCCAGCACCTCGTCGATCTCGACGGCCGTCACGTGCCGGGCGACCTCGAGCAGGCCGAGGGTCAGCGAGCCCAGCCCGGGGCCGATCTCGACCACGACGTCATCGGCGGTGATGCCGGACGCCTTGACGATGCGGCGCACGGTGTTGGCGTCGTGGACGAAGTTCTGTCCACGCTGCTTGGTGGGACGGATCCCGCATGACTCGGCCAGACGCCGGACGTCCGCGGCTCCAAGGAGCCGCGGCGGCGTCACAGCGGCCCGGGGCGTCAGTTGAACCTCGCCCCGGCGCAGCCCCACTGGCCCCAGCCGGAGCGGGCCTGCAGGATCTTGGCGTACTTGATCTGGACCTCCCGGCTGTGCTGGTGGGGCAGACCCGGTCCACCGACGCTCTTCCACGTCGCGGCGCTGAACTGCAGGCCGCCGTAGTAGCCGTTGCCGGTGTTGATCGACCAGTTGCCACCGGACTCGCACTTGGCGATCTTGTCCCAGACGCTGTCGGGGGGCGTGCGGCTCGTGCCGCGCGAGACGACCTCGTCGACGGGCTTGCTGACCGGATCGGTCGCGACGACGATGCGCTGACGCAGCTTGCCATCGGCGTAGACCAGCGTCACCTGCTCACGGTTCTTGCCGTTCTTGCCCTCGCGGACGACCTCGGTCTCACCGACGAGGGCCTCGGGATCCTCACGGACCTCGGTGCCGTGGGCGACCTTGACCGTCTCGGTCTTCTCGATCTTCTCGATGCGCACGACGCGCACCTTGTCATCGGGCGTCACGAACTGGTCGACGGCCGGCTTGACCTCATCGTCCTCGTCGACCGTCACGCCGGCCTCGTCGAGGACGTCGGCCACGGTCGGACGCGTCGTCGTCAGCGTCTTGGCCTCGCCGTCGGCCACGACCGTGATGGCCTTGGGGGTGCTGACGACCAGCTCCATGCCGTCACGCGGCAGGGGCTTGGACGGCGCTGCCGAGACATAGGCGCCCTCGGTGGACTCGACGCCGAGCGAGTCCAGAGCGTCACCGACCGTGCGGTCGAAGACGACCCGCTGGGACACCTCGCCGTTGACGCTGAGCTTGACGGTCTTGGCGTAGGCGACGTCGATCGTGTCACCGTCGGAGATGGCCTCCGAAGGCTGCTTGCTCAGCCGGTCGCCCGCATGGACCGTCACGCCGTGATCGTCCAGGACGTCGGCCACGGTCCCGCCGAAGGTGCGAACCGTCTGGCTCTTGCCCTCCACCGTCAGCGTGACGGTCTGGCTGAGCGCGCCGTAGGCAGCGGTGCCGCCGGCGACCACCATGACGATCGCGATGTTCAACGCCAGCAGCAGCTTGCTGCGGCGATGACGACGCTCCGCGCGCCGCCCGGGAGCCTTGTGGGTGGTGCTGGTGGGGTGGTGAAGCACTGAATTCCTCGGGAGTCGGTGACTGGGCCGAGATTCCACCATAACGAGGCTTCCCCTGTCGTCAAACGCGTTGTGCCCAGGTCCCGCCGAAGGCACGGTCGGTGTTGCTGTCGATCGCTCGACACATGTCATCGACCGATATCCCTGCAATCCCAGCCATGAACCGTACTGTCAGCGGGATCAGGAACGAAGCGTTCGGCTGACCCCGATGCGGAACAGGTGTGAGGAAGGGCGCATCGGTCTCGACAAGGATACGGTCCAGCGGAGTCACCCGCAGCGCGTCTCGCAAGTTATCCGCGTTCTTGAACGTCACGGTGCCCGCGAAGGACAGGTAGGCGCCCCGCTCGACGCACTCGCGGGCGAAGTCGGCGTCACCGGAGAAGCAGTGCATCACGGTGCGATCGGGGACGCCCTCGCTGTCCAGGACCGCCAGGACGTCGTCGTGGGCGTCCCTGTCGTGGATGACCAGCGTCTTGTCGTGCCGCTTGGCGATGCGGATGTGCTCGCGGAAGGAGGCGTGCTGCGCCTCTCGTCCGTCCACGCCCGTGCGGAAGTAGTCCAGGCCCGTCTCGCCGACGGCCCGCACGTGCTCGCCGCCGGCCGCGAGCCGGTCGATCTGACCCAGTGCGGAGTCCAGCTCACCGGCCTCGGCCAGCCCCGGCGCCTCGTTGGGGTGCAGGGCGACGGCCGCGACGACCGAGTCGTACGCGGCGGCCGTGTCGACGGCCCACTGCGAGCTCGGCAGGTCGCAGCCGACCTGGACGATGCGGGTGACCCCCACGGCCGCCGCCCGGTCGAGCGCCTCGTCGACCGGGATCAGCAGCCCGCCCTCGACGCCCTTGCTGTACGCCGGGTGGTCGAGGTGGCAGTGGTTGTCGACCACCGGGGCGGGCAGCGCCTCGGGGGTCTCGGGCCAGCCCTGGGTCAGGCTCATTCGGCGACGGTCTCGATCCGCGGGAACAGCGAGGCCGGCTTGGTGATCGTCGTGCCGGCCGGCAGCTGGTCCCAGCCGGCGACGGCGTCGATGCGCTGGTCGGCCAGCGCTCCGAGCGCGGCCTCGGCGCCGAGCGCCTCCCACAGCGCGGCGGACGCCTTGGGCATCACCGGGTTGAGCAGCACGGCCAGGGCGCGGAGCCCTTCGGCCGCGGTCTGCAGGATCGTCGCGAGCCGGTCACGGCCCGACTCGTCCTTGGCGACCTTCCACGGCGCCTGCTCGGTGATGTAGCCGTTGAGCTCGTCCACGATGCGCCAGATCGCCGCGAGGGCGTCCTGCGGGGCGACCGCCTCGATCGCGGCATCGGCGTCGCGGACGGCCGCGGCGACGGTGTCGATGACCTTCGCCTCCGCCTCCGTGCGACCGCCGGCTGCCGGCAGCACTCCGTCGAAGTACTTGCCGATCATCGCGGCGACCCGGGACGCCAGGTTGCCGAAGCCGTTGGCCAGTTCGGCGTGGTAGCGCGCGTGGATGTCCTCCCACGAGATCGAGCCGTCGCTGCCGAACGTCAGGGCGCGGGCGAAGTAGTACCGGTAGGCGTCCGAGCCGAAGGTGTCGACGATCTCGTCGGGGCGGATGCCATTGGCCTTGGACTTGCTCATCTTCTGCCCGCCGACCAGCAGCCAGCCGTGCGCGAAGACGCGGTGCGGCACCTCCTCACCCGCGGCCATCAGCATCGCCGGCCAGATCACGGCGTGGAACCGGGCGATGTCCTTGCCGACCAGGTGGATGCTCGCGGGCCACACCTCGTCGAAGCGCTCCCGGTCGTCGCCGTAGCCGACCGAGGTCGCATAGCTCAGCAGCGCCTCGATCCACACGTAGAAGATGTGCTTGGGGTCCCACGGCACCGGGATGCCCCAGTCGAACGTCGAGCGCGAGATCGACAGATCGCGCAGCCCCCGGCTGACGAAGCTGATGACCTCGTTGCGTGCCGACTCCGGCTGGATGAACAGCGGGTTCGCCTCGTAGAAGTCCAGCAGCTTCTGCTGGTAGTCGCTGAGCCGGAAGAAGTAGTTCTCCTCCGAGATCAGCTCGACCCGGCTGCCGTCGAGCTTGGAGATCTTGTGGCCCTCGTCGTCGCCCTCGCCGTCGATGACGTCGTCATCGCCGACGAACTCCTCGGCGCCGACGCTGTAGTACCCGGAGAACTCGCCCCGGTAGACCGCGCCGCGCTCGTTCAGCGCGGTCCAGAACGCCTGCGCACCCTCGAGGTGGCGGGGATCGGTCGTGCGGGTGAACTGGTCGTTGGCGGCGTCGATCGTCTTGAGCAGCGGCTTCCACTCCTCCTCGACGAGCTTGTCGACCCACTCCTGCGGGGTGACGCCATTGGCCTGGGCCTTGCGCAGGACCTTCTCACCGTGCTCGTCGGTGCCGGTGGTGTACCAGACCTTCTCGCCGCGCTGCCGGTGCCAGCGGGTGATGATGTCGCCCATGACCGTCGTGTAGCCGTGCCCGATGTGCGGGGCGTCGTTGACGTAGTAGATGGGCGTGGTGACGTAGAACGTGGAGTCGGACACGCCTCCGAGTCTAGTGAGTGCCCTCGCGACGCTACGAGTGCGCGGCGTCGTAGACGTCCTTCTTGCGCATGCCGGTCTCACCGGCCACCTGCTCGATCGCGTCCTTGCGGCTCAGCCCGTCGGCCTGCCGCGCCGCGACCAGGTCCCGCAGGTCGCCCGGCGCGTACGTCCTGGCCTCGCTCACGGCGCCGCCGACCACGATCGTCACCTCGCCGCGAACGCCCTGCTCCTGGCCGGCGGCCCACTCGGCCAGCTCGGCCAGTCCGCCGCGGGCGACCTCCTCGTACGTCTTGGTGAGCTCGCGGCACACGGCGGCCGGACGGTCGTCGCCCCACACCTGCGCCATGGCCCGCAGGGACGTCTCGGTGCGGTGCGGCGACTCGAAGAACACCATCGTGCGACGCTCGGTCGCCAGCTCGGTCAGCGCTCGTGTCCGCTCCCCCGCCTTGCGCGGCAGGAAGCCCTCGAAGCAGAACCTGTCGACCGGCAGGCCCGACACGGCGAGCGCCGTCAGCACGGCGGACGGACCGGGGATCGCGGTCACCGGCACATCGGCCTCGATCGCGGCCACGACCAGTCGGTAGCCCGGATCGGACACGCTGGGCATGCCCGCGTCGGTGACCAGGACGATCGTCTGCCCGTCGGCGAGCAGTGCCGCGAGCTCGGGGGTGCGACGCTCCTCGTTGCCCTCGAAGTACGACACGACCCGTCCGCCGATCTCGACCCCGAGGTCGGCGGCGAGGCGCTTGAGCCGGCGGGTGTCCTCGGCCGCGACGACGTCCGCCGACTCGAGCGCGGCGCCCAGCCGTCCGCTGGCGTCGGCGACCTGACCGATGGGTGTCGCGGCGAGGATCAGCATGCGGCCAGTGTCTCAGCCCCTCGCGTGCCACGTCCTTCCCCCTAGGCTGGGCGCCGTGACGATCACGATGTGGCGCGCCGACCGCGTGTGGGGGTGGCTCGGGCCGATCGGCACCGCCGTCCTGGCGTTCGTGCTGCGGGTGTGGAACGTCGGACATCCCAACAAGTTCATCTTCGACGAGACGTACTACGCCAAGGATGCGTACTCGCTGCTGCAGCACGGCTACGTCCAGGACTTCACCGAGGGAGCCAACGCCCAGATCGTCCGGGGCGACCTGGCCGGCGTCATGACCGGCGAGCCGTCCTGGATCGTCCACCCCGACGGCGGCAAGTGGGTCATCGCGCTGGGCGAGTGGCTGTTCGGCTTCGACTCGTTCGGCTGGCGGATCTCCGGTGTCGTGGTCGGCGCGTTGACCGTGCTCGTGCTGGCGCGGCTCGTCCGGCGGCTGACCGGCTCGACGGTCGTCGGGTGCATCGCAGGCCTGCTGCTGGCCGTGGACGGCATGCACTTCGTGATGTCACGCCTGGCCCTGCTCGACGTCTTCCTGACGTTCTGGCTGGTGTGCGCGGTGGCCTGCCTGGCCGCCGACCGGGACTGGATCCGCGGACGTCTCGACCGTTACCGGTTCGTCCGGCCGTGGCAGCTGCTGGCCGGCGTCAGCTTCGGCATGGCGTGCGCGACCAAGTGGAGCGGCCTGTACGTCCTGGCCGCCTTCGGCCTGCTGACCGTGGTGTGGGAGGTCCTGGCCCGGCGTCGCGCCGGCTGGCGGGACGGCTGGCTGCGCACGACGCTGATGACCGGCGCACCGGCCTTCGTGTCGCTCGTGATCGTCGCCCTGTTGGTGTACCTGGTGACCTGGACCGGGTTCCTGCTGCACCACGAGGTCTACGAGGCCCGCTTCGGCCGCGGGTACGGCGACTACTCGGCCCCGTGGGGCGACTACGTCGACCATCCGTCCAAGGGCCTGTTCGGCGAGGTCCTGGACGCCTTCCGGTCCCTGTGGCACTTCCACGTCATGACGTACGGCTTCCACACGAACGACCTGAACTCCGCGACGCACCCGTACCAGTCGAATCCGGCCGGCTGGCTCGTCCAGTGGCGTCCGGTCGGCGCGGACGCCCAGTTCGACCTGCCGGCGACGACCCGCTGCGGCCAGGCTGCGGGCGAGACGTGCGTCCGGGAGATCCTGATCCTGGGCAACCCGCTGATCTGGTGGTCCGGCGTCCTGGCGCTGGTCGGCTCGGTCGTCGCGTGGATCCGGACGCGATCGGGCACGTGGGGCATCCCGGTCGTGGCGGTGCTGGCCTGCTGGCTGCCGTGGTTCCAGTACGCCGACCGGCCGATCTTCTCGTTCTACGCCGTGACCTGCGTCCCGTTCATGATCATCGCGATCTGCCTGCTGATCAACGCGCTGATCCGGACCGGGAGCTCACCGCGACACCGGTATGCCATCGCCCTGGCGATCGGCATCTACGTGGTGGCCGCCGTCGTGACGTTCTGGTACTTCCACCCGCTCTACACCGACGAGCTCATCCCGTACGGTGCGTGGCGCGACCGCATGTGGTGGAGCCGCTGGATCTAGCCGGCGTCATCCCTCCCGAGGGAGCACGTCGGCGAGGCGGGCGCCGTCCAGGATCCACCCGCGCGCGGTGCGCACATCGCGCGGACGCCCGATCGACACCGCACCGTGCACGATGCCGTCGTCGAGCAGGTAGGCGATGAAGTCGTGCTGGGCGATCGACCCGTCCACGACGAGCTCGTGCGATCCCTGGGGCCAGCCGGCGACCTGCAGGTTGAGGTCGTACTGGTCCGACCAGCACCAGGGCGCCTCGGCGAAGGGCTCGCTGCCGCCGGCCATGACCTTGCCGACGGCCGTGCCGTGGTTCTGCGCGCCCTGCCAGTGCTCGACCCGGTGGCGACCGCCCAGCACCGGATTCGGCTGGTTGGCGACGTCGCCCGCCGCGAAGATGCCGTCGACGGACGTGCGTCCGTGGGCATCGACCAGGATGCCGCCGCCGTCCTCGGGGCGGGCCAGCTCGATGCCGGCCGCCGCGGCGATCTCGGTGTTCGGCTGCATGCCCACGGCGACCACGACGACCTGCGCCGTCCACGTGCGCCCGTCGACGGCGCGGACGGAGGTGGTGTCACCGGCATCGTCGATGGACTCGACCGTGACACCGGTGTGCAGCTCGGTGCCGCGGCTGCGGTGCAGGTCGGCGTACATCTCGCCGAGCTCGGGCGGCAGCAGCCGGGGCAGCGGCAGGTCGGCGGCCTCCAGCAACGTCACCCGGCACCCCATGTCGGTGGCGCTGGCGGCGATCTCGGAGCCGATCAGACCGGCCCCGACGATCACGACCGACGCCCCCGGCACGAGCCCGGCCTGCAGCGGCGCGACGTCCGCGAGCCCGCGCAGCGTCCGGATCCCGGGTGCGTGCCACGGGTTGCGGGCACGTCCACCGGTGGCGATGAGCAGCTGGTCGAAGCCCAGCTCCTCGCCATCGGCCAGCCGCACGATCCGCCGATCGGTGTCGATCGCATCGGCAGGCGTCCCGGTGTGCAGGGTGATGTCCTTCTGCCCGAACCACTCGGCCTTCTTGATGCGGATATCGTCGGCGGTCTTCTCGCCCCGGATGATCTCCTTGGAGACCGGCGGCCGGCGGTAGGGCAGCCCGGGCTCGTCACCGACGAGGTGGATCTGACCGGTGTGGCCGGCCGCTCGCATGGCGGCGGCTGCGCTGACGCCGGCGATGCCGGCACCGAGGATGACGGTGCGGTCGGTCACCGGACCGGCCCTGCGCCGCGTCGTCGAACGATCCGCACTGCTGACACTCCCACCGATCCATGACCCATTTCCTGCTCGATGATGCCAGCCGGGCCCAGGCGCCGCGCAATCGTGTCGTCCGCACAGGCCCCGTGGGCCATCATGAGCAGATGGATCTGGACGACCGGGCTCTGCGCGCCAGCTGGGCCGATGCCGCCACCGTGCCGTTCTGGCTCGACCGACCCGAGCGTCCGCCGGCCAGGCCTGCGCTCGACGGCGACACGACCACCGATCTGCTGGTCGTCGGCGGCGGTTTCACCGGCCTCTGGACGGCACTGATGGCCAAGGAGCGAGACCCGCAGCGCGAGGTGCTGCTGATCGAGGCCACCCGGGTCGCGGACGCCGCGACCGGGCGCAACGGCGGCTTCTGCTCCGCGAGCCTGACCCACGGCGAGGCCAACGGTCGCGAGCGCTGGCCCGGCGAGTACGAGCAGCTGCACCGGCTCGGGCTGGAGAACCTCGACGAGATCGCCGCGACCATCCAGCGGTACGGCATCGACTGCGACTTCGAGCGCACCGGCGAGCTCTCCGTGGCGACCCGTCCGCACGAGCTGGCCGCGTACGAACCGAAGGCCGCGGGCTTCCTGGACGCCACGGCGCTGCGGGCCGAGGTCGACTCCCCCACCTACCTGGGCGGCACGTGGGACCGGACGGGCACCGCCATGATCGACCCGGCCCGCCTCGCCTGGGGCCTGGCGGCCGCCGCCGAGGCCGCGGGCGTGCGCATCGTCGAGCACACCCGGGCCACCCGGCTGCGGCGGAGCACCGGTGGCGTCACCGTCACGACCGAGCACGGCATCGTCACCGCCACCCACCTGGCACTGGCGACCAATGCCTTCGCCCCGCTGCTGGCCCGGCTGCGGTTCCACACCGTCCCGGTCTGGGACTACGTGCTCATGACCGAACCCCTCACGCCCGCTCAGCTCGACGCGATCGGCTGGTCGAACCGGCAGGGCGTCGCCGACTCGGGCAACCAGTTCCACTACTACCGGCTCACCGCCGACCACCGCATCCTGTGGGGCGGCTACGACGCGATCTACCACTTCGGCCGGGCGATCAGGCCCGAGCACGAGCAGCGGGAGGCGACCTTCCAGGCCCTCGCCACCAACTTCTTCACGACCTTCCCGCAGCTGGCCGGCCTGCGGTTCAGCCACCGCTGGGGTGGCGTGATCGACACGTGCACCCGCTTCTGTGCCTTCTTCGGGACATCCCACGGCGGCCGCGTCGCCTATGCCACCGGGTACACCGGCCTGGGCGTCGGCGCCTCACGCTTCGGCGCCAATGTCGTGCTGGACCTGCTGGCCGGCACACCCACCGAGCGCACCCGCCTGCAGATGGTGCGCCGCAAGCCGCTGCCGTTCCCGCCCGAGCCGTTCGCGTGGATCGGCATCACGATCACGACCTGGTCGCTCAAGCGCGCGGACCGCACCGGCCGGCGCAATCCGTGGCTGCGGGTGCTCGACCGTCTCGGGCTGGGCTTCGACTCCTGAGACCCTGCACAGCAGGCGCCGGGCCACTGGACCCTTCCCAGGACCGGGGCACGGGCGTTCCATGGAGGTGACGAACGGAGCGAACCCATGAACGTCCTGAACGAGACGGCATCCCTGGCCAACGGCGTCCAGATCCCGAGGCTCGGGCTCGGCACGTGGTTCATCGACGACGACGTGGCCGCCGAGGCGGTCCGTGCCGCGATCGACATCGGGTACCGCAACATCGACACCGCCCAGGCCTACGGCAACGAGCGTGGCGTCGGCGAGGGCGTCCGCACCAGCGACGTCCCCCGCGATGAGGTGTTCGTGTCGACCAAGCTCGCGGCCGAGATCAAGGACCATGACCGGGCCGTGACCGCCATCGAGGGATCGCTGGACACGCTGGGCCTGGACCACATCGACCTGATGCTCATCCACGCACCGCAGCCCTGGGCCGACTTCCGCGGCGGCGACTACGCCGATGGCAACCTGCAGGCATGGCAGGCGCTGGAGGTGGCACATGCGGCGGGCCGGATCCGGGCGATCGGGGTGTCGAACTTCCTGCAGCCCGACCTGGAGAACATCCTTGCTCGCGGCACCGTCGTCCCGCACGTGAACCAGATCCTCGTGCACCCGGGCAACACCCCGACCGAGCTGATCGGGTACTGCGAGAGCAAGGACATCCTCGTGGAGGCGTACTCGCCGATCGCGCACGGTGAGATCCTGCGCAACCCCACCGTCAGGGAGATCGCCGACAGGTACGGCGTGTCGGTGCCGCAGCTGTGCATCCGGTACACGCTCCAGCTCGGCACCGTATCCCTGCCGAAGACCGCGAACCCCGATCACATGCGCAGCAACGCCCAGGTCGACTTCACGATCACCGACGAGGACATGACCGCGCTGCGGGACCTCGACGCGCGGGACTACGGCGAGCATGCCGCGTTCCCCGTCTACAGCGGCAAGTGAGCAGCAGAGCGCTGCGGGGCCGCACGTGCCCGGAAAGCACTCACCCCCGACACGCTTTCACGTGTCGGGGGTGAGTGTGTCAACCACGGTGGAGCATAGGAGATTCGAACTCCTGACCTCTTCGATGCGAACGAAGCGCGCTACCAACTGCGCCAATGCCCCATGCACCCCGAACTGCGGGTGCTCGGCAACTTTATCAGGCCACTCAGTGACCCACCGCGCGGCGTTCCTCTCCGGTGTCGTCGCGCCTCCCCGGCAGCTCCACGTCCTCGCCCTCGATGTGGCCGGACGTCCAGGTGTGGGGCTGTGAGAAGTCGATCGTGCGGACGGTGCGACCGGCCCGCGGCTTGGTGACGTACGTCGGCAGGGTGACCGGGAGCGGGTCCCACAGGGCTTCGCCGGCGGTCGAGATCGACGGGACCGCGATGACGATCTTGTCGTCGAGCGCGTCGTCCTCGAGGGGGACGTTCTCCATCTCGTGCTTGCGGCCGGGATCGATGTCCTCGAACAGGCCGGACACGACGACGGTGTCCTCCTCGTCCGCGGCGACCGCGCGCTTGGCCGCGGCGCCCTTGGTCTTGGCGGCCTTCGGCGCCTTGGCAGCCTTGGCCTTGTCCGCGGCGCGCTTGGCGATGCGGGGCAGCGACACCTTGCGGGTCGAGCCCTTCTCGCGGCTGATGCCACGCTCTCCGCGTACCTGGATGCGGCAGGCGACGAGCCACGCGACGACCAGCGCGACGGGTGCTGCGACCCAGTAGGGGGCGATGACGCCGAATCCGGCGACCGCGCCGACGATGGCGGTCAGGGCCAGCAGGGTCAGCAGGGTGCGGCGGCGGCGCTTGGCGGCCAGCCGAGCCGCAGGACGATCCATGGATCGAGGAGCCGGGGCCGTCTTCTGCGACGGGGAGCGCGGGGACTGGCTGACCGCGTCAGCGACCGCGGAGGCGGCCGAGGCAGCGGCTGCCTTCGGGCGCGAGATGACGCGGCTGAGCGTCCCGGTGGTCTCGACGGAGGCATTCTTGCTGGCCTCGTCGTAGCGGCGCAGGGCAAGCGGAATGAAGTACGCCGCCCACACGACGACGACGAAGGCGATGATCAAACCGCTGCTGGAACCCACGATGAAAACCGTAGGCGGTGCGAGCACCGTTCCCCGGCACCCGCGACCGTGTGTCGCGCGAGAACTTGTGTGGCGGGTGGGACTCAGCCGCGCTCGAGCCGCGCGACGAGGCCGTGCGGGACGTCCTCGGCGAGGATCTGGAAGATGCGATGATCGCGCCAATGCCCGGCAATGTGCAGGAATCCCGGGGCCAGGCCGACCTCCGTGAAGCCCAGCTTCTCCACGACCCGCAGGCTCGCGACGTTCTCGGGCCGGATCGCGATCTCGACCCGGTGCAGACCGACGGTCGTCAGCAGGTGATCGCACACCATGGCGACCGCCATCGGCGTGACACCGCGACCGGCGTGGCTCTGCGCCACCCAGTAGCCCAGGTTCGCCCACCGGGCCGATCCCCAGGTGATGCCGTTGACCGTCAGCATGCCGACGACCTGGTCGTCCCAGGTCACCGCGAACGGCATCGTGTGGCCCAGCCGCGCGCGCCGGCGCAGCGACCCGATCATGCCGACGTAGGACGTCGCCGGGCTCCCGGCCTCGCTGGGCAGCGTGGCCTCCCAGGGACCGAGCCAGCCGGCGTTGTCGGCCCGCAGCCGGGCCCACACCCGGGCATCGCGCCGCCGCACCGGCCGCACGCCGACGTGACCGTGGCGCAGCGTGACCGGCCAGCCGGGGCTCACGCCTGGCTCCCCGGGTGGTCTCCCCCGCGCAGCTGGTCGACGGCGTGCGGCAGGATCTCGTGCAGCACCGCCAGACCGTCCTTGACGCCTCCGCGGGAGCCCGGCAGGTTGACGACCAGCGCGGTTCCCGCGACACCGGCGAGGCCCCGCGACAGCACCGCGGTCGGCACCCCGTTCGCGACCCCCCGGGCCCGCAGCGCCTCGGCCACGCCCGGCAGCTCGCGGTCGAGCAGCGGCCGGGTCGCCTCGGGCGTGCGGTCGGTCGGGTTGATGCCGGTCCCGCCCGTCGTGACGACGGCCGCGGCGCCCGCCTCGAGGGCCGCCGTGATCGCGAGGCCCACCGGGTCCCCGTCGTGGACGACGACGGGATCGCCGACCACGAAGCCCCAGTCCCGCAGCGCAGCGACGATCAGCGGCCCGGTCTCATCGGCGTAGACGCCGTCGGCGGCGCGGTTGGACGCCACGACGACCGCGGCTGTGAGCGATGACATCAGCGACGCCAGTCGCCGCTCTTGCCACCGGACTTGGCGACGACCTCGACATCGGTGATGCGGGCCAGCTTGTCGACCGCCTTGACCATGTCGACGACGGTCAGCGCCGCGACGCTCACCGCGGTCAGCGCCTCCATCTCGACGCCCGTGCGGTCGGCGGTGCGGACGGTGGCCCGGATGCTGACGGCATCGTCCTCGACCGCGAGGTCGACCTCGACCCCGCCGATCGCCAAGGGGTGGCACAGCGGGATCAGGTCCGGCGTGCGCTTGGTGGCCATGATGCCGGCGATGCGGGCGACGGCGAGCGCATCGCCCTTGGGCACGCCCTCTCCCCGCAGCAGGCCGATCACCTCCGCGCTCACCACGACCCGGCCGCGTGCCGTGGCGGTGCGCGCCGTGACGTCCTTGGCGGTGACGTCGACCATCCGCGCCGCGCCCGTCTCGTCGACGTGAGTCAGCCGGTTCCGCGGCGCCTCCGGCATCAGAACGGCCGGTCCAGGACCAGCGTCCTGACGGTGTCGCCGAGGTTGAGGGCGGTCTGGTCCTCCCCCACGATGATCAGCGCGTTCGCCTTGGCCAGGGTGCCGACGAGGTGCGATCCCGATCCGCTCAGCGGCGTGACCTTGGCCCCGCGATGGGTCACCTCGAAGACCGCGCGCACGTACTGGCGCACGCCGGGTCGCGACTGCAGGTCGGCGGCCAGCACCGCGTGCACCATGGGGCGCCGGTAGGGCGTGCGTCCCATCATGCGGCGGATGGCCGGCAGCACGAACACCTCGAACGACACATAGGCCGACACCGGGTTGCCCGGCAGCGTGATGATCGGGGTCTGCTCGTCGAAGACCCGGCCGAAGCCCTGCGGCTTGCCCGGCTGCATCGCGACCTCGTTGAACTCGACCGTGCCAAGCGCCGACAGCGTCTGCTTGACGACGTCGTGGTCGCCCTTGCTGATGCCGCCGCTGGTGACCACCAGATCGGCGCGGACGAGCTGTTCGGACAGCACCCGCTGGAAGGTCCGGGGCTTGTCGTCGACGGCGCCGACGCGGTAGCAGATCGCACCGGCCGCACGGACCGCCGCGGCGAGCATGTAGCTGTTGCCGTCGTTGATCGAGTCGTAGTCCAGGTGGGTGCCGGGCTCGCGCAGCTCGCTGCCGGTCGACATCACCACGACCCGCGGGCGCGGACGCGACTTGACCCGCGGGGCCCCGAGCGCCGCCAGCAGGCCGATCTCCCGGGGGCCCAGCACGGCGCCCTCGGTCAGGACCGTCTCACCCGAGCGCACGTCGTCGCCCTTGCGGCGGATGCACTGCCCCGGCGTGGTCGGCGCGAAGATCTGGACGCGGGCGTTGCCGCGATCGGTCTGCTCGTAGGGGATAACGGAGTCCGCCCCGCGCGGGATCGGTGCACCGGTCATGATCTTGACCGCAGTGCCGGCGCTGATCGCGAAGGGCTTGGCCGATCCGGCCGAGATCTCGCCGACGACCGGCAGCGTGACCGGACGCTGGCGCGATGCCGATGCGATGTCCTCGGCCCGGACCGCGTAACCGTCCATCGCGGAGTTGTCGAACAACGGCAGGTCCATCGGGGCGACGAAGTCCTCGTGCAGCGGCAGGCCGAGCGACTCGACCAACGGCTGGTCGTAGGCCGCCAGCGGGCCGATCCCACGCAGGATCTTCTCGAGGTGGTCCTCGACCGTGAGCATCCCGTCGGGGATGCTGGCCGCGCGCTGCCGCTTGGGCGCCGCCGGCCGGACGGGCTCGGTGAGCTCCTCGCTGCCGGCGGTCGCGACCGGCTGCTGGCCGGGAGCGTCCGGGTCGGCCGGCAGCATGCCCTGCCCCGGCTCGCCGCCCGTATCTCCTGTTGACATGCCGTTCAGCCTAACGTCGTGCCCGTCGCCACGTCGCGAGACTCACCCGAGTCCTCCAAGGTGACGTCTCCGCGCACCACGACATCGGCCCCGAACCGCCAGTCGCCCTTGACCGTCAGCGACCGCGCCTGGACGAGGGACGGCGGGGACGGGATACGGGCATCGAAGTCCGAGATCGTGGTGAAGAAGCGCCGGTCGAGGTCGACCAGCGGCACTGGGTCGGCCTGGGCCCGGACCCGGAAGTCCTCGCCCACGCCGTACACGTCCGAGCGCAGCAGCAGCAGGTCGTTGGTCGTCTTGACCGGCAGGAAGCGGGAGCGGTCGACCTCGATCGCGGTCGCCCCGTCGAACACCTCGACGGCCGCACCCATCGCCGACTCGATCTGGATGACCTTGGTCGACGTCTTGTCGGTCGGATCGACGGTCTTGGTGTTGCGGATCAGCGGCAGGCCGAGCACGCCGTCGCGCTCCTGCAGGGTCTGCTTCATGACCCGCAGGTCGAACCACAGGTTGTTGGTGTGGAAGTAGCGGTGCCGCTCGGGATCGGCCGCGGCGGCGGCGTCCTCGTCGGGCGTCTGCGCGGTCTCGCGCAGGACCAGCCGGCCGTCGCTCTTGCGGACGACCAGGTGGCCGCCCTTCACGTCGGCGGGAGTTCGCCGGCAGACCTCGGCGGCGTACGGGGCACCCGATGCGGCGAACCAGCCCATCATGGCCGCATCCGGCGCGGCACCGAGGTTGTCGGCGTTGGAGACCGTCGCGTAGCGGTATCCCGCGTCGATCAGGGCGTCCAGGATGCCGGAGACCTCGAGGGCCGTGTACAGGTCGCCGTGGCCCGGGGGGCACCACTCCAGGCTTGGATCGGCCGGCCAGTCGACCGGTGTGAGGTCGTCGGCGCGCAGCTTCGGCTCACGGTTCTGCAGGAAGTCGATCGGCAGGCCCTCGACCGCCAGGTCGTACTTCTCCAGCGCCGCGAGCGTGTCGTCGCGGGTGCGGAAGCTGTTCATGAACAGCAACGGCAGCGGGACGTCCAGCTCCTCGCGCATCGCCAGCACCTGGCCTGCGATGACGTCCAGGAAGGTGAGGTCGGGGCGCACCGGCAGCAGCGTCTTGGCCCGGTCCAGGCCCATCGAGGTGCCGAGACCGCCGTTGAGCTTGATGACGGCCGTGACCGCTGCGGCGGCGCGGCACTCCTCGTCGCTCAGCGAGATGGCGCCCGCGTGGTCGACGTCGACCAGTGGGTCGATCTCCGACTCCGGGATCATTCCCGTCGCGCCCTGCTCGAGCTGGTCGTAGAAGGATGAGAACACGTCGATCGCGCGCTGTGCTACGCCGGCGTCACTCATCCGCTGCTGTGCCATCGTCAGTCCGGACATCCCACATAGGTTACCGTCAGCGCGTGCCGAAGACATCAGCACGGGCCGAGCTGCTGGCTCGCAGGCGCCTCATGACCGATGCCGAGCGCGCCGACGCCGCGGAGGCGATCGCCGCCCACCTCCTCGCGACGCCGCTGGTCGCGAGGGCCACCCGCGTCGCGTGCTACCTGTCGATGCCGACCGAGCCGGGCACCGGACCGCTCGTCGCGGCACTGCACGAGCGCGGTGTCGAGGTCCTCGTCCCGATCAGCGAGGCCGACCACACCCTGGACTGGGTGGCACTGGACCCGTCGGCGCCCGTCACCCGGACCGCGCTCGGCATCCCCGAGCCGGATGGCCCGCGGCTGGGCGCCGATGCGCTCGCGATGTGCTCGGTGGTCATCGTCCCTGCCCTGGCGGTCGACCACGCCGGCCACCGCCTGGGCCGCGGCGCCGGGTACTACGACCGGGCGCTGGCCGGGGTCACGGCTCCGGTGTGCGCAGTGGTCTTCACGCACGAGCTGCTCGCCGAGGTGCCGCACGAGCCCCACGACGTCCGGGTGCAGATGGCCGTGACGCCGGCAGGGTTGTTCCGCGTCCCCTAGCTGCTGCCGGACGGCTTCAGGGTCAAGGTGTCATCGGTCGCCGCGTCGACCGCCTTGGCACGGAAGGCCCACGGCAGGGTGCGCCCGTCGGCCCACAGCTCGGTCTGGTCGTTGTAGTGGTCGTGGAACGCATGCCCCGAGGCCCCGGTGATCTGGATCCACCGGGAGCGGTCCAGATCGTCCAGGTCGACGATCATCCGCATCGACGGCACGGCCGTGACCTTGTAGCCCTCGGTCGCGTCCCAGCCGGTGGCGTTGACGATCCCGCTGCCGCCGCCGACCTTGATCGGGCCGCGGTTGAACAGCTTGTCCACCAGGCCGACGCCCGAGTCGCCCAGTGTCGGGTTGACCAGCTCGAGGGTGTGCATCGTGCCCCATCGCCAGTCACGCGGATTGCGTGACTGGATCATCGTCAGCTCGTCCCGCGCGTCGCGCATCGCGGCCGCCAGCACCTCGTCACGGCTCTCGCGCACGTCGGGGGTCGTCGTGTCGTCCCACCAGTGGTTGCCGGGGCGGTCCAGGATCGAGTCGATGACGGAGAACCAGCGCTCGCCGCCGCCGGGCCACTGGCTCTTCGGCAGCTCGTCATGGAAGGTGCGGGCCAGCAGGTTCTTCCAGACGACGTTGAAGTACGCCGCTCCCGGGGAGTCCGCGTCCTGGTGCAGGTCCCACTTCTCCAGGGTGGCCTGCCCCTGTCGGTAGTACCCCTTGCCCATGTCGACGTCGAGCAGCGCGGGCACGAGCCTGGCCGCATTCGCGTTGTAGGTGTCGTTCTGGATTGTCGACATGTCGTCGACGGTCAGGTCGTCGCGGCCCTCGAGCAGCTCGCGGATGCGCTGTGACCGGTATCCCGGCGCGGTGTCGGCACCCAGCACGGCCGGGTACTCGTCGCCGATGACCTGGTTGTTGGCAGTCACGATGGATCCCTCGTCGGGGTTGAGCACCGTCGGCAGCGAGTCGAACGGCAGGGAGCCGTCCCACTCGTACCTCGAGTCCCAGCCCGGGACCGGCCACCGGCCGTCGCCGGTGCGGCGCACGGGGATCGTGCCGGGTGACTGATAGCCGATGTTGCCCTTGACGTCGGCGTACACCAGGTTCTGCGACGGCACCGTGAACAGCTTCGCGGCGGCCCGGAACTGCTCCCAGTCCTGCGCCCGGCCGAGGGCGAAGACCGCCTTGATCGTCGGCTGGGGGTCCAGCGCCGTCCAGCGCAGCGCCACCTCGTAGCTGCCGGCCTCGGCATTCTTCTGCTCGGACCGGCCCACGTCGGCGGCGTCCTCGTCCAGGTCGGACAGGATCGGTCCGTGCCGCGTCGACCGGACCGTGATGGTCTCGGTCTGGCCACCGGCGACCTCGAAGGACTCCTGACGGGTCTCCAGGGGGATCTGCTGCCCGTCGTACTCGTAGCTGTCGCCGGTGACCTTCTCCAGGTACAGATCGGCCACGTCGGCGTACATCGTGGTGACGCCCCACGCGATCGAGGCGTTGTGGCCGACGACCACGCCGGGCAGGCCGGAGAACGAGAAACCGGCGACGTCGTACGGGCAGGCCTCGTCGACCGTCCGGCAGTGCAGGCCCACCTGGTACCAGATGCCCGGCATCGAGGGGGCCAGGTGCGGGTCGTTGGCCAGGATCGGCTTGCCGGTGCTGGTCATGTCACCACCCACGACCCAGGAGTTGGAGCCGATGCCGTCACCGGTGCCCAGCAGGGCGGGCAGCGCGTCGGCCCCGCTCTTCGCAGCCTTCAGCGAGGCGACGGCCGAGCGGGCCAGGCCGGCGGCATCCGGCGCCTGGACGAACCGCCCCGCCTCGACCGTCCCCTTCTGGGTGACGATCGGCGCGTGGGCCGACGGGTAGTCCGGGTACAGCTCCTCGACCTCGTCGACGCCCAGGTCGGCCGTGGACAGGACGCGCGAGATCTCGTCGTTCATGTTGCTGCGCAGGTCCCAGGCCATGGCCTTGATCCACGCCAGCGAGTCGACCGCCGTCCACCGTTGCGGACGGTAGCTGGGACCCGTCAGGCCGAGCACCGCGTACTCCAGCGAGAGCTGTGCCGCAGACCGGTCCTCGATGTAGCGATTGACACCACGGGCATAGGCGTTGACGAGCCTCCGGGTGTCGTCGTCCAGGAGCGCGAGCTCCTTCTCCGCGACCCGGCGCCAGCCCAGCGTCCGGACGAACTTGTCGGTCTCGAGGGCGGCATCGCCCACCAGCTCGGCCAGCCGCCCGGCCGTGACGTGCCGGCGGAAGTCCATCTCGTAGAACCGGTCCTGCGCGTGGACGTACCCCTGGGCCAGGAACAGGTCCTCTGGGGTGTCGGCGTAGATCTGCGGGATGCCCTTGCCGTCGCGCTTGACCGTCACCTCGCCGCCGAGACCGGCGATCTGCACCTCTCCGGTGGTGTCCGGGAAGGACCGGCGGACCGTGATGAACGAGAACACGGCGATCCCGATCAGCACGAGACCCAGCAGAGCCGCGATGATCCTCCCGATGCGTAGCACCGGGCCATTCTCACGCACCGAGGGCGGGCCTGCTGCTCCGGATCTCGCCGACGAGCTCCTCGAGCACGTCCTCGAGCATGATGACGCCCAGCACCGTGCCGTTCGCGTCGGCGACCCGCGCCATGTGCGAGCCCCGGGCCTGCATGGTGCGCAGGGCCTCGTACAGGCCCGAACCCGCGACCACGGTCGCGAGCGGGCGCACCCACTTGTCGGCGATCGTCTCGCGGCGGGACCGCTCGTCGGTCTCCAGGACGTCCTTGATGTGCAGGTACCCGCTCAGGTCGCCCAGCGCGTCGGTGACCGGGAAGCGCGAGAAGCCGGTCTCGGCGCAGGCCCGCTCGACATCGATCGGGGTGGCGTTCGGGGTGATCGTGACGAGGCCCGCCAGCGGGATCAGCACCTGGTCGACGGTGCCGTCGGAGAAGTCGAGCGCGCCGGAGACCAGCCCGTACTCGTCCTCGTCCAGCAGGCCCTCGCGGCGCGACTCCTCGACCAGACCGGCCACCTCGTCATGCGTGAACGTCGACGACACCTCGTCGACCGGCACGACCCGGAACATCCGGACGATCAGGTTGGCCGCGCCGTTGAGCAGGACCACGAACGGCTTGAGCACCAGGACGACGCCCAGCATGAACGGGCCGAGCACCAGCGCGGCCCGGTCGGGGCCGACGAGGGCCAGGTTCTTGGGCACCATCTCGCCGAGCACGACGTGCGCGCCCACCACGACGGTCATCGCGATCGTGAACGAGATGGGGTGCACCAGGCCCTCGGGCACATGGGCGGCCTCGAACAGCGGTTCCAGCAGGTGGGCGATGGCCGGCTCGCCGACCGCACCGAGGCCCAATGAGCAGATCGTGATGCCCAGCTGGGCGGCGGCCATGACCTGGGTGATGTTCTCGATCGCCCGCATCGCCATGCGGGCGGGACGGGAGCCGGCGGCGATCCGCGGCTCCAGCTGTGTCCGCCGGGCCGAGATCAGTGCGAACTCGGCCGCCACGAACAGGGCGTTCAGTGCCAGCAGCACCACGGTCAGCAGGACCGCGAACCAGTCGCTCATGCCTGCTCACCGGCCGTCTGCACCGCGTCGGCGGTCAACGAGACGCGGTCGATGCGGCGTCCCTCCATGCGTTCCACGGTCAGGGTGACGATCATCGGCTCGGGGTCCTCGTCATCGTCCTCGGGCCTGCGGTCCACGGTGAGCGTGACGACGTCGCCGCGCACCGCGATGCGTCCCAGCTCGTCGTGGATGAGGCCGGCGATCGTCTCGTAGTCCTCGCCCTCGGGCAGCGGGATGCCGGTCTGCTCCTCGACCTCGTCGGGCCGCAGCAGACCCGACAGCGACCACGTGCCGTCGCGGCGGTGCCGGCTGCGCGAGGAGAGCCGGTCGTGCTCGTCGGCGATGTCGCCCACGATCTCCTCGACGAGATCCTCCAGCGTCACGACTCCGTCGGTGCCGCCGTACTCGTCGACGACGACGGCCATCTGCATGCCCTGCTCGCGCAGCAGCGACAGCAGCGGGTCCAGCTCGATGCTGTCGGGGACGATCGTGGCCGGCGCGGAGATGTCGACGACCCGGACGTTGCGGCGCCGGTCGACGTCGACGCCCACGGCCTGCTTGACGTGCACGATGCCCAAGATGTCGTCCGGCGATCGGCCGATGACCGGGAAGCGTGAGTGACCGGTCTGCCGGGCCGCCTCGATGACGTCCAGCGCCGTGTCGCGTCCCTCCAGGAAGTGCACCCGCACCCGCGGGGTCCGGACGTCGGCCGCGGTCCGGTCACCGAAGGCGATGCTGCGGGCCACCAGCTCTGCGGTCTCGTCGTCGATCGCGCCCTCCAGGGCGGAGCGCAGCACCAGCGACCGCAGCTCGACGGGCGAGCGGGCCGAGCGCAGCTCCTCCTGCGGCTCGACCCCCAGCGCGCGCAGGATGGCGTTGGCCATCCCGTTGAGCAGGCGGATCGGCCAGGCCATGATCTTGGTGAAGATCCGCTGCGGCAGCTGGGTGGCGGCCGCGCAGCGTTGCGGCAGCGCCAGGGCGAAGTTCTTGGGCACGAGCTCGCCGATCAGCATCGTCACGACGGTGCTGAACACCAGGGCGATCGCATAGGACGTGCCACGGAGCGCGCCGCCCTCGAGCCCGGCCGAGGCGAGTGGATCGCGCAGGAGGCTGCCGATCGCCGGTTCGGCCAGGAAGCCGATGGCCAGGTTCGTGATCGTGATGCCCAGCTGCGCGCCGCTGAGCTGGGTCGACAGGGACCGCAGCGCGATGAGCGTGCCCTGGGCTCCCTTGTCGCCGGCGGCGGCATCGCGCTCGATCGTGGCCCGGTCGACGGTCACGAAGGAGAACTCGGCGGCGACGAACACACCGCAGGCGAACATGAGGAGCACGGAACTGGCCAGGAGTAGCCATTCGGTCATCGATGTGCTCCGGAAGGGCTGTCCCCATGAGGGAAGTGATCGGTCACGGTGGCACAACTGTACCCTTGGGATCGCAATATCGACCGAGCGGAGCAAGTCGTGCCGAAGTACCAGTACCAGTGCAAGGACTGCGGAGAAGCGCTGGAGGTCCAGCAGAGCTTCACCGACGATGCATTGACCGTGTGCCCGAGCTGCGGAGGAGATCTCCGCAAGGTGTTCAACGCCGTGGGTGTGGTGTTCAAGGGCTCCGGGTTCTACAAGACCGACAGCCGGTCGGGCTCGTCGTCGACGGCCTCCACCAGCTCGACCTCGTCGACCACCTCGACCTCGAGCAGCTCGTCGGGCTCCGGCGACAGCAAGCCCGCCGCGGCCACGCCCGCCAAGAAGACCGGGTCCGACTCCGCCGCCTGAGCAGGCCTGTGGACAGCCCCGGACGCTCGCGCCGCCACCGGCCTAGCCTCCGGGGATGGGACGTCTCCAGCTGCTCCTCGACGAGCACCGACGACTGATCGCGGCCGTCCTCGCCGGGCTGGCGGTGCTGGCGGGGCTGACCGCCGTGCGGCAGGCCCCGCGGACCGAGCCGGTCCTGGTCGCCCGCCACGACCTGCCCAGCGGCCATGTCGTGACCGCCGATGACGTGCACAACGCCGCCGTGGCGCCGTCTGCGGTTCCGGCGCACGTCCTCGGCCGGAGCGAGGCGATCGGCCGCCGGGTGGCCGGGCCCATGCGGGCCGGCGAGCCGTTGACGGACTTCCGCGTCATCGGCCCCGGCGCGCTCTCGGGTCACGGCGAGGGCGCCGTCTTCGCCACGATCCGCATCGACCCCGCCGACGCGACCGCGGTGCGGGTCGGCGACCGGGTCGACGTCGTGGCGGTCGACCCGGGCGGTGAGACCCCCGCCGAGGTCGTGGTCCGTGACGCCGAGGTGGTCACGGTGCCCGGAGCCGAGGACGCCGACGTGGCCGCCCTCGGCGTCGTGACCACCGAGGACGGGGCGCTGGCGCTGGCCCAGGCCGGCCTGTCCTCACGCCTGAGCGTCATCGGCTCGTCCGGTCGCGGGACCTCTGGCGGGTAGTGAACGGCTCCCGGTCGTGGCTAGGGTCGAGGAACCACCCACCCAGGAGGACACATGCTCAAGGGATTCAAGGACTTCCTGCTCCGCGGAAACATCGTCGACCTCGCCGTCGCGGTCGTCATCGGCACCGCGTTCACGGCGCTGGTGGCCTCGTTCACGTCATCGTTCATCAACCCGCTGCTGGCCGCGTTCGGGGGCGCGAACTCCGCCAACGGCCTGGGCTTCAAGATCTTCAGCGACAACCCGAAGACGCTGATCGACGTCGGCGGCTTCATCAACCAGGTCATCACGTTCGCGATCACCGCGGCCGTCGTCTACTTCTTCATCGTGGTGCCGATGAAGAAGGTCAACGAGATGCGGGACCGCGGCACGGAGCCCGAGCCCGAGGGCGTCAGCGAGGACATCGCGCTGCTGCGCGAGATCCGCGACTCCCTGGCGCAGCGCCCCGGCGGGACGCCCCCCGGCGGGACCGGCGGGCTGTAGGGCGGCCCTCAGCCGTGGTGGGGCGGGACGTCGCGCAGCAGCTCCTCGTCGCGTGACGTCCCGCGCTGCTCGTTCCAGCCCTCGTCGGTCTCGTCGGACGTCGTGGTGGGCAGCAGGTCACCGAGCAGCTCGGCCGCCCGGCGGCGGCGCTCCTGCTCGGCCCGATCAGGCCGGGACGAGGTCATCGAACCAGTCCGGTGACAGGGTGGGACGGATCGGGTGCCATCCGGTGCGATCGCTGAACAGCTGCGAGCTGACCCGCTGCGAGCGCACCAGGATCTCCAGCTTCTCGGCACCCAGCCGCAGGATCCATGGGGGCAGGAAGTGTCCGCCCTTCGTGCGCCCCGCGGCGGCGGCGATCGTGTCGACGTAGCTCCGGCGCAGCACCGGCTCGGCGCCCACGTTGTAGACACCGGCGGGCGCCGTCAGCGCATGGACCACCGCGGTCCCGACGTCGTCGGGGTGGATGACGTGCATCCAGGACTCCGCCTCACCGAGGCCGATCGAGCGACCTGCGGCGGCGCGGCGGAACAGCCACGCCGTGTTGGGGTCGTCGCCGGTGATCAGGCCGAAGCGCAGGCTGACCGGGACTCCCCCCTCGTCGGCGAGGGCGCGGACGTTGTCCTCGGCCACGACGACCGGCTCGGTCGCCCGGGTCACGTCGACGGGGCAGCGCTCGTCGACCCACTCGTCGCCGTGGTCGGCGTAGATGAAGCTGAGGCTCTGCTGCACCAGTCGTCCCACACCGGCCCGGCGCGCGGCCTCCGTGACGACCTTCGAGCCGTGCAGCCGGATGCGGTCGATCGCCTTGAGCGATCCGGGGCGCAGCGCCTGCGCGCCGATCGGGACCTTCGTCGCGAGATTGGCGACCGCATCGCAGCCCTGCATGCCGGCTGTCATCGCCGCGCGGTCGTAGACGTCACCCAGGCAGGGTTCCACGCCGAGGGCGGCGAGCCGGCTCGCGGAGTCAGGGGTACGCGCCAGACCGACCACGTCGTGGCCGGCTCGGTGCAAGGCATCGATGGACGATCGGCCCATCACTCCGCTTGCACCCGTGAGGAAAATCTTCACGATCGACTCCCTGGGTGGGCTGACCCGGCACGAGATCGTCCGGGCGCCTCCGTCAGGACCGGTCGGGCCCGCCAGGAGACTGCGAAACGATAACAACCTTAGTCCGGCTTCGCCTACTCGTCGGTAGCTTCTTGGGTCACCAGCGGGACGATGTCGGCGATCGAGGAGAACACCTGGGTGGGACGGAACGGGTACCGGTCCACCGTGCCGGGGCGCGTCGAGCCGCTCAGCACCAGGAAGGTCCGCAGCCCGGACTCCAGGCCCGACAGGACATCGGTGTCCATCCGGTCGCCGATCATGACCGTGGTCTCCGAGTGCGCCTCGATCTTGTTGAGTGCACTGCGCATCATCAGCGGATTGGGCTTGCCGACGAAGTAGGGCTCGACGCCGGTGGCCTTGGTCACCAGCGCCGCCACCGATCCCGTCGCGGGCAACGATCCGGCCGGGGAGGGGCCCGTCGCATCGGGATTGGTCGCGATGAACCGGGCCCCGGCCTCGATCAGCTGGATCGCGCGGGTGATCGCCTCGAACGAGTAGGTCCGGGTCTCCCCCAGCACGACGTAGTCGGGTGCGTTGCTGGTCATGATGTAGCCGACGTCGTGCAGGGCCGTGGTCATCCCGGCCTCGCCGATGACATAGGCGGTGCCCTCGGGGCGCTGCTCGTTCAGGAACTGCGCCGTCGCCAGGGCGGACGTCCAGATCGCCGACTCGGGCACGTCGATGCCGGCCGCCCGGAGGCGGGCACACAGATCGCGCGGCGTGAAGATCGAGTTGTTGGTCAGCACCAGGAACTTGCGGCCGGCCTCCCGGAGGCGGGCGATGAACTCGGGCGCACCGGGGATCACCTTCTCCTCGTGGACGAGGACACCGTCCATGTCGGTGAGCCAGGTCTCGATGGGCTTGGTCATGCGCGCACGTCCGTCATGCCCCCATTGTCACCCCGCAGACACGGGGGTACGCGGGTGACGCTGGAAGAAGGACCACAGCAGCGCGGTCGCGTCGACCGGGCTGTCCTTGGTCTGCGAGGCCCGGCCGGGGGACATCGGACCGCCGCCCGGCCAGCCGTGGACACCGCCGACCACCGCGTAGATGTCGACGTCGGTGCCGCCCCGGCAGCCTCGCCAGGCGAAGTGGCGGACCGCGTCGTCGGCGGTGGTGGACGCCTGTGACGACGGGCACCGCCCGCGGGTCGCCCAGTTGGACATCGTGTCGTTGACCGGGGGCAGGCGACCGATGACGGTCTCGGCGCCGCCGAACGGCACCGTGGTGTCGGACGTCCCGTGGAAGTAGATGATCGAGGCGGGCGGGGCGTCATCGCACCGCGGCTCGTAGAACGGGCCGGAGACCGCGGCGTAGGCGGCGAACCTCGTCGTGCCGTCGCAGGCCAGCGCGAGCGTCAGCGCCGAGCCGTTGGAGAATCCGGCGGCGTACAGGCGGGACGGATCGGTGCAGGCCGTGCGCTGGACGTGGCGCACCAGGTCACGGACGAAGGTCAGGTCGGAGTCGGGATCGCCGACCGGATCGCGGAACTTCCACTCCGAGGGGGTGCCGCGGCCGAGCGGGACGACCAGGACCGTCCCGTCCTCGTCGGCGCGGTCAGCCATGTCGGTGGCGTCCACGACGGTCTTCGGGTCGCCGCCGAGGCCGTGGAACATCAGCACGACCGGCGCCGCGGTGTTGCCCTGGTACGTCGGGGGGACGTGCAGCAGGTACCGGCGGGTGTGCCCGCCGGAGGTGATCGTGTGCATCGTGCTGCCCGGCGGCAGCGGCCGGGCGATCGAGCACCCCGCGGGGGCGGTCCGGACCTGCTCGGTGGCGTCCCCGTTCGCCGCGTAGAACACGATCCCGCCGGCCACCATGACCAGGATCGAGAGGCCGACCAGCAGACGTCTCATCGCGCGCAACCCCGGCACATGGGGTGGTTCCGGCGGCATGACACAAGGGCGATCGTAGGGTGTCGGACCAAGAGTCGATAACCTGACTCCACGCCCTCGTAGCTCAGTCGGATAGAGCGACCGCCTCCTAAGCGGTAGGCCACAGGTTCGATTCCTGTCGAGGGCACCCCGAGCGGACCGGACCAGTGACCCCACTCACGTCCCGCCGTGCAGCCAGATGACCCACGACACCGTTATCCTCGCCAAGAACGTTTCGGGGAGAACTGCGCAGGGCCGGTCTCGGTGCCGCTCGCTGCGGGCGTCATCCCACCACTTCTGACTCGATGGGCCGACGTGCACGACTTCGCGCTGCAGGAACGGCAGGTGCTCGGCGAGCTCGCCGCCTGGATCGCCGATCGACGCGACGCGCCTGTCCTGATCCCGCCCGGCAGCGCGGGCGCGCTCCCTGCGGTGGGCCGTTCGGGGATCGGCATCCGGGCCACCTGGGCGTTGCTGCGCGATGTCCTGCTGCCGAGCAGCTTCCCGGCCGACCATCCCCGCTACCTGGCCTTCGTCGGCGGATCCCCGACGCCGGCTGCCGTCATCGCCGACGCCGCACTGTCTGCGGCCGCCGTGTACGGCGGCAGCGAGCTGGAGGCCGGGGACGTCGTCGTCGCCGAGCGGATGGCGGTGCGCTGGCTGTGCGATGTCATCGGCTATCCCGAGGACGCCCACGGCGTCTTCGTGAGCGGCGGGTCGCTCGCCAATCTCAGCGCCCTCGTGGCGGCCCGCCACGACCGGGTGGGCTCTGGCGGTGGCCTTCCGGATGTCATCGTGATCAGCGCCGCCGCGCACTCCTCGATCCGCTCGGCCGCCGCGATCATGGGTTGCCGGGTCGTCTCGGCAGGCTCCCCCGACCACCCCACGGGGGCCGCGGACCTGGCGACCGTGCTGGACTCGCTCGACCCACGGGACGTCGTGGCGGTCGTCGCGAACGCCGGCGCCACCAACACCGGGGCGATCGACGACCTCGCCGGGATCGCCGCGACCTGCGAGGCACGCGGCATCTGGATGCACGTCGACGCCGCCTACGGCGGGGCCGCCCTGCTGTCCCCGACCCGGCGCCCGCAGTTCGACGGCATCCAGCGGGCCGATTCGGTCACGATCGATCCGCACAAGTGGCTGTTCACGCCATTCGACTGCGCGGCGGTGCTGTACCTGGACCCCGCCGTGGCCCGTTCCGCCCACCGGCAGCGTGCCGCATACCTCGACGCCGTCGACAACGACGACGACAACCCCGCCGACTACGCGGCTCATCTGACCCGCCGGGCGCGAGGGATCCCGGTGTGGGCCTCTCTGGTGGCCAATGGCACCGATGCCTACGTCGACGCCGTCGAGACCTGCCTGGCCGTGGCCGGCTACGCCGCCAAACAAGTCGAGGCGGCCCCACACCTCGAGCTCGTGACAGAGCCCCGGCTCTCGGTCGTGCTGTTCCGCCGGATCGGCTGGGACGCCGCGCGATACGCCGCCTGGTCCGCCGGGCTCCGGTCCCGCCGGACGGCCCTCGTGACGCCCACGACCTACGCGGGGAAACCGGCGCTGCGGCTGTGTTTCGTGAACCCGCTGACCTCGACCGACGATGTGGACTTCATCCTGAATACTCTTGAGCCCGACACGTCCCCAGCACTGGAGGACGTGCCGGACACCGACCATCGTGCGACAGGGGACAGCAGATCGTGGTGAGCTTGCTGACCCGCGGCGCGCCGCGCTCCCGCCTCGCCCTGGCCCAGCGGATCGTCGCGCCCCTGCCGTGGGCGGTGATGCTCGTCGGCATCCTCGTCGACGAGATCCTGCAGTCCACGGGCCAGCACACTCCCACGGTGCTGCTCACTGCGCTCGCGATCTTCTTCCCCCTGCTCGTCCTGCAGACGGCACTCGCGGCAGCGATCCATCCCAAGCGGCGACTCGCCCTGGTGCTGCTGATCGCCGCGCTCTCGACGTGGGCGCTGGGGTCGATCCTGGTCAACGCCGCCCGGGTCGATCAGGAGGCGACGTTCCCCGGCAACGGGGAGTGGCTGTTCCTGGTGTCCTACCTGGGCATGGCCGGCTACCTGCTGCGCGATGTCGACCGGCGCCAGGCACGTCCCGCCCGCAGCTGGCTGGACATCGTCATCATCTGCGGCGGAACCGCCAGCCTGGCCTGCCTCCTGGTGGTCACCCCGGTCCAGGCGGCGTCCCACCAGGAGGGGGTGTCGCTGCTGCTGGCGCTGATCTACCCGCTGGCCGACATGATCCTGGCGCTCCTCGTGCTCGGCCAGTCCCTCCTGCAGACCCGGACGGACCGCCGCAAGTCCCTCATGATCGGCGGGGCGTTCCTCCTGCTGGGCGTGGCCGACTCCGCGCTGGCCCTGCAGGGCTCGGCCAGCACCTACGACTTCGGCAACGTCAGCTACGCCCTGTGGGGAGCCAGCTTCTCCCTGCTGGTCGCAGCGGCGTGCCGGCCCCCGCAGTCGGTCATCCGCGCCGTCCCCAAGAGCGCCGACACCCCCGTCCTGATGGGGGCCGGAGTCGTCGCCCTGATCGTCCTGACGCTGCGTCCGGACGACACGCTGGCCTACTACATGCTGCCGCCGTCCATCCTCACGCTGGTGGCCGTCGGCGCCCGACTGGTCCTCGCGCTGCGGGACGCCAACCGGGCCAACGACGCATTCGCGCTGTCCCAGACCGACGACCTCACCAAGCTGCCCAACCGGCGAGCGGTACGGGCCTGGCTGTCGACCGAGCTGGCCGCCCGCAACCCCCTGGCCCTCATGCTGCTCGACCTCGACGGCTTCAAGGACATCAACGACTCCCTCGGCCACCGTGCGGGCGACACCGTGCTCCGGCTCGTGGCGGTCAGGATGACCGAGGGCGTCGACGCCCACGCGCGGGTCGCCCGTCTCGGCGGCGACGAGTTCGCGATCATCATGGACACGACCGACGAGATCGTGCTGATGGAGACCGCGCACCACGTGCTCCGGGAGCTGGCCAAGCCATTGCTCGTCGAGGACATCGAGATCACCCCGGCCGGATCGATCGGCGTCACCGTCGCCGGCCCCGAGGACGATGACGGCAGCGAGGTCCTGCGGCGCGCGGACGTCGCGATGTACCAGGCCAAGAACGCCGGGCTCGGTGTCGCGCTCTACGACTCCCAGCTCGACGACTTCACCCGCTCGCGGCTGCAGATGGCCGAGGAGCTCCGCAAGGCCATCGCCGACGGCCAGATCGAGGTCTGGTACCAACCCCAGCTCGACGCCGCCACGATGCAGGTGTGCGGCCTGGAGGCCCTGGTGCGGTGGCGGCACCCGATCCAGGGGGTGATCAGCCCGGTCTCGTTCCTGCCCGCCGCCCGGCGTGCAGGCCTGATGGGGCAGCTGTCCGAGGTCGTGGCCAAGCAGGCCGTCGAGGACTTCGACGCGCGCCGCCGGGCCGGTCTGGACGTCGCCGTCGCGATCAACTGCGCGCCTCCCGAGCTGCTGGGACCGACCTTCCTCCCGCGGTTGTACGCGGCCATCGAGAAATGGGACATCCCCGTCGACCGCCTCGTCCTGGAGGTCACCGAGGACACCTTCCTGGACGATCCGCAGCACACCCGCGAGGTCCTGCTCGAGCTGCGCAGCCATGGCGTGCAGGTCGCGATCGACGACTACGGGACGGGGTTCTCGTCCCTGACCTATCTGCGCAACCTCCCGGTGCAGGAGCTCAAGATCGACCGCGCGCTGATCGCCAACGTGGCGAGCGACGCCCGCAGCCGGATGATCGTGGCCTCCACGATCCAGCTCGCGCACGCCCTGGAGATGCGCATCGTCGCCGAGGGCGTCGAGAACGCCGCCGACCTCGTCGCCCTGGTCGCGATGGGCATCGACACGGTGCAGGGCTACCACCTCGCCCGCCCGATGCCCGCCGACCAGGTCGAGCGCTGGGTGCGCGATTGGACCCGGAACAACAACTCCTCCGAGTCGTCGGCAAAGGACGTTGCAGACCCCGAGCAGGACCGAGAGGAGTCACGATGACCGCAGCACCCCTGCGCTTCGTGTTCGATCCAGTGGGCGACGAGCTCGCCGCTGCCAAGCAGTGCGAGTCCGATGTATTCCTGGAGGCCTACGGCAACACGTCGGAGGAGTTCGACGTCGAGTACGGCCCCTACACCGACTCGACCGGATTCATGGTGGTCATGCAGGACGACGGGGTGGCCGCGGCGGCGCTGCGCTTCATCGCCCCCGGCCCCAAAGGGCTCAAGACGCTCAACGACGTGAGCCGTCCGCCGTGGCAGGTCGACGGGCTGCGCTCGGCCCGCGCCGCCGGCGTCGATCCCGCCCGGACCTGGGACATCTCCACGATCGCGGTCCGCAAGGGCGCGGGCCGCGGCGGGCTGTGCGCCGGTGCGCTGTACCACGGCATCGTGCGGGCGGCGTACGCCAACGACATCGACTTCATCGTCATGATCCTGGACTCCCACGTGCGCCAGCTGCTGAGCGCACTGGGCCTGCACATCCACGCGCTGCCCGGCACCAAGACCGCCGAGTACCTCGGCTCGCCGAGCAGCACCCCGCTGTGGGCCAACCTGAACCGTGGCCTCGAGCAGCAACGGCAGGACAATCCCGATGCCTACCGGCTCATCTTCCAGGGGATCGGCCTGGACGGCGTCACGATGCCGACGGACTGGGTGTGGCACCGCCGCAGCGTGACCTCGCCGGCGTGATGCTTCGACGTGCCGACGGGACCGCCTGCGCCTAGCGTGGTCCCACCATGGTCCGCCTCCGCCGCACGTCCGTCAGCTCTCCCGGCTGGACCAGGGTCAAGCACGGCCGGGGATTTCGGTACCTCGACGAGGACGGCCGACCGCTCGAGCCCGAGCAGGTCGAGCGCTGCAAGCTGCTGGTCATCCCCCCGGCGTGGACCGAGGTGTGGATCTGCTCGGTCGACAACGGCCACCTGCAGGCCGTCGGCACCGACGACGCCGGGCGGCGTCAGTACATCTACCACCCGCAGTGGCGCGAACGACGCGACCAGGAGAAGTTCGAGCGGATGGAGGACTTCGCCGCCTCCCTGCTGGCGCACCGCGGGCGCGCCCGCCGCGATCTCGGCGGCGAGGGCCTGACCCTCGAACGGGTGTCCGCGACCGCGTTCAGCCTGCTCGACCTCGGCATGTTCCGCATCGGCTCGGTGCGGTACGCCGAGGAGAACGGCAGCTTCGGGCTGACCACGCTGGAGAAGCAGCACGTGCACCCCGCGGGACGGGGCCTGTCCTTCGCGTACACGGCGAAGTCCGGCCAGGAGGTCGACGTCACGGTGCGCGACGACCGTGTCCGGGAGGTGCTGGAGACGCTGCGCCGGCGCCGGGGCGGCAGCAACCGGCTGCTGGCGTACAAGTCCGGGCGGTACTGGCACGACCTGGACGCGTCCGACGTCAATGCGTACATCAAGTCGTTGCTGGGCGAGGACCACTCCGCCAAGGACTTCCGGACCTGGCGCGGCACCACGATCGCGGCCCTGGCCCTGGCCGGCCACGACGGGTCGACGGTGTCCCGGCGCAAGCGCGTCGTCGCGGCCGCGATGCGCGACGTCTCGGAGCACCTGGGCAACACCCCGGCCGTCGCCCGGTCGTCGTACGTCGACCCGCGCGTCATCGACCTGTTCCAGGTCGGCAAGACGGTCTCGCCGGTCCACCGCCGGGTCGCCCCGGGAGCGCCGACCAGCCGCAAGCTGGAGCGCGAGGTGCTCGCGCTGCTGGGCCAGACCTGAGCGGCGACCGCTAGAGGGCCGACTCGATGGCCCGCCAGAACGTCGGATAGGCGTAGATCGTGTTGCGCAGCGTCTCGACGGGGATCTGCGCGCGGACCGCGAACGCCAGCGCGGACACCGTCTCTCCCCCGGTCGTCCCCACGCAGTTCGCCCCGACGACGACACCGGCGTCCTCGTCGATGACGATCTTGATGAGGCCCTCGTTGCCGGGACCGTGGACGAAGCCGCGGCTGCTCGCGGCCAGGTCGGTCGAGCCGATGCGCACCGAGATGCCCCGGTCGCGGGCCTGCTGCTCGGTGAGGCCGACCCCACCGACCTCCGGATCGGTGAAGGTGACCCGCGGCAGGCTCGTGTCGTACTCCCCCAGCGGTTCGCCGAGGATCGATCGCGCCGCCCGCTCGGACTGATACATCGACACGTGCGTGAAGGCGCCACGACCGACGATGTCGCCGATCGCCCACAGGCCGGGTGTGACCTGCATCGAGTCGTCGACGGTCAGGTGCCGCCCCGGCTCGACGCCGACGGTGTCCAGGCCGACGTCGTCGATGCGCGGCTTCCGTCCCGCCGCGACCAGCAGCCGTTCGGCCTCGAAGGTGACCTGGCCGCAGGTCACGTGGAACACCTCGCCGTCGTGCGCCACCGCGTCGATCGTGATGCCGGCGTGGACGCCGATGCCCTCGGCCTCGAACACGCCCGCGATGAGCTCGGACGTCTCGGGCTCCTCGACGGCCAGGATGCGGGGTCCCACCTCCAGCACCGTGACCTCGGTGCCGAAGCGCGCGAACGCCTGCGCCAGCTCCACCCCGATCGAGCCGCCCCCGATCACGATCATGGACGCCGGCGCGGCCTCGGCCTCCAGCGCCTCCCGGTTGGTCCAGAACGGGGTGTCGGCGAGCCCGTGCACCGGCGGCACGGCAGCCGCCGTCCCGGTGTTCAGCACGACGCCGGCGGACGCGACGAAGACGTCGTCCCCCACGACGACCCGGCGATCACCGTCGAGGCGCCCGTGCCCGCGGACCAGCCGGGCGCCCGCATCGGTGATGCGGTCGGCCGCGACGGTGTCGTCCCAGTCATCGGTCGCCTCCTCCCGGATGCGCCGCGCCACCAGCCCGAAGTCGGGGGTCACCGTGGCCTTGCCGGCGAGGCGGTCCACCCGGCGGGTCTCCGCCAGGGCGTTCGCGGCCCGGATCAGCATCTTGGACGGGATGCACCCCCAGTAGGGGCACTCGCCCCCGACCAGCTCCTTCTCGACGGCCACGACGTCCAGGCCCGCCGCGGCGAGTCGGGCCACCAGCGCTTCCCCGCCGGGACCCAGACCGACCACGACGACATCACATGAGACTTCAGCCATGCTCCAGTGTCAGTCATGAGCCGCCCGTTGGCGACCCCCTTCCGGACGGCTCAGCGTCCGGAGAGGCTCCGCTTGATGTTCAGGACCCCGAAGCCCGAGGTCGTGTCGTAGCCCGGTGTCACGATGTCGTCAGCCTTGGTGAGCAGGAGGCGCTTGATCTTGTTGGGGCCCATGCCGCGCTTGGTCCTGGACTTCAGGATCGCCGCGGCGGCTGCGACGTGCGGCGCCGCCATCGACGTCCCGGACATCATGCAGTAGTCCTTGCCGTACTGGCAGGGCAGGCCCAGGGAGGGGTGCCGGATCACGGTGGAGCGGATCGAGGTGCCCGGCGCCACCAGATCGACGTAGCTGCCGCAGTTCGAGTACCGGTCGACGCCGCCGTTGCGGTGGATCGCGCCGACCCCGATGACCCCCGGGTACGCCGCGGGATAGGACGCCGGGGCGCCGCAGCCGCGGTTGCCCGCGGCCGCCACGACGACGACATTGCGCGACTGGGCGTAGCGGATGGCCGCCTGGAGCTGGGCGTCGGACTGCACGCCGGCCAGGGACAGGTTGATGACGTCCGCCTTCTTGTTGACGGCGTAGACGATGCCGCGGGCCACCGTGGCCGTGTTGCCGGCGCCGGCGGCGTTCAGGACCCGCACGGGCAGGATCTTGGCCGAGGGGGCGACCCCGGCGATGCCCCGCTTGTTGTTCGCCTTGGCGGCGATGATCCCCGCGACGTGGGTGCCGTGGCCGTTGCGGTCACCCGCGGAGCGATCGTTCTCGATGAAGTCGCGCCCCTTGAGCACACGGCCCTTGAGATCGGGATGGCTGGCCCACACGCCCGTGTCGATCACGGCGACGACGGCGCGCTTGCCGGAGGACTTGCGCCAGACCTTCTCCACATCCAGCCGGTTCAGGGCCCACTGCCGCTTGCGCAAGCTGTCGTTGGAGCG
Organism: Aeromicrobium wangtongii; assembly: GCF_024584515.1. Classification (NCBI taxonomy): domain Bacteria; kingdom Bacillati; phylum Actinomycetota; class Actinomycetes; order Propionibacteriales; family Nocardioidaceae; genus Aeromicrobium; species Aeromicrobium wangtongii. The sequence continues at coordinate 600,673 of NZ_CP102173.1, read as the reverse complement.
CTTGACCCGCTTGGACTTCTTGGACTTGGACTTCTTCTTGGCGGCCGTCACCGCGATCGAGACGGGGTGGGCGACGTCGACGGCGTCCACCGACGAGGAGTCCAGCGCCGAGGAGATGACATCGAGCGCCTCTCCGCGCGAGCGGGTGACCTTGGTCGAGAACTGGGGACCGTCCGCGGTCTGCGTGGTCGTCACGACGGTGACCGGCTCGCCCGAGGGAGCCGACGCCAGGATGTCGGCCGCCTCCGCATCGACCGATTCGGCGCCTGCCGGCGCGAGCGGCGACATGCCGATCGTCAGCGCCAGGCCGGTGGTCAGGGTCAGGAGCGTGCGTCGCAGTGCCACAGTGTTGATCGTCCTTCTCGAGCCGGGTTCACGGGGATGGACGGCGACCGGCGGGCCGCGCCAGCACGAACACTACGGGGCCTGCCAATCCGTCGCCCGTCGGCGTGCTGAGCGGGGCTCGCGCCATTTCACGATGCTGTAGACGAGCAGCCCCAGGGCCGCCACGGCCGACGTCCACAGGCCCAGCGCCGTGCCCCAGCCGGCCGCGGGCAGCTCCGGGCCGACGCCGATGCCCAGCACGTCGAACTCGGGGATGTTCGGCTTGATCCACCAGATGAAGCCCAGCGCGACGAGCCACACGACTCCCAGCAGGCTGAGCAGGATGCGCGGCAGGGTCGCGACACCGAACTTGGCTGCCTCGATCGCGGCGCGCTCCAGCGGCACCAGCAGCCGCTGGGCCCACACGTAGTGCCGGGCCAGGAGCGCGAGACCGGCGACGAGCACGAGGGTGCCGGGGCCCGGAGCGGGCATCATGACGATGCCGACCGGCACCAGGAGCCAGCCGAGGACCTCCGAGCCCGTCCGCCGGAACCAGTGCTCGATCCTGGTACCAACGCTCATGGGGACATTCTGCCCCACCGGGCGAACTCAGGTGGCGGGTCCCCGCGGCCGACGGTTGACTGGCGCGGTGAACATCGCGGCATCCCTGTTGTCCCTGGCCGAGGACACTCTCGGCCTCCACCTGCCCATCCGGCTGCGGGCGTGGGACGGCAGCGCGGCCGGTGTCCCGGGGGCGCCCGTCGTCGTGATCCGCGACAAGCGCGCCCTGCGTCACATCCTGTGGAAGCCCGGCGAGCTCGGCGTGGCCCGCGCCTATGTCCAGGGCGATCTGGACGTCGAGGGCGATCTCGGCGAGGGGCTGCGCGCCATGTGGGACGCCGTGCGCGAGGCCCGGGCGTCCGACGAGCTCGCCGGACGACCGAGGATCGGCCCGCGCCAGGTGGCCAGGGCCGTCGGGCTGGCCGTGCGGGTCGGCGCGATCGGCCCGCGCCCCGCCGCACCGGCCGCCGAGTCCGCCCTGACCGGGGAGCTGCACAGCCGAGAACGCGACCAAGCGGCGATCTCGCACCACTACGACCTGTCCAACGACTTCTACGAGCTGATCCTCGACCCGACCATGGCGTACTCGAGCGGCTTCCACGCCGCCCCGGACATGACGCTGGAGGAGGCGCAGACCGCCAAGCTGCACCTGGTCTGCCGCAAGCTCGGCCTGCAGCCCGGCATGAAGATGGTCGACATCGGCTCCGGCTGGGGCTCGCTGACGCTGTTCGCCGCCGAGCACTACGGCGTCCACGTCACCGGGGTGACGCTGTCGGTCGAGCAGCGCGACCACGTCCTGGCTCGTGCCGCCGAGCGCGGCCTGTCCGACCGGGTCGACGTCAGCCTGCGGCACTTCCGCGACCTGGCCGCCTCCGGGGTCCGTGACGGCGGCATCGACGCGATCGCCTCGATCGAGATGGGCGAGCACGTCGGCGATGCGGAGTACATCGTGTTCGTCGACTCGATCCACCGCTACCTCAAGCCGGGCGGGCGCGCGCTGATCCAGCAGATGTCCCGCAGCAACGGCTCCCCCGCTGACCATCCCGGTGGCGGGCCGTTCATCGAGACCTACATCGCCCCCGACATGCACATGGTGCCGCTGGCCACGACGATCGGGCGCATCGCGGCCTCCGGGCTGGAGATCCGCGACGTCCAGGCGATGCGCGAGCACTACCCGCAGACCGTGGCCGGGTGGGCGGCCCGGCTCGAGGCGGGCTGGGACACCGCGGTCAAGCTGATCGGCGAGGAGCAGGCCCGCGTGTGGCGTCTGTACCTCGCCGGCGGCTCGTTGGCCTTCGAGGAGAACCGCATGGGCGTCGACCAGATCCTCGCGGTCAAGCCCTCGCCGCGTGGCGTCAGCGGCATGCCCGCCTCTCCCCTGGACTGGCTGACGTGACCACCCGATGATCGACAACGACCTGGCGCAGACCGGCCTCACGTTCGCGGCCGGCTTCGGCGCGCTCCTGGTCTTCATGGGTGTCGGGCTGGCGTACGCCCTGCGCCGGCACCTCCTGTCGATCGTCGACACGCTGTGGGGGCTGGGATTCGTCGTCGTGGCGCTCGTGTCCGCGCTGGTGTCGCTGGGCGGCGACGGTGGCCGGGCGCAGCGGTGGATCGTGCTGGCCATGGTCGCGGTCTGGGGCCTGCGGCTGGCCTGGCACGTCGGCGGACGCAACTCAGGCGCGGGCGAGGACCCCCGCTACGCCGATCTGCTCCAGAAGGGCGAGGCTGCCGGTCGCTCGTTCGCCACGACGGCGGTCACCCGGGTGTTCGTGCCGCAGGGCGTGGCCATGTTCATCGTGTCGGCGCCGCTGATGGTCGGCCCGAACAACGACCGCATGTCGGTGCCGCTGGCGGTCCTCGGCATCCTGGTCTGGGCCGTGGGGCTGTTCTTCGAGACCGTCGGCGACGCCCAGCTCAAGGCGTACAAGAGCGATCCGGCCAACCGCGGCAAGATCATGGACACGGGTCTGTGGAGCCTGACCCGCCACCCCAACTACTTCGGGGACGCCTGCGTGTGGTGGGGCATCGGCCTGGTCGGTGCGGGCTCGTGGCCGGGGCTCGTCGCCCTGGTCGGGCCGGCGATCATGACCTACTCGCTGGTCAACGTCACGGGCGCGAAGCTCAACGAGCTGGGTCAGCGCAAGAAGCCCGGCTGGGACGACTACGTCCGCCGCACGAGCTACTTCGTCCCCCTGCCCCCCAAACGCTGACGCGTGGGTTGCGCACGCTGACGCGTGGGTTGCGCACGCTGACGCGTGGGTTGCGGACGCTGACGCGTGGGTTGCGTCAGGCGGTGACGAAGATGTGGCCGGCTGCCTCGAGGTCGATCTCGGCCGTCTCGGCCTGCCGCGCCACGATGACGCCGTCGTGTCCGAGCGACACCAGGACGTCGTTGCCCGGCAGTGCCCCGACGCGCCGCAGGACCGACATGACCTCGGTGTCCTTCTGCAGCTCCTCGGCGATGCGCCGGATCACCAGGCGCTTCGGCTCGGTGCTCTGCGCGACGGCCTTGGTCATCGCCACGACGCCGCTGAGGAACCGGTCCTCGTCGACGACCTGGCCCAGCTCGGCCAGACCGGGGATGGGGTTGCCGTAGGGCGACTCGGTCGGGTGCTCGAGGATCTTGATGAGCCGGCGCTCGACCTGCTCGGACATCACGTGCTCCCAGCGGCACGCCTCCTCGTGGACGTACTCGATCTCCAGACCGATGACGTCGATCAGCAGGCGCTCGGCGAGACGGTGCTTGCGCATGACCCGGGTGGCCAGCTGGCGGCCCTTCTCCGAGAGCTCGAGGTGCCGGTCGCCCTCGACGGCGAGCAGGCCGTCGCGCTCCATGCGCGCAACGGTCTGGGAGACCGTCGGTCCGCTCTGGTGCAGGCGCTCGGCGATGCGCGCACGCAGCGGGACAATCCCCTCTTCCTCCAGCTCATAGACCGTGCGGAGGTACATCTCGGTGGTGTCGATCAGCTCGCTCACCCGTCCATTGTCCCATGCCCTGCGAGCTTCTCCACCACGCCGCACAATGGGAGACATGGCGACGTCCGTGATGTGGTTCCGCCGTGACCTGCGTCTCGGCGACCACCCGGCGCTCCACCAGGCGATCGCCGCGGGGCCGGACGGGGTCGTTCCGCTGTTCGTCCTCGACGACACCCTCTGGACGCCGCGCGCCACGACCCGCGTCGCCTACCTCTCCCGCCTGCTGGCGCAGCTGTCCGACCGCATCGGCGGGCTGCACGTCGTGCACGGCGATCCGGTCGCGGAGGTGACCAGGGTCGCCCGGGCGGCGGGCGCGACGAGCGTCCACGTGTCGGCGGACTACGCGCCGTACGGGGCCCGCCGCGATGCCGCCGTCGAGCAGGCCCTCGCGGAGCACGGCATCGCGCTGGTCCGGACCGGATCGCCCTATGCCGTCGCGCCCGGCCGGGTCACCAAGCCCGACGGCACCGGGTTCCGGGTATTCACGCCTTGGTACCGGCGGTGGGCCGAGCACGGCTGGCGAGCCCCGGCCGATCGCGTCGACGACGCGCCGTGGCTGCGTCCGACCGGCCGCACCCACCGCATCGACGAGGCGCCCGTCCCCGACGGCCTGACCCTGCCGCCCCTCGGCGAGGAGGCTGCGCTCGAGCGCTGGCACGCCTTCATGGACGACGACCTGCCGGACTACGACACCGCCCGGGACCTGCCGGGCCCCGACCGGACGTCGCGGATGTCGGTGCACCTCAAGTGGGGCTCGATCCACCCGCGGACGATGCTGGCCGACCTGGCGACGCTGAGCTTGTCCGGGGCCGATGCGTACACCCGCGAGCTCGGGTTCCGGGAGTTCTACGCCGATGTCCTGCACCAGCGGCCCGACTCGGCGTTCGGCTACTACGACCACACCTTCGAGGCGATGACCTACGACCACCCGGGCGACGACCTCGAGGCGTGGAAGACCGGGCAGACCGGCATCCCGATCGTCGATGCCGGCATGCGCCAGCTGCGCGCGGAGGGCTGGATGCACAACCGGGTACGCATGATCGTGGCGAGCTTCCTGGTCAAGGACCTGCACCTGGAGTGGCAGCACGGCGCCCGCCACTTCCTCGACCTCCTGGCGGACGCCGACCTGGCCTCCAACCAGCACGGCTGGCAGTGGGTCGCCGGCTCGGGCACGGATGCCTCGCCGTACTTCCGGGTCTTCAACCCCATGACCCAGGGCAAGAAGTTCGACCCCGACGGCCGGTACGTCCGGCGCTGGGTGCCCGAGCTGGCCGACGTCCCGGCCAAGCACGTGCACACGCCGTGGGAGATGGCCGAGCCGCCCGCCGGCTACCCCGCGCCGATCGTCGACCACGCCGAGGAACGCGCCGAGTCGCTGCGCCGCTATGACGCCATCCGAGCGGGTCGGTAATGTCACCGCCATGGTGACCATCCCCGCACAGTTCAACGGTCCCGAGCACTCCGGCAACGGCGGATACGTCGCAGGCCTCCTGGCCGCCCAGCTCGGCTCCGGCCCCGTCACCTCGACCCTGCGCATCCCGCCGCCCCTGGACACGGCGCTGACCTGGGAGCACGACTCCGAGACGGGAGAGGTGCGCCTGCTGACCACCGGGGGCGCCGTCGTCGGATCGGCCGGGCCCGGCCAGTTCGCCCGTGACGTGCCGCCCGCACCCACCGCCGCGGAGGCGAAGCAGGCGCTGGCGGCCTATCCCGGCTTCACCCATCACCCCTTCGACCGCTGCTTCACGTGCGGGACGGCCCGCGGGGACGGTGACGGCCTGCGCCTGTTCCCCGGCCCCGTCGACGAGCACCGGACGGCGGCTGCGTGGACTCCGCACGCGGCCTTCGGCGGCGCCGACGGCGCGCTGGACGTCCCGACGACCTGGGCCGCGCTGGACTGCCCCGGCGGGTGGGCCGCCGACTTCACCAAGCAGGTCATGGTGCTGGGACGCATGACCGCCGAGGTCGTCCGGCCCCCGCGCGCCGGCGAGGAATGCCTGGTGACGGGAGTGCTGCGCAACCGGGACGGCCGCAAGTTCATCACCGACACGGCTCTGTACACCGCAGGCGGTGAGCTGCTGGGCCGCGCGGAGCAGATCTGGATCCAGGTCGACGCCGAGGCATTCCGCTGACCGACGCACGCCGCTCCCTGTCGCACCTGCTCGCCGACGTCCGGCCGCTGAGGAGCCCCCACTTCCGGCGCCTGTGGCTGGCGAACATCATCACCGTGGTGGGCGCCCAGCTCACCGTCGTCGCGGTGCCCGCCCAGCTGTACGCCGACACCGGCTCATCGGCGTACGTGGGCCTGGCCGGGGTGTTCGGCCTCGTCCCGCTGGTCGTGTTCGGCCTGTACGGCGGCGCGCTGGCGGACGTCTTCGATCGCCGCACGATGCTGATCGTCACGACGGTCGGCCTGATCGTCACCAGCGCCCTGTTCTGGGCGCAGGCCGCCGCCGGCAACACCAACGTCTGGCTGCTGCTGTGCCTGTTCTCGGTCCAGCAGGCATTCTTCGCCGTCAACCAGCCGACCCGCAGCGCGATCCTGCCCAAGATCGTCGATCCGCTGCTGCTGCCGGCGGCGAACTCGCTCAACATGACCGTCACGATGGCCGGGGCGATCGCCGGGCCGCTCGTGGCCGGCATCCTCATCCCCTTCACGGGCTTCGCCTGGCTCTACCTGATCGACACGCTGACCCTGTTCGCGACGCTCGGCGCGGTGCTGCGCCTGCCCAGCCTGCCGGTGATGGACGCCGCGACCGCGGTGCCGGGCGTCCGCGCCGTGATCGACGGATTCGTGTACCTGCGCACCCAGCCCGTCCTGATGATGTCGTTCGTCGTCGATCTGATCGCGATGGTCTTCGGCATGCCCCGTGCGCTGTTCCCCGAGATCGCCCACGTGAGCTTCGACGGCCCGGACGACGGCGGCCTCGTCTTCGCGCTGCTGTTCGCCGCGATCCCGGCCGGTGCCGTGATCGGCGGTGTGTTCAGCGGCTGGGTCTCGCGGGTCCGCCGGCAGGGCCTCGCTGTGGTCATCTGCATCGTCGTGTGGGGCGTGGCGATGATCGGCTTCGGTGTCGCTGTCGCCCTCGCCGACCGGTGGACGACCGCGATGCTGGTTGTCGCACTGGCGATGCTCGTGGTCGGTGGTGCGGCCGACATGGCCTCGGCGGCCTTCCGGTCCAGCATGCTGCTGTCGGCGGCCGATGACGCGATGCGCGGCCGGCTGCAAGGCGTCTTCATCGTGGTGGTGGCCGGTGGCCCGCGGATCGCGGACACCCTGCACGGGGCCACGGCGGCCGCGGTCGGCACCGCGGCCGCTGCGGCCGGCGGAGGTGTGCTCGTCGTGATCGGGGTGGTCGTGGCATCGCTCGCCGTCCCGTCGTTCGTCCGCTACCGCGTCACCCGCGGGTCCTGAGCGCGAGCTCGAGCGATCCGACCTCGGGGGCGGCTGCCGCAGGTCGCACCCCGGTGACGGCGCGGACCAGCAGGACCGGCAGGACGGCCAGGGCCAGCAGGACGAGCAGCAGCCACGACGCGCGCCCGAGGGTGCCCGTGGTGACCGTCGCCAAGCCCGCGACGACCGACCCTCCCCCGACGTAGGCAGTCGACCACACAGCCGAGCCCGACAGCGAGGCGATCGCGAAGCGGCGGTATCCCAGGCCGGACGCACCGGCGGCGGCCGGCGTCAGCGTGCGCACCACTGGGACGAGACGGGTCATGAACACCGCAGTCCCGCCGCGGCGGCGCAGCAGATCGGTCGCCCGCTCGTAGTGGTGCCGGCCGAGCCGCCGGACCGCCCGCGTCTGGCCCAGCGCGTCGCCGCAGCGCCGGCCCAGGAGGTATCCGACGTGGTCGCCGAGGCTGGCGCCGACCATCACGACGACCCCGAGGGCGAACAGCTGGCCGGCCGACCCCATCGTGGCCGCCAGCAGCACGACCGCGGTCTCCCCCGGCAGCAGCATGCCCAGGCCGAGGCCCGACTCCGCGAACGCCAGCGCGAACCCTGCGCCGAGAGGCATCAGCTCGTTCATGCCTCCACGGTGCCGGCGCCGGACGTCCGGCAGCAGGAGCCGGGGTGGACGCCGGGTGAACTCCTACTCGGCCAGCAGGCCGAGCAGGTACTCGCCGTAGCCGCTCTTGGCGTAGGCGGCGGCCTGCGCGCGCAGGCCCTCGTCGGACAGGAACCCGGCTCGCCACGCGGCTTCCTCGGGGCAGCCGATCGACAGGCCCTGGCGGTGCTGGACGGTGCGGATGAACTCGCCGGCCTCGGCCAGCCCGTCGAAGGTGCCGGTGTCGAGCCAGGCGACACCGCGCTCCAGGACGTCGACCTGCAGGCGTCCCTCCTCCAGGTAGAGGCGGTTCAGGTCGGTGATCTCCAGCTCGCCACGCGCCGAGGGCTTCAGCGTGCGGGACTTCTCGACCACGTCGTTGCCGTAGAAGTACAGCCCCGGCACCGCGAAGTGGCTCTTGGGGACCTCGGGCTTCTCCTCCAGCGAGATCGCCTTGCCCTCGGCGTCGAACTCCACGACACCCGATGCGGACGGGTCCTTGACCCGGTAGCCGAAGATGACCGCGCCGTCGACGTCCTCGAAGCGGGCCAGCTGGGTGCCCAGGCCGGCACCGTAGAAGATGTTGTCGCCCAGGACGAGCGCGACCGACTCGTCGCCGATGTGGTCGGCGCCGATCACGAACGCCTGCGCCAGGCCGTCGGGGCTGGGCTGCTGCGCATAGGTGATGGTGATGCCGAACTGCGAGCCGTCGCCGAGCAGCCGCTCGAACTGATCGGCGTCGTGCGGCGTCGTGATGATCAGGACCTCGGAGATGCCGGCCAGGATCAGCGTCGACAGCGGGTAGTAGATCATCGGCTTGTCGTAGACCGGCATCAGCTGCTTGCTGACCGCCTTGGTCACCGGGTGCAGACGTGAGCCGGTTCCCCCGGCCAGGATGATTCCTCGCATGGCCGACCATCCTAGGGTGAGCCGGTATCACGGCAGAACGCGCGTCGGGGGGCAGCCCCAAGTGCACTAGGCTGGCGCGCATGCGTTCTGTCCTCGTCACAGGTGGCGCCGGGTTCATCGGCTCCAACTTCGTCCGTCATCTCATCGCCAACACGGACCTGTCGGTCACCGTGCTCGACAAGCTGACCTACGCGGCCAGTCGCGAGTCGATCTCCGACCTGCCCGCCGACCGCTGCACGCTGGTCGTGGGTGACATCGTCGACGCCGCCTTGGTCGACGACCTGGTCGCCAACCACGACGCGGTCGTCCACTTCGCCGCCGAGTCGCACAACGACAACTCGCTGAACGACCCCAGCCCGTTCGTGCAGACCAACCTGGTCGGGACGTTCACGCTGCTGGAGGCCGTGCGTCGCCACGACGTGCGGTTCCACCACATCTCCACCGACGAGGTCTACGGCGACCTCGAGCTCGACGACCCGAACCGGTTCACCGAGGCCACCGCCTACGAGCCGTCCAGCCCCTACTCGGCCACCAAGGCCGGCTCGGACCTGCTGGTGCGCGCCTGGGTCCGCTCCTTCGGTGTCCGCGCCACGATCAGCAACTGCTCGAACAACTACGGCCCGTACCAGCACGTCGAGAAGTTCATCCCCCGCCAGATCACCCAGCTCATCGACGGCCAGCGCCCCCGCCTGTACGGCGACGGCCTCAACGTCCGCGACTGGATCCACGTCGAGGACCACTCCAGCGCCGTCCTGACGATCCTGAACACCGGCGAGATCGGCCAGACCTACCTGATCGGCGCCGACGGCGAGAAGAACAACCGCGAGGTCGTCGGCGCCCTGCTGGAGATCTTCGGCCGCGAGCCCGATGACTTCGACCACGTCAACGACCGCCCCGGCCACGACCGCCGCTACGCGATCGACTCGACCAAGCTGCGCACCGAGCTCGGCTGGAAGCCCGCCTTCGGCGACTTCGAGACCGGCCTGGCCGACACCGTCCAGTGGTACCGCGACAACGAGGCCTGGTGGCGGCCCGCGAAGGCCGAGACCGAGTCCAAGTACGCCGCCCAGGGACAGTGACCATGGACGTCACCACGACCCCGATCCCGGGGCTGCTCGTCCTGCGCATCCCCGTCCACGCGGACAACCGCGGCTGGTTCATCGAGAACTGGCAGCGCGAGAAGATGATCGCCGCCGGCCTGCCCGACTTCGGACCGGTCCAGCACAACGTCTCGTACAACAACACCGCCGGCGCGACCCGCGGCATCCACGCCGAGCCGTGGGACAAGCTCGTCTCGGTCGTCGTCGGCCGCGTCTTCGGCGCCTGGGTCGACCTGCGTGCGGGTGACACCTTCGGCCAGTCGTTCTCGATCGAGATCGAGCCCGGGGTCGCGGTCTTCGTGCCCCGTGGCGTCGCCAACTCCTACCAGACGCTCGAGGACCGCACCGCCTACTCGTACCTGGTCAACGAGCACTGGTCCGCGGACGCGAAGTACACCAACCTCAACCTGCTGGACGAGACCGTCGCGATCCCGTGGCCGCTGCCGCTGGCAGAGGTGTCCGACAAGGACAAGGCGCACCCCCGCCTCGCCGACGTCGAGCCCATCGCCCCGCGCCGATCGGTCATCCTCGGCGCGGACGGCCAGCTCGGCCGTGCGCTGCGCGAGCTGCTGCCCGATGCGCTGGCCCTGACCCGCGCCGACCTGGACCTGACCGATCCCGCCTCGTACGACTCCGTCCCGTGGAAGGACGTCGACACGATCTACAACGCGGCCGCCTACACCGCGGTGGACCGCGCCGAGACGCCCGAGGGACGCCGCGCCGCCTGGGCCGTCAACGTCACCGCCGTGGCGACCCTGGCCCGCATCGCGACCCAGCACCGGCTCACGCTCGTCAATGTCTCGTCCGACTACGTCTTCGACGGCACCGCCGAGACGCACACCGTCGACGAGGCCGTCTCCCCGCTGGGTGTGTACGGCCAGACGAAGGCCGCCGGCGAGGCCGTGACGTCGACCGTCCCGCGCCACTACATCGTCCGCACCAGCTGGGTCATCGGCGACGGCGGCAACTTCGTGTCGACGATGGAGCGCCTGGCCCGCGACGGCGTCAGCCCCACCGTGGTCGACGACCAGTACGGACGCCTGACCACCGCAGCCGAGCTGGCTGCGGGTCTGGTCGACCTCGTCCGCAGCGGCGCGCCCTACGGCATCCACCACATCACCGGTGGTGGACCGGTCAAGACCTGGGCCGACATCGCCCGTGAGGTGTTCGCCGAGGCCGGTCGCGATCCGGCCGACGTCACCGGTGTCTCGACCGAGGTCTACGGCGAGGGCAAGGACATGGCTCCGCGACCGAAGTACAGCGCCCTGCACTGACGCCATTGGCGCGAACTGGTTTGACTGTTTTTCGCTGCAAAGACAGGACTTTGGTCACTTCTATTCGAACATGTGTTCGAGTAGAATGAGGCCATGGACCCAGCCCCCACGATCGACGCGATGCGGACCGCCGCACAGTCGTTGCGAAGCGGGGACGCACGGGAGCGTGCGGTGGCGATCCAGGCCGCGAAGGATGCACTTGATGCGGCGCAGGCGATTGCGCTGGCCGAGCTGGATGCCTCCAAGGATTTCGAGATCGACGGCGCGTCAACGCTGAACGCCTGGGTGCGGACCCAGCTGCGGATGAATGCAGGCCAAGCGACTGCCTTGGTGCGCAGCGTCGGGGCATTGCGGGATCTGTCGCTCGTGGCCGAGGCCGCCGTGACCGGCCAGATCAGCGCCGCGCATGTGCGGGTGTTCGTCTATGGGTTGGCGCATGTCGGTCTGGATCTGATGCGGATGCACGAGGAACTGTTCGTCCAGGTTGCCCGTGAGCATGAGCCGGGTGAATTGTTCGAGGCGGTCAAGCATCTGAAGGACCGCACCCATCCGGACGATTTGGATGATGCCTGGGAGAAGGGCATGGACAAGCAGGACTTCCAGGTCAACGCCCTGCCCGATGGCTGGCACGTGACGGGGTTCTTGAACACGACCACTGGGGCGAAGCTGAAGAAGGTCCTGGACTCCGTATCGGCGCCTGATGGCCCCGACGACACCCGGTCCGGTTCGGAACGCCGGGTGCAGGGGTTGGACGACCTGCTGTCCTCGATCCTGGGCAGCGGGCAGCTGCCGTCGGACAAGGGGCTGAAGCCGCACGTGTCGGTGTTCGCTGACGCCGACACCGTTGCCGCCGCCGCTGAGCGGGTCCGTCAGCAGACCGAGGAGCCGTATCTGCGTCCCGACCCGATGCCACCCACCGAACCCGCCACCCTGGCCGGTCACGGGGCGATCGGGCCGAATCTGCTGATGTACTTCATGTGCATCAGCGAGGTCACCGCTTTTCTGATGAAGACGGACGGCGGAACCAGGCAGGCGCAGGTCCTGAACGCCGGCACCGCGAAGTACCAACCGAACCTCAAGCAACGCCGATCCGTGATCGCCCGCCAGAGCGGGGTCTGCGCGACCCCCGGGTGCAACCACACCCACCTCGAGATCCACCACGTCGTGTGGTGGTCGCTCGGCGGGCGCACCGACGTCGACCAGCTCATCGGGCTCTGCGTCAGGTGCCATCACCTGTTGCACCGTGGGCGTCTGCACATCGAGGGCAATGCCGTCGACGGGTTCGCCTTCACCACCCGCGCCGGGCGACCCATCCGCCGCCGACGACGAACCGGCTACCGCCAAGCCGCCTGACCCACCGTCCGGCGGCCCACCGGCACGCCCGAGGTCTTACTGGTACCGGCTCATCGTCACGTCGTCCAGATCGACGAGAACGTAGGAACCCACGGGATCGCCGGGCCGCTTGGCCCAGGACGACACCGTCCCTTCGATCCACCAGGCATCGGCATCGTCCGCGCTGGGGAAGTAACAGTCGTGGTCCTCCACGAGCAGCCGACCGCCGGTCAGGTCCGCCGGCGCGATCCCCAGGCGGGTCGCCAGGTCCCCGCCGTACCCCTCCGCGATGTCACCGGGCCACCGGACGAACCAGCGCACGCGTTGCCCCTTCTCCAGCGGCGCCTCCAAGGCGATCACCTCTGCACTGGAGTGGAGGTACACCCGCATCGGGCCGGTGATCACGGCGCCAGGCGCTCGCGGGTCCAGCCGCCGGGCGCGCGGGTGAACAGCAGCCGGTCGTGCAGGCGGCTGTCGCGCCCCTGCCAGAACTCGATCGAGTCGACGGCGATGCGAAAACCTCCCCACACCGCCGGACGCTCGATGTCACGGCCCGCACAGGCCTGCTCGACGTCGGCGACCCGCTGGTCCAACGTCCGCCGATCGGCAATCGGCTGCGACTGCGGCGATGCGACCGCACCGATCTGCGCCCCCCGTGGCCGCACTGCGAAGTAGGCGTCCGACTCCTCCTCCGGGATCCGGGTCACCGAGCCCTCGATCCGCACCTGGCGCTGCAGCGGGTGCCACAGCATCGTGGCGGCAGCCCACGGATTCGCGCTGAGCTCCCGGCCCTTGCGGGACTCGTAGCCGCTGAAGAACACCAGACCGCGGTCGTCCAGCCCCTTGAGCAGGACGATGCGCGACGAGGGCCGCCCCTGCGGCGTCGCGGTGGCCAGCGCCATGGCGTTCGGCTCGTGCACGCCGGCTGTCACCGCATCGTCGAACCAGCGGTCGAACAGCACCAACGGGTCGTCGCCGGCGGCCTGCTCGTCGAGCCCGTCGTGGGCGTACTCCGACCTCATCCGCGCCAGATCTGGGGACTCCATGTGCCGAGACTAGCTGCGCAGTGCAGAATGCAGCCTATGACTGAAGTGCACCACGGACTTGAAGGCGTCATCGCATTCGAGAGCGAGATCGCCGAACCCGACAAGGAAGGGTCTGCGCTTCGTTACCGCGGCGTCGACATCGACGACCTGGTGGGTCGCGTCCCCTTCGAGAAGATCTGGGGCCTGCTGGTCGACGGGGCCTACGAGCCCGGTCTCCCGCCCGCCGAGCCGTTCCCGATCCCCGTCCACTCCGGAGACATCCGCGCGGACGTGCAGAGCGCCATCGCGCTGACCGCTCCCGCCTGGGGCATGAAGCAGCTGTACGACATCGACGACACGCAGGCCCGCGACGACCTGGCCCGCGCGGCGGTCATGGTGCTGTCGTACGTCGCCCAGGCGGCGCGTGGCGTCGGACAGCCGTTCGTCCCGCAGAGCGAGGTCGACAAGGCCGGCACCATCACCGAGCGCTTCCTGACCCGCTGGCGCGGTGAGGTCAACCCCGATCACGCCAAGGCCATCGACGCCTACTGGGTCTCCGCTGCCGAGCACGGCATGAACGCCTCCACGTTCACCGCCCGTGTCATCGCCTCGACCGGTGCCGACGCAGCTGCCGCACTCTCGGGTGCGGTCGGCGCGATGTCGGGCCCGCTGCACGGCGGCGCCCCGGCCCGCGTGCTGACGATGATCGAGGAGGTCGAGAAGGCCGGCGACGCGACCAAGTACGTCAAGGACCTGCTCGACAAGGGCGAGCGGCTCATGGGCTTCGGCCACCGCGTCTACCGCGCCCAGGACCCCCGCGCCCGCACGCTGCGCCGCACGGCCAAGGAGCTCAACGCCCCCCGCGCCGAGGTCGCGATCGCCCTGGAGGAGGCTGCGCTCAAGGAGCTCAAGGAGCGTCGTCCCGACCGTGTGCTGGAGACCAATGTGGAGTTCTGGGCGGCCATCGTCCTGGACTACGCCGAGATCCCCCCGCACATGTTCACCGCGATGTTCACGTCGGCCCGCACGGCCGGCTGGAGCGCGCACATCCTGGAGCAGAAGCGCACCGGCCGCCTGATCCGCCCGTCCGCGATCTACACCGGCCCCGCCTCGCGTGGCGCCGACGAGGTCGAGGGCTGGAACCCCGACTGGGCCGCCACCAAGGCCTAACGCTCGTCCAGGACGTGCTCGACGCCTCGCGCGTTGAGCACGTCCGCGAGCAGCACCTTCGCGCGGGCCACGAACGAGTGCTCTGCGGCGACGCGCGCGGCATTGGCCGCGACGACGTCCGGGTCCGGCCAGGCCGACCCGCTCGGGTCCAGCAGGTCCCGTAGCTCGTCGAGCGTCCGGTAGCTGCGCACCGACGGGCCCAGCAGCTCCTCGACACCCTCGACCGGGTCGGTCACGACGCGCGCCCCCGACGCCACGGCGTCGAACAGCCGGTTGGAGTAGAAGCCGAGCCGGGCCATGTCGGACCAGTGGTCGTTCAGGACGATGCGAGCGCCCCGGTAGGCCGCCGGCACCTGCTCGTTGGGCAGGTGATCGGCCGCGACATGGGCCGGGTCGATGAACGACTCCCACCCGTCGCCGAAGACGGTCAGATCGGCACCGGCTGCCAGTGCATCGCCCACCACGGGGCGCATCACCTTGCGGGTACGCCCCACGAACAACGTCCCCAGCCCGGCCATCGCCTCGCCGTGCGTCGTGAAGCGCGAGGCGTCGGTGGCCTGCAGCAGCGTGCGGACGTCCAGCGACGTGGCCGCCCTGACCTGCTCGGCCCAGCCGGCGCCCGCGGAGTAGATCAGGTCGAAGCCCTGGCCCAGCTCCTCCAGCGGCACCTCGTCGGGGTGGCTGATGACCCACAAGACGTTGGTCGCGCCCGGCTGCGTGACCGCGGGCCAGCGCCCGCGCAGGGTCACGGTGACATCGTCCAGGCCGTCGACCCCGGGACGCTCGTGGGCGCCGCGGCGGTCGACGAAGGCCTCCTGTCCCCAGGCCCGCAGGCCACGGACGAGATCGGCGGCGAAGTACGTGTCGCCCCACTCGTCGCCGCGCGGACCCCCTTGGGCGGCGATCTTGATGGCCCAGCGCAGGCTGGGCAGCCCGGCCCCGGGACCCTCGGCGACCAGCCGCGGCGTCCGCGTGAGCTCGGGCGTCACGGTCGTGCGCCGGCGACTGGCCGGCAGCCCCGGTCCGGCGCGGAAACCGGCCACCTCGAACCCTGCTCGTTGCCAGTGCTCGATCCGCGGCTCCGGCAGGCGTCCACCCCAGCGCTCGAGCAGCTGCAGCTGGTCCGCCTCGGCCGGCGGTGGGATCGCCTGCCGCGCCCGACGGCTGACCCGGGACCGGGCGACGGTCGCGAACCGGCCGGTTCGGCTGTCGGCGAGCCGCAGGCACAGGTCGACGTCCGCCAGGTCGGAGAAGACCGGGTCGAGCCCGCCGACGGAGGCGAGCGCGTCGGCGCGGACCGCGAGGCACACGCCGCTGACCGCGTCGGGGGCGATGTCGCCGGCGGGCAGGTCCTCCACCGGGTGGGACGCCAGCAGGTGCACGGGTACGAGGTGGCGGCCCACGCCGACCACCCCGGCCGACCGGATCGTGTCGTCGGCGGTCAGCAGCAGCGGCTGTGCGGCGAGCACGTCCGGGTCGCGCAGCGCCTCGACGAGCGGCTCGAGCCAGCCGGGGTCCACCTGGTTGTCGTGGTCCAGGAGCACCACCACCTCGCCTGTTGACGCGGCCACGGCGCGGTTGACCGCGACCGGGGTGTGGGACGTCGACGGAAGGCGGTGGACATGGACACGCGGGTCGCCGGCGTAGCAGGCGGTGAGGATCGCGGAGACCTCCCGATGGGAGCCGTTGTCGACCAGCACGACCTCGACGTCGCCGGCAGTGCCCTCGAGGACACTGTCGACGGCCCGGCGCGTCCGGTGGCGGTCTCCGGTCGCGACGACGAGGACGGACGCACGTCCGACGACCCGGGTGCCGCTCCCCCGGGTGATGGTGTCCCAGTCGGCCGCGGCAGCAGACCGGACGACCTGCGCGTAGGTGCTGCGGCGGCCGGCGCTGGTCGGCAGGCTGCCCGGATCGGCTGCCCTCAGCCCGATGAAGGGGACGAAGCGGGGGGTCAGGTCGTGCCGCAGCAGGAAGTCCCAGCCGAACCGGTCCTCGGCCTGCGACCGCAGCGCGTCCGCGCGCAGGCGTTCGGTGGGCACGAGCATGGCCGCGAGCGAGCGGGGCTCGTCCCACACCAGCGCGTCGTGGTCGGCCAGATCGGTCCACCACCGGCCGGTCTCCTCGTCCACGACGGCGGCGTGCACGAGGGTGTCCGGCGCCGCGGCAGACAGCAGCGCGCCGAGCAGCGCGGGCGACCACGTCTCCTGGGGCTGCCAGAAGATGGTCCACGGCTCGTCGGCCGTCGCCAGGACGTCCTGGGCTCGCCCGGCCCAGGATTCCGCCCGGGTCGGCACCAGCACGATGCGCAGGTCGTCGAGCTCGGCCAGCGAGGGTGGGATCGGCGCCCCCTCGTCGACCGCGACCCGCATCGTCCAGGTCTGGTACCGCTGGGCGAGGACCGTGGCGAGGCGCTCGGGCACGTCGCGGCCCCAGGTGCGCGCGTCGGCGACGATCGTGACGCGCTCTGAGCTGCCCTCGGCGGGCTCGGCTGCGGCAAGGGTCCACCGGGCCGTGCTGGTCGGCCGGGGACGCAGCAGCGCCTCCTGACGGCCGGTCTCGGTGGCCGCGGCGAGCAGGTGCTCGCGGAACGCGCCCCATGGGACCGGCACGATCCCGGAATCGGGGTCCGGGACCGTCAGGGTCGCGTCGTCTGCCTGGGACAGGAAGTGGCCGAGCGGTCCGCCGGGATGATCGGCCGCCTCGGGGGCACTCTGCAGATGGGTCGCGCCGTCGAAGTGCGGACCGGCCGCCCCGGCGGTCTGGCCCGTGCGCAGCAGGTGCATGAAGGTCATCGGCGTCCGGACCCCGGCCTTGCTGCGGTACCAGGCGCGTTCGTACAGCGGCGAGAGCGACAACGCCGCCGACTCCCCCGTCTCCAGGAAGTGCCACACCGCCTGGCGATCGCTCAGGAACGTCCGCCTGGTCTGTGCCTCGTAGTACGGCCGGTCGAGCACCGCGGCGGCCAGGATCGTCTCCAGCGCCGCCGACTGCTGCTGGCGCAGGCGGACGAAGCGCTTCCACGACCGCTGCCCCAGCGCGGGGACGGGTGCCCCGGCGCGGGCATGCTCCAGGTAGAAGCCCACGGGACCGCCGGGATGCTCGGTCGCGGCGGGCGCGAGCGCGACCAGCTCCAGATCGTCCAGGATCGGCCGGACCGGGAAGGTTCTGGCGGCGCCGCCCAGCAGCGCGGCGACGACGTCGTCCGGCGCCAGCCCTGTCGCGTCCACGTCGGTGAGCGGATTGGGCAGCAGCCCGGACGCCGCGCCGTCGCTCAGGTAGTGCTCCGCGGCCTCGGACGGCGTCATCTCGGTGCGCGTCTGCAGGCCGTAGTACCAGGGATCGAACAGTCCCGAGGCCAAGAGCGTGCGCGCATCGGAGTCGGCGGGCGTCCCGTCGGTCCGGGCGGCCTCACGGGCCCTCTTGGCGACGCTGCGCAACCGGTCCGCGGGCGACGGCGACATGCTCCTCCTCGGTGTCGGGCACCCCGAAGACTACGCAATGCGCCACTCGGCGGCGGCGACGAGGCCCCCTTCGACAGGCTCAGGACGAGGCGGCGCGCGCCGCTGTCGCTGCCGGAAAAGACGAGGAGGCCGGCCATCCCCCCGAGACGGCCGGCCTCGTGACGCTTGCGCGTCAGTGCCTCTGTGAAAGACAGTAGCGAATTATCTGCCCCAAGTGCAGTCTTGACTTTCGTGGCGGAACTAGTTATTTGGGACTATTGACCCCTAGTCCGTCCGGATCGGTCTCAGCGCAGCGTGACGAGCTGGGTCAGGTCGTCGCCGGGGAGCTCGTCGACGACCGCGGTGACCGCCATCCAGCGCAGGTCGACGGCCGCGCCGTGCTGGGACAAGAAGGCGGTCTCGGAGGCGTCCTGGCCGGTCGCGATGCGCAGCAGTGAGCTCCGGGGGGCCAGCGCCGTCGCGTCCACCACCTGCCAGGCACCCTCGACGAAGGCCTCGGCAACCGCGTGGAAGTCCATCGGGGCCAGGCCCGGGGCGTACACCGCCGCCAGGCGGGCGGGGACGTCCAGCGCCCGCAGCAGGGCGACGACGAGGTGCGCGTAGTCGCGGCACACGCCTCGGCGGGCCAGCATCGTGGCCACGGCGCCGTCGGTCGGCTGGCTCGCTCCGGCGACGTACCTGAGGCGATCACCCACCCACGTGCTGACCGCGTCCAGCAGCTCCTTGCCCTGGACCCCCGCGAACTCCGAGCGGGCCGTCGCGAAGAGGGTGTCGGACTCGCAGTACCGGCTGGGCCGGCGGTACTCGATGATGTCGAGCTCCTCGACCGGCGGCGCATCGGCCTGTCCACGGACCTCGGCGGAGTAGTCGATGACCATCGGCCCGACGGGTCCGGTCAGCCGGTGCAGGCGCGTGCCGTGCCGGCCGATGATCTCGTGCGGGTCGAGCTGCACGCCGTTGGAGCTGATCTGCAGCGACTCGGTGACGTCCTGGCCCTGGGCGACGGCGATCGAGAAGATCAGGTCCGCCTCGCCGTGCAGGTAGAGCTCGAGGTGGGCCGTCACGGTTCTCTTCACCGCCCGATCGTGCCACAGCCGCGCCGGGCCCGCGTCAGGAGTCGTAGGCCTCGAGGATGCGGTCGGCTGCCGTGGCCGCCGGCATCTCCCCGGACAGCACCGCCTCGCGGACCTCGGCGCGCACGGCTGCGACCGCGGGGTCGTTGCGCAGCCGCTGGTCGAGCTCGTCGCGCACCAGCGCCCAGGTGAAGTCCAGCTGCTGCTGGGCACGCTTCTCGCGCAGACCCGTGCGGCCCAGGAACTCGCGGTGGCGGATGATCCGGTTCCAGACGGTGTCGATGCCGGTGCCCTCCAGTGCCGAGCAGGTCAGCACCGGCGGGACCCACGTCTTCGTGCCGGCGTGCACCAGGCGCAGCGCGCCGGCGAGGTCCTTGGACGTCGCCTCGGCCTCCTGGGCCCGGTCGCCGTCGGCCTTGTTGACCGCGACGACGTCGGCGATCTCCAGGATGCCCTTCTTGATGCCCTGCAGCTGGTCGCCGGTCCGGGCGATGGTGAGGAACAAGAAGGTGTCGACCATGCCCGCGACGGTGATCTCGGACTGCCCGACGCCGACGGTCTCGATCAGGATGACGTCGAAGCCGGCCGCCTCCAGCACCGTGACGGCCTGGCTCGTGGCCCGGGCGACGCCGCCGAGCGTCCCGGCGCTCGGCGAGGGGCGGATGAAGGCGTCGGGGCTGACCGCGAGCCTGGACATGCGCGTCTTGTCGCCGAGGACGGAGCCGCCCGTGCGCACGCTCGACGGGTCGACCGCCAGGACGCCGACCCGGTGCCCCTCGTCGATCAGGTGGGTGCCGAGCGCCTCGATGAATGTCGACTTGCCGACTCCGGGCACACCGGAGATGCCGACCCGCACCGCCCCGCTGTCGCCCCCTGCGCCGCCATCGCCGCCTGAGCCCGTCGAAGGGTCGGTGAGCAGCCCGAGCAGCTCGCGCGCCTCGGCCCGGTGGTCGGCGCGGCTGGACTCCACCAGCGTGATGGCGCGCGAGATCGCCGCGCGCTTGCCGACGCGGATGTCGTCGGCAAGCTCGGTGACGTCGACCATCAGCGCTGTCCCGTCACGACTGGAGGGTCGTGCGGAGCTTGTCGAGCAGGTCCAGTGCCGAGTCGGCGATGACCGTGCCCGGCAGGAACACCGCGGCCGCGCCCATGTCCTTCAACGTCTGCACGTCATCGGGCGGGATGACGCCGCCGATGACGACCATGATGTCGGGACGACCGAGCTCCTCCAGTGACTTCTTCAGCGCCGGCAGCAGGGTGAGGTGACCTGCCGCGAGCGAGGACACGCCGACGATGTGCACATCGGCGTCGATCGCCTGCTGGGCGACCTCCTCGGGCGTCGAGAACAGCGGGCCCACGTCGACGTCGAATCCCATGTCGGCGAAGGCCGTCACGATGACCTTCTGGCCGCGGTCGTGGCCGTCCTGGCCCATCTTGGCCACCAGGATGCGGGGACGGCGCCCCTCGGCCTTCTCGAACTCCTCGGTGGTCTCGATGACCTTGGCGACGTTGCCTGCCTGGCCGGCTTCGGTGCGGTACACACCTGAGATCGTACGGATCACGGCCTGGTGGCGCCCGTAGACCTTCTCCAGGGCGTCCGAGATCTCCCCGACGGTGGCCTTGGCGCGAGCGGCGTTGACCGCCAGCGTCAGCAGGTTGTCGTCCAGCGACCCGTCCGTGGCGGAGCCGCGCTCGGCGCTGCGGGTCAGGGCCGCCAGCGCTGCGTCGACATCGTCCTGGTTGCGCTCGGCGCGCAGCCGCTCGAGCTTGGCGATCTGCGAGGCGTACACGGCCTTGTTGTCGACCTTGAGCACCTCGAGCGGGTCCTCGTCGGCCAGGCGGTACGTGTTGACGCCGATGACCGCCTGCTGGCCGGAGTCGATGCGCGCCTGCGTGCGGGCCGCGGCCTCCTCGATGCGCATCTTGGGGATGCCGGCCTCGATGGCCTTGGACATGCCGCCGGCCTTCTCGACCTCCTGGATGTGCGCCCACGCCCGGTTCGCCAGGTCGTGGGTCAGCCGCTCGACGTAGTACGAGCCGCCCCACGGGTCGATGATGTCGGTCGTGCCGGACTCCTGCTGCAGCAGCAGCTGGGTGTTGCGGGCGATGCGGGCGCTGAAGTCGGTCGGCAGCGCGATGGCCTCGTCGAGGGCATTGGTGTGCAGCGACTGGGTGTGACCCTGCGTCGCGGCCATCGCCTCGATCGCGGTGCGGCCCACGTTGTTGTAGACGTCCTGCGCGGTCAGCGACCAGCCGGACGTCTGGCTGTGGGTGCGCAGGCTCAGGCTCTTGGGGTTCTTGGGGTTGAAGTCCGCCACGAGCTGCGCCCACAGGGCACGCGCCGCCCGCATCTTGGCGATCTCCATGTAGAAGTTCATGCCGATCGCCCAGAAGAAGCTCAGGCGGGGCGCGAATGCGTCGATGTCCAGGCCCACGTCCAGGCCCGCGCGGATGTACTCGATGCCGTCGGCCAGCGTGTACGCCAGCTCGAGGTCGTTCGTGGCCCCGGCCTCCTGGATGTGGTACCCGGAGATCGAGATCGAGTTGAACCGCGGCATCTTCTGCGCGGTGTACGCGAAGATGTCCGAGATGATCCGCATCGACGGCGCCGGCGGGTAGATGTAGGTGTTGCGGACCATGAACTCCTTGAGGATGTCGTTCTGGATGGTCCCCGACAGCTTCTCGGGCGGCACGCCCTGCTCCTCGGCGGCGACGATGTACAGCGCGAGCACCGGCAGCACGGCGCCGTTCATCGTCATCGAGACGCTCATCTCGTCCAGCGGGATGCCCTCGAACAGCTTGCGGGTGTCGTAGATCGAGTCGATCGCGACACCGGCCATGCCGACGTCGCCGACGACGCGCGGGTTGTCCGAGTCGTAACCGCGGTGGGTCGCCAGGTCGAAGGCGACCGAGAGGCCCTTCTGGCCGGCGGCCAGGTTGCGGCGGTAGAAGGCATTGGACTCCTCGGCGGTCGAGAAGCCGGCGTACTGGCGGATCGTCCACGGCTGGGTCGTGTACATCGCCGGGTACGGGCCGCGCAGGAACGGGGTGAGGCCCGGATAGGTGTCGGTGGCGTCCAGACCCTCCAGGTCGGCTGCGGTGTACAGGCCCTCGACATCGATGCCCTCGGGCGAGGCCCACGGCTCCGCGCCGTCGGTCGCACGGGCGTACGTCTCCGGATCCGGCTGGTACGGCTGCTCGGGATCCAGCGGCAGGCCGGAGAAGTTGCTCGGGATGCTCATCGGGTGAGCTCCTCTCGGATCGAACGGAGGAAGGCCAGCGCATCGACGCCCACCGCCACGGTCATGTCGGCGCCCACGTCCATCTTCCCCGCCAGGACCACGTGGGTCGCCCCGGCCTCGCGCAGGGCGGTGACCAGGTCGGCACCCCACGCCTCGTAGGCCTTGTCGTGGCCGACCAGGCAGACGACGGCGGGACGTCCCGCCTCCTCGTAGGCCGCGAGCACGTCGTCGACCCCCTCGGTGGGACCGCCCACGACGGTGTCGACACCACCGGCGGCGAACAGGTTGGCCGCGAACGTCGCGCGTGCCGTGTGGCTCGCGATCGGGCCCATGGCGGCCAGGAACACCGGCTTGTCGGCGGGCTCGTCGCGCAGGGCCTCGAACTCGCCGGCGTAGCGGTGCACCGTCAGCGGGCTGGGGTACGGGCGGCGCTGCGGCAGCTGCTCGTGCAGGTTCGGGAACTCCGAGACGCCCGTGATCGGGCGCTGACGACGCGCGATGGCCAGGGCACGCTCCGAGACCGTCGCGTCGACGGTCGAGCGCACCAGGTCGAGCGCGGCCTCGAGGCTGTCGGTGGCGTCGATCCGGCCGAACAGCTCCCAGGCCGCGCGGGCCAGGTCGTCGGTCAGCTTCTCGACGGCGTGCGAACCACCGGCGGGATCGGTCACCGCGCCGACGTGGGACTCGCTGATCAGCAGGCTCGAGGTGTTGCGGGCGATGCGGCGGCTGAACGGCTCGGGCAGGCCCAGCGGCTCGTCGAACGGCAGGACCGTCACGGCCGCGGCCCCGCCGACACCGGCGGCGAAGGCGGCGACGGTGGTGCGCAGCATGTTCACGTACGGGTCGTACGAGGCCATCATCGGCCGGGACGTCACGGCGTGCTGCAGCTGACCGGCGGCGGCGGTCGTGACGCCGCTCAGCTCGGCCACCCGGTTCCAGAGCCGGCGGGCGGCACGGAACTTGGCGATCGTCGGGAACTGCTCGTCGGTCGCGGCGTAGCGGAAGTCGATCAGCCCGGCGGCCTCCTCGACGCCGAAGCCGGCCTCGGTCAGGATGCGCAGGTACTGGACGCCGGCGGCCAGGGAGTATGCGAGCTCCTGGACGTCGGACGCTCCCGCATCGTGCACGGCCGTCGCGTCGACCGTGATCGCGCGGGCGCCCAGCGGCTGCGCGAGGCGGGCGATCTCGACCGTGGCGTCGAAGTCGACCACCCCGCGGCCCCGGAAGGCCGCGCCGATGGGATCGGCGCCGAAGCTCGTGCCGGGCGCCGCGGCGACGCCCTTGTCGGCGATCACGGCGGCCAGCGCCCGGGCCGCCTCGAGGGGCTCGAACGGGGCGTCCAGGACGATCGGCGCGAGCTCGACGAAGACCGGCTCGAGGACCGTGGCGAGGGCGTCGATCGCCACGCCGCCGGTGCCCGCGGAGATCCACAGCGAGTTGACGCCGTTCTCCAGGTCGGTCACGACGTCCTTGGCGGTGCGCTCGACGTCGGGATCGGTGAACCACGCGCGGACGTCCCACCCGCCGAGCTCGCGCGTCGCGGTCGTGCCGCGGGTGTAGGGCGCCTGGCCGGGCAGCCCACCGTCGGGAAGATCCGCGCTCAGCGCCGGCGTCCCCAGCGGGGTGACCGAGATGTCGTCCAGCGTCGTCGTCGCCAGGACGCTCCACACATCGGAGTCGGGCGCGTCCTCGGCGAGCCGGCGCGACTTGCGCAGCACCGCGGCGGTGGCCTTCTCCCACTCCTGCTGGGTGTGTTCCAGCCCCTTCGAGAGGGGAACCTCGACCGCGGGGGGCTTCGGGCTTGCCGAAGGGTCAGATGCCATAGGGGGCATCGTACGAACTACCGCTGGGGCGGGCCACCCAATGTGACGCATGTGACGAGCGCGTTACGCCCCGGTCGCATCCAGGTGCACGAGGAAGCCGGCCATGTCCAGGACCTGCACGTGCTCGGCGGGCGTGGCGCTGATCTCGTGCGCCAGCATGCGGCGCCGGCCGGTCAGCATGACGATGCGCGAGATCGTGCCGGCGATCTCGGTGTCGCCACCGTCGTCGACGGCACTGGTCACCTCCGCCTCCAGCCCGTCGGGCAGCTGCGGCAGCAGCTCGTCGAAGTCGCGCGTCAGCGCCGGCCACGCCACCGCGTCCCCCACGGCGAAACCGCCGTCCTCGACGATGTCCTCGGCCCCGTCCACCCATGTCCACACGCGGACAACCCTACGGGCCGCGGTCCTGAGACACTGGGCGCGTGAAGATCCCCGCCGAGCTGCTGCCCCAGGACGGACGATTCGGGTCCGGCCCCTCGAAGATCCGGGTCGAGGCACTCGATGCCCTCGCCGCGACCGGTACGACACTGATGGGCACCTCGCACCGCCAGGCGCCGGTCAAGAACCTGGTCGGCTCGCTGCGTGAGGGCCTCGCAGAGCTGTTCACGCTCCCGGACGGCTACGAGGTCGTGCTGGGCCTCGGCGGCTCGCATGCGTTCTTCGACGCTGCGACGTTCGGCCTGATCGAGCGGCGCTCGCAGCATCTCGTGCACGGCGAGTTCACCCGCAAGTTCGCGACAGCCGTCCAGAAGGCCCCGTTCCTGGAGGCGCCGGAGATCCTCGAGACGGATCCGTCCACCCACCCCGTCCCCCAGGCCTCCGAGGGCATCGACGTCTACGCCTGGGCCCACAACGAGACGTCGACGGGTGTCATGACCCCGGTCGTCCGCCCCGTCGGCGCCGACGACGACGCGTTGGTGCTGGTCGACGCCACCTCGGGCGCCGGCGGGCTTCCGGTCGACATCGACCAGACCGATGTCTACTACTTCGCGCCGCAGAAGGGATTCGCCTCCGACGGCGGCCTGTGGATCGCGCTGATGTCGCCCGCCGCCATCGAGCGGGCCGAGCGCATCAAGGCGGGCGGGCGGCACATCCCGGGCTTCCTGGACCTCCCGGTGGCGATCGACAACTCGCGCAAGAACCAGACCTACAACACCCCAGCGCTGGCTACCCTGTTCCTGATGGAGCACCAGGTGCAGTGGCTGCTGGGGCACGGCGGGCTGGACTGGGCGGTGAGCCGGACCGCTGACTCCTCGTCGCGCCTGTACACGTGGGCCGAGTCGTCCTCGTACGCCTCACCGTTCGTGCCGGCCCCGTCCGAGCGTTCCCTGGTGGTCGGCACGATCGACCTGGACGGCGTCGAGCAGGCAGACGTCACCCGTCACCTGCGCGAGAACGGGATCGTGGACGTCGACAGCTACCGCGGCCTGGGCCGCAACCAGCTGCGCATCGCGATGTTCCCCGCGATCGAGCCCGATGACGTCACGCAGCTGACCCGCTGCATCGACCACGTGGTCGCGAACCTCTAGGTCCGCCCCGGGCCGGGCGGGTTCAGTCCAGGACGGTGTCGCTGCGGTGCAGCTCGCGGTGCTCCTCGTAGATCGACGCATTGCGGTGCAGCTTGTCGATCTCGGCCTCGGTGAGCTCACGGCGCACCTTGGCCGGCACCCCGGCCACGAGCGAGCGCGGCGGGACGACCATGCCCTCGGTCACCAGGGCGCCCGCCGCGATCAGCGACTCGGCGCCGATGACGGCCTCGTTCATGATCGTGGCGCTCATGCCCACCAGGACGTGGTCGCCGACGGTCGCCCCGTGGATCACCGCGCCGTGGCCGACCGAGACACCCTCGCCCAGGACGACGGGCTTGCCGGCGTCGACGTGGAACACCGCATTGTCCTGCACGTTGCTGCGCGCGCCGATCGTGATGGGCTCGTTGTCCGCCCGGAGCACGGCTCCGTACCAGACGCTCGCGCCCTCGCCGATCCGGACGGATCCGGCGAGCACGGCGGTCGGCGCGATCCACGCGCTCTCCGCGACCTGGGGGACCTTGTCTCCGAGTGCGATCAACATGCCGGACAACCTACCCGCGATGTCAGCTGATCCAGTTGCTGACCGGGTCGATCGCGAAGTAGAGCACGAACATGGCCGTGATGATCCACATCAGCGGGTGCAGTGCGGCGATCTTGCCCTTGACCACCTTGATCAGGACGTAGGCGATGAACCCGGCGCCGATGCCTGCGGTGATCGAGTACGCGAACGGCATCAGGACGATCGTCAGGAAGGCCGGGATGGCGATCTCGATGTCGTCCCAGTCGATGCCCTTGACCTGGCTCATCATGAGGAAGCCGACCAGGACGAGCGCGGGGACGGCCGCCTCGTTGGGGATGTGCTCGACCAGCGGCGCGAAGAACGTCGACAGCAGGAACAGGACGCCGGTCACGACCGAGGCCAGACCGGTCCGTGCCCCGTCGCCGACACCGGCGGCCGACTCGACGTAGGACGTGTTGGACGAGACGCCGCCCGCGCCACCGGCGATCGCGGCGACGGAGTCGACGACCAGGATGCGCTGCGCATTCGGCGGCGTGCCCTCGGCGTCGTTGAGCTTCGCCTCGCTGCCGATCGCGGTCATCGTGCCCATCGTGTCGAAGAAGTCGGCGAGCAGCAGCGTGAAGACCAGCAGCGCGGCGGTGACGAAGCCGACCCGCTCGATCGAGCCGAAGAGGGAGAACTCGCCGAGCAGCGAGAAGTCGGGCTTGGCGACCACGTTCTCGGGCCACCCCGGGACGTTGAGGTTCCAGCCCTTGGACGTCGCATCGCCGCCGCTGGCCGGGACGTCGGCCAGCCACTGCACGATGCCGGCGATCACGGTGGTGACGGCGATGCCGATCAGGATCGCACCGGGCACGCCCCGCGAGTACAGCGCGATCATGATCAGCAGGCCGATGCAGAACACCAGGACGGGCCAGCCGGCCAGGTTGCCGCCGATGCCCATGCCGATGGGCGGGGAGGCGTTGCCGGTCGTGCGGATGAAGCCGGCGTCGACCAGGCCGATGAAGGTGATGAACAGACCGATGCCCACGGCGATCGCGGTCTTGAGCTGGGCGGGGACGGCGTCGAAGACGGCCTTCCGGAATCCGGTCAGCACCAGGACCAGGATGATGATGCCCTCCAGCACGACCAGGCCCATCGCATCGGCCCAGGTCATCTGGGTCGCCACGGAGTACGCGACGAAGGCGTTGAGGCCCAGACCGGCCGCGAGCGCGAGCGGGAAGTTGGCCACGACACCCATCAGGATCGTCAGCACGCCGGCGACCAGGGCGGTGCACACGGCGATCGTGGCGAAGCCGGAGCCGGGCTCGGTGCCACCGCCGAGGAACTTGCCTTCCTCGTCGGCCACGCCGGCCAGGATGATCGGGTTCAGCACGATGATGTAGGCCATCGTCAAGAAGGTGACGACGCCGCCCCGGACCTCCCGCGCGATGGTGGATCCGCGCTGCGAGATCTGGAAGTACTTCTCGATCGTGCTGGTCATGCCACTCCTGTCACGGCGGTGCTTAACGGCAGTAGCATGCCAGACGTGATCGGCATGGCCCAACCCGGATCGCCGGCATCGCGCCGCATCAGGATCTGCGCGTGGCCGCGGCGCCGATCGCCGTGAGCAGGCCGACGACCACCAACGCCCAGAACCAGGTCGCACCCGGGAACCCGTTGCCGCCCGCGGCCTGTTCCTTCGCGGCCACCGGCGGCTGGACAGCGGCCACCGACGCCGTGGGGTCCGGTGCTGGCGCCGGCGGCGAGTACGACACCCGGACGATCGGGGAGCCGGCGCCCTCGCTGCCCACCAGGAACGAGCGTCCGGAGGGCTCGGTCGCCAGCGTCTCCCCCTGCTCGAGCGACGGGACGTCGATCGACATGACGCTGTCCCACGTGGCGGGGTCGAGCAGGTACGCCGAGGTGTAGGTGCGCGCCACGACGTGGCGGCCGTCCTTCGTGAACGCCGCGTCGGTGACCAGCCCGGGGACCTCACCCTTCATCGCCACCGCCTCGTTGGGCTGGTCCGCGACGAGCGGATCGGGCAGCGAGAAGACGGTGCCGCCGAACAGGCCCTTGCTGATCAGGAACTTGTCACCCGTGCGCGGGTCGACCGCCAGCGCCTCGACGTCGATCGGCCCACCCGGGTACGTGACCGGGTACCGGGTCACCGCCGCCGCGTCGCTGCCCTGCTCCGCGGCAGGCAGCGAGTACAGCGCGGCATCGGTGCGCGTCGACCGGTTGTCGCCCGTGTCGGCGATCCACAGCGTGCCCTCGGCGTCGATCGACAGCGCCTCGGTGTCGACCAGGTCCGCATCGACCCGTGTGGTGCCCACGGTGCGTCCGCTCGGCACGTCCAGCGCGTAGACGATCGGCGCGCTGCCCGAGTCGTTGATCGTGTAGGCACGGTCCGCGTCGTCGATGCTGAGGACCAGGCCGCTGGACTCGTTGATCCGGGGATCGTCCAGCGTGCTGACGCGCTGCGGCCCGTCCGTCGCGGCGTCGGCCTTGCCGGCCAGCGACGCGATCACGACGACGACGAGCAGGGCGATGAGCAGGCCCGGGATGAGCAGGCGGCGATGGCGCGGATTCATGACACCTCAAGCATGACAGGACGACGATGGGCCCGTCGTCGCGGCGGGTACGCTGGCGGGGTGAGCGACAGCGACGACTGGGTCATCCAGCAGGGAGATGGTCCCGAGACCATCGAGCGCAAGATGGGGCACCGCGAGCTCGCGCGCCTCGAACGCGCCGCCCGTCGCCACGAGTTCGGCCGGCCCGAGGTCACCGAGCTCGAGATCGGACGCACGACGCACCGCGTCGCCGAGGTCGAGCCGATGGACGTCGACGGCGTCCGCACCATGACCGTCGGCACGATCGCCTGGGGCGTCGTCGTCCTCGCGCTGCTGCCGTTCCTCGGCACCCTCGACGAGGAGGGCCGCACGTGGTGGCTGTGGACGGCTGTCGCCGGCTTCGGCCTCGGCCTGATCGGCATCGAGTACTGCCGCCGGCGCCGCAACGCCCTGCGCATGCAGCCCGGCCGCCGCCGCAAGGGCGACTGACGCCGCTGGGCCTGACGTTTTGACCCCGACACGCCGTACGTGTCGGTCAAAACGTCAGGCCCAGCGGGGATCTGGGGCACTCAGGCGTTGGCGTCGACGTCGTCCGTCTTGTGCAGCGTGGTGCGCAGCGGCACTTCCTTCATCAGCAGCGCCGTGACCAGGCTGACCACCGAGATGCACGCCGCGACCAGGAAGATCGTGCCGGTCGCGTCACCGTAGGCCTCACGGACGATCTCGGCGACCTGCGGCGGCAGGTTCTTGACGTCCAGCAGGGACCCGCCACCGGCCGAGCTGGCGGCCGGGCCGAGCGCTGCCAGCTTGGACGTGACATCGTCCTTGACCTGCGCGGCGAGGATCGCGCCCAGCACGGAGACGCCGACGGCGCCACCCAGCGACCGGAAGAACGCCACGACGGCGCTGGTGGCTCCCACCTGCGAGACGTCGACGGTGTTCTGCACGACCAGCACGTAGTTCTGCATCAGCATGCCCATGCCGAGCCCGACGAAGCCCAGGAAGACCATCGCGTGCCACTCCGGCGTGCGGTGGTCGATCGTCGCGAGCAGCGCCAGACCGATGATCAGCAGCACGGAGCCGAGCACGAGGAACCGCTTCCAGAAGCCCGTCTTGGTGATCAGGCGGCCCGACAGCAGCGTGCCGACCAGGGAGCCCAGCATCAGCGGGATGGTCAGCAGACCGGCCTGGGTCGGAGTGCGCGCCCCGGCGACCTGGAAGTACTGGCCGATGAAGACCGAGCCGCCGAAGATCGCGACGCCGACGGCGATGCTGCCGATGATGGCCAGTGCCGTGGTGCGTTCGCGGATGACGCCGATCGGCACCATGGGTTCGGGGTGGCGCAGCTCGACGCGGACCGTGAGGACCCACGCGAGGATCGTGCCGACGACGAAGGCCGCGCTCTGCCACGACATCCAGGCGAAGCTGTCGCCGGCGAAGGAGACCCACAGCAGCGGAAGGCTCGCAGCGATCGCGATGAGCACGATGCCCAAGTAGTCGACCTGGACCCGGCGACGGATCGTGGCGATGTGCAGGTGCTTCTGCAGCATGACCAGGCTCACGAGGGCGAGCGGGACGCACACGTAGAACGTCCAGCGCCAGCCCAGCCCCGGGGTGTCCACGATGACGCCGCCGACCAGCGGTCCACTGACGGTCGCGACGGCCATCGTGGCGCCCAGGTAGCCGCTGTAGCGACCACGCTCCCGCGGCGGGATGATCGAGCCGATGATCGACTGGGCGTTGGCCGTCAGGCCGCCCATGCCGATGCCCTGGACGACACGCATCGCGATGAGCTCGGGAACGTTCTGCGACAGCCCTGCGAACACCGAGCCGATCACGAACACGATGATCGAGACCTGCACCAACAGCTTCTTGTTGAACAGGTCCGAGAGCTTGCCCCAGACGGGCGTCGAGACCGTCATGGCCAGCAACGAGGCCGTCACGACCCACGTGTACTGGGCCTGCGAGCCCTCGAGGTCGGCGATGATCGTCGGAAGGGCGTTCGACACGATCGTCGAGCTGATGATCGCCGTGAACAGCGCAGCCAGCAGGCCGATCAGGATCTCCATGATCTCGCGGTGCGTGTACGACTCGGGCGCTGACTGCTCGACCCGTTCGGGCGCGACGGCCTTCGGATCATCCTCTAGTTGCATGCAGCAACCATAGGTCGGGGCCGCCCGGCGCGCAACCAGGAACGCCCTCCGTGACGAGGGTCACGAAGGGCGTTCCGCGGTGGAGCTCAGAAGTTGTCGACCTCGTCGACAGTGAGGGTGTCGAAGGCCGGCGGCGGCAGCTTCTGCGCACCGGCCGATCGGCTGAGGCGGGCGCCGGAGTGGGCACCGCAGCCGTGCTCGAACGACACGACCCGACCGTCGTCATTGGCCATTCCGTTGGCGCACACGCCGAACCGCTCCGAGAGCGGGCCGGCCAGGCTGATCATGAACCCGCAGGAGTGGCACGAGGCGGCAGCCTGCTGGGCGATCGCCGCCTCAGGACCCTGCTCACCGGCCTGCCAGCGGTCGGCAGCCAGCTCGCGACCCTCGAGGGACAGCACCCACTCGCGACCGAGGCCCACCTCGCGGGCGAAGAACCGGTCCGGGGTCTGCTCCTCGCCGTCGCCGGCGGACCAGGCAGGGACCAGACGCGCATCGTCCTCGTCGGGCGGCAGGACGTCGCCGGGGCTCAGGTCGCCGGGGCGGATGCGCTCGCGGTACGGCGTCCAGGCCGGAGCGGTGATGGCATCGTCGCCGGGCAGCAGCACGACGTCGTTGACCGTGACCCGGTCGCTGTCGGGTGCGCGCGAGATGCTGACCGACCAGTACCAGCCGGTGTATCCCGCCTTGCGGCAGGCGAAGTGGTGCGAGACCAGGCGCTCGCCATCCTCGACGACACCCACGTGATCGCCGATCGTGGCTGCGTCAGTGGCCTCGTCGAGTGCGGCGCGCGCGATGGCGACGGCGGCGGCGAGCTGGTCATCGATGGGCATTCCCCCATTGTCGCCCATGTCGTGGCACATGGCGTGCCGGGGTGCGGCAGGATGGGCGGCATGGAGGAGCGCGACTGGCCGTATGACCACGCGACCGATCCCGGGTACCCAGGAGAGCGGTCCGGCGCCGACACGCCACGGTCCTCCGGACTGAGCCGCGCCGCCCGCTCCGTGGGCCGGGCCTCCCGCAGCACCGGACGTGCCCTCGCCAAGGGGGGCAGCGCGGCCTTCGGCGGTGCCCGGCGCTTCACGCACTCCGGCGGAGCCGGCGAGAGCGGCTTCTCGCGCCTGCTCGAGCTGCACGCCTTCAACACCGCCGGCGACGCGGCCGTCGCGATCTCGCTGGCGGGCACGCTGTTCTTCACCGTCCCCACCGGCGAGGCCACCGGTCAGGTCGCCCTGTTCCTGGTGCTGACGATGCTGCCGTTCGCCGTCGTGGCCCCGCTGATCGGCCCGTTCCTCGACCGGTTCCGCCGCGGCCGCCGCTGGGCCATCGGCGCCACGCTCGCGATCCGTGCCTTCTGCTGCTGGGTGCTCGCCGGCGCCGTGGTCGATGAGTCACCAGCGTTCTACTTCGCCGCCCTGGGCTGCCTGGTCTCGTCCAAGGCGTACGGCGTGACCCGAGCGTCGGCGGTCCCCCGCCTGCTGCCGGAGTCCTTCACCCTGGTCAAGGCCAACTCCCGCATCTCGCTGACCGGCACCGGAGCCGCGGCGATCTCCGCGCCCATCGCAGTCGGCGCAGCGACGATCGGCGCGGAGTGGGCCCTGCGCTACGCAGCGCTGCTGTTCGCGGTCGGCACCGTGCTGGCGATCCTGCTCCCGGCCAAGGTCGACTCGAGCGAGGGCGAGGAGCCCATCGAGCTCACGGCCACCGCTGGGGCGACGCGCCGGCGCCACGGCATCACGCGCTCGGTCGTCAACGGGCTGCGCAGCAATGCCGGGCTGCGGCTGCTGTCGGGATTCCTGACCATCTTCATGGCGTTCACGCTGCGTGAGCCACCCGCCTCGATGGGCTGGGACGGCAATCCGACGATCCTGCTGGGGCTCGTGATCGGCGGCGCCGGCGCCGGCAACACGATCGGCACGCTGATCGGCTCGGCCGCGAGCACCCGGCGACCGGAGAAGGTCGTGGTCGGCGTGCTGGTGCTCGACGTCGCGGTGCTGGCGACCGTCGGGGTGCTGTTCACCTG
Source organism: Aeromicrobium wangtongii (assembly GCF_024584515.1). Lineage (NCBI taxonomy): Bacteria > Bacillati > Actinomycetota > Actinomycetes > Propionibacteriales > Nocardioidaceae > Aeromicrobium > Aeromicrobium wangtongii. The sequence continues at coordinate 567,568 of NZ_CP102173.1, read as the reverse complement.
GTGGACCGCGGTGATCCTGGGCCTGACCGTCGGCATCTGCCAGTCGCTGGGCAAGCTGAGCCTGGACGCGATGATCCAGCGCGACGTCCCCGAGCGCGTCCGCACCAGCATGTTCGCCCGCTCCGAGACCCTGCTCCAGCTGGGTTGGGTCACCGGTGGCCTGATCGGCATCGGGCTGTTCAGCCTCGACGCGACCCCCCGCATCGGCCTTCTGGTGATCGGCGCGCTGCTGATCGGGTGGCTGGTCTTCGTCCTCCAGCGCTCCCGGCTCGCCGCCGCGGCAGATCGCGACGGCAGCCGGACGCCGACGGGCTCCTAGAGCTCGAGCTCGCTCGCCACGGCGCGCAGCACCTGCGCGACCGGCTTGGCCTTCTTGGCATCGGGGTGGCGGCCGTGCCGGTAGCCCTCACCGATCGTGTCGAGCATGCGGATGAGGTCCTCGACGATGACCGCCATGGCCTCGGGGTCCTTGCGCCGCGCCTGTGCCTGCGAGCGGGACACGGAGGTCTTGGGGTCGAGCAGGCGCACCTGCAGCGCCTGGTCGCCCCGGCCGCCCTGCACGATGCCGAACTCGACGCGCGATCCGGCCTTCAGGGACGTGACGCCGTCCGGCAGCGCATCGGCGCGGACGTAGACGTCCTCGCCCTCGTCGCGGCTGAGGAAGCCGAAGCCCTTCTCGGAGTCGTACCACTTCACTTTGCCCGTGGGCATGGTGTCACCTTCGCATCGCTGTCCGGGACGACAGATGTCGTCCTCACCAGCGTAGTGGTCCGGGCCCACCATGTGCGCCCCGATCGTCAGACGGACCCGTCCGATCGCTTCTGGAAGGTCACCTCGACCGTCTCGAACCCCTTGTGCCGCTGCGACTTGGCGTAGGCCGCATAGGCCCGCTCATCGGCCTCGGTGAGGATCACGTTGTCGGTGAACGGGGTCAGGAGGGCCCGCGGGTACAGGCGCCGTCTCAGGACGACGTTCACCTCCAGGCCCATGACGACCATGATCGACGCGATGTAGATGAACGCCACCAGGCCCAGCACCAGCGCGAAGGTCTGGTTGACCTGGTTGTCGGCCTTGCCGATGACCTCGCGCACGTACGTGTTGCCGACGAACTGCAGGACCTGCCAGAACACCCCCGTCACGAAGGCGCCCGGCAGCACCGCCCGCAGGCGGGCGCGACCCAGGCTGACGAGGCGGAAGATCGACGCGAAGATGACCACCGTCAGCAAGAAGCTGGCCAGCCTGACCAACCATCCCAGCGTCGGCCCGAGGTCGGTCCCGAGCACACCGGGGTTGGACAGCACCGACGTCACGATCGCCAACGCCATGACCCCCAGGCCGCTGACCAGGAGGAAGGCGAGGCTGCGCAGCCGCAGCAGGATGGGATTGGCGCGACTGTTGCGAGGCACCGACCAGGCGATGTTGGCCGCGTTCTGCAGGGCCTGCCCCAGCCCCATCGCGCCGTAGGTCGCGGTCAGTGCGCCGACCACGATCGCGCCGGCGCTTCCCTGCAGACCCTCGGGCCGGCCGAGCTGGTCGCCGACGATCGGGAACTGGCTGAGGGCCGAGTCGAGCAGTCGGTTGCGCAGCCCCGGATTGTCCTGCAGGACGAATCCCAGGATCGACGTGCTGAGCAGCAGGAGCGGGAAGATCGCGATGAAGGCGTAGTACGTGATGATCGCCGACAGGTAGGCGCCCTGGTCGTCGAAGTACTTGTAGACGATGGCCAGTGGCACGCCGATGAAGCGGTGCTTGCGCTGGAAGGCGTCGATCCGGCCGACGGGCCGCGGGACGTCGTCGGCCGTCGTCGGGTGCGACGCGTCGGCGATGTCCACGCCGCAAAGCCTGCCACAGCGACGCCAGCGCGCCCGTCAGGCTGCGTGATGCTCTAGGACTGCTCGATCTCGGGGAGCTCGCGCTTCATGACCTTGCCGGTGGCATTGCGCGGCAGCTCGTCGAGAAACACCGTCCTGGCCGGCACCGCGAACCGGGCCACCTTGCCCTTGGCGTAGGCCTTGACCTCGTCCTCGCTGAGCGTCGCACCGGGGTTCAGCACGACATAGGCCGCGAGCACCTGGCCGAAGCGTTCGTCCGGGATGCCGGTCACGACCACGTCGGACACATCGGGGTGCTCGATCAGCGCGTCCTCGAGCTCACGGGGAAAGACGTTCTCGCCACCGGAGATGATCATGTCGTCGTCGCGGCCCGACACGAACAGGCGTCCGTTCTCGTCGAAGTGCCCCAGATCGCCCGTGCTCATCAGGCCGTCGGCGAACGACTTGGTGTTGCCGTCGGTGTAGCCGCCGAACGGCATGTCGTTGCCGACGTGGATGACGCCGGTCTCACCCTGGGGCAGCTCGCGCCCGTCCGGGTCGAGGATCTTGACCGTCGTCCGGAACGGTGGCGTGCCGGCCGTGCCGGGCGCCTCCCGCAGGTCCTCGGGGCCGGCGATCGTCACCCAGCCGGTCTCGGTCGCCCCGTAGAAGTTGTAGACCGAGTCGGTGAACAGATCCATGTAGCGATTGGCCAGCTCCCCGGCGAGCGCCGATCCGCTGGTGGCGGTGATGCGCAGCGATGACACGTCGGTCCGCTCGATGACGGCAGGATCGACGTCGGTCATGCGCTGCATCATGAGCGGGACCACGACCAGGACCTCGGCACGGTGCGACTCGATGTCGCGCAGCACCTGCTCGGCGTCGAACGTGCGGCGCAGGACGTAGGTGGGCGCGGTCGACAGGCCGAAGGCGAAGTTCAGCAGGCCCCAGGAGTGGAACAGCGGCGCCGCGAGCGCGACCGTCGAGCCACCGCGGTACGGGATCGACCCGAAGAAGGCGATCAGCGGCAGCAGGTTCTTGGGCTCTTCGCGCCGGGCGCCCTTGGGCAACCCCGTGGTCCCGGACGTGAAGATGATGATCTGACCGTGCCGATCGGGCTTGGGGTGGGCTCGGGCGGGCTGACCGTCGATCATCGTCGCGACGGTCGGCAGGTCGTCCGGCGCATCGTCATCGGCCCAGGCCAGCACCAGCCGCGACCGGTCGACGTCCTGCGCGACCTCCAGGAACTCCTGGTCCAGGATCACGACGGTGGCGTCCTCACGCTGGACGAGCTCGCCGAGCTGCGACCGGCTGGCCATCGTGTTGAGCAGCAGCACCCGCCCGCCCAGCTGCATCGTCGCGACGAGCGCCATGACCAGGAACCGGTGGTTGCGGGCCAGCACGGCGATCGAGTCGCCGGGGCGCGCACCACGGTCCTTCAACGCCTGGGTCAGCTGGTTGACCTGCCCGGACAGCTCCGCCCATGTCAGCTCGCCGGCGTCGTCGATGATGGCCGTGCGCTGCGGGTACCGCTTGGCCGCGGAGCCGACACCCGAGGGCAGCCCGGGTCCCCACTTGGCCAGCTCCAGGCCAGCTCCCAGGAGACGGTGGGGCATGACCGGTTGCAGCAACCCGATCCGCTGGAGGACCTTGAACGTGTAGCCGAGGTCGGTCATGCCAGCGAGTGTAACAACGAGTTACCGCTTTTGCCTGCCGTCACGGCGTCGCCTCACATCGCGCCGTCCCGCGAGAGCACCGCTCGGACGGTGCGGGCCAGGATCGCCAGGTCGAGCCTGAGATTCCAGTTGTTGACGTACTGCAGGTCGATCCGGATCGAGTCCTCCCACGACAGCCGCGAGCGCCCGCTGACCTGCCAGAGGCCGGTCAGTCCCGGCTTGACGTGGAGGCGGCGCCAGACCCACGAGCTGTACTGGGAGGTCTCGGCCGGCAGGGCGGGGCGGGGGCCGACCAGCGACATGTCGCCCTTGACGATGTTGACCAGCTGGGGCAGCTCGTCCAGCGAGGTGCGCCGCAGCACCCGTCCGAAGGCGGTGATGCGGGGATCGTCGGCCAGCTTGAACAGCGGACCGGCGCCCTCGTTGTCGGCGCGCAGCCCCGCGAGGCGCTCCTCGGCGTCGACGACCATGGTGCGGAACTTGAACATCGTGAACGGCCGGCCGTCACGGCCGGTCCGTTCCTGGCGGAAGATCGCGGGCCCACGCGAGCCCGCGCGGATGAGCACCGCGATGAGCAGCAGCAGCGGTGACAGCACGATCAGGGCGATGCCCGCGATCACCCGGTCCAGCACCGACTTGGCCAGTAGGGACATGAGGTGGTCGTTGGGCGGCCGGAGCGACAGGGCGATCTGGTCGCCGACCCGCCGCGGGCTCAGGTACTCGACGTGATCGCTCATGTCGGCGACGACAAGGCACTCCACCTCCGCCCGTTGCAGCGCCCACGCGAGGTGCCGCAGCGCCGGATTGGAGAAGGCACGGCTGCTGGCGATCACGACAGATGTCGCGTGACGCTCGGCAACAGCCGCCAGCACATCCCGCACGATCTCGGGGAAGCTGTGGTCGGACACCGCTCCGGCGGGCGCGAGCTCGTGCGGCGCCCGCCACGAGCACGTCGCGACGACGTTGACGTCCTTGCGCCTCGCCCATCGGCGCTGCAGGTGATCCACCGAGTCGATGTGGCCCACCAGGATCGTCGGCGTGTGGCGCAGGACCACACGGTGCAGCGCCGAGGACAGGGCGAGGACGGCAGCCGCCGCGAGGGTCGCGACCGTCGCCCTCCGCACGGTGGTGGAGTTCTCGGCCCCCGCGATCATCAGCACCACGGTGACGGTGCCGACCAGCCCGACGAGTCGTGACGGCGGCCTGAACGACCGCGCCCGCTCGAAGGCCGGCAGCGCGGCGAAGCTGTACAGCAGCCAGGACGAGGTGACGACCAGGACACCGGCCGTCCAGCCCGGGGGCAGCTCGAACTGCCGGGCCGCGAGGTACCACGAGACGGCGAGGGCAGCGAGATAGCCCGAGACGCCCTGCCGCACGAGGACGCTCCCGGCGCGGCGCGGCCACGGGAGCCGCGGCACCTCGGTACGGGCATCGACGTCCATGCCCTGCAAGGGGGCGCTGATGTCGACCGCGACCACCTCAGAGCCCCTTGCCGGCCGGATCGGACACCGTCATTCGACGGCGCCGCCCTCGAGCAGGTAGGACCGCAGCATCGAGCTGGCGGGGCGGTCCGTGTGCGGGAAGTAGACCACGTCCACGCCGACACTGCCCATCACCCGTTCGAGGTGGTAGCCGTTCGGTGTGCCCTGCCAGTCACCATCCTTGAAGATCACGTCGAAGGGACGCTGCTGCCAGATCGCCAGCTTGTCCTGCGAGCGGTCGATGACCACCTCGTCGACGATGCCCAGCGCGGAGATGATGTCGATCCGCTCGTCACACGGCACGACCGGCGCGCGGCCCTTCACGCTCTCGAGGTACTCATCGCTCGCGACGCCGACGACCAGGTGGCGGCACCGGTTGCGGGCACGGCGCAGGAGGTTGAGCTGGCCTACGTGGAACATGTCGAATGCGCCGCTGCAGTATCCGACGTCGTACATGTGGCGCGCATCATTCACTGGGTCCATGCCTTCACTCGGTGTCTTCAGTGAAGAGCCAGGGAGCGCCGGATCGTGACGGCGGTTCAGGCGTTCTTCCACCGCCGAAGCAGAGCCGACAGTCCGCCCGTTGCCACGGCGAGGGCCAGCGGCGCGGCGACCGTGCCGACCTCGCGGTTGACCTCCTGCAGGTCGAGGTAGACCGCCATGCAGTCGCCGCAGGACTGGAGGTGGGCGTGGACCCGTTCCTGCTCGCGGGCCGAGGCCGTGCCCCGCACGAAGCCCGACAGCTTGCCCCGGTTCTCCTGGCAGGCGCGCTCGTCGCCGGGCCGGTCCTGCTTGACGTGCTGCTGCAGATAGGCCTGCCTCAGGCCGGCGCGGGCCCGGTACACGAGGGCCGAGACACTGTTGGGCGACAGCTCGAGCATCGGACCGAGCTCGTGGGGCTTGCGTCCCTCGACGTCCAGGTGCCACAGGACGGTCTGCCAACGTGCCGGCAACGACTCGTACGCCGCTCGGATCGCCGAGCGTTCGAAGGCGTCGAGCTGGCCCCCGCCGAAGGCCACCGGCGTGTCGATCTGCTGCATGTCGTCGGTCGGGGTGACACGCTTGCGCGCCTTGGCGCGGCGGGCGCACTCGTTGCGCACCGTCGTGAACAGATAGGCGCGGAAGGCCCGGTCCGGCCCCTTGCCCCGGCCCAGCAGGTCCAGGACCTGCGCGAAGGCCTCCGACACGACATCGTCGGAGTCCTCCTTCTGGCCCAGATGCCTGGCCAGGCGGTGCGCGGCATAGCCGTACCGCGAGAACAAGGTGGCGTAGGCCTCCTGGTGGCCGGTGCGTGCCATGGCCAAGAGCGACCCGTCGTCGAGATCAACGAGTTGCAGCTCGGTATCGGACACGCTGACAGCGTCAACGTGGTGCATGAGAGTCCCCTGGATTTGTGTTCGCCCGGGCGATGTAGGGCCCGGTTGACGTGCGGCCGATGGTGTCGGCCATCGCAGCCTGCCATGTGATCGGACGCGACGCCAGATGGGAGAATGGCATATTTTCACTGCAACTGCGGCCCCAAAATAAATAAATGTCGGCATCGAGCATCCTCGGACGTGGCCCGAACCGACGACTCAGGCGGGATCCCAGCGGGTCGGCAATGTTTTTTTGCCACAGGATGTCTCCCTGACCCGGACAACGGTGGTAACTGTGATTTACACCTCAGCGCGGAAATTCGGGCCCGCGACGTCATAGCCACCGGCCGGACCCCTCCTCATCAGTACAGGACCCGGTCCCGGGATCTTGTTCAGACTCAAGGACACTCCCGATGGTCACAGCTCCGCAGCCCGTTCAGCTCACCGAGATGCGAGACACCCTTCGCCGGCGCTGGCGCGTCGTCGCCGCCGCCGCCGGCGTGGGCCTCCTGCTGGGAGCTGCGGTGTCCTTGGCGGTGCCGTCTCGGTACGAGGCGACCTCGACGGTCTCGGTCAACCCGATCTCCGCCGATCCGGTCGGCTCGTCGATCGACTCGGCCCGATCGATCAGCATGCCGACCGAAGCCGGCATCGTGACCTCTGCGGAGGTCGCCCAGGCGGCCGCGAAGGCGCTCAAGCCCCGGTACGCGATCTCGGCCAAGGACATCAGCGACGCCATCGACGTCCAGTCGCCCGACGACTCGTTGATCCTCTCGATCCGCTTCACCGGCGACTCCGCCGGTCAGGCGGCCGCGGCTGCCGATGCCGTGGCCGAGGCCTATCTGCTGACGCGGCGCGACGACGCCGCCGCCGAGGTCGAACGGCTGAGGACGGCCGCGCAGGAACAGCTCGCCGCCGTCCAGGCCAGCGCCGACCTGCCCGAGAACGCCGGCGTGCTGCGCCAGCGCGCGTTCGGTGTCCAGGCCGACGCCCTGGGCAACAAGCTCGCGGAGCTCGGCAACATCGACCCGACCCCCGGCCGGATCGTCGGCAGCGCCCAGCCGCCGAACGATTCCTCGACACCGGGAGCCGTGACGCTGGGCCTGGCCGGGCTGCTCCTCGGACTGCTGGCCGGAATCCCGTTCGCCCTGCTGAAGAAGGACCAGCAGAGCTCTGAGATCGGGGGCGCCGACGGCCTGCAGTCGCTCGGCGAGCAGATCGTCCTGGACGGCACCAAGGACATCAACCGCGCCGACACCTGGGACATCGCGGCCTTCATGCTCAAGATCCCCGCCGATCTGGGCATCGAGGACCCGTTCCTGATCATGGTCGACGCCGAGGACGACCCGGGTCGGGCGCTGACACCGGGCCAGGAGCTCGTCGACGCCCTCTCCCGCCGAGGCCGGTCAGCGCGCTTCGTCGACGCCGGCGCGATCAACGAGGGCAAGATCAGCCGCGGCTGGCCGACCGAGAAGAAGCGGGTCTCGTGGGCCGGCGAGATCGTCATCATCGACACGACCCGCCTGTCCTCGGACGCCAACAAGGTCGCACTGGCCACCCGGTCCGACTCGGTCGTGCTGGCGCGCTCCACGACCGACGACGCCGAGGCCCTCAACCGGCTGACCGGCCTGCTGAAGTCCAAGGGCGTCGACATCGCGCTGACGGCGCTGTTCCCGGAGCGCTCCGAGCTGGTGACGCTGCACCGCTGACGCGCGACCCTCACCCCGGGCTGTCACGGAGCCGCGTACGTCGCCAGCTCGGACATCTCCTCCTCGGTGAACACCCGCGACCGGATGATGAACCGGTTGCCCGTCGGGCCCTCGATCGAGAATCCCGCACCGCGCCCCGGCACGACGTCGATCGTGATGTGCGTGTGCGACCAGTAGGCGAACTGCTCGCGCGAGATCCACACGGGTGCCGGCTCCGGCCCGCCGTACACCAGGTCCCCGAGATGGACGTCCTGGTGGCCGGTGAGGAAGGTGCCCTGCGTGAAGCACATCGGGGCGGAGCCGTCGCAGCACCCACCCGACTGGTGGAACATCAGCGGCACGGCGTGCGAGTCCCGGAGGCTGCGGAGCAGGTCCGCAGCCTCCGGGGTGATGGCGACCCGGTCGACCGCCATCAGCCTCGTCCCATCATCAGAAGAAGCCCAGCTTGTTCTCGTCGTACGAGACCAGCAGGTTCTTGGTCTGCTGGTAGTGGTCCAGCATCATCTTGTGGTTCTCGCGGCCGATGCCCGAGGACTTGTAGCCGCCGAAGGCCGCGTGGGCCGGGTACTGGTGGTAGCAGTTGGTCCACACCCGGCCGGCCTGGATGTCCCGGCCCGCCTTGTACGCGGTGTTCGCGTCCCGCGACCACACGCCGGCTCCCAGTCCGTACAGCGTGTCGTTGGCGATGTCGATCGCGTCGGCGTAGTCCTCGAAGCCGGTGACCGACACGACCGGGCCGAAGATCTCCTCCTGGAAGATCCGCATCTTGTTGTTGCCCTGGAAGATCGTCGGCGCGACGTAGTAGCCGCCGGACAGATCGCCGCCGAGATCGACCCGCTCACCGCCGGTGATGACGCGGGCGCCCTCCTGCACGCCGATCTCGAAGTACGACAGGATCTTCTCCAGCTGGTCGTTGCTGGCCTGCGCGCCCAGCATCGTGTCGGTGTCCAGCGGGTTGCCCTGCTTGATCGCCTTGACCCGCTCGGTCGCGGCGGGCAGGAACTGCTCCAGGATCGAGTTCTGGATCAGGCCACGGCTCGGGCACGTGCACACCTCGCCCTGGTTCAGCGCGAACATCGCGAAGCCCTCGAGCGCCTTGTCGTAGAACGCATCGTCCTTGCTCGCCACGTCCTCGAAGAAGATGTTCGGGCTCTTGCCGCCCAGCTCCAGGGTGGCCGGGATGAGGTTCTGGCTCGCGTACTGGGCGATGAGGCGCCCCGTCGTCGTCTCGCCGGTGAAGGCGATCTTGCGGATGCGCGAGCTGGACGCCAGCGGCGCACCGGCCTCGACGCCGAAGCCGTTGACGATGTTGACCACACCCGGCGGCAGCAGGTCACCGATGAGATCGATCAGGAGCATGATCGACGCCGGCGTCTGCTCGGCGGGCTTGAGCACCACGGCGTTGCCGGCCGCGAGCGCCGGTGCCAGCTTCCAGGTCGCCATCAGCAGCGGGAAGTTCCACGGGATGATCTGGCCGACCACGCCCAGCGGCTCGTGGAAGTGGTACGCCACGGTCTGGTCGTCCAGCTGGGACAGCGAACCCTCCTGGGCCCGGATCGCGCCGGCGAAGTAGCGGAAGTGGTCGACCACCAGCGGGAGGTCGGCGGCCATGCACTCGCGCACCGGCTTGCCGTTGTCCCAGGTCTCGCCCACCGCGAGCATCTCCAGGTTCTGCTCGATGCGGTCGGCGATCTGGTTGAGGATGTTGGAGCGCTCGGCCACCGAGGTCTTGCCCCAGGCCGGTGCCGCCGCGTGGGCGGCGTCGAGGGCGGCCTCGATGTCCTCGGCCGTGCCGCGGGCCACCTCGGTGAAGACCTTTCCGGTGACCGGGGAGACGTTCTCGAAGTACTGGCCCTTGACCGGGGCGACGTACTCGCCGCCGATCCAGTGGTCGTAGCGGGACTGGTAGGACACCACACTTCCCTCGGTGCCTGGCTGGGCGTACACGGTCATGAGAGCTCCTTGCGGTTCGTGGGGACGACGTGACGGTAGTCACATCCCCGTTGCCGCAACGTTGCGCCGCCGGCTCACCCCAGCTCGTCGTCGAGGCGCTCCACGTGGGCCAGGACCTGCGCGTAGCGCGGCGAGGTGGCGGGCAGGATCGACAGCGCCCGCTCCCACACCTCGAAGTCGTCACGGCCGTGGGTCGTGTCGGCGAACGACAGCAGAGCATCGGCGTCGTCGCTGACCAGCAGCGACGACCGCACGTGCATGTGCAGCTCGTCGCGCAGACGCTCCACCGCCGGCGCAACGGAGGTCGGCAGGACCGGGCCTCGGTACCGGGCGACCGCCCGCCGCAGACGCCCGTCGGCCAGGTCGCGGCGCACCGACGCGACATCGGTCTGGACCGACGTCGCGAGGCGGTAGGGCCGCGAAGCCAGCTCGATGGGACCCAGGACCGAGCGCAGCCGGGAGAGCTCGGCCCGCACCGTGACCTGCGCCTGGTCGTCGTCGCTGAGGGCGACACCGAGCTCCGACGTGGTCAGGCCGTCGGCCGACTCGGTGAGCAGCAGCAGGATCTCGCTGTGGCGCAGGCTGAGGCGGGTCGTGGTCGCGCCGTGGCGCAGTGTCGCGCCGTGACCGCCGAGCACGTCCAGGCCCGGCAACGTCCACGCGACGGGGGCCAGCACATCGTGGGCCGGCGGGCTCAGCCGGGCGATCCGCAGCTCGGCCTCGACGGCAGCGACCGTCGCACGGACCAGGGTGAGGCTCTGCGGGGTGACGACCTCGTCCCCGCCGGTCAGGTCGAGGACCCCCAGCACGGCGCCGGTGTCGGGATCGTGGATCGGTGCGGCCGAGCAGCTCCACGGCGTGACCTGCCGGGCCAGGTGCTCGGGTCCGAAGATCTGCACCGGACGATCCAGCGCCAGCGCGGTACCGGGAGCGTTGGTGCCGGCACTGGACTCGCTCCAGTCCGCGCCCGGCACGAAGTGCATGCCCTCCGCGAGCGCGCGCAGGGCACCGTCACCCTCGACCCACAAGAGCTGTCCCGCGGCGTCGCTGACCGCGACCAGCAGGCCGGCATCGGCGGCGCTGTCGACCAGCAGCCGTCGGATGACCGGCATGCCCACGGCCAGCGGATGCGCATCGCGGATCGCCCCGAGGGCCTCCTCGTCCAGCCGGATGCTGGCCAAGGCCCCTTCGGGATCCAGCCCGCCGGCGACGCTGCGCCGCCAGGACTCACGCACCAGCCTGCGCAGCGCCGGGTCGGCCGATCCGGTGGTGACGAATGTGTCGTGCGCCCGGTTCAGGTACTGCGACAGCGCCGCCGGATCCGCGCCGGGGGGCATCGCGAGATCGTGGGGTGCGGCCATGCCACCGAGTCTAGGTGGCGATGTGACTCAGGTCACGGTCTCGCGCCCAGCTCACTCCTCCAGCTGGTCCACGAGCCTGTCGACCTGCTTGCGTCGCGAGTCCGGGAACACCCGTGAGGCCGTCAGCCACGTCACGGTCGTCCAGCCATCGGCCAGCTCCTCGGCATCGGCCGACGGGCTCCCGACGCGGGGGTCGTAGGTGAACTGCGGCGTCCAGGTGGTCGGGCCGGACTGCTCGTACCTGACCGTCCGCGGACCACCGGCCGCCAGACGTGCGACCCGGATGCCCCGTGGGGCCTTGCGGGTGGCGGTCTCGGCGGGGACGTTGACGTTCAGGAAGCCCGCCCGGCCCAGCCCGTCGAAGCCGTCCGCGGCGAGGGAGTCGACCAGCTCGACGACGGTTCGAGACGCATCGGCGAAGTCCGCCCGACCGTCGGTGTCGGTGTCGGCACTGACGGCCACGGCCGGGACGCCCGCCTCCGCCGCGGCGGAGGCCGCTCCGACCGTGCCGGAGTAGTTCGTGTTGGCCGCGACGTTGGCGCCCAGGTTGATGCCCGACACGACCAGGTCGGGCCGGTCGTTCGCGAGCACCCCGAACAGCCCCACGTTCAGGGAGTCCACCGGTGTGCCGTCGACGGCGTACTTGGGCTGTCCGGGATCCGGCTGCGTCACGGTGAGCGACTCGACGCCGGACGCCATGCTGCGCCCGCTCTGGTTCGCGGCGGGTGCCACCATCGTGACCTCGTGCCCGGCCGCTGTCAGCGCGTCGTACGCAGCCGTGATGCCGGGGGCGTCCCAGCCGTCGTCGTTGACCAGCAGGATCGACAAGGGCCCCTTCACCGGCGTCGGACGGGGTGGCGGTGCATCGGAGCCGGAGCCGCCGCTGCACGCGGCCAGCAGCAGGGAGCAGCAGGCCAGGACGACTGCGGAGACAGTCGTTCTGGATCGTCGGGCGTGATGGAGCACTGCTCAGTCCTGTCCTCGGGGTGGGTCCGAGGTGCTGGATCGTCCCGGAATGCCCGTCGCCGCGTCGTACGGTCGGCCAACAGTATAGTTTTGACCCGACATCCGGCTCCGGCAGACCGAGGGAGGGGCCATGACCGCGGCGACACCACTGAGCTCAGCCACCCTGAGGTCGCCCTCACAGGACGACGTCGACGCAGGCAGCCATGCCGCCCACCTGCTGGACCTGCTCAGGTCCTGCACGGACCTGTCGACCGCCAGCGACGAGATCGAGCTGGCCTGCACGACCTGGCACGAGAGGTACCACCTGTCGACCGTCCGGGCCAACATCCTGCGCGCGCTGCCACCGCACGGTGACGCCATCGTGCTCGAGGTCGGAGCCCGTGCCGGAGCCGTGACGCGGCACCTGGGCGAGACGAGCGCGATGGTCGATGCCATCGAGCCCGATCCGGCGCTGGCAGCGGTGGTCGCCCACCGGTGCTCGGACCTGCCGTCGGTCGACGTCCGCGTCGGCTGGATCGACGACGTCCCCACGGAGCCCCGGTACGACCTCATCGTGGCCGTCGACGTGCTCGGCGAGGTGCAGCGACGCGGCGCGGACCTCGCCTCGTTCATCCAACAGTGCCGATCACTCCTCACGCCGGGCGGGCGTCTGGTCCTGGCGGTCGACAACACCGACGGGGTCCGGTTCCTGGCCGGCGACGCCACACCGACCCTGGCTCCGTCGGGCGACGACCGGTTGCCCCGCGCGTCACGCGACGAGATCGAGCGGGCCGTCCGAGGCGCCGGAATGACATCGGTCGTCCTGGGCGCATTCCCCGACCACCGCACCGCCCGGACGCTGCTCGACGTCGAGCGGCTCGAGGCCCTCGCCCCGAGCATGCTGCGCGTGCTGCCGAGCTTCCCGAGCCCGACGTACGACGGGCCTCGCGCGAACGACACCGCCGAGGGGCGCCTGTGGTCGGCCGCCGTCGACGCCGGCACCGCCGGGGAGTCGGTCAACGGCTTCGTGGCCATCGCCTCGGCCGCAGAGCCGGCGCTGCCTGCCGCTGCCACCTTCTGGTCGCTCGGCCGGCGCGCGAGCCTGTCGGCCACCAACCGCGTCCTGCCAGGCGATGGTTCCGGGCCCGTGGTCGAGCGGAGCCTGACGTTCCCGGACGCGCCGCCCGTCGACGGGCCCCTGCGCCTGCGTCCGCACACCGAGCCGCTCATGCGGGGGACGCCCCTGACCCAGGCGCTGGCCGACTGCACGGACCTGGACGCGGCGCGCGACCTGATCCGTGGGTGGAGCTCGCTCGTCGAGCGGTCCACGAGCGACCAGCAGCCGGTGCCGTGGGACCTGATCCCGCGCAACGTCCTGATCCGCGAGGACGGCGAGCTCGCCGCCTTCGACCAGGAGTGGGAGCTGGAGCCGACGCCGGCTGCAGGCGACCTGGTCCGCCGTCGAGGAGCCTTCTGGCTGGCCTACGACCTGGTGACGTCCCGGCGTCCCGTCTGGCTGTGCGGCACGACGATCGGCGAGTCGGCCGACTTCCTCCTGCGGCTGGCCCAGCCGGACGCGCCGGCGGACTGGCTCCGCACCTTCTTCGACCAAGAGTCGATCCACATGTCACACGTCTGGCCGACGACACCTCGTCATCCCCAGCCGGCCAGAGCACGAAGAGAACGGAACAGCGTGAGCTCTCTCAGCAACATGATCCCGCCCGAGGACTCCGGATCCGTGGAGTCGGCGGACACGCCGCAGACCCTGCGCGAGGTCGTGGAGTCGCTGTCCGCCGCGAACGCCGATCTGCGCGCCGAGAACGAGGCGCTGCGGTTCGAGCAGCGACGGATGGCCCTGACCCACCGCGATCACACCGTCGGCCTCGTGGCCCAGCTCGAGGCGCTGCGCGACCGGCTGGCACGCGCGCAGCGCGAGTCACGACGGCACAAGGAGCGAGCCCTGCGACTGCAGGAGCAGCTGACCTCGGTCAAGGCATCCACCTCGTGGCGGGTCGGCAGCCAGGTCGTGCGCCCCTTCGCGCCGCTCGGCCGGAAGCGTCGCCGATGAGCGGGCAGGCCACGCCCCTGTTCTCGATCGTCACCCCGGTCTACAACGTCCCCGTCGACGTCTTCCGCGACACCGTCGACTCGGTGCTGGCCCAGCGATTCGGCGACTGGGAGTGGATCCTCGTCGACGACCGCTCCCCCGACGAGCGGGTCGTTCCCGAGCTGAAGGCCCAGGCGGCCCGCGACCCCCGCATCCGGTTGGTGCTGCGCGAGCAGAACGGCGGGATCGTCGCGGCCTCCAATGACGGGGTCGCCGCCGCGACCGCCCCGTTCATCGCCCTGCTGGACCACGACGACCTGCTGACCCCCAACGCCCTCGCCGAGATGGCCAGGGCCATTCGCGCCCATCCGGACGACATCGACTACCTCTACAGCGACGAGGACAAGATGCTGCCCGGCGGGCGCCTGGCGCACCGGTTCACCAAGGCGGACTGGTCACCCGAGCGGCTCCGGCACGGGATGTACACCTGCCACTTCTCGGTGCTGCGCACCGACCTGGTGCGCGAGGTGGGCGGTTTCCGCCCCGGCTACGACGGTTCCCAGGACCATGACCTCGTCCTGCGGGTCACCGAGCGCGCACGACGCATCCACCACATCCCGCAGGTGCTGTACCACTGGCGCATGATCCCCGGCTCCGCCGCGGGCGACGAGGACGCCAAGCCCTACGCCGTGACGGCGGGGATGCGCGCGGTGCAGGACCAGCTCGACCGGCTCGGCATCCCCGGCACCGTCTCCCGCCAGGTCGACATCGGTCACTACCGGGTCGAGCGCGAGCCCGACCTGACCACTCCCACCAGCATCATCATCCCGACCCGCGGCACCAGCGGACGGGTGTGGGGCTCGACCCGCAACTTCCTGGTCGAGGCGGTCCGCTCGGTCCGCGAGAACACCCGCCACGAGGCGCTCGAGTTCGTCATCGTCTACGACACCGACACCCCGCCGGAGGTCCTGGCCGAGCTGCAGGCCGTGCCGGACGTCAACCTGGTCCTGGTGCACTTCGCCGAGCCGTTCAACTTCAGCGCCAAGTGCAATGTCGGTGCCCTGCACGCCTCGGGCGAGGTGCTCCTGTTCCTCAACGACGATGTGCAGGCCGAGTCCGACGAGACCATCGGGCACCTCATCGCGCCGCTGCGGGAGGAGGGTGTCGGCCTCACCGGGCCGAAGCTGTTGTTCGAGAACGGACGCATCCAGCACGCCGGCGTCGCCTACGGCGACGGCGACATCTCGCACATGCACTACAAGGTCCTCGACGAGGGGACCCACGACCCGGAGCTGCGGATCAACCGCGAGGTCACGGCTGTCACGGGGGCCTGCGTCGCGATCCGCTCCGAGCTCTTCCACGAGATCGGCGGGTTCAGCGAGATCCTCCCGATGAACTTCAACGACATCGACTTCTCGTTGAAGGTGGCCCGCACCGGGCGCCGCATCGTGTGGCTCGCCGATGTCGTCCTGTGGCACTTCGAGTCGATCACCCGCGTCCCGCACGTACACCCCTGGGAGCGCGACATCATGTACAAGCGGTGGGGCAACTTCCGCAAGAAGCGCGACCGGTACCGCAGCCGTCTGGCCTGAGTGCTGCTGGAGCCACGACGCCGTCACGGGACGTCGTCGTGGCTCCAGGTCACGTCCTCGCGGACGACCCGGGCAGGTGTGCCGGCCACGACGGTGTGCGCGGGAACCTTCTGGCCGCGCACGAGGCTGCGCATCCCGACGACCGATCCGTCGCCGATCTGCACGTGCCCGGTCACCACGGCCTCCCGGCCCAGCCACACGTGCGAGCCGAGGCGGATGTCCGCACCGAACGGGTTGAGGCGCTGACCCGTGGAGCGGTCCTCGAGCCGGTGCATGTCGTCGGTCGCGATGTAGACGTTGGCCGCCCACAGCTGATCGGGCCCGGCGACGACGCTCCCGCCGTTGCGGGCGTCCACGATCGCGCTGCGGGTGCCGACGACCGGACCGTGCAGGACGATGGCCGAGCTCACGCCGCAGTACAGCTCACCGGCGGTCAGCACGACGTCACGGCCCAAGAACACCGTCGCGGAGTCGCCGCCGACCAACAGGGAGGACAGCCACTCCATGGGGGCCCCGACGACGATCAGGACGTCCTTGACCGGGAAGATCCCGAGCGAGGCCACGACGTGCTCGGGCAGCCAGGCCCGGTCCGCCAGGTACAGGGCGTTGCCCAGGTCGTGCCACCAGTCCGGCAGGCCCTCGGTGAGGCGCGTCCACTCCTGGCCGTCGAGCGCGGCCGCCTCGACGCCGGCCGAGCGCAACCGCTCACGGTGGGCGGGGGTCAGGGCCGGGTTCGCGGTCGGATGCACCCTCGCATCATCCCGGCGCGGCTTCCGCGACCCGCCACCGGGCCGCCGGTTCAGGCGTCGCGGCGCAGGAACAGGGTGTATCCCGTCGCGAGCAGGGCCGCCACGAAGACCCCCATGACGATCCCACCGCCCAGGGCTCCGAACGGCTCGGCACCGAGGGCCTGCTGCACGAAGCCGTCGATCGACGACTGGACGTACATCTGGCTGCCGGCGTCGTACGGGAGGTACTTGAGGATCTCGGTGATGCCGCCCGAGCCGCGCGGGTCCGCGGAGTTGGTCTTGATGATGACCACGATGCTCTGGATGATGAACTCCAGCAGGCTCGGCACCAGCATCAGCAGCGCGACGGCCGCGGTCTGGTTGCGCACGATCGCGGCGTACGCCAGGCCCGACAGCGCGAACAGCGCGGTGTACAGCACGATGCCGGCGGTGGTCTCCACGAAGGCCGCGCTGCTGGGCATGTCGAGCCCGTAGACGGCGATGCACAGCAGCCCGATCATGACGCACAGCACCGCCGTCACGGCGGCGATCACGGCCGTCGAGATCACCTTGGCCCAGAAGACGTGCGTACGGTTGGGGATCGCCGTGAGGGTCGCGCGGATCATGCCGTGCCGGTACTCGTGGCCGGTCGAGAACACCCCCAGCAGGCCCACGACGTAGGCCATCAGCAGCGGGGCGCCGGTCGAGCCGCCGATCGTCGCGAGCACCCGGAAGGTCTCGTCGCCGCCTGCGAACGTCGTGGAGCGCTCGAGCGACCAGGCGATCAGCACGGCGAACACCAGCTGCAGCGCCAGCGCGGTGCCGATCAGCCAGTACGTCGACCGGATCGTCCGCAGGCGCAGGTACTCGTAGCGCAGCGCGTCGTTCATGACGGCTCCCCCTGGGTCCCGCGGAACTCCTCGGACAGCCCGGTCGCCTCGAGGAATGCCTCCTCGAGCGTCGCCTGCCGGGTCGTGAGCTGGTGGATGCGGGCTCCAACGGCCTGCGCCGCATCGCCGACCTGCTCGGCGGTGACGCCGCGGACGACCAGGTCGTCCCCGTCTGGGGTGGTCGTGGCACCCATCGCGTCCAGGGCCGGGCGCAACAGCGCGGCGTCGGGCGTGCGCAGCGTCACCGAGCCGAGGCTGCTGTGCGACACGAAGTCCCGGACCGGGCCGTTGGCCAGCATCCGGCCCCGGCCGATCACGACCAGCTGGTCGGCCAGCACGCCCATCTCCTGCAGCAGGTGGCTGGACACGAACACCGAGCGCCCCTCGGCGGCCAGGGACCTGAGCAGGTTGCGCAGCCAGGTGATGCCCTGCGGGTCCAGCCCGTTGCTCGGCTCGTCCAGGATCAGGGTGCCCGGATCGCCGAGCAGCGCCGCGGCGATGCCCAGCCGCTGTCCCATCCCGAGGCTGAACTTGCCCGGCTTGCCGCCTGCGACGCCGGTCAGGCCGACCATCTCGACGACCTCGTCGACCCGGCGGTCGGGGATGTGGTTGGGTGCCGCGAGCATCCGCAGGTGATTGCGCGCCGAGCGGGTGGGATGGAACGGCTTGGCCTCCAGCAGCGTCCCGACGTGCCGCATGGGGTGGTCCAGCTCGCCGAAGGTCAGGCCGTCGTACGTCGTGACGCCCTCTCCCCGGTCCAGCCCCAGCATGAGGCGCATCGTGGTGGACTTTCCCGATCCGTTGGGCCCCAGGAACCCGGTCACGCTACCGGGACGGACCGTGAACGAGAGGTCCTCCACCGCCCGGTGGGTGCCGAACGACTTGCCGAGCGACCGAGCCTCGATGAGCGCCATGCGCCCACCCTGCCACGGACGGACGGGGCATACCGTGGTTGACATGACTGATCGTGAGCACGAACGGGTCGTCCGGCCGATCGAGGACGGAGTCGCGACCGATCTGCGCGGCGAGCTGACCTACGCCGGCTACCTGCAGCTGCCGACGCTCCTGTCGGCGCAGCAGCCGATCTCGGACCACCACGACGAGATGCTGTTCATCGTCCAGCACCAGGTCACCGAGCTGTGGCTCAAGCAGCTCATCCACGAGCTGCGCTCGGCGATCGACCTGGTGACGCACGACGACCTGTCCCCCGCGCTCAAGCGGCTGGCGCGGGTCAAGGCGATCCAACGGCAGATGTTCGAGCAGTGGTCGGTGCTGGAGACGCTGACGCCCGTCGAGTACGTCCAGTTCCGCGATGTGCTGGGCAGGGCATCGGGCTTCCAGTCGCCGCAGTACCGCACCGTGGAGTTCCTGCTCGGCAACAAGAATGCGCAGATGCTGGCGGTCTTCGACCACGACCCGGTGCTGCACGATGCGCTGCAGGCCGATCTGGAGGCGCCCAGCCTGTACGACGCCTTCCTGCACTTCCTGGCCCGGCGCGGTCACGACATCCCTGCGCGGGTGCTGGACCGGGACGTCTCCCAGCCGTACGCCGCGGATCCGGGCGTGACCGAGGCGCTGCGCCGCATCTACGCGTCCCCGCACGAGCACTGGGACGCCTACGAGATGTGCGAGGAGCTGGTCGACGTCGAGGAGAGCTTCCAGCTGTGGCGCTTCCGCCACCTCAAGACCGTCGAGCGGATCATCGGCTTCAAGCGGGGCACTGGCGGGTCGTCGGGTGTCCACTTCCTGCAGAAGGCCCTCGAGCTGACCTTCTTCCCCGAGCTCCTGGACGTCCGCACCCGGCTGTGACCGTCGGGATCACCCGTCGTGGTGCACCCGGCCGGTGGTGTCGCCGAGCCGGGCACCCGTCCCGCCCCAGCGCGTCGCGATGATCTCGGCGACGATCGAGACGGCGGTCTCCTCAGGCGTGCGCCCGCCGAGATCCAGGCCGATGGGGCTCGACAGCCGGGCGAGCTGCTCGTCGGCCAGCCCGGTCTCCCGCAACCGGGCGAGCCGCTTCTCGTGCGTCGTGCGGGAGCCCATCGCACCGATGAACGCCGGCCGCCGGTCGCCGTCCAGCCGCAGCGCCACGTCGAGCACCGGCACGTCGAACTTGGGATCGTGCGTCAGGACGCACAGCACGGTCCGGCGGTCGATGCGGCCGGCTGCGATCTCCTCGGCCAGGTAGCGGTGCGGCCACGCCACGACGACCTGGTCTGCGCCCGGGAACCGCGCGGCCGTCGCGAACACGGGGCGGGCGTCGCACACCGTGACGGAGTAGCCGAGCAGCCCGCCCTGCCGGGTGAGCGCCGCCGCGAAGTCGATCGCGCCGAACACGATCATGCGGGGGCGGGGCTGGAAGGAGTGCACGAAGACCCGCATCCCGGTCTCCATCCGCTGCCCGTCCGGGCCGTAGGTCAGCACGGTCGTGGTGCCCGCCGCGAGCAGCCCGCGGGCGTCGTCGGTCACGGCGTCGTCGGCGCGCGGGTCACCCAGGCCGCCCTCGGCGGCATCGGACCGCACGACGAGCCGCCGGCCCACGCGATCCGGGTCCGGGTGCTCGATGACCGTCGCCACCGCCACCGGGCGACCTGCCGCGATGTCGTCCGCGACCCCGGCCAGCTCGGCGAAGACCTCCGCCGAGACGGGCTCCACGAAGATGTCGACGATGCCACCACACGTCAGTCCCACCGCGAAGGCGTCCTCATCGCTGTAGCCGAATCGCTGCAGGATCGGACGGCCGGACGCGATCACCTCCGTCGCGAGCTCGTGCACCGCGCCCTCCACGCACCCGCCGGAGACCGATCCGCACACGGTCCCGTCGGCCAGCACCAGCAGCGCCGCTCCGGCCGGACGCGGGGCCGAGCGCTCCGTGCCGACCACGGTGGCCAGGCCGACCGTGGAGCCGTCCGCCCAGGCGGCGAGCAGCTCGGCGATCACGTCACGCACGGCGCTGCCTCGTCATCGGCCCAGCATAGGTGGCGGCGCGTCGACATCGGTGCCGTCCGCGAGGTCCGAGCAGTCCACACGGGTCACCGCGTGACGGGCCAGGTAGTCGCGGGCACCCCGATCACCGGTCGCGGCGTCTGCGACGCCCACCCAGTGGTCACGGCCGATCAGCACAGGATGTCCTGGCCCGTGCCCGTAGTCGGCGCGGGCCAGGACATCGGGTGCCGCGTGCGCGACGAGACGACCCACGACATCGGCGCCGACGTCCGGCAGGTCCACGAGGTGCACCAGGACGGCGTCGGCATCGAGCGCGACGACGGCCGCGACTCCCGCCCGGAGCGAGGCGCCCATGCCGGCAGCCCAGTCCGGTGCGTCGATGACCGTCACGGTGTCGTCGAGCAGGGCGGCGACGTCGTCCCGCGCTGCGCCGACGACCACGACGATCGGATCGCATCCCCCGTCCCGCAGCACGCGGGCGGACCTGATGACCCACGGTTCCCCATCGGTTCGCGCGAGCGCCTTGGGACCGCCGAAGCGCCGGCCTGCACCAGCAGCGAGCAGGAGTCCGACGACGCGAGGCACTCCCCCATCATCCCGCCACTGGCGCAAACCCACCCGCGAGTGGCGCAGATTGGGACGACACGCCGTCTCATTCTGTCCACAATGCGCCACTCGCGGGTGGGTTTGCGCCACTCGCGGGGTGCTGTGGCGGGACGACGAAGGCCCCGCTGGACGCTTGCGCGTCCTGCGGGGCCTTCGCTGGTGCTGGTGGTTCTTCGGTCAACGAGTGACTAGAAGCCCATACCGCCCATGTCACCCATGTCCGGGGCGCCTCCGCCGGCCGGAGCAGGCTCCGGCTTGTCGGCGACGACGGCCTCGGTGGTGAGGAACAGTGCCGCGATCGAGGCTGCGTTCTGCAGCGCCGAGCGGGTGACCTTGGCCGGGTCGATGATGCCGGCCGCGATCAGGTCGACGTACTCGCCGGTCGCGGCGTTGAGGCCGTGTCCGTCGGGCAGGTTGGTGACCTTCTCAGCGACGACTCCGCCTTCGAGGCCGGCGTTGATCGCGATCTGCTTGAGCGGGGCCGAAGCGGCGACGCGCACGATGTTCGCACCCGTGGCCTCGTCGCCGGTCAGCTCGAGCTTCTCGAAGACAGCGGCAGCAGCCTGGACGAGGGCGACGCCACCACCGGCGACGATTCCCTCCTCGACGGCAGCCTTCGCGTTGCGGACGGCGTCCTCGATGCGGTGCTTGCGCTCCTTGAGCTCGACCTCGGTCGCAGCGCCGACCTTGATGACGGCGACGCCACCGGCGAGCTTGGCCAGACGCTCCTGGAGCTTCTCACGGTCGTAGTCGGAGTCGCTGTTCTCGATCTCGGCCTTGATCTGGTTGACGCGGCCGGCGATCTGGTCGTCGGAGCCACCGCCCTCGACGATCGTGGTCTCGTCCTTGGTCGTGACGACCTTGCGGGCCGTGCCGAGCAGCGTCAGGTCGGCGTTCTCGAGCTTGAGACCGACTTCCTCGCTGATGACCTCGCCACCGGTGAGGATGGCGATGTCGGCCAGCATGGCCTTGCGGCGGTCACCGAAGCCCGGGGCCTTGACGGCGACGGACTTGAAGGTGCCACGCATCTTGTTGACGATCAGCGTCGCGAGGGCCTCGCCCTCGATGTCCTCGGCGATGATGACCAGCGGCTTGCCGGACTGCATGACCTTCTCGAGGACGGGGACCATGTCCTTGACCGAGGTGATCTTGGAGTTGACGATCAGGATGTAGGGATCGTCCAGGACGGTCTCCTGACGCTCCGGGTCGGTGACGAAGTAGCCCGACAGGTGACCCTTGTCGAAGCGCATGCCCTCGGTCAGCTCCAGGTCGATGCCGAACGTGTTCGACTCCTCGACCGTGATGACGCCTTCCTTGCCGACCTTGTCCATCGCCTCGGCGATGATCTCGCCGACCGTGGTGTCAGCGGCGGAGATCGAGGCGGTCGAAGCGATCTGCTCCTTGGTCTCGACGTCCTTGGCCATGCTGAGCAGCTGCGCGCTGATGGCCTCGACGGCGGTCTCGATGCCCTTCTTCAGCCCCATCGGGTTCGCGCCGGCCGCGACGTTGCGCAGACCCTCGCGGACGAGGGCCTGGGCCAGGACCGTGGCGGTCGTGGTGCCGTCACCGGCGACGTCGTCGGTCTTCTTGGCGACCTCCTTGACGAGCTCGGCGCCGATCTTCTCGTAGGGATCCTCGAGCTCGATCTCACGGGCGATGCTGACACCGTCGTTGGTGATCGTGGGGGCTCCCCACTTCTTCTCCAGGACGACGTTGCGACCCTTCGGGCCGAGCGTCACCTTCACGGCGTCGGCGAGCTGGTTCATACCGCGCTCGAGGCCGCGACGGGCTTCCTCGTTGAAAGCAATGGTTTTTGCCATGTGTACGTTTCTCCGACTTGTTGTCCACGTGGGGGGTTGATCAGGTGATGCCCGCGACGGACGATTGCGGTGTTGGCGAACCCTTCTCGCCGCGACCCACAACCTCATCGACCTGATCGAGGTACTGGTGCTTTGTCTAGCACTCTCACTATACGAGTGCTAATCCACGTCGCGCAATCGGATCACGAACTCACGTCGTAGGTCAGCTCGGCGAACTGGCCGCGCTGCGTCACCGACGTGAGGCTCAGCCGGTCCGCGCCCAGGTGACGCGGCAACAGCGGGGCACCTGCCCCGAGCGTCACGGGCGCGATGGTGGCCGTGATCTTGTCGAGCAGGCCGGCATCGGCGAACTGTCCCACCAGGTCGCCACCGCCCAACAGCCACACGTCGCGATCGCCGGCCGCCGCGACGAGTTCGGCGTGCACCTGCTCGATCGGCGCCTGCGTGAACCGGATGTCGGCGCCGGCCACGACCGGCAGGTCGCGGTGCGTGAACACCCACGCCGGACGGTCGCCGTACCAAGCCGTCCACGTCGCGGGCCGATCCATCAGCGACTCGTGCTCGACGACCCACTCGTACGTCGTCGCGCCCATCGCCATGGCTCCGATGCCGGACAGGAAGCCCTCGATGCCGCCCTCCTCGTCGTCGGCGCCCGGCACGTCGAACAGCCACTGCAGGGAGTTGTCGGTCGTGGCCAGGAAGCCGTCCAGCGTCGTCGCGGTGTTGTAGATCGTCGCCATGGAGTCGACGGTAGGACGAGCCTCAGACGGAGAACAAGAGGTACAGACCCGTGAACGTGTAGGCGACCATCAGCACCAGCATCGCCAGCTGGCCGCTCAGCCGGTGCGCCCGGGGCAGCAGCGCGAGGGCCTTGTCGTGCGCCGCGATCACGGCGAGCACGTGGCCGATGACCACGAAGGTCACCTTCAGCGCTGCCAGCGTCGAGGTGTGCTGTGACAGGAAGTAGCTCGGATCGGGCGAGCCCAACGGCGCCCATCCGCGCCCGAGCGGGTCCAGCAGGGCGAAGAACGCCGTCTGGCCCTTCTCCACCAGGTACGTCAGGTAGTGCGCGAACACATATCCCACGACGATCGGCACCAGGGAGTGCGCCAGCAGCCCCGGCAGAGCACGCCGCTGCGCGCGGGTCACTCCCCCCGTGGCCGATGCCGCCGCGACGAACAGGACGCCCACCACGGCGCAGAACCCGAGCAGCGTCGCGGTCTGCTGCACGGTCGACAGCGTCCTGGCCTGCCAGAACGACGACGCCGAGAAGCTGTCGTAGGCGGTCGAGCCCAGCAGCACCGCCAGCACGGCGACGAGGCCCGGCGCGACCGGCACCTGCGGCAGCGTCCGCAGCGGGTTGTGCAGCGTCCAGCGGCCGTCCCGCACGAACGGCGACAGCCGGGACACGACGGCGCTGTACACGTCGAACGGGTCCGCCCGGTCGAACCAGCGTGGCCCGAAGGCGATGCCGCCGGCCAGCATCGCGAGGGCGTAGAGCGCGACCCACGCGCGCACCGCCCCGACATCGCCCGGATCGGGCGAGGCGAGCTCGAGCCAGACGAAGGCGAACAGACCGGCCGCTGCCGGCCAGTAGCCGAGGCGCTCGGGGTACTCCCAGATCCCACGCCCGGTCAACGTCCGCCACGGCGACAGGTCTCGCCAGACGTGCCCGGCCACAAGCGCCAGCGGCACCAGACCCACCCAGACGAAGATGTAGAACCCCTGCAGCCCTCCGTTGGAGGCGTCGGAGGGGCCGCCGAACAGCGCCACCAATCCCCACGCGGCCAGCACCAGCCCGAGTGCCGCGAGCCACGGACGACGCGGCGGCAGGGGCTTCGGCTCCGGCTCGTCGGCGAACTGCGGGGTCTTCCAAGCCAGCGCCAGCACGGCGAACGAGATCGTCAGCGCCCACGAGGCGCCCACCATCGCGTAGATGAACGGGATGGGCAGATCGGTCGACCCGCCGACACCGTGGGCCGCGAGGCCGCCGCCGACCAGCGACGGCACCGTCACGGTCGGACGACCAGCTGCACGACCGTCACGCCGAGGTGGTGGGCCTCGACCGCGACCTGTCCCGGCGTCTTCAGCGTGAACGACTCGGTGAGCGACTCGCCCGGCGCGACCTCATAGCTGTGCTCGGGGTCCGAGTGCACGTGGATCTCCTCGGCGGCGTCCGAGGTGATCTTCAAGGTGACCTCCTGGCCGACCTTGACCTCGACCCGACCGCCCTGCGGGGTCACCGCTCCGTCCTTGATCACGATGTCGACGACGCCGGTCTCGGCGTCGTCACCCTCGGCCGGCCGGGACGTCGGCGCCGCTGCGGCGGCCGTCGGGGCGGCGGCCGTCGGGGCGGCGGCCGTCGGGGCGGCGGCCGTCGGGGCGGGGGCCGTCGGGTCGGCGGACGGCTCGTCGTCGGACGAGCCACCGCAACCTGCCAGCAGCAGGGCGGTGGCACATACGGCGGCGAAGGTCTTCACGGGTTCTCCTTGTCGTCGGGGTCGTCGAGGTCGTCGGACTCGAAGGCGCGGTCGAGGAGCTCGCGCTCCTCGCGCTCCTCCCGCCGGTCCTTGCGGGCGATGTAGAGCACGATCCCGACCACGATCACCGCCGGGACGATCGCCGGGATGGCGAGCAGGGCGACGTGGTGGGCCAGCAGCTGATCCCCGGGACTCATGACGTCAGGGTAGGGGCACGCTCGGCGCCGTCGGCTGCTTCGTGCTCCTCGATCGAGCGGGCGACCCGCGAGACCGAGACGCAGATGCCCAGGATTATCCCGAGGCTGCACAGCAGGACGACCATGTTGGCCGCGGCCCAGATCCACGCCGGGTGCTCGTCGGTGCGCTCGCGCTGCAGGATGTCGATCTCCGGGACGAAGTCGCGGGTGAACGAGGCCTCGGCCGGCACCTCCTTGGCCTTGAGCGGCGCGTCGGCGGGCAGGAAGATCGGGACGGCGGCGAGCGTGCGGCCGTCCTGGACGCGCAGCAGGGTCTTCCAGTTGCCGCCCACCGGGACCGGCTTGGTCGACTCGAAGGTGTTCTCGCCGGTGCGACGGAGGCGGTCGGTGACGACACCGGCGCCGCCGCCCTGCCAGGCCGTGATCTGGACCCACGTCGGGTCGTCGTCCACGACCCCGTCCGAGAGCGTGACCTGCGCCGAGACCGCGGGCTCCTCGGTCGTGCCGACCTGGGTCAGCTCGAAGGACGCGGTGGCGTCCTTGGGCACCGTGGCGTGCAGGCCGTTCGCGACCCCGGCGGCCAGCACCACGACGGAGGCCGTGACGATGACCCGCCCGACGTTCTTGGCCGGGAGGCGACCCTGCAGGCCCATCGCGAACAGCGAGCCGCACAGGCCGGCGGCGATCGCGACGGGCACCGCCATGACCAGTCCCTCCACCCACATGTCCTGGCTCCACGGGAACTGGAAGACCCGGTCGTTCCAGAACTTCTCGATGGCCAGGCCGACGGTGCCGATCAGCAGTCCGGCCACCGCTCCGAAGGCCAGCGGCCGGTTCCGGAGCCGGGAGATCGCCAGGAGCTCGACCAGCACGGCGCTGCCCAGGTAGAGCGGGAACACGTGGTGCGCCTCGCCCATGACGTCGGTGACGATGAACGAGATGATGCCGCGCATCAGCAGGAAGAAGATCGCGGCACCGATCGCGGCTCCGGGTCCGATGTACAGCCGTGCCGCGACCAGCGTCAGGCCCGCCGCCGCGACGATCATCATCGGCGCGAACACCATGCGGAACTGGGCGATGCCGAAGTCGAACTCGGCCTGGAACACCGACAGCCCGATGAGCAGGGCACCGAAGGCGGTGGACGTCATGATGGTCCGCAGCCACGTGGGCACGGCCTTGCCGCGCAGCCGCATCGCGATCTCGGCCTCACGGTTGAGCAGGATGATGCCGGCCGTGGACAGACCCGCCCCGCCGATCAGCATCAGGTGGGTGGGGCCCCACAGCGTGACGTCCTGGCCGAACAGGCGGTGCCAGACATCGTCCAACGGGAAGCCGATGAGGGCGTACAGTCCGCACGCCGCGATGAAGATGCCGCTGACCGGGGCGTACCAGTGCCGGGTGATGCGCACCGCCGCGACGCCGGGCTTCTCCCCGTCGCGGGGGTAGACGATCGCCGCCATGCCGGCGACGAACAGGGCGAACAGCCCGTACAGGATCAGGTAGTGGGCCGGGTTCGCCAGCGGTCCGGCGTCACGGCCACGGCCCGCGTGCAGGCTGACGTCCCACATGAATCCCAGCAGCGCCACGATCAACGAGCTCGCCACGAACATCGTGGGGATCGTCGACCAGCCCGGCTCGTCGTGCCGTGCACCGAGGCGCCGGCCGAGCCGGTCGAACCACTCGATGCGATGCGTGCGATGGGCCCAGGCGACGACCAGCAGGACGATCGTCACGACCGTCGCGGCGACCGACAGCCACACGACCTGCTGGAGCTCGGCACCACCGACCGGAGTGCTCTCGGGATCCGCTGCTGAGATGAACATACCGGGAGTATGTCACCGGCGATGTCTCATTGCAACTGTCAGTTACACGGCTGGCGTCTGGCCCGGCACCAAAAAAACCCGGTCCCCCCGGACCGGGCTGTGCTGGACTCAGTGTCCGATGACCTCTTGCGCCTCGCGACCCTTCGGGCCGTCGATGACCTCGAACTCGACCTTCTGGCCGTCCTCGAGGGTCTTGTAGCCATCGGACGCGATCTTGGACCAGTGGACGAAGACATCGTCCTGACCCTCGACCTCGATGAACCCGTAGCCCTTGTCAGCGTTGAACCACTTGACGGTGCCTTGCACCATGCCGCCACTCCCACCTTGAACATGAACGGGCCACCTGCCGAGGGCCCGATGCGATGAGCCTATCGCGAGATCAGCACCGTTCCACCAGCGCCGGGTCTTGTCCTCTCGAGCTCAGCATCCTCCGGCGACGGCCGGGATGATCGAGACCTGGGAGCCGTCGGGGGTCGGCGTGTCCAGGCCCTCCGAGAAACGGACATCCTCCTCGGCGACGTAGATGTTGACGAAGCGGCGCAGCTTGCCCTCGTCGTCGACGACGCGGGCGCGGATGCCGGGGAAGCTCGACTCGAGCGAGTCGAGGACCTCGACCAGGGTCGCGCCCTCGGCGGCCACCTGGGACTGGTCCTGCGTGTAGGTGCGCAGGATCGTGGGGATGCGGACGTTGATGCTCATGATGCTCCTTGACGGCTACTGCGGTTCAGACGATGGATGGGCGCTCAGGCGATGCCGGCGGCCACGAAGGCGTCGTACGTCGGCGCGATGGTCGCGCGCGCACCGACGCGGTCGGTGACGGCGTCGAGCGTCTTGAGGCCGTGGCCGGTGTTGATCACGACGGTCTCCAGCTCGGGATCGAGCTGACCGGTCTCGACGAGCTTCTTGAGCACGCCGACCGTCGTGCCGCCGGCGGTCTCGGTGAAGACGCCTTCCGTGCGCGCGAGCAGCACGATCGCATCGCGCACCTCGTCGTCGGAGACATCGGCGATCGCGCCGCCCGTCTCGCGCACGATGTCCAGCACGTACACGCCGTCGGCGGGGTTGCCGATCGCCAGCGACTTGGCGATGGTGTCCGGCCGGACGGGCTTGACGGCGTCCCAGCCCTCGCGGAAGGCCGCCGACACCGGCGAGCACCCGGTGGCCTGGGCGCCGAACACCTTGACCGGCTTGTCCTCCACGAGACCCAGCTTGATGAGCTCCTGGAAGGCCTTGTGGACCTTGGTGAGCTGCGAGCCGGACGCGACCGGGATGACGATCTGGTCCGGCAGGCGCCAGCCCAGCTGCTCGGCGATCTCGTAGCCGAGGGTCTTGGAGCCCTCGGCGTAGAACGGACGCACGTTGACGTTGACGAACGCCCAGCCGTCCTCCTCGCCGGCGATCTCACCGGCGAGCCGGTTGACGTCGTCGTAGTTGCCGTCGACCGCGACGAGGTTCTCGGTGTAGACCGCCGAGTTGACCTGCTTGGGGGTCTCCAGGTTGCTGGGGATGAACACGACGGTCTTGATGCCGGCGCGCGCCCCGGCTGCGGCGACCGCATTGGCCAGGTTGCCGGTCGACGGGCACGCGAAGACCGTGCTGCCAAGCTCGCGGGCGGCGCTGAGCGCACAGGCGACGACCCGGTCCTTGAAGGAGTTGGTCGGGTTGGTGCTGTCGTCCTTGACCCACAGCCGGGCGATGCCCAGCTCCCGGCCGAGATTGTCGGCCCGCAGCAGGCGCGTATAGCCCGGCTCCATGTTGGGGCTGAGCTCGATGTCGGCGGGCACGGGCAGCAGGGCCTTGTAGCGCCAGATGTTGGCGGGCCCGGCCTCGATCTGCTCGCGCGTGATGGCCGGGAAGTCGTAGCTGATCTCCAGGGGGCCGAAGCACTCCCGACAGACGTAGTACGGGCCGAGGTCCTGGGTCGCACCGCACTCGCGGCAGGCCAGCCCGGTGGCGTGCCCGAAGGCGCCGTCGCGGATCGTGCGGGTGGATGTCTGGGCGGTCGTCGTGCTCACGCGAGTCTCCTGGTCATCTTTCCCGGATCGACTGTCGTCCGGGACGGATTGAGCACCTGGTCGCGTGCTGCGACTGGTTGCTGGGGTGTCGTCGGGCCGTGTCCCTGTACCCCTCTGGATGAGTGATGTCAGCGTACGCGCGCGTCTCACGATGCGTCCACTCGGTCCACATCGTGGACACCGCCCGCTCACCATCCGGACCCCGCGGCGGCGGTTTACCACGGTCCCTCCGCGAATTGCGTCCGCCCACGGCAAATTTCCCGTGGGCGGACCCAGTTTGCGGTGGGAGGACGCGCGGCAGCGCTGGCGGAGGACGTCGGCTCGGCCGATAGCTGGCGGGCGGCCGTCCGCCACAGGCAAGCCGCGTCCCCCCACGGGAAATTTGCCGTGGGCGGACGAGCTTTGCCGAGGGACCGTGGTAAACCGCGGGCCCCGGGGGCGCGGGGGTGGGTCAGGAGGGGGCGATGTCGTCGGCGAGGGCCTGGAGCCACTCGGCGACCGCGTCGGGGCCGTCGAGCACGAGGTCCGCGCGCGCCACGAGCGCGTCCTGCTCCTCAGAGGCCGAGCAGATCAGCAGCCCCGCGCCGCCATGGGTGCGGAACTCGTCGACCGCGTCATAGGCCGGCAGGTCGCCGAGGTCGTCACCGCCGAAGATCACCTGCCGGGGACGGACGTCCGCCACGATCGCGCGGAGCGAGTCGCCCTTGTCGTGCCCGGGCGCGCGCAGCTCGATGACCTGGCGCCCCGGCTCGACCGCGAGGCCCAGGTCCGCCGCGAGCCGGGCGACCGGCTCGGCCAGCTCGCCGAGGACACCGGGATCGATGCCGCGGGTGTGGATCGCGATCGCGATGCCCTTGTCCTCCAGCCGCACGCCGTGGGCGCCGCGCTCGTCCAGCCAGTCGGGCAGCATCGCGGCGAGCTCGACGATCGCCCGCGGCCGTTCCGGCTGGGTGAGCGCACCGTCGGCGGCCGCCCAGCGCTCGGCGCCGTACTGCCCGTGGATCACCAGGTTCCCGAGGCCCGAGAGCCCCTCAAATCCGCCCAGGGCGAGTGCCTGGCGTACCGGCCGACCGGTGATGATCGCGATCTGTCCCAGCACCGAGCCGAGCCGTGCGAGCGCCTCGACGGAGTCGTGGTGGGCGAAGGCGCGCGTCGGGTCGTCCACGATGTGCGCCAGCGTGCCGTCGAAGTCCAGCGCCAGCAGCGTTCCGGCGGGATCGGCGACGACAGCATCACGAACATCTGAGGACGAGGTCATGCTCCGATCATTGCTGGCCCGACAGAATGACGGTCAACCGGTCCATCCGCATGGGCGCGACGCTGGGGCGGATGCGCTGGATTCCGACCTCGGACGCCAGCAGCCTGGCCTGGTCCTCCAGGCCTGCCGGGTAGTACACGGTGTTGGCCGGGATCGATCCGGTCCAGTTGCCGACGCCGCTGACCTGCCAGCCTGCGGCGGCGACCTTGGCCGAGAACGCCCGGGCGGCCCCCACCACGCCGGAGTTGTTGAGCACCGAGACCCGTGCCGTCCGCTGGGGCGCGGCGGGAGTGTCCTGCGAGGGCTTCGGGGTCTGGTCCGCCTTCGGGGTGGCGGCCGGCTTGGACGGCTTCTGGGTCGACTTCTTGGTCGGCTCGCTGGACTCGACCGGCGCCGAGGGCGCGGCCGTCGCCGGCGAGGAGCTGCTGGGCGACGAGTCGTCGTCCAGCACCAGCCAGCCGAGCCAGCCGGCTCCGCCGATCAGGACCATCACGGTCAGCACGATGAACCAGCTCGAGGGAACGTAGGCCTTGCCGGGAGTCACGTTCTTGCGATGCGCCACCATCTCGCGATCAGAGATCGATGCCGAGGCGCCTGGCCGAGCGGCTGCGCTGGCGCTGCGCACGGAGGCGTCGCAGGCGCTTGACCAGCAGCGGGTCGAACGCCAGGGCGTCCTCGCGGTCGATGAGCGCGTTGAGGACCTGGTAGTAGCGGGTCGCGGACATGTCGAACTTGTCGCGGATCGCCTGCTCCTTGGCACCGGCGTACTGCCA
The DNA here is from genome assembly GCF_024584515.1 of Aeromicrobium wangtongii. Classification (NCBI taxonomy): domain Bacteria; kingdom Bacillati; phylum Actinomycetota; class Actinomycetes; order Propionibacteriales; family Nocardioidaceae; genus Aeromicrobium; species Aeromicrobium wangtongii. The sequence goes on along the minus strand of NZ_CP102173.1, from coordinate 536,102 downwards.
CCAGAGCCGCTCGAGCGCCAGGATCTCCCGGTCGCGCTCCGACAACGTCTGTGCGACGGCGGAGCCCTGGGGATCTGACTTCTCCACGGCGCTCATGCCCAGCATCCTAGGGCATGAATAACAGCCATGTCATTCGGTCGGCGCAATGGCACAGTGGGTGTCATGACGACCACAGCACCTGTCCGATGGGGAATCCTGGCCACGGGCTCGATCGCCGACAAGTTCGCCGCGGACCTGGCCCTCGTGCCGGACAATGAGCTCGCCGCGGTGGGCTCCCGGCGTCTGGAGGCGGCCCAACAGTTCGCCGCCCGGCACGGGGCGGCGCGCGCCCACGGCTCGTACGAGGAGCTCGTGAACGATCCGGGCGTGGACGTCATCTATGTCGCCACCCCTCACGGGCGCCATCTCCTGGACGTCCGCCCGTGCTTCGAGGCCGGCAAGAACGTCCTGTGTGAGAAGGCGCTGACGCTCAACGCCGACGACTCCGCAGCGCTGGTCGCCGACGCCCGCCGGCACGGGGTGTTCTTCGCCGAGGCGATGTGGGCCCGCACCAATCCCAATGTCCGCCGGCTGCGTGAGATCGTGGCCGCCGGCGCGATCGGGGACGTCCGGCAGGTGCGGGCCGAGCTCGGCTTCGTCGCGCCGACCGACAAGGCCCGGTTGTGGGACCCGGCGCTGGGCGCCAGCGCCCTGCTCGACGTGGGCATCTACCCCCTGTCGTTCGTGCACATGCTGCTCGGCGAGCCGGAGACCATCGCGGCAGCCGGCGTCCTGTCCGACCAGGGCATCGACATCAGCGGCGGCGCGACCCTGACCTATGCGTCCGGCGCCGTGGCCAGCATCGCCTGGACCCAGGTCGCCCAGGGCGACAACACCGCCGTCGTCGCGGGCCCCGCGGGCAGCATCCAGGTACCGGGCCGGTTCCACGAGCCCCACGGCTTCACCCTTGTGCGCGGGGACGAGCGGGAGACCACCGAGCTTCCCGTGACGGGCCGCGGCTACGCCCACGAGATCGAAGAGGTCGCGGCCTGCCTGCGCGCGGGACTGACCGAGTCGCCACTGCTCCCCCTGGACGAGACGGTCTCGATCCAGCGCCAGATGGACGAGATCCTTCGTCAGGTGGGCGTCGCCGCCCGGTGACGCGCGCCGATCGGCGCTAGGGTGAGCACCATGGTGGCCGGCAGCGCAGACTTCGTGGTGATCGCCAATCGTCTCCCCGTGGACCGTGTCGCGAGTCCGACCGGCAAGACGCTGTGGCGCACCTCCCCCGGCGGACTCGTCACGGCCCTCGAGCCGGTCATGATCCGCAACGGCGGCGCCTGGATCGGCTGGCACGGAGCGCCCGACGAGAAGGTCGCGCCCTTCGAGCACAACGGCATGCACCTCGTGCCCGTGCCGCTGTCCGAGACCGAGATCGCCGAGTACTACGAGGGCTTCTCCAATGCGACGCTGTGGCCGCTGTACCACGACGTCGTCGCTCCCCCGGAGTTCCACCGCGAGTGGTGGGACTCCTACGTCCGGGTCAACCGGCGCTTCGCCCAGAAGGCCGCGGAGGTCGCCAAGCCCGATGCCGTGGTGTGGGTGCAGGACTACCAGCTGCAGCTCGTCCCGGCGATGCTGCGCGAGATGCGGCCCGATCTGCGGATCGGCTTCTTCCTGCACATCCCGTTCCCTCCCGCCGAGCTGTTCCAGCAGCTGCCGTGGCGCCGCGAGATCCTCGAGGGCCTGCTGGGCGCCGACCTGGTCGGCTTCCAGATGCCCGGGGCGGCACAGAACTTCGTCCGTCTGGTGCGCCAGCGCGTCGGGCACAAGACCCACCGCGACATGGTCTACCTGCCCGACGGGCGCACGGTGCTGGCCAAGGCGTACCCGATCTCGATCGACGCCGCGGGCTTCGAGGAGCTCGCCCGCACACCGGAGGTCATCGCCCGGGCCGCCGAGATCCGCGAGAGCCTGGGCAATCCCAAGACGATCCTGCTGGGCATCGACCGGCTGGACTACACCAAGGGCCTGCGCCAGCGGCTGCGCGCCTTCGGCGAGCTGATCCAGGAGGGATCGTTGCACGTCGACGATGCCGTGTTCGTCCAGGTCGCGACCCCGTCGCGCGAGCGCGTGCAGCAGTACAAGCTGCTGCGCGACGACATCAACCGGCTGGTCGGGCGCATCAACGGCGATGTCGGCCGCATCGGCCAGCAGCCCGTGACCTATCTGCACGCGTCCTATCCCCGCAACGAGATGGCGGCGCTGTACCGGGCTGCCGACGTCATGGTCGTGACCCCGCTGCGCGATGGCATGAACCTGGTCGCCAAGGAGTACGTGGCCTGCCGCTACGACGACCGCGGCGCGCTGGTGCTCAGCGAGTTCGCCGGCGCCGCGTCCGAGCTCAAGCAGGCCTACCAGGTCAACCCGCACGACATCAACGGCATGAAGCAGATGATGCTGGCCGCGATCAACGCCAGCCCGCGGGAGAACAGCCGCCGGATGAAGGCCATGCGCAAGCAGGTCATGGAGAACGACATCGAGGTGTGGGCGTCGAACTTCCTCGAGGAGCTCACGGCCGACCGCGAGCTGCACGAGAAGAACCCGCGCCCGGTCTGAGCTCCGGTCAGGACAGCGTGACCCGTCCGCCCTCGACGTGCCAGCGCTGGTCGAGGCTGACGTTGTCGAGCAGCCGCCGGTCGTGCGAGACCAGCAGCAACGCGCCCTCGTAGGCCGCCAGCGCCTGCTCGAGCTGCTCGATCGCGGGCAGGTCGAGGTGGTTGGTGGGCTCGTCCAGGACCAGCACGTTGACGGCGCGACCCTGCAGCAACGCCATCGCCGCGCGCGTCCGCTCCCCCGGCGAGAGCCGTCCCACCAGGCTGCCCACCTGATCGGCCTTGAGGCCGAACTTGGCGAGCAGGGTGCGGGCGTCGGCAGGCGACAGGTCGGGGACGGCTGCCTCGAAGGCGTCCCCGAGGGTCTGGTCGTCCGGCAGCACGGACCGCGCCTGGTCGATCTGCCCCACCGAGAGCGAGACCCCCTGGGATGCCCTGCCCTCGTCGGGCGCCAGGTCACCGAGCAGCAGCTTCAGCAGCGTCGTCTTGCCGGCACCGTTGGGGCCCGTGATGCCGATCCGGTCGCCGGCCGCGACCTGGGCGGACACCGGCCCCAGCAAGAAGTCCCCACGCCGCACGACCGCGCCGTCCAGGGTGGCCACCACGGCACTGGATCGGGGTGCCGCGGCGATGTCGAAGCGCAGCTCCCACTCCTTGCGCGGCTCCTCCACCTCGTCGAGCCGGGCGATGCGCGACTCCATCTGGCGCACCTTCTGGCCCTGCTTCTCCGATGACTCGCTCTGCGCGCGGCGGCGGATCTTGTCGTTGTCCGGATTCTTCTTCATCGCGTTGCGGACGCCCTGCGAGCTCCACTCCCGCTGCGTCCGGGCCCGCGAGACCAGATCGGCCTTCGTGTCCGCGAACTGCTCGTACGCCTCGCGGGCGTGCCGCCGGGCGACCGCGCGCTCAGCCAGGAAGCTGTCGTAGTCGCCGTCGTGCACGCGCACCTGGTGCTGGGCCAGGTCGAGCTCGACGACCCGCGTCACGCACCGGGCCAGGAACTCGCGGTCGTGCGAGACGAGCACGATGCCGGCCCGCATCCCGGTGACCAGTCGCTCGAGCCGCTCGAGCCCGTCGAGGTCCAGGTCATTGGTCGGCTCGTCCAGCAGCACCACGTCGAACCGGCTCAGCAGCAGCGCGGCCAGGCCGACACGGGCGGCCTGGCCACCCGACAGCGAGGTCATCAGCGCATCGCCGTCGACGTCGAGGCGCAGGTCACCCAGGACCGCCGGCACACGGTCCTCCAGGTCCGGCGCGCCGGACGCCATCCAGCGGTCCAGGGCCGTGGCATAGGCGTCGTCGGCCGCGGGATCACCGGACCCCAGGGCAGCAGCGGTGGCCTCCATCGCCTCGGCAGCGGCGGCGGCACCCGTGCGCCGGGCCAGGTACTCGGCGACCGTCTCGCCCTCGCGCCGCTCGTGCTCCTGCGGCAGCCAGCCGATGAAGGCATCGGACGGCGCTGCGGAGACCGTGCCCGCCAAGGGCGCCATCTCGCCGGCCAGGATCTTCAGCAGGGTCGACTTGCCCGCACCGTTGGCGCCCACGACCCCCACGACGTCGCCGGGAGCGACCGTCAGGTCGAGATCCTCGAACAGGGTTCGGTGGGCATGTCCCCCGGACAGGGCCTTCGCGACCAGGGTGGCACTCATCCCGAAATCGTCCCACAGGCGACCCACGGGTCCGCTAGACATGGGTCATGGCCGACACGCTCACCCCTGGGGTACGGCGCGGGTACGCCCTCGGCAGCGTGGCCACCGGCACCTTCGGCACCGTGCCCGGACTGCTGCTCCTGCCCTACCTGACCGACTCCCTGGGGATCGCGGCCGTGGTCGCCGGGGTCATCGTGTTCGTGCCCAAGGCCTGGGACGTCGTGCTGAACCCGATCGCCGGCCGGATCAGCGACCGGTCGCCCGCGCCCGGCGGGCGGCGGCGCCCGTTCCTGCTCAAGGGCGGCCTCGCCCTGGCGGTCTGTTTCGCGCTGCTGTTCGCCGGTCCCACCGGTCCGCCGGCGCTGGCCGCCGCCTGGGTCGTCGTGTGGTTCCTCGCCTGCGCCACGGCCTATGCCTTCTTCCAGGTGCCGTACGTCGCGATGCCGGCCGAGATGACGCTGGACTACGCCGAGCGCACCCGGCTGATGACGTGGCGGGTCGCGGTCCTGGCGTTGGCGATCCTGCTCTCGGGAGCGACCGCGCCCGCCGTGGTCGACGCCTTCGGTGACGAGCAGACACCGGCGGGCTACCGGGTGATGGGCGCCTACGTCGCGCTGATCCTGGTCGTCGGTGTCGTCGGGGCCTGGCGCGGGACCCGCGACGCGCCCGAGCACCGGGTCGAGACGGCGGGTGGGACGCTGCGCGATCAGCTGCGCCTGGTCTCGGCGTCCCGCGACTTCCGGGTGCTGCTGCTGACCTTCGTGCTCCAGGCGATGGGGGTCGGCGCGATGCTGGCCGGGGTCGCGTACGTCGCCGACGACCTGCTCGACAGCGCCGCGGCGTCCACGATCCTGTTCGCCGCCTTCGTCGGGCCGGCACTGCTCGTGACGCCCCTGTGGGAACGTCACGCGGCGCGGCGGGGCAAGCGATCGGGCTACCTGATCGCCTCGACGTTCCTGGTGGTCGGCGCCCTGCTGCTCCTCGTGGCCCGCGCCGAGCTGACCGCGGTCGTGTACGTCGCGGCGGCGATCGTCGGCATCGGCTACGCCGGCGCCCAGGTCTTCCCGATGGCGATGCTGCCCGATGTCGCGGCGGAGGACGCCCTGACGTCCGGCGAGAACCGGATCGGGGTGTTCACCGGTGTCTGGACCGCGGGCGAGACCCTCGGACTGGCGATCGGCCCCGGGCTGTTCGCCCTCGTGCTGGCCATCGGCGGCTACGTCTCCTCGACCGACGGCAGCGCCGAGCAGCCCGACAGCGCGCTGACCGCGATCGCGCTGGGCTTCTCGGTCGTCCCCGCCGTGCTGATCGCGGCCAGCATGCTGTTCCTGCGGCGGTACGCACTGGACGCCGACCTGACGACCCACCCCTAGGAGGGCACGTGCCGACCGAGCACATCCTGCGCCGGCTCGAGCAGCTGCGCGAGCACGACCTGCCGACGCACGGCGGACGGACCCTGGCCTATGTCTACGACTCAGGGCTCGCCGACGCCGACGAACTCGGCAAGCAGGCCCTGGCCATGTACGCGTCGACCAACGGTCTGGACCCCACGGCGTTCCCGAGCCTGCTGGCGATGGAGACCGATCTGGTCGCCTTCGCCCGCGACCGGTTCCACGGTGCCGAGCAGGTCGTCGGCACCGTGACCTCCGGCGGCACCGAGTCGATCCTGCTGGCCGTGCAGGGAGCGCGCGACGCCCGACCCGATGTCGTCGCACCGGTCATGATCGTGCCGACCACGATCCACGCCGCGTTCGCCAAGGCCGCGCACTACTTCGGCGTCGAGCGCGTCGCGGTCGACGTGGACGCGGTGACCAAGCGTGCCGAGCCGGCCGCGATGGCCACGGCGATGGACACGTTCGGCGACCGGGTCGTGCTCGTGGCGGCGTCCGCGCCGTCGTACGCGCACGGGGTCGTCGACCCGATCGGGGCGATCGCCGCCGAGACGTCCGCGCGTGGGATCCGCTTCCACGTGGACGCGTGCATCGGCGGCTGGGTGCTGCCGTGGGCTGAGCGGCTGGGCCACGACGTCGAGCCGTGGGACTTCCGGGTCGAGGGCGTCACGAGCATCTCGGCCGACCTGCACAAGTACGCGTACACGCCGAAGGGCGTCTCGCTGCTGCTGCACGCCACGGCGGCGCTGCGGCGCTCGCAGTACTTCGCCAGCGCCGACTGGCCCGGCTACACGATGCTCAACGCCACAATGCAGTCCACGAAGTCGGGCGGGCCGCTGGCCGCGGCTTGGGCCGTCGTGAACCTGATCGGTGACGAGGGCTACCTCGATCTGGTCCGGACCGCCCTGGACGGCACGGCGGCGCTGGTCGCCGGCATCGAGGCACAGGACCACGTGCGGCTGGTGACGCGCCCCGACTCGACCCTGGTGACACTTCAGACCGATGGATCGTGCGACGTGTTCACGATCAGCGACGAGATGCTCACCCGCGGCTGGTTCGTGCAGCCCCAGATGAGCTTCCGCGACATGCCGGCCTCGCTGCATCTCACGGTCTCGGCGGCGACCGCTGACGCCGTGCCCGACTTCCTGGTCGCACTCGGCGAGTCGGTGGCGGTCGCCGTCGGGGCCGGACCGATCGTCGTGGACGAGGGCCTGCGCGCGGCGGCCTCGTCGCTGGACCCGGCCACCCTGGACGACGAGGCGTTCGACGGCCTGCTGGCCCTGGCCGGCCTCGGCTCGGGGACCGGGCAGGTCACGGCTCCGGAGCGGATGGCCCCGGTCAACGCCCTGCTGGACGTCGCTCCCCCGGCCCTGCGGGAGGCATTGCTGACCGCCTTCCTCGACCGGCTCTCCCGCCCGCCCCGGCCGGGGGCCGATACGCTCACGGAATGACCGCCGAGCAGCTCGACTCCTTCTGGTCAGTGGCGCGCCACCAGACCCGCACCAATCCGGTGCCCGGCTACCTGGGCACGTTCTCCGGGGAGGCCCTCGTCCCGCCGGCATGGGCCTTCGGCGCGACGCCCGAGCAGGCCGACGAGCTCATCGCCCTGGTGCTGGACGGCACCAAGACCGCCACGGCCGGGGCCGCCTGGGACTACGAGCACGAGGGCGAGCAGCTGCCCCGCGTGGGTGACCTCGCGATCATCCTCGACGGCGCACAGCAGCCCCGCGCACTCATCGAGGTGACGAGGGTCGACGTCGTGCCGTTCGAGGACGTCGATGCCGAGCACGCCCACCTCGAGGGTGAGGGCGACCGTTCGCTCGATCACTGGCGGACCGTGCACGAGCAGTTCTTCACCGAGCACGCGAGCCACGACCGCGGCTTCGACCCGACCATGCCGATCGTCCTGGAACGCTTCCGCGTCCTCTACCCACGCTGACTGACCCCATGCCGGACTTCCATCATCCCGCGCCCCTGACCAGCCGGCTCGTCCGCCTGGAGCCGTTGACACCCGAGCATGCCGAGGGGGTGCTCGCAGCGGCGGACTCCGACGAGGTCTTCAGGTGGCTGTCGTTCGAGCGCCCGCGAGACCTGGCCGCCGCCCGCGCGCTCGTCGACCGCTACCTGGGCGATCCCGCGCTGGTTGCGTGGGCTCAGATCGACACCGCCACGGGCCGGGTGGCCGGCCTGACGACGTTCTACGACGTCGACGCGACCCTGCGCACCGTCGCGATCGGCTTCACCTGGCTGGGCTCCGCGCACTGGCGGACCGGGCTGAACACCGAGTCCAAGCTGCTGCTGCTGACCCGAGCCTTCGACGACCTCGGCTGCGTCCGCGTCGTGTGGCACACCGACATCTTCAACCAGCGATCGCAGGCCGCGATCGCCCGTCTCGGCGCGCAGCGCGAGGGGGTCCTGCGCAAGCACCGGATCCGCCGCGACGGCACCTGGCGCGACACCGTCCAGTTCTCGATGATCGATGACGAGTGGCCGGCGGCACGCGCCGCGTTGCGGGCCCGGCTGGACCCGTGACAGAGCGTCGCACCCGATCGGAGACAATGGCCCCGATGACCGATGCCATGAGTGAACCCACCCCGGACCTGCCCGAGCTGCCCGGAGCGTGGCGTGCCCGCGTCCCCGTCTACGACGACATCGACGCGCTGGTCGAGCTGCGTCGCCTCGACGAGCTGCAGGGCACCGGCGGGGCACACGTCGACCCGGCGGGCATCGAGTCCGAGGTGGCCGGGCAGGCCTCGTGGACCCGGCGCCAGCTGGTCGCGGTCGGCGCGGACGACGTCCCGCGCGCCTGGATCACGGTGCACGACCGGGCCGCCGGACGCGCGCTGGTGTGGGGCTACTTCGACCGCGACGTCCCCGAGATCGACTCGATCGCCCACGCCTTCTACGCCTGGGCCGAGGAGGCGGCGATCGCGATGGCCCGCCTGCGCGGCGTGACCGAGACCCGCCTCGACGAGAGCCCGTTCGCCAAGGACACCCGCCAGGCCGGCTGGCTCGCGCTGGCCGGGTACGCCAAGAAGCGCACCTGGCTGCACATGGAGCGGCCGGTGACTCCCGAGGAGGCCGAGCTCGAGCCCCGCGCCGGCGTCATCGTCCGTCCGGTCGAGCGGCACGAGAACGGGCTGCCGGTGGCGGCGGACCTGCAGATCGTCCACCAGATGCTCGAGGAGTCCTTCGAGGACCACTTCAACTCCTATCGCGAGAGCTTTCCGGAGTTCGTCCAGCGCCTGCGCGAGGATCCCGGTCACAGCTGGGACCACTGGTGGCTGGCCTATGTCGAGCCGGAGGACGGCGGCCAGCCGGTGCCCGCCGGCTCCGTGGTGTGCTCGGTCCTGTCGGCGCCCGAAGGCGGTGCCGAGGGCTCGTACGTCGAGTACATCGGCGTCAACCGGGCCGCGCGGGGCCGTGGGGTGGCCAAGTCGTTGCTGGGCGCCGTGATCGCCGATGCTGCCCGGCGCGGCCGTGACCGGGTCGGGCTCGAGGTCGACGCGGACTCCCCCACCAAGGCCGACCAGCTGTACCTCGCACTGGGATTCACGACCGACTACGCCACCGACTCCTGGTTCAAGGACATCGACCTCTCGGACTGAGGCTCACTCCGCGAGGCGGCCTCGCTTGTGCTCGAAGATCAGGTTGGTCTCGGTCAGGGCCACCTCGGGCGCCGAGCTCAGGTGGTCGACGACGAAGGACCGCAGGTCATCGGGGTCGCGGGCCGCGACATGGACGTGGAAGTCGTCCGCCCCGGCCAGGAAGAACACGTTCAGCACCTCGGTCATCGCGGCCAGCCGGTCGGAGAACTCGTTGATCGCGCTGCGGGCGTCACTGCGCAGCCGCACCGCGATCATCGCCTGGATGGGGCGGCCGAACCACGCCGGGTCGACCTCGGCGTGGAAGCCGGCGATGACCCCGCGGTCGACGAGGCCACGAACCCGGGTCAGGCAGGTCGACGGCGCGATGCCCACGGCGGCGGCCAGTGCGTTGTTCGGCAGGCGGCCCTGACGACGCAGCTGGGTGACGATGCGCCCGTCGATGGTGTCGAGCTCGCGAACATCCTTCATGGTGCAGCCTCCAGCAGCGGCGAACCGGCGTATTTACGCGCTGTTCGGCCACTGTACAGAATCTTGTTCAGGCCGTTGCCGCATCCGATGCACTTCCTTCACCATGGAAAAAAGCGCCCACGGTCGAAGGAGCAGTCATGCTGGTCGGTGTCCCCCGCGAGATCAAGAACCACGAGTACCGCGTCGCGATCACCCCGGCGGGCGTGCACGAGCTGGTGCGGCACGGCCATGACGTCGTGATCGAGAAGGACGCCGGCGCCGGGTCGTCGATCACGGATGCGGAGTTCGTCGCGGCCGGCGCCAAGATCCTCGACACCGCGGACGACGTGTGGGCCGCCGCCGAGCTGGTGCTCAAGGTCAAGGAGCCCATCGAGCAGGAGTACGGGCGCCTGCGGCGCGGTCAGACCCTGTTCACCTACCTGCACCTGGCCGCGAGCCGGCCGTGCGCCGATGCCCTGCTGGCCGCCGGGACGACCTCGATCGCCTACGAGACGGTGCAGCTGGCCGACCGCTCGCTGCCCCTGCTCGCGCCGATGTCCGAGGTCGCCGGACGGCTCGCACCCCAGGTCGGCTTCCAGCACCTCATGGCCAGCAACGGCGGACGCGGTGTCCTGCCCGGCGGAGTGCCGGGTGTCTATCCCGCCGACGTCGTCGTGATCGGCGCCGGTGTCTCGGGCGTCAACGCCGCCGAGGTGGCACGTGGCATGGGCGCGCGGGTGGAGATCCTCGACCTGGACGTCGCCAAGCTGCGTGCCGTCGATGCCCGCTTCCAGGGCATGATCACCACGGTCGCGTCGAGCTCGTTCGCGGTCGAGAAGGCCGTCCGGGAGGCCGATCTGGTCATCGGCGCGGTGCTGGTGCCCGGCGCCAAGGCGCCCACCCTGGTCAGCGACGACCTGGTCGCCCAGATGCGTCCGGGATCAGTGCTCGTCGACATCGCGATCGACCAGGGCGGCTGCTTCGAGAGCTCACACGCGACGACGCACGACGACCCGACGTTCCGGGTCCACGACTCGATCTTCTACTGCGTCGCCAACATGCCCGGCGCCGTGCCGCGCACCTCGACGTACGCGCTGACCAACGTCACGATGCCCTACGCCGTCGCGATCGCCGACCGGGGCTGGAAGCAGGCCGTCACCGACGACGCTGCTCTCGCCGGAGGTCTCAGCACCCACGACGGGCACCTGGTCAACGGGGCCGTCGGTGAGGCCCTCGGCCTCGACGTCACTCCGCTCGACGCCCTCTGACCCGGGGTCAGTAGCCCTGGTCGACGGGGACGGCCTCACGCAGGGCGCGGTTCGAGACCAGGGCGATGACGACCGCCAGCCCTGCGGCCGCGACCGTCACGGCGAAGGCCGAGGTGTGGTCGTTGGCATCGGCGAGCCGCCCGGCCAGCGCCGCGCCGATCGCGTAGCCGATGCCGGTCGCGCCGGCGAGCATCGTCATCGCGGTGCTGACCTTGCGGACCGGCACCAGGATGCCGGCCAGGGCGAAGTTGCTGATCATGTAGGGCGCCACGGCGAAGCCCATCAGGGCGATGACGGTGATCAGTGCCGGCAGCGAGTCGACCAGCAGCAGCGGCGAGGTCAGGATCAGCAGGCCGACCGATGCGACGGCCATCCGGGTCGCGTACAGCACCCGCTCGGGCAGACCCGTGATCGCGAGCCCGGCGATGACGCTGCCGATGCCGAGCACCGCGTGGATCAGGCCGGCCAGCCCGGGCTGGCCCTCCGATGTCGCGAGCACCGTGGTGCCGGTCTGCACGCTGCCGAAGATCATGCCGACGCACAGCTGCGCCATCACGAGCACCACGAACACCCCGGTCCACAGCGGTTCGGTGCCGCCGGCACCGGTGACGGTCCGGCGGGCCACCAGTGCGGACGTGGGGTGGATCGCGAACCACGAACCGAAGATCGCCAGCAGGGCGGCCGCGGCCAGCAGCGCCCCGGACGGCTCGGCGATGATCGCCAGCACACCGATCGCGGCGGGGCCCAGCACGAACGACGCCTCGTCGGCGGCGCCCTCGTACGAGAAGGCGGCGTCCACGAGCCGGCGCTGATCGCCCTTGTCCTTGGTGATCGGACGCCAGCGCACCCGCGCCAAGGGCCCGACCTGCGGGATCGCGAACCCGGCGACGGCGGCCATCGCGAAGATCGTCGCCTGCGAGGCGCCCGGGTCCGTCACGGCGACGATGCCGGCCAGGCCGAGGGCACCCATGAGGGACTGCACGAGCACCACGGGACGCTGTCCGATGCGGTCCGTGAGCGCTCCGAAGATCGGCGCCCCGATCGCGTTGGAGACAGCCAGGATGCCGGCCGCGGCGCCGCCGACGCCGTAGCGGTCCGTGGTCTCGCTCACCAGGACGAGGACTCCCAGCTGGCTCATGGCAAGCGGAATCCGCCCGAGGAAGGCTACGAGGATGTAGGCGGGCCCGACGATCCGCAGGAGCGCGCGGTAGGAAGCGATGGCTGACACAGCTGCCCCACCCTACCGGCAGCCACTCGGGCAGCAGGAGGCCGGATACGCTCAGGCGATGCCACCCACCCGCGCCCGGACCGCGACCTTCGGTCTGTTCGCCCTCAACGGCTTCCTGCTCGGCATGTGGGTCGTGAACATCCCCACGATCAAGGATCGAACGGGTGTCGACCAGGCCGACCTGGGCCTCTTCCTGCTGGTGCTGGGCGCGATGGCGTGGATCGGGATGCAGCTGGCCGGACCGGCCATCGACCGGCTCGGCAGCCGTCCCGTCGTGACCACTGCCGCGGTCGCCCTCGCGCTGTCCCTGCCCGGCCCGGCGCTTGCGACCAGCGGCACCCAGCTCGTCCTCGCCCTGGCTGTCGTCGGCTTCTTCAACGGCATCGTCGACGTGGCGCAGAACGCGCAGGCCGTCGTGGTCGAGCGGGCCTACGGCCGTCCGATCATGTCGGCGTTCCACGCCTTCTTCTCCCTCGGCGGCCTGATCGCCTCGATCCTGGGCGGGTCCTTGATCGCGCTGGACGTCGATCTGCGGGTCACGCTGGGCGTGGCCGCCGCCGTCGGAGTCGTCGCAGCCCTGTCGCTGCGGTCCTCGCTGGTCGCCGCACCGGCGCCCGAGCCCGACGCGGCTCCACGCACCCGCGCCCCGTGGACGTCCCGCGTGCTGCTGCTCGGCCTGCTGGCCTTCGCGCTGCTGCTGGGCGAGGGCGTTGCCTACGACTGGAGCACCGTCCACCTGCGCGACTCGCTCGGCTCCAGCGAGACCATCGCGGCCTTCGCGTACGGCGCGTTCTCGATCACGATGACGGCGGTGCGCCTGGTGGCCGACCGCGTCGTCGCGGCGTGGGGCCCGGCTGTCTACGTCAGCCGAGCGGCGCTCGTCGGCGCCGTAGGGCTGCTGGGGGCCGCACTCGCTCCCAATGCCGCGCTGGCGATCGCCGCCTGGGCGGTGTTCGGCATCGGGCTGGCCGGCTGCGTGCCGCAGTTCTTCTCCGCGGCCGGCAATGTCGACGCCTCGGCGTCCGGCACGTACCTGGCGCGCGTGACCAGCATGGGCTACCTCGGCCTGCTCGCGGGCCCGTCGCTCATCGGGCTGCTGACGAACTGGGTCTCGTTGACGACCGCGTTCGCGCTGCCGATCGTAGGATGTCTGGCCGCGGGCCTGCTGGCTCCGCGCGCCCTCGCACCGCAGGAGACGAGCCGCACATGAACCGACCGCTGAGCGAGCTCATGGCCCCCGACTGGGCCGAGGCGCTGTCGCCGGTCGCCGACCGGATCGCCGAGATGGGCGGTTTCCTGCGTGACGAGATCGCCGCGGGCCGCGGCTACCTGCCCGACGGCGATGCCGTGCTGCGGGCCTTCGCCGAGCCGATGGCCGACGTCAAGGTGCTCATCACCGGCCAGGACCCCTACCCGACGCCGGGGCACCCGGTGGGCCTGTCGTTCTCCGTGGCACCCGACGTCCGCCCGCTGCCGCGCAGCCTGGTCAACATCTTCACCGAGCTGCAGGCCGACCTGGACGTCCCGCCGGCGTCCTCGGGCGACCTCACCCCGTGGTCACGCCAGGGCGTCCTGCTGCTCAACCGGGTGCTCACGGTGACGCCGGGCGTCTCGGCCAGCCATCGCGGCAAGGGCTGGGAGGCCGTGACCGAGCAGGCGATCCGGGCACTCGTGGCCCGCGACCGGCCGCTCGTCGCGATCCTGTGGGGACGTGACGCGCAGAGCCTGCGGCCCCTGCTCGGCAACGTCCCCGCGATCGAGTCCGCCCACCCCAGCCCGCTGTCGGCGTCGCGCGGCTTCTTCGGCTCGCGGCCGTTCAGCCGTGCCAACGAGCTGCTCTCCGCCCAGGGAGCCGAGCCGGTCGACTGGCGGCTGGAGTCCTGACCGGCTGGCGAGCCCGATGGCCACTAGGCTGGGCCGGTGGCTGAGGAGCAGAGAATCAGAGACCGCGGTGTCGTGATCGACGACGCCTTCGCCGGGCTGCAGCGGTGGGGGCTCCGGATCATCGTCATCGCGGTGGCCGGCTATGTCATCGGCTGGGGCATCGGGCACATCTGGATGGTGATCTTCCCCGTCTCGATGGCGCTGATCGTCTCGACGGTGCTCGGTCCGCCGGTCGGCTGGCTGCGCAGCAAGGGCTGGCCATCGGCGCTGGCGGCGGCGCTCGTCGTCATCAGCTTCATCGGCGTGCTGGTCGGCGTCATCGCGATCCTGACCCCCCAGGTGGCCGGCCAGGCCGGCGAGATCGCCTCGGGCGCGTCGGGCGGCCTGCAGAAGGTGCGCGACTGGGTCGCCGGCGAGCCGCTGAACCTGTCGGACGGGCAGATCACCCGTGCCTTCGAGGCCGTGCAGGAGAAGCTGCAGTCCAGTGCCACCGCCATCAGCGCGGGTGTGTTCTCGACGATCACCACGGCCACGTCGATCATCGTCAACCTCGTGCTGATCCTGATGCTGACGTTCTTCTTCGTCAAGGACGGCCACAAGTTCCTGCCCTGGGTCACGGCCATCGGCGGCCAGCGCGCCGGCGCGCACCTGACCGAGATGCTCGCCCGGGTGTGGTCGACGCTCGGCGGATTCATCCGCACGCAGAGCCTCGTCGCGCTGATCGATGCCGTCATCATCGGCGCCGGACTGGCGATCCTCGGGTCACCGCTGGCCGTCCCGCTGGCGGTCATCACCTTCTTCGGCGGGTACATCCCGATCGTCGGCGCCTTCATCAGTGGCGCCCTGGCCGTCCTGGTGACCCTGGTGACCAATGACTGGAAGGACGCCCTGATCGCCCTGGTCATCGTGGTCCTGGTCCAGCAGCTCGAGGGCAATGTCCTGTCGCCGGTGCTGCAGGGCAAGAACATGAACCTGCACCCCGCCGTCGTGCTGATGAGCGTCACCGCCGGTGGGTCGATGTTCGGCATCACCGGCGCCTTCCTGGCCGTCCCGGTCGCCGCGAGTGTCGCGGAGATCCTGCGCTACGCCAATGAGCGCATCGACGAGTCGGTGTCGGTGCTGGCGCCCAAGACCGACGCCAGGTCTGCGGAGATCCTCGCCGCCGACCGAGAAGAAGAGGACTAGCCGGCGTACTCGATGTTGACGGGATCTCGCCAGATCTCGACGACCAGCGGCTTACGTGGTCTGGGTGGTCGGGTCGACCAGCACAGGACCCCGTGGCCCTTCATCTGGTGGTGTCTTCGGCACAGCGGGCCGAGGTTGTCGGCTCGAGTGGGGCCGACCGGCCAGGGTTCTCGATGATCGATGTCGCAGCGTTCGGCCGGGACCATGCAACCGGGTGACTGGCAGACACCGTCACGAAAGCGCAGCGCGACATCCAAGGTGTCCGGACTGAATCTCCCGAGGTACTCATGGCTGAGGATGTCGTCGGTCACCGGGTCGGTCACGATCCGGTGCCAGAAGGCGCTCCCGGCGCTGACGACTGCGGTGACCCAGGCGGCCGGGACGGCCCACCGTCCGTCGGTGGACTCAGCAAATCCGGCAATCGACCCGGCAAGCACGTCGGCGGGAATCGTCACAGCGATGTTCGCGTCGACGGCACTGCTGGCTGCCTCTGATCCGTTGCACCACGCGACGAGCAGGTCGGCTTCACGCTGGGTCGCGGTGCGGTCGTCATCGTGGGCGACGGTGCGGCGGGCTTCCTTGCGCAAGCGCGCTTCGATCGCCGCCAGCTCGTGGGACGGCAGATAGGCGTACAGCGTCCCCATCGAGTCCGCGCCGTGGCGTATCGACACGTGCCGGTTGCGGCGCTCGTCGTCGGCGCGCTCAACAGCCAGACCGGCCTCGACCCGCTGGACGAATCGCCGCAACCAGGCCCGCAGCTCCGCGCCGGTGTGGTCGACCGCGTAGCCGACCACCAGCCGGTCCAGGCGGGCGATGGACTCCTCCCGCTTGAGCTGGTCAATCGTGGCGGCGATGTCACGCACGCGTCCGAAGTCGATCACCCCGTCGCCGAAGGCATCCCACACCGACGGCGCCTTCTCGCGCACCGACGAGGCGGCCGCCAAGCGGCCTTGCACCTGGCCCTCGCTGAGCCCGGTGGCTTCACCGATGGACAGGCAGATCGCCGACCGCTCGATCTGGCGGCGCATCGCTGGCTCCACCGAAGCAGTCCGGGCCATTTCCCGATCGCGGTAGTCCAGCATCGCGCCGACCTCGAATGCCTCGGCGCGCGCCCGCCACCGCACGACGTCGGTCAGGACGTCGAGATCGCGTTCCGTGGTGGTGGCCATATCTCCAATCTAGACGTGACCACCGACACTGTTTTTGCCTGCGATCCCAGCCTGTGCACGGCGCCGTCGACCGCACTGGGCTGCAGCTCCACGATGGCACCCGCTCGACGGGGCTTCGCGAGATCAGCCGCCTCTAGCGCCTCGTGCGAGGATCGAGGACAGAGCCGGAGGAGATGACTCGCATGGCAGGACGCCTGGTACGACGCACCCGCGTCACCCGATTCGCACCCGACGAGCGCACCGTCCAGCGCGAGGACGCGCTGGCCGTCGAGGAGCCGCTGGAGGTGCGGGTGGGCGGCAGCTCGTTCTCGGTCACGATGCGCTCCCCCGGCGACGACTTCGACCTCGTGGCCGGCTTCCTGGTCTCCGAGGGTGTCATCTGGTCGGCCGACCAGCTGTCCTCGATGCGCTTCTGCGCCGGCACCGACGAGCAGGGCCTGCAGACGTTCAACGTCATCGACGCCGAGCTGAGCCCCGGCACGCCGCCGCCGGACACCGGGCTCGAGCGGCACGTGTACACCTCCAGCTCGTGCGGGATCTGCGGCACGGCGTCGATCGACGCGGTGCACAAGGCCACCCACTTCGGCCAGCTGGACGACGAGACGACCTGGAGCGCCGAGCTGCTCGGCTCACTGCCGGACCGGCTGCGCGACCACCAGAAGGTCTTCGACCGCACCGGCGGCGTGCACGCGGCCGGGCTGTTCACCGCTGCCGGCGAGCTGCTGTGCCTGCGTGAGGACGTCGGCCGCCACAACGCCGTCGACAAGGTCGTCGGGTGGGCTCTGCGCGAGGGACGGCTACCCCTGCGCGGCACCTGCCTGCAGGTGTCGGGACGCGCGTCGTTCGAGCTCGTGCAGAAGGCACACATGGCCGGCATCCCCGTGCTGGCCGCGGTGTCGGCCCCGTCCTCCCTCGCGGTCGAGCACGCGGCATCGGCCGGGATGACGCTGCTGGGCTTCAGCCGGGGCGGCGCCTTCAACGTCTATGCGGGGGCCGATCGGATCACCGCCGGCTGAGCGCCTGACCGCCCCGCGTCCAGGGATGTCGCGGGGCGGTCAGGACGGCCGGGTCGCGACCGTAACTGCAGGTTACTGAATTGGGCCGGTTCGCGCAGCCGGGCGCACCGTGGGAGACAATCAACGCGTGAAGATCACGGTGCTGTCGGGCGGAGTCGGTGGCTCCCGGTTCATCCAGGGCCTGTTGCGGACGAAGGGCCCCGGCGACGAGGTGACCGTCATCGCCAACACCGCCGATGACATCGACCTGTTCGGGCTGCGGATCAGCCCCGACCTGGACACCGTCATGTACACCCTGGGCGGCGGCATCGACCGCGAGCGGGGGTGGGGCCGCACCGACGAGAGCTGGAACGCCAAGGACGAGCTGGCGACGTACGGCATCGAGCAGGCGTGGTTCGGGCTCGGCGACCGGGACCTCGCGACCCACCTGGTCCGCACGATGCGCCTGCGCGAGGGGCGCACCCTCAGCGAGGTCACGGCCGAGCTGTGCGAGCGCTGGCAGCCCGGCGTCCATCTGCTCCCGATGACCGACGACAGCGTCCAGACTCACATCGGCATCGACCGCGACGGTGCCCGCGAGCTCATCCACTTCCAGGAGTACTGGATCCGGCTGCGCGCCCAGGTCCCGGTGCAGGAGGTCGTCATCCGCGGCATCGACGACGCCTCGCCCGCACCGGGTGTCGTCGACGCGATCACCGGCGCCGACGTCGTCGTCCTGCCGCCGTCGAACCCGATCGTCTCGATCGGGCCGATCGCCGCCGTGTCCGGCATCCGCGCCGCGCTCGGGGCGACGAGTGCGCCGGTCGTCGGCGTCTCCCCCATCATCGGCGGCGGCGCCGTGCGGGGCATGGCCGATCAGCTGCTGACCGGTCTGGGCATCCACATCAGCGCCACCGGGGTCGCGGCCCACCACGGCGCCCGGTCGTCCGGCGGCCTGCTCGACGGCTGGTTGATCGACGCCACCGACGAGCAGCAGACCGAGCGCATCGAGTCCCTCGGGATCACGGCGCGCGCCGTCCCGCTGTGGATGAGCGATGACGACACGACCGACCAGCTGGCGCGGGACACCATGGACCTCGCCCTGACCCTGCAGGACGCCCGATGACCCTGATCTTCGAACCCCTCGACGGCATCGGCGAGGTCGCCCCCGGCGACGACGTGGCCGCCTTGATCGCCCAGCACGCGACCCTGCAACCGGGTGACGTCGTCGTCGTGACCAGCAAGATCGTCAGCAAGGCCGCCGGTCTGGCCACGACGCGCACCAAGGACGAGCTGCTGGCCGACGAGACCGACCGTGTGGTGGCCAGGCGCGGTCCCACCAGCATCGTGCGGACGCACCACGGGCTGACGATGGCCGCCGCCGGCATCGACAACAGCAACACCGCCCCGGGCACCCTCATCCCGTTGCCGCCCGATCCGGACGCCTCCGCCGCGGCCCTGCGCAGCCGGTTGCGCGAGCTGACCGGCGTCGGTGTCGCTGTCGTCATCAGCGACACCGCGGGCAGGGCCTGGCGGGTGGGCCAGACCGACATCGCGATCGGCTGCGCGGGTCTGCTGCCCGTCGACTCCTACGAGGGCCGCACCGATCCCTACGGCAACCCGCTCGCCGTGACCGCCCCCGCGATCGCCGACCAGCTCGCCGGCGGCGCCGAACTGGCATCCGGCAAGTTCGGTGCCCGGCCCGTGGTGATCGTGCGCGGAGCCGATCCGGCGTGGCTGACCGAGGGCGACGGTCCGGGGGCGCGCTCGCTCATCCGCGACGAGGAGACCGACATGTTCGGCCTCGGTGCCCGCGAGGCCGCCGTCGCCGCGATCATCGGCGACGAGCCGGTGCCCGGCCTGCCGGCCGATCCGGGGATGAGCCTGCAGGGCATCGTGGACCTGGCCATGTCGGGCCTGAGCTTCCCCCGCCGGCAGGTCGCCGTGGACGACGGCACGATCGTCGTGTCGGTCGGCGAGGACGACCACATCGGCGCAGGGGTGCTGGCCCAGCGGCTGGTCTCAATCGGCATCGCGCACGGCACGACGGTCGGCGTCCGGATCACCGCGCTGCAGGACGACTGATCCGATTGCCGCCCCCGCGAACGGGGTAGGTGCGAAGGGTCCCCCACGGGATCGGACCCACGGGGAGACAGCATGCGACTGGCCACGATCAACATCGCCTCGGGTCGCGACACCGACGGCGTGACCCGGCTGCCGGTGCTGGGCCGGGCGCTGGCCGAGCTGGGGGCCGATGTCATCGCGATGCAGGAGGTCGACCACCTCCTGCCGCGCTCGGGGACGGCCGACCAGACGGCGGCCCTGCAGGCGGCGGTCCAAGGGGACGGCCCGGCCTGGGAGATGCGCTTCGCCGCGGCGCTGCACGGCACCCCCGGCCCGGGCGACGGCTCGCGCCCGGCGCACGCCTCGCTGCCCGCGGTGCCGTCGTACGGCGTGGCGCTGCTGAGCCGCCACCCGGTTGTCCGGACCCATGAGCTGCGGCTCGCGCCGGCTCGCGGACGCCGCCCCATTCCTCTGCCGCCGGGCAGCGGGGCGCCGGTGTGGTTCATCCGCGACGAGCAGCGGGTCGCCCTGGCCGCCGAGCTGAGCCTCCCGTCGGGGACGTTGACGGTCGTCACGACGCACCTGTCCTTCGCGCCGGGCCGAGCCGCCGTGCAGCTGCGGCAGCTCCGCACGTGGGCGACCGACCTGCCGCGACCGCTGGTCCTCATGGGGGACCTCAACCTGCCGGGCGCGGTGCCGCGCCTACTGACCGGGTGGACGTCGCTCGGGCGGGTGCCGACGTTTCCCGCCGCACGTCCCCGCGTGCAGCTCGACCACGCCCTGGCCGACGGGCCGACGGGTGCCGTCGCCCCGGCACGAGCCGTTCCGGTCGGCGGCAGCGATCACCGTGGGCTGATTTTCGACATGCAGGAACGCTGAGCGCGACTTACCGTCGATTCTCAGGGCAAGTTCCGCCCCCCGTGCGCTCCTGTGGCGCACCTCGTCAGACCAGAGGATCCGCCGTGCCGATGGCAGAGACACGATGACCGCGCTGCCGGACCAGGGATACCGCCCGGTCTCCCGCGCCGACGCAGACGGCTCCCTCGCGATGGTCGAGGACCGGCTCGAGGACTTCGTGGCGCAGCGCTGCCAGGTGCTGCTGGACGTCAGTCCCGACCTGGCGCCCGTGACCGAGATGGTGCGTCACCTGGCCCATGGCGGCAAACGGCTCCGCGCGTCCTTCTGCCTGTGGGGCTGGCGTGGCGGCGGCGGCGACGGGCAGGACGCGGCGATCGACGGCGCGGCGGCGCTCGAGCTGTTCCACCTGGCGGCCCTGGTGCACGACGACGTGATGGACCACAGCGCCACCCGGCGGGGCTCGTCCACCGCGCACGAGGCATTCGCGGCCCGGCACCGCGACGAGATCCTGGACGGCGACGCAGCCGACTTCGGCACCGGGGCAGCCCTGCTGATCGGTGATCTGTGCCTGACCTGGTCCGACGAGCTGCTGTCGCACGCCGTGGTCGACCCGTCCAGGCGCACCGCCGTGCGCGGGGTCTACGACCTCATGCGCTCCCAGGTCATGGCCGGGCAGTACCTCGACATGCTCGAGCAGGCCAGGCCCGGCACCCGCCCCCACGAGTCCCGTCTCGTCCTGCGGTACAAGAGCGCGAAGTACACCGTCGAGCACCCGCTGCTGCTCGGCGGAGCCTTGTCAGGAGCCTCCGCGGACGTGCTGGACGCCTACCGTCGCTTCGGTGTCCCCGTCGGTGAGGCCTTCCAGCTGCGTGATGACGTGCTGGGAGTCTTCGGCGACCCCGCGCGCACCGGCAAGCCCGTCGGCGACGACCTGCGCGAGGGCAAGAAGACCCTCCTGGTGCTCGCAGCGCTGGAGCGGGCCGATGTCGTGCAGCGCCGCCTCCTCCAGCGTCACCTCGGCGACCCGGGTCTGACCGATCGTGCCGTCGCCGAGCTGCAGGATGTCCTGGTCGACACCGGCGCCCTGGCCGACGTGGAACGCCAGATCACGCAGCTGACCGAGCAGGGCGTCGAGGCCATCGGGGCCGGAGCCGTGCCCAAGAGCGTCGCGACGGGCCTCGCCGAGCTGGCGCTGAGCATCGCCGGCCGGACCGCCTGATGCGCACCGTCACCGGTCCCACCGATCACGTCGTCGTCGTCGGCGCGGGCCTCGCCGGCCTGTCCGCGGCGCTGCGCCTGGCGGGTGCGGGTCGCCAGGTCACGGTCGTCGAGCGCGAGCCAGAGCCCGGCGGACGTGCCGGGGTCGTACGCACACAGGGCTACACCTTCGACACGGGCCCGACCGTCCTGACGATGCCCGAGCTGATCGCCGACGCGCTCGACTGCGTCGGCGAGCGCCTGGAGGACTGGCTGACCCTGACCCCCGTCGACCCGCTGTACCGCGCGACGTACGCCGACGGGACGCAGCTGGACGTGCATGCCGACCCCCAGCGCATGCAGCAGGAGATCCGGGAGGTCTGCGGCCCGGCCGACGCCGAGGGTTTCGCCCGGTTCACCGACTTCGTGTCGAAGGTGTACCGCTACGAGATGCGCGACTTCATCGACACCAACATGGACTCGCCGTTGTCGGTCGCGACGCCCAACCTGGCCCGGCTCGCCGCGATCGGCGGCTTCCGCACAATGGCCCCCAAGGTCGCCCAGTACCTCAAGGACCCGCGGCTGCAGAAGGTCTACAGCTTCCAGGCCATGTACGCCGGCCTGTCGCCGTACGACGCGCTCGCGATCTACAGCGTCATCAGCTACATGGACTCCGTCGCCGGGGTCTACTTCGCCAAGGGCGGCATGCACGCCGTCCCGCAGGCCCTCGCCGGCGCGGCCGAGAAGCACGGCGTCACGTTCCGGTACGGCACGACCGCCGAGCGCGTCGAGCTGGACGGCCGCCGTGCCGTCGCGGTGCACACGACCGACGGCGAGCGCATCGCCTGCGACGCCGTCGTGCTCAACCCGGACCTGCCGGTCGCCTGGCGGGATCTGCTCGGCCGCACACCGCGCCGGGTGAAGCGGCTGACCTACTCCCCGTCCTGCTATCTCCTGCTGGCCGGCTCGACGGCCTCCTACGACCCCGGCGCCCTGCACAACATCTCGTTCGGGCACTCGTGGAAGAACGTGTTCACCGAGCTGATCGACGAGCGCCGGGTGATGTCCGATCCCTCGCTGCTGGTCACCGTCCCGACCCACATGGACCGGTCCCTGGCCCCCGACGGCCGGCACAGCTACTACGTCCTGTTCCCGACCCCGAACCTCGACGCCGACATCGACTGGCGGACATTCGCACCGCGCTACCGCGAGCACGTCATCGAGACGCTCGAGAGCCGCGGCTACCCCGGTTTCGGCGATGCGATCGAGGTCGAGCACGTCACGACGCCCCTGGACTGGCAGGCCCAGGGCATGGAGCGCGGCGCCCCGTTCGCCGCTGCGCACACCTTCGGCCAGACGGGCCCGTTCCGGCCCCGCAACATCTGGGGCGACAACATCGTGTTCGCCGGCTCCGGGACGACGCCGGGTGTCGGCGTGCCCATGGTGCTGGTCTCCGGACGGCTCGCCGCCGAGCGCATCACCGGCCGCGACCGGTCCTACCGGTCCAGGACGTGGCCGTGAGCGCCCGCGAGCTGGATGCCGCCGGCATCCACGACCCCGCGCTGCGCCGCTCGTATGCGATGTGCCGCCGGCTCAATGCCGAGCACGGCAAGTCGTACTACCTGGCGACGCTGCTGCTGCCGGCGCACAAGCGCCCCCACGTGCACGCCCTCTACGGCTTCGCCCGGTACGCCGACGACTTCGTGGACTCGCTGACCGCTCCCGACCCGGACCGGCTCGTCATCTGGGGCGACGACTTCCTCGCAGCGATGGCCGCAGGGGGGTCCGACGACCACGTCGCGGCCGCGGCGTCCCACACGATGCGGCAGTTCGACATCCCGCTGTCGTACGCCGAGGCGTTCCTGCAGTCCATGCGTCAAGACATCACGGTGTCGTCGTACGAGACCTACGACGACCTGCGCGAGTACATGTACGGCTCCGCCGCGGTCATCGGCCTGCAGATGGTGCCCGTGCTCGGGTCGGTCGACGACCGCGCACCGCAGCACGCCCGGCTGCTCGGGGAGGCCTTCCAGCTGACCAACTTCATCCGCGACGTCGCCGAGGACCTGCAGCGCGGGCGGGTCTACCTGCCGCTGGAGGATCTCGACCGCTTCGGCGTCACCCCGGACGATCTGGCGCCCGGACCGGTCAGCCAACGGGTCCGTGACCTGGTGCGCTTCGAGGTGCTCCGGGCCCGCGAGCTGTACGCCCGGGCGGCACCCGGCATCGGGATGCTGCACCGGACGAGCCGCGACTGCGTACGGACCGCGTTCGAGCTCTACGGCGGCATCCTGGACGAGGTCGAGCGCGCCGGGTACGACGTCCTCAACCAGCGGGTGGCGGTGTCCCGTCCTCGTCGTCTGCTGATCGCGGCACCCCGGCTGCTCGCGGCGGCCCGGGCTCGGCGAACGGCCCCGCCTGCAGGCCACGGCGGCCCCACCACGTCCACCAGCACATCGACCACGTGACCAGCGCGAAGCCGAACCAGAAGTCCTCGACCGGTGCGTGACCGATCCGCCAGCCCAGGATCGCGTCGGGGTCGTACCGGAACACCCCGCGCGACGTCAGCCACTCGTTGGTCAGCAGCTGGAAGAACAGCACGATCGCGTACGACACCCAGTACACGCGCCGGGTCAGCAGCCGCGTCCGCAGCACCCACAGGTCCAGCACGACCGTCGCCACGATCGCCAGCAGCGACACCTCCGTGTGGGTCATCGACGCTCCCCCGGCTCGTCACCGACGGTCCAGCCGCGCACCGACCGGACCGCCTCGAGCGTCATGATCGAGGCGATCGGGACCACGACGAAGAACATCAGCTCCTCGACCGGCAGCCCGATGACCTCGACTCCCCACGTCTGGGACAGGTCGAACGACCACTGGCCCGCCCGGGTCGCCAGCACGTCCCACAGGATGAACGGCGGGGCGACGCACAGCAGGACGGCACCCAGGCGGCGGGCTCGTGCGTAGACCCGCGTCCGCAGGAAGATCTCCAGCGGCAGGGTCGCCACCAGGACGAACAGGAGCATCGCGGCGTACACCCACGACCTCATGCGCCACTCCTCGTCCCGACCGGCCCGGGTCCCAGTCTGGCCGCGGCGGGCGGACACCGCGAGTCGAGCCGACGAGGTGCAGGAGGCGCCACGCTGGGTCACGATGGACGCGTGGCGACGGGAGATCGGAACGCGCGCGCGTCCTGGTCCGGCGTCGTCGCGAGGACGCGCGAGGCCCTCGGGACGGCGATGCGGGCGATCGGGCGCCGCGACGTCAACGTGGCCGCCGCCCAGCTGACCTACTTCGGCGGCATCGCGATCGTCCCCTGGCTGCTGCTCGCCTGCTGGTCGACGACCTGGTTCGGCGGCGCCTCCGCGAGCGAGACGTGGCTGCTCGACCTGCAGGTGCTCGTGCCGCCGGACATGGGAGCGCGGGAACCGTTCCGGCAGCTCGTGCAGGCAGGCGTGGGCCTCGGCTGGGTCGGCGCACTGGCCGCGCTGATCCCGGCGACGTTCTACGGCGAGGGCATCCGCCGAGGATGCCTCTCGCTGCTGCCCGCTAGCGATCGCTTCACGGGATGGCGGGCCCGCGCGGCGATCCTGCCGCTGCTGGTCATCGCACCACCGCTCGCGATCGCATCGGTGCACCTGTCGTCGACGCTGGTCGACCTCGCGGCCCGCGACGGGGTGTGGCCGCACCTGGCCCGCATCGTCATCTCGTTCACGATCACCTGGCTCGCGCTGGCCCTGCCGTTGGCCTGGACCTACCGCCAGGTCGCGCCGGGGTACCTGCCGTGGACGTCCGCCGCGCTGGGTGGCCTGGCGACGGCCTCGTTCCTGGCCGGGTTCCTGCAGGGCTTCTTGCTGTTCCTGTCCATCCCGGTCGACGTGGGGGTGCCGTTCGGCGGCCTGGACGTCGTGGGCGGCACGGTGGCGGCGGCGTTCTGGCTCTTCCTGCTGCACCTGGTGCTGCTGGTCGGCTGGGTCGTCACGGTCGAGGTCGACGAGCGGCTGCGCAGGCCCGACGCGGAGCCGGCATGAGCAGCGCCGCGCCCGTCGTCGTGCTGCACGTGTGGGGCACCCGGTCCGTCCCGTCGGCTCTGTGGCGGATGGCGCGCGACCGCTTCGGCCTGCGCCGGACCCCGGGGCTGCGGTTCGCCAAGCTGCTGGGCACCGGGTCCGGCGAGACGTTCACGCCTCGCGATGCCGATCCGGGCCACTGGGCGGCGTTGACGGTGTGGGACGACGCTGCCTCGGCCACCTCGTTCGAGTCCGGACGACTCGTCGGCGCCTGGGACGAGATCGCCCACGAACGGCTGCGCGTCTCGATGTCGGCCCTGTCGTCGCGGGGCAGGTGGGCCGGGGCCGATCCGTTCGGCACCGCGCAGCCCGGGCACCACGACGGCCCGGTCGTCGCGATCACCCGGGCCCGCATCCGGACCGCCCGTGCCCTGCAGTTCTGGCGCGCCGTGCCTGCTGTGTCGACCGATCTGCAGGGATCGCCGGGGCTGCGGATGTCGCTGGGCATCGGGGAGGCACCCATCGGGCTGCAGGGCACGTTCAGCCTGTGGGACTCCTCCGACTCCCTCGTCGACTTCGCGTACCGGCGGCCCGCGCACCTGGACGTCGTGCGGCGGACCGCCACGGTCGGCTGGTACGCCGAGGAGCTGTTCGCCCGGTTCGCGGTGCTCGACCTGCACGGGACGTACCGGGGAGTGTCGCCATGAGCGCCGCGGCGTCCACGCGTCATGTGCCGCACCACCGGTCCGGCGGCGTCCTGGCAGCTTGGGCCGCGGGGGCCACGGGGATCGTCGCGCAGATGATCTTCCCGTTCACCGACGGGGGCACGCCGACGCTCACGATCCTGAGCGTCATGCTGCTGGCCACCGCCTCGCTCGTCCACGTCACGGTGACCCGCGGCCCGGTCGCTCTGCTCGCGCTGGTCGTCGTCGCCGGCGGCGGAGGCCTGGTCGCCGAGGCCGTCGGCGTGCACACAGGCGTCCCGTTCGGGTCGTACGCCTATGCCGGCACGCTGGGCCCGCAGGTGATCGGCGTGCCCGCAGTCGTGCCGCTGGCGTGGCTGATGATGGCGTACCCGGCCCTGCTCGTGGCGCGCCGGCTGATCGGTCGGCACCGGGCCGCGGTCCCCGTCGTCGCGGCGTGGGCCTTGACGTCGTGGGACGTGTTCCTGGACCCGCAGATGGTCGACGCCGGGCACTGGCGGTGGGCCCATCCGACTCCGTCGCTGCCGGGCGTCGACGACATCCCGTTGACCAACTTCGCCGGCTGGCTGGTCGTCTCGCTGGTCATGTGCGTGCTGCTCGACCGGCTGGTGGGCCCACCGCGCCGCGGCCCGGGTGATGCGCTGCCCTTCACGGTGTTCCTGTGGGTCTACGCCTCCTCGGTGCTGGCCCACCTGGCCTTCTTCGGCCGCCCACCCGTCGCGCTGGTGGGCGCGATCGTGATGGGGGTCGTCGCGATCCCGCTGGCTGTCGACCTGTGGCGTCACCGGCGGCAGCGATGAGCGGCCCGGACGTCCTGGCGCGCGCCGGGGCGGCACTGTCGCTCGCCTCGCTGGGGCTGGTCGCGCACAACCTGCGCGTCATCCGCACCCCCGACCTCGACGCCCCCGCACCCACCGAGCACATCGCGGTGCTGCTGCCGGTGCGTGACGAGGCGTCGCAGGTCCGCACCTGCGTCGAGGCCGTCCTCCGGGCCGCGGACTCCTGCGCCGGACCGGTCGACGTGCTCGTGCTCGACGATGGCTCGACCGACGGCACGGCCGAGATCCTCGCCGACCTGGCCGCGTCCGACGAGCGCCTCACGGTGCTGACCGGGGCGCCCCTGCCACCGGGCTGGCTCGGCAAGCCGTGGGCGTGCCACCAGCTCGCCGCGGCGGCGGCACCCGACACCCGCGTCCTCGTGCTGGTGGACGCCGACGTCACGCTCCGTCCCGCAGCCCTGTCCGCGACGGTCGACCTGTTGCGCTCGTCCGGCCTGGACCTGGTGTGCCCCTATCCGCGCCAGCTCGCGACGACCTGGTCCGAACGGCTCGTCCAGCCCTTGTTGCAGTGGTCGTGGATGAGCACCCTGCCGCTGCGCCCGGCCGAGCGCTCCGGCCGGCCGTCGATGTCCGCCGCGAACGGGCAGCTGCTGTGCGTCGACGCCGCTGCGTACCGCCTGGCCGGGGGTCACGCGGCTGTCCGGGACGAGGTGCTGGAGGACATCGCGCTGCTGCGAGCGGTCAAGCGATCGGGCGGACGCGGTGTCGTGGCGGACGGGACCGCGGTCGCGACCTGCCGGATGTACGACGGCTGGCCGGCGCTGCGCGACGGATACGGCAAGTCGCTGTGGTCGGCCTTCGGGTCGCCGGGCGCGGCGGCCGGGGTGCTTGCCCTGCTGATGCTGGTCCATGTCGGCCCACCGGTCGCCGCGTTGCGCGGGTCGCGGGCCGGGCTGGTCGGCTACGCCGCGAGCGTCGCCGCACGGGCGCTCGTGGCGCGGCGGACCGGTGGCCGGGTCACCGACGCCTGGGCGCACCCGGCGTCGGTCCTGCTCCTGGAGGCACTGGTGGTCGACTCGTTCCGCCGCCGACGCCGGGGCACCCTGCAGTGGAAGGGGCGGGCGGTCGCGCCCGGGCGCGCATGAGCCGCGTCATCGTCATCGGCGCCGGGCTCGGCGGGCTGTCCGCGGCCGCGCGGCTGTCCGCGCTCGGGCACACCGTCACGGTGCTCGAGCAGTCCGACGACATCGGCGGCAAGCTGGGCGTCCTGCGCCGCGGCGGCTTCACCTTCGACACCGGCCCGTCGCTGCTGACGATGCCGCACGTCCTGGCCGACCTCTTCGCGGCGACCGGCGACCCCGTGGAGACCGTGCTCGACCTGCAGCGGCTCCCCGTGGCGTGCCGGTACCGGTTCCCCGACGGCACGATCCTGGACCTGCCCGACGAGTTCGCGGCGATACCGGCGGCGCTGGACGCCGCCCTGGGCACCGGTCGCGGGGACCAGTGGGAACGCTTCATGGCCCGGGCGGCCCGCATCTGGGGCATCACCCGGGAGCCGGTGCTGGAGTCACCCGTCACGATCGCGGACATGCTGCGGATGTCGCGGCGGCTGTCGGACGTCCGGGACGTCGCCCCGTGGCAGAGCCTGCGCCGCCTGGGCGCGTCGTACCTGGACGATCCGAGGCTGCGGCAGCTCCTCGACCGCTACGCCACCTACACCGGGTCGGACCCGCGGCGGGCACCCGCAGCACTGGCCGCGGTGCCGTACGCCGAGCAGGCCTATGGCTCGTGGCACGTGGCCGGCGGGCTGCACCGGGTCGCCGAGGCAGTGCGCGACCGCGCCACCGAGCGGGGGGCAGAGCTGCGGCTGTCGACGCCGGCGACCCAGATCGTGACGGCGGGTGGACGGGCCAGCGGCGTGCGCCTCGCCGATGGCACCCACCTCCCGGCCGATGTCGTCGTGGCCGGGGTCGACGCCGCCCAGCTGTACGGCCACCTGGTTCCGCCGAGCGCATGGACCCGGCGCACCACCGCGCGTCTGGTGCGTCGCCGCTCGCTGTCCGGATTCGTCCTGATGCTGGCGCTGACCGACGTGCCGCACGAACCCCGGCCGCACCGCGTGCTGTTCACCGATGACTACGACGCCGAGTTCGACGCCGTGCTCGGCCCGCGCGCCCAGCGTCGTCCCGTCACGGGGCCGACGGTCTACGTGTCGTCCCCCGACGATCCGGCGATGAGCCCGGACGGACGCTCGCAGGGCTGGTTCGTCCTGGTCAACGCGCCCGCCCACGACCCCGCCGGCGGCATGGACTGGGACGCCCCGGGTTTGGCCGAGACGTACGCCGATCACGTCCTGTCGACCATGGCGGCACGCGGGCTGGACGTGCGCCAGGACATCGCCTGGCGGGAGATCCGCACACCGGCCGACCTGGAGCGGGCCACCCTCAGCGGCGGTGGGGCGATCTACGGATCGTCCTCGAACGGCGCCCGCTCGGCCTTCCTGCGACCCAGCAACCGCTCCCCCGTGCCGGGACTGTTCCTGGTCGGCGGCTCGTCACACCCCGGCGGCGGGCTGCCGCTGGTGATGATGTCGGCGGGCATCGTCAGCGGCCTGGTCGGACCGGCCTGAGCCGGTCATCGCAGGGCGCGGCGCAGCGCGACGAGCAGGTGAAGCAGTCCCGCCGCGGACAGCAGCACGGCGATCGCCGCGGCCGCCGTCGCGATCCACCGGACGGCATCATCGGTCGCGGACACGAGCCCGGCCACTCCGCACAGGCCCGTGCCGAATGCGGCCACGATGACGCGCGACGGGCGTTCCCACACGGTGACGGCGCCGATCCCGGGCAGCCCGGCCGCGCGAGCGGATGCGCGTGCCGACTCCAGCAACAGCGTCACGATCCCCGCGGCGGCGCACAGCGCAACGGGCGCCCCCAGCAATGCCAGTGCCGCCAGCATCAGCAGGTCCGAGCACCGGTCCGCGACATCGTCCAGGACACGTCCCCAGGCCGACTCCGTGCCCTCCCACCGGGCGAGGGCGCCGTCGACGCCGTCGAGCACTGCTGCCGCCACGGCACACGCAGCCGCCGCGAGCGGCCAGCCGTCGCCGGCCCAGGCCAGCAGCGGCACCAGCAGCGAGACGACCAGTCCGGTGGCCGTGATCCAGCCCGGCGGGATGTGCCGCCCGGCGAGGCGTCCGGTCAGGCGGTGCACGATTGACAGCCAGCCGGCGATCCACACCGATGCCTCGGGATCCACCCCGCCGTGGGCAGTCGACCACTGCTCGCGGGCCACCGCCTCGTCGGCCGACGGCCGCCGGGCGGGGCGGCGACGTCCCGGCATCATCTGGCTCACGCTAGCACCGGCTCAGGCGGCCCCGCCGGATCCAGCCACGGCTCACGCGGCGCGGGCCGCCGGCGGCAACAGGTGGGCATCGCCTGTTCGCCAGGACGCCGGGTCCGGCCCGAGGCCGGACAGCGCGGCCACCTGCAGCCGGCACCACGTCGAGACCTCGAGCGTCCCGTCGAGCACCTGACTGCGGAACTGCTCCCACGGCTGCCACCTCACGTCGCCGACCTCGTCGGGGTTCGGTGCGATCTCGCCGGCCGGCCGCGCGACCAGCACGGGGCACATCTCGTTCTCCTGGATGCCGTGCATCGTCGCGGTGTACCGGAAATCGGGCAGGACCAGCCGGAGGTCCGCGAGCCCCAGGCCGAGCTCGTCCATCGCCCGTCGGCGGACCGCGGTCTCGATGTCCTCACCGGGTGCCGGATGGCCGCACACCGTGTTGGTCCACAGCCCCGGGAAGGTCGCCTTCGAGGCCGCGCGCTGGGTCAGCAGCAGCCGGTCGTCGGCGTCGAACACGTAGCAGGAGAACGCCAGGTGCAACGGCGTCGTGGCGTGGTGCACCTCGGACTTGGCCGCCGTCCCGATGCCGTGCCCGTGCTCGTCCAGCAGCACCACGTTCTCCGTCATCCGGTCACGCTAATCCGACCGCCCGCGCGGCGCCTCCCGAAACCGCCGCCTAGTGACGCGGCCGCAGCGTGGCGTTCGGTTGCTCATGTCTCATCGTGCCCGGCAGGTGCACAGTTCAGGACGACTCAGGCGTCCGGGTCGCGCCTGACGACCAGCAGCGCGATGTCGTCCCGGTTGCGCTCCGCCGGCATCGCGCCGGCCAGGATCGAGATGCAGTTGGCCTCCGCGGTCAAGGCCGCCGACAGGTTCGCCGCGACCAGCGCGATCCCCCGGTCGGGATCGATCGCCGCACCGGGATCGATGCGCTGCTCGATCATCCCGTCGGTGAAGAAGCACAGCACCTCGCCGGGCTCGACGGACACCTGCACCTCGGTCCGGCGCGTCGCGGGCTCCACCCCCAGCAGTGGGTCGTGCGGGACGTCCACCTGGGCCACGGCGCCGTCGCCGGCCAGCAGCGGGGCCCAGTGGCCGGCGCTGCTCACCGTGAATGTGTCGAAGGGGGCCGACGCCACCGCGAAGACGACCGTGGCCAGCATGCCGGCCTCGAAGTGGTCGATCTTGTGGTCGAGCATCTCCAGGACGCGCGCAGGGCTCTCCTCGATGAGGGCGTACGCGCGCAGGGCACTTCGGACGCGTCCCATGATGACGGCCGATCCGAGACCGTGCCCGAGCACGTCGCCCATCACGATGCCGACGCGGCCGCCCGGCAGCGAGAACACGTCGTACCAGTCACCGCCGAGGTCACCCTCGGCCGGCAGGTAGCGCCCGGCGATGTCCAGGCCGGGAATCCTCGGCGGGACCGTCGGGATCAGGCTGCGCTGCAGGACGAGGGCCGCGACGTGCTCCTCGACGAGGGCGCGGTCCTTGACGAACACCGCCAGGTCCTCGGCCCGCGCCGCCAACCGCTCGATGTCGTCCTGCGTGAAGGTCCGGGGCGTGAGCGAGCCGACGTGCAGCACGCCGATGACCATGCCGTCGGAGAGCAGGGGGACGCCCACCAGCGAACGGATACCGCGACGGTGCAGCATCGGGTTGACGACGTTGTCCGATCGCACCTCGTCCAGCACCAGGGGCACCGCCGTCGCGGCGATCGTGCCGGCGAACCCCTGACCCAGCGGCACGCGAGCGGACGTCCGCAGCGTCTCGTCCAGCCCGCAGGCCGCGACGGGCTCGAGCACGGAGCGGGTTGCGTCGAGCAGCAGCATGACCGACGAGTCGGCCTCGAGGTCTTCGCGGATCGCGACGAGGAGCTGGGTGACCTCGCCGCCGCGCTCTACTCGCAGACGGGTCTCAGACACATTCGATCCTTCGATTCATCCCGGTCGGCCCCTGGTCGCTCAAGGAATCGGTGACACCCAGTATCCCATCTACCGGGGGCTTCCGAGACCACAGGGCACCAGCGGGGCCCCGGCAGGGCTGGGAGCGACAGGGCCTCCTCACCAGGGCTCCTCAGCCCGCATGCTGTGGTCATGACATCCACGACGCATCACCAGGACGTTGCGTGAGCACGTTCGGCATCCTCGGCGCCGGTCAGGTCGGGACCACGCTCGCGCGGGTCGCGGTCGCGGCGGGCTATGACATCGTCATCGCCAACTCGCGCGGCCCGCAGACCCTGCACGATCTGGTCCGCGAGCTCGGCCCGAGGGCACGGGCCGCGTCGGCGTCCGACGCGGCGGCGGAGGCGGACTTCGCGATCCTGGCCTTCCCGTACGCACCGGACCACCGGCTGCCGGTCGAGGAGCTGGCCGGCAAGGTCGTGATCGACAACAACAACTACATGGTGTGGCGCGACGGCCACTTCCCCGAGGTCGACTCGGGGCGCAAGACGATCCACGAGCTGCGCCAGGAGCAGCTGCCGGACTCCAAGATCGTGAAGGCATTCACCCATGTCCAGTTCCACGAGCGGCATCCGATCCGCGTCCCGGAGGACCGGCAGCCGGCCATCGTCCGGCTGGCCCGGCCCGCCGGGCACCCCGAGCGCAAGGCGCTGGTCGCGTCCAGCGACCACCCGGAGGCCGTCGAGCTGGTGACCCGCCTGTACGACGACCTCGGCTTCGACATCGTCGACAACAGCCCGCTCAGCCAGTCGTGGCGCAGCGCTCCCGGGACGCCGATGTGGAGCCACGCCGTCGACGGACAGAGTCGCGACGAGCTCATCCGCAACCTGCAGCAGGCGCGCCACCCGCTCGGTTGACCTCCGCAGGCCCGCCCGGACAATGAACGAGGCTCGATGCTGCTCGCCTGGATCACCACGCTGGGCACCACGGCTCGCCCCGATCCTGAGCACATCCGGGCCGAGTAGGGCGGACCGGAGGACGTCAGCCGAAGAGGACCTCGACCGCGCGCGAGTCGGCGTACTCCTCGAACCGGGCGATCCGACCGTTCTCGACAGTCACGACCAGGCAGTTGGGGATTCGCACGGGATCACCGTCGGCGGTGGTGCCCACCGTGGTGGCTTGGAGGACCCAGCCGCCGTCGAAGACCTTGATCCGTGGGTTCTCCACCCGCAGGTCGGCGCCGGCGGCGTTGGCCCGGGTGCGCGACGGGGTCTGCTGGATCTTCGAGACCGTCTCGCTGGTGTTGTGCCAGGTCGCCACGTCCTCGGCGTACACGTCGTCGTCGGCCCGGTGCCCCGCCAGGAAGGCCGGCAACCACCTCTGCGCCAACGCGTACGCCTCGGCGATTCCGTCAGCCGAAGGGACCTCGATCAGCTCACTCATGGCTGCATCCTCTCCCGGGTGGCTCTCAGACCTAACGCCCCATGGGTTTTCAACGCGAAACTGCGGCCGGATCCAAGCGGTGGTCGCAACATCAGGCCGATCTGACTATTCGGACCGTAGCTCAGTGAGGACCTCGGCGGGAGTACGCCACTGGTGGCGTTTGCGGGGTCGGTTGTTCAGTTCGGTCGCGACGTAGTCGAGGTGACCAGGACCCCACTTGGACAGGTCGGCGCCCTTCGGGAAGTACTGGCGCAGCAGTGCCCTGGTCCCCGCGCATGTCCTGGATTTGCAGCAGAAAAGAGTGTCGGTGGCGACCACTAGGTTTGAGGTATGGCCACCACGACAGCACCGACGACGCAGTCGTTGTCGCACGCGGTCCGGTGGCAGTCCATGGCCGAGGCGCGCACCGTCGAGGCGATGATCGACTACCGCGACGCCGAGATGGCGCGCACCGCATTGATCGAGTCGTCGTTGCGGCGCAAGATCGAACGATCCGCGATCGCGTTGACCATCGGTGAGGCCACGGGGATGTCCGAGGCGCAGGTCCAGCTGCGGCTCTCGATCGCCGACCGGGTCCGCGCCAAGACCCCGCAGGTGTGGGACGCGTTCATCGACGGGCGCCTCGACTTCTCGAGGGTCCGTGACATCAGTGCGGCCATCGAGAAGCTCCGTCGTGACGAGTCCATCGCCCGCCTCGACAACCGGGTCCTGGCCTATGCGACCTCCCATACCGGGGCCGAGCTGCGGCAATGGCTGCGCCGGTTCGTCCAGCGGGTCGAGGCCGACCTGGCCGTCGAACGGGCTGAGGCAGAGCGCGCCGAACGCCATGTCTCGGTGGCTCACGGGGATGACGCGATGGCGTGGCTGAACGCCTACCTGCCCTCGCACCTGGCCGCGGCCATCGAAGCGCGACTGCGGACAGCAGCCCGCAAACCCGCTGATCCCGACGACGATCGCACCGTCGCCCAACGCGAAGCCGATCTCCTGGTCGCCTGGTGCACCAGCTCCGACGCCGCGACATCAGCGGTCGATGCCAACATCGCCGTCACCGTCGCCGCCGACGTCCTGGCTGGCGCGGCGGCCGGGTTCGCGGAGTCCACCGACGGCCGCTGGGCCGTTCCCGCATCGTGGATCGCCGACGTAGCCGCCACCGGCAGCACCTTCTGGCACCGCATCGTGGTCGACCCGGTCAAGGACGACGTCCTCTCCCACGAATACCTGGGCCGGTTCGCCCCAGACACCCTCGCGGCGGCGCTGCAGTTCCTACACGGGGTCTGCCAGGCACCCGGGTGCATGGTCCCGGCCGAACGGTGCGACCTCGACCACCGCATACCCCACCCACACGGTCCGACCACCGGCGACAACATGGGTCCGCTGTGCCGACGACACCACAACCTCAAAGGCCACGGCCTGCTGCACTGGTCCACCAGCCAACCCAGACCACCGACCAAGCCCATGGTCATCGAGATCTACCAGCCAGCGCCCACCATCGACGTGGAGTACGTCCCCGCCTGACGCGCGTGCGCCCGCGGTGCGCACATGTGTTGCCTGGAGCCTCCGACAGGATTCGAACCCGCGACATCCTTATTACAAGTAAGGCGCTCTACCAACTGAGCTACAGAGGCGTACGGACCGGAGTCCGAGATGCCATCGTAGTGGTCTGGAGCAATGGACGGTTCCGAGGCTCCGGTCGGGACCGTCAGGTCGCGTTGTCGCGGCAGCGCTGGAGGTATCCGGCGTCCACCCGGTCGTCGGGGTCAAGCGCCGGCATCGTCAGCTCGTCGCCGTCGCCGATCTTGACGAAGGCCTTCAGATCCTCGGCGGACTCGGCGACGTCGCCGCCGGGCACCAGCTCGTCGTCGAGGGCCAGGGCGCAGTCGCCGGCGCCGAACTCCTGCCAGCCTCCGCTGACGCCGAAGTCGGTCGTCGTGCCGGGATAGGCGCTGAGGCCGTGGACGCGCAGCACGCCGATGACCCTGGTCGGGGCGTCGTCGCCGAGGCGGACCTCGTAGGCCGCGCGGGTCTGCAGCTGCAGCACGACGAGCTGCTGGCCGTCGTCGTCGGTCTCGGTCGAGACTCTCCACGCGGTGGTGACGGCCGGGGCCCCGATGACCGTCACCTCGTCGGCGAAGACGTTCGCGACCGCCAGACCGGGCGAGACCGAGTCCTTGGTCTGCGTGCGCAGTGACGCGCCGACCTCGGCCGGCAATGCCCTGACGACATCGTCGACGGGGGTGGCGCTGTGCCACACGTCCCGGTCGACGGTCGTGGCAGTCGCCCAGTCGGCGAGGACGCCCGCCATGCGCTCGACCATCTCCGCCGAGAAGCCGGCCGGCGCCGCCGGGGCGGCGGCGACGTCGAGGACGCCGTCGGCCCGCGGCCAGTCGACGCCGACCGCGACCAGGTCGGCGGCGGCGTCGGTCGGGACGGCTTCGGCCGGCCGGGTCGGCTGGTCCGTCTCCGAGCCACTGGTGCAGCCCGACGCCACCAGCAGCACCGCCACGAGGGTCATCAGCAGGCTGCGCATCGCCCCAGTATCGATGCCCACCGCATGGATCCCCAGTGCGACATACTGGCGACGTGCCGTCTCCTTTCGAGCGCCTCCTGCAGGCGACCGCATCGCTGGACACCCCCTTCGCCCTGATCGACGCCCCAGCCCTGTGGGCCAATGCGGACGACCTGGTGCGCCGTGCAGGAGGGGTCAAGATCCGGGTCGCGAGCAAGTCGGTCCGCGTGCGCCGGGTCATCGACGAGACGCTCCAGCGACCTGGGTTCGCCGGGATCATGTCGTACTCCCTGGCCGAGTCGAACTGGCTGGCCGACGAGGGCCACGACGACATCCTGCTGGCGTACCCGACCACCAGCCGGCAGGGCCTGCACGACCTCGTGGCAGACGAGCGGCGCCGCACCGCGATCACGGTCATGGTCGACAGCACCGAGTCGCTGGACCACATCGACTCGCTGCTCGGCGGACCCGGCCACCCGCCGATCCGCGTGTGCATCGACGTCGACTCGTCGCTGAAGCTCGGCCCCGTCCACCTCGGGGTGCGCCGCTCCCCCGTCCACACCGCGCGCCAAGCCAAGAAGCTGGCCGCCGCGATCGAGCAGCGCCGCGGCTTCGACCTGGTCGGCCTGATGTTCTACGACGCGCAGATCGCCGGTCTGCCCGACTCCTCGCGCGCTGTGCGGCTGGTCAAGAAGCGCTCCGCCGCCGAGCTGCTGCACCGCCGCGCCAAGGTCGTGTCCGCGGTGAGCGAGCACGCCCGGCTCGAGATCGTCAACGCCGGCGGCACCGGGAGCCTCGAGGTCACCGGCCAGGACCCCGCCATCACCGAGCTCACTGCCGGATCCGGCCTGTTCTCCCCCGTGCTGTTCGACGGCTACGACGCCTTCACCTCCCGTCCCGCGGCGTACTTCGTGCTCTCGGTCGTCCGCAAGCCGGCCAAGGACATCGCGACGCTGTTCGCCGGTGGCTACATCGCGTCGGGCCCGACCAACAAGAACCGGCAACCCCTGCCCGTGTGGCCGACCGGGCTCACCCCGATCGGCACCGAGGGCGCCGGCGAGGTCCAGTCGCCGCTCAAGGGCAAGGCCGCGCGCGACCTGTCGATCGGCGACCGTGTCGTGCTGCGGTACGCCAAGGCCGGTGAGATGTGCGAGCGATTCGACCGGATCGCGATCGTGGAGGCCGACGGCAGCACCGAGATCGTGCCGACGTACCGGGGTGAGGGGAAGAACTTTGGCTGAGCACTGGCAGAACTGGGGCCGCAGCGCCGAGGCGCACCCCGTGCGGATCGCGCATCCGGCCTCGACCGCCGAGGTCGCCGCGGTCGTCCGGGACGCCGTCGCGGCCGGCCAGCAGGTCAAGGCCGTCGGCGCGAGCCACTCGTTCACCGCGATCGCGGCGACCGACGGGGTCCTGCTGCGGCTCGACCGCATGAACACGATCCTGGCGACCGACCACGCCACCGGCCGGGTGCGCGTGCAGGCCGGCATCTCGCTGCACGAGCTGAACCCGCAGCTGAAGGCTCGCGGGCTGGCGCTGGCCAATCTCGGTGACGTCGACCCGCAGTCCGTGGCAGGTGCCACCTCGACCGGCACCCACGGCACGGGCGGCAAGCTGTTCGGCATCTCCTCGTCCGTCGTCGGCGTCCAGGTCGTCACGGCCACCGGCGACGTCGTCGAGATCGACGAGCAGCACCCGTGGTTCGGCGCCGCCCGCGTCAGCCTCGGCGCGCTGGGGATCATCACCGAGGTGACGCTGCAGTGCGTCCCGGCGTTCCTGCTGCACGCCCGTGAGGAGCCCATGGCCCTGCCCGCGGTCATGGAGCAGGTCGACGACCTGGTCGCCGACAACGACCACTTCGAGTTCTACTGGTTCCCGCACACCGAGAAGACGCTGACCAAGCGCAACAACCCGGTCCCGGGCGGCACCGAGGCCCGTCCGCTCGGGCGGTTCAGGCACTGGCTGGACGACGAGTTCCTCAGCAACACCGTCTTCGAGGGGCTCAACCGGGTCGTGACCCATCGGCGGTCGTGGATCCCGCGCCTCAACGCCGTCGCGGGGTCGACGCTCAGCGCGCGCGAGTACGTCGACGACTCCTACAACGTGTTCGTGTCGCCGCGCACCGTCCGGTTCCGCGAGTCCGAGTTCGCGATGCCCCGCGAGGCGCTGCCGCACGTGCTCGGCGAGCTGGCGGCCTGGTTCGGCGCCGGGCACGAGAACATCTCGTTCCCCATCGAGGTGCGGTTCACGGCCGCCGACGACTCCTGGCTGTCCACGGGCCACGAGCGCGACAACTGCTACGTCGCGGTCCACCAGTACTGGCGCAGCCACTACGCGAGGTACTTCGCCGCGGCCCAGGACATCTTCACCGCGCACGAGGGACGCCCGCACTGGGGCAAGATCCACACCCTCGACGCGGGCTACTTCGCCCAGCGTTACTCCCGCTTCGACGACTTCGTGGCGGTGCGCGACGAGATCGACCCCGGCCGGACGTTCAGCAACCCCTACCTCGACCGCGTCCTCGGCTGACATGGACGAAGCAGCGGTCCCCGTCTTCTTCTCCCTGCTGTTCCCCGCAGGGCTCCTGCTGTTCGGCCTGTTCGTCGCGGTGCTGCTGTTCGCGATGCGCCGCCGACCGCACTCAGGCACCGGCATGCGCCTGACCGAGCCGCGGTCCGACGGCTCCCGTGGGCTGATCGGTGGCACGTGGAACGCGATGCTCCACGGCAACGATCTCGCCGGGGCCCTGGGTGTCACGCTGGGCGCCGAGGCCGGCCGGCTCGAGCTCTCCGAGGGGATCTTGTCGTTCTTCCCCGCGGATGC
Organism: Aeromicrobium wangtongii; assembly: GCF_024584515.1. Classification (NCBI taxonomy): domain Bacteria; kingdom Bacillati; phylum Actinomycetota; class Actinomycetes; order Propionibacteriales; family Nocardioidaceae; genus Aeromicrobium; species Aeromicrobium wangtongii. The sequence continues at coordinate 497,051 of NZ_CP102173.1, read as the reverse complement.
CGAGGTGGCGGCCTGGGCGGTGCCGTGCGCCCAGCTGGGTGTCGGACGCGGCGTCATCGGCCCGGTCCGCTTGGTCGGCCCGACGTGGACGATCCACTGCACCGTCAGCCATGAGCGGATCAACCGCTTCTCGCGCAACACCATGAAGACCCTGCGCGAGCAGGGCTACGCCAAGGAGTTCGTCGCGGCGCTGCAGGCGTACGGCGCCCACCCCGCCTGACCGCGTCCGCGATACAAGACGCGTCGATCCGCGGCGTGCGCGCGCGCCAGACTCGAGGCCATGAGCTTGACGTTCGACTGGTTCCTGCCCACGACCGGCGACAGCCGTGCCCTGGTCGGTGGGGGGCACAGCGTGCCGACCGACCTCGGGCGTGAGGGTGGCCCGCTGGACACCGCGGGCCGGTTCCGCGAGCCCGATCTGAAGTACCTCGTGCAGGTGGCCCGCACGGCCGAGGACCTCGGCTTCGACGCCGTCCTGACGCCGACCGGCACACCCTGCGAGGACGCCTGGGTCGTCGCGTCGGCGCTCATCCCCGAGACCGAGCGGCTCAAGTTCCTCATCGCCCTGCGTCCGGGGCTGATCTCACCGACGCTGCTGGCCCAGATGGCCTCCACCTTCCAGCGTCTGTCCGGCGACCGGCTGCTGCTCAACGTCGTCGTCGGTGGCGACCCGTCCGAGCAGCTGCGCTTCGGCGACCGCGTGCAGAAGGACGACCGGTACGCCCGGGCGGCGGAGTTCCTGCAGGTCTTCCGGGGCGCCTTCACGGAGGCCGGCAGCACCTTCCGCGGCGAGCACTACGACGTCCAGGACGCCCGCACCCGTCGCCCCGCCCGGGTGCCGCAGATCTACCTCGGCGGCTCGTCGGCCGCCGCCGGCCCGGTCACCGCGGCCCACACGGACGTCTACCTGACGTGGGGCGAGCCGCCGGGAGCCGTGGCCGACAAGATCGCCTGGATCCGCAAGCTCGCCGACGAGCAGGGCCGCACCGTGCGCTTCGGCGTCCGGCTGCACACCATCAGCCGTGACCACTCCCAGGACGCCTGGCAGATCGCCGACCGCATGCTCGCCGGGCTCGACCCGGCCCAGGTCGCGCAGGCACAGGAGGCGCTCGCGGCCAGCGAGTCCGAAGGGCAGAAGCGCATGCGCGAGCTGCACGGCGGCGCCTTCGACCGCGCCGACGCCCGCTCGCTCGAGGTGCACCCCGGGCTCTGGGCGGGCGTCGGACTGATGCGCAGCGGCGCCGGCACCGCCCTGGTCGGCAGCCACACCGAGGTCGCCGACCTCATCGGGGAGTATGCCGAGATCGGCATCGACGAGTTCGTGATGTCCGGCTACCCGCACGTCGAGGAGGCGTACTGGTTCGCCGAGGGCGTCCTGCCGATCCTGCGCAAGCGGGACGTCATCCCGGGCGTGGCATCTGCGCCACGCCCGGGATGACGTCCCGGCCTTGCTGTGCTGAGGCCTACCGCACCGCGGCACGCCGGCGGGCCGGCACGCACGCCGCGAGGGCCACACCCAGCAGCGCCGCGAAGGCGCCGATGAAGAAGCACCAGCGGAACGCCGACTCGCTCGGCAGCTCGATCCCTCCGAAGGCCACGGTGTTGCTGGTCAGCACGGTCGCCATCACGGCCGCGGCGATCGTCGTGCCCGCCGAACGTGCCAACGAGTTGAGCCCGACCGCCGCAGCGGCCTCGTGCGGCGGGGTCGAGTCCAGGATGAGGGTGGGCATCGCGGCGTATCCGATGCCGACGCCGGCCGTGGCGATGCACGAGGCGATCAGCAGCTGCCACGGCGCACCCATGAGGACTGTCGACGCGAGATAGCCCGCCGCGAGCACCGCGGCCCCGATCATGAGCGCGATCCGTGCGCCGAGCGTGCTGATGATCCGGCTCGAGACCGGAGCGAACAGCATCATCGCAAGACCGGCCGGGGCCATCCACAGACCCGCGGCGAGGATCGTCTGGCCCAGTCCGAAGCCGGTCTCCTTCGGCAGCTGCAGCAGCTGCGGGACGACGATCGACTGCGCCATCATGCCGAAGCCCACGGCGAGCGCGGCCAGGTTGGTCATGAGGACGGCCGGCTTGGCCGATGCGCGCAGGTCGACCAGGGGATCGTCCTGCCGCAGCTCGAACATGCCCCACAGCACGAGGACGACGATGCCGCCGACGATCATGCCGATCGTGCGACCCGAGGCCCAGCCCCAGTCGTTGGCCTTGGACAGACCGACCAGGAACGACACGAGGCCGACCGCGAGACCCAGCGCACCCGCAGCGTCCAGGCGGCCCTCGTGGGCGTCGTGGACGTGCGGGACGAGCGCGATGACGCCCACCATCATCAGCACGCCGGCTCCGGCGGCGACCCAGAACAGCGTGTGCCAGCTCCCGATGTCGACGATCCAGGCGGCCAGCGGCAGGCCGATCGCACCGCCGACGCCGAGGGTCGCGCTCATCGAGGCGACCGCCGTGGACGTCATGTGCGGTGGGGTGATCTCACGGATCAAGGAGATGCCGACCGGGATGAATCCCATCGCAGCGCCTTGCAGGCCTCGGCCGATCAGCACGGGCATCAGGGTGCTCGACAGTGCGGTGACCACCGAGCCGACCACCAGCAGCGCCGCACAGGCCACCAGCAGGCGCTGCTTGCCGTACAGGTCCGCCAGGCGGCCCGCGACCGGCATCGAGACCGCCGCGGCCAGCAGCGTGATCGTCACGACCCACGAGGCGTTCGACGCGCTCGTGTCCAGCAGCTGCGGCAGCTCGCTCTGGATCGGGATGACCAGGGTCTGGGTCAGGGCGGCGCTCAGGCCACCGAAGCACAGGGCTGCCACGGCCAGGACCGGCGTGCGCGCGATCTCTGTTTCAGGTTGTGTCACTTGTTCTCCTCGTTCGACCTGAGAACGATACAGACAGATGCGTGACGCAACCGATTCAGAGCCCTCCGCGAGGGTGTGACGTCAGTGACAGTCGGTCAGTCCCGCTGCTGGCTGATCGCGTACAGAGCGATGCCCGCTGCGACACCGGCGTTCAGCGACTCCAGCCCGGTCGACATCGGGATCGACACGATCTCGTCACAGGTCTCCCCCACGAGCCGCGACAGGCCCTTGCCCTCGCTGCCGATCACGACGACCAGCGGGCCGTCGATCATCTGCGACTCGGCGATGTCGACCGTACCGTCGGCGGCCAGGCCGATGACCATGCAGCCATCGTCCTGGAACTGCTTCAGCGTGCGGGTGATGTTGGTGACGCGGGCGACGGGCACGCGGGCGGCAGCGCCGGCGGACGTCTTCCAGGCCGCGGCGGTGATCTGCGCGGCACGACGCTCCGGGATGACGACGCCGTGCGCGCCGAAGCCCGAGGCCGAGCGGATGATCGCGCCCAGGTTGCGGGGATCGGTGATGCCGTCGAGCACCAGGATCAGGGCCGGCTCGTCGCGCTCGGCCGCGAGATCCATCAGGTCCTGCGGATCGGCGTACTCGTAGGCGTTGAGCTTGGCGGCGATGCCCTGGTGGACGGCGCCACCGGTGAGCTTGTCCAGCTCGACGCGGCCGATCTCCAGCAGGCTGACGTGCTGCTCGGCGGCGAGCTTGAAGATCTCGCGGATCTTCTCGTCGCGGTCGGTGCCCTCGGCCACGTACAGCGCGTGCACCGGCACGGTCGCGCGCAGCAGCTCGAGCACCGAGTTGCGTCCCGCGACCCACTCGGCGGCCTCGCCCTGCTTGCGCTTGGGGCGGGCCTGCTCGCGCTTGGCGGTCGCGTTCTTCATCTTGTACAGCTTGTGGTTCGGCCGGTCCTCGGCGCGCGGCGTCGGGCCCTTGCCCTCGAGTCCCTGCCGGCGGCGTCCACCCGATCCTGCGGTGGGGTTGCCCTTTCCGGTCTTCTTGATGGCGCCCTTGCGCTTGCTGTTTCCTGGCATGGTCCTATGAGCCCTTCACGGACCAGCGCGCACCCTGCGGCGTGTCCTCGATGTCGATGCCGGCCGCCGTGAGCTGATCACGCACGCGGTCTGCGTTCGCGAAGTCCTTGGCGGCACGTGCCTCCTGGCGCTGCTCGAGCAGACCCTCGACGAGGGTGTCGATCACCTGCGCATAGGCCGCATCGTCACCCCCACGATCCCACGTGGAGGACAGAGGATCCAAACCGAGCACGTCGAGCATGCCGCGAACCTGTGCCAGGACGGCTCCGAGCTCACCGGATGCGCCACCCGCGAGCAGCGAGTTGCCGTCCGAGATGCGGCCCTGGAGCACCGCCACCGCCGCCGGGACGGACAGGTCGTCGTCCATCGCCGCGGCGAAGGCCTCGGGCACGTCGCCCACCTCGCCGGAGCCGACCAGCGCGGCAGCGCGCTTGACGAAGCCCTCGATGCGCTGGAAGGCCGTCGCGGCCTCGGCCAGCGACTCCTCGGAGAACTCCACGATCGAGCGGTAGTGCGAGGCCGCCAGGTAGTAGCGCAGGTCGATGGGCCGCACCCGCTTGACGACCTCGCTGACCATCAAGGTGTTGCCGACCGACTTCGACATCTTGGCGCCCGCCAGGTTCAGCATCGCGTTGTGCATCCAGTACCGGGCGAATGGCTGGCCGGCCGCCCGGGACTGCGCGAGCTCGTTCTCGTGGTGCGGGAAGCGCAGGTCCAGGCCGCCGCCGTGGATGTCGAACTCGCGGCCGAGGTACTTCGCGGCCATCGCCGAGCACTCCAGGTGCCACCCGGGACGTCCACGGCCCCACGGCGTCGCCCAGGAGGCCGACTCCGGGTCGCCGTCCTTGTGCCCCTTCCACAAGGCGAAGTCACGGCCGTCGCGCTTGCCCTCGAGCGGGGCGTCCTCGGCCGGCAGCATGTCGTCGACCTTCTGGTTCGACAGCTCGCCGTACGCGGGCCACGACCGGACGTCGAAGTAGACATCGCCCGAGCCGTCGTCCGCCGCGTAGGCGTGACCGCGCTCGATGAGGGTCTGCATCATCTCGATCATCTCGGGCACGACCCCGGTCGCGCGCGGCTCGTACGTCGGCGGGACGCAGCCCAGCACCTCGTACGCCGCGTGCAGCGCACGCTCGTTCTCGTAGGCGACGGCGAACCACGGGCGGCCCTGCTCGACGGCCTTGGCCAGGATCTTGTCGTCGATGTCGGTCACGTTCGCGACGATCGAGACCTCCAGGCCCGAGCGCTCCAGCCACCGGCGGAGGACGTCGAACACGACCTCCTTGCGGATGTGGCCGATGTGCGGGGGGCCCTGCACCGTCAGGCCGCAGTGATAGATCGAGACCCGACCGGGGACGACCGGGTCGAGCGCGCGGATCTGCCGGGACGCGGTGTCATACAGGTGAAATGCCACGCCTCAACCCTATCGGCTCGCGGCGGCCCGGCTTCGCAGTCGATCTGGGTTCGGCTGTCACATCCGCCCCACACGTCCCATCTGGCACCTACCATGGTGAGATGCGCCGCATCCTTCCCGCTCTTGCCGCCGTCGTCGTCGGCCTGGCCCTCGTGCCGGCCCCGCCCGCCGCGGCGGCCGCCGATCAGTCCTCGCTGACCCGCTGGACCACGACCGGCGACTTCGGCCGTGGCACCTCCAAGGGCCTGGCCGCGAAGTCCGGCCGGATGACGATCGGCACCGGGACATCGGTCACCAAGTACAAGGACCCGCGCGTGTCCGGCGGCAAGAAGTCGTACGACAAGGGCTCGTGGCAGAGCCCGTGGCAGTCGGTCGGGTTCGACGCGAGGACGCTGATCCCGTCGTGGAGCATCACGACGCCGGGCGGGACCTGGGCGCGCATCGACGTCCGCGTCCGCAACGGGACGACCGTCGGCAGCTGGGACACCGTCGCCCGCTGGTCCAACGGCACCTCGCGGGTCAAGCGCTCGTCGTACTCCAGCCAGACCGACGACCTGGCCCGCGTCTCGACCGACGTCGTGACCGCGAATGCGGGCAAGAACTTCAACCGGTACCAGGTGCGGGTGATGCTGCACCGCCCCAAGGGCAGCAAGTCCACCCCGACGCTGCACGCGGTCAACGCCGTCGCGGCCTCCTACGCGACGCGCTCGGCCCCCACCAGCGCCACCACCATGACCGCCACTACCGACCTGGCCGTGCCCGCCTCGTCCCAGATGATCCACCGCGGCCACTTCCCGCAGTGGGGCGGCGGTGGCGAGGCCTGGTGCTCGCCGACCTCGACGTCGATGGTCATGCGCTTCTTCGGCAAGGGCCCCAAGAAGTCCGCATACTCCTTCTCCAAGGGCGCCGACTCCTTCGTCGACCACGCGGCTCGGTACACCTACGACCACCAGTACAAGGGCACCGGCAACTGGCCTTTCAACACCGCCTACGCGGCCGGCTACTCACTGGACACCTTCGTGACGCGGCTGGACTCCCTGCGTGACGCCGAGGCCTACATCAAGGCCGGCATCCCCCTGGTCGCGTCAGTCGCCTTCGGCCGCGGGCAGCTGAACGGCTCGCCGATCTCGTCCACCCCGGGCCACCTCATGGTGATCCGCGGCTTCACGAGCAGCGGCCAGGTCATCGCCAACGACCCGGCCGGGTCGAAGAACTCCGCGGTGCGTCGCGTCTACTCACGCGCGCAGTTCGAGAAGGCTTGGCTGGGCGGCAGCGGCGGCGTCGTGTACGTCATCCGCCCCACCAGCGTCGCCCTTCCGGGCTAGTCCACCTCGACGCTGACGCTGTCGTAGCCGGTCGCGCCGTCCGGCAGAACGTCCGCCCGCTCGGACGTCTGCGTGGTGCCGTCCTGGTCGGTGGCGCGCACCTGGATCGTGTGGCGCCCCGGCTCGGCGTCCCAGCCCAGGCGCCACTGCACCCACGTGTCGATGTTCGGGACGCCCGCGAGCGTCGCCTCGCGCCACGGCCCGTCGTCGACCGCGACCTCGACCTTCTGAACGCCGACGCGCTGGGCCCACGCGACCCCCGCGATGACCGACGTCCCCGCCGCGACCGTGCTGCCCTCGCGCGGCACGTCGATGCGTGACTGCGTCTTGATCGGCCCGCGCTCGCCCCAGCCCCGCTGCGTCCAGTACGCCTGGAAGTCCGCGAACCGGGTGACCTCCCACTCGGTGACCCACTTGGTCGCCGAGACGTAGCCGTACAGGCCCGGCACGACCTGACGGACCGGGAAGCCGTGCGCGATCGGCAGCGGCTCACCGTTCATGGTCAGGGCCAGCAGGGCGTCGCGGCCATCGGTCAGCGCGCGCAGCGGGGTGCCGCACGTCCACCCGTCGTCGGACGTCGACAGCAGCGCGTCGGCGCCGGCCTGCACCCCGACCTCGTCGAGGATGTCCTTGATCGGCACGCCTCCCCACACGGTGTTGCCGACCAGGTCACCACCGACGGGGTTGGAGACGCAGCACAGCGTGATCCACGCATCGCTGAGTCCGCGGTCCACCAGGTCCTGGTAGGTCAGGGTGAGCTCGCGGTCGACCATGCCGTGGATGCGCAGCGTCCAGCTGGCCGGATCGATCAGCGGCGGGCTCAGCGCGGTGTCGATGCGGTAGAAGTCGCGGTTGGGCGTCAGCCACGGGCCCAGGCCCTTGACGCCCAGGTCGACGCCGGCCGGCACGCCCTCCGCCCGCACGGGCAGCGTGAGCGCAGCGCGGACCTTCTCGATGGCCTGCCGGCGTCGGTGCCGCGCGGCCAGCACCTGGCCCGCGCCACCGACGACGACAGTCGCCAGGCCGATCACCGCAGCGGTGCGCAGGAACCTGCGCCGCGAGAGATTCACCCCGGCTGCATCCTGGTCGCGCAGCAGCAGCTGCAGCACGCCCACGACGACGACCCCGCCGGCGACGGCGGCGAACACGCCCGCAGGCGACGCATAGGGGCGGGACAGCACCGATGCGGCGGCCAGGACGACGAACAGCGCCACGAGTCCGCCGGCGACCAGCCGCCGCCCCAGCCACAGCGTGCCCACCAGCGCGCCGATCAGCAGGACCGCGATCACCACGCTGGTGACCGCGAGCGGCTTGTCCTTGGTCCCGACCACGTTGATGATCGCCTCGGCGATCGGGCCGGGCGTCAGCGCGATGACCGACTGGCCCACCGACACGAGCGGGGACTCGCGCAAGTCGAGAACGGCCGCCAGCCCTTCGGTGGCCGCCATCGCCGCCGCGGCAGCCAGGACGCCGGCTGCGGCGGTCATTCGATCTCTCACAGCAGCCATGGTTGCGCGAACGGTCAAGGTGCGCCGGACGAAATGGCATGATCGACGCGTGACATCTGCGCGCATCGGCATCGGTACCGACGTCCACCGGCTCGTCGACGGGCGCCCGATGTGGCTCGCCGGCCTCTCGTGGCCCGATGAGCCACAGGGCCTGGAGGGTCATTCGGACGGTGACTGCGTGTCGCACGCCATCGTGGACGCGGTGCTGGGCGCTGCCGGCCTCGGTGACATCGGCAGCAACTTCGGCACCGCCGACCCGCAGTGGTCAGGGGCCGCCGGTGTCGACTTCCTGGTCGAGACCAGGCGCCGCCTCCAGGACCACGGCTGGACCGTCGGCAACGTCGCCGTGCAGGTCATCGGCAACCGGCCGCGGATCGGCGCCCGCCGCGAGCAGGCCCAGCAGATCCTCAGCGACGCGATCGGCGGACCGGTCACCCTGTCGGCGACCACGACCGACGGCCTGGGCCTGACCGGACGCGGCGAGGGCATCGCAGCCATCGCGACCGCCCTGGTCCTGCCCCACTGAACGACGAAGCCCCCGGCTCCATAGGAACCGGGGGCTTTCGTTCGGAGATCAGGAAGCGAGGACCTCGTCGAGACGGGTCTCGGCCTTGTCCTCGTTGGTCTTCTCCGCGAGCGCGAGCTCGGAGACCAGGATCTGACGGGCCTTGGCCAGCATGCGCTTCTCGCCGGCGGACAGGCCGCGCTCGTGATCGCGGCGCCACAGGTCGCGGACGACCTCGGCCACCTTCAGCACGTCACCGGAGTGCAGCTTCTCCAGGTTGGCCTTGTAACGACGCGACCAGTTGGTCGGTTCTTCGACATGCTCGGCACGGAGGACCCCGAAAACCCGCTCGAGTCCTGCTTCGTCAACGACGTCGCGAACTCCGACCAGATCAAGGTTGCACGCAGGAACGCGCACGACCAGATCGTTCTGCGAGACGATGCGCAGCACGAGGTAATCACGCTCCTCGCCCTTGATCGTCCGGGTCTCGATGTCCTCGATGACTGCAGCGCCGTGATTGGGATAGACAACGGTTTCGCCGACAGTAAAAGTCATAGAGAAAACACCCTTCGTAGATACCCAGAATACCATGAGAACCCCACAAAGACCCTTGCAGTTTCAGGCCGGGGACCCCATAGCAGACGACGCAGCAGCAGGTCAAAGGATTCCGGCGGCGGCGCTCGGATACGATCAAGGCGGGCCCCTCGGGCCCAGATGCGTCCCCCTGAACGAACTCGACCCTCGAAGAGAGTGTGACCTGGTGAGCTCCGTACGACGTCGCCGTCTGTCCGCCGCCTCCCTGGCCCTGGTGGCTGGCCTGGCCCTCAGCGCCTGCGGGACCGGCTTCGGTGCCCAGACCAATCAGGTCTACCAGCCTGCCGTCGGTGCCAACGCCCGTGGCGACATCGAGTCCCAGAACACGCTGCTGGTCGGCAACGAGGACGGGTCGGCGACGCTGTCGGCGGCCCTGCTGAACACGACCGACGCCGACGAGACCATCACGTCCGTCGCCGTCACCGGTGCCGACGGCGAGAGCCTCACCGTCCGCGCGCCCAAGAGCGCCGTCAAGCTGCCCAGCGACGTCTTGATCACGATCGGGGGCGCCAGCACGGCCTTCGTGGTGACCGAGGGCGCCGAGCCCGGCGCCTACGTCAAGCTGACCTACACCTTCAGCAAGTCCGGCGATCTCACGATCGAGGTGCCCGTCGTCGCCCGCACCGAGCACGCCGCCGAGTACGACTCCGTCGCCGGTGGCGATGGTCTGGTCCCGAACGAGGTCAGCGGCAACGCGACCCCCACGGCACCCGCCAGCTCGGCCGCTCCCAGCACCCAGGCCACGCCCGGCACGGGCGACGAGGACGACACCGAGTAGCAGTCCCCTGCACCGATGACCAGACCCCGCTGCGGCAGCAGCGGGGTCTCGTCGGTTCCGGGGCCGGTGCGACCGGCGACGGTCAGCTGAGCTGACCGGTCACGAGGTAGACGACGCGGCGGGCCATCGACACGGCATGGTCGCCGATGCGCTCGTAGTACCGGCCGAGGAGGGCGACGTCGACCGCCGGCTCGATGCCGTGGTCCCACGACTCACCGAGCAGCGACCTGAACAGGTCCTTGCGCAGCATGTCCATCTCGTCGTCCTCGGACTCCAGCTGGGCGGCCTTGGCGACGTCACGGTTGGCCACGATGCGAGACGCCGAGTCGATCATCGAGTCGGCCACCGCAGCCATCGACCGGATCGTCGGGTGCAGGTGCTGCGGGACCGCCGAGTCGGGCATGCGGCGTCGGGCGATCTTGGCGACGTGCACCGACAGGTCCCCCATCCGCTGCAGATCGGCCAGCATCCGCAACGTGGCGATGAGCTGGCGCAGATCGCTCGCCACCGGCTGCTGGGTCGCCAGCAGCAGGAGCGTCCGCTCCTCGATGGTCTCGGTCGCCTCGTCGACGTCCTTGTCGCCGGCGATGACGGACTCCGCGATGGAGCCGTCCGCCTCGAGCAGTGCCTTGGTCGCATCGGCCACGGCACGCCGGACGGTGCCGGTCAGCTGCACCAGGTCGTCGACGATGGCATCAAGCTGTTCGTAATACTGATCGCGCATGCTCCGACCGTAGGCAGGCCGGGTGAACGGACGGCGACCCCGGGTGAACAGCGCATGAACGCCAGCGGAAAGCCACCTCGCCGCCGTGCCACGCGGACGTCCGCGCGTGCGGGCGCCCCCTACGATCGTGGTGTGGACACCAGCGCGGGATTCGTGATCGCAGGAGCGATCGGCGGAGTCATCGGCGCCATGGTCACCTACCTGTGGCGCTTCAGCGAGAGGAAGCAGCGGACCGTGGAGGAGACGACACCCGTGGTCCCTCCGGGTGCCGAGCTGGTCCTGTCGGTCCTGTCCTCCTCCGCTGTCCTGATCGACTCGGCCGACACCGTCGTGCAGGCATCGGCCCCGGCGTTCGCAGTGGGCCTGATCACCGACGACCGCCTCGAGCCACCGGAGCTGATGGCGCTGGTACGCCGGGTGCGCCGTGACGGCCAGGTGCGCGAGGCCGAGGTCGCGCTGCACCCCAAGCGGGGGACGACCTCGTACATCCACGCCCGGGTCGCACCCCTGACCTCACGCCTCATCCTGGTCCTGGCCGATGACCGCACCCGTGAGCACCGCGTGGAGTCCATCCGCCGCGACTTCGTGGCCAATGTCAGCCACGAGCTCAAGACTCCCGTCGGTGCCCTGACCCTGCTCGCGGAAGCCGTCGGCGAGGCCAAGGACGATCCCGAGGCGGTCGCCCGGTTCTCCAGCCGGATGCACGTGGAAGCCGAACGCCTGACCCGCCTCGTGCAGCAGATCATCGACCTGTCGCGGTTGCAGAACGACACCCTCAGCGACGAGGCCGCCACGGTCCGGGTCGACGACCTGGTCGCGGAGGCCTGCGAGCACTCGGCCACGGAGGCCGAGCACAAGCAGATCGAGATCGCCACGTCCGTCGAGCCCGGCCTGCTCGTCCACGGCGACCGATCCGAGCTGCACGCCGCAGTCAGCAACCTGGTCGAGAACGCCGTGACGTACAGCCCGGACGGCTCGCGGGTCTCCGTCATCGCCCATCGCGACGACGATGACGTCCGGCTCACCGTGACCGACAACGGCATCGGCATCCCCAACGACGAGCTGGACCGGATCTTCGAACGGTTCTACCGCGTCGACCCGGCCCGGGCGCGAACCACCGGCGGCACCGGTCTCGGCCTGTCGATCGTCAAGCACGTCGCCGCCAGCAACGGGGGCACCGTCGAGGTCTGGAGCGAACCGGGCCTCGGCTCCTCGTTCACCCTCGTCCTGCCCGCACACCAGAACGACATCGATGAGGAGACCGCGTGACCAAGGTACTGGTGGTCGAGGACGAGGCGAGCTACAGCGAGGCGCTGGCCTACGTGCTGCGCAAGGAGGGGTTCGACGTCGCGATCGCGGAGACCGGACCGGATGCACTGACCGAGTTCGACCGGGGCGGGGCCGACATCGTCCTGCTCGACCTCATGCTGCCGGGCCTGTCGGGCACCGAGGTGTGCCGTGCGCTGCGGCAGGTCTCGTCCGTGCCGATCATCATGGTCAGCGCCAAGGACACCGAGGTGGACAAGGTCGTGGGGCTGGAGCTGGGAGCCGACGACTACGTCACCAAGCCCTACTCCCCGCGCGAGCTGGTCGCCCGCATCCGTGCGGTGCTGCGCCGCGGCACGACCGACGACGCCGACGACCACGGGGCCCTGGAGGCCGGGCGCGTGCGGATGGACGTCGACCGCCACCTCGTGACGGTCGACGGCGAGGTCGCGAAGCTCCCGCTCAAGGAGTTCGAGCTGCTGGAGTTCTTCTTGCGCAATCCCGGACGCGTGCTGACCCGCGGCCAGCTGATCGACCGGGTGTGGGGTGCGGACTACGTCGGCGACACCAAGACCCTCGACGTGCACGTCAAGCGTCTGCGGGCCAAGATCGAGCCCGACCCCGCCCATCCGGTCATCCTGACCACCGTCCGCGGCCTCGGCTACAAGTACGACGCCTGACGCGTGGCTTACACACGCCGACGCGTGGCTTACGCACGCCGACGCGTGGGTTATGCACGCCGACGCGTGGCTTACGCATCCCGACGCGTGGGTTATGCACCATGACGCGTGGCTTGCGTACGACGCACGGACGACGCAACCCACGCCTCAGCCGACGCAACCCACGCCTCAGCGTGCGCAACCCACGCCTCAGCCGACGTAACCCACGCGTCAGCGGATGGGGGTGGGGGCGGGGTCAGCGGCCCTGGTTGGCGACCGCGGCGATGGCGGCCTCGGCGGCTGCGGGGTCGAGGTACTGGCCACCCTTGACGATGGGCTTGAGATCGGCGTCCAGCTCGTAGACCAGCGGGATGCCGGTGGGGATGTTCAGCCCGACGACCTCGTCCTCACCCAGGCCGTCGAGGTGCTTGACCAGCGCCCGCAGCGAGTTGCCGTGGGCCGTCACCAGGACGACCTTGTCGTCGAGCAGATCGGGGACGATCGCGTCGTACCAGTACGGCAGCATGCGGTCGAGGACGTCCGCGAGGCACTCCGTGCGCGGCAGCAGCTCGTCGGGCAGCGCTGCGTACCGCTGGTCCTCGGCCTGGCTGAACTCCGAGTCATCGGCCAGCGGCGGCGGCGGGGTGTTGTACGAACGACGCCACGTCATGAACTGCTCCTCGCCGTACTCGGCGAGGGTCGCCTTCTTGTCCTTGCCCTGCAGCGCACCGTAGTGGCGCTCGTTCAGGCGCCACGAACGCTTCACCGGGATCCAGTGGCGGTCGATGCCGTCCAGCACGATCTGGGAGGTGCGGATCGCGCGGCGCAGCAACGAGGTGTGCGAGACGTCGGGGGCCAGGCCGGCCTCGGCCAGCATCTGGGCACCCTTCACGGCTTCGGCGACGCCCTGCTCGTTCAGGTCGACGTCGACCCATCCGGTGAACAGGTTCTTGGCGTTCCACTCGCTGTGGCCATGGCGCAGCAGGATCAAGGTGCTCATGGAGGTGAGCCTATTACCTCCTCGGCCCCCAAGGGTGGTGGGCTCTAGCCCGCCGCTCCCGGGCCGTCCGGCTCCTCGCCGGCCTTCCACTCCGAGTAGATCTGGCTGATCGCCTGCACGTAGTCGTTCTGCGAGTGGATGCCCGCCAGCGTCCACTGCTGCTCGATCACGACGAACGGCAGCTGCGTGATGCCCAGGGCCTCCCCGGTGGCGACCTGGGTGAGGACCTCCTCGGCGTACTCGGCGCTGGCCAGGAGCGCCTCGGCCGTCTCGAGCTCCAGGCCCACGAGCCCGGCGCGGGTCGCCAGCGTGAACGGGTCCGCGATGTCGGCACCTTCGAGGAAGTGCGCCCGCCACAGCTGGTGGGCCAGGTCGCGCTGGAGACCGGGACCGGCCTCGTCCGCCCACGTCAGCAACCGCCACGCATCGAAGGAGTTGGCCTCGACGGCTTCCTCGAAGTTCAGGTCGATGCCGGTGATGCGGGCCGCGGCGGTCACCTGCGCGTTGACCAGCTCGACCTTGTCGCGGCCGCCGAGACGTTGCTCGAGCGCCTCCATGAGCAACCGGCCGTCGCTGGGCGCATCCGGCTCGACCTGGAAGGCGCGCAACGTCATCTCGATCGGCTCACCGGTCAGGATCGAGAACATCGCCGCTGCACGCTCGAACCGGGTCGCCCCGATGTACGCCCACGGGTCTGTCACGTCGGCGAACACGATGGCTTTCACGGCGCCAACGCTACGCGAGATCGGGTCCGTGCCGCGAGGCCCGGCCGCCGATGTCCGTCGCTCACGGCTTGAGGTGCTTGAAGGCGTCGAGGTTGCGGGTCGACTCGCCCCGCGACTCCCGCCACTCCCACTCCTTGCGGATGGAGCTGGCGAAGCCGAGCTCCAGGATCGTGTTGAACGACTCGTCGGCGTAGGTCAGGACGGCGCCGAGCAGCCGGTCGACCTCCTCGGTCGTGACGGCGTGCAGCGGCATCCGTCCGTCGAGGTAGATGTCGCCGGACGAGTCGACCGCGAAGGCGACCCCGTACATCTTCAGGTTCCGCTCCAGCAGCCAGCGGTAGACCACCTGGTGGTTCTCGTCCGGGTTGCGGACGACGAAGGCGTGGATGCCCAGCGCGTGCTTGCCGACCTCGAGGCGGCACGTGGTCTGCAGCTTGCGCTCGCCCGGCAGGGTGACCTCGAACGTCCCCGGCTGGTGCTCGGTGTACGCCAGGTCGGCCGCCTCGAGGGCGTCGACGATGGTGCTGCGGACGGGCTCGGTCATGCGTGGAACTCCCTGTGGGTCGTGATGGCCTGGTCGTAGACGGCGAGCGTGCGGTCGGCGGTGACGTCCCAGCCGAATCCCTCGGCGTGGCGCACGGCCTTGTGGCTCATCGCCTCACGCAGCCCGGGATCGGTCAGCAGCGGGTGCAGGGCCGAGGCGTAGTCGGCGGGGTCGTGGCCGTCGATCAGGATGCCGCTCACCCCGTCGGACACCGCGGTCGTCAGACCGCCGACCCGGGCGGCCACGACGGGCGTCCCGCAGGCCTGCGCCTCGATCGCGACCAGGCCGAAGGACTCGTTGTGCGACGGGACGCACGCGACGGACGCCGCGGCGTACCAGTCGGCGAGCTCACGCTGGCCGACCGTCGGGACGAACCGCACGACGTCCTGGACCCCCAGCTCGGCGCTGAGCTCGGCCAGCGCGCTCGGACGCTCGAGGCCCGATCCGGACGCGCCACCCACGACGGCCACCATGAGCCGGTCGCGCAACGACGGATCGCGCTCGAGCATGATCGCCGCGGCCCGGATCACCACATCGGGCGCCTTCAGCGGCTGGATGCGTCCCGCGAACAGCACCAGCGCGGCGTCCTCGGGGATGCCCAGGAGCCGGCGGGCCTCGCGTTGACGCCCGGCACGGAACACCTCGATGTCCACGCCGGGGTGCACGACCGCCACCCGCTCGGGATCGGCGCCGTACAGCTCGATGAGCTCGCGGCGCTCCTCCTCGGTGTTGGCGATCAGCCGGTCGGCGAGCCGGACGATCTCCTCCTCGCCGTAGACACGGCCCATCGGCTCGGCGGCGTCGCCCTCGGCGAGCATCGCGTTCTTGACCTTGGCCATGGTGTGCATGGTGTGCACCAGCGGGACGTTCCACCGCTCGCGGGCGACCGTGCCGACCTGACCGGACAGCCAGTAGTGCGAGTGGACCAGGTCGAAGTGCCCCGGCTCGCGCTCGACCTCGGCGCGCAGCACGTCGCGCACGAAGGAGCACAGCTGCGACGGCAGGTCGTTCTTGACCAGGCCCTCGAAGGGTCCGGCCGCCACGTGGTGGACCCGGATGCCGGGCTCGGGGTCCACGACATCGGGCTGGTGGCGAGAGGTCGCGCGGGTGAAGATCTCGACCTCGATGCCGCGTGCCGCCAGCTGACGGGACAGCTCGAGCACGTAGACGTTCATGCCGCCAGCGTCACCGTTGCCCGGCTGGTCGAGCGGGGACGTGTGCGCCGAGAGCATCGCGATTCGCCTGAGCATGTGCACCCGCCTTTCGGCTCCATCGTCCCACCCGCCTCCCAGTCCCACCTCCTCAGTCTGCGTGCACGCCCGAGGCGGGGTCTGCCACGATGGGCCCATGCCCACCGCCGTCGTGACCGGAGCCAGCAGCGGGATCGGGGCCGCCACGGCCCGCGCCCTGGCCGCATCCGGCTTCCACGTGTTCTGTGTCGCCCGCCGCACCGACCGCATCGAGGCCCTCGCTGCCGAGATCGGCGGCACCGCGGTCAGCTGCGACGTCACCGACGAGGCCCAGGTCGCATCCCTCGCCGAGGCGGTCGGACCGACGCTGGACCTGCTGCTGAACAACGCCGGCGGCGCGATCGGCACCGATCCCGTTGCGGCGTCCGATCCGGACGACTGGCGCCGGATGTACGAGGTCAACGTCATCGGCACCCTGCACGTGACCCGCGCCCTGCTGCCCGCCCTCGTGGCCAGCGGCGCCGGCACCCTGGTCAATCTCGGCTCGATCGCGGGGCACACGCCCTACGAGGGCGGCGGCGGCTACGTCGCGGCCAAGCACGGGGTCGCCGCGATGACCGAGACGCTGCGGCTCGAGCTCAACGGCCAGCCCGTCCGGGTCACCGAGATCGCGCCCGGCATGGTCCGCACCGACGAGTTCAGCCTCAACCGCTTCGGCGGCGACCCCGGCCGTGCCGATGCCGTCTACGCCGGGGTCGACGCCCCCTTGGTGGCCGAGGACATCGCCGATGCGATCGTCTGGGTCGCGACGCGTCCGGCCCACGTCAACATTGACCTGATGGTGCTCAAGCCATTGGCCCAGGCGGCGCCGCACAAGGTGCACCGCGAGGGCTGAGCACCTCAGTCGACGCGCTCCAGGTCGTCGCGCAGCACCCGCTTGAGCAGCTTGCCCGACTGGTTGCGGGGCAGCTCGTCCACGAGGTGGATGCGCTTGGGCACCTTGAACCCGGCCAGGCTCTGCTTCGCGTGGGCGATCAGCTCCTCGGCCGTGACGGGCTCCTTGACGACCACGACCGCGGTGACCGCCTCGATCCAGCGCTCGTCGGGCGTGCCGATGACGGCCACCTCGGCGACGGCCGGATGCGTGTAGAGGACGTCCTCGACCTCTCGGGACGCGACCAGCACCCCGCCAGTGTTGATGACGTCCTTGATGCGGTCTACGACGGTCAGGTATCCCTGCTCGTCGACCCGCACCAGGTCGCCGGAGTGGAACCAGCCGTCCCGGAACGCCGCAGCGGTCTCCTCGGGCTTGCCCCAGTACCCCTCGCACAGCTGCGGCGACCGGTAGACGACCTCGCCGGCCTCGCCGGGCGGGACGTCCGCGCCGGTCTCGTCGACGACGCGCAGCTCGACGAACAGCACCGCGCGGCCGCATGACTCGGATCGCTCGGCGTGCTCCTCGGGGCGCAGGACGGTCGCCAGCGGGCCGATCTCGGACTGGCCGAAGCAGTTCCAGAAGCCCAGCTCGGGCAGCGCGTCCTGGAGCCGAAGCAGGACCGGCTGGGGCATGATCGACGCCCCGTAGAACGCCTTGCGCAGGCTGCTGAGGTCCCGCGTCGCGAAGTCCGGGTGCTGCGCCAGCGGAACCCAGACGGTCGGGGCCAGGAACAACGACCGCAGGCCCCGCTCCTCGACCAGCCGGAGGATCTCGGGGATGTCCGGGGCCTCCATCAGGTGGTTCGTGGCACCCACGGCCAGGTACGGCATCAGGAACACGTGCATGCCGGCCGAGTGGTACAGCGGCATGGGGTGCAGCGGCTCGTCGGTCTCGGTGAGATCCAGGCCGACGATCGACGAGAGGTACTCGTGCACCAGCGACCGGTGCGTCATCATCGCACCCTTGGGTCGCGAGGTGGTGCCCGATGTGTAGAGCAGCTGCACCAGGTCGGAGTCGGCCACGTCGACGTCGAGCTCCGCGACGGGTCCCTGCGATGCCCTGGTCAGCAGCGAGTCGTCCTCGTCGCGCAGCGCCAGGACCGTCCGCACCGACAGCCGCGCGGCGTCCAGCGCGGGACGCAGCGACGGGTCGACCAGGACGGCGCGGCTGCCGGAGTCGGCGACGAGGTACGCCAGCTCCTCCCCCGTCAGTGCGTAGTTGATCGGCACGTGCACCAGGCCGGCTCGCGCGCATCCCAGGTAGGCCAGCAGGTACGCATCGGAGTTCCGTCCATAGGTCGCGACCCGGTCGCCCCGTTCCAGTCCGAGCTCGAGCAGCACGCCCGCTGCACGCGTCACGGCGTCGTCCAGCTGCGCGTAGGTCCACGTGCGGTCGGCGAACAGCAGGGCGGTGCGGTCGGGGTGGCGGGCGGCGCTGCGGCGCAGCATGCCGTCGACGGTGCTCGAGCCGATCATGGGCGTCGTACCTCCTCGCCGCGGGCTCGCGCGTCCCCCGACAGGTGACACCGTAATGCGGATCACACCCGAGGAACGCCAAGGGCCCCGCCGGATACCGGCAGGGCCCTCGTGTCAGCGGTCGATCAGTGCATCATGATCGGCGGGGTGACGCCGTCCTCACCGTCCTGCAGATTCGACTCCTGCCGCCTGCGAGGCAGGAAGGCCACCGGGATCAGGGTCACCAGCAGGACGGCGAAGGCCACCCAGTAGGACGTCGAGAAGGCGTCGGCCAGGTCGTTGAAGCCGTCCTGCAGGACCGAGCCGGGCACCTTGAGCGTGTCGACGAGTTGCGCGCCCCGCTCGGTGTGCGAGCCGGCCGCCAGCTGGGCGGGCGTCAGACCCTCCTCGACACCGGGGATCTGGTCCGATCCGGGGATGATGGCACCGGCCTTCATGCCGTTGGTCAGCACGACCGAGATCGTCGCGATGCCGGCGGCGCTGGCGACCTGCTGCGTCACGTTCAGCAGCGTCGAGCCGCGGGCCACATCCGTGGCCTTGAGCGTCCTGAGCGCCGCAGTGAACAGCGGCATCATCGTGGCGCCCATGCCGAGCCCGGTCACGAACAGCCACGCCATGATCGTCCAGTCGGACGTCTCCGGGGCGGTGCTCTCCGCGACGCCCCACAGGCCGACCAGGATGCCCAGGAAGCCGAACGGGACGATGCGCCCGACGGGGATCCGGTCGCTCAACGCACCGGCGATCGGCATCGTGAGCATCGCGCCGACACCCTGCGCTGCGATCAGCAGGCCGGCCTTCTTGACCGAGTAGCCGTCCACCTGCTGGAAGTACGTGGGCACCAGCAGCAGCGCGCCGAAGAACGCGGACGCGAACAGGAACATCGTGATGACCGACAGCGTCAGGTTGCGGTCCTTGAACAGGCGCAGGTCCAGCAGGGGGTGCTTGGGCTTGAACGACCAGAACACGAATCCGATGATCAGCGCGAGGCCGATGATGGCCGGGGCCAGGACCTTGGTCGCCAGGACGGTGCCCTCCTCGGGGATCGAGGAGACGCCGTACAGCAGCGCGGCCAGGCCGGGCGACAGCAGGATCATGCCGATGACGTCGAGGGCCTCAGTCGGCTCCGGGGCGTCCTTGGGCAGCACGCGGGCCGCGAGGACCAGGCCGATGATGCCGATGGGCAGGTTGATCAGGAACACCCAGTGCCACGAGGCAGCGTCGATCAGGACGCCGCCGATGATCGGGCCGAGGATCGGGCCCAGCAGCATCGGCACGCCCAGGATCGCCATCAGGCGACCCATGCGGTGCGGGCCGGCGGCCTTGGTCATGATCGTCATGCCCAGCGGCATCAGCATGCCGCCGCCGAGACCCTGGAGCACCCGGAAGCCGATGAGCGCCTCGATGTTCCACGCCGTCGCGCACGCCAGCGAGCCGATCGTGAACAGGGTGATCGCGGTCATGTAGAGCCGCTTGGTGCCGAAGCGGTCCGCGGCCCATCCGGTCAACGGGATGACGGCGGCCAGCGCCAGCATGTAGGCCGTCGCGGTCCAGGCGACGGTCGAGTACGCCAGCGGCTCGCCATTGCTGGACAGCTCGGTCTGGAAGGTGGGAAGGGCGACGTTGACGACGGTCACGTCGAGGATCGACATGATGGCGCCGAGCACCACCACGCCGGCGATCTTCAGCAGCTCCGGAGTGATCTTGTCGTCGTCATCGGTGTGGTGTTCGACCTGGCTGGTCATGGGCACTCCTGGTTCGTCCGCGGGCAGAGGGCGTCGCCCGCGAGGATGTTGGTCAGGGCGCGATGCAGGTCGTCGCACTGGTGTGTGGTGTGGCGTTCGGCGTCGAGGCCGGTGGCGGCGCAGAAATGCTAGTACAACCTTTCTCCAAACGGAATCCGCGCCGTACGGACCGTGAGTTCTGCGTCACGCGATTAGTCCGCGCGCACAGCGCCCCCCTAGAATGGGGAGGCTCCAGAATTGTGAGCATTCCCCACGCTTAGGACTTTTTTCGCATGCCCATTCGCTCCGACCTGCGCAATGTCGCAATCGTCGCCCACGTCGACCACGGGAAGACCACCCTGGTTGACGCCATGCTCCAGCAGCAGGGGCACTTCGACGAGCACCACCTGCTTGCCGAACGTGCCATGGACTCGGGAGATCTGGAGCGCGAGAAGGGCATCACGATCCTCGCGAAGAACACCGCGGTCCGCTACAACGGCCCCGGCTCCCCCGAGGGCGGCGTGACGATCAACATCATCGACACCCCCGGCCACGCCGACTTCGGCGGTGAGGTCGAGCGCGGCCTGTCCATGGTCGACGCCGTGATCCTGCTGGTCGACGCGTCCGAGGGCCCGCTGCCCCAGACCCGCTTCGTGCTGCGCAAGGCCCTCGCGGCCAAGATGCCCGTCGTCCTGGTCGTCAACAAGGTCGACCGCCCCGACTCGCGCATCAGCGAGATCGTCGACGAGACCTACGAGCTGTTCCTCGACCTGCTCGAGGACGGCGCCAGCGAGGACGCCCTCGACTTCCCCGTCGTCTACGCCTCGGCTCGCGCCGGCCGCGCCTCGCTGAACAAGCCCGAGGACGGCGGCCTGCCCGACAGCGAGAACCTCATCCCGCTGTTCCAGACCATCATGGAGGCCGTCCCGGCCCCCGAGTACACCGAGGGCGCGCCGCTGCAGGCGCACGTCACGAACCTCGACGCCTCGCCGTTCCTCGGCCGTCTGGCCCTCGTCCGCGTGAAGGAGGGGACCCTGAAGAAGGGCTCCCAGGTCGCGTGGATGAAGGTCGACGGAACCGTCGAGAAGGTCAAGATCACCGAGCTGCTGGTCACCAAGGAGCTCGAGCGCGTGCCCGGCGAGAGCGCCGGCCCCGGCGACATCGTCGCCATCGCCGGCATCCCGGACATCATGATCGGCGAGACGCTGGCCGATCCCGACAACCCGGTCGCGCTGCCGCTGATCACGGTCGACCAGCCCGCCATCTCGATGACGATCGGCACCAACACATCGCCGCTCGCCGGACGCGAGAAGGGCACCAAGGTCACCGCGCGCCTGGTCAAGGACCGCCTCGACCGCGAGCTCATCGGCAACGTGTCGCTGAAGGTCGTCGACACCGATCGTCCCGACGCGTGGGAGGTCCAGGGCCGTGGCGAGCTCGCGCTGGCCATCCTGGTCGAGCAGATGCGTCGCGAGGGCTACGAGCTCACCGTCGGCAAGCCCCAGGTCGTCACCAAGGAGGTCGACGGCAAGGTGCACGAGCCGATGGAGCGCCTGACGATCGACGCCCCCGAGGAGTACCTCGGCGCGATCACCCAGCTGCTGGCCGTCCGTCGCGGTCGCATGGAGCAGATGATCAACCACGGCACCGGCTGGGTCCGCATGGAGTTCATCGTCCCGGCTCGTGGCCTGATCGGCTTCCGCACCGAGTTCCTGACCGACACCCGCGGCACCGGTATCGCGCACCAGACGTTCGAGAGCTACGAGCCCTGGGCCGGCGAGATCTCGACCCGCCCGTCGGGCTCGCTGGTCTCGGACCGCGCGGGCGCTGCGACGTCCTACGCGATGACGAACATCCAGGAGCGCGGCACGCTGTTCATCGAGCCGGGCACCGAGGTGTACGAGGGCATGATCGTCGGCGAGAACTCACGCGCCGACGACATGGACATCAACATCGTCCGCGAGAAGAAGCAGACCAACGTCCGCTCCAACGCCGATGAGTTCGAGAAGCTCGTGCCGCCGCGCAAGCTGTCGCTCGAGCAGTGCCTGGAGTTCTGCCGCGAGGACGAGTGCGTCGAGGTCACCCCGGCGAACGTCCGCATCCGCAAGATCATCCTGGACGCCACCGAGCGCAACCGCGCCAACCGCGGCAAGAAGTAACCCCAGGGGCGGTGGCTCAGCCACCTGTCCCTTCGATGAGCGGTGGCTCGGCCACGCATCCAGCCTCGGATGCGTGGCTGGGCCACCGCTCTTCTCGTTGCGGCCGACAGCTCGCCGTCCACCCGGAGCTCCACGTTGACCTCCGGTCGCGGCAGCCCGGCGACCTGCAGCCGCGTCCGCACCTCCGACTCGGTCACCGACATGGCCCGGGCATCCAGCAGTGGCAGGACCTCCGTGCGGTGCAGGAAGACACCATCCATGTCCAGATGAAGATCCCCAGCCACGGTGAAGTGGACGGGCCACAGATCGCCGGTGTCCAGCCCGAGTGCCCGGATGCGTGACACGTGGCTCAGGTGGGCGCGGTCGGGCATGGCCAGGGTCGCCGCGAGGACCCAGTCATCGGCCGTCATCACGTGATCGCGCTCGACGTACACCTGAGGGAAGAGTCTGCGCAGGTGCTTGCCGTCGAGCTGGCGTGAGGTCATGCCGGCGGCGAGCGCCTCGCGGCGGGAGAACGGTCGTCCGCGCAGAGACTCCGGGATACGTGGTCGGGGTGCCATCAGGCCAGTGCATCTCGACCGTTCAGCGCCGCCCAGTGGCTGCTCGACACCTGTGGACGCGACCTCGCTGCGCGTCACCTGTGGAGGCGGTGGCAGAGCCACGCATCGGCACCCCTGACAGGTGGCTCAGGCACCGCCCACCGCGTGGACAGGTGGCTCAGGCACCGCCCTGCCGGGGTCAGAGGACGCCGCGGGGGCGGAACTGGATGCTGATGCGGGCGCCGACGGGGCGGGCGGTCTTCAGGATCGCGTGGTCCCAGGTGCGCTGGCACGAGCCGCCCATCACCACCAGGTCGCCATGGCCCAGGGAGAACCCGATCTGCTCGCCGCCTCCACGCGGACGCAGCGACAGCCGGCGCGCGGCACCGATCGAGACGATCGCGACCATGGTGTCCTGCTCACGGCTGCGACCGATGCGGTCACCGTGCCAGGCGACGCTGTCGTTGCCGTCGCGGTAGTTGCACAGCCCGGCGGTCACGAACGGCTCCCCCAGCTCGTCGGCGTAGTGCGCGCTCAGCCGGTCGCGCATCTGCTCCAGCAGCGGATCGGGCAACCGGTCGCGGGCTCCGTAGAACGACAGGAGCCGCGGCACGTCGACCACCCGGTCGTACATCTCGCGGCTCTCGGCCCGCCACGGCACATCGTTCTGCAGGCGCAGGAACAGCTCGTCCGAGCCGGTGATCCACCCCGGGCAGGAGTCCACCCAGGCGCCGCGGGTCAGGTTCGTGCGCGTCGGCCGCAGCTCGCCGATGACCGGCTGCTGCCCGGCGTCCAGCAGCGACCCTTGGTAGTAATCCGACATGCTCCGAGCATACGTCCGATCGAACACATGTTCTACCCCGTGAACCCACTAGGCTCACCCCATGGAATCGGCCTGGGACCAGCTCCTCGAGCTGATCGACCACCTCGCGGCAGACCCGACCACCCCCGTCGACCACGACACCGAGCAGACGTTCGCGCGCCTCGGCGCCGAGGCGATCCGCGACCGTCACATCGACACCGAGCTGCGGGCCGACGACATCGCTCGCTGGCTGTGCGGGCTGGTCGCCGGCTACCGGACGGTCCGGGCGACCCACCCCGAGGTCGACCCCGACACCGACCTGGCCGACCTGCGGCGCATCATCACCCGCTGGCTGCACCCCGCCCGCCCACGCTGACCCGCGGGGGCAGGACGGGGATCAGCGGCTGATCGAGCCGCGCACCTGCGCGAGGTAGACCAGCGCCGCCACGGTGCCGACCAGGTTCAGCAGCCCCAGCGGGTACCAGAACAAGACGTGCGCCAGCACCGCCAGCGACAGGATGATCAGCCAGGTTCGCTTGGGCAGCGTGTCCAGCCCGTCGAGCTGCGCGGCACTGCGACCCACGCAGTCGACCAGGGCGAACGCCTTGGCCACGAACAGCACGATCGACAAGATCATCATCAGGCCACCCTGGACTTCGAACATGACCGAAGGCTACCGGGAAGCACGAGAGGCGGACCCCCGTCGGGGTCCGCCTCTCGTGAAATGCGTCAGGTCAGCTGTTCGAGGACGACGTCTGCGACGTGGTGTCCTGCTTGGCGGCCGGAGCAGCGTTCGCCGGGGCCTTCTGCGCGGAAGCGGCCTTGGCGGGCGCCTTCTTGGCGGCGGTCGACGTCGAGGCGGCGGTCTTGCTCGCTGCAGCGGTCGTCTTCTTGGCCGGTGTCGTCTTCTTGGCGGCGGTGGTCTTCTTGGCCGGCGTGGTCTTCTTGGCGGCCGTGGTCGTCTTGGCAGCGGTCTTCTTGGCAGCCGCCTTCGCGGGAGCCTTCTTGGCCGGAGCCTTCTTGGCGGTCGTCTTCTTGGCAGCCGGGGCGGAGGTGCGCTTGGCCGGCTCGGGGGTCTTCTTGACCGTCGTGTCGACCTTCTCGGCAGCCTTGCGAGCCGTGGTCGGGGCCTTCGAGGTCACCCGGGTGACCTGCGCCTTGGCGACCGACACGTAGTCGAAGGCCAGCTTCTGCGCGTCGGCAGCGAAGCCCTTGGCCTGCTTGGTGACGTCGTCGACGACGTCCTCGACGCTGTCCTCGGCCTTGTCGAAGAAGCCGTCAGCGGACTTGCGGATGTCGTCGATCGTGAGGCCCTTGGCCAGGTTGACGAAGCCCTCGCTCTTCTTGGCGAACTCGGCGTACGTCGTGGTCGCGGTGCCGAGAGCGGTCTGCGCCAGCTCCTGGGCCTGCTTCTGCAGGTCGGCGACGTCGATGCTCTTGACGGTCTCAGGCAGGCTGCGCACGTCGTCGACGAGCGACTTGACCTGCGTGGTGATCGTGTCGGTGATGGTGGTCATTTTTCCTCCTGGTTGGCTTCTGTCACTGTCGCGGCCAGCTCGGTGTCGGTCGCTTCCTCGGTGCCGACGAAGGAGCGATAGATGTCGAGCAGTGCGGTCTTCTGACGCTCGGTGAGTTGCGGGTCGAGGGCGATGGCGTCCTCGACCATGCGCGCTCCGCTCTCATCGGCATCGAGGATGCCGGCGCGAACGTAGAGCGACTCGGCCGAGATCCTGAGCGCCTTGGCGATCTGCTGCAGGACTTCTGCCGACGGGCGGCGCAGGCCTCGCTCGATCTGGCTGAGGTACGGATTGGAGACATCCGCCAGCTCTGCCAGCTGTCGCAGCGACATCTGTGCCTGGCCCCTCTGCTCACGCAGGTATTCGCCCAGCCCTTCGACGGTTCTCTGCATGTTCAACTTGGCCATGCCTCCAGTGTGCTTGCAAAAGTTAGCAAATGCAAGCAAATCAGTTTGCGACCCCTGTCACAGCCGGTTACACGGCGGTTTCCCGCGGCTCAGAAGGTCGTCCTGACCTCACCGACGGGCCGGTCGCCACCCAGGACGACGGGGCGTTCACGCAGCAGGTCCGCCTCCACGCCGGCCAGCTCGAGCATCCGGCCCATGACCGCGTAGAGCGGACGCTCGGCCCCGTCCTCGATCTTCAGCGCGAACGCCGAGCCATCGGCCAGCGCCACGACGTAGACGCTCTCGGCGCCGGACTTGGCGACCAGCCCGGGGACGGCCTCCATGAGCGCCCGCTCGGCGCGACCCGTGCCGCTGACGTACTCGGGGTGCGCGATCATCGCGGCGCGCAGCCGCTGGCCGGGCGAGCCCGCAGGCTCCTGCACGATGCGACCGATCGCCCGGGCGAGCTCCTGCAGCGGTGTCGCGAGCAAGGGGGCACCGCAGCCGTCGGTACCGATCGTCGAGGGAGGACCGTCGGTCAGCTCGGTGAAGGTCTCGGTGATGATCTGCTGCACCGGGTGGTCGGGCGCCAGGTAGGTCCGGACGTCCCAGTCGTTGACGACGCTGGTGAGCAGCATCGCGGCGTGCTTGCCCGAGCAGTCCATCAGGATCGGTGCGCGGACGCCGCCGGCGCGCAGCAGGTCGGCGTGCACGTGGGGGTCCAACGGATAGGACGGCGGCGTCTGCAGCGCCGACTCGTCGAGCCCGGCCAGGGCGAGGATCTCGCGCACGGCGTCGAGATGGAACGGCTCACCGGAGTGGCTCGCCGACGCGAGGGCGAGCAGTCGCCCGTCCAGCGGCAGGCCCGCCCGCAGCATGCCCATCGCCTGGATCGGCTTGTTCGCCGACCGCGGGAAGATCACCGTCCCGGGGTCGCCCAGCGACCACACGACCTCGCCGGACGGGTCCACCCGTACGGCCACGCCACGGTGACGGCTCTCCACGAGCCCTGAACGGACGACCTCTGCGAGTACTTCCACACGACGAGCCTACGACTCCCGAGGCCGCGGCAGCAGCCTGCGGACGGCACGGGGAGACGACCGACACGCAGTCAGTGTGATCCACGCCTCGCGAACAGGCTGTGGCGATGACTTAGGGTTTCCCCCATGCGTAAATCTCTTGTGGCCGTTATCGTCGGCTTCCTGGTCCTCACCGGGCTGCAGGCCATGCCGGCAAGCGCCGCCGCGAAGAAGCCGGCCAAGGTCGCGCTCGTGTCCTTCGTCAAGGCCGACTACGACCGCAAGTCCAACCGGACCAGCCTCTCGCTGGACTGGCCCGATGCCCGGCACGCCAAGAAGTACGAGATCTTCGTGTCCCGGTACTCCTCGATGAAGAAGGCCAAGAAGTACGTCCAGAAGTCGAGCAAGACCAGGATCAAGAAGCTCATCCGCGGCAAGGACTACTTCTTCCAGGTCCGTGGCGTCAACGGCAAGAAGCACGGCCCGAAGTCGGCCGTCGTGGGCCGCACCACGATCTTGCGGCCGGGTCCCTCGACCGGCCTCATGCCGATGCGCGTCATGACCTACAACGTCTGCAGCCGGGTGTGCGGCGACAACGGCTACCCGTGGATCTCGCGCCAGCCCGCCGTGTGGGAGCGCGCAACGTCCTCCGGTGCCGACGTGATCGCCACCCAGGAGGCCGACAACCTCGACGTGCTGCCCGGGTACACCCTTGCGGTCGACTTCAGCGCCAAGCAGATCTGGTACAACGCCGCACGCTTCGAGGTCCCCGGGGCGACGACCCCACCGGTCAGCTTCAAGCCGGCGACCGATCCGGTCACCAAGTGCCGCGTCTCGTCCGATCCGGCCGGTGCGACCGGTGAGATCTTCCTCGGACGCCACGGTGGTGGCTGCCGCTACGCCGTCTGGGCCGAGCTCGTCGAGCGGACCACGGGACGCAGCGTCCTGATGGTCAGCCTGCACACCGTCACCGGCAAGACCAAGGCCTCCGCCGACTACCGGCGTGCCGAGGTCAACCACATGATTGCCTCGATCAAGCAGGTCAACGCCAAGCGACTGCCGGTCGTCTACGCCGGCGACATCAACTCGCACCGTGAGACCAAGCCCAGCGACTCCGTCCGTCCGCCGCTGCACGCCGTCAAGCACTACGACGCCTTCGACCTGGCCCGCAACGTCACGGGGCAGCACCAGAGCAGCTACCAGGGCTTCAAGACCAAGCCCGTCATGAGCGTCAAGTGGGGCAACCACATCGACAAGGTGTGGGTCGACCCGTGGAAGGTGCGTGTCGACGCCTGGCGCAACTTCGAGCGGCTGGGTGCCAACGGCAACAGGGCGCAGCCGATCCCGTCCGATCACAGCCCGATCGTCGTGGACCTGCGCATCGGCTGATGCCCGTTCGCGTGGCGGGCGACCGCCCGCCACGCGCCCTAGAATTCAAGCACCCCGCCGTCTCGTTCCTGGAGTCTCGCCGTCGCCACCCGAAGAAGGATCGTTGCGCCGCAGCGTCGTGCCGGTCTCTCCCAGCGATCCCCCGCTCCCCGCCGTGTCGCAGGACGGCGCCGTCGACGAGGCGGCGGCCGTCTGCTGATCGTGCTGGTCAGCGTGCTGCTCCTCGGCGCGCTCGGCGGCGGGCTCGCCATGACCTACGCCGAGCAGGACCGGCTCGAGGCACCGACGGCCGTCTCGGCCAAGCCCCTGTCCCCCAACAGCGTGCAGATCGGCTGGGCCGGATCCGAGAACGTCGACTCGTACGTCGTCACGGTGGGCCAGGACCGCGCGCTCACCACCGCCGTCTCGACCGAGGTCCCGGCCACCGGCACGCAGGTCACGCTGACGGACGTCACCCCGACCACGCCGGGCACCGACCGGTTCTTCCGTGTCGACGCGGTCCGCGACGGGGAGGTGCGCTCGTCCCGCACCGGCCGCTTCGCACTCGTGCCCGGGCCCGTGCGCGGCGTCAAGGTCACCGCGGCATCGGCCGGCGGGTTCCGCGCCGAGTGGAAGCCGGTCGACAACGCGCGCCAGTTCGATATCACGATCGCCCGCAACAAGTCGCTCACGAAGGCTGCCAGCACGGTCCGGACGGTCGGCGGAGCGACCGAGCTGGTGTCCAAGGGACTCCAACCGGCCACGAAGTACTGGTTCGGGGTCCGCGGGGTCAACGGAGACCAGATCGGCGAGCCCAGCAAGCCTGTCGCGTTCCGCACCGGCGTGCGCGAGTCGTCGTTCCGGGTCGCGACGTGGAACGTCTGTTCGGAGAAGTGCTCGGGCTATGCCGGCCGGGCACGCACCATGGCGCAGTTCCTGAACGCCAACGAGGTCGACATCTTCGGGCTCCAGGAGGCCGGCGGCGTGCGGGTCGGCGCAGTCACCAACTCGATCTTCTCGGGCGGGTCACAAGGCTTCGTCCGCGCCGACGGCGGCGCCAAGGCCCGCTACATCTTCTACCGACCCGAGCTGTTCGAGCAGCTCAGCGGCGGCAGCTTCGACATCGGCGACGGGCGCGACACGACCTGGGCCAAGTTCCGCGTCCGCACGACCGACCGAGTCTTCTACTTCGTCGACGTGCACCTGGACAATGGCAAGGACAAGGCGGCCAACGCCCGGCGTGCGCGGGAGACCGACCGGATGCTGGCCCAGATGGCCCTGATCAACGACACGGACAAGCCGATGATCTACGCCGGCGACTTCAACTCCGGCACCCATCGGCCCGAGGACGCCCCGGGCGTCAAGATGCGTGCGGCCGGTCTCGCCAACGCCCGGCTGCTCACCAAGGACGTCACCAACGCCCGGATCAACAGCGGGCACACGTTCAGCACCTCGGTGCTGGCCTCGGGGGCGCTGATCGACCACGTGTGGGTCACGCCGGACTTCGAGGTCGACTCCTGGTCGCAGCTCGTCCGGATCACGAACGGCCGCTACACGACGCCCGTCGTCTCCGACCACAACGCCATCAGCGCCGTCGTGGCCCTGGATGCGCGATCGGTGTCGCTGGGCGCCCCGACGCCGACCCAGCCGTTGCCGGCGACCGGGACAGCCCCGGCCGCCCCGGCTCCGTAGCCCTCCGGCTCGTTAGGATGACGCGCGTGACGTCGCCGGAGAATCTTGACTCGTTCCACGCAGTGATCCCGGCCGGCGGTGCCGGCACCCGGCTGTGGCCGCTCTCGCGCGCCTCCCGGCCCAAGTTCCTGCTGGACCTGGACGGCTCCGGGCGCTCACTGTTGCAGCAGACCTGGGACCGGCTCAACGACCTCGTCCCCGCCGAGCGCATCCATGTCGTCACCGGCGCCGCGCACGCCGCCGCCATCCAGGAGCAGCTGCCCGAGCTGACCAGCCTGTTCGTGGAGCCGTCACCACGTGACTCGATGCCCGCGATCGGCCTGGCCGCCGCGGTGATCGGCGCCGCCCACCCCGATGCGATCATCGGCTCGTTCGCCGCCGATCACATCATCGACGACCAGGTGTCGTTCGCCGAGGCCATCGGCCAGGCCGTCTGCGTCGCGCGCTCGGGGCTGGTCACGACGGTCGGCATCACGCCCACCGGACCGTCCACGGCTTTCGGCTACATCCAGTCCGGCGAGCGGCTCGCCGTCGAGGGGGCCGAGTCGGCCTGCGCCGTCACGTCCTTCGTCGAGAAGCCCGACGCCGCCACCGCCACGGCCTATGTCGCCAGCGGCGCCTACAGCTGGAACGGCGGGATGTTCGTGACCCGCACCGACGTCCTGCTGGGCCACCTCGCCCGCCTGCAGCCCGGCCTGCACGAGGGGCTGTCGCGCATCGCCGCGGCGTGGGCCGCACCCGAGCGGCAGGACGTCCTCGACGCCACCTGGCCGGCCCTCACCAAGATCGCGATCGACCACGCCATCGCCGAGCCCGTGGCCCTGGAGGGTGGCATGGCCGTCGTCCCGGGCGAGTTCACGTGGGACGACGTGGGTGACTTCGCCGCGCTGCAGGATGTCGGGGCCGCCTCGTCGCCCGAGACGATCTGGGTCGACGCGGGTGGCCTGGCGATCTCCGAGGACGGCACGACCATCGCGGTCGTCGGGCTGGACGACGTGATCGTCGTCCGCACCGATGACGCCCTGCTGGTCGTGGCCCGCGATCACGCGCAGCAGGTCAAGTCCGTCGTCGCCGAGCTCAAGCGCCGGGGCCGGGACGACCTCGTCTGAGCTCCCGCTCGCCGTAGGTCGCCACCAGGTCGACCAGGTGGCCCACCGGCACGTCCGGGTCGGCCCGGTAGGCCTGGGCCACCTCACCCGTGCCGATGACCCGGATGTCCCCGTCTTCGGGACCGGCGTAGACCGATTCGCCGCGCCCCAGCTTGATGTGCTGGCCGGACGCGTTGAACAGCTCGACCTCGCCGCCCGTGCACACCACGATCCGGCGGGACGCCGACGGCAGCAGGGTGCCTTCGGGCTCGGCCTTCGAGCACTGGCTGACCGCGAGGGCGAACTCCTCGACATCGGGGTTGAACACATCGGTGGAGAAGCCGAAGGGCTCAGGGGTCACGCGAGCCAGCCGCGACATGCCCTCCTCGAGGCACTGGACCAGGCCCTGCGGGTCCAGCGCCTTGGTGGTCAGGCCCGCGCGCAGCACGTTGTCCGAGGCAGCCATGACCTCCAGGCACATGCCCTTGAGGTGCGCGTGGATGATGCCGGCGCCGAGGAATGCCGCCTCCCCCGGCTGCAGCGTCAGCCGGTTGAGCGCCAGCGAGATGATCACACCGATGTCGTCGGGGTAGTACTCCGCGATCTCCAGGGCCGTGACATAGGCCCGCTTGACGTCGACGCCGGAGTCGACGAGCTCGCGGCACGCCTGGACGACCGCAGCGATCTCGCCGGGGCGGACGCCCTCGGTCAGCAGCCGCTCCACCAACCGCACGACACCCCGGAAACCCGGCATGGAGTGCAGCTCGTCGGCGAGGCGCTCGGTCAGCGGCGTGTCGAGGCCGTGCAGCACCCGCAGGATCTCGGCCGTCGGCCGAAAGCCCACGAGCGTGTCGAACGTGGTCAGCGCGTAGGCCATCTCCGGCTTGTGGGACGCGTCCTTGTACGTGCGGTGCGGCGCGTCGAGAGGGACGCCTGCCGCCTCCTCGGCCGCGAATCCGGCCCGTGCGATCGCAGCGTTCGGGTGGACCTGCAACGACAGCGGCCGGTCGGCGGCGAGGATCTTGAACATGAACGGCAGCTCGCCGGCGACCTCGGACAGCGGCACCTCGACGTCATCGGGGCCGATCACGGTGGACTGCCCCAGCGGATGGGTCCCCATCCAGACCTCGGCCATGCGTCCCCCGTCGGGCTCCTGCCCCAGGAACCGCGGGATGTCCGACGCGGATCCCCAGTCGTACGCGCGAGACGCGTTGTCGAGCAGGTACATCCGCTGAACCCCTGTCGTGTACTTCGTGGCAGGGGTTCAGTCTAGGGCGTCGAAGGTTCCCCCATCGACGGCTACTTGTGGCGTGGCTTACGGGTGGAGTCGCCGGTCGGGGCGTCGCCGGAGCGCGGGCTCTTCTTCGTGTACGACTCCCGGTCAGCGGCCCGCGACGGGTACGGACGGTTCTCGTGGGACTTCTTGTAGGGCTTGCGGTCCTCGCGGGTGCGACGGATCGGCGGGCCGGAGTCGGGCTGCAGGTCGATCAGCTTGCCCGAGATCCGGGTGTTGGCCAGCGCCTCGAACACCGCGTCGGGCAGATCGGCGGGCAGCTCGACGAGCGTGTGGTCCTGACCGATCGTGATCTTGCCGAAGTCCGAGCGCTTCAGGCTGCCCTCGTTGGCCAGTGCACCGACGATCGCCGACGGACCGACCTTGTGACGCTTGCCGACCGCGACGCGGTACACCGCAGCCCCCTCGGCGGGCAGACGGTCGCTGCGACCGAATCCGGCCGGCTTCTTGCGACCCTCGCCGCTCCACTCCTCGCGCTCGACGCGCGCACGCGGCGCCGCCTTGGGCGGGTCGGGACGCAGGAAGAAGTCCTTGTCGGCCTGGCTCATGACGGCCAGGGCCGCGGCGACGTCCGTCATCGAGACGTCGTTCTCGCTGGCGTACTCCTCCACCAGCGCCCGGAAGGCGTGGAACTGCGGTGAGCCCATGCTGGAGGTGATGGCCTGGGCGAACCGGCCGGCGCGACGCTCGTTGACCTCCTCGGCCGACGGGACGCTCATCTCCTCGACCGGGCGACCCGAGACCTTCTCGATCGCCGACAGCATGCGGCGCTCGCGCGGCGTGACGAACAAGATCGCCTCGCCGGTACGTCCGGCGCGACCCGTGCGGCCGATGCGGTGGACGTACGCCTCGGTGTCGTGCGGGATGTCGTAGTTGATGACGTGGGTGATGCGCTCGACGTCCAGGCCGCGGGCGGCGACATCGGTCGCGACGATGATGTCGATCTGGCCACCCTTGAGCTGGGAGACGGTGCGCTCACGCTGGGCCTGGACGAGATCACCGTTCAGGGCCGCGGCGGTGTAGCCGCGCGTGCGCAGCTTCTCCGCGACCTCCTCGGTGGCCGACTTGGTGCGGACGAACACGATCATGCCGTCGCCCGTCTCGACCTCCAGCAGACGCGTGAGGGCGTCGAGCTTGTGGTGGTGCGAGACCTGGATCCAGCGCTGGCGGACCGTCGCGGTCGAGGTGGTGGCCTTGGGGGTCGCGATGTCGACCGGGTCGTGCAGGTACTTCTTGGCCAGGCTGCGGATCATCTTGGGCATCGTGGCCGAGAACAGGGCGACCTGCTTGTACTCGGGGGTGTCGGCCAGGATGCGCTCGACGTCCTCCGCGAAGCCCATGTTGAGCATCTCGTCGGCCTCGTCCAGGACCAGGAACTCCAGCGCCGTCAGGTCCAGGCTGCCGCGCTCCAGGTGGTCGATGACGCGTCCCGGCGTACCGACGACGATGTGCGCGCCGCGCTGCAGACCCTGCAGCTGGAAGCCGTAGCCCTGTCCGCCGTACACCGGCAGCACGCGGATGCCGGGCATGTTGACCGCATACGTGGCGATGGCCTCGCAGACCTGCAGCGCGAGCTCGCGGGTCGGGGCCAGGACGATGGCCTGCGTCTTGCTGTTCTTCGGATCGATCTTCTGCAGGATCGGCAGCGCGAACGCGGCGGTCTTGCCGGTGCCGGTCTGCGCGAGGCCGACGACGTCCTTGCCCTCGAGCATGGTCGGGATGGCCTTCGCCTGGATCGGCGTGGGGGTCTCGTAGCCCAGCGCCGACAGGCGCTCGACGAGGACGTCGATCAGGCCGAGGTCGGCGAAGGTCGGTGTCTCAACGGGAATTTCGGTGGTCATGGGTGCTCCTGGGTCGTGTCACGCGGGACCAGATCGGCCGGGACCGGTGCAACCTCACAGTCGACAGGCAAATACACGCGCAGTACCCACGGTATCGGTCCACCCCGCGATCCGAGAAACCCGCAGGACGTGCTTCCGGACTCACTGCCCGTCAGGCCGGGCCGAACCGGACCGACTAGGGCGCGTCCTGGGGTGTCGCCACCAGGGCGTTGAGCCGGTCGGCGATCCGCGTGACGGCCGCGTCGATCTGATCGGCTGTCGCTCGGTGGACGTCCGGACCGCGACGGTACGGGTCCTTGACGTCGGCATCGGCCGGCGCGAGGCTGCGCCGCATGGCCGCCTCGGCGACAAGTGCGCGCGGGTCTGGGGCGTCGACCAGGTCGGTGAGCTCGGCGAACTCCACCAGGGTGAAGCTGCGGCGCAGCGCCTGCGGGGTGAGCGCCAGGACCGCCGACCGGTGCTCACGCGTCGCGGTCAGGACCAGATCGGCGGAGGTGACGAGCCGGGAGCTGATCGGGTGCGACTCGAACGAGTCGGCTGAGTGGCCAAGCCTCGTCAGCTCCGCGGCGGCGGCCGGGTCCATCGGCTTGCGGTCCCATCCGCGGACGCCGGCGCTGGCCACCTCGAAGCGGGTCTCGTCGAGCCGGGCACGCAGCAGGATCTCCATGAGGGGCGACCGACAGATGTTGGCGGTGCAGACCGCCAGGATCGAGAACACGCCGTCGCTCATCAGGACAGGACCGGTCGCACGTGCAGGCCGGCCTCGGGGTCGACCAGGACCTCCTGGGCCGCAGCGACGCCATCGGCCAACAGGGTGGCACCGACGTCGACGTTGCGCTTGACCATCGCCAGTGCGATCGGGCCGAGCTCGTGGTGGCGGGCAGCGGTGCCCACGAAGCCCACCCGGACGCCGTCCAGGGTGACGTCAGCGCCGTGCGGGGGCAGGTGGTCGACCGAGCCGTCCAGCAGCAGCCTGACCAGCCGCCGCGGCGGACGTCCGAGGGTGTGGACGCGCGCGACCGTCTCCTGACCGCGGTAGCAGCCCTTGTCCAGGTGCACCGCGACGCCGAGCAGACCGACCTCGTTGGGGATCGTCTTGTCATCGGTGTCCAGCCCGATGCGCACCATCCCCGCCTCGATGCGCAGGGCCTCCCAGGCCCACAGGCCCACGGGGTCACCCAGCTCCGCGGGCAGCTCGGGCAGGGACACCCGCGGGACGATCCGCCACGTGAGGCCAGGCAGGCCGATGACGGCCCACTCGTCGGTCACGAGCTGCACGTCGACCTGCATGAAGAACTTCATCCGGTCCAGGAACTCCACCAGGGCGGCGCCGGCGCCGGGCTCGGTGTGCGCCCAGAACGTCTCACCGTCGTCGATCCCGGAGAAGCCGTGCTCGATCCGGCCCTGCGGTGACAGGAGCAGCACCTCGGTGGGAACGGCGGGTGCCAGGTTCTCCAGGAACTGCGTCGTCAAGGAGTGCAGCCAGGTCAGCCGGTCCGGTCCGCTGATCGTGACGACATCGCGGTGCGACAGGTCGACGAACGTCCCACCGGCCACGAGCCGGCGCTGCTCCGCCGTGATCGCGCCGTAGTGCGCGGCGACCGCGTTGTCGGGGGCGTCACCGGCGACGGCGCCGTGAATGGCGAGCAACGGGCTGTCAGACACGCTTGAGCCGTCCCCACAGGTGCGACTGCATCTGCTGGCCCTCGGCGGCCATGTCGTAGGCGTACATCAGGTCGCCGTCGACCAGCCCGTACATCCGGTGACCGGCGGTGTACTCCTTGGCGGTCGAGGTGCGGGCCACCAGATCGGTCGCGAGCGTGATGCGCGCCCCCTCGACCTCCCCGTACCAGACCTCGGCGTAGCCGGTGGGGTGTGCCAGCACGAGCTCGAGCTGCCCGTCTCCGGCCGGACGCAGGAAGCCGGTCTCGAGGGCGCCGGGGCGCACGCGCTCGCCCGACTCGTCGGTGATCCAGGTGCGACTGAAGTAGTGCAGGAACGGCCGGCCGTCGTGGGCGAAGATGACGTCCTGCTCGTACGAGAACGGATCGATCGTCGGGTAGTCGCCCTGCCCGTTGCCGTGCCAGTTGCCGAGCAACCACACGACCGGCATCAGATCGGGATGAAGGTCGGACGGGATCTCGAACGGCATGGTCTCGATCCTACTGCTCGCCACTAGGCTCGCGGCATGAGAGCGGTGGTGCAACGGGTCACGCGGGCAAGCGTCGAGACAGACGGTCGCACGGTCGGCGAGATCGGGACCGGTCTCATGGTGCTGCTGGGCGTGACCCACGACGACACGATCGAGACCGCGGACAGGCTGGCGGCGAAGATCTGGACGCTGCGGATCATGGACGAGGAGAAGTCCGCCGCCGACCTGGGGGCGGGCATCCTGGTCGTCAGCCAGTTCACCCTCTACGGCGATGCCCGCAAGGGCCGCCGGCCGTCGTGGACCGCCGCCGCGCCGGGGCCGGTCGCCGAGCCGATCTACGACCACTTCTGCCAGGCGCTGCGCGATCTGGGGGCCACGGTCGCCGAGGGCGTCTTCGGCGCGGACATGGCCATCACGCTGACCAACGACGGCCCCACGACCCTCCTGCTGGAGATGTGACAAACGCCCGTTGAGCCACCACGCCCGTTGAGCCTGTCGAAACGTCGCTTCGCCCGTTGAGCTTGTCGAAACGTCGCTTCGCCCGTTGAGCTTGTCGAAACGTCGCTACGCCCGTTGAGCTTGTCGAAACGTCGCTTCGCCCGTTGAGCTTGTCGAAACGTCCGCTTCGACAGGCTCAACGGGCGTTTCGACAAGCTCAACCGGCGTTGTCGGTCAGACCGCGACCGCGACCTCCGCGACGACGCCCTTGGCGGCCGTCACCGAGCTGTCGACCGACACCGCCTTCGGGGCGAGGGTGCGCAGCGTCCACTCGCCGGGTCCGGCGAAGAAGCGGAACTGTCCGGTGGCCGAGGTCGGGACCTCGGCGGTGAACTCGCCCGTGCGATCGAGCAGACGCACGTACGCATTGCCGACCGGCTGGCCGTCACGCGTGACGACGCCCTGGATGACGGCCTGGTTCGCCACGTCGACACCCTCGAGGCTGGGGCCACCCTTGACCGCGCCGCACATCAGGCGACACCCGGCTCGTCGCCCAGGGCGACCGGCACGCCGCGCAGCGAGCCGTACTCGCTCCACGATCCGTCGTAGTTCTTGACGTTGTCGTAGCCCAGGATCTCCTTGAGCACGAACCACGTGTGCGAGCTGCGCTCGCCGATGCGGCAGTACGCGATGGTGTCCTTGCCCTCGTCGAGGCCGGCACCGGCGTACAGCGCCTTGAGCTCGTCGTCGCTGCGGAACGTGCCGTCGTCGTTCGCGGCCTTGCTCCACGGCACGTTGCCCGCGGTGGGGATGTGACCGCCGATCTGGGCGGCCTCCTGCGGCAGGTGCGCGGGGGCCAGGAGGCGTCCGGCGAACTCGTCGGGGCTGCGGACGTCGATCAGGTTCTTGGTCCCGATGGCGTCGATGACCTCGTCGCGGTAGGCGCGGATCGACGTGTCGGCGTCCTTGGCCGTGTACGTCGTGGCCGGGCGGTCGACCACGTCGGTGCTCAGCTCGCGGGAGTCGAGCTCCCACTTCTTGCGGCCGCCGTCGAGCAGACGCAGGTTCTCGTGGCCGTAGTACTTCAGGTACCAGTACGCGTAGGCGGCGAACCAGTTGTTGTTGCCGCCGTAGAAGACCACGGTGTCGTCGTTGCCGATGCCCTTGGCCGACAGCAGCGCCTCGAGCTTGTCCTTGGAGACGAAGTCGTGACGGACGCCGTCCTGGAGATCCTTCTTCCAGTCCAGCTTCACGGCGCCGGGGATGTGGCCCTTGTCGTACGCCTCGGTGTCCTCGTCGACCTCGACGAGAACGACCTTCGGGTCGCCCAGGTGCTCCTCGACCCAGTCTGCAGTGACGAGCGCAGAATCGCGGCTCATATTACCTCCGTTGTGCCCGGCTGGGCGTTGGTTGGAATGTTGATTTCGAGTGGTTCAGGGACGGTTCAGGCGCCGGCCGGCGAGAGCCGGCGCAGCACCAGGTACAGCTCGCAGCCCAGGCACAGGCCGACGACCGCATTGAGCAGGGCGGCCACGAGCGCGAAGCCCGTCGCGACCAGCGCCACGGTCGTCGCGCCGGCGAGCAGCGCCACCAGGGCGACACCGGTGAAGACGAGGCCGACGACCTGCGCGAAGCGCGGCGGCCGGGAGTCCTCGAGCTCGACCGGCGGACCGATGCGCGGACGCACCAGCCGCTGGTACAGCACCGCATACGGCGACACCCCGAGCCCGATGCCGGCGGCGACCGCGAAGACCGCGACCTGCACGGCCAGCAGGATCGTGCGCACGGTCTCGGACGGGATCAGCAGCACAGCGGCCAGGACGACGGCGGTGATGGCCGCGACGACCCG
Source organism: Aeromicrobium wangtongii (assembly GCF_024584515.1). Lineage (NCBI taxonomy): Bacteria > Bacillati > Actinomycetota > Actinomycetes > Propionibacteriales > Nocardioidaceae > Aeromicrobium > Aeromicrobium wangtongii. The sequence goes on along the minus strand of NZ_CP102173.1, from coordinate 458,629 downwards.
AAGACCGCGTGGGTCCACCTGGGTGGGCTGGGACATGATGCTCCTGCGCGAGGGTGGGCACGACCTGTTCGAAGGCAGGCGTGCCCGGGCTGATGGGGGCGATCGATCAGCGTGCGCGACACAGCGACGAGCGCGTGCGGCAGTTGTCCACTGCACGTCGGCGCGTCAGGTGTGTCGTCCGGAACATGGGTCCAGCGTAGGGGCACGTCGTCGTCGGCACACCCATTGATCCCATCATGTGGACAGTCGTCTCACATGGTGGCGTCTGAGCCCGGTTGACACCGAAAACTCGTCGTGCGCGGACGTCAGGTCAGCCGACGGCCCGGTCCAGCGCCGCCAGGACCTGCTCACGACGCGGGAGTCCCGAGGCCCGGGTCGTCACCGCCCCGTCGGCGTCCAGCACCAGGACGGTCGGGGTCCGCATGATGTCGAGGTCGCGCACGAGCTGCAGGTTGTCCTCGGCGTCGATCTCGACGGTGACCACGCCCGGGACCTTCGCGGCCACATCGGCCAGCAGCACCCGCGTCGCCCGGCACGGGCTGCAGAAGGCGCTGGAGAACTGGACCATCGTCGCGCGCTCACCGAGCGGCACGCCGATCTGCTCCGCGGTCAGCCGCTCGCGGTCGTCCGGCTGCGGGGACGCCGAGAAGCGGCCGTTCTTCCAGCGCATCAGGGCCGCGACGGCGGCCGCGCCCACGAGGGCGGCGAGCAGGACGAGGAGGCCGGTCACCGGATCAGCCTACGCGCGGGCTGCTCCATCACCGCAGGGACGGAACCGTCAGGAGCTGACCGCCGAGGTACGCCGCCGGGGCGGCGAAGGCCACCGCGAGTGCTCCGGGGAATCCCCACTGGGCTGCCGGCTGCAGGTTGCCCCGCGCGATGACGCGGGCCACCGCCTGGCCGAGGATCGCGAACAGCGCCGCGGCCGCGCCGACCACGACGCCGAAGAACACCGTCATGGTCGAGTCGACCGTCGCGGCGACGGCGGCACCACCGCCAGCACCAGCCACGGTCGACACGCCGATGCACACCCAGCGGTCGATCGGCAGCATCCACGCGAGCAGCCCGGCACCCAGCCCGGCGGCGGCCACGGCGACGGCATCGGCATCGCCCAGCGACTGCACCGTGCCGATCCATCCCGCGGCCAGCGCGGCGACGACCGCCAGCGTCACCGCGTACGACACCGACTGCACGAGCTGCTGGCGGCCGTCCTTGCGCAGCATCTGCGCGATCAGCGCCGCGAACAGTGCGACCGCGACCGCCGGCAGGATCGCCGACAGCATCCCGGTGTCGGAGGCACCGAGCACATCGGACGACGTGCCGTCCGCGCCGCCCAGCAGATCGGGCTCGAGGGTCAGCACGGTCGCGACGACCCCGGCCAGGACCGCCGGCACGAAACGCGGCGACGGCACGACCGTGCCGGCCGGGGTCAGCAGCGGCGGGGAGACCGCGACGAGGACCTGGACGAGCACCACCGCGACACCGACGAGAACCGGATCGGCGTACGCCGCCAAGGTGATGACCCCGGCGAGTGCGAGGGACAGCAGCGTGGATCCGAGTCGTGACACCTCACGAATGATGCCAGTCGCCGGCTCAACCGCCCGCGAACGGTGGCAGGAACTCGACGTTCACCCCGGGCGGGAGAGCCACCTGCGATGGCTCCTTGGCGCCCACCGGGGTCTCGCCGACCAGGATCGAGCAGATCTCGATGACGTCGTCGAAACGGTCACGGTGGCCGTGGCGCCGGCTGATCTCGTCGAGAAGATCGGCCAGGTTGACCGCGGCGACCCGTTCCTCGGCGATCCCGGCGGCCGCACGCGCAGCCGCCCAGTACCGAACTGTGACGTCGTTCTCATTCGTGACACTTGGTGGCAATTGATCGGACACATCAAGTATTCTCGGGCATGCAACGAGGCCACGGTGTTTCACCATGGCCTTTTTGCATATCTGCACACAGTGCCCCGCACGAATAGCAGCCCGGAGGTAGCACCGATGTCCCATCTGCTCCTGCTCACCAAGAGCACCCAGTCCTCGGTCGAGGTGCTGCCCGCCCTGGCGCTGCTTCCGCATCACGTCAAGATCCTTCCCGCCGAGGCCAGCGCCCTGCTGGACGCTCCCCCGTGCGACGCGGTCCTGGTCGACGGCCGCCACGACCTGGCGCAGGTACGCAGTCTCACCCGCGTCATCCGCACGACCGGCGTCGAGTGCCCGCTCATCCTGATCCTCACCGAGGGCGGCCTGGCTGTCGCAGCATCCGACTGGGGCATGGACGACGTCATCCTCACGACCGCCGGGCCCGCCGAGCTCGAGGCCCGCCTGCGCCTGGGCATCGGCCGCATCTCCTCCTCGCGCGACGGCGACACCGAGAGCCACGTCATCTCCTCCAGCGGCCTGGTCGTCGACGATGCGACCTACACGGCCAAGCTGGAGAACCGCACGCTCGACCTCACGTTCAAGGAGTTCGAGCTGCTGAAGTTCCTCGCGCAGCACCCCGGCCGGGTGTTCACCCGCCAGCAGCTGCTGCAGGAGGTGTGGGGGTACGACTACTTCGGCGGCACCCGCACCGTCGACGTCCACGTGCGGCGCCTGCGCGCCAAGCTCGGCACCGACAACGAGACCCTCATCGGGACGGTCCGCAACGTCGGTTACCGCTTCGTGGCGACCAAGACCGAGCCGACCCGCGACCCCGCCGCCGCGCAGGCCTGAGCCGAGCGCGCCACCACGGCCTGACAGAGTGAGCGCATGGCTCATCTCACCGCGCAGGGTCTGCTGGATCTCGTCCTGGACGAGGGATCGTTCGAGTCCTGGGACGAGCCCGTCGATCGGACGGGCCTGGACCCGGTCTACCAGCAGGAGCTGGCCGCCGCCGCCGAGCGGTCCGGGACCGACGAGTCCGTCCTGACCGGACGCGGCCTCATGCGCGGCAGGCCGGTGGCGGTCGTGGTCAACGAGTTCCGTTTCCTGGCCGGATCCATCGGGCGCGCCGCGGCGCTGCGCATCGTGTCGGCGGTGCGCCGCGCGACCGCCGAGGGCATCCCGGTGCTGGCCACGACGGCGTCGGGCGGGACCCGGATGCAGGAGGGCACGCCGGCCTTCGTGCACATGGTCGACATCACCCGCGCGATCATGGACCACCGCGCCGCGGGCCTGCCGTACCTCATCTACCTGCGCCACCCCACGACCGGCGGAGTCTTCGCCTCCTGGGGCTCGCTCGCGCACATCACGATCGCCGAGCCCGGCGCCCTCATCGGCTTCCTGGGCCCCAAGGTCTACGAGATCATGGAGGGACGGCCGTTCCCCCCGAACGTCCAGACCGCCGACAACCTGGCCGACCGGGGCATCATCGACGCCGTCGTCCTGCCCGATGAGCTGCCCCTGCTGGTCGATCGGGCGCTGGGGCTGCTGGTCGACCCGCCGACGCCGCGGACCCGCGAGCTGCGCACGGCCGAGGTCCACCGCGAGCGGACGGCCTGGGAGTCGATCCAGATCACCCGCTCGCCCGGCCGCGCCGGCGTCCGCGAGGTGCTGCGCTACGGCAGCGATGCGACGGTGCGCCTGCAGGGCACCGAGAAGGGCGAGCGCGACAGCGCCATGATCGTGGCGTTCGCGCGCCTGGACGGTCAGCCCTGTGTCGTGATCGGCCAGGACCGGACGACCCAGACCCGGTTCAAGCCGATGGGCCCGGCGGCGCTGCGCGAGGCGCGCCGCGGCATGCGGCTGGCCAACGAGCTGCGGCTGCCCCTGGTCTCGTTCATCGACACCCCGGGCGCCGAGCTGTCGCCGGAGGCCGAGCAGGGCGCCATCGCCGGTGAGATCGCGCGTTGCATCGGCTGGATGTCCACGATGAAGGTGCCGACCGTCTCGGTCCTGCTGGGGCAGGGCTGCGGCGGTGGGGCGCTGGCGCTGCTGCCCGCCGACGTGGTCATCGCGGCCGAGAACGCCTGGCTCTCCCCGCTGCCGCCCGAGGGGGCCAGCGCGATCGTCCACGGCGATCTCGAGCACGCCGCCCAGATGGCCGAGGCCCAACGCGTGGGGGCGCTCGACCTGTTCGAGAGCGGCACGGTGCACCACATCGTGCCGGAGCCGCCCGGCGACACCCCGGAGTCGTTCGCTCGCGCCGTCGCCGCCGAGGTCGGCGCCCAGCTCGTGGCGCTGAGGGCACGATGAGCATCCTCGAGCTCGCCGAGCGAGCGACCCGGGCCGATGGCGTCGCCCCGTTCAACGAGGCCGCCCTGTTCGCGCTGCGCGACGGCGCCCGGGCCCGCGTCCTCGTCCAGCAGTCCGACCGCGACGGCGCGATCGTCGCGGCGGCGTACGCCACCGGGGATGCGCCGGTCGAGATCGTCGTCGACCCCGAGCGGCGCCGCGCCGGCATCGGCCGCCGCATCCTGGACGAGCTCCTCGCCGACGGCGAGGACCGCTTCTGGGCCCACGGCAACCTGCCGGCCGCGCAGGCCCTGGCGGCATCCGCCGGGCTGGTCGTGGGCCGGGAGCTGCTGGTCCTGCGGCTCGTGTTCGACGGGCCACCGGCGCCTGAGCGGACGATCGAGGGCGTGACGCTGCGGACGTATCGCGACGAGGACGCCGATGCGATCGTGCGGGTCAATGCGCGCGCCTTCGCGCACCATCCCGAGCAGGGTGCGATGGATCGTGCCGATCTCGATCGCCGCATGGCATCGGACTGGTTCGACCCGGACGGGCTGTTCGTCGCAGAACGCGACGGGCGGGTCATCGGGTTCCACTGGACCAAGATCGAGGACACCCCCGAGGAGGGGCCCGTCGGCGAGGTCTATGTCGTCGGTATCGACCCCGACGCGCAGGGTGGCGGCCTCGGCACGGCCCTGACCGCGCGCGGTCTGCGGCACATGTACGAGCGCGGCATCCCGGTCGTCGACCTGTACGTCGAGGGCGACAACGCCCCGGCCCTGAAGGTCTACCGCAACCTGGGCTTCCAGGACTGGAAGATCGACACCCTCTACAAGACCCCCTGAGACCCACCGCCCAAGGGGCGGGTCAGGTGAGGCCGCGCTGGAGGGCGGCGGCGGCACGACGGACGGCATTGGGCGCCACCTTGCCCATGGCGACCATGTTCGCGAAGCCGTGGATGAGACCCGGCTCGCAGACCTGCTCGACCCGGACCCCGGCGTCCAGCAGCTTGTCGGCGTAGGCCGCGCCCTCGTCGAGCAGCGGGTCGAACCCGGCCGTCACGACATAGGCCGGCGCGACACCGGCCACGTCGCCGTGCAGCGGTGAGAGTCGCGGATCGGTCCGGTCCTCGGCGCCGGTCAGGTAGTTGTCCTCGGCCAGATCCATGAACGCCCGTGTCAGGAAGAACCCCTCGGCATAGGTGTGGCGGCTCGGGGCCTTCTCGGCGAAGTCGGTCGCCGGGTAGATCAAGAGCTGGAAGGCCGGCGAGGCTGCTCCGGCGGCGACGGTCTGCTGCGCGATGACGGCCGCCAGGTTTCCACCCGCGCTGTCACCACCGACCGCGATGCGGGAGGGGTCGATGCCGAGGCCGGCCGCGTGCGTGACGAGCCAGTCCCACGCCGCCAGCGCGTCCTCGACCGCTGCCGGGAACGGGGCCTCGGGCGCCAGCCGGTAGTCGACCGCGACGACCCGGACCTGCGCCTCCTCGGCCAGCACACGGCACAGCGCGTCGTGGCTCTCCAGGTCTCCGTAGATCCAGCCACCGCCGTGCAGGAACAGCAGCGCGGGCGATCGTCCTGACAGCCCCCGCGGGGTGTAGAACCGCAACCCCAGGGGACCGGCCGGTCCGTCGATCGTCCGGTCCGTGACGGCACCGATCGGCTGGTTGCCACCTGCCACCCGGGAGGACGCCACGATGGCCCGACGACCCCGGCGGATCGAGAGCTCCTCGACCGCAGGGCCGTCCAGGCGTTGCAGCCGCAGCACCAGCTGCATCTCCGGATCGAGGGTCCGCCCGTCCACCACGACCGGGGCGCCGGCCAGCCGGGCGATGACGGGGCTGGGCAGCTGCAGCAGTGACCGGGCGGCAGCGCCGCGCGCGGCACCGATCAGCTGGGGGACGAGAGCCATGCGCACACGCTATCGCCCCCGGCACCGCTGGACCGGTTCGTTCAGTCGGAGTTCACATTTGTCTGGCACTCTGGACAGGTGGACACACATGACATGGCGATCGTCGACCTCGAGGCCCCCGACTCACCCGACGAGTTCGACGTCGACCCGCCCTTCGACCCGGCGAGCGGCGCGCTTCCCGCCGACCGGTTCCTGGATCGCGAGCTGTCGTGGATCGCGTTCAACGCCCGGGTGCTGGAGCTGGTCCAGGACGACGCCCTCCCGCTGCTCGAGCGGGTCCGGTTCGCCGCCATCTTCGCCAGCAACCTCGACGAGTTCTTCATGGTGCGCATCGCCGGCCTCAAGCGCCGCATCGCCGCCGGTGTCGCGCTGCCGTCCGCCAGCGGGTTGAACCCGCGCAACGTCTTGTCGCTCAGCCTCGCCGCCAGCCAGGAGCTGATGGAGCGCCATGCCACGACCTATCACGACGATCTCCTGCCGGCGCTGGCCGCCGAGGGCATCGAGCTGCTGCACTGGGACGACCTGCGCCCCGAGGAGCAGCAGCGCATCAGCGGGCTCTACCGCGACCGGGTGTTCCCCGTCCTGACCCCGCTGGCCGTGGATCCGGCACACCCCTTCCCGTACATCTCGGGCCTCTCGCTGAACCTGGCGCTCGTGATGCGCAATCCGGCGACCGGCAAGGACCACTTCGCCCGCGTCAAGGTGCCGCCCATCATCAACCGCTGGATGGAGGCCGACCGGGGACGGTTCGTGCCGCTCGAGGAGGTCATCGCCGCCCACCTGGACCTGCTGTTCCCCGGCATGGAGGTCATCGCGCACCACGCCTTCCGCGTGACCCGCAACGAGGACCTCGAGGTCGAGGAGGACGATGCGGAGAACCTGCTCAAGGCCTTGGAGCAGGAGCTGCTGCGCCGCAAGTTCGGCCCCCCGGTGCGCCTGGAGGTCGAGGAGTCGATCACCCCGGACGTCCTGGACCTGCTGGTCTCCGAGCTCGGGGTGAAGGCCGACGAGGTCGTGAGGCTGAAGGGCCCGCTCGACCTGCGCAGCCTCAACGAGATCGCCGACCTGGACCGCCCCGAGCTGCGCTACGAGCCGTTCATCCCCGGCACCCACCAGCACCTGGCCGAGGTCGAGACGGCCAAGCCGGCCGATCTGTTCAGCGCCCTGCGCAAGCGCGACGTGCTGGTGCACCATCCCTATGACTCGTTCGCGACCAGCGTCCAGCGGTTCATCGAGCAGGCGGCCGCCGACCCGCACGTCCTCGCGATCAAGCAGACGCTGTACCGGACGTCTGGCGACTCCCCCATCATCGACTCGCTGGTGGACGCCGCGCGCGCCGGCAAGCAGGTGCTCGTGCTGGTCGAGATCAAGGCCCGCTTCGACGAGCAGGCCAACATCCGCTGGGCCCGCAAGCTCGAACGCGCCGGGTGCCACGTCGTGTACGGGCTCGTCGGGCTCAAGACGCACTGCAAGCTGGCCCTCGTCGTGCGCGACGAGGCGGACGGCCTGCGCCGCTACGCGCACATCGGTACCGGCAACTACAACCCCAAGACCGCCCGGCTCTACGAGGACTTCGGGCTCCTGACGTCCGATCCGGCGATCACCCACGACCTGACCGATCTGTTCAACAACCTGTCGGGGTTCGCCCAGGACTTCTCCTACCAGCGCCTCATGGTGGCCCCGGCCGGACTGCGCGACGGCATCGTGGCGCGCATCGACGCCGAGATCGAGCACCACCGGGCCGGACGCCCGTCGGGCATCCGCATCAAGGTCAACTCGCTGGTCGACGAGACCGTGATCGACAAGCTGTACGAGGCCTCGCGCGCCGGTGTCAAGGTGGACCTGGTGATCCGCGGCATCTGCACGCTGCGTCCCGGCGTGCCGGGCCTGAGCGAGAACATCCGCGTGCGCAGCATCCTGGGGCGCTTCCTCGAGCACAGCCGGGTGTACTGGTTCGCGGGTGGCGGTGAGCCCGAGGCGTGGATCGGCTCGGCCGACCTGATGCACCGCAATCTCGACCGCCGGGTCGAGGTGCTCGTCCGGGTCCCGAACCCCGAGCACACCGAGTCGCTGGGCTCGCTCCTGGCGCGCTCGGTCGATCCCGACACCACGTCGTGGCACCTGCACGCCGATGGCGAGTGGACCCGGCACGTCGGCAGCTCCGATCTGCAGTCGGTGCTGATCGATCGCGCCCGCTCGCGTCGGTCCCGCCAGACCTGAGGACGGCGGGGCGCCCTACCCTCTGGGGCAGCCCGCGAACAGCGCCGGTCCCTCACCGCTCATGAAGGCCCCCTCGTCGGGGTCCAGCGCGAAGCGCAGGACGGCAACGCTGCCGTCGACCGTCGCCGAGCGCAGGTCCAGGGCGTCCTCCACCCGGCCCGAACGTCCGATGAAGGGGCCGGTCGCCAGTGCCGTGCGGACGCGCAGCTGCTCGGCGGCCTGCGCCGGGGAGCCGAAGGCGGCCGCGAACCGGATGCTCTGCGCATCCCGCCCGTCGACCAGACCCCGCCCGGTGAACGTGGGGGCGACGAGTGCCCCGGCGCGCGCCACGGCGGCGTCCGCCTGGGCCAGCACGTCGGGCCCCAGCTGGCTCAGCGACGTCGAGCGACAGGCGAACGGACCCGACTGCAGCAGGACGGTGTCGGAGCCCGCGAGGCTGGCGGCCACGTCGTTCAGCGCGCGTACGGACAAGGCGGACGGTTCGTCCCCGCGGATGACCTCCAGCACGTCGCGGACATGATCCGCCCGGGTCGCCGCGACGACCAGGCGGCGGCGCGTGTCGATCGCCAGGTTGCCGAGCGTGGCCGCCAGCTCCGGCCCGACGTCGGTGGCCCGCACCTCGGAGAGCGTCCAGACGCCGTCGCGGGACGTGTAGCCGAGCGAGCGCAGCCGTCGCTCGACGTCGCCGATCGAGACGGAGCCGGAGAACCGGGCGACCATCGCGGCACCGTCCGGCGCCTGGCCGTAGGTCTCCCACTCCAGGTCCGCCGCGGACCATCCGTACGCCGCGTGCATGTCGGCGATGAGCCCACCCAGCACGGAGCGGGTGGTCAGGTCGCGCAGGACGCCCCGCTCGGCCAGCTTCGTGCGGGCGGCGCCGGTGGAGGCCGATCCGAGGTCCAGGTCGGACCGGATGGCGGCCCAGTCGGTGAACCCGGCGACCAGCGTCGCCTCGGGCAGCGAGTCGAGCGCGGACGTCAGGGATGAGCGTGGGTCGGGTTGACGGGCCGAGGCCCAGGTGCCGATCGCGACGGCGACGGCGATCGCGAGCAGCGGCACCAGCGCGAGGCGCACCACCGGGCCAGGACGCACCGCGTCAACACCTCCTGCATCGAATGTTCACTTCCCAGGGGGACAATACGCACCATGGCAACCGAACGGATCATCCCGGCAGCCGGCGGGGTCGTGTGGCGCAGGCGGCCGGGCGCCAGACCGGATCCCCGCATCGAGGTCCTCGTCGTCCACCGGCCGTCCTACGACGACTGGACCTTCCCGAAGGGGAAGACCGATCCGGGCGAGACTCTGCAGCAGACGGCGGTGCGCGAGATCGGCGAGGAGGCCGGCGTCCGGGTGCGGCTGGGACATCCGCTGCAGCTGATCACCTATCCGGTCAGCGGCGGCACCAAGCAGGTGTCGTACTGGTGCGCGCGGGTCGTCGGGGCGGACGAGGAGACGCCGTTCGTGCCCAACAAGGAGGTGGACGAGATCCGTTGGGTCGGCGTCGGGGAGGCCCGCGCACTGCTGACCTACGAGCACGACATCGCGCTGCTCGATGAGTTCCGCGAGCTGTGCGAGCGCCAGGCCCACCGCACCCGCACGCTGATCGTCCTGCGGCACGGCAAGGCGGTGCCACGGTCGGCGGACGTCGAGGACCTCGAGCGTCCGCTCACCTCCTCCGGCGCTGCCCGCGCCAAGCAGCTCGTCCCGGTGCTCGATGCGTACGGCATCCGCCGGGTCGTCAGCAGCCCTGCCGTGCGGTGCGCCCAGACCGTCGAGCCGTACGCGCACTCGATCAGCACCTTCCTGGAGATCGACGACCGGCTCTCCGAGGAGACCACCGCAGGGCAGGTGCAGCGGTCGATCGACGCGCTCCGGGATCGCAAGAAGCCCGTCGTGCTCTGCACGCACCGCCCCACCCTGCCCTGGGTGCTGGAGGCGATCGGGGTCGAGCTGCAGCAGCTCGCGCCGGGTGACGGCATCGTCGTGCACCACCGGGGTGGGACGGTCCACGCCACCGAGACGCTGGGCTGATCCCCGCGGTCGATCACGACCGTTTCGGCACCGTTCACCCTGCGTTCACCCTCGGACCGAGATCGATACACCTGGGCTGCCTACCCTCACGGAGTACGCACCAACAGATCCCAGAGAGGGACCCCCGTGAACCGCAAAAACCTGCGCATTGCCGCTCCCGCGGCAATGCTCGCTCTTGCGCTGGGCCTCAGCGCCTGCGGCGCCGGCAACGAAGACGCCTCGGCCGGCGAGACCTCCGCCGCCGCCGGGGACGGCGTCTCGGGCACGCTCAACGGTGCCGGTTCGAGCGCCCAGGAGGCGGCCGTCGCCGCCTGGAAGCAGCAGTTCCAGACCGCCAACCCCGATGCCACGGTCAACTACGACCCGGTCGGTTCCGGTGGCGGTCGTGAGCAGTTCATCGCCGGTGGCGTGTCATTCGCCGGCTCGGACGCCTACCTGACCGACGACGAGCTGGCCGGCGCCAAGAAGCGCTGCGACAGCGAGGTCGTCGAGGTGCCGACGTACGTCAGCCCGATCGCCGTGGTCTACAACCTCGACGGAGTCGACGACCTGAACCTGTCGCCCGACACGGTCGCCGGCATCTTCGCCGGCAAGATCACCACGTGGGACGACGCCGCGATCAAGGCCGACAACCCCGATGCCAAGCTGCCCAGCACCAAGATCACCCCCGTGCACCGTTCGGACGACTCGGGCACGACGCAGAACTTCACCGACTACCTCAGCAAGGCAGCCCCGAAGGTCTGGACCGACGAGCCGGCGCAGACCTGGCCGGTCAAGGGCGGCGAGGCCGCCGAGGGCACCTCGGGCGTCATCTCGGCCGTGAGCGGTGGCAACGGCACGGTCGGCTACGCCGACGAGAGCCAAGCCGGCAAGCTCGGCATGGCCAAGGTCAAGGTCGGCGACGAGTTCGTCGCCCCCACGCCGGAGGCCGCCGCCAAGGTGCTCGAGACGGCCAAGCCTGTCGCCGGGCGCGCCACCACCGACATCGCCATCGACATCGACCGCACCACCGAGGCGGCGGGCGTCTACCCGATCGTCCTCGCGTCCTACCAGATGGCGTGCCAGAGCTACCCCGACGCCGAGACGGCTGATCTGGTCAAGGCATGGCTGACCTACGTGACCAGTCCCGAGGGGCAGGACGCCTCGGCGAAGGCCGCCGGCTCGGCACCGCTGTCGGGCGACTTCGCCAGCACGGTCCAGGCCGCGGTCAAGACGATCAAGGCTGCTTGACCCACCAGTCCCTGGGCTCGGAGGAACCTCTTCCGGGCCCGGGGACGATCGGCGGTCACGGACCGCCGAGAGAACACCGAACCAACCACCGCTGAAAGGCCCCGCTCGTGACCAGCACGCTGGATCCCCGTCGCAAGCGTTCGACCGTCGTCCGCCTCGGGGACCGCATCTTCGCCGGGTTGTCGACCAGCGCAGGCATCGTCATCCTGCTCGTCCTGGCCGGAGTGGCCGCGTTCCTGACGATCGAAGGCATCCCGGGCATCACTGCCAGCCCTGACGAGGTGAAGAGCGGCGAGAGCTTCCTGCCCTTCGTCTGGCCGCTGGTCTACGGAACCCTGCTCGCCGCCACCATCGCCCTGATCATCGCCGTCCCGGTGGCGATCGGGGTGGCGCTGTTCATCTCGCACTACTCCCCCCGCCAGCTCGGCCAGGTCCTCGGCTACCTCATCGACCTGCTGGCCGCCGTGCCGAGCGTCGTCTACGGCCTGTGGGGCATCGGCTTCCTCGCGCCCAAGCTGGCGCCGGTCTACGAGTGGCTCGAGCGGCACCTGGGCTTCATCCCGTTCTTCGCCGGCCCCGCCTCCAGCACCGGCCGCACCATCTTGACGGCGTCCATCGTGCTGGCGGTCATGATCCTGCCGATCATGACCGCGATGTGCCGCGAGATCTTCCTGCAGACGCCACGCCTGCACGAGGAGGCGGCGCTGGCCCTCGGCGCGACCCGCTGGGAGATGGCGCGGATGGCGATCTTCCCGTACGCCCGCTCCGGCATCGTCTCGGCGGCGATGCTCGGGCTGGGGCGGGCGCTCGGCGAGACGCTGGCCGTCGCGATGGTGCTGTCGGTCAGCGTCGGCACGGTGACCGCCAACCTGATCAGCAGCACCAACCCCAGCACGATCGCGGCCAACATCGCCCTCAAGTTCGGCGAGGCCAGCGGCAAGACGGTCAACGCACTGATCGCCAGTGGCCTGGTGCTGTTCGTGATCACCTTCCTCGTCAACTTCGCTGCGCGGGCCATCGTGGATCGCCGCAAGGAATTCTCCGGAGCCAACTGATGACGACCACTCTCACCCCCCGCAAGCCCGGCCCCCTCGACGTCCAGCAGCAGCTCTACGGCCAGCGGCTGCCCACGTGGCTCCCCCGCGCGGTGATCGGCGGCGCCGTGGCCATCGCGGCGGTGCTCTACCTGGTGGCGGGCCTGAACCTGGTGCTCTCCGCCCTGCTCGTGCTCGCGCTGACCCTGTCGCTGCCCGCGTTGTCCGTTGCCGTGGAGGGACGCCGCAAGGCGACCGACCGGCTGGTCACCGTCCTGGTGACCTCATCGTTCGTGCTGGCGATGTTCCCGCTGTTCAGCATCCTGATCACGATCATCAGCAAGGGCGCGCCCGTCCTGTCGACCCAGTTCTTCACGTACTCGATGCGCAACGTGGTCGGCGAGGGCGGTGGCATCTACCACGCCCTGACCGGCACGCTGCTGATCACCGGAGCCGCCACCGTCATCTCCGTCCCGATCGGCCTGTTCGCGGCGATCTACCTGGTCGAGTACGCCGACGGCAACCGGCTGTCGCGCTGGATCCGCTTCATGGTCGACGTCATGACGGGCATCCCGTCGATCGTGGCCGGCCTGTTCGCCTACGCGCTGTTCGTGCTGTTCTTCGGCGAGGGGGTCCGCATGGGCATCGGCGGCTCGGTCGCGCTGTCGGTCCTGATGATCCCGGTGGTCGTCCGGTCGACCGAGGAGATGCTCAAGCTGGTGCCGAACGAGCTGCGCGAGGCGTCCTACGCCCTGGGCGTGCCGAAGTGGCGCACCGTCGCCAAGGTCGTCCTGCCGACCGCGCTGGCCGGCATCGTCACCGGCATCACGCTCGCGATCGCCCGGGTCATCGGCGAGACCGCCCCGCTGCTGATCATCGCCGGCATGACCGACTCGATGAACTTCAACCTCTTCGACGGCCGCATGGCGACGCTGCCGGTGTTCGCCTACACGTCGATCCGCAATCCCGGCATCCCGCCTGAGTTCAGCATCGACCGGGCCTGGGGCGCCGCCCTGACCCTGCTGGTGATCGTGATGCTGCTGAACCTGATCGCCCGCCTCGTCTCCCACTTCTTCTCGCCCAAGGGCGAGCGTTAAGCCTCTCGGAAGGACTGCACCATGGCCAAGAGCATCGATGTCTCTGACCTGAACATCTACTACGGCGACTTCCTCGCCGTCGAGGACGTCACGATCCAGATCCCCGCGAAGTCGGTGACGGCCTTCATCGGCCCGTCCGGCTGCGGCAAGTCGACCTTCCTGCGCTCCCTGAACCGCATGCACGAAGTCATCCGCGGCGCCCGTGTCGAGGGCAAGGTGCTGATCGACGGTCAGGACCTGTACGCATCGGATGTGGATCCGGTGAACGTGCGCCGCATGATCGGCATGGTGTTCCAGCGCCCCAACCCCTTCCCCACGATGTCGATCTACGACAACGTCCTGGCCGGCCAGCGGCTCAACAGCAAGCGGATGAAGAAGGCGGACGCCGATGACGTCGTCGAGCGGTCGTTGCGCAGTGCAGGGCTGTGGGCCGAGGTCAAGGACCGCCTGGACCGGCCCGGATCGGGCCTGTCGGGAGGTCAGCAGCAGCGCCTGTGCATCGCCCGCGCGATCTCGGTCGAGCCGGAGATCCTGCTGATGGACGAGCCCTGCTCGGCGCTCGACCCGATCTCGACCAGCGTGATCGAGGATCTCATCCACGAGCTGAAGAGCGAGTACACGATCGTCATCGTCACGCACAACATGCAGCAGGCCGCCCGCGTCTCCGACGAGACGGCGTTCTTCAACCTCTCCGGGGTGGGCAAGCCCGGCCGCCTCATCGAGACCGGACGGACCGAGACGATCTTCTCCAACCCGCAGGAGCCCGCCACCGAGGCCTACATCCAGGGCCGGTTCGGGTAGGCGCGCTCAGACGATCGTTGTCTCGGGGCGCGCGGCGCCGGCGTCGAACCGGGCGACGTCAAGGCTGCTGACGTCGATGACGGGCGGCGTCCCCAGGTAGAGATCGCGAACGATCTCGCCGACGGCCGGGGCCATCAAGAACCCATGGCCCGAGAACCCGGTGGCGTACAGGAAACGCGAGACGCCGTTCGCCTCGCCGATCAGTGCATTGTGGTCGGGCGTGACCTCGTACAGCCCGGCCCATCCACCCCTGATCCCGACCTCAGTGAAGCTGGGTGTGCGCCGGGCCATCGCCTCGCCGAGGCGCGGCAACCAAGCCTCCGAGCGGCCGAGCTCGAAGCCGGGTGTCTCGTCCGGGTCGGACATCCCGAGCAGCAGGCCCTTCCCCTCGTGGTGGAAGTAGTAGCTGGTCGAGAAGTCGATCGTGAAGGGCGTCGTGGCACTGACCGAGGCCACGGGCTCGGTGATCAGTACCTGCCGGCGCAGCGGGGTGACCGGCAGGTCGACGCCTGCGAGCGAACCCACCTGGCCTGACCAGGCACCAGCGGCGCAGACCACGGTGTCGGTATGGATGCGACCGCGATCGGTCACGACGGCGGCGACCGCACCGTCGACGACCTCGATGTCGGTGACCTCGCATCCCGTGACCAGCTGCGCCCCGAGCCGTCGGGCCGCAGTCGCGTAGCCCAGCACCACCGACTCAGGCGAGCAGTGGCCGGCGCGGGGAGCCCAGGCGGCTGCCAGCAAGCCGTCGGTACTGATGCCCGGTGACAGAGCCAGCGCCTCACGCGGGCTGATCATGTGGGTCGAGACCCCCAACGAGTTCTGCAGCGCGATGTTCGCCTCGAAGGTGGTGACGCTCTCGGCTGTGTCGAGCAAGAACAAGTAGCCCACCTGGTGCAGGTCGATCTCCTGGTGGAAGGTCGTGGCGAACCTCTCGAAGGTGTCGAGGCTACGGTGCCCGAGCAGGATGTTGACCTCGTCGGAGAACTGCGCCCGCACACCCCCGGCCGCCCGGCACGTCGATCCCTCGCCCAGGGCGCCCCGCTCCAGCAGGACGACGTCCCGCACCCCAGCACGGGCCAGGTGGTAGGCCGCGCTGACCCCCATCGCCCCGCCGCCGATGATGACGACCGAGGCATGGCTCACCCTGCTACTCAACCATGGGTCGAGCGACGGGGTGGCACGAATCGGGGCGAGGCCCGGTGCGATCAGTTGCCGGGGATGACCAGGCGCAGCAGCAGGTACGTGAGCGCACCGACACCAGCTGCAGCCGGGATCGTGACGATCCAGGCGGTGACGATGCCGCGGGCCACTCCCCAGCGCACCGCGCTGAACCGCTTGGTCGCGCCGGCGCCCATGACCGCCGAGGTCATGGTGTGGGTCGTCGAGACGGGGGCGTGCAGGCCGATGGCCATGCCGTACAGGACGACAGCAGCCGTGGACTCGGCCGCGAATCCGCGCGGTGGGTCGAGCGCGATGATGCGGCGACCCATCGTGCGCATGATGCGCATGCCACCCGACAGCGTGCCGAGGGAGATCGCGCCAGCGGCGGCGAAGACGACCCAGACGGGGATCTCCCGCTCGCCGGCCGTGGGGCCGTAGCCGCCGGCGACGAGCGCCAGGACGATGACGCCCATGGTCTTCTGCGCGTCCTGCAGGCCGTGGCCGAGCGACAGTGCTGCCGCCGAGACGGTCTGCGAATGGCGGAACCCACGGTTGACGGTGTGCGGATTGGCTCGACGGAAGACCCACATGATCGTCAGCATCACCAGGAATGCACCACCGAAGCCGAGCGCGGGGCTCATGACCATCGGGATGACGACCTTGTCGACGACCTTGTCCCAGTCGACGGTCACGCCTGCCGCGAGGCCGACGCCGATCAGGCCGCCGATCAGGGCGTGTGAGGACGACGAGGGGATGCCGAAGTACCAGGTGATGAGATTCCACGTGATGGCCCCGACCAGGGCACTCATCACCACGGTCAAGGCATGTTCGGAGCTCATGTCGTCGAAGCCGACGAGGATCTCCTTGATCGTCTTGGCGACACCGACGCCCAGCAGCGCCCCCACGAAGTTGAGGATCGCAGCCATCATCAGCGCGATGCGAGGCGTCAGGGCACGCGTCGACACGGAGGTGGCGATCGCGTTGGCTGCGTCGTGGAAGCCGTTGGTGTAGTCGAAGAACAGTGCGATGACGACCGTGGCGATGACCAGGCCGAGAACGAGATCCACTGCTCAGGACTCCTTGACGGCGATCTGCTCCACCGTGTTCGCAACGGACTCGAGCGCGTCGATGGCGTGCTCGAGCGAGTCGACGACGTCCTTGAGCTTCAGGACCTCGAGCGACTTGTACGTGCCGCTGAACAGGTGGGCGACGATGCGACGGTAGGAGCGGTCGCCCTGGTTCTCGAGGCGGTTGATCTCGATCCAGTACTCGTCGAGGTCCTTCATCGTCCGCAGACGCGGCATGGCCTCGGCGGTCAGCTGGGTCGCACGCTGGAGCACCTCGACCTGCGGGGCGAAGTCGGCCGGCAGCTCGCCGAGCTCGTACAGGCCCACGAGGTCGACGGTCTCCTCCATGAAGTCCATGACGTCGTCGAGGCTGCTCGCGAGACGGTAGATGTCCTCGCGGTCGAACGGCGTGATGAACGTCGAGTTGGCCCGCTTGATGATCTTGTGGGTCGTCTCGTCCGCTTGGTGCTCTGCTTCTCGCATCAGGTCACCGAGAGCGTTCTTGTCGGTTCCTGGGTCGAGCATCTGCGCCAGCAGATTTGCACCCTCCACGAGGTGGTTCGCCATCTCGGTGAACAGATCGTAAAAAGATGCTTCAACTGGTCGAATGCGAAAACGCACGACTAGCTCCTGTCAATGCTGAGTAGGGCACGCCCATGCTAGATGCTGGCCGTTTGCGCCTGTCAATCGCGGGTGCCGCTGACGGGCCGACCGACTGTCGCAATTCCCAGGATCTCGTCGATCTCCCGCTGCGACAGGGGTCCGTCCTTGGACGAGGCGGCGATCATGAGCCGACTGGTCAGCTCGATCTCGTCCAGCGCCTGGTCGTCGCGAAGACGACTGTCCAGTGGCTCGGGCATCAGGGGGGCTCCCGGGTCGGGTTCAACTGCGGCATCGACGGGGAGCGCACCGCCGGCTGCGCCGACCCTGCTGACCTCCCCCACCCCCGAGGTTAGTGTGTCACTCACAGTGACACTGCCGTTCCTAGTGGTCGGTCGTGGGGCGCGCGTCACGTGCCCGGCGTGCCAGGTCGGCGATGCCGAGCAGGAGTGCGACCAGGACGAACCCGATCGTGACGTGCAGGCTGTACGACAGCGCATCGGCGAAGTCGCCACGGGTGGACCGGACCCGCTCGAAGAACAGTGCCAGGACGATCGCCACGCCGATCGCTGAACCGACCCGTTGCGCGGTCTGCAGCAGCCCACCCCCGGCACCGGCCCGGGCGGGTTCGACCTCGTCCAGCGCGAGCGTGATGTTGGGCGAGATGACCAGGCCGCCACCGAGGCCGGCGAGCAGCAGGACCGGCGCGAGCTTGAGGCCCACGTCCGAGCCGAGGTGCGGCACCAGGATGTCGACGATGACGAGGGACACGCTGATGAGCACCAGGCCCGTCACGACGAGCGCGCGCCCCATCCGTTCGACGAGGCGTCCGCCCAGCAACGCGGCCACCGCCGAGCCGACCGCGAACGGCAGCTGGGTCAGGCCCGCCTCCAGGGCGGAGTAGCCGAGTCCCTGCTGCAGGTAGAGGGTCAGGACGATGAAGATCGAGGTGAACCCGGCGAAGTAGAACGTGCCCAGGCCGACGCCGAGGACGAAGGACCGGACCTTCACCAGCGACATGTCCAGCAACGTCTCCCGGTCGCGACCGGCCCAGTACCGCTCCCACAGGACGAAGGCGATCAGCAGTGCGGCCGAGATGCCCAGCAACCACCACGGGCGCTGTGACAACGACGAGTCCTGGCCGCCGGTGACCAGCGGCAGCAGCACGAAGAACATCGCGGCGCCGAACAGCAGGACGCCCACCGGGTCGAGGGACTGCTTCGGGCCACGCACGGCGGCCGGCAGGTAGCGGTGGGCCATGACCATCAACAGGATGCCGATCGGCACGTTGACGTAGAAGACCAGTCGCCAGCCGGACTCCTCGCCGCCCAGCTGGATCAGGAGGCCGCCGAGCACGGGCCCGATCGCCGTCGACACACCGATCGTGGCGCCGAACAGACCGAATGCACGGCCCCGCTCGGGGCCCTTGAACAGGTTCTGGATGAACCCGGAGACCTGTGGCGTGATGAGACCGCCGCCGATGCCCTGGGCGACGCGGGCGACGCCGATCCACAACGGCTCCTGGGCGGCGCCGCACACCGCGCTGGCCACGGTGAACAATGCGACGCCCGCCATGAACACGGTCTTGCGGCTGCGCGCGTCGCCCAGGCGGCCGGCCGGGACGAGCACGATGCCGAAGGCCAGGGCGTAACCGGCCACGACCCACTGGATCGTGCTGTTGCCGGCGTCGAGCCCTTCGCGGATCGAGGGCAGCGCGACGTTGACGATGCTGACGTCCAGCAGGGTCATCGCGCCGGCGAGCAGGCACACCGCCAGCGCCGGCCAGCGGCGGTCGCGCTCTTCGGGGGCCAGCTGGGGTTCGGTCGTCTCCGTCACCAGACCACGCTACGGCCGCAGGGGTGCACCCGCGATTCGTCCCGTCCCGGGACCGGACGTGCGACGATGGGGACTTAGGTCCTATCCAGGCATCGGGGAACGCATGGAATCGTCAGTCCGCGACGCGGCCGTCGTCGACCGGGAGATCGAACGCTACGGGCGGCTCGACCCGGACGACCCGGGCCGGGACCTGCAGTCCCTGGTCGACCTGGTGGCCGCGATCTGCGAGGCGCCGTACGCGGCGATCGCGATGGTGGGCAGCGAACGACACCACCAGATCGCGAGCTTCGGCTTCGACATCAGCTCGTGCTCCTGCGACCAGTCGATGTGTGGCGCCATCCTGGACGACCCGGGAACGGTGGTCGTCCCGGACACCGCCCTGGACCCCCGCTTCTCCGGCAACCCCCACATGACCGGTGCCGACGGCTCCGTGCGTTTCCACGCGTCGGCCCCCGTCCTGAGCCCGGGCGGCGTCCCGCTCGGACGACTGGCCGTCCTCGACACCGTCCCGCGTGAGCTCACCGACGTGCAGACCAAGGCGCTGAGCATCATGGCCGGCCAGGTCACCGTGCTGCTCGACCTGCGCTATCGCGGCCGGGCCCTGGAGGACTCCCTGCAGGAGCTGATGGACGTCCGCGACGAGCTGAAGCGGTCAAACTCCCATCTCTCGCAGTTCGCGGGGCAGGTGAGCCACGACCTGCGGGCTCCCCTGACAGCGATCCTGCTCAACGCCGAGCTGCTCGCCATGGAGCCGGTCGTCGAGGAGAACACCGAGGTGGCCCAGATGGTCGATGCGCTCAGCGCGGCAGGTCACCGCATGGATTCCATGATCGAGGAGATGCTGGCCTTCGCGCAGGAGGACGGACGCCTGCGCCTCGTCGAGACCGACCTGACCAAGATCGTCGAGCTCGTGCTCACCGACGTCGACCCGATGATCCGGCGCGAGGACGCGGACATCCGCGTCGGCCCGCTGCCCCATGTGACGGCAGATCCGGCCCTGCTCTATCCGGTCGTGCTCAACCTGGTCACCAATGCGATCAAGTTCGCCCGACCCGGCACCCGCCCCATCGTGTCGATCACCTCCGAGCGTTTGACCGAGCACTGGCGGATCCGGGTCACCGACAACGGCATCGGCGTGCCCGCGGATCGGCACGAGGCGGTGTTCGAGCTGTTCACCCGCGTGCCCTCGGCCACGGCGGGCCACGGCATCGGGCTCGCGACAGCCCGCCGCATCATCAGCGCGCACGGCGGCGCGAGCGGCATGGAGAACGCCCCCGGTGGCGGCACGAGCGTCTGGTTCGACCTGCCGGTCTGACGGTCGGACAGCTCCTTCGGCAGGTGGTGCCGAACTGTGGAGCTGGTGAGGAAGTTGTGTGGAGAACGCGTGGATCTGACCTCAATAAGTTGATGTCACAAGCCAAACGCACCGCCCCCACCACGACACCACAAAGGACCACCACCATGAAGATCACCAAGCTCCTGCTCCCCCTCGGAACCCTCGTCGCCGCCGGCGCCATCGCAGTCGGATCGGGCGCCACCTTCACCTCGACCACGGCCAACTCCATCAGCTCGGTCACCTCCGGCACCCTGACGCAGACCAACTCCAAGGACCAGGCCGCGATCTTCACCCTCACGAACGCCAAGCCCGGCGACATCGTCAACGGCAAGCTGACGATCACCAACACCGGCTCGCTGCCCGCCGACTTCACCCTGACCGAGACCGTCTCGACCAACGGTTTCAAGGCCGAGAACCTGCGGCTGACGATCACCAACAAGACCACCGGCGCCGAGGTCTACACCGGCACCTTCGGTGGCCTCAAGGACGGCGACAAGAAGGCACTCGGCACCATCGCTGCGGGCACCGCCAACGACTTCGTCTTCAGCGCCCAGCTGGACAAGGACGCCGACAACACCGAGCAGGGCAAGACCGCCACCGCCGCCTTCCAGTGGGACTCCGTCCAGCAGGCCGCCACCACCAGCGAGCAGTGACCTGCGAGGCCGGGTGCTGATGACCACGACTGATCGCGAGATCCAGATGTTCGTGGTGGGCATCCCATCACCGATCACCACTTGAGCAACAGCACTCGACCCAACCGGTCGGTGAGCGTCCACGACGCCCACCGACCGGTTCCTCGTTTTCCGGCCTGGACGTCCCGGGCAACTGGTTCACAAGTGTGGAACGGGTGGGGAAGTTGTGTGGAGAACGCGTGGATCTGACCTCAATAAGTTGATGTCACAAGCCAAACGCACCGCCCCCACCACGACACCACAAAGGACCACCACCATGAAGATCACCAAGCTCCTGCTCCCCCTCGGAACCCTCGTCGCCGCCGGCGCCATCGCAGTCGGATCGGGCGCCACCTTCACCTCGACCACGGCCAACTCCATCAGCTCGGTCACCTCCGGCACCCTGACGCAGACCAACTCCAAGGACCAGGCCGCGATCTTCACCCTCACGAACGCCAAGCCCGGCGACATCGTCAACGGCAAGCTGACGATCACCAACACCGGCTCGCTGCCCGCCGACTTCACCCTGACCGAGACCGTCTCGACCAACGGTTTCAAGGCCGAGAACCTGCGGCTGACGATCACCAACAAGACCACCGGCGCCGAGGTCTACACCGGCACCTTCGGTGGCCTCAAGGACGGCGACAAGAAGGCACTCGGCACCATCGCTGCGGGCACCGCCAACGACTTCGTCTTCAGCGCCCAGCTGGACAAGGACGCCGACAACACCGAGCAGGGCAAGACCGCCACCGCCGCCTTCCAGTGGGACTCCGTCCAGCAGGCCGCCACCACCAGCGAGCAGTGACCTGCGAGGCCGGGTGCTGATGACCACGACTGATCGCGAGATCCAGATGTTCGTGGTGGGCATCCCATCACCGATCACCACTTGAGCAACAGCACTCGACCCAACCGGTCGGTGAGCGTCCACGACGCCCACCGACCGGTTCCTCGTTTTCCGGCCTGGACGTCCCGGGCAACTGGTTCACAAGTGTGGAACGGGTGGGGAAGTTGTGTGGAGAACGCGTGGATCTGACCTCAATAAGTTGATGTCACAAGCCAAACGCACCACCCCCCCACCACGACACCACAAAGGACCACCACCATGAAGATCACCAAGCTCCTGCTCCCCCTCGGAACCCTCGTCGCCGCCGGCGCCATCGCAGTCGGATCGGGCGCCACCTTCACCTCGACCACGGCCAACTCCATCAGCTCGGTCACCTCCGGCACCCTGACGCAGACCAACTCCAAGGACCAGGCCGCGATCTTCACCCTCACGAACGCCAAGCCCGGCGACATCGTCAACGGCAAGCTGACGATCACCAACACCGGCTCGCTGCCCGCCGACTTCACCCTGACCGAGACCGTCTCGACCAACGGTTTCAAGGCCGAGAACCTGCGGCTGACGATCACCAACAAGACCACCGGCGCCGAGGTCTACACCGGCACCTTCGGTGGCCTCAAGGACGGCGACAAGAAGGCACTCGGCACCATCGCTGCGGGCACCGCCAACGACTTCGTCTTCAGCGCCCAGCTGGACAAGGACGCCGACAACACCGAGCAGGGCAAGACCGCCACCGCCGCCTTCCAGTGGGACTCCGTCCAGCAGGCCGCCACCACCAGCGAGCAGTGACCTGCGAGGCCGGGTGCTGATGACCACGACTGATCGCGAGATCCAGATGTTCGTGGTGGGCATCCCATCACCGATCACCACTTGAGCAACAGCACTCGACCCAACCGGTCGGTGAGCGTCCACGACGCCCACCGACCGGTTCCTCGTTCGGCAGAGCAGTGACTTCCGGCTTCCTGTCCCCTCGTCCGATGGCGCAAAGGTGTGGAGCGAATGTGGAGATCGCGTGGAGATCGCGTGGACCGCAACTCAATAAGTTGATCTCATCAGCAAGCGCACCACCGCATCACGCCAGACCGCTCGCCCATCACTGACAGGACCCGATCATGAGCCGTTCCCACGCCCGTCCCCGCCGCAGCATCCTTGCTCGCGTCGGTTCCGGTCTGGTCAACGTCGTCGTGATCGCCGTGACCCTGGCCGGCATCGGCTACCTCGCACCGAGCCTGTTCGGGTACGAGCGTTACGTCATCACCGGCGGGTCGATGTCCGGCACGTTCGAGAAGGGCTCGGTCGCCTTCGAGAAGCCGGTACCGGTGGAGGACGTCAAGGTAGGCGATGTCATCACGTACCTGCCGCCGCCGGACAGCGGTGTCACCAACCTGGTGACGCACCGCATCATCAGCGACAAGATCCTGGACACGGGTGTCCGTCAGCTGCAGACACAGGGCGACGCGAACCCCGATCCGGATCCGTGGAAGTTCAGCCTCACGGCGGACACCCAGCCCGTCGTCAAGACAACCGTGCCGCACGTGGGCTGGGTCTTCGTCGCCATGGCCGATCGCGAGACCCGCATGCTTGTGGTGGGCGTTCCAGCTGCGATCATCGCCCTGCTCAGCCTGGTCGAGCTCGGACGCGGCCTGGGCATCGGCAACCGCCGCAAGGCCGCCGACTCCGGCCAGCGCAACGGGATCCTGACCCACGCCTGAACAACCCCTCGGTCTTCGGCCGGCGAGTGCCCAGGGGCGCCCGCCGGCCGATGTGCGTGGTGCGGCAGGTGGTTCCGAAGTGTGGATTTCTCGAGGACATCGTGTGGAGAACGCGTGGATCGCGGCTCCATAGGTTGGTGTCACAAGCCAACGAACACCCACGACACCACCGCTGAAGGATGAACCCCGATGAAGCTCACCAAGATCCTCCTGCCGCTCGCCACGCTGGTCGCCGCCGGCGCGATCGCTGTCGGATCGGGCGCGACCTTCACCTCCACCAGCACCAACACGATCAGCTCCGTCACGGCGGGCACGCTGAGCCAGAGCAACTCCAAGGCCAACGCGGCAGTCTTCAACCTCACCAACATCAAGCCCGGTGACGTCGCCAACGGCAGCCTGACCATCACGAACACCGGCTCGCTGCCGGCGAGGTTCTCCCTCACCGAGACGGCCTCCACCAACACCTTCACCGGCAGCAACCTGACGCTGGTCATCACCAACACCACGACCAACAAGGTGGTCTACACCGGCGCCTTCGGTGGGCTCGCCGACGGCGCCCCCCAGGATCTCGGGCTCGTGAACCCCCGTGTCGCGAACAACTTCACCTTCAGCGTCAAGCTCGACCAGGCCACCCCCAACACCGACCAGGGCAAGACCGCCACGGCTGCGTTCAAGTGGGACTCGGTCCAGGAGAGCGGCACGACCACCAACCAGTGACCCGGGCGCCTGCGCCGCCCCGATTCTCGCCTCAACGCGTGCCGTCGACCACCCGGTCGGCGGCACGTCGTCGTCTCGGCAGATGTGTAGCTCTTGAGGCAATCGTGTGGAAGTCCCGTGGAGCGGCTTTTTCTAGAGTGAACACATGAGCTCGACACCCCGACACCGAGAGAAGGTGAACCCGATGCCCCGTCGCCTGTCCGTCATGATCGTCGTCCTGGCGGCCGTCGTCGCGTCCATCTCCCTCACGGGTTCGTCGTCGGCCTCCTACGTCTCCAGCACCGCCTCGACCGGCACGGTCTCCGCCGCCGCCGACTGGACGCCGCCGACGATCGCGGTGACCCCGCCGGCCGGGACGGTGTCGGGCACGACCAAGATCACCGCCGTCGCGACCGACGACGTCTCCGGCGTCGCTGGTGTCACGATCCAGCGTGCGACTGCCGGCAGCTCCACCTGGACCACCGTCTGCGAGACGCGGACGACCCCGTACGCCTGCGACTGGAACACCACGTCCCTGGCGGACGGATCCTACGACCTGCGCGCTGTCGCGCTCGACACCGCCGGGAACACGTCGACGTCCGCCACTGTGCGCGCGAACGTCTCCAACCGCCTGACGGTGTCGCTGGACCGTCCGGGCGACTTCCTGCGCGGCCCCGTCACCACCGCCGTGACGCTCAGCAACGTCGGCGCACTGCAGGTGTCATCGGTTCGCGTCGAGTTCGCGCCGACCGGGACCACGAACTGGACGACGATCTGCAGCTCGACCGCCAAGCCGTACACCTGCTCGGTGGACACCAAGATTGCCCCGAACGGCTCCTACGACCTGCGGGCCATCGCCGTCGTCGGCACCACCAGCTACACGTCCCCGGTCGTCAGCAAGGTCATCGTGGACAACGCCGCTCCGACGGGTGTCAAGATGACCGACCCGGGCACCCCCCTGAACGGCACCAAGACCTTCGAAGCAACCGCGACAGACGCTCACTCCGGCATCGCCGAGGTCGTCTTCCAGGCCAGCTCCGGCACGAAGTGGACCGACCTGTGCACAGCGACGGGCACCCCTTCCCGCTGCTCGTACGACACCAACAAGCTGGACAACGACACCTACACCTTCCGCGCCGTCGCAACCGACAGGGCCGGCAACTCCACGACGTCGGCGGAGATCCGGCGCGTCGTCGTCAAGAACACCTTCGTCACGCTCACCCCGCCCAGCACCCACCTGCGTGGAAACGTGACGCTTCAGGCACAGGCCGAGGCGAGCACCACGATCCGCTCGGTCAAGATCCAGCGCGCCGGCGCCGGATCGAACAGCTGGACCGACATCTGCACGGACACCAACTCGCCGTACAGCTGCACGTTCGCGACCGCCGGCGTCGCCGACGGCACCTACGACCTGCGCGCCGTGCTGACCGAGAACAACGGCACCCAGACCATCTCCGAGGTGGTCGCCGACCGCATCGTCGACAACACGCGGGCCACGGGCATCGACATCCAGACCACCAACGGCTCCGGCATCAACGGCAAGGTCGACAGCGGCGACACGGTCGTCTACACGTTCAGCGAGCAGATGGACCTCAGCTCGATCTACTCCGGCTGGTCGGGTGACGCAACGTCCGGCACCCTCAAGGTCAAGGGCGGCTTCTTCGTCAGCGACTCCTTCGACATCTCCAGCCCGAGCAACCTGCGCATCGGGTCGGTCGAGCTGAACGCAGACTTCGCGCTGTGGCTGGTCGACGCCACCGCCAACATGACGGTCTCGGCCCAGCTCGACGACCTGGGACGCACGGTGGTCACCGTCAAGCTCCTCAGCACGCCCAGCACTGGGCAGCGCGTGACCGACCCGGCCACCATGGTGTGGACGCCATCCAGCTCCATGACCGATCTGGCCGGCAACTCGGTCAGCACCACCGACGTCAGCGAGACCGGCCCGTCGGATGTGGACTTCTGATGCCTCTCGCCCACACGCCCGCGTCGCGGTCCGCCGGTCTGGCCACGATGCTGCTCGCCCTCGTCCAGTTGTTCCTGGCCCTTCACGGCGACCACGACACCTACATCGAGGCGCTGCTGCTCGCTCAAGCCGCTGCCACCGCCGCCGGGGCAGCCAAGCTGCTGCGTGACAACAGCGTGGAATCCCGGCTCGGCGTCGGGTTCCTGGTCGTGCTGAGCTGCCTGGGCGCCCTTGTTCCTGCCATCTTGGGGCTGCCCGGCCAGGACCGGACCTGGGGCGTCCTGCCCGCGGCGGTGTTCTCCCTGGCGATCGTGGTGATCGCACTCCTGGTGGCCGACCTGCCGCGGCGAGTCACTGAGCGTCGCAGCAGGTCACC
Source organism: Aeromicrobium wangtongii (assembly GCF_024584515.1). Taxonomy (NCBI): domain Bacteria; kingdom Bacillati; phylum Actinomycetota; class Actinomycetes; order Propionibacteriales; family Nocardioidaceae; genus Aeromicrobium; species Aeromicrobium wangtongii. Next base: position 431,891 of record NZ_CP102173.1, on the reverse strand, counting down.
GTATGCTTCCTGAAATGCCCCACCTCGTGCTGCTCGTCGAGGACGACGACCAGATCTCCGCGCCCCTGATCCGTACCCTCCAGCGGGAGGACTATCTCGTCGAACGGGTGTCAGCGGGCCTGGCGGCCGTCGAACGGGTCCAGGCCGGCGGCGTCGATCTGGTGCTCCTGGATCTGGGACTGCCCGACATCGACGGTCTCGAGGTGTGCCGGCGGATCCGCGCCGGCGGCTACATCGGTGGCGTCATGATCCTGACCGCCCGCGGCGGCGAGCTCGACCGCGTCGTGGGCCTGGACGTGGGCGCGGACGACTACCTGGCCAAGCCCTTCGGGCTGGCCGAGCTGATGGCCCGCTCCCGCGCACTGCTGCGCCGCGCGGCGCCCTCCGCGGGAGCCGCAGCCGGCGCTGCCGCGGGAGCCGCATCCCCGCAGCCCGGCCCGACGTTCGAGCGCCGCGGCGGCATCCTGCCCGAAGACCCGACCGTGCGCCCGTACGGACGACGAAGCAGCGACCGCACCGGCGGACCCGCCGACCGCAGGAGCGGCGACGCGTCCGATCGTGGGGCGGGCGATGCCTCTGCCCGGACCGGTTCGCCATCGGACCGCGCCCCGAGCACCGCGCTGCGCGTCGACGCCGATGGACGGCGCGTGTGGGTGGGCCCGAAAGAGCTCACCGTCACCGCCAAGGAGTTCGACGTCCTCGCACTGCTGCACTCCAGCCCGGGGGCGGTCTTCACCCGCGAACGGGTCATGGACGAGGTGTGGGACGAGAACTGGTTCGGCTCCACCAAGACGCTGGACACCACGATCGGACGCTTGCGGCAGAAGCTGGAGGACACCCCGACGACATCGCGCATCGTGACGGTGCGCGGCGTGGGCTTCAGGCTGGAGAACCACCCGGATGCGTGAACGGCTGGTCGTGACGCTGGTCGCGATGACCGTGGCCATGATCGTCGCCTTCGGCGCGGTCCTGGCCTACTCCACGGCCGACCTCGTCAGGGACCAGGATCACGAAGCCGTCGCCCAGGCCGCCGACCTCGCGGCCGTCGCGATCTCCGGCCAGGTGGAGGAGGGAGCCACCCGGTCGTTCCTGGACGGTCTGACCCACCCCGGCCAGACGATCACCTACGTGGCCGCCGACGGCACGACGACCAGCACGCGGACGACACCGCGTCACGACAACGACGTGTCGGCGACCCGCCCCGTCCAGGACGGCGGAGGACGCGTGATCCTGACGCAGGACGCATCCGTCAGCTCCGATCGGATCTCGGATCAGATGCTGCCCCTGGTCGTCCTGGGCCTGACCCTGGCCGCGCTTGCCGGGATCATCGGCTGGTTGATGGCCGCCCGCTTCGCCCGGCCGTTCCGCCGCCTGGCCGCCGACGCCACCCGCATCGGCGAAGGCCACTTCGACACCCCGGTGCACCGCTCGTACATCCGGGAGGCCGCAGAGCTCGGCGCCGCGCTGCGCACCGCCGCGACCCAGCTCGAAGCACTGGTGCAGCGTGAGCGGGAGCTGGCGGTCGTGGCGTCGCACGAGCTGCGCACGCCGCTCACGGCCCTTCGACTGTCGCTGGAGGACATGACCCTGTGGCCGGAGATCCCGCCCGCGGTCGCCGACGAGCTGCACCACAGCCTGGCGGAGGTCGACCGGCTCGGCGAGGTCGTCACGACGCTGCTCGAAGGTGACGGCGGCCGCCTCGGCGAGAAGACCGACCTCGACCTGAACGACGTCGCAGCCGATGCGGCGGACCGCTGGTCGGCGCGTGCCCGGACCGAGGGACGGCCCCTCGTGCTGGTCGCGTCCCGCCCGGCCGTGGTGCGGACGGTGCGCGCTCCGGTGGAGCGGATCGTGGACGTGCTGATCGAGAACGCGCTGGCGCACGGAACCGGGACCGTGACGGTCGAGATCGTCACGGAAGGCGGCCAGTTCCGGCTGCGGGTGAGCGACGAGGGCGTCCGCGGCATCGAGCCGGGGATCGTCCACGCCTCGCCCGACGGGTCCGGGAGCGGTCTGACCGAGGCGGCGACCCGGGCGGAGTCGCTCGGCGGCTTCATCGGGGTCGTCGACGTACCCACGACCACCGTCGCGCTCGTCCTGGCTCCCGCACGCAGCGCAGAGTCCGGCATCGACGCCCAGGCGGGCGCAGACGTCAGGTGATCTCGGTGTCCTGACCGAGGGGCTTCTCGCCCTCACCCTGCTCGATCGAGCCGGACTCGGGGCGTGAACCACCCGGTGCCATCAGCTCGGTGATCTCCTCGGCCAGTCGGGCTCCGAGATTCCCCCAGCCGTCCAGGTAGCCATAGGAATCACGCAACGACCGGGCCTCGTAGTCGCCGTTGAGGATGTCGATGTCGTCGGGAGTGATCAGCCCCGGGTGCGCGACGCCCACCGACTCGGAGATCTTCACCAGCTCCTTGCGCAGCGTCTGGATGTACTGCGAGCACCGCACCGCCTTGGACGCCGGGTCCAGCCCGTGCGCGAGCCACGGGTCCTGGGTCGCCACCCCCGTCGGGCACCGGTCGGTGTGGCACTTCTGCGACTGGATGCAGCCGATCGACAGCATCGCCTCGCGCGCCACGCTGACCATGTCGGCGCCCAGCGCGAATGCGACCACGGCGTTGTCGGGCAGACCAAGCTTGCCCGAGCCGATGAACGTCACGTCGTCGGCGAGGCCGGCGGCGGCGAACGTCGCGTAGACCCGGGCGAACGCCATCCGGAACGGCAGCGCGACCGAGTCGGCGAAGACCCGCGGCGAGGCGCCGGTGCCGCCCTCACCACCGTCGATCGTCACGAAGTCGACGCCTCGGTCCTCGGTGGCCATCCGGGTGGTGAGCTCGTCCCAGAACCCCATCTCTCCCACGGCGCTCTTGATGCCGACCGGCAGCCCGGTCTCGTCGGCGAGCAGCTCGACGAAGTCCAGCAGGCTGTCGACATCGGTGAACGCGGTGTGCCGCGAAGGGCTCGCGCAGTCCTGTCCCATCGGGATGCCACGGATCTGGCTGATCTCCTCGGTGACCTTGGCGGCGGGCAGCAGCCCGCCGAGGCCGGGCTTGGCACCCTGCGACAACTTGATCTCGATGGCACGGACGGGTGCCGAGTCGACGACGGCCTTGAGCCGCTCCAACGAGAAGGTGCCGTCGGGGTTGCGGCAGCCGAAGTAGGCCGTGCCGATCTGCAGGATGATGTCGCCGCCCTGGCGGTGGTGCGACGACAACCCGCCCTCGCCGGTGTTCTGCAGGCAGCCCGCCATCTTGGCGCCTTCGTTGAGGGCCTTGATCGCATTGGCCGACATCGAGCCGAAGCTCATCCCCGAGATGTTGACGACCGACGCAGGGCGGAAGGCCTTGGCGCGTCCGCGCGGACCGCCCAGCACCTTGGCGCTGGGCAGCCCGATGCCCTCGGCGTGATCGTGCGGCAGCGAGTTGGCGAACGTCCGGTGCTTGATGATCGCGTAGCCCGGCATGTGCTCGATGTCGTTGTCGGTGCCGAAGCCGGAGTAGTTGTTCTCCAGCTTGGACGAGGCGTAGACCCAGGACCGCTGATCGCGGCTGAACGGACGCTCCTCGTCGTTGCCGGTGACGATGTACTGACGCAGCTCGGGGCCGATGGTCTCCAGCAGGTACCGCGCGTGCGAGATCACCGGGTAGTTGCGCATCAGCGCGTGCTTCTTCTGCATCAGGTCCCGTGCCGCCACGGCACCGACCGCGACACCCGCCCCTGCGACGATCCGTCCGAGTCTCATTGTTCAAGTCCTACTCTGCGTCCGAGTAGTTGTCCACGCGACGCGACGGTGGGTAGCTCTCAGTCGGCTGAGGACCTGCGACCGCCGCGGTCGACCAGCACACGGCACTTGGCGTGGTGGACGACCTGGTCACTCGTCGAGCCCAGCAGCAAGCCGGCGAAACCACCGCGCCCGCGGCTGCCGACCACGAGGAGGTCAGCGTGCTCCGATGCCTCGATGAGCTTCTCGGCGGCGTTGCCGTTCACCACCGAGCAGGTGATCGTGACGTCGGGATACTCGGCGCGGACCGCGGCGACATCGCTCTCCAGGGCCGCGAGGGTGGCTGCCTCGAAGTCGTCCAGCGGCGGCACGTAGCCGATCTCCTGCGTGGGCGGGGTCGGCGCCGATGCGAGGCTCCAGGCGCGGACGACCTCGACCTTGTTGCCGAACGCGCCCGCGACGTGGAGTGCGGTCTGCAACGCAGCATCGGCCGAGTCGGAGCCGTCGTGGGCCACGAGGATGCCGCCATTGACTGTGATGTCGCGCTTGACCGTCATGTCTTCTCCATCCACATTGTTACCGGGCTCTCACCGTAGCCTTCCACCCACAGCGCGGTTGCCGTACGGTCGGCCCACGGGGCGCTGGGCGGCCCTCGGCCCCGGCACTGCAAGGGAAGATGCGCTCATGTTTCCCACTCGGCGACGCGCAACCGGTCCGCATCATGCCCTCGGACAGCAACGCCCTGCTTGGCGAAGAACCTAGAGAAGTCCTGCTTCGTATGCGGCGATCACGAGGTGGACCCGGTCGCGAGCGCCCATCTTCGCGAGGATGCGGCCCACATGGGTCTTGGCCGTCAGCGGGCTGACGATCAGCTCGTCCGCGATCTCCTGATTGCTTCGGCCCGCGGCGACCAGCTGAAGCACCTCACGTTCGCGCGCCGTCAGGCTGGCCAGCCGCTCGGGCGCGGTCGCGTCGGGACGACTCAGCGCACGGGTGATGACCGCTCTGGTTGCGCCGGGTGACAGCAGCGCCGCCCCCGCCGCGACGGTACGGATGGCCTCCAGCAGCGCATCCGGGCGGGTGTCCTTGGGCAGGAATCCGCACGCCCCGGCGCGCAGGCTCCGCAGTACGTTCACGTCCGTCTCGAACGTGGTCAGGATCAGCACCTTGCTGCTGGTGGCTCCCTCGTCGGCGAAGATCCGCCGCGTGGCTTCGATGCCGTCGGTGCTCGGCATCCTGATGTCCATCAGGACGACATCCGGGCGCAGGTCCCGAGTCAGCGCCACTGCCTCGTCGCCGGTGCCGGCTTCCCCGACCACTTCCATGCCATCAGCGGAGTTGACCAGCAGCGCGAAGGCGCCGCGCACCAGAGCCTGGTCATCGGCGAGCAGCACCCGGATCATGATGGCACCGGCCAGGCATCCGGCAGAGGCAGAGTGGCCCACACCTCGAATCCTCCGGACTCCCCCGGCCCGGCGGACAGCTGTCCACCGACGGCCTGCGCTCGCCCCGACATGCCGACGATCCCGAATCCGGGTGACGCCCGGGCTGGGCTCGGTCGCGCGGGCCCCTGATCGACAACCGCGATGCGGAGCCGGCGGCCGTCCTGGTCGAGTCGGACGGTCGCGTGATCGGCCGTCGAGTGTCGAACGACGTTCGTGAGCGACTCCTGGATGATCCGATAGGCCACGACGGAAACCGTCGCCGGCAGCTCGCCCGACAGCCCGTCCGCCTCCACATCGACCCGGAGATCAGCCGCCTCGGCCATCTCCACCAGCCTCTGCAGCTCACCGAGGTGGGGCGCCGGCTCGGTCGGCTCGCCCTCGCCACCATGGAGCACGTCCAGCACGGCACGCAGCTCATGCAGCGTGGCCCGACTCGTGTCTGCCAGGCCGTGCAAGGTGCTGGACACCTCCCGCAGCGACGCATCCCCGCGCATCGGCAGCTGGTCTATCAGGTGCGCAGCGACGGATGCCTGGACGTTGGCGATCGCGAGGCCGTGCGCCAGGACGTCGTGCAGCTCGGCGGCGATCAGCACCCGCTCCTCGGCGACCCGCCGCTCGACCTCGTCGGCCCGTTCCTGCTCGACCCGCGCGGCGACGGCGGCGGTCCAGTTCTGGTAGAAGCGGACCGCCAGCCCGGCAAAGAAGGCCATGAACAGCCAGCCGGCGCCGAGGAGGGCATCGCCGGATCCCCCTGATGCCTCGTCGGCGAGGACCGGCACGGTCACCGCGGCCACCGCCACCAGCGCGGCGACCGCCCGCCGCTGCGGTTCGCTGTAGCGCGCCGCCGTGAAGGCAGCCACCAGTGAGGCCGCCATCGTGGCCTCGTGGGGGTAGTCGAGCAGGTGGTACGGCGTCGACACGGCGATGACCGCCAGGACGACGAGGATCGGCCATCGCCGGCGAGCCAGCAACAGCGCCGACATCGCGCCCAGCAGCGCGATCGCCAACAGATCGACACGGCGCTCGCCGTCGTAGTCAACCGACTCGAGCGTCACCGCGCCGACGACGCCGAGCACGAACGACCCCGCCGCCAGCAGCCAATCGGCCACTGGCGGACGAAGCACCATCATCGTTCACGCACGGTCATCGACACGGTCCTGTTCTGCACGCCAGAGCCTGCTGGGCCACCATATCCGCGAACCCAGCGACATCGTCAGCGCTGGAACCACGATGGACCGCACCAGCAAGGTGTCGATGAGCACGCCGACGGCCACCAGGACCCCGATCTCGACCAGCATGACCAGCGGCAGCGAGGCGAGCACCACGAACGTCGCCGCCAGCACGACGCCGGCCGAGGTGATCACGCCACCGGTCGTGGCAAGGGCACGCTTCGTGCCCTCGACAGTCCCGTGCCGGACGGCTTCTTCACGGACCCGGCTCATCAAGAAGATGTTGTAGTCGACACCGAGCGCGACCAGGAAGAGGAACCCGATCAGGGGCACCGACGACTCCATCCCGGCGAACCCGAACACGTGGTCGAACACCAGGTTGCACAGTCCGAGGGCTCCGAAGTAGGACACCACGACGGTGGCGACCAGCACCAGCGGTGCCACGACTGCCCGCAGCAGCAGCCCGAGGATGGCAAGCACCACCAGCAGGATCAGCGGCATCACCAGATTGCGGTCGCTCTTGTTGGTCTCGGCCTCGTCGAGCTTCTCGGCGCTCGAGCCGCCGACCAGCGCGTCCTCACCGGCGACCTCTCGCACGTTCTCCCGAAGGTCCTTGATCGTCGCGGTCTCGCCCGCGCTTTCCGCCGCGTCGACCGGCATCGCCGAGATCTCCACCCAGTCGGCGCCGGCCCGGCCGATCTCGGCGCTGGCGACCCCCGACGTGCTTTCGACGGCTGCCAGGACCTCACGACTGTTGTCCGGTCGGCTCATCACGGTCAGCGGCTGACCGCCCTGGTCGGGATAGCGATCCTCGATCAGTTTCGCCCCGGTCACCGAGTCCGGTGTCGAACGGGCGAACTGCTCCAGCTGTGGAAGTGCGCTGTTGACGCCGACGGTGCCCAGCGCGAGACCGCCCAGGACCACCAGCGGCGCCACCCAGCCAATGACGCGTCGGCGCGCGACCAGCTCGCCGAGTCGAGCCCACCTCGATCCGGACGCGCGGACCTCATCGCCGACGCGCGGCACGAACGGCCAGAAGATCCGGCGTCCGAGCAGGACCAGCAGGGCCGGGAAGAGGGTCAGCATGACCGCCAGTGCGGCGCCGATGCCCGCCGCACCCACCGGGCCGAGACTGCTGATGCTGTTGAGATCCGCGGCCAGGAGGCACAACAGGCCCGCGACCACCGTCGCGGCCGAAGCAAGGATGGCCGGTCCGGCTCCGCGCAGTGCCGCCAGCATCGCGTCGATGGGTCGTTCGTGGCGGTGCAGCTCTTCGCGGTAGCGAGCCACCAGCAGCAAGGCGTAGTCGGTGCCCGCGCCGAAGACCAGGACGATCAGCAGCGCTGAGCTCATGCTCGTGATCGTGAAGTCGAACATCTGGGTCAGTGCGTAGACGACACCCATCGACGCGATCGCGGCGGCCCCGACCGAGACCAGCGGGACCAGCCACAGCAGTGGACTGCGGTACGTCACGATCAACAGGAGCGCCACCACCACGGCCGTGGCGAGCAGCAAGGTCGAGTCCACGGCGTCGAAGACCTCGTCCATGTCGGCCCCCAGCGCGGTCGGACCGGTGACGTAGACGTCCAGACCGTCCGGATGGCCGGTGAGTGCCTTGCGCGCATCGGCGGTGGCTCCGGCTTCCTCGGCGACCGCCTCACCCCCCAGCGACGCCGTGTACATCAGGGACGTGCCGTCGTCGGACTGAACGATCTCGGGCGACACCTCCGCGTCGGTGCCCAGCCGCTCCGCCAGCTCGGCCTGGCCGCTCACGACCGCTTCCCGATCGCCCGGGTCGAGGCCGCCGGGTCGCTCGTACAAGATCACGAGCAGGCCGTTCTCACCGCCGGGCAGCCCTGCCTCAGCCTGAAGCACCTTGGTCGACTGGGCGTTGGCCGGCAGGTAGTCCGCCTGGCCGTCGCGGGTCACGGAGTCGAGCTTGCCGGCGAGCGAGAAGCCGCCCACCAGCAGCCCGATCCACGCAGCCAGCACGAGCCAGGGCAGCAGGGTCTTGGCCGGTGATCGTTTGGGTTTCTTGTCGGCACCGGTGTGGTCGGGCGCCGGGAGTTGAATAGTCATGCCGATCACGCTGTCATTCCAGCGGCGCCGAAACGTCCGGCCACGGCAGGCACTATGGCGTACTCCATTCGGCGTACGACCGGCCGGTCGGTTGAGCACATCGACGGAGCTCAACCGCGATTCAGCGGGCCGTCCTAGCCCGCGATGAGGTCGAACTCGTTGCCCTCGGGGTCCGCGAGCGTGGTCCACCGCAGGCTGCCGGCGGTCTGCTCGGCCACGACGGTCGCCCCGAGGCCTCGGAGGCGATCCAGCTCCTGGTCGTGATCCGGTGCCACGGCCCTGACCCCAGCGTTGGCCGAGGCGGTCACTCGCCAGCTGGCTGAGCCGCGCGCCAGCGTCGTCGCGTCGATGCCCGCAGCGGCGGAATCGCGCGCCGAGCAGGCCGCCGAGGCGTTCGTGACGATCTGCGTCGGCTACAGCCTGCAGCTGGCGGTGCGGGGCGACGTCGACTCAGCCCCGATCGCGGCCGCGCTGCTGCGGACGATCGGCGGCGCGGGCACCTCGGCGTAGGCTCCGCCCGCCGCCGGCGGGACACCTCTGCGATACTCGTGATCGGGTACGGACACCGTGCAGTCGGTTTGTGCATGACGTCCCACGACCCGGGCCTCTAGCTCAATTGGCAGAGCAGCGGACTTTTAATCCGCGGGTTGTGGGTTCGAGTCCCACGGGGCCCACCGAACCGCGCCGCTCAGGCGTCCCGGCCGTACGTCTCCAGCAGGCGCAGCCAGATCTCGCGCCGATGACGATGACGTCGAAGCTGGTGCCGGCATGTCAGGCCTCCTTCGCGGTGCGCCCGAGGCGCAGCGCGGAGACGAGGAAGAAGATGCCGCCGAGGGTCGCGTAGCCGGCGAGGTTGGTCAGCGAGGGGTCGCCGGCAGATGCCTGCGTCGCGAATCCGGCGCCGGCCAGCACGGAGATGCCACCGCTGAGGATCATGGGCAGCTGGCCACCCATGCCACGACGCCCGAGCGCCACGACCAGCTGGACGAGGCCGGCCGTGATCGCCCAGACGCCCCACACCCGCAGCACGTCGGGGATGCCGGAGCCGACGGCGACGGCCAGTCCGATAGCAGTCAGCAGACTGAGGCCGATGTTGACGTACAGGCCCGCGGCGGGCCGGGTGCCCCTGGACGTGCGGAGGTCGAAGAGGGCGGCGGCGACGTCGAACAGCGGGTAGACGATCAACAGCGTCCCGCTCACGACTCCGATGTCGGAGCCGGTGGCGAACAGCAAGGCAGCCCAGATGACGGCGAAGCCGAATCGGACGAGGTACAGCTGGCGCAGCGCCGGGGCGATGCGCGGGGTCTCGGTGGTGGACATGGCACCTATGATCGGGACCGTGCCGGGATCCGTGCGGGAACGTCTGATCGACGCCGCGAACGAGCTGTTCTACGCCTACGGTCTGCGCGCGGTCAGCGTCGACAAGGTCATCGAGCGCGCCGGCACGACGAAGGTGACGTTCTATCGCCACTTCCGCAGCAAGGACGAGCTCGTGGTCGCCTATCTCGAGGGCCGCGCCGCCGCCGAGCGCGACGGCATGGGGGCCGCCATCGCCCATGCCGACGGGGACGTCGACGAAGCCCTGCGACTGATCGCCGACCACACCGGGACGGCCGCGTGCACCGCCAGCTTCCGCGGCTGCCCGTTCATCAACGCCGCAGCGGAGTACCCCGATCCCGAGACGGCCGTGCGCAAGACAGTGGACGCCCACCGGGCATGGTGCAAGAGCGCCTACGAGCAGCTGGTGGCGCCGCTGGACCTGCCGGACCCGGCGGCCGTCGCCGACGACCTGATGCTGCTGCGCGACGGCGTCATGGTCGCCGGCTACCTCGGCGATCCCACGACCGTGGGAGCGTCATTCCTGCGCAGCTGCCGGGCCGTCATCCGGGGCGGAGCCCACGCCGACGCCTTGCGCTGAGTGCCGCAGCAGGGTCGCAGAAGTCTCAGGGATTTCTCAGAAAACCTACTTGACCGAATATTTGAGCCGGCCCTATAAAAGTCCTAGTTGAGCCGATCGGACTCAACTTTGAACTGGAAGGAGATCTGCCATGAACGCTATGACCTTTGATCCTTTCGGCGAGCTCGATCGCCTGGCGAACGGGCTGACCCAGCTGCGCACCGGACCCCGCGCCGTTCCCGTCGATCTGGTCAAGGAAGGCGACAGCTACATCCTCAACGCCGACCTGCCGGGCGTCGACCCGGGCTCGATCGACATCGACCTGGACGGCAACCTGCTGACGATCCGCGCCGAGCGCACCCCCGCGCCGCATGAGGGCGCCCAGTGGCTCGTCCAGGAGCGCCGGGCGGGCAGCTACATGCGCCAGTTCACCCTCGGCGAAGGGCTGGACACCGAGCGCATCTCGGCCAGCTACGACCACGGGGTGCTCTCGCTGATGATCCCCGTCAGCGAGCGCTCGAAGCCGCGCAAGATCGCGCTGTCCACCAAGGACGACCACACCTCCATCTCCGCCTAGCGTCACGGACACGAGGCTCGGTCGACACGCTCGATCGAGCCTCGTCCTGTGTCCGCGCGACGTGCGCCGGTCAGTCGCGGACTCGGCGCGACCACCGTGCCGCTCGATACGAACCTTCGCGCAGCCGTGTGGCCCAGAGGTAGTACGACAGCCCGTCGAGCATGTTGAGGATCGGGTCGAAGGAGATCTCGTCCCCCGATCCGGAGGCGGAGCTCTCCGCAACGCACAGGTCCGCGAACGCGATCCACTGGCCCCCGGGCGTCGCCGCCGCCAGCGTCATCGTCGAGGCGTCCTCGTCCTCGGGCACGGCCGCGAGCACCACCGCACCGCGCGGCGACCGGTACGGCAGCAGCGTCGAGTACGCCGCGCTGCCGCGTGATCGCGCGGGGACCAGGACGAAGCGGGAGATCCGTCCCATCCCGGTGGTCGCCAGGAGGACGTCCGCGTCTGCGCCGTCCGCCGCCGCACCGGGGATCCGCAACGCGATGCCGTGGACGTCAGGCAGCGAACGGGGCAGGCCCGCGGCGCGGGAGAACCTGACCCAGGCCTCGGTCGTTCCCGGCTCGTCGACGAATGGCACCCCGAGACGTTCGACGTCCCGCATCCCGTACCGGTGGATCGTGACGGCGACGAGCGACCCCGCCGGGTGCAGCGGCTTGGCAGCCGGCCGGACGAGTCCTGCGATCCCGGCGGCTGCCTGCAGGACCAGTCCCGGCACGGTGGCGACGCCGGCCGCCATGCGCGCCCCCGCGCCGGATCGCACGGCCGCTTACTTGACGACGGCGTCGATGGTCTTCTTCAACGCGCTGGGCTGGGCGGGACTGCGCGGCGCCTTCTTCTTCGCCTCGAGCATCTCCGCACCGATCTCCTGCAGCGTCTTGCGACCGAGTGCCTCCCGCACCTTGGGGAACCACTCGTCCTCTTCCTCCTCGATGTGGTGCGTGACGTTCTCGATCAGCACCGTGGTCTTGGCCGTGAACCGCTCATCGGTGGGCTTCATGCCCATCAGCTCCATCACCAGCACGTCGGCGACGTGGTGCTCCTCGTACGACTCGAGGACGTCGTCCTCCAGCTCGGGCAGCAGCTCACGCACACGCGGGTACATGACCTCGTTCTCGATGTAGGTGTGCACGGTCAGCAGCTCGATCATCCGGTCGACCAGATCGCCCTTGGTCTTGTGGGCGTCGTCGCCGGCGTCCTGGAAATCCTTGAAGGTCTTGAGGATGTGCTTGTGGTCCTCTTTGAGCAGGACGATGGCATCAGTGGACACGGGGCTCCTTGGGCTGGCATCGGGCTGGGCGCGGACACAGGGCGGTTACCCCCTCGGGACGTCCACAACCGCGGCGTGCCCGGAAAACAGACAGGCCCGCCCCGTTCCGAAGAACAGGGCGGGCCCGGTGCGTCCGCAGTTAGGCGCGGGCTCCGCGCTTGTTGAAGATGCTCCAGCCACCGGGGCCGACGGCCAGGCCGACCACGATGAGCACGATGCCCAGCAGGAGGCTGCCATTGATGAGTGTCACGATGCCGGCGATCACGAGGATCACCGCAGCGATCCAGAGAAGAAATCCCATGTCACGACCTTTCGTCGGTAGCGGGCCGAGTTGGCCCGCCGCGTGTGGCATCCGGGTACCCGCTTGCGCCGGACGTAATCATCCGATCACCGAAAGAGGCCAAAGGTCCCTCGACGTATCCGGCTGTGTGTGAGTGCGGCCCGGGCCGCGTTCATGCCGGGACCCCCGTGCACTCCCCCGCCCGGGTGCGCGGAGGCCGAGCCCAGGTAGAGCCCGCGGATGGGTGTCTCGGCCCGACCCAGGCCGGGCACCGGCCGGAAGACGAGCTCCTGGTGCAGCTGGGACGTGCCGCCGTTGATCGCGCCGCCGATCAGGTTGCTGTCACGCTGCTCCAGCTCGCGGGGGCCCAGCACCCGACGCTCCATGATCCTGCTGCCGAAACCGGGCGCCAGCCGCTCGATGCGCGCCTGCATGCGATCGGCGAACCTCTCGCAGTCGTCCCGGTCCCACACGCCACGGATCTCCCCGCCGGCATCGGCCACGGACTCCTGCGGCACGTGCGTGTACGCCCACATCGACTCCGTCCCGCCCGGTGACCTGGTCGGGTCGGTGGTGGTCATCTGGCCGGCCAGCAGGAAGGGAGCGGCCGGGATCGTCCGCGCCGAGAGCTGGCCGAGGGCCTCGGTCATCTGCTCGACCGAGTCCGCGACGTGGAACGTGCCGGGGTCGTACGGCGGCGGGGATGCCCACGGCACCGGGCCGTCCAGCGCCCAGTCGACCTTGATGGTGGACGGGTCCAGCTCGAACGACCGCATGCCCGAGGCCGTCCTGGCGGGCAGGTCCTCCCACGCGACAAGGCCGCCGTACAGGTGCGGAGCCACGACATCGGCGATGACGGCCCGGTGGGCGGCGAATCGTTCCCCGTCCCGGGTGCGGACGGCGGTGGCCCGGCGGTCGGCGACCTCGATGCGCGTCACCTCGGCCGAGCACCGCACCTCGCCCCCGAGCGACTCGAACCGGCGGCGCAGGGACTGGGTGAGCTCGCCGGCGCCGCCCTCGGGCACCGGGAAGCCCACCGTCTGGCCGAGCATCGACATCAGGACACCCATCAGGCCGGACCCCGGGGCATTGAGCGGGATGTCGGCGTGACCGGCGTTGCCCGCGATGACCAGCCGCGGTCCGACACCCCCGAATCGCGAGGCGCCCAGATCGCTGGCCGGGGTCAGCATCATCTTCACGAAGTCGAGACCGCCGACGCTGCGCAGCTTCGTCAGCGCCCCGAGGCCGTGGCGCACGGGCGGGAACGGCGACAGCAGCGCACCGATCATCTGGTCGCCGATGCTGTCCCACTGGGAGCACAGCGCGAGCCACGCCTCGCCGTCGCCGGCGTGGGCCCGGTCGAACAGGCCGGCGGTGACCTCGCGGTCGCGGTGCAGCATGGCCCAGCTGCCGTCGGGAGTCGGGTGCCCGAGGACGGCCGGCGCATGCCTCCACGTGAGTCCGTGCTCCTCCAGGCCGAAGGAGCGGATCGTCGCCGAGGCATGCGCCAGGGGATAGAACGCGCTGAACGTGTCGTGCACGAACTCGGGGTGGACGTCGCGCGCACTTCGCACCGCGCCGCCGACATCGTCCTGCGCCTCCAGCACCAGCACCGACCACCCGGCGTCCGCGAGATGATTCGCGGCGACGAGCCCGTTGGGCCCGGCGCCGATCACGACGGCGTCGTGGGCGCGTGCCGTCATGCCGGTGGCCGACGCCGCGCGACCTCGAGATCCCCCGAGCTGTGCGTCACGGCTTCAGCACGACCTTGACGCAACCGTCCTGCTTCTTCTGGAACATCTCGTAGGCGGCAGGCGCCTCGGCCAGCGGCAGGCGATGGGTGGCGAGTGACTCGGTGCCCAGCACGTCCTCGTCCTGCTGCAGCACCTTGACGATGTCCTCGGTCCAGCGCTTGACGTGGCACTGGCCCATCCGCATCGTGATGCCGCGGTCGAACATCTCCATCATGGGCATGGGATCCACCGCGCCGCCGTACACACCGCTGACCGAGACCGTGCCGCCGCGGCGGACCGACTTGATCGCCAGGTTCAGCGCCGCGAGCCGGTCGATGCCGAGCTTCTCCATCGCCGGCTTGCCCAGCGCGTCGGGCAGCAGGCCGACCGCGCCGATGACCTTCTCGGCGATCGGGTTGCCGTGCGCCTCCATGCCCACGGCGTCGACGGTGGCGTCGGCGCCACGCCCCTGCGTGAGGTCGAAGATCGCGGCGGTCACGTCGCCGGCCTGGTCCAGGTCGATGACCTCCGCACCCCAGGCCTTGGCCAGCTCGAGCCGCTCGGGCACCCGGTCGACGCCGATGACACGGACGCCGGCGTGCAGCGCGATGCGTGTGGTCATCTGCCCGATCGGGCCCAGACCGAACACGGCGAGCGTCTCACCCTTGGAGAGGCCGGTGTACTCAAAGGCCTGCCACGACGTGGGCAGGACGTCCGAGACGTAGAGGTACCGCTCGTCCGAGACGCCCTCGGGCACCTTGACCGGGCCGAACTGGGCCTGCGGCACGCGCAGGTACTCCGCCTGGCCGCCGGGGACGGCGCCATACATGTCGGTGAACCCGAACAGCGATGCTCCCTTGCCGTACTCGGTGACCTGGGTCGTCTCGCACTGCGCGAACAGACCCCGGGAGCACATCCAGCAGTGTCCGCACGAGATGTTGAACGGCACCACGACCCGGTCGCCGACCTTCAGGTCACCGGCCTCGGGCCCGACCTCCTCGACGATGCCCATCGTCTCGTGACCCAGGACGTCTCCGGGGTGCAGGTACGCGCCCAGCACCTTGTACAGGTGCAGATCGGAGCCGCAGATGGCCGCCGACGTCACCTTGATGATCGCGTCGTTCGGCTGCTCGATGCGAGGGTCGGGGACGTCCTCGACCGAGACCTTCTCGGTGCCCTGCCAGGTCAGTGCCTTCATGCATGTCTCCTCGGGGTCGGTGCTCGGGGTGGATCGTGGGATCAGGACGCGGTGCGGTTCTCGGCGATGTAGGCCAGCCGTCGCAGCGTCTCGGTGTTGCGCCACTTCAGGGACAGGCCCTTCAGCGGCTCGGGGATCAGGGTTCCGGGGCCCGCGACGGCGTCCTCTCGGATCACGACCTCGGTGAAGGCGCCGGACGGCCCCAGCTCGATGACGACCTCGGCCTCACCGATCGGCCAGCCGCGCGCCCGCAGCCGGATGTGCTGGTACGGATCGACGTCCAGGACCTCGGTCGAGTCGTCGATCAGGGCCGGCCAGACGCCGACCGAGTGGTAGATCTGTGACCCCTTGGCCGGAAACGAATCGTCCACGTCGCGGACTCGGGACGCACCCACCACCCACAGCGGGTACAGCCAGCCGTCGGCGAGGACGTCCCACACCCGTTCGGGGGTCGTGCGGAGGATGCGGCTGTTGACGCTCATGGACTTCTCCCAAAGGCTCGGTCGTAGGTGGCGTCCGGTGCCACCTTCTTTTACTACCCCTCCCGACGGAGGCCTAACAGCAACGCACCGGTCGGCCCACGAGGTGGACCGACCGGTGCGTGACGGGCCAGCGATCAGGACAGGTCGCTGCGGACGCCCTCGGTCGCTGTCTGTCCTTCGTCCTTGACGTGCTGCGCCGATTCCGTCGCAGTGTCCTTGACATCGGACGCGGCCTGGGTGGCCTTGTCCTTGAGATCGTCACCGATCTCCTGGCCCACCGACTTGGCGTGCTCCATCAGCGGCTGGCCCTGCTCCTTGGCCATGTCCACCGCCTGCCCGGCCAGCTTCGCCTCGGCATTGCTGGCCGGGAGCAGCGAGGACACGAGCCATCCCGCCCCGAAGGCGATGATCCCGGCCGCCAGGGGATTGCCCGCGGCCTGGCTCGAGACCTTGCCGGGCGTGGCGGAGACAGTGCCGGACACCGACCCCGCCGCCGATCCCGAGGCATCGGTCACCGAGCTTGCGGCGCCCATCACGGCATCCCTGGCACCGGTCAGCCGGCCCTTGACGCCGTCGACCTTGCGGCCCACGACCCGGCCGGGGCTCACCCGGTCGGCCAGGGCGTCCAGGTCGCGCGAGAGGTCTTCGCGCGAGCTCTGGATGTCTTCCTCGATCACTTCTGGTTCTTTGCCCATCGGACATCCTCCTTGAGGGATTCTTGCGTTCTGTCGAGTGCGGGGTCCACGGTCTTGAGCCGGTTGCGGCCGAGCACGGCGAGCACGGCCGCCGCGATGAGCCACACGGCGAACACGATCAGTGCGGCCCACTGCAGATCCATGGCCTCGCCGAGCAGGTACATGACGAACAGTGAGAGGAACAGCAGGGCGAAGTAGCCGGCGAGGGCCGCTCCGCCCAGCATCCCCGCGCCCTTGCCGGCCTTGGTGACCTCGGCCTTGGCCTCGGTCTTGGCGAGCTCCAGCTCGGAGCGCACCATCGCGCTCAGATCGGTAGCGATGTCTCCGACGATGTCGCCGATCGACCGGCCGTCCTGAGGGGCTGCGGTCGACGGCTGCTCGGTCACTGCCGGCCTCCGGTGTTCTGCCCGAGCGGGACGTCCTCGCCCGGGGTGCCGACCGGCGTCGGCGAGACGTCGAACGTCGGCGGATCGCTCACGGTCCCGGTCGACGCCAGCGGGCTCGACCCGCCTGTTCCCGTGCTCGAGCCGGAGCTCGAGTCAGAGCTCGACGTCGTGTCCGGCGCCGCCTTCGCGCCACGGGTCAGACGACCCGCGAGCACACCGGCGATCCCTGCTCCGGCCAGGAAGGTTCCCGGACGACGACGGGCGAATCCCCGCAGGTCCTCCAGCAGGTCCGCCGGCTGACGGCCCTCGAGGTGCGAGCTGAGCTGATGGGTCTTGTCGGCGAGCTGCTGGGCGACGTCCTTGACGGTGCCGTTCTGCTCGGCCGAGGACACCATGCTCTGGATCTCGTCGGCCAGCTCGCCGAGCTTGGCGGACAGGCCCTTCAGCTGGGTCTTGGACTGCTCCTCGACCTGTGAGCGCAGGTCGGCCAGCAGGTCGGTGGCCTTCTCCTTGGCCTCGGTCGCGACCTTCACGGCCTCGTCCTTGGCCGTGTCGACGACGTCGGAGCCGTGCTCGGTTGCGCTTCCCAGCGCGTCCGAGGCCTTCTCCTTGGCGGCGTCGACGCCTCCGCCGGAGGAGTCCTGCCCGCTCGAGGACGTCCCGGACGAGGCGGTGGCGGGGGGCGTGCCGGCGGACGAGGGCTCCCCCATTCCTGCCTCGCCGATCAGTCCGTCACCGATCGGCGTCGGGGTGTCGAGCGGGTCGACGTGGGGCGTGCTGAGCGGATCGTTCTCTCCATATGTGGGTGTGCTCATCTTTCCTCCATGGTTGGTTGACGTGATGGGGCGTGTGTGTGCCTGCGGGCATCAGCCGTGCACGGTGTCTCGCAGGTGGCCTCGGTCGACGCGCGGCAGGCGAAGCGGTGAGCAGCGCGCGCGGTAGATGCCGCATGCGGCGAGCGTGACCCCGAGGGCGACGCCGATCCCGCCGGCGATCATCAGCAGGGTCACGAACATCGTGGTGACCAGGACGCTGAAGAATCCGTCGCCGACGGTGATCATTTGAGGGCGTCCTTCGCCTTGTCGATCAGGCCCTTGGTCTCCATGAGCGGGTTCGTGCCGTACAGGCGAGGATCGCCCGGAGCCAGGTCCGTGTGCTCACCGTGCGCCTGGATCAGCGCGCTCTGGAAGTCGCCACGGCCGTCGGGAGCCGGCCCACTGGCCCAGCGCCCCTCGGTGGCGGCCTCACCGTCGGAGGCCTGGATGAACACGCGGGAGAACTCGTCGAACTCCTCCTCCAGCGGGAACGCCTCGGGGGTCGGGAGCCCGTCGAGCCCATCGGCCTTGAGCTCCTCGATCGCCGACAGCCACTGCATCTGGTGCATGTGGTCACGCGTCGTGAGGAACCGGATGAGGTCCTTCATGCCCGGGTCGTCGGTCATGTGGAACAGGCGGGCGACCTGCAGCCGGCCCTGCATCTCGGCCGTGACGTTCAGGTGGAAGTCGGCCATCAGGTTGCCGCTGGCGGTGACGTACGCGCCCGACCAGGGGATGCCGTTGCTGTCGTGCGGGTAGGCACCGCCGCCGTTGACGATCGTGTGCTGCGGGTTCGCGGCACCGAACTCGGCGGCCTGCGTCGAGCCCGTGGTGTCGTCGGCGGACATCGGGGGCGCCTTGTCGAGCAGCTGGTCGATCGCCGTCACGATCATCTCGACGTGGCTCAGCTCCTCGGTGCCGATCGCCATCAGCATGTCCTTGTACTTGCCGGGCAGCCGCGCGTTCCAGCCCTGGTACAGGTACTGCATCGCAACGGTCATCTCGCCCCACTTGCCGCCCAGGACCTCCTGGAACTTGCGCGCGAACGCCGGGTCGGGGCCCTCCGGACGTGCGGCGAACTGGGGAGCTTTTTGATGCGTGAACATACAATTTCCTCCTGCGATTCGGGGACGGCCGGGCGACCGCTTGCCGGTGCCGTTACCCGGCTCCTCGGGATGCCAGACCGCTCGCCGCACCCCATCGACCACGCCGCCGCCGAGGCGGCGTGTTTGGAACCGGCACTCGCGGGGCACTTGCAACACCACTGGTTAAAGAGCAGCCGGGAAACGTGCCAGCCGTCCCCGAGGTGCTCTCATGTCCCCGTTTCCTGACGACGAACCGATCCTGAGCCTCCTGGCCGCCTGCCAGGGCGCGCCACCGTCCGAGCGTGCTCGGCTCGAGACCGAGATCGTCACCGCCTACCGGCCAGTGAGCCACTCCTTGGCGCGCCGGTACCGCCTTCGGGGTGTCGATCTTGAGGACCTGGAACAGGTCGCGGATCTGGCCTTGGTCAAGGCCCTGCGCCGCTTCGACCCCACGGCCGGCAGCCTGCGCGGCTACGTCACGGCCACGGTGCTCGGCGAGATCAAGAAGTACTTCCGCGATCACGCCTGGTGCATCCGCCCGCCGCGGCAGGTGCAGGACCTGCAGTCGCGGGTCCTGGACGCGATGCACGACCTCGGGGAGGATCTCCCCCAGCAGACGCGCATCGGCATGGTCGCGCAGAGCCTCGGCATCGATGCCTGCCTGGTGACCGAGGTGCTGGTCGCCCGCGGTGGCTTCCGCTCCCTGTCGCTGGACCGTCCCATCGAGGAGGGTGGCCCGGTCCTGGCCGAACAGCTCGCGGACTCGAACGATCCGTACGAGGCCGCCGAGGCGCGTTCCCTGTTGTCCTCGGTCTGCACCGAGCTGCAGGAGAACGAGATGGAGCTCCTTCGGCTGCGGTTCGTCGAGGAGCTCAGCCAGCGCGAGATCGCGGAGAGGGTGCACTCGACCCAGAAGCAGGTGTCCCGGTCGCTCGGGCGCATCATCGACGCGCTGCGCGAACGCGCCCTCGTCGACGCGGCGTAGCCGGCACGCGCCGGGCCCGGACGTCCGCGTGCGCCCGTCCTCTGCGAGCCCTATCGTCACAGCATGCTCATCGAGGTCAGCTCACGGTCCGGCACGCCCGACCCCGCCGTACGTCAGGAGATCGAGGCCGCCGACCAGGCGCTTCGGCAGAACTTCTCAGGGTTCGACCCGGACGTCATCGTGCCGGAGATCGAGCGTGCATTCGCCCATCTGCAGGCGCAGCCGAGCGCGGACGACATCGCCGGCTACGCCCGCGCGATCAGCGCGCGGGCGGACTTCGAGCTCGTCCTGGACTGATGCCTGCGCGACACATCACCCCCCGTTCGCGTCCGGGTTTTAGGTCAGCCTCGTATTCTGGGAGTTCTGCCGAGCACAGGAGACATGAGTGACGACCCCCCACGTCGCGCCGAAGCGCAGGGCTGAGCCCTCGCGCCGTCGCAAGATCGTCCGGCGCGTGCTGCTCGGCGCCGGCATCTTCGTGCTCGTGCTGGGTGTCGGAGCAGCCACCGCCATCTGGAGGCTGCAGGGAAACATCGACACCGCTGAGCTCGGCAGCTCGGTCGTGAAGGACGACACACCCAAGGGCGCGCTGAACATCCTGTTCATCGGATCGGACTCGCGCGACCTCAAGACCAAGGAGTACGGCAAGGGGACCGGCACCCAGCGCAGCGACGCCTTGATGCTGGTGCACTTCTCCAAGGGCAACACCAGGATCGACGCGGTGCAGATCCCCCGCGACACGATCCTGGAGCTGCCGGCCTGCAAGGACACCGGCAGCGGTTCCTTCGCCGGTGGTGCGAACGTCATGATCAACTCCGCGCTGGACGGCGGGCCTGCGTGCTCGGTCCGTGCCGTCGAGACGCTCTCGGACGTGCACATCGACCACTTCGTCCAGCTCGACTTCGAGGGCTTCGCGTCGATGGTCAACGCACTCGGCGGGGTCAACGTCTGCCTCGACGAGCCGCTGGTCGACCCGCTCGCGAAGCTCGACCTCCCGGCCGGCAAGCAGAAGATCAAGGGCAAGGACGCCTTGGCGCTCGCGCGCACCCGGCACGCCGTCGGCGACGGCAGCGACATCGGCCGCCTCGGCCACCAGCAGGTCGTGATGTCCTCGATCATCAGCCAGGCCCGCAGCACCAGCGTCCTGACCCGGCCGGATCGGCTGTTCAAGTTCGTCAACGCCCTGACCAAGTCGATCACGGTCGACGAGGGCATCTCCTCGATCCCCGAGCTGACCGGTCTGGCCAAGCGCGCCCGCGCCGTCCCCGACTCGGGCATCACCTTCGTGTCGATGCCCAACGGGGCCGCACCCTCCGACCCCAACCGGGTCGTGAAGACCGACGACGCGGACGTCATCTTCAAGGCGATCAAGGCCGATCGGGAGATGCCGGTCGAGGGCGAGAACACCCCGGACAAGGGCGCGGGCGACTCCGGCGGGACCCCGCCGGCCAATCCCCGCTCGACGCCGGTCAGGGTGCTCAACGCAGCGCAGACCTCCGGCCTGGGCACCTCGGCCCAGACCTCGATGGTGGGCCTGGGCTACACGGTGACCGGCGTCGCCACGGCGCAGAAGCCGGCGACGGCGACCCGCATCTTCGTGGACGGGACGCCCGAGGCCCGCAAGACCGCCGAGACCCTCAATGCGGACTTCGGCTTCGAGGCGCAGATCGTCGAGCAGCCGATCACCGGCGTCTGGCTGATCCTCGGCTCGGACCGGATCGAGGCCGGCACGGACCCGGTCAAGCCCAAGCCGGTCAAGGCCACGACCCGCAAGGCGACCGACACCCTCTGCAGCTGAGCGTCTGTCAGGGCGCCTCTGCGGGATTGGGCGGCGTGACCTGATTGCCCTCGGAGTCGGGGTCGGTGGGCGCACTGGCCGGATTGCCCGGTCGGGGCGTCGCGGTGGGCTTCGGGTCGGGCTGGTCGGTCATCTGGTCTCCCTGCGGTCGATGTCATCGCCTCCGTACCCGCAACCGGCCGATGCATGCCGACCGAGCCGATGGGTACGGGCCGGCCATGACCGAGAAGCCTGCAGAGCCCCTGTCCGCCCCCGTCGAGAACGACGGCCAGCCGGAGCCCGTTGAGCCGAGCGCCACCAACCCCGATGCCGACGGGATCGACGAGGAACCGTCATGACGGCCGTCGCGAGCATCCGCACGATCGTCCTGGAGTGCAGCGCGCCCGAGCCGCTCGCGCAGTTCTGGTCGGCGGTGCTGGACCGGCCGATCGTCAACCGCGATGACGACTGGTGGGATCTGGAGCCCTCACCCGGCGGTCCACGCATGGCCTTCCAGGTGTCCCCCGGCTACGAACCCCCGGCGTGGCCCGGCACCAGCGGGGAGCAGCAGAGCCATCTCGACCTCGAGGTCGACGACCTGGAGACCGCACGGGCACGGGTGCTCGAGCTGGGCGCCCGCCAGCTGTCCGAGGTCATCGACGAGTCGGAGGACGACGGGGTGTGGCAGGTGTTCGCCGACCCGGCCGGGCACCCGTTCTGCCTGGTCACCTGAGGGGTTCGCCACAGCCGCCACGGGCCGGTCGCCCGACCGGCACAATGGGGCCGTGACCACTCCCACCGCCCTGAACGGCGCGGACCTGTTCAGCGCCGCCGCGCAGCGCATCGTGGACTACCTGAACGGCCACACGCCACTGACCGACTGGTCGGTCTCGCGGGTCGCCGGCGGCGAGCAGGTCCATCTGCACGTGCACGACGAGGGCATGCTCCACGTCGGACGACGCGTGCCGTGGGACGACACGTTCTGCATCCGGATGTCCAAGGGCGCCGCACGCGTCGTCCCTGATGCGCTGGCCGATCCGGACTACTCCGACCACCCGGAGGCGAGCGTCATCCGGGCCTACGCCGGCACCCCGATCCTGGACGACGAGGGCCACACGTTCGGCACCCTGTGCGGCGTCGGCACCGAGCCGCTGCACCGCAGCGATGACCTCGACGCCGAGCTCGTCGAGCTGATGGGCGACCTGTTGTCCTCCCAGCTGCACATGTCGCGGATCGCCGACCGCGAGCGCCGTGCCGCTGAGCTGGCCGAGGCACTGGCCCAGACAGACGGCCTCACGGGCCTGGTCAACCGCCGCGGCTGGGACCTCCTGGTCCAGGACGCCCAGGAGAGGGTCACGGCGTACGGCGACCCGGTGGCCGTCGCGGTCATCGACCTGGACGGCCTCAAGACCGTCAACGACACCCAGGGGCACACCGCCGGCGACGAGCTGCTGCGCCGTGCCGCCGCGACGCTGGACGCGACCGCGAGCAGCGACGACCGGGTGGCCCGCTACGGCGGCGACGAGTTCGCGATCCTGTCCAACAACGTGCCGCTCGCTGACCTGGACGCGCACTTCGCGCGCTTCGTCGACGCCCTGACCGCTCAGGGCATCCGGGCCTCGTCGGGGCACGCCGCGGCGAGTGCCGGCGATGTCGGCGTCGCCGAGGCGTTCGGCCACGCCGATGCCGCGATGTACCGGACCAAGTTGGTCCGCCGAGCCTAGCCGGCGGCCTCCACCAGAGGGGCGATCTTGTCGAGCAGGTCGCTGGTTCCCTGCTCGCGGCCGGCTGCCGCCTCCGCCCCCGGACCGTGCACCCCGTCCAGGTACACCCCCTGCTCGGTGATCGTCAGGTGCGTGCCGGTGTCCGTCGGCTCCAGGACGATCGTGCTGATCGACGTCGAGGCATGGACGCCGTCGGCCCACATGTCGTAGGTGTAGACGATGCGCTCGTGCTCGACGATGTCGGTGTAGCTGGCCCGGAACTCGCTGCGGTGCCCGCCGATCGTCCCGTTGTCGATCGCGGTGCCGCCCACGCGGAAGTCCTCCGAGAACTCCACATCGGTGAACTCCGGTCCGCCGAACCACTGCCGCTTGACGTCGGCATCGGCGAAGGCCGCCCACACCCGCTCGAGCGGAGCCGCGTAGTCGCGCTCCACGACGAAGGTCGCGTGGGTCTGTGTACGTGTGCTGGTCATGTCAGTTCTCCTCGGTGTCGTCTGCGGCCAGGAGCTCTCCCAGCCGGTCGAGCCGGCGCTCTGCCGGCAGCCGCTGTCGGCCGATCCACTCCCCCGCGGCCACGAGGGCATCGGGTGCGAGCTGGACGGTGCGGACCCGGCCGGTCTTGTGCGACGTGACGATCCCGGCGTCCTCGAGCACCGTGAGGTGCTGGACGACGGCGGGCATCGACATGTCGAACGGCTGGGCCAGCTCGCTCACCGAGGCGGGCCCGCGCACCAGGTGCTCGACCATGGCGCGGCGGGTGCTGTCGGCGAGTGCACGGAACATCGTGTCGAGAGGCTCCGAATACTTAACCATGTACTTAAGTATTCGTCGGTGCTGTCCGCCTGTCAACAGTTGCCGATACGGTGGCGTCCATGACCGCCCCGCGCAGCATCTGGCTCATCGCATTCGGGACGGCCGCCGTCGTGCACCTGGTCCTCAACGGCGCCGACCTCGCCCCCTGGGCAAGCATCACCAAGTGCCTGCTGGCACCGCTGCTCGCCGCGTGGGTGGTCCAGCAGCGCGGGCCGCGCCTGCTGGTGGTGGCGCTGGCCTTCTGCTTCCTGGGCGACCTGTTCCTCGAGATCGAGGGCATGTTCATCCTCGGCATGGCGGCCTTCGCCATCGCCCACATCAGCTTCATCACACTGTTCGTCCAGCGCGGGGCGCTCGACCGCCTGCGTGCGAACCCGCTGCCCCTGATCGGGTACGTCGTGGCCGCGATCGCGCTCGTCGCCTGGTGCTGGGGCGGCCTGGAGCCGGGCCTCAAGGCGCCGATCCCGGTGTACGCCGCGTTGCTGGTCGGCACCGCAGCCGTGTCGTGGTCGACCGACCGGCTGGCCGGCATCGGCGGAGCGCTGTTCCTGGTGTCGGACGGCATCATCGCCCTGGGCGAGGCGGGACGCATCGACGCGGACGCCACGTGGACCGGGCTGGCGATCATGGCCCTGTACAGCCTGGCGATCTACTGCCTGACCACGGGCATCATGGCCCGCGAGCGCCGGACGGTCGCCGCCGGCACGAGCTTTGACCCCACGATCCACACCGACTGCTGGCCGCGGGTCCCCTCGTCCCAGCAGTGAGCCGGGACCGGACCTACCGGACCGCCGTCCGCCTGTTCGCGACCGGCTTCCGCGTCATGGGCTACCGGTTCGACGTCCGCGGCGCCGAGCACGTCCCGGCGCACGGCCCTGCGGTCATCGCCGGGAACCACATCGGCTTCCTCGACTTCACCTTCATCGGCCACGCCGCCCGCACCCGGGGCCGGATCATCCGGTTCATGGCCAAGCGCTCGGTGTTCGGGCTGCCCCTCGTCGGACGGTTCATGCGCGCGATGCACCACGTCCCGGTCGACCGGATGCACGGCGCCAGCGCCTACCGGCGCGGGCTGCAGCTTCTCGACGCCGGCGAGCTGGTCGGCGTGTTCCCCGAGGCGACCATCAGCCGCTCCTGGCTGCTCAAGCCGTTCCGCCCCGGTGCCGCGGCGCTCGCGGCCAACCGCGGCGTGCCGCTGGTCCCGGTGGTGGTGTGGGGCGGTCACCGCGTCCTGACCGTCGACGGTCACTGGTCGCTGCGGCGACGGGTCCCCATCACGATCATCGTCGGCGAGCCGCTGCACGCCCGGGGCGGCGAATCGGTCGACGAGCTGTCGCGCCGTCTGCACGGGCGCATGGAACGGCTGCTCACCGAGGCGATCGACTCCTATCCGGAGGCGCCGCGCGACGACGCCGACCGGTGGTGGCTGCCCCACGACCGGGGAGGCAGCGCACCCGATCCGCAGACCGCGGCCGTGCTCGATCGTGATGCCGTTGCGCGCATCGGCGATACCTTCGAGTGACAGACCCATCGAGAGGACAGCCCATGACATATGACGACATGACCCAGGTCGCGGTCGGCGAGCTGGTCTTCGACGTGCGCACCACGGGCCCGGAGGACGGACCGGCGATCATGCTGCTGCACGGCTTCCCGGAGACCTCCTTGTCATGGAACCAGGTCGCCCCCCGGCTGGCCGATGCCGGGCTGCGGGTCATCGCACTGGACCAGCGGGGCTACTCCCCCGGCGCTCGTCCCGCGCTGGTGCAGGACTATGCGACCGAGCTGCTGGCCGGGGACGTGATCGGGGTCGCCGACGCCCTCGGCATCGACCGGTTCCACCTGGTCGGGCACGACTGGGGCAGCGCGGTGTCATGGGTCGTCGCCGGTCGGTGGCCCGAGCGCGTGCGCACGTTCACGGCCGTGTCGATCCCGCACCTGTCGGCCTACAACGCGGCCCTGCGCAGCGACCCCGACCAGCAGCAGCGCGCGTCGTACATCTCGCTGCTGCGCCAGGAGGGCAAGGCCGAGGACCTGCTGCTGGCCGACGGCGCACGGCGGCTCACCGCGATGTACGGGGCGGCCGTGCCGGTCGGTCTCGTGGTCCGTTATATCGCCCACCTGGCCGAGCCGGGAGCGTTGACGTCGGTGCTCAACTGGTACCGCGCGATGACCGGCGACCTGGGCCGGACCCCGCGGACCCAGGTGCCCACGACGTTCGTGTGGGGCGACCAGGACCAGGCGATCGGATCGGTCGCGGCGCTGGCCTGCGGCGACTTCGTGGACGCCGACTTCCGGTTCGTCCGGCTCGACGGCATCGGGCACTGGATCCCCGAGCAGGCGCCAGAAGCACTGACCGAGGCGATCCTCGCCCGCGCGCTCGGCTGATCGTCAGGCGGTCCGCGCCGCGGTGACCGTGGTGCGCGCCAGCGGCCATCCCTGCGGGTCGTCAAGGCTGCGCCCGGCGGTTGCCGCGTAGCGGTTCCAGTCCTCCGCCCGTTCGGCGAACCAGTACCGCTGCCACCCCATCAGGTCGTCCAGCGTCCCCGCGGCGATGGTCGGCTGGCGCCGACCGATCTCGTACGCGATCTCGCGGGCCGCCCGGGCGTCGGCGCCGGCGTCGTGCGCATTGTCGAGCGTCACCGAGTAGTACGCGGCGACGTCGGTGAGCCGGCGCGGGCCGAGTGCGCCGCGCTCGATGCCCCAGTCGATGACGAAGGGGTCGACCACCAGCAGCCGGTGCCAGTCGGGCTGGCCCAGTCCCCAGCGGTCGGCCTCGGCGCGCAACATCGTCAGGTCGTAGGCCGCGTTGAAGACCACCAGACCCACCCCGCGGTCGATGAGGTCCTGGACCCAGGCGATCACCTCGACGAGCGCCTCGGCCGGTGCGGGAGCACCGCGCAACGACTCGGCGGTCAGGCCGTGCACCGCCACGGAGCCCGGCGGGATCTCGACGCCCGGGTCGATCAGGCCCGTGTAGTCGTGCCCCCGGTCGTCCAGCAGTGCGAAGCTCAGCACGCGGTCGGTCAGCGGGTCCACGCCCGTCGTTTCGAAGTCGAGCGAGGCCAGCGGGACCTCGTGCCAGCCGGGGTGGTCAGCGCGCGCCGGGGGCTTGGGCTGGCATCCCGGGCAGATCGTCCGCCAGGCACCGGGAAGGCCGATCAGCCAGCCCGCTGCGATGGCGACGATCACACCGCAGTCGGCGCACAGTCCGGCGTACTTGTTGGTTCTCACGGGGCACTTCTCACTGCTCGTTCATCACGGACGACCTCTGCGGGTCACGCTAGCCGCAGCCGATGACAGGTCCGTCCAGCGACACGCAGGCGTCAGTCGTCGTGGCTCGCAGCAGCCACGAGGGCACGGAACAGCCCGGCGTCGTCCGCGGTCTCCGGGTGCCACTGCACCGCGAGCCGGAACCGGTGCCCCGGGTCCTCCATCGCCTCCAGCGTCCCGTCGGCGGCCCACGCCGCCGGGACGAAATCAGGGTGGTCGCGCACCGCCTGGTGGTGGTGGCACCGGACGCTGCCCTTGTCGCCGATGGCCGCGGCCAGCATCGTGCCGGCCACGACGTCGACGTCGATCCGGCCGAACGCGGCGCCGCCGGGCGAGTGGGCGTCGCTGCCCACCCGGTCCGGCAGGTGCTGGTCCAGCGATCCGCCGCCCGCGACGGCCATGACCTGCATGCCGCGACAGATGCCGAGCACGGGCAGGTCGGGCGCGGCGGCGTCGAGCAGCGCGAGCTCCCAGGCATCGCGGTCCTCGCGCCATCCGGTGGTCCTCGCGTGCGGCTCGGCGCCATATCGGGCGGGCTCGACGTCCGCACCGCCGGCGATGACGAGCCCGTCGAGGCGGGCGACGACCGTGCGGGCGGCCTCCGGGTCACCGGGCGGCAGCAGCACCGGCACCCCGCCGGCCCGCTCGATCGATCGTGCGTACCCCGTCGGCAGCAGATCGGCCGGCTGGTCCCAGACACCCCACCGCGCCTGCTCCCGGTAGGTCGAGATCCCGATGAGCGGGCGCGTCACGCCCGGTCCGGTCACAGCGGGGTCACGTAGGCACCGGAGATGCCGCCGTCGACCAGGAAGGTGGACGCGGTGATGAAGCTGGACTCGTCCGAGGCCAGGAACAGCACCGCGTTGGCGATCTCGACCGGCTCCGCGAAGCGTCCGACCGGCACGTGCACCAGGCGGCGCGCCGCGCGTTCCGGGTCGTCGGCGAACAGCTCCTGCAGCAGGGGCGTGTTGACCGGACCGGGGCACAGCGCGTTGACGCGGATGCCGTCGCGGGCGAACTGCACGCCGAGCTCGCGCGACATCGACAGCACGCCACCCTTCGACGCGGAGTAGGAGATCTGCGATGTCGCGGCGCCCATGACGGCGACGAAGGATGCGGTGTTGATGATCGAGCCGGACCGCTGCTCGATCATGTACGGCAGCGCGGCCTTGCAGCACAGGTAGACGCTGGTGAGGTTGACGTCCTGCACCCGCTTCCAGGCCTCCAGATCGGTGTCCAGGATCGAGTCGTCCTCCGGCGGGCTGATGCCGGCGTTGTTGAACGCGATGTCGACCGAGCCGTAGGTGTCGTGGGCGGTCGCGAACAGCGCGTCGACCCCGTCCTTGTCGGTGACGTCGACGTGCACGTAGATGCCGCCGACGTCCTTGGCCAGGTCGCGTCCCCGGTCGTCGTCGAGATCGCCGATCACGATCTTGGCGCCCTCCTCGGCGAAGCGCCGGACGGTCGCCAGCCCGATCCCCGAGCACCCGCCCGTCACGACAGCCGTCTTGCCCGCGATGCGTCCAGCCATGCACTGCCTCCTAGGGGTACGTCCCCGCTGGGCCTGACGTTCTGACGTCGACACGCCGTGTGCGTCGGTCAGAACGTCAGGCCCAGCGGGGTTGTGGTTACTCGTTGCTGATGAAGACGTTCTTGACGTCGGTGAAGGAGTGCGGGGCGTCGGGCCCCAGCTCCCGTCCGATGCCGGACTGCTTGAACCCGCCGAACGGCGTCCAGTACCGCACCGACGAGTGCGAGTTGACGCTCAGCGCGCCGGACTCGACCGCCCGCGACACCCGTAGCGCGCGGCCGATGTCGCGGGTGAAGATCGACCCCGAGAGGCCGAACTCCGTGTCGTTCGCGAGCTGCACCGCGTGCGCCTCGTCGTCGAACGGCATGACCGCCACGACCGGCCCGAACACCTCCTCACGCCAGACCTGCTGCTGCGGGTCGTCGGTCAGGACGACCGTCGGCGGGAACCAGAAGCCCGGTCCGTCCGGGGCCGACCCGGCGAACGCGACCTGCGATGCGTCGACGTAGCCGGCGACGGTCGCGTGCTGCGCCGCCGAGATCAGCGGCCCCATCTCGCTCGACCGGTCTGACGGGTCGAGCACCTTGACGGCCTTGACCGCCGGCTCCAGCAGCGAGATGAACTCGTCGTACGCCGAGCGCTGCACCAGGATGCGCGAGCGGGCGCAGCAGTCCTGCCCGGCGTTGTCGAACACGGCCGCCGGTGCGGACGCCGCGGCCCGCGCCAGGTCGGCATCGGCGAACACGATGTTGGCCGACTTGCCGCCCAGCTCGAGCGTCACCCGCTTCACCTGGTCGGCGCAGCCGGCCATGATCTGCTTGCCGACCTGCGTGGAGCCGGTGAAGCAGACCTTGCGGACCGCCGGATGCGTCACGAACCGCTCGCCGACGACCGATCCCTTGCCCGGCACGACCGTGAACACGCCCTCGGGCAGCCCGGCCTCCCGCCCCAGCTCGCCGAGCCGGATCGCCGTCAGCGGGGTCAGCTCCGCCGGCTTGAGCACGACGGTGTTGCCCGCCGCGAGCGCCGGCGCGAACCCCCAGCCGGCGATCGGCATCGGGAAGTTCCACGGGACGATGACACCCACCACGCCCAGCGGCTCGTGGAACGTCACGTCGATGCCCCCGGCGACCGGGATCTGGTGCCCGGTCAGTCGTTCGGGCGCCGCCGAGTAGTAGTTGAGGACGTCGCGGACGTTGCCGGCCTCCCAGGTCGCATTGCCCCAGGTGTGGCCGGAGTTGCGCACCTCCAGCTCGGCCAGCTCCTCGACGTGCTCGTCCACGAGGGCCGCGAACCGGCGCAGCAGCGCGGCCTTCTCCCCCGGCGGGACGTCCCGCCACGCGGGGAACGCATCGGCGGCCCGCTCGATCGCGGCATCCGCCATGGCGAGATCGGCCAGCTCTACGTCCGTGACAGCTTGCTCGGTCGCCGGGTTGACGACGGTGTGGATCGCGGTCACAGGCGCTCGAACCCCCGGCGCAGCTCCCAGTCCGTGACGGCGGCATCGAAGGCCTTCATCTCGACGTCGGCCAGGTTCGTGTAGTGGTCGACGACCTCGTCGCCCAGCACCTTGCGGGCGATCGTGGACCCGTGGAACGCCTCCCGGGCCTCGCGCATCGTGGTCGGCACCTTGGCGTTGCCCGAGGTGTACGCATTGCCGGTCTGCTCGGGCTCGAGCTCCAGCTGGTGCTCGATGCCGTACAGGCCGCCGGCGAGCATCGCCGCCAGCGCGAGGTACGGATTGGCGTCGCCGCCGGGGACGCGGTTCTCCAGCCGCGCGCTCTCGCCGTGGCCCACCAGCCGGACCGCGCACGTCCGGTTGTCCAGGCCCCACGCGACCGCGGTCGGCGCGAACGAGCCGTCGGCGAACCGCTTGTAGGAGTTGATGTTCGGCGCGTACAGCAGCGTGAAGTCGCGCATCGTGGCCAGGATGCCGGCGATGAACTGGTCGTACACCGGCGTCCGCCGGCCGTCCTCCCAGAAGACCAGCTCGCCGTCCTCGCCGCGCAACGAGAGATGGATGTGGCACGAGCTCCCCTCCCGCTCGTTGTACTTGGCCATGAACGTCAGCGCCTTGCCGTGCTGGGCGGCGATCTCCTTGGCTGCGGTCTTGTACACGGCATGGTTGTCGGCGGTCGCCACGACGTCGTCGAACAGGAAGCCGATCTCGTGCTGGCCGAAGTTGCACTCGCCCTTGGCGCCCTCCACGTTCATCCCGGCGGCGTACATGGTGTTGCGGATGTCGCGCAGCAACGGCTCGACCCGCGACGTCCCGAGCACCGAGTAGTCGACGTTGTACTGGTTGGCCGGGACGAGGTCGCGGTAGCCGGAGCTCCACGCCTGCTCGTACGTCGTGTCGAACACGATGAACTCCAGCTCGGTGCCGGCCAAGGCGACGTACCCCGACTCCGCGGCCCGCTCGACCTGCGCCTGCAGGATCGTCCGCGGGGACTGCACCACGGGGCTGTGGTCGAGCCACACCAGATCGCACTGGATCATGACGGTCGCGGGCAGGTGGGTCAGGACGCGGATGGTGTCCATGTCCAGCTCGAACTCCATGTCGCCGTAGCCCGTCTCCCACGAGCTCATGGCATAGCCGTCGACGGTGTTCATGTCGACGTCGACGCTCAGCAGGTAGTTGCAGCCCTCAGTGCCGTGCTCGATCACCACGTCCAGGAAGTAGGCCGCGTGCAGGCGCTTGCCCTGCAGCCGTCCCTGCATGTCGGTGAACGCGACGACGACGGTGTCGATCTCGCCCTCGGCGATCCGGGCGCGGAGCTGGTCAAGGCTCAGGTAGCGGGAGTTGCGGACGGTCATGAGCTCTCCTTCACATCGGACGCCGGAGCGGTGCCGCGGGTCGAAAGCCCCTGCTGGCACCGGATGTTGCTCCCTACGGTCGAGACGGGGGCACGCCGTGCCGCCACGAAGGAGGCGCGATCGTGGCAGCTGGCGGCAAGCACCTGAAGAAGCCACCCAAGGGCAGCCCCATGCTGTTCGCGCTGATGCTGATCGTGGTGGTCCCTGCGGTGGTGCTCGCGGACGAGTGGGGAGCCGGCTCGGCCGGGATCATCGGCGGCCTGACGGGGCTGTTCTCCCTGGTGGTGTTCATGGGCGGATCGCTGCGCGCCGACCTGCGGGTCGTGACCGTGATGGCGCCCCTGCTGGTCTTCGCCGCGGCCGTCCCGCGACTCGTGGCCGAGAGCTCCCGCCCGGCGGCGATCGCGCTCGTCGTCCTGCTGGGATTCGTGGCGGCACTGTTGCCGGTGCTCGGCCCGCGGTTCGCCAACGCCGGCATGGGACTGGGCATGACGACGGTGTTCAGCTACGGGTACGCCCCGCAGGGTGGCGCCGACCACCGGCAGGTCTTCGCGGCGGCTGTCGCCGGCGTCGCGGTGGCCCTTGCGCTGCGGCTCCTGATGAGCGCCGGCGACCCTTCCAAGCCGACCCGCGAGCAGGTTGCCGAGGTGCTGGTCTCCGACGACCCGACGACCGCCACCTCCCACGCGTTCGGCATGTGGCTCGACGACGGCCGGCCGCGATGGCTCGCGGACGTCCTGGATGCGTCCTCGCGCTACCGGGCGGACCTGCACATCGCCGAGCGGTCGCGAACGGTCCCCGCGGACGATGTGGTTGCCCTGCACGACCGGGCCAGGCGGCTCTCCGACCAGATCAAGGCCAAGCCCGGCAAGAAGCCGGCCGACCCGGAGGACGCCGCTTCCCCGCAGGCCCCGGTTCCCGAGCACGCCGGTCTCGCCGCGGCGAGCCGGGCCCTGGACGACATCGAGCAGGCGGTCCGGCAGCGGGACACCACCCCCGTCCAGATCGAACACGACCAGCGCCACCAGCTCAAGGGCGCCCTGCTGCACCCCTCCGACCGGGTGCAGTCGATCCAGCTGCGGCACGCTCTGCGCATGGCGCTCGGCCTGCTGCTGATGCTGATCATCACGTC
The DNA here is from genome assembly GCF_024584515.1 of Aeromicrobium wangtongii. Classification (NCBI taxonomy): domain Bacteria; kingdom Bacillati; phylum Actinomycetota; class Actinomycetes; order Propionibacteriales; family Nocardioidaceae; genus Aeromicrobium; species Aeromicrobium wangtongii. The sequence continues at coordinate 399,007 of NZ_CP102173.1, read as the reverse complement.
CGGCCTGGATCGGGGCGACCCGCTGGTCTCCACCGTGCTGCTGGCGACCTTCAGCATCCTGCAGGCCAGCTGGCGTGACACCCTGACGAAGGCGACCAACAAGGTCATCGGCGTGGCGAGCGGCTCGATCGCGGCCGCGGTGATCCTGCTGGTCGTGCCGGAACGCTTTCTGGTCGCGATCGCAGCCGTCTCCCTGTGCCTGGGCCTGTGGTACATCGTCAGCCGCCCCGCGCTCGGCTACGGGTTCATGGTCGTCGTGAGCGTCGGCTTCAACGCCGTGAGCCGCGACCTGGATCCTGTGAACCTGCTGCTGCAGTACGTGGGCCTCACGGCGGCCGCCGTGGTCGTCGGGCTGGTCGTCGGGTTCGCGGTCGTTCCTGCGTTCCGCGCCCCGCCGCTGCGTGGTCGCATCCAGTCGGCCACCGAGGCGACGGCCGCCGCGCTGCGCGCCTCCTCCAACGGCTCGGCGCCGGCCCGGCCCGATCACGCGGCACTGCAGCGCCAGGCCGTGCAGAAGCAGGAGGAGCTGGTGCCCGATCACGACCACCTGGACGATGCGCAGCTCGACCAGCTGGACCGGCTCAGGACCAGCCTGCAGGACCTGACCGCGCTGTCGGAGGTGACCCGGCTGGACCCCGCCGCGCTGGACCGCGTCGTGCGCGCGCTCAGCCCGGCGGGGGCACCCGTCCCCGCCCTCGACGACGGCCGCGCGGGCGCGCCGGCCCAGGAGGCGTCCTCGATGGCGCTGGACCTGGCCCAGCAGGCCGGCGACGCCGAGCGTGCCCTGCTGCGGACGCTGCCGGCGACCGTCTGAGGCCGGCGGGCCACTGGTCCTGGTGGTTCTCCTAGTCCCGGAAGGCATCTGTCACGGCCGTGTCGATCGTCTGCTTCGGCCCGGTGAACCAGTTCTTGGCCGACACCTGCCACCAGATCGCCAGCGCGATCAGCGTGCCGCCGGTCAGGATCGGCGCGTAGTTGACGCTCTCCCAGCTGAAGTCGTCGTTGAACGGGATGCCGGCCGGGACGAACGGCAGGACGAAGTACACGCAGATGATCGCGATCTCGACCACCGCGACCAGGTTCATCCACTTGTACTTGGGACCATTGGTCCACGAGCCGGGCTCGAACTCGTCGCCCATCCGCCAGCGCAGGTAGATCGGGATCAGGAAGGCCAGGTACAGCCCGATGACGGCGACCGAGGTGACGGCGAAGAACGCGATCGGGATGCCGCCGATGCCCTTGAGCGCCGGGAGCGTGATGATCGCCCCGATGACGGCCACGAACATGACCGCGTTGGCGGGCACCTTCGTCTGTGGGTTGACCTTCGACCACAGCGACGAACCCGGGATCGCGCCGTCGCGGCTGAAGGCGAAGGTCATGCGCGACGCGCTGGTCAGGCATGCCACGGTGCAGAAGAACTGGCCGGCCGTCGAGATGGCCAGCACGATGAAGTGCCAGCCCTCCGGCAGCGCCTGCGAGAAGATGACGTCGACCGCGCCGCCGCCCTCGGTGACGCCATCCTTGTCCTGCACCGCGAACAGGAACGCCAGCAGCAGGACCCAACCGCCCAGCGCCGAGTAGGCGATCGAGCGCCAGATGCCCTTCGCGGCACCTTCTGCGGCGCCGGAGGTCTCCTCGGAGAGGTGGGCCGAGGCGTCGAAGCCGGTGATCGTGTACTGCGTCAGCAAGAAGCCGAGCGGGAGCACCAGGAACCAGTAGCTCATGTGCTCGATGCTGCCGCCGTCGTAGCCGGAGTTGTTGATGCGCTCGGTGAACACGAAGCCGATGCTCTGGTGCTTGTCGGGGACGAGCGCCAGGATCGCGATAACGATCGCGACGCCGGCGACGTGCCACCAGACCGAGATGTTGTTCAGCACGGCCAGCAGGTGCCCGCTGAAGATGTTGAGCCCGGCGGCCAGGATCAGCAGGATCACGAAGATCAGGTAGACCCGCGTGAGCGAGTAGTTCTCGGCCCAGCCGTCACTGATCGTGCTGAGGGTCAGGTCCAGGAACGTGGCGCACCCGTACGCGACCGAGGCGGTGACGGCCAGCAAGCCGATCAGGTTGAGCCAGCCGGTGAAGAACCCTGCGGCCGGTCCGCCCATCTTCGCGGCCCACCAGTAGATCCCGCCCGAGGTCGGGTACGCCGAGACCAGCTCCGACATCGTGAACCCGATGATCAGGATGAACAACGAGATGATCGGCCAGCCCCACGAGATGGCAACCGGTCCACCGTTGTTCCACGCCTGGCCGAAGGTCGTGAAGCACCCGGCGAGGATCGAGATGATCGAGAACGAGATGGCGAAGTTCGAGAAGCTCGACCAGTTGCGGTTGAGCTCCTGCTTGTAGCCGAGCTTGGCGAGCAGCTGCTCGTCGTCGTTGAGGTGATCCGCCATGAGTGCACCAGCTCTCTGATGAAGTTGAGGCACTGTACTGCCGCAAAGGCGATTGGCAATACCCTTGATTGCAGCGATTTTTGATCGTCACGGTACGGAAATCGCAACGGAACACGCCTGCCGATGCGGAACTCGGGACCTAGGTCTTGGACCTTCGCCCCTATTGATTCGAACAGGTGTTCGAGTAGGATGAAGCATGGATCCGGCCCCCACCATTGACGCGATGCGGACCGCCGCGCGGTCGTTGCGGGTCGGGGACGCGCGCGAGCGTGCGGTGGCGATCCAGAAGGCGCAGGACGCCCTGGACGCCGCGAAGGCGATCGCGCTGGCCGAGCTGGAGGCGTCCAGGGACTTCGAGATCGATGGAGCGTCGACGCTGAACGCCTGGGTGCGGACCCAGTTGCGGATGAACGCCGGTCAGGCGACCGCGTTGGTGCGCAGCGTTGGCGCCCTGCGCGACCTGTCGCTGGTGGCCGAGGCCGCCGTGACCGGGCAGATCAGCGCCGCGCATGTGCGGGTGTTCGTCTACGGACTCGCCCACGTCGGGCTCGAGCTGATGCGTCAGCACGAAGAACTGTTCGTCCAGGTCGCCCGTGAGCATGAGCCGGGTGAGCTGTTCGAGGCGGTCAAGCACTTGAAGGACCGCGCCCACCCCGACGACCTGGACGACGCCTGGGAGAAGGGCATGGACAAGCAGGACTTCCAGGTCAACGCACTCCCCAACGGCTGGCACGTGACCGGGTTCCTGAACACGATTACCGGGGCGAAGCTGAAGAAGGTCCTCGACTCCGTATCGGCGCCTGATGGCCCCGAGGACACCCGGTCCGGGTCCGAGCGGCGGGTCCAAGGACTGGACGATCTGCTCTCGAGCATCCTCGGCAGCGGGCATCTGCCCTCGGACAAGGGGTTGAAGCCGCACGTTTCGGTGTTCGCTGACGCCGACACCGTTGCTGCCGCTGCTGAGCGGGTGCGTCAGCAGACCGAGGAGCCGTACCTGCGTCCCGACCCGATGCCGCCGACCGAGCCCGCGACGTTGGCCGGGCACGGCGCGATCGGACCCAACCTGCTGATGTACTTCATGTGCATCAGCGAGGTCACCGCTTTTCTGATGAAGACGGACGGCGGAACCAGGCAGGCGCAGGTCCTGAACGCCGGCACCGCGAAGTACCAGCCGAACCTCAAGCAGCGCCGTTCAGTGATCGCCCGACAGGGCGGGGTGTGCGCGACTCCTGGCTGCAACCACACCCACCTCGAGATTCACCACGTCGTGTGGTGGTCGCTGGGTGGTCGCACCGACGTCGACCAGTTGATCGGGCTCTGCGTCAGGTGCCATCACCTGTTGCACCGTGGGCGTCTGCACATCGAGGGCAATGCCGTGGACGGGTTCGCCTTCACCAACCGAGCTGGCCGCCCACTGCGCCGCCGAAGACGAACCGGCTACCGCCAAGCCGCCTGACCTCTGGTCCGGCGGCCCACCGGCACGCGTGTGTCGCCGTCAGCCGTCGTCGCGGGTGCGCCGCAGCTCGTCACGTTCGCGCCGCAGCTGGCGCATCCGCACGCCGGCGTACATGATCCCCAGCGCCAGCACCGCCCCGACGATGACGCCGATGAGCGTCCCCGCCCGGAACCCCGGACCGTCGACGTCCATGATCCGCTCGCCCGCGTGCGCTGCCTTGCTGTTGCCGGCCACGACCGACAGCGTCAGCCAGTTGGGAGCGGCCAGGACGATCGCGATCAACGCCACGATGCCGCGCCACGTCCAGTTGAAGAACTGCCGCCGCACCTGCATCAGGAGCAGCAGCGGCAGGACGGTGAACACGAATCCGTAGAACAGGCCCCACGTGATGCCGCGCGACATGCTGCCGCCGACCTGGTCGGCGACGCGCTGCGCCCACCACCGCGGGAAGAATGCCGCCGACATCAGGTAGACCAGATAAGCGACGCCGATCAGGACGAGAACGAGGACCACCCGCCGGACCCACCGCTGCGGACCAGCGTCGTCCGCCCGGCCCGCTGTCCTGCGGTCGACGGCATCATCCTGGTGCTCGGGACGGCGGGCTGCCGAGTCGTCGGTGCTCATCTGCCCATCATGGCAGCACTTCGTCGTCGCGCTCGGTCACCGGATCGCCTGCCACTCCTCGGCGCGGACGACGCCGTCGGGGACGAGCCCGGCCTTCGCCTGCACCTTCATGACCGCTGCCTGGGTCAGCGGACCGAAGTAGCCATTGCGGTCCGCCACGCGCATCCCGAGCGCCGTCTGGAGGATCACCACGGCCTTGGCCGCACGCCCCTGCGAGAGCGTGTTGCGCGAGTAGTGCTTGCGACCGTGGTTCGCCGCCTTCCAGGCCGTGAATCCCCTGACGGTGCGCTTCTTGATGCTGGAGCGGTCCAGTGACGCCCAGGTCGGCTGGTCAGCGGCGCCGGTGACCGGCAGGTCGTGGGCGCGCTGGTAGGAGCGCACCGCAGCCTGGGTCGCGGTGTCGAAGCGGCGCGTCACCGGGACGCCGAGCAGGGTCTGCAGCCGCGCGACCGTCCCCCCGGTGCTGCCGTACTGGCGATTGGGGCGCGAGGTCTTGACCAGTGCTGTGGTCGGCGCGCCGCACCGTGCCGCACGCGGCGCCGAGGTCGGTGCGGCGTACGAGCCCTTGAAGCGCGCGCACGGCCCGTGGTCGGTCGTCCCGGCCGTCCCGGTCCAGAACGAGGTGTTGCCGCGGGCCCCGTTCCAGCTGAACGAGATGTGCACGTGATCGGTGTGCGCGTAGCTCGTGCGCCACCCCGCCCGGGTGTTGTAGGCGCCCCAGATCTTCTTGTTGTAGATGACGTACATGACCCCGAGGCGGCGCGCGTTGAGCCCGTCGTCGCGAGTCAGCCAGGCGATGAAGTCGGCGGCAGCGGCCTGCTCGGCCGGGTTCTTGACGTTGACCGCCCAGTCCCAGGCGCGCCCCTCACTGTGCTCGGAGACCCCCTCCGTGCAGCCCCGCGAGATGTTGCCACGTCCGCCGATGCCATAGGTGGCCAGGACGAGGTCCCGCAGCATGATCGGCCCGATCATGTCGCCGGGATGGCACGAGACCTGCGGCTGGTAGGCCGGGACGGGGTCGACCACCTGCGGCAGGGCGACCGGTGACGCCAACCCCGTGGGAGCGGACGGCAGCGGAATCGGGGGCTTGCCGGCCGCGGCGCCAGCGGGCGCCGCGGTCAGGCCCAGCGCAAGCGCGAGCGCGAGCGCGACGGCAACGATCCAGACCTTGCGCATGGCGGTTCCACCCCCGAGAAGACGACCTCCATGATGCGGTCCATCCCCCTCGGCTGTCCGCCGAATACGGGGGGAACTGACGGCGAGTCATCATCCGCTAGAATTGGGGGACGCCATGATCGCCCTACTGACGCTCCACTTCCTTGCAGGAGCGGGGGCTCCTGTCCTCGTCAGGATGATCGGCCGCCGAGCCTTCCTGATGCTCGCCCTCGTGCCAGCCGGCTCGTTCGCCTGGCTGCTGCCCCACGTGCTGCGGATCACGGACGGCGGCGCACCGCTGGAGCAGCGCCTGACCTGGATCCCCACGATCGGCCTGCACATCGATCTGGTGCTCACGCCACTGAGCGGCATCCTCGCCCTGATCGTGACCGGCGTGGGCGCCCTCGTGCTGGTGTACTGCACCTGGTACTTCCGGCCCTCCGATCAGGAGATGTGGCGGTTCTCCGGTGTGCTGACGGCGTTCGCCGGAGCCATGCTCGGACTCGTCCTGTCGGACAACGTCTACGTGCTCTACATCTTCTGGGAGCTCACGACCGTCCTGTCGTACCTGCTGATCGGGCACAACCCCGAGCGCCGGGCCAACCGACGCGCCGCGATGAACGCCCTGCTGGTCACGACCTTCGGCGGTCTGGCCATGCTGCTCGGCCTCGTGATGCTGTCGGCCGAGGCCGGGTCGTCCCGCCTGCAGGGCATCCTCGCGGCCGGACCGACCGGCACCGTCGTCACGGTCGCGGTCATGCTGGTCCTCGTCGGTGCGATCTCGAAGTCCGCCCTGGTGCCGTTCCACTTCTGGCTGCCCGGCGCGATGGCCGCACCGACGCCCGTCAGCGCCTATCTGCACGCCGCGGCCATGGTCAAGGCCGGCATCTTCTTGATCGCGCTGCTCGCACCGACCTTCGCCGACGTGCCCGGGTGGCGTCCGCTGCTGATCGTCCTGGGCATCACGACCATGATCCTGGGCGGCCTGCGGGCGCTGCGGCAGTACGACGTCAAGCTGCTGCTCGCCTACGGAACGGTCAGCCAGCTCGGCTTCCTGACCGCCATGGTCGGCACCGGGACGCGCTCGGCCGCCTTCGCCGGCCTCGCCCTGGTCTGCGCCCACGCACTGTTCAAGTCCACGCTGTTCCTCGTGGTGGGCATCGTCGATCGGTCCGTCGGCACCCGCGACCTGCGCGAGCTGTCCGGCATGCGCCAGGCGCGACCGGTCCTGTTCGTCGTCTCGGTCATCGCGGCCGGCTCGATGGCCGGACTGCCCCCGTTGTTCGGGTTCACCGCCAAGGAAAGCGCCTTCGCCGCCTTCGAGGACCTCGGGCACGACCTGGGCTGGGGCGGCTGGTCGGTGCTGGCGCTGGCCGGGATCGTCGTCGGCAGCATCCTGACCGTGGCCTACTCGGCCCGCTTCGTGTGGGGCATCTTCGCCATCAAGCCCGGAACCGCGATCTGCATGCCCAAGCAGTTCTCGCCCTGGTTCCAGGCCGCCCCGGTCGTCCTGGCCGCCGCCACGCTCGTGGCGGGCTTCGCCGGGCACTGGATCACCCCACGCCTCGAGTCGTACGCCGATGACTTCTTGCCCGGTTCGCACGCCCCGGTGCTGACGTTGTGGCACGGGTTCTCCCTGGCCCTGTGGCTCTCGGTGCTGTGCATCGTGGCCGGTCTGGCGCTGTTCTGGTGGCGCAAGCCCGTCGCAGCGACCCAGCGGGCGGTCGCCGATCGGTTCCGGTTCCCCGACGCCGAGCGCGCCTACTACGGCATCATGCGCGGCATCGACCGGCTCTCCGTCGAGGTCACCGGCGTGACCCAGCGCGGATCGCTGCCGATCTACCTCGGCGTGATCCTCGTCGTCCTGGTGGTCGTGCCGGGCATCGCGCTGCTGAGGGCCTGGGACGACATCCAGGTGCGCGGGGCGGACAGTCGCGTCCAGCTGGCGGCCGCTGTGCTGATGGCGGTCGCTGCGATCCTCACGGTGCGCTCCCGCCGGCGGCTGCGCGCGGTCCTGCTCGTCGGGCTGACCGGCTACGGCACCGCGCTGTTGTTCGTCGCGCACGGCGCGCCCGACCTGGCGCTGACCCAGATCCTGGTCGAGACCTTCCTGCTGGTGACCTTCGTGCTGGTCATGCGCCGGCTGCCGCCGTTCTTCTCCGACCGCCCGTTCACGCTCAGCCGGTGGGTGCGGGTGGCGATCGGCATCGCCACGGGTGCGGCGGTCTCCGGATTCGCGCTCGTCGCGACCAACGCGCGCACGGCGAGACCGGTCTCCGACGGATTCGCCGAGCCCGCGGTCGAGTACGGCGGCGGCGACAACATCGTCAACGTCACGCTCGTGGACATCCGCGCCTGGGACACGCTCGGTGAGCTCTCGGTCCTGGTCGTCGCGGCCACCGGTGTCGCCAGCCTGATCTTCCTCATCACCGATCGCTCCACCCGCCCGCGCCGCCGGGTCACCCCCGTGCCGGTCGCGGGCGCCGTGCCGGCGACCGAGGCGCGGGGCCGCTGGCTGCGCTCGGGCCGCGCGATCGCCGACGCTCGCCGCTCGGTCGTCTTCGAGGTCGTGACACGACTGATCTTCCACGCCGTCATCGTGTTCTCGATCTACCTGATGCTGGTGGGCCACAACGCCCCCGGCGGAGGATTCGCCGGCGGACTGGTGGCGGGCCTGGCCCTGATGATCCGGTACCTCGCCGGTGGACGGACCGAGCTCGACGAGGCGGCCCCCATCGACGCCGGCATCGTGCTGGGCATCGGTCTGGCCGTCGCGACGCTGTCCGGCCTGCTGCCGACGCTGCTGGGCGGCGGCGTGCTGCAGAGCGCGATCGTCGACCTGCACATCCCGCTGCTGGGCACCCTGCACCTGGTGACCTCGGTGTTCTTCGACATCGGCGTCTACCTGGTCGTCGTCGGGCTGGCCCTGGATGTGCTGCGCAGCCTGGGCAGCGGCATCGACACCCATGTCGACGCCGAGGACTCCAGCAGCTCCGAGGGAGCCCGCGCATGACCCCCAACCTCCCCTTGGTCATCCTGGTCGGCGTCATGGTCGCCGCCGGGGTCACCCTCGTCCTCGAGCGCAGCCTGACCCGGATCCTGATCGGCTTCGTGCTGATCGGCAACGGCGTCAGCGTGCTCTACCTGGTGATCTCCGGACGTGCCGGCACCGCGCCCATCGTCGGGCTGTCGGACGACCCGATGAGCGATCCCCTGCCACAGGCGATGGTCCTGACGGCGATCGTCATCACGCTGGGCGTCACGTCGTTCGGACTGGCCCTGGCCTACCGCGCCTGGCAGCTGACCGGGCACGACGACGTGCAGGACGACGTCGAGGACGACGCGATCCGCCGTCGCGCCGAGAAGGACGAGACCTCCACGACCTTCGATCCCGGCGATGCCGCCCTGCCGGACGAAGAAGGCTCCGACACTCCGAACAGGGGGGCAACCTCGTGAACCAGATCGTCCTGCTCCCGGTCATCCTGCCCCTGCTCGGGGCCGGCCTGTGCCTCGTGTTCGGCCGCTCCGCCCTGGCGCAGCGCGTCATCAGCACCGCGATCCTCGCGATGGTCGTCACCGTCGCGGCCATCCTGCTGGTGCGTGCCGACCGCTTCGGGCCGCAGACCGTCAACGTGGGCGGTTGGCCCGCCGACATCGGCATCAGCCTGGTCGCCGACCGGCTGTCGGCCCTCATGCTGCTGGTGTCGACCGTCGTGACGCTGTGCGTCCTGCTGTACTCCTTCGGCCAGGGCATCGTGGAGTTCGGCCGCGACGCCCCGCTGTCGGTGTTCCACCCGACCTTCCTCGTGCTGAGCGCGGGCGTCTCGAACGCCTTCTTGTCGGCCGACCTGTTCAACCTGTTCGTGGGCTTCGAGATCCTGCTGGTGTCGTCGTACGTCCTGATCACCCTGGGCGGCACGGGCGCACGGGTGCGCTCCGGCACGATCTACATCGTCGTCAGCATGATGTCGTCGGTCGTGTTCCTCGTCGCGATCGCCTGCGTCTACGCCGCCACCGGCACCGTCAACCTGGCGGCGCTGTCCGAGCGGATGTCCGATCTGCCGACCGAGGTGTCCAACCTGTTGCAGCTGTTGCTGCTGACGACGTTCTGCATCAAGGCGGCCGTCTTCCCGCTGTCGGCGTGGCTCCCTGACTCCTACCCGACGGCTCCCGCGCCGGTGACGGCCGTGTTCGCGGGCCTGCTGACCAAGGTCGGCATCTACGCGATCATCCGGACCCAGACGCTGCTGTTCCCCGACAACGACCTGCAGACGCTGCTGCTGTGGGCGGCGGTCTTCACGATGGTCGTGGGCATCATGGGCGCGGTCGCCCAGTCCGACATCAAGCGCATCCTGTCCTTCACGCTGGTCAGCCACATCGGCTACATGCTGTTCGGTGTGGCCCTCGGCAGCGCCGCGGGGCTGTCCGGCGCGATCTTCTACATCGCGCACCACATCACGGTGCAGACCACGCTGTTCCTGCTGGCCGGGCTGATCGAGTACCGCAGCAGCACGACCAACCTGGACAAGCTCGGCGGTCTGGCCCGGGCCGCACCGATGTTGTCGATGATGTTCTTCGTGCCGGCGATGAACCTGGCCGGGATCCCGCCGTTCTCGGGCTTCCTGGGCAAGCTGGCACTGGTCGAGGCCGGCGTCGACAACGGCGGATGGCTGGCGTACGTCACGGTGGCCGCTGCGCTCGCGACGAGCCTGTTGACGCTCTACGCGATCGCGAAGGTCTGGAACCGTGCGTTCTGGCAGCCCGCCGAGGACGCCGACGACCTCGACCACGAGTCGCACACCGGATCGCTGCACGGGCGGACCGGGGTGTCCACCAAGACCGAGCGCACGAGCACGTGGAAGACCGAGACGGCCACCGACCAGCGCCTGCCGCTGGGCATGGTGCTGCCGACGCTCCTGCTGGTGGCCTGCACGGTCGCCCTCACCGTCGTCGCCGGGCCGCTGCTGTCCTTCACGACCCGGGCAGCCGAGGAGCTGCAGGGGCGCAGCTCGTACGTCCTCGCGGTCCTGGGGGGTGGCGGATGATGTCACGCGTCCCCGTCATCGTTCTCCTGACCGTCGTCTGGTCGCTGCTGTGGGGCGCCTTCACCCCGCTCATCGTTGTCGGCGGCGTGCTCGTCGCCCTGCTGGTCACGACGGTCTTCCCGTTCCCGCCCATCACGTGGACCGGCCGCATCCGGCCCTGGCCGCTCACGAAGTTGATCGGCATCTTCTTCTTCGAGATGCTGCTGGCCAGCGTCCAGGTCGCCTGGATCGCGATCCGTCCCGCCAAGCCCCCGCGCAGCGCGGTCCTGTGCGTCGATCTGGCCACCCGGTCCGAGCTGCTGCTGACCTTGACTGCCGAGCTCATCTCCCTGGTGCCCGGCACCCTGCTGATCGAGCTGGACAGCCAGACCGGCCACATCTGGCTGCACCTGCTGGACGGCAGCACCCCGGAGAAGATCGAGCGCGCGCGGGCCAACGCCCTCGCGCAGGAGCTCCGGGTCATCGAGGCCCTGGGATCCGAGTCCGAGATCGTCGCCTGCCGGGCAGGAGACCAGTCATGATCGTGGTCGGAACCATCTGCTCAGTGCTGCTGGCCATCACCGGCCTGTTGTGCATCGTGCGCATCGTCCGCGGGCCCACGATGCTCGACCGCACGGTGGCCGCGGACGTCTTCGTCGCGGCCAGCGCCGGCGCCATCGGTGTCGAGGCGGCCGTCGGACGCCATGGCACGACCCTGTCGATCCTCGTCGTGCTGTCCCTGGTCGGATTCCTGGGCTCGGTCAGCATCGCGCGGTTCGCCGCCCCCGACACCGACCGCTCCTCGCACGACGAGCCCACCGATCCGGAGGAGGACGCATGATCGACGTCATCGCCGGCGCCCTGCTGATCGGTGGAGCGGCCATGGCCGCGATCGCTGCGATCGGCATCGTGCGGTTCCCCGACGTGCTGAGCCGCATGCACGCGGCCACCAAGCCGCAGACCGTCGGTCTGCTCATGATCCTCGCCGGGCTCGGCCTGCGGCTGCAGGACCTGTCGGCCATCACGGTGCTGTTCCTCATCGCAGTGTTCCAGCTGCTCACCGCGCCCGTCTCGGCCCACATGGTCGGGCGTGCCGCCTTCCGCACGGGCTTCGCGAAACGCGACCAGCTCACGGTCTGCGAGCTGGAGACCGACGACGATGCGGCCTGAGTGGCGCGACGCGATAGGTTCGTGTCGTGCGAATCGCGACCTGGAACGTCAACTCCATCCGCAGCCGCATCGATCGCGTGACCGCCTTCCTGGAGCGTCATGACATCGATGTCCTGGCCATCCAGGAGACGAAGTGCCGCGAGGACCAGTTCCCCGGCCTCGAGCTCTCCGCGATGGGCTACGAGTTCGCCCATCAGGGCCTGAGCCAGTGGAACGGCGTCGCGCTGATCTCGCGCGTCGGCCTGGAGGACGTCGCGACCCAGTTCGCCGACGACCAGCCCATGTTCGGCGAGCCCGAGATCGTGGAGGCGCGCTCGATCGGCGCGACCTGCGGCGGCGTGCGCGTCTGGAGCTTCTACGTGCCCAACGGCCGCGAGATCGGGCACCCGCACTACGACTACAAGCTCCTGTGGCTGGAGCGCCTGCGCCAGGCATCGGCCGAGTGGCTCGCCGAGAACCCGGACGCCCAGATCGCTCTGACCGGCGACTGGAACGTCGCTCCGCAGGACGATGACGTGTGGGACATGTCGGTGTTCGAGGGCCACACCCACGTGTCCAAGCCCGAGCGTGATGCCTTCCACGCGATCGTCGACACCGGGTACGCCGACGTCGTCCGCCCCTTCACCCCCGGCCCCGGCGTCTACACGTACTGGGACTACCAGCAGCTGGCCTTCCCCAAGAAGCGTGGCCTGCGCATCGACTTCATCCTCGCGTCGCCGGCCCTGTCGACCCGCGTCGAGACCGCCTGGATCGATCGCGAGGAGCGCAAGGGCAAGGGCGCCAGCGATCACGCCCCCGTCATCATCGAGATCGCCTGAGATCGATGACCTCCTCGCATCCTGACGTGCCCCGTCACCTGGCCGACCTGGCCGACTCCGGCGTCGTCTCGTCCGCCCGGCTCGCCGCGACGCTGCTGCGCTACGAGTACACCGGCGGTGAGGAGATGCTGGCCCGCATGGCCTCCCGGGGACGCTACGGGGTCGACGAGCTGACCGGGATGGCCGCAGAGGCTACCGCGGGACGCGCACCGGACGCGAAGGCCCTGGCGCCGCTGCACGGCCCGTCGCTGTACGGCTTCGCGTACCTGATGCTCGGCCGGGCCTTCGGCACCGACGGCGACTTCCGGACCGCCGCGGACCTGTTCGCCCTGGCCCGCACGATCGCCGACCGCGACGGCAACGCGTACGAGTACGACCGCCAGGACGTCCAGTCGCACCTGGCCGTGGGCCGTGTCGACTACGTGCGCCGGCACACCTCGCACGCGAACCCTGACGTCAGGACCAACAGCGCCGAGTCCTGGTACCACTGGGCGGTCAACACCGACATCATCAACCCCTTCCGCGGTGTCGAGCCGGCCTCCCTGGAGACGTGGCAGCAGGCGTTCAACGCCCCGTTCATCGACCGTGGCCTCGACCCCATGCGGTTCGAGGCGACCGACAGCCCCTTCGACACGGTGCGCACCGACGCCCCCGCGGGCTCGGTCGACGGGCCGCTGATCAGCATCGTCATGCCGGTCTACTCCCCCACCGAGAGCCTGCTGACCGCGACCCGGTCGATCCTCGAGCAGACCTGGGGCAACATCGAGATCATCCTGGTCGACGACCACAGCCCGGCCGGCTTCGAGGACATCTTCGCCCGGGCGACCGCCCTGGACGACCGGGTCAGCTATCACCGGATGCCCGTCAACGGCGGCGCCTACCGGGCCCGCAACTACGGCCTGTCGCTGGCCAAGGGCGAGTTCTTCGGCATCCAGGACGGCGACGACTGGTCGCACCCGCGGCGGCTCGAGCGCCAGATGGCCGAGTTCGCCGACCCGAAGGTCGTCGCAACGCTCTCGAAGGCGATCCGGCTGCACACCGATCTGTACATCACCCGGGTCGGCTCGCTGGCCTTCGCGCACAGCGCGCCGTCCCTGATCGCGCGGCGCGAGCTGGTGCTGGGCACGCTCGGCCCGTTCGACCTGATGCGCAAGGGTGCCGACACCGAGTACATCGAGCGGATCGCGACGGTCTTCGGCCGTGACAGCGTCGTCAACCTCAAGATGCCGCTGTCGCTGTACCAGCTGACCGGTGGCTCGCTGTCGCGCGAGGACTTCCGGCCCAGCTGGCACCGTCCGGCCCGCGCGACCTACCACTCGGCGTTCCGGCACTGGCATGCCAAGATCGCCGCCGGTCTGGCCGTCCCCCGCACTCCCGACGCCGACGGACGCCGGGCGTTCCCGGCGCCGCCGGACATGGAGGGCACCGAGTACGCCGACCTGGCTCCCGACGTCGTGGTGCTGACCGATCCGCGTCCCGGGCCGCTGGCGTACACCGGGGTGGCCGACGAGGTCGCCGCGATCGCCGGCGCCGGCCTGACGATCGGCATCGCCCGCGCGGACGCCCTGCGGTTCTCCTCGCGCCAGCGGCACTACCCCCGCGCCGACCTGCTGGAGCTGATGTACCAGCGGGTCACCGACTGGGCCCTGCTCGGCGCGCCGATGACCCCGAAGGTCCTGCTGGTCCGCGACGTCGACCTGGTGACGCTCCCCCGGGCGTCCGAGGCCGTCGCGATGCGTCCCGAGCGCGTCGTCGTGGTGGCCGACCGGCTGCCGGTCACCGGCGACGGACCCCGGGTCTCGTGGGACCCCGTGCACGTGGAGTCCGTCGTGCGCACGATGTTCGACGTCGCGACCGAGTGGATCCCGGCGACCGCCGAGATCGCCGCGGCGATCACCGCGGCCGGGGCCACCGGGATCGTCCACCCTCCCCGCCTGATGGAGGTCGCCCGCGTCGCCCGGTTCCCGCGGCGCCTGCTGCCGGGCACGCCGGTGGTCGGCATCGCGGACGCCGCGTCCTACCGGGTGGAGTCGGCAGATCGCCGCGGGCTGGCCCGGATCGTCCCCCGCGAGGTCGACCTGCGCGTGCTGGAGGGCGAGCCGCGCAAGCCCGTCCGAGCAGACGCCCTGGGCTTCGATGCGGCCAGGACGCCCGCCACGGCGTTCTACGACCAGTGCGACATCGTGATCGTCCCGCCCACCAGGACCGGTGGGTCGACGCTGCTGCGTCCGGCGATCGAGGCGATGGCGCGCGGCTGCGTCGTGATCGTCGACCCGGCGCTGCGTCCCCTCCTGGGCGATGCGGCGCTGTACCTCGACGACCCGGACGCCGAGCACCTCGTCACCGCGCTGACCACCGAGCCCGCACGGTTCGCCGAGCAGCAGCAGCGCTCGCTGCGGTTCTGCGAGACTGTGCTGTCGCCGGACACCTACGCCACCGCCGTCACGGCACTCGTTTCTCCTGGAGGATCCCGATGAGCACCTGGCAGTCCACCGCACGATCGATCGCGCGTCGGCTGCTCGCCGAGCGCACCCTGGTGCTGGCCGGTGCGACCGCGCTGTTCGTCGTCGTCGGCGTCATCGCGCTGATCGCCGACAGCTACGACCTCGTCCTGCTGTGCATCCTGGCGCTGCAGGCGACGATCGCCGCGTACCTGCTGACGGCCCCCGATCCGGTCGCCGCCACGGACGACGCCAAGACCCGCGCGGCCATCGACCGGGCCTCGGCCCGGACGCTGACCGACCTGGCCCACGCCCGCCAGTCCATCCTCGACGCGATCGCCGAGATCGACCCCAAAAAGGCACCGTGAGCGCGGTCGAGCCGGTCCGGATCGTCGCGGCGAGCCTGCACGGGCTCGACGTCGTCGACGGTGGACGCACCCTGCGCCTCGTCGGCACCTGCCGCCGTCCGGGCACCGACGGCCCGCAGCCTGCCGACCAGACCCTCGTGCTGCACTGGCTGCGGCCGGACGGCACCCGCGCGCTGAGCGCCGTCACCGAGCCCCGGCTGCGCTACGAGGACGGCGCCGAGCGCTGGACCGGCTTCATCGCCGACGTCCCGATCGACCAGGTCCCCATCGGCACGACCGGCATGGAGATCACGCTGGCGACCCCGGACGGCTCCGGTGAGGCGTCCTCGGTGCCGGTCGGTGCCGCTCCCGGCGCCCTGGCCTCGTCGCGCCCGATCGTCACGGCGGGCCGGCGGCTGCAGCTGTTCCCGTCCGCGACCGAGCACGCCGAGTTCGTGTCGCAGGCCTTCCCGGCCCCGCTGGCCGGCCTGCGCTGGACGGCCGGCCTGGCGCTGCGCACCCTCAAGGACCTGGTCCGGCGTCGTCCGTTCGCGACGATCGCGCCGCTGCGCGCCGTGACCCGCCCGTTCCTGCGGCGGCACGAGATCTGGCTGGTCGGCGAGCGTGCCGACACGGCGCGCGACAACGGCTACCACCTGTTCACCTATCTGCGCCGCGAGCGCCCCGACGTGCGGGCGTACTACGTCCTCGACCCGTCCAGCGACCGGTTCGACGAGCTGTCGAAGCTCGGCCGGGTCGTGCGGCACTCGTCGTGGCGGCACCGCGTGCTGATGGTCAACGCGACGGTCCTGGCCAATGCGTACTCGATCAAGCACATGGTGCCGGCGAGCTGGGCCAAGCAGCACTACATGCGCCAGCTCAACTGGCGGGTCGGCTCGTACCGCGTCTACCTCAAGCACGGCGTCCACGACAAGACCCGCGAGATCCGGCGCCGCACCGGTGGCTACGACCTGTTCCTGACCGCCGCCCACGCCGAGACCGAGGCGCTGCGCCGGACGTCCGGCTACGACGACCAGATCGTCGAGACGGGGCTGCCGCGCTACGACGCGCTGGTCCCCACGCCGCCGAGCCGCACGATCCTGTTCATGCCGACGTGGCGCCGCTACCTCGCGCCGCAGCTGTTCGGCGACGGCGCCAGCGGCGAGCAGCCCTTCGAGGGGTCCACGTACCAGCGGTTCGTCCGCGACCTGCTGACCAGCCCGCGCCTGCACGCGCTGCTGACCGAGCACGACTTCCGGTTCGAGTTCATGCCGCACTACAACCTGCGCGGCGAGTACGTCGACCCGACGCTGGGCGGCGACCGGGTCTCGATCCTGGACGGTGGGGCGTCCGACATCCAGGACGTCATGCGCCGCTGCGACCTGTTCCTGACCGACTACTCCTCGGTGCACTTCGACCTGGCCTACCTGGGTACGCCGCTGATCTACACGCACTTCGACCGCGAGGAGTTCCTGGCCGGTCACGCCGAGCCGTCGTGGTTCGACCACGAGCGGGACGGTTTCGGCCCGGTGGTGCACGACGTGGAGTCGACGATCGAGGCGATCGAGCACTACCTGCTACGCGGCAACGTGCGCGAGCCGGAGTACGACGAGCGCGCCCGGAAGCTGTTCACCTTCCACGACCGGAACAACTCGCAGCGGACCGTCGAGGCCATCGAGAACCTCGTCCGCACCCGCGGCTACCGCTGACCCCACCCGCGGGTCCGGCGAGGCCGGACCGAAGATGAGGGTTTGTGGTCGTCCTGGCTGCCGCGAACCCTCATCCTCGGTCTGCCCGGCGGGCTACGGCAGCTTGGCGCCGAAGTCGCCCTTGGAGGCGGTGAACAGGGCGGCAGCGAGCTGCGGCTCGGCGGTGTCGAGGTAGGTCTTGGTCAGGTGCGTGCCCTGGCGGTAGACCAGGACGTTGCCGATCACCGCAGCGCAGCGCTTGCCGCCCGGGCAGATCGTCGACGTCAGGTCCATGACCGCCACACCCGGCACCTGCGCCGCGGCGCGGAGCTGGGCCGGTGCCGCGGACGCCTTGACTGCTCCCTCGAGGCCGAACGAGCAGCGCGCCAGGTCGTCGAGGTGCTGGGCCACGCACTCGTAGACCGGGGCGTTCGGCGGCGACGGGTTGTCCAGCAGCGTGGCCATCGGGATGCCGGCGTCGGTGATGGTCCGCCAGTAGCTGGTCAGGCCGTCGACCATCGCGTCCTCGGTGGAGTCCTTGTCGTCGTTCGCGCCGGGCGGCAGGGCGTCGATGAACCGGTGCGACTCGATGACCAGATCGGGCTTCATCTCCAGGATGTCCTTCAGCACCGTGCGGCCCCAGGCCCGGCAGTCAGCCCGGTTGTCGCGGGCGAACTCCACATCGGCGAAGGTGCACGCGGACTTGGTCAGCTGGACGAGCTTGAAGCCCTCACGCTTGGCGATCGCGGCGAACGTGGGCTGCCACTGCGCCATCTTGGAGTCACCGACGATGACCACCGTTCGCTTCGACGCGGTGTCGCCGTACGGGCACGCCTTCGGCTCGGCGATGCCGTTGTCGACCTGGCAGCCCGATCCGTCGTTGTAGAACGAGGGACGGTCGTCGACCGCCTGGGTGGGCAGCGGACGCATCGTGTCGACCTTGCGGATCGCCGCCCAGTCGACGTCGGCGAAGGCCGGGTCGAGCAGCGCGGCCGCACCGGGGCTGTCGGACCGGTTCGCCTCGTCGACGCCGCCGACGGTGGCCGAGGCGCTCAGCAGCACGCCGACGCCCACACCGATCGCGGTCAGCGCCAGGCCCAGGCCCAGCGCGCGCCCGGTCGGCTTGAAGAACGTCCCGAACCGGACGGGGTTCTCGATGAAGCGGTGGCTCAGGTACGCCGGGACGATCGAGGCGATCATCAGCAGGACGGCCCAGCGCAGCTGCAGATCGGGCCACTTGGCCTGCGCCCCCACGATGATCGGCCAGTGCCACAGGTAGATCGAGTACGACAGGCCGCCGATCCAGACCATCGGCGCCAGGCTCAGCAGCTTCTGCGGCGAGCCGGGCGTCAGCCGCAGCCCGCTCGCGATCATCAGCGCGGCGCCGATCGTCGGCACCAGCGCATTCGTGCCCGGCCAGGTGGTCGACTCGTCGAACATGAACACCGCATAGACGATCAGCGCGATGCCGACCCAGCCGCCGATCGCCCGCAGCATCGCCGGCAGCCGCTCGACCCGCGTCGCGGCCAGCGCCAGCAGGGCGCCGATACCGAGCTCCCAGATACGGGTCGTCGAGACGAAGTAGGCGGTCGCGGGGCTGTCGGCGGTCTGCTGCACCGAGTACGCGAACGAGGCGACGGTCGCGATGCCGAGCACGACGAACGCCCCGCGCTTCCAGCGCCTGGCGGCGACCAGGCCGATGATCAGCATCAGGATCGGCCACACGAGGTAGAACTGCTCCTCGACCGCCAGCGACCAGTAGTGCTGGACGGGTGACTGGCCGACGTCCTCGGCGAGGTAGTCGACCCCACGGTCGGCGAGTCGCCAGTTCACGACGTACAACGCGGCCGACACGATGTCGCCGCCGAAGTCCTTGCGCTGCGTGATGGGCAGGTACAGGTACGCGATGAGCGCGGAGAACGCGAGCACCGTGGCGCTGGCCGGCAGCAGCCGCTTCATGCGCCGGGCCCAGAAGCCGGCCAGGTTCACCCGCCCCGTACGTGAGACCTCACGCGCCAGCAGGCCGGTGATCAGGAAGCCCGACAGGACGAAGAACACGTCCACGCCGACGAAGCCGCCGGCCATGAACGGGACGCCCGCGTGGGCCACCAGCACGGCGCCGACGGCGATCGTGCGCATGCCCTCGATGTCGAGCCGGATCATGCGGCCGTGCTCCGGCTTGGTCAGGGTGCCACCGGGAGCCGCAGGAGCACTGCGTTGCTGTGCGGTGGACATGCTGCGTCCCGTCTGTGCTCGGATTCAGGCTGTGGCTCGGACTCGGTGCCGGGCGATCTGCCCCGGCGGCGTGGGCCTCCGACAGGTTATCCGATGCACCGAAGGACGCGTTTGCTCAGTTCCGCAGGCCGGCGACGAGCTCGACGAAGACCGCCGGGTCGAGCACCGAGCGGACGTAGGCATCGCCCAGCTCCCGCTGGGCCGCGTACGCCGCCGGACGCGCCGCCAGCCCATCGATGGCCGCGCGCGCGTCCTCGGGCCCGGCGAGGACCGCCGCGGTGCCGAAGACCTCGCGGTGACGGGGGTCCACGACCAGCACGGCGCCCGCGGCCAGCGCGCAGGTCATCGGCCAGGTCGGCCCGTCGCCCCACGCCTCGGGCGCGTACCCGAAGCAGATGTCGAGGCCGGCCATGAACTCCTCGACGGGGACGCCGCTGACGATCGTCCAGCTCGCCGGCATCGGGTTCTTGCGGAACAGCTTCGGGACGACCTCGTGGTCGTCGAGCACCCGTACGGCGTACGAGCCGTCGATGGGCAGGTACTGCAGCAGCTTGGCGCCGGGGAGCCGGTTCTTGCCGACCTTCTCCAGACGGGCGGCACCGATGACCGGCGGCTGGTGCACCGTCGCCGGACGGGGCGGTCCCGGGGGCGCCACGGCGATGCCGTGCGGCGGCAGGATCGTGGCGGTGGCCCCGGCCGCCCGCAGGTCGGCGGCGACGCCCTCGTGCGCCGGGAGCCACTCGACGTCCACGCCGAACAGCTCGCGTCCGTGCCGCTCGACGGCGCGGGGGTCGTACAGCGTCCAGCCGTGCTCGCTGGTGCGCGGCGAGGTCGCGGCGGCGACGACCAGCCGGTCGGTCGTGACCCGGACGTCGGCGGCGTCCCGCGGGAACATCAACAGCTCCGGGGAGTCGATCATCGTGAGCGAGGCGTGCACGGGCTCGCTCCACACCAGCCAGCCCAGGCCACGCTCGGCGCGCATGCGGCGCAGGTCGGCGACCGGCTCGCGCCGGGTCCGGTAGGCGTGGCGCAGGTTGATCGCCTGGCCGGCCGCCACCGTCATGCCGGCATCGAGCAGGGCCTGCACGCGACGCGGCGCGCCGTCGTAGCGGTGGATGCCGACCCGCCAGTCGCTCACGTAGGCCACGTCGTAGGTCACCGGCCGGGGCTCCCGGTCGATGAAGCCGGCCGGTGCGGGGAAGGGCCGCGGCCCGTCCGGGTCGATCCGCGGCGACGCCTCGCCCGCGGCGATGCGCTCGTGCCAGTACGCGTAGGAGGCCCCGTAGAACTCGCGCGTCGGCGCCCACCAGCCGAAGGAGAAGTCGTCGCGGGACAACGAGTCGGCGGTCAGCTGGGCCGCCGCGAGGACGTCCGGCAGCACGACCAGTGCGTCCTCGCCGTACGTGGCGACCAGTCGGTCACGGAACTCCGAGTCGGCGTCCTTGCGGACGGTGTCGAACCCGCCGAGGCGCTCGACGACCGGCTCACGCCGGAACATCATCGACGAGGCGTTGACGCGGGTCGCCTGGTAGCCGACACGGTTGAGGACCAGCTCGGGCGTCATCCGCACCCACGAGCTCAGCGATGCGATGGCGTCCGGGCGTCCGGCCAGCGCGGCGACCTGGCGGGCGATCCGTTCGGGGTGCGACCAGTCGTCGGAGTCCTGGAAGGTCACCAGCTCACCGCGGGCACGGGCGATCGCGTGGTTGCGCACCTGGTACGTGCCGGAGTTGCGCGGCATGCGCAGCACCGTGATGCGCGGGTCCCACCCGGCGGCCGCCTCGATCGTGGCGGTGAACTCGGCCGGTGAGCAGTCGTCGACGACCAGCAGCTCCAGGTTCGTCCAGGTCTGGGCCAGGATCGAGCGCACGGATGCCTCGAAGCTCGCGTCGGGGCGGTAGACCGACATGATGACGCTGACCAGCGGCTGCCCGGTCACCTCCGGCGGCGGTGCGGCGACCGCGAGCCGGTCGAACGGACGACCGCTGCCGGGGCGGAGGTGCACCGGCGCAGCGTCTGCCGCGGAGAAGATCTTGGTGAACGACGCACTCCACGCCTCGGCGTCGAACGCCTCGCCGGTGGTGGCCGGGCCGAGCCGGTCGGTGTCGACGATCCAGCGCAGGTGGTCGTCGACCAGGTCGGGCTCGGCGGCCATCAGCTGGTCGAGGTAGGCGAGCTCACCGGCGGCGAGATTGGTCTGCACCAGCAGCCGCGGGAAGCTGGTCGGCTGGTCGTCCAGCGTGCCGAGGGCGTGCGCGAACCGGTGCATGCGGGCCGACAGCGCGTAGCTGCCCTGCCAGTACCGCTTGCCGACCAGCGTCTGGGCCAGCGCACCGACGGCACGGGGCAGGTAGGCCGCCGCGAGCTCGTCGGGCAACCGCTGCGCCCCGGTGGCCACGAACCGGTCGCACGCCGCCAGCACGGCGGCGAAGTCGTCGCGGCCGTCGGTGGCCATCAGCGCCAGCAGGTCGAGCATCCCCGGCGTCCCGTAGCGGAGCGCGTGGGCGGCCACCGCATACGGGTCGACGTCGATGTAGGCCAGCTGGTCGCGCAGCACCTGGAGGTCGTCGGTCACGCGTACTCCCCGCTCAGAACTCGTCCGTCGACCAAGAGCCTAGACCGGCCCGCCGCCGGCGTCCCCGTCGGCGGGCGTCAGCTGAGCCAGGTGGGACGCAGCGGCCAGTCGGCGTTGCCGAGGCGGTCGGGCTTGACCGCCAGGACGTGGTGCAGCTCGATCTCGTTGCGCTCGAAGGCCAGGCGCGACCCGGCCATGTAGAGACCCCAGACCTTCGCCCGTCCGAGCGACACCTCCTCGAGCGCCTCGTCCCAGTTCTTGACCAGGTTGTCGTTCCAGCCCTTGAGGGTCAGGGCGTAGTGCTCACGCAGGTTCTCGACGTGACGCACCTCCAGGCCCGCGTCCTGGGCGGCCATCGTGATGCGGCCGACGCCGGTCAGCTCACCGTCGGGGAACACGTAGCGGTCGATGAAGGCGCCCGTCGACGTGATCTTGTTGTTCGGCCGGGTGATGCAGTGGTTCAGCAGGCGTCCGCCGACGCGGATCCGGCTCCGCAGGAAGCTGAAGTACTCGTCGTACTGCTTGACCCCGATGTGCTCGGTCATGCCGATCGAGCTCAGCGCATCGAAGCCGTCCTCGGTGATGTCGCGGTAGTCGCCGTAGCGGACCTCGGCCAGGTCCTCCAGGCCCTGGCGCTTGATCTCCTCCTGCGCCCACGCGGCCTGCTCGCGCGACAGCGTCACGCCGAGCGCCTTGACGCCGTAGTGCTTGGCCGCGTGGCGGACCATGCCGCCCCAGCCGCACCCGACGTCCAGCAGCCGCTGGCCGGGCTTGAGGTCGAGCTTGCGCGCGATGAGGTCGTACTTCTCGTGCTGCGCCTCCTCCAGCGTCGACTCCCGCGTGGGGAAGACCGCACAGGTGTACGTCATCGACGGGCCGAGCACGAGCTCGTAGAACCGGTTCGAGACGTCGTAGTGGTGCTGGATCGCCTCGGCGTCGCGCCGCTTGTTGTGCCGCATGCCCTCCAGCGCACGGCGCCACTTGGGCAGGTGCTCCTCGGCCGGCGGCGGCGGGGGCTTGAGGGTGCCGAAGCCCAGGCTCCGCATGATCTGCAGCATCTCGGCGGCGGACGGGATCTTGAAGCGCAGCTGGCTCATCAGGAGCGCCATCGCCTCGTAGGGATCGCCCGGGTGGGTGCCGTCGAGCTCGAGGTCGCCGGCGACGTACGCCCGGGCGAAGCCCAGGTCGCCGGGAGCGGTCATCAGGTACGACAGGCCGCGCTCGTTGAGCAGCCGGAGCGTCAACGGGGCGTCGACCGGACCGGCGACGCTCCCGTCGAAGGCCTCGAACCGGAACGAGATCTCGTCCTTCATGAGTCGGCCCAGCGCATCGGCGATGGACAGACGTACTCCTACATCTGTGGTCATGAGTTCCTCACTGCCTTCTCGAACAGGGTGCTCAGCCTGCTGTCGGGGTCGTACGTCGATCGCACGGCAGCGAGCACGTCTCCGCCGTACATCCGGTCGAACGTCACCTGGTCGTAGAAAGCTTCGGAGTACAGCGACTTGTGCCCGCCCAGGGCGTGCACGGCGTCCTCCACCTTGCGGTTGATCAGGCCCTCGGGAGAGCCGGCCGGCACCTCGACGGTGCCCCAGAACCCCGCGTTGACGTAGATCGCGCCGGGCGCGAGCGGGTAGACCGGCCACGCGCGGGTCGTCCGCAACGGACACAGCCACACCGGCCGCATGCCGACCTCGGCGTCGAACCACTCGAGGAACTCCGGCACCTTGTCCAACGGCACCTCGATGTCCTGGATGACGCGTTCGCGGCCGGGGATCTTCTTGATGCGGTCCAGCGTCTTGATGATGCCGAGCTTCTCGTCCAGGCCGACGATCTTGTGGAAGACGTCGCTGCGGCGGTACCGGCGGGGCCAGATGCGGCGGATCCACGGGTTCTGCGCGCCGAAGGCTCCCGAGCACCAGAACCAGTCGGTGTCCCAGCGCCAGATGTAGTCGTTCATCGTCAGCGCATCGGTCTCGCGCTGCTGGATCGAGCGGTAGTAGATCTGACGGCCGGTGTAGTCGCTGACGCCTGCCGGCGTCGTGTCGCTGAAGTGCGCCAGCGTCAGGTAGATCTCGTCGGGGCTGAACGCGGTGCCGTCGAGCCCGTCGACCCGCTGGCCGAGCCACTCACCGGTCTCGGCGATGTCCTGGATCGCCTTGACGGCCTGGGCGGCGTCGGCCATGCGGACGTGGCGCAGCGTGACGAACGGCGGGACCTTCTCCAGCTTGATCCTCAGGCGCGTGGCGTAGCCCAGGCTGCCGTAGGAGTTGGGGAACGCCTCGAACAGGGCGGCGTGCTCGTTGTCGGGCGTGGCCGTCACGATCTCGCCCCCGCCGGTCAGGATGTCCATCTCCACGACGGACTCGTGAGGCAGGCCGTTTCGGAAGGAGGTCGACTCGATGCCGAGACCGGTCACCGCCCCGCCGAGAGTGATGGTCCGCAGCTGCGGCACGACGTACGGGATGAAGCCCAGCGACAGGGTCGCCGCGACGAGGTCCTCGTAGGTGCAGACACCCTGCACGTCGGCGGTCGCGGCCGCGGTGTCGATCGCGATGACGCCGTCGAGGCCACTGACGTCCAGGCCCGGCGCCTCGTTGGCGGCGCGTGGCCTGAACAGGTTGGAGGTCTTCTTGGCGAGGCGCACGCGTGCGCCCGCGGGAATCGACTCGTAGGACCTCAGGAGCCGATCGACAGCCTCAGCGTGCGCATTCCAGCCTCTCACCATCTCAGACTATGGCCTGAATGTTGCGGGGACGAGTCCCACCCCGTTGCAGGACGCAACAACAATGCGCCACCGACCACTCAGTCCAGCTGCCACACCAGGGCGGACGCCGGCCCGTGCGCGGCGAGGACGTGCTCCCCCTCGCCGGTGCTGCGCAGCTCGTCGCCCGCCTCCAGATCGACGCCGCCACTGCTCAGCGCCCCTGACGTGACGATCACCAGGCTGCGGTGGGCGGCCGGGACGGTGACCCGCTGTCCCGGGTCCAGCCACACGACGAACAGCTGCCCGGCGGCGTGCACGTCAACGGTCGGGGTCAGCCGTCCGGGAGCGGGGTCGACGTCGACCTGCGCGTACTCCGGCGGGCCGTCGTGGTCCGAGCGCAGCATCATCTGCACGAACACGAGGGGCTCGTCGGTCGAGGCGTTGCGCTCGGAGTGCTCGACGCCGGTGCCCGCGCTGAGCCGTTGTGCCGTGCCGGGACGCACCAGCCCGGCCTGACCCGTCGAGTCCTCGTGCCGCAGCACCCCTTGCAGGACCCAGGTGACGATCTCGACATCGGCGTGCCGGTGGGTGTCGTAGCCGCCACCGGGGGCGATGTGCTCGGTGTTGATCGCCATGACCGGCCCGAAGCCGATCTGCTCGGGGTCGTAGTGGACGCCGTAGGAGAAGCTGTGCCAGGTCTGCACACCGTCGCCGACGGTGTGGAACCGCTCCGCCGCCCGGCGGACCTCAGGCATAGCCGAGCTCGTGCAGGCGGTCGTCCTCGATGCCGAAGTGGTGCGCGATCTCATGCACGACGGTGATGCGCACCTCCTCCACCACATCGTCCTCCGTCTCGCAGATCTGCAGGGTCGGGTTGCGGTAGACGAAGATGCGATCGGGCATGACGCCCGCGTACGTCCCGTCGCGCTCGGTCAGCGGAATTCCGTCGTAGAGGCCGAGCAGGGTGGGGTCATCGGCCGGGGCGTCGTCCTCGATGAACAGCACGACGTTGTCCAGCAGGTCGGCCAGCTCGTCGGGCACGGCGGCGAATGCGGCCTCCACCAGCTCGGCGAACCGGTCCTCGCTCACCTCGATCATGAACCCATCCTGCCCGACGCGGTGTGACGCCGGAACGCGTCACCGTCTATGCTGAACGGGTTTTCTGGCCCCCATCGTCTAGCGGCCTAGGACGCCGCCCTTTCACGGCGGTAGCACGGGTTCGAATCCCGTTGGGGGTGCTTCGAGGTCGGGAAGAGCAAACCGGCCCGCTGACTGTTTAACGGACCGGCCGCCCGATGAGGCTTTACCCAGATCGTGACGGTCCCAGCACCGAGCAGGTCGGCGGGACCTTCAGCCCGGCCCGAGTCGCACCGTCCGACCGTGACACCTGAGGCGCCTGGGTCCAGCCCCCACCCGCCGGATCGTCGCTCCCGTCCCGGTGAGAAGACGTATCGCATCAAGGCCGCGCAGAGATCGCGTCAAGGCACTGACCGGCCGCGGCCGGCGCTCCTACATTCGGCAGGTCAGACATCCACGAATGAAGGAGCACCACCCCCATGGACACACTGGTCGTCCCGGTCCGCCACTCGCCGTTCGGCACCCTGACCCCCTTGACGGCCCGCCAGAGGAACGGCACCCGGGTGGGGCTCGCCTACAGCTCGATCGCCGCACTCGAGGCCGTGCAGCCGGCACAGCCCTGGATCCGGCTCAGCGAGGGCGCGCTGCACGCCCTGCTGTCACCCCTCGGCGTGGGGACCATCCAGATCGATCCGCAGCTGATCGTGGCGGACGTGCGCAGCACGGCGCCGCACCGGCCGATCTGCGTCTGAGCGCGGACCGTCCGGGACGACCCGCGGCACGGCGTCAAGGTGTCGTCAAGATCGCGTCAAGCCTCTTCTCGGCCCCGGAGCCGCTGCCTACGTTGACGTCATGTCCACCCGATCGGCGCCCTCAACAGCTCACTCGACAAGACACATCCCGCCCATGCCGTCGCGTCGGCCCGTCATGGGGGTCGTCCCGCTGGGTGCGGTCGACGACCGCGCACGGACGGCGCTCAGCACGGCGTGGTCCATGATGTCCGGCAACCGCCTGATCGCGGTGCACGTCAACGACGGGCCCGAGGACGAGCGGGACTTCATCCGCCGGTGGGAGCTGTGGGAGCCGGGCATCCCGCTCGTGCTGCTTGCCCACCTCCCGTGCGACGGCGAACCGGTGTCGGTCTCGATCGCGGACTACCTGACCCGCCGGCACCGGGCCTACCAGACCATGGTGGTGATCACGGAGCACGATCCCGCCGGCCCCATCGGGAGGCGGCCTGCCCATCCGACGCGCGGCGACGCACTGGAGGCCGCGCTGCTGCCCCTGCCCCACGTCGTGGTCTGCCGCCAGCGACTCGTCGCGCCCGATCCGGGCGGGGTCCGCGGCTGAGGTGGCAAAGCGTCCAGACGCGAAGACAATTGCGCCTAGGTTGGCCAGATGACCTCTGTCCGCTCCCCGAAGAAGGACGTCCTGCGCCTGGCCGTTGTCGTCGGGGCACTCGGGGTCGTCTTCGGCGACATCGGCACCAGTCCCATCTACACGATCCAGACGGTCTTCAACCCCGAGGACCCGCACCCGGTGCCGGTCAGTGATCCGAACGTCCTGGGCGTGGTGTCGCTGATCCTGTGGTCGATCACGCTGATCGTCACGATCACCTACGTCTTGCTCGCGCTGCGGATCGACCATGACGGCGAGGGTGGGATCATGGCCCTCATCTCGCTGCTCCGCCGCTGGGCAGGCACCCAGAAGACCGGCGCGGCCGTGACGCTCGCCGCCCTGGGCGTCTTCGGCGCGGCACTGTTCCTCGGCGACAGCATGATCACCCCGGCGATCTCCGTGCTGTCGGCGGTCGAGGGCTTCAAGACCATCGACCCCGGCTTCGAGCCGTGGATCGTGCCCGTGACAGCGGTGATCATCGCCGTGCTGTTCTCGGTGCAGCGGCAAGGCACTGCCAGGGTGGGCCGGCTCTTCGGCCCCGTCATGATCGCCTGGTTCACCGTGATCGGCGCCTGTGGCACCTGGGGCATCACGAAGGACGCGGCCATCCTCAAGGCCATCTCCCCGACCTACGCGATCGACTTCCTCGCAGGGAACTTCGAGTACGCCTTCTTCTCGCTGGCCGCGATCGTCCTGGCCGTCACGGGCGCCGAGGCCCTGTACGCCGACATGGGGCACTTCGGCCGTCGGCCGATCTCGGTCGGCTGGCTCTTCCTGGTGTTTCCCGCCTGCGCCCTGAGCTATCTCGGGCAGGGTGCGCTGATCCTGTCCGACTCCGACAACATCAGCGCCCCGTTCTTCCTGCTCGCGCCGGGATGGGCTCGCATCCCGCTCATCGTGCTGGCGTGCGCCGCCACCATCATCGCCTCGCAGGCCGTCATCACCGGCGCCTTCTCCGTCGCGTCGCAGGCCGCGCAGCTCGGGTACCTGCCGCGCCTGCGCATCCTGCACACGTCGCGCTCCGCCCACGGCCAGATCTACGTCCCGTGGGTCAACTGGCTGCTGCTCGTCTCGGTGCTGACGCTCGTGTTCGCCTTCCGCAGCTCCGCGGCGCTGGCCTACGCATTCGGCATGGCGGTGACGGGCACCATCACGATCACCACGATCCTGTTCTTCTACGTCGCCCACCGCACCTGGTCGACGCCGGTATGGCTGCTGGCCCTGGCCGCCGTGCCCCTGCTGGCGCTCGACGCGCTGCTCATCGCGGCGAACCTGACGAAGCTCGTGCACGGCGCGTGGCTTCCGCTGGCCATCGCCATCTCGTTCTTCACCATCATGACGACCTGGCAGCGCGGACGTCAGCTCGTCACGGCGCGACGCGAGCGCCTGGAGGGCCCGCTGCTCGAGTTCGTCGCCGAGATCGGCGGCGACGAGGGCCGCCCGACGGTCGTCCCGGGCACGGCGATCTTCCTGAACCGCGGCGCGACGGCCCCGCTCGCCCTGCGAGCCAATGTGGAGCGCAACCACGTCCGGCACGAGCACGTCGTCATCCTGACGGTGGACGTCCAGACGGTCCCACGGGTCGCGGACGCCGACCGCCTGCAGGCCGACCCGCTCGGCCGGCCGGAGGACGGAATCACCCACGTGGTCGTCCGGTTCGGATATGCGGAGACCCTGGACGTCCCGGCGGCGCTCGCCAGGCTCACCCCGCAGCAGACCGAGGGTCCGATCGACCTCGAGGACGCGACGTACTTCCTGTCCCGCATCGAGCTGCGCGCCAGCACCCGGCCGGGCATGGCCAAGTGGCGCAAGCGCCTGTTCATCGCCACGTCCCACGTCACGGCTGACGCTGCGGATCACTTCGGGCTGCCCCGCGACCGGGTCGTCATGCTGGGTTCCCACGTCGACGTGTGAGCGCCTGCAAGGATCCCGCCAAGATCGTGACAGGGTCCCGTCAACTGCCTAGCACCCGGATCGGGGCGGCACCAGCATCGTCGTGTGACCATCTTCCGCCACGAGCCCGACCACCGGCTCGACCTCGTCCGCCAGAGCCTCCGCCACACCTCCGAGGCGTGGGAGCACGGGATGAGCGCTGCGCTCGACCACGACCTCGTCGCCGCCAGACAGGTCATGCGGGGAGCCTCGGCGCGGCGTTCCATGCTGCACACCGCGCACGAGCAGCTCCAGTGGGCTGACGCGGCCCACCGCCCGGTGTTGATCCGCCCAGCCACGTCGATCGACGTCGTGGCGGATCTCGTGCGCATCAACCGCCTCCTGAGCCAGCTGGCGCAGTCGGTCATCGTGGTCCCCGAGGCCGGCGGGCTCATCGGTGCAGAACGGACCGACGTCGACGTGGCCCGTCGCGTCGGCACGTGCCGCCTGGCGTACTTCGCCGACGCGGTGCCGCGCCCCCGGATCGACCGGGAGTACATCACCGCCGGCCACGACCTGCTCGACGCCCTGGCCGATCTCGCCGAGTGCTCGCCGCCACGCGGGACGACCCCCGACATCTGCCTGGCCCTGATGATCCGGCTCGTCGAGACGTCCCGTCACGTGACCCGGATCGCCTGAGCCCCGCCGGCCCGCTCAGACCTCCAGGGCCGCCAGTGCCGGCGCGATGCCGTCGACGATCTCACGGGCCAGATAGCTCGTCCGCCCCCGTTCGACCGCCAGCCGCTGCCCGGCCGCGGCGTGGACGTTGATCCCCCAGCAGGCGGCCTGGGACGGTTCGGCGCCGCGCGCCAGCAGCCCGCCGACCATGCCTGCGGCGACGTCCCCGCTGCCGGAGGTGCCGAGGCCGCTGCCCGCGGTCTCGTCGCGCCACGCGCCGCCGACCGGACCGGCGATGTGGCCGAACAGGGAGACCACGCAGCCGTACTTCTGGGCGATCTCCGCCGCCTCCGCGTCGAGGTCGTCGGACAGCTCCCGGTCGAGCAGCCCGGCGCCCTCGCTCTGGTTGGGTGTCAGCACCACCCGGTCGGCGCATCCCTCGAGCACCTCCGGACGTCTCGCGACCGAGGCCAGCGCGCACGCATCGACCACAGCTGCGGAGTCGTCGCCGAGCGCGCCGAGGACCGCGGCCAGCAGCTGGTCCGTCTCGTCACCGTCGAACAGGCCGGGGCCGACGACCACGACATCGGCCGACGACACCAGGTCGAGCAGCTGCTGCGGGGGCTCGGCGGCCACATTGCCCATCGGGGTCTCCGGCAGGCCGATCACCATCGCCTCGGGGACGGCGACACCCAGGGCCGGCGCCGTGCTCTCGCTCGTGGCGATCTGCAGCTTGCCCGCTCCCGCCCGCATGGCCGCGGTCCCCGCCAGGATCACGGCGCCGGGCGTCGAGCGCGAGCCGCCGATGACCAGGACGGTGCCGCGTGAGCTCTTGTCGCCCTGCGGGCTCGGCAGAGGCCACTCGCGCAGGAATGCGGGGGTCAGCGACACCACCTCGCGGGCGCTCACGCGACCGGCTCCTCTGCGGTGGGACGGGTGCTGTCATCACCCTCGAGATGTGTCACGTCGTTGAACCTCTCCCGGTGCCACCCGTGGTCGTCCTTGATCCAGCTGCTCAGCGAGGCATTGCTGACCGGCATCTTCTTGGCCTCCTCCATCAGGACGTGCTCGTCCAGGTCCTCCAGGACGTAGCGGACCAGCGCGACGACGACGTCGTGCGCGACGACCAGGACCCGCTGGGCGGGGAGGTCCTGCTCGATCTCGCGCAGGACCATGCGCAGCCGCAACGCCACATCGGTCCACGACTCGCCGCCCGGCGGCCGGTAGTAGAACTTGCCGTGGTGCCTGCGGCGCTCGGCCTCCTGCGGGAACTCCGCCCGGATGCCCTCGACGGTGTGCAGGTCCAGGATGCCCAGGTCGCGGTCGCGCAGCCGTTCGTCGATGCGCATCGGCACCTCCAGACCGCTGGTGGCGATCTCGGCGGTCTCGCGGGCGCGCAGGAACGGCGAGGCCAGCACCAGCTCGGGCCGCTCGGACCCGGGCATCCGTGCGAGCCGTCGGCCGAGGCTCTCGGCCTGGCGCCGGCCGAGATCGGACAATGGCACATCCGCCTCCCGCTCGGTGATCTCGATGAGATCGAGCCCGTCCCGGGCCGCATCCCTGGCTGCGATGTTCGCGGTGCTCTCGCCGTGCCGTACCGCACCGATCCACAGGTTGTGATCCATGCCCGTTGCCATACCCCAGGCTGCGCGCTCCAACCGGTGAGGCAGCGCTCGCCGCCCCCTCGGGCGGAACCTAGGGCAGCGGGGCCGCCTCCGCCACGGCCGCCGCCTCGGCAGCCCCCCGCCGCCACACCTGGCCGTGTCCCGGGGCGACGAAACGGGCCTCGACCGCACCGATCTGCCGCAGGGACACCTTCGCCACCGCCGCGTCCTGGGTCCCGGCCTGCGCCACGATCCGCGGACCGGTACGACCCGTGTAGGGGTCCAGCGTGACCAGGGCGTCACCGGTGAAGATGACGTCCCGCGAAGGCATCCGGATCGCGCAGTGCCCGTCGGTGTGGCCCGGGGTCGCGATGACGGTGGGCGCCCCGGGCAGGTCCAGCGCGTCGCCGTCGGCGAACGAGTACACCGCTTCGGCACCCCGCACCCGCAGCGCCCCGGCCGCGACCATCGACGTCAGGTGCGGCACGGAGCGCGGGTACCGCAGCGGGTACAGCAGCCGCGGACGTCCCGGGTGGTAGCGGTACGGATGCTGCACGATGCGCCGGTCCCCCGGGTGCACCCAGGCCGGGACACCGTGCTCGGCGGCGGCCCTGGCCAGGATGCCGATGTGGTCGAAGTGCCCGTGCGTCAGGACGATCCCGGCGACGTCGTGCCAGGTGTGCCCGAGGGAACGCAGCAGCTGGGTCGTCTCGGCCCACATGCGGGGCAACCCCGCATCGACCAGCGTCACCGCGCCGTCGTCCGGCACGACGTACAGGTTCGTTCCGGCCGATGTCACGCAGTGCACCCCCGGCGCGGCATCCATCGTGATCATGCAGGATCCGTCGCGCGCGCCTTCGTCCGAGCGATCCGGCGTGCTGCCTTGACCGCGATCGTGGCACCGACGACCCACGGGCCGGCCACCAGCACCGGATCGATCCACTGGTGCCGGGTGTCGACCCGGTTGCCGCGACGCGACGACAAGCCGTGGTGCGTGAGCTCGGCGCGGATGCCGGTCTCGCTGATCGGGTTGTCCGGACGCAAGGTCGCCAGCGAGCGCAGGTGGGCGCCGGTCGAGTCGATGCGATCGGCCCCCAGCAGCAGGAGCCAGTGTGCGGCCCGGGCCTCGCTGAAGCGTGCGTAGGCGAAGCGGCGCACCGCGCCCGAGACGCCGTGCAGCGGAGCCGAGGTGCCGAACACCGGTGGCAGGAACTCGTGCTCGATCGAGCGCTCGCGGAAGCCGTGGGCGGTCTGGCGCTCCGGGAAGTCCCAGTGGGCCCCGGTCGCATCCGGGTCGTAACGCTCCTGCGGGAAGGCGGGACGGTCGGCCGGGTCCAGGTCCACGCCCCAGCCGGGGATCTGCGCTCGCAGCTGGTCGCTGGAACGGGCAAGCGGCGGTTTGCGGGCGGTGTAGGTCATGTCGGTGCCTCTCTCAGCCGGCGCTCGGGACGATGAGCGGCTTGATGACGTTGTCGAGCTTGGCCGAGAAGATGTGATACCCCTCGGCGATGTGCTCCAGCGGGATGCGGTGGGTCACGATGTCGTTGGGCTTGAGGTGGCCGTTCTTGATGTGCTCGAACAGCCGCGGCCACTGCCGCTTGGCGGGACACTGGTTCATGTTGAGCGTCAGGCCCTTGTTGAGCGCGTCACCGAACTTGACCGCGCTGAACATCGGGCCGTAGGCGCCCATCACCGAGACGGTGCCGCCCTTGCGGACGGAGTCGATCGCCCAGTTCAGCGCGACCGGCGAGCCGCCCTGCAGCTTGAGCTTGGCCGAGGTGACGTGCTGGATGAAGTTGCCGTCCGCCTCGGCGCCCACCGCATCGATCACCACGTCGGCGCCCAGGTAACCGGTGGCCTTCTTCATCTCCACGACGATGTCCTTGTGCTCGGCGAAGTTGAAGGTCTCCGCGTGGGCGAACTCGCGGGCCTTCTCCAGCCGGTACTCGAGGTGGTCGATCACGATGACCCGACCGGCGCCCATGAACCACGCCGACTTGGCGGCGAACAGCCCGACCGGACCGGCGCCGAACACCACCACGGTGTCGCCCTCGACGATGTCGCCCAGCTGGGCGCCGAAGTAGCCGGTGGCGAGTGCGTCGGTGCACAGCAGCGCGTCCTCGTCGTCCATCCAGTCCGGGATCAGCGAGGGACCGACGTCGGCGAACGGCACCCGGACGAACTCGGCCTGGCCGCCGTCGTACCCGCCGCAGGTGTGCGAGTAGCCGTAGATGCCGCCGACCGCCGTCGCATTCGGGTTGACGTTGTGGCAGTTCGAGTACAGGCCGCGGGCACAGAAGTAGCAAGACCCGCAGTAGACGTTGAACGGCACCATGACACGGTCGCCGGGCTTCAGGTTCTGCACCGAGGAGCCGACCTGCTCGACGACCCCGATGAACTCGTGGCCGAAGGTGTGGCCGACCCGGGTGTCGGGCATCATCCCGTGGTACAGGTGCAGATCGGAGCCGCAGATCGCAGCGAGAGTGACCCGGATGATGGCGTCATTGGGGTGCTCGATCGCCGGGACGTCCTTCTCCTCGACCCGCACCTTGTACGGACCGCGATAGACCATGGCCTTCATGCAGGCTCCTTCGTCGATGTAAATCGGTTGCCGACAGCCCTGCCCATACCCTCAGCGCGGCGACTCCAGACAGGTCGACGCGAGCCCGATGTTTGAGATCGGCCGTCCCGGGTACTTGGTCCTTGTCGCACCACGAAGACGGCGGACCCCGGGCTTACGCAGACCGATCTGGGTCCGCCGCTTCATGTCAGTCGAGCTGGTCCTTCGGACCCAGCTTCTCCTCGGCGCTGGCCTTGAAGACGGTCAGCACAAGGGGCACGGCCGCGGCGATGATGGCCAAGGGGATCAGGGCCAGCAGCCACTGGTTCGACAGACGACCGGTGTTCACCAGGACCGCCAGGACGATCACCAGCAGCACGACGACGGCGATGACCAGCATCCCCCAGCGCCACGCACCGCGACCGGCTCCCAGCTTGTGGGTCATCGGCGGGTTGAGCCAGGGCTTCTTCGGGCTTCCGGTCCAGTGATCGTCGGGTTGGTCCTCGGAGTCATCCATCATCAGGGCGTACCCCTGACCCAGATGCGTCAATCCCCTCGACCTGCCGAGCGCTCGGCGGCGTACAGGTCGTACGGGTCGTGCAGCTCGCGGCCGAGCACGTCCCGCATCCAGGGCGCATCGCGGCGCGCTGACCGTTCGCCGGCGTTCGAGCGGCCCTCGCCGGTCAGGTTCGACGCGAAGATGCCGGCCGCGGACTTGGGCAGGAAGTCCTCGTACACGATCGGCCGCAGGCCGCCCGCCTCGTCGCGGGTGTAGTAGGCCAGGTCCAGGGCGTCGAGCTGCTCGTCGGTGTCCGGCAGCGCGGCGATCCCGTGGTCGTCGTACGCCTGACGACCGGTGGGCGTCAGCGCGACACCGCGCTGCTCGACCTCGCCGAAGCGCACCCGCAACGAGTCCACGACGATGCTGCCGTCCGGCTCGCGGAACCGGCGCGGTTCGGCCAGCGCCCGGAAGGACGTCTGCCGCAGCAGGACATCCGGTTGGTCCGTGCGGGGCGGCCCCTGGATGCGGTCGATCATCTCGATGCCGCGCTCCCCCATCCGGCGGTACAGCTCGTCGATGTCCAGCACCCGCGGGGTCAGGTGGTTGATGTGCGTCGAGGCGACGCCACCGATGTCGGCCGCGACGCTCGAGACCTCCTCGAGCCGGGAGTACCAGGCGCGGTCGACGGGCTCGGGCGACAACGCGAAGGCCGCGGTGGCGAGCTCGATGAAGCGCTCGCCCTGCTCCGCGGTGAGCCGGTGCTGCTGCTCCATGAGATCAGCGAGCTCGAGCAGCTCACCGGGAAAGAGTGTTCGCGCGGCCAGGAACTCGGTGAGCTCGGCCTCGAGCCGGGCGTCGAAGAACCGCCGGTCGTCGACGACCAGCAACGAGGTGAACACCCGGAACGGGTTCTGGGCGAGCTCGTCACGATCCAGCGGACGGAACGCCGTCGAGACGACGGGAATCGCCGGCGTCGCATCGCGCAGATCGTAGAAACCGACCGGGTACATGCCGCAGGCACCGAAGATGCGGGCCACCTGCGCCAGCTCCTGCGGCGTCCCGAGCCGGATCGCGCCGTGCCGCTCGGCCGTCACCCGCTCGATCGATCCGAGCCGCTCGGCATCAGGATCCGCTGCCAGGACGTCGCGGTTGACCTGCTCCGACACCTCGACGAGGGTCGTGTAGGCCGGGACCTCCGTGCCGTAGAGCTGCGAGAGGGACCGGGCGAGGTCCGTACGCAGCCTGGTCGGCGTGACGGCATCCCCGTCGGGGCTCACCCGAACTCCACGCCTTGTGCCAGCGGCAGCTCGGTGGAGTAGTTGATCGTGTTCGTCGAGCGGCGCATGTAGGAGCGCCACGCGTCCGATCCGGACTCGCGTCCACCGCCGGTCTCCTTCTCGCCACCGAAGGCACCACCGATCTCCGCGCCGGAGGTGCCGATGTTGACGTTGGCGATGCCGCAGTCCGAGCCGACGACCGACATGAACAGCTCGGCCTCGCGGACGTCGAGGGTGAAGATGGCCGACGACAGCCCCTGGGCGACATCGTTGTGCAGCGTCAGGGCGTCGGTGAAGTCGCGGTAGGTCAGCACGTACAGGACCGGCGCGAAGGTCTCGGCCTTGACGACATCGGTCTGCGCGGGCATGTCGACGATCGCCGGCCGGACGTAGAACCCGCCGCCCTCGACGTCGACCTGCTCGCCGCCGGTCACCAGCTTCCCGCCGTCGGCCTCGGCCTGGGCGACGGCCGCGCCGAAGGCCTCGAACGCCGGCTGGTCGATCAGCGGTCCGACCAGGGTCGAGGCCTCCAGCGGCGACCCGATCGACAACGTCTCGTACGCTGCGGTCAGCCGCGCCACCAGATCGTCCTTGATGGACTCGTGGACGATGATGCGGCGCAGGCTCGTGCACCGCTGACCGGCCGTCCCGACCGCGGAGAACACGATGCCGCGCACCGCGAGGTCCAGATCCGCCGAGGGCGCGATGATCGCGGCATTGTTGCCACCGAGCTCCAGCAGGCTCCGCCCCAGCCGGGCGGCGACTCGTGGTGCGACCTCCTTGCCCATCCGGGTCGACCCGGTGGCCGACACCAGCTGGACCCGTGGGTCGTCGACCAGCACCTCGCCCACGGCGCGGTCGCCGACCAGGACCGCCGACAGGCCCTCGGGGACGCCTGCCCTGCGGGCCGCCTCGGTGGCCAGCGCCTGACAGGCCAGAGCCGTCAGGACCGTCTTCTCCGACGGCTTCCACACGACCGCATCGCCGCAGACGAAGGCGAGCGCGGCATTCCACGACCACACCGCCACCGGGAAGTTGAACGCCGAGATGACACCCACGACGCCGAGCGGGTGCCACTGCTCCATCATCCGGTGACCCGGGCGCTCGGTGGCGATCGTGAGGCCGTGGAGCTGACGCGACAGCCCGAGCGCCAGGTCGCAGATGTCGATCATCTCCTGGACCTCGCCGAGTCCCTCGGACACGATCTTCCCGGCCTCGATCGACACCAGCGCGCCGAGATCGTCCTTGTGCTCGCGCAGCAGACCGCCCAGCTCGCGCACGAACTGGCCCCGCACCGGGGCCGGGACGACGCGCCACTGCTCGAACGCGGCGTGGGCCCGGCCGATGACCTCCGCGGCCTCGGCCGGCGAGTGCGGACGGAGCCGTCCCAGCTCGCTGCCGTCGATCGGCGAACGGCTCACGAGCTCGCCGCCGGGCTCGAAGGGATCGCCGACCCCCAGCCGGTCGAGGATCTGCAACGTGCGCACTGCGATGTCGGTCATGGGTGCCTTTCGGGGCGGGGATGCATCAATTCATTCTGTCCGGCCCAAGCCGGTTCCGATAGCCACTACGCTGTGCGGGACTTCCCCACCGAATCCAGAGGCACCTCACCACCATGCTCCGCTCCCTTGCCCTGTCGACCGCGGCCGTGATGCTGTCGTCCTTCGCCCTCGCACTGCCCGCTCACGCCGCGGAGCCCGCCGCTCCCGGGGCCGGGCCGCGGATCGCCGTGATCGGCGACTCGATCACCTCGTGGTACCGGGACGAGCCGGGCAGCGTCTCCCAGGGCTGGTGGTCGATGATGGGCCGCGATCTCGGGGCCTCGGTCACGATCCTCGCCGAAGGCGGCTCGGGCATGAACGTGCGCGGCAACAACTGCCACGGCACGACCTTCGGCCAGCGGCTGAAGGAACTGACCCCCGTCGACTTCGTCGTCATCGAGGGCGGCCGCAACGACATGTTCGGCTGCAACAGCCGTGGCCAGAAGACCACCCTCTCGCGGGCGACGCAGAAGAAGGGCATCCGAACCTTCATGACCCGGCTCGCGGCCCGCACCGATGCGCTGGGCATCCCGCGCAGCCACGTGCTGGTCATCTCGCCGTGGGGCAAGTCCGACCGCAAGCACGGCAAGGCGATCCAGGGCTACATGCGGCTGTTCTCCAACCGCAAGCACAACGGCTTCACGTACGTCCAGACCTGGACGCTGCCCAACCACATGACGATGGACACCAAGCACCCCAACCGCGCGGGCAGTGCCTACCTGTCGACCGTCGTCCAGAGGACCATCCGCTCGCTGTCGTGACGACCGGCGTCTCGTGGGACGCTGGTCCGGTGACCGTCACCCGCGCCGAGCTGAGCGACATCGACCAGGCCGCCGGACTGTTCGCCGACTACCGCGAGTTCTACGGCGCGCCCCACGACGTGCCGGCCGCCGCGACGTTCCTGGCCGCTCGGCTGGACCGCGACGAGTCGATCGTCCTGCTGGCGCGCGACGGAGAGCGCGCGATCGGGTTCGCGCAGGTGTATCCGTCGTTCTCGTCGACGCGCCTGGCCCCGATCTGGGTGCTGAACGACCTGTTCGTCGCCGAGCACGCCCGCGGGTCGGGCGCCGCCGACGAGCTGCTGGACTCCGTCCTGCGCCTCGCCGGCGAGGCGGGTGCGATCTCGGTCGAGCTCAGCACGGCCCACTCCAACACCCGCGCCCAAGCGGTCTACGAGCGCCACGGCTACCAGCTGGACCGGACGTACCGCTCGTA
Source organism: Aeromicrobium wangtongii (assembly GCF_024584515.1). NCBI lineage: Bacteria > Bacillati > Actinomycetota > Actinomycetes > Propionibacteriales > Nocardioidaceae > Aeromicrobium > Aeromicrobium wangtongii. Next base: position 360,647 of record NZ_CP102173.1, on the reverse strand, counting down.
CTCCAAGCCCACCGAGCCGGTGCTCCCCGTCCGTGATGGCCACGCCCGAGGTCTCGACACGTGAGCTCGGGCCGGTTCGCGCCGTCCCCCTCCGGCGACCTGCACATCGGCAACCTGCGCACCGCCCTGCTCGCCTGGCTGTGCGCGCGTCGCACGGGGCGGGACTTCGTCATCCGGGTCGAGGACCTCGACCGGGTGCGCGAGGGAGCGGAGGCCCGCCAGCTCGCGGACCTGGCCGCGATCGGGCTGGACTGGGACGGCCCCGTCGTCCGGCAGTCCGAGCGCGCCCGGTTCTACGACGCGGCGCTCGCCTCGCTGGCCGGGCGCGGCCTGGTCTTCGAGTGCTTCTGCACCCGCCGCGAGATCCTCGAGGCGCCATCGGCCCCCCACGCGCCACCCGGCTCGTACCCGGGGACGTGCCGCGACCTGACCGAGGCAGAGCGGGAGGCGCGGCGCCAGGACCGTCCCGCTGCGCTGCGGCTGCGCTCGGACGTGGCCACGTTCACGGTCCAGGACGCCCTGCACGGCACGTACGAGGGTGTGGTGGACGACTTCGTGCTGCGCCGCGGTGACGGCGCCGTGGCGTACAACCTGGCCGTCGTCGTCGACGACGCCCAGCAGGGCATCGACCAGGTGGTGCGCGGCGACGACCTGCTGAGCTCGGCCCCTCGCCAGGCGTACCTGGCGTCGTTGCTGGGTTCCACCCCACCGTCCTACGTCCACGTGCCCCTCGCGCTGAACACCGAGGGCAAGCGGCTGGCCAAACGCGACGGCGCAGTGACCCTGGCCGAGCTGGGCCCGCAGACGTTCGGGCTCATCGTGGCATCCCTGGGCATGCACGGCAGCAGCCCTCGCGAGCTGCTGGAGACCTTCGAGATCGAGCAGATCCCCCGCGATCCCTGGATCTTCGTCCCCCCGGCCTGAGCGAACGCTGGGCGCTAGATGAGGCCCTTGTCGGTCAGCCACTGCTTGGCCAGCACGTCCGGGGCGGTCTTGTCATCGCCCTGGTTCTTGCTGTTGAGGTCGAGCAGGTCCTCGGTCGTCAGGGCCGCGGACACCTTGTCCAGGATGTCCTCGACCTTGTCGCTGGACTTCTTGTCGTTGATCAGCGGGATGACGTTCTGGGCGGCGATGAGGTTCTTCGGGTCCTCCAGCGTCACCAGCTTCTCCGCCAGGATCGACGGGGTCGTGGAGTAGATGTCCGCGACCTGGATGTCGTCGTCGAGCAGCGACTTGAGCGTCTTGGGCCCACCGCCGTCGCTGATCGGGACGAACTGGACGTCGGTGATCCCGTAGACCGACTTCAGGCCGGGGATGCCGTACTTGCGCTCCTTGAACTCGGGGTTCGCGCCCAGCTTGAAGCTGCCGACGTTCTTGAGGTCGCCGATGGTCTTGAGGTTGTTCTTGGCGGCGTACTCGGGGGTGACGTTGAGCGAGTCCTTGTCCTCGGCCGGGGCCGGGTCCAGCACCTCCAACGTGTCGGGCAGGACGTCCTCGAGGGCGTCGTCGACCTGCTCGGGCGAGGTCGCGGTCGCGTCCTTGTCGAAGTAGGCCAGCAGGTTGCCGGTGTACTCGGGGATCAGGTCGATCTCGCCCTTCTCCAGCGCGGGGATGTAGACCTCGCGGGCACCGATGTTGAGCTTCTTCTTGACCTTGACGCCCTGGGCCTCGAGCGCCTGGGCGTAGATCTCGGCGATGATCTCGTTCTCGGGGAAGGCGGCCGAACCGACCGTGATGGTGTCACTGGCGGACTTCTTGGAGTCATCGGACGTGGGATCGCCGCCGCAGGCGGACAGCGCGAGGCCGAGCGAGGCGGCCGCGAGTCCCGCGGTGAGCTTGGTGATGGACATGGATCTCTCCTTGGGGTGGGGTCAGGCTGCGGTACGGACCGTGACGGGACGGTTGCGAAGTGCCAACCGCTGGAGCAGGACGAAGATTCCGTCGAGGGCGAGGGCGAGGGCGATCACCACGATCGATCCGGCCACGACCTGGGGATAGTCGTTCGTCGCGAGACCGTCGATGAGATAGCGGCCCAGGCCGCCCGGACCGGGGATGTAGGCGGCGACGGTCGCCGTCGCGACGACCTGCAGGGTCGCGGACCGCAGGCCACCGATGATGATCGGCAGCCCCAGGGGGATCTCGGCCTTGGTGAGGATCTGCAGCTCGGTCATGCCCATCGCCCGGGCCGCGTCGATCGTCCGGCGGTCGACCGACTCCAGCCCCGAGTACGCGCCGGCCAGCAGCGGCGGGATGGCCAGCAGCACGAGGGTGAAGATCGCCGCCTTGATGCCGATGCCGGTGAACAGCGAGGCGTAGGTCAGCACGCCGAGCGTCGGCAACGCCCGCAACGCTCCCGAGCTCACCACGGCCAGGCCGCGCAGCCGCCCGGTGTGCCCGATCCACAGGCCGATGGGGATCGCGATGGCTGCGGCGATCGCGACGGTCAGGCAGGTGTAGCCCAGGTGCTGCACGAGGCGGTGCGGCACTCCGTCGTCACCCGACCAGTGCGCCGAGTCGGCCAACCAGTCGATCGTGTCTGAGACGACACTCATGTGCGGGCACCTCGCAGGCGCTGGACGAACGACACCGATGGGGAGGCCGGGTGCCGCGACCGCGTGCGCGCGCCGCGGTTCCAGGGCAGCAGGATCCGACCGGCCAGGACGATCAGCGCGTCCAGCAGCAGGGCGATGGCGACGATCGCGACGACACCGGTCAGGATCTCGGCGTCGTTGTCGGTGCGGTAGCCCTCGGTGAACAGCGAGCCGAGGTTGTTGACGCCGATCAGCGCGCCGACGCTGACCAGGCTCACGGTGCTGACGGCCACGACCCGCAGTCCGGCCAGCAGGACGGGACCGGCCAGTGGCAGCTCCACCAGGAAGGCGCGTCCGGCGGGCGCGAAACCCGCCGCCGTCGCCGCGTCGAGGACGGCGGGCGACACGGACTCGAAGGCGTCCGTGGCCGATCGCACCATGATGGCCACGGCGTAGACCGTCAGCGCGACGACGACGTTCAGCGGCGACAGGAAGCCCGTTCCGATGATGCCGGGCAGGATCAGGAAGAACGCGAGCGACGGGATCGTGTAGAGCACGCCGGCGATCGACAACAGCAAACCCTTCGCCCGCGGGTGCCGGCTGGCGAACCAGCCGATCGGCAGCGCGATCGCGAACCCGAGCACGATCGGCACGATGCTGAGCCACAGGTGGCTGAGCAGCAGGTCGCCGATCTTGTCGGTGTTGTCCTGGACCCACCTCATGGCTCGAGGACCCCTGCGGGCTTGCCGAGGGCGTCGACGACGATGCGGGCCCCGTCCCGTTCCTGCACGTGCAGCCGGCGGTGCCCCTTGTCGAGGCCCACGAAGCTGCGGACGAAGTCATCGGCCGGCGAGGCCAGGATGTCGGCGGGTGCACCCGCCTGCGCGACCTCGCCGCCCTTCTTCAAGATGACGACCTGGTCGCCGAGCAGGAAGGCCTCGTCGATGTCGTGGGTGACGAACACGATCGTCTTGTCCAGCTCGCGCTGCAGGCGCAGCAGCTCGCTCTGCAGCTCCTCGCGCACGATCGGGTCGACGGCACCGAAGGGCTCGTCCATCAGCAGGATGTTGGGATCGGTCACCAGCGCACGCGCCACCCCGACGCGTTGCTGCTGGCCGCCGGACAGCTGGGCGGGGTACTTGGTCGCGAGTGACGCGTCCAGCCCGACGGTCTCCATCACCGCGTACGAGCGCTCGCGCGCCTGCTTGCGGTCGACGCCGTTGAGCCGCAGGACGGTCGCGACGTTGTCGATGACCTTGCGGTGCGGCAGCAGCCCCGACTCCTGCATGACGTAGCCGATGCGACGGCGCAGCTGCACCTTGTTGCGGGTCGCGATGTCGACGTCGTCGATCAGCACCTGGCCCGTCGTCGGGTCGACCATGCGGTTGACCATGCGCAGCAGCGTCGTCTTGCCGCAGCCGGACGATCCGACCAGGACGGTCGTGCTGCGGGACGGCATCACCAGGCTGAAGTCGCCGACGGCCTGCGTCCCGTCGTCGAACGTCTTGCCGATGGCGCGGTACTCGATCATGCGGTCCTCCGCGCTCGACGCAGGGACGTCGGGGCATCAGTGGGGCGAACGGGCTGTCCCCATCCTCCCGTCATCCCACGCCTGCGGCAACGCAGACAGCGCCGCCGGGTTGCTGCCTCATGTCGAGATGCGCCCGGCATGCGGGCAACTATCGTGGGAACGATCCCCACCCGAGAGGTCTCAGACATGAAGTGGATCGTCGTCATCGCCACCGCCCTCGTGCTGGTCGGCGCCATGCTCTCCCTGCGAACAGCGCGTGGGCCGCGCGCCGGGGACGGCCTCGAACGCGAGCACCGGCTGTACGACTCGACGTCGCGCCGGCGCCCTCCGACAGCAGGCGATGAGCCGTAGGGACCCCCCCTGCTTTGGTCCTCGAAAGGGGTGTGCGTTAGAGTTGCGTCCGCGGTTAGCCGCGAAAAAACATGGCCCCGTGGCGCAGTTGGTTAGCGCGCCGCCCTGTCACGGCGGAGGTCGCCGGTTCGAGTCCGGTCGGGGTCGCCATGTGAGAAAGCCCACGACTCCCTTCGGGGAGCGTGGGATTTTTCTTTTCCCCTCGAAGGTTGAACGGGGTATGAGTTCTGAAACCTTCCCCTTGCCCGATGAGACCCTCGACGTGCTGTTCCGCGAGGCCCGTTCGGCCAACTCCTTCAGCGACGAGCCGGTCAAGATCGACCAGGTCCGCGAGATCTTCGAGCTGGTCAAGTACGGCCCGACGATGATGAACATCCAGCCGATGCGCCTCCTGCTGATCGAGCAGGGCGCCGGCCGCGAGCGCCTCCTGCCGCTGATGGCCGAGGGCAACCGCGCCAAGACCGAGAGCGCCCCTGTGGTCGCCGTGGTGGCAGCCGACGTCGACTTCCACACCTCGATGGCCGCACACTTCCCGCACAACCCGACCGCGGGCGACATGTTCGCCGGCGACGCAGACAGCCGCGCCCAGATCGCGCGCTACAACACCGCGCTGCAGACCGGTTTCTTCATCGTCGGCATCCGTGCCGCCGGACTGGCCGCCGGCCCGATGGGCGGCTTCGACGCCGCGGGCATCGACCAGGAGTTCTTTGCCGGCACCTCGTGGCGCACCCAGCTGGTCATCAACATCGGCCACCCGGGCGAGAACGCTTGGTTCGACCGCCTGCCGCGCATCTCGGCCGATGACGCGATCATGACGGCCTGACCCTGACCCACCGCTGCCACGCGGCCCACCACGGGGCCGCGTGGCACGCTGGACGTATGGCCGACATCACCTCCCGCGTCCACGACGTCCTCCCCTCGGTGCTCGACGATCTCGAGCACCTCGTCCGCATCCCGTCGATCTGGGCCCAGCCCGAGCACCACGACGACGTCCACCGCTCCGCAGCCGAGGTCGAACGGCTGCTCCGCGAAGCCGGATTCGCCCGTACGCAGATCGTGGAGGCGGGCGGCGCCCCCGCGGTCATCGCACACCACCCCGCACCGCCCGGAGCGCCCACGGTGCTGCTGTACGCCCACCACGACGTCCAGCCCACCGGCGACCCGGCGCTGTGGACCTCTCCCCCGTTCGAGCCCACCCGTCGCGGTGACCGGCTCTACGCCCGCGGCGCCGCGGACGACAAGGCCGGCGTGGCCGCACACCTGGCCGCTTTCCGGGCGCACGACGGCAACCCGCCGGTCGGCGTGACCGTCTTCGTCGAGGGCGAGGAGGAGTCGGGGTCTCCCAGCCTGGTCGCCCTGCTGGAGCAGTACCGGGACGAGCTGACCGCCGATGCGATCGTCATCGCCGACTCCGCCAACTGGTCCGTGGGCGTCCCCGCACTGACCGTCTCGCTGCGCGGGCTGGCCGACTGCGTGGTCACTGTCGAGACGCTGGGCCACGCCGTGCACTCGGGCATCTGGGGCGGCGTCGTCCCGGACGCGCTGACCACGATGTGCCGGCTGCTGGCGACCCTTCACGACGAGGACGGCGCGGTGGCGGTCGAGGGCCTGCACCACGGCACGGCGTCCGACCTGGAGTACCCCGAGGACCGGTTCCGCGCGGAGTCGTCGGTGCTGCCGGGCGTCGAGCAGATCGGCCGCGGCTCGATCGTGCAACGGCTGTGGGCCGAGCCGGCCGTCAGCGTCGTCGGCCTGGACGCGACGCCCGTCGCGACGGCGTCCAACACATTGGCTCCCAGTGCCCGCGCCATGATCAGCATGCGCGTGGCCCCCGGCGGCGACGCGACGGCGCACCTCGACGCGCTGGAGGCCCACCTGCTGCGGCACGCGCCCTTCGGTGCCCGGGTGACGGTCGAGCGCGGCGAGGTGGGTGAGCCGTTCACGGTCGAGGCCGACGGGCCCGCCTACGATGCGGCCAGGTCGGCGTTCCGCGATGCATGGGGCGGCACCGAGCCGGTCGACATGGGCATGGGCGGCTCGATCCCGTTCATCGCCGAGTTCGCCCGGATCTTCCCCGACGCGGCGGTGCTGGTCACCGGCGTCGAGGATCCCGACACCCGGGCCCACGGCATCGACGAGGGCCTGCACGTCGGAGAGTTCGCCAAGGTGTGCGTCGCCGAGGCCCTGCTGCTGCAGCGGTTGGCGGACACGGTTCGTTGACCACGAAGGGGGTGCGATATGGTGGTCGTCGCTCGTTCGCGAGCGGTGGCCAGGTAGCTCAGTTGGTACGAGCATCCGCCTGAAAAGCGGAGGGTCGCCGGTTCGACCCCGGCCCTGGCCACAGCAAAGACGAAAGCCCCGCACCCTGTGCGGGGCTTTCGTCTTTCGACCGCGACCCGCGAGGTGGACGAGAGAATCGGGTCTTGTCCGCACCATTGCAGACGGGACCAGATTTTCCCGTCCCGCCGCTTTCGGCCGCGCGCCTCGGGGTACCGCCCCACGGTGCAGACCTTCCTCCCGTTCCCGGACTTCGCCGCCACGGCAGCGGTCCTCGACCGGGCCCGGCTGGGCAAGCAGCGGGTGGAGACCATCCAGGTCGTGCGGGCGATCACGGTGCCCGACTACGGGTGGCGGCACCATCCGGCGGCGCTGATGTGGCGCGGGCGCCTCGAGGCGCTGGGGGCGTACGGCCTGGCCATCGTCGACGAGTGGCTCAGGCGGGGTCATGCCGACACGTGCGGGGCGACGATCGCGGCCGATGTCGGGCTGGCCGGGGTACCGCTCATCCGGTCACAGGCCGAGCTGGAGGTCGCCGGTGAGCTGCCGTCGTGGCTGGGCGACGAGGACGTCCACCGCAGCCACCAGTCGGCGCTGGTGCGCAAGGACCCCGAGCACTACGCGCACCTGTTCCCAGGCGTCCCGGACGACCTGCCATATGTGTGGCCGCCCGGGGACGCCTGAGCGGGTCAGCGCGGCGGCAGGTCGTCCCGGCGGCGCAGGGCCGCATTGCGCTGCCCCTGCGCAACGAAGGACAAGACGATGCCGAGGACACCGGCCGCCATCAGGATGTACCCGACGACGGTCAGGTCGATCTCGTTGAAGTTGTCACGGACCGCGAACGACAAGATCGCTCCGAGCGCGATGAGCGCGATCGATCCACCGAAGTACATGGGTGATCCCTTTCGTAGGTGTGGTCCGACCGTAGTGGTCGACAGGCAGTCCCGCACGTTCTCGGGCTGGGTCCCTAGGCTGGCGGCATGGACCTCGGCCTGGCAGATCGCGTGTACATCCTCACCGGCGCCTCGGGCGGGCTCGGCCTGGCCACCGCCGAGCAGCTGGTCGCGGAAGGCGCGCGGGTCGTCATCTCCTCGCGCAGGCAGGAGTCGGTCGACCGGGCGGTGGCTGCACTCGGCGCCGGTGCCGCTGGGATCGCGCTCGACAATGCGGACGCGTCCGCGCCCGGCCGGCTCATCGCGACGGCGCAGGAGCGCTTCGGGCGCCTCGACGGCGCACTGATCAGCGTGGGCGGTCCACCGGCGGGCCCGATCCTGGGCCGCACCGAGGAGGAGTGGCGCGACTCCTTCGACACGGTGTTCCTCGGGGCCATCCGGCTGGCGACCGCCGTCGCGGAGCGGCTCACCGAGGGCGGCTCGATCGCCTTCGTGCTCTCGACGTCCGTGAAGGCGCCGATCCCCGGCCTCGGCATCTCCAACGGGCTGCGTCCGGGCCTGGCGATGGCGGCGAAGAACCTCGCCGACGAGCTCGGGCCACGTGGTGTCCGGGTCAACGGCCTGCTGCCCGGGCGGGTGGCCACCGACCGGGTCCGGTCGCTCGATGCCGCGACCGGGGACCCGGAGGCGGCCCGTGACGCGTCCGAACAGACGATCCCGCTGCGTCGGTACGGCCGTCCCGAGGAGTTCGGCAGGGCCGCGGCGTTCCTGCTCTCCCCCGCCGCCGGCTACCTGACCGGCGTCATGCTGCCCGTCGACGGCGGAGCGACGCGCGCGCTGTGAGCTGCGGCTGGTGGGCCTCGGTGCGCGTCTGCCCCGGGTGCCAGCCCGGCGGCATGACGACGTAGCCGATCTTGTCGCGCCACCGGTCGGCCGACCGCACGTCTCGCAGCAGCGCGGCGAACGGGCCGTACTGCAGCTTCAGCAGGTTGTAGGTGTTCACGGGCACCGTGAGGCCGTAGGTGGGTCGGTGCAGCTCCTGCTGGAAGGTGCCGAACATGCGGTCCCAGACGATGAAGATGCCCGCATAGTTCTTGTCGAGGTACTCCGGGTCGCTGCCGTGGTGGACGCGGTGGTGCGACGGGGTGTTGAAGATCAGCTCGATGGGACGCCACATCGTGCCGATGCGCTCGGTGTGCTGGAAGAACTGGAAGATCAGGTTGAAGCCGAACGCGATGTAGATCATCCACGGCTCGAAGCCGAGCAGCGGGAACGGCGCCCAGAAGATCGCCTCGGCCCACGGGTTCCACTTCTGGCGCAGGGCCGTCGAGAAGTTGAAGTACTCGCTCGAGTGGTGGGCCTGGTGCGCCGCCCACCCGATCCGGACCCGGTGCACGAAGCGGTGCTGCAGGTAGAACGACAGGTCCAGCCCGACGATCAGCAGCGCCCACGACCACCAGGTGTCGTCCGGGAGGTGCCACGGCGCGACGTAGACGCTCAGGGCGACGAACACGACCAGGGTCGACACCTTCAGGACCGCACTGGACGCCAGCGAGCCGATGCCCATCAGCAGACTGGTGCGGGCGTCCTTCTTCTCGTAGCCCCGCATGTCGCTGTCGGACTCGAGGAACTTGAACGCGGCGATCTCGATCAGGAGCGTCAGGACGAAGAACGGCGCCGCCGCGAGCGTCGGGTTCTTCAGTGGGTCGAGCATCTCCACGGGGCCTCCATATGACTCGCGGGTAAATTAGCACGCAATTCCCTGTCACGACTAGACTTCGCGCATGCCCCGACCCAATGCCGGTACCAAGGGCGTCCCCCGGATCGCCCGCGAGGCGCAGATCCTCGACATCGCGTCCGAGCACTTCGGCACCCATGGGTTCGCGGCCACCTCGCTGGCGGCCATCGCGGACGCAGCCGGCATCTCCAAGCCGCTGATCTACAACTACTTCGGCTCCAAGGACGGGCTGTACCAGGCCTGCCTCGAGCGCAGCGGCACGCTGGTCGCCGCCGAGATCGAGCGGATCGCCGGTGGCGACGCCGTGGGCGTCGAGCGCGGGCTGCAGACCCTGGGCGGGATGTTCTCGCTGCTGGAGGACCGGCGCCACCTGTGGCGGCTGTTCTTCGACACCACCGCGCCCTCGTCGGGCCCCATCGCCGAGTCGGCGGCCATGCACGCCGACCGCATCGGCCGGGTCGCGGCCGAGGGCGTCGGCGAGCTCATGGGGCTGGCCGGCAACGACGACCCGCTGGATGCCTCGGCGATGACCTCGGTGTGGTTGGGGATCGTCGACTCCCTGGTCAGCTGGTGGGTGGACCACCCCGACCAGTCGGCCGAGCAGATGACGCAGCGGTGCCGCCGCCTGGTCACCGCCCTGTTCAGCGCCCCCTGACCGCTGGGCCTGACGTTTTGACGCGACACGCCGGGCGTGTCGCGTCAAAACGTCAGGGCCAGCGTCACATTGGTTGGTGCACCAATGATTGGTACACTGGACAGGTGACCGATCGCAATCCGCTGGCCCTCGAGGAACAGGTCTGCTTCGCCCTCGCCGTGGCCGCTCGAGAGGTCGTCGGGGCGTATCGCAGCGTCCTGGAGCCCTTGGGCCTGACCCATCCCCAGTACCTCGTGATGCTCGCCCTGTGGCAGCACGAGGAGCCGTCGGTCAAGGAGCTCAGCTCCCTGCTGCACCTCGATCCCGGCACGTTGTCCCCGCTGCTGAAGCGACTCGAGAGCGCCGGGCTGCTGACCCGCCGCCGCTCGACCAGCGACGAGCGCGTCCTCGCGGTCAGCGTCACCGATGCCGGGCGCGCGCTGCGCGAGCAGGCGATGGGCGTCCCCGCCACGATGCTGCAGCGCCTGGGCATGACCGAGGCCGACCTGACCGCCACCAACGACGTGCTGCACCGGATCATCGGCGCCGCACAGGAGAGCGTGACCCCATGAGCACCCAGAGCCGGTCCACCGCCGAACAGCTCGTCGCCCTGCGCCGCGTGCAGCGCCGCGTCGCCGCCATCGCCTTCTTCGCCATCGCGATCCACGGCGTCATCGGACTGGTCGTGGTGGCCGAGGTGGTCAAGGGCCAGGGGCGGACGTCCGATGCCGTGCTCCTGCTGGCGATGTCGGCGGTGTTCGGCGTCGTGACCTACGTCGTGACCCGGCTGATCCTGGGAGCCCGGGTGATGTCGCCGTGGCTCGCCCTAGCCTTCGTGCCGACCGTCGTCGGCATCTTCTGGGTGTTCTGACGCATCGGCCTTCTCCGCGGCCGCTCGCACCGCTGCCGCGACGCGGACGTGTACGTCGTGGTGGAACACGCTCGGGATGATGTAGTTGGCGTTGAGCTCCTCGCGCGACACCGAGCCGGCGATGGCCTCCGCTGCCGCGAGCAGCACCTCGGTGCCGATGCCGTGGCTCTGCGCATCGAGCAGCCCGCGGAAGATGCCCGGAAAGGCCAGCACGTTGTTGATCTGGTTGGGGTAGTCCGAGCGGCCGGTCGCGACGACCGCGGCGTGCCGGCGGGCGATCGCCGGGTCGATCTCCGGCACCGGGTTGGCCAGCGCGAACACGATCGCGCCATCAGCCATCGCCTCGACGTCCTCGGCGCCCAGCAGGTTCGGCGCGCTGACGCCGATGAACACGTCGGCGCCCGGCAGCACCTCCTGGAGGGTGCCGGTGAGCCCCTCGATGTTGGTGTGGTCCGCCGTCCACTGCAGGGACGGGTCCAGCCCCTCACGGGCCGAGTACACGACACCCTGCACATCACACACCACGACGTCGACGGCACCGGCGTGGAGCAGGACCTTCAGCACCGCGGTGCCGGCCGCCCCGGCCCCCGCCATCACGATGCGCGCCTTCGACAGCTCCTTGCCGACGACGGCCAGCGCATTGCGCAGCGCCGCCAGGACCACGACCGCGGTGCCGTGCTGGTCGTCGTGGAACACCGGTATGTCGAGCCGCTCGCGCAGCCGGGCCTCGATCTCGAAGCAGCGCGGCGCCGAGATGTCCTCGAGGTTGATGCCGGCGAATCCCGGCGCGACCGCCACGACCGTCTCGACGATCTGGTCCACGTCCTGGGTGTCGAGGACCAAGGGCCACGCGTCGATGTCACCGAAGTTCTTGAACAGTGCCGCCTTGCCCTCCATGACCGGCAGCGCCGCGTACGGGCCGATGTTGCCCAGCCCCAGGACCGCCGATCCGTCACTGACCACCGCGACGCTGTTGCGCTTTACGGTCAGGCGCCGGGCGTCCTCCTTGTCCGCCACGATCGCCTCACAGATCCGGGCGACGCCCGGCGTGTAGATCATCGAGAGATCGTCGCGGTTGCGCAGCGGGTGCTTGGTCGCCGTCTCGATGACCCCACCCAGGTGCATCAGGAACGTCCGGTCGGAGACCTTGATGACCGACACGTCCTCGACCGCCGCGAGCGCCGTCACGATGACATCGGCGTGATCGGTGTCGGACGCCGCGCACGTGAGGTCGATGCGCAGCGCATCGGCGCCCGATGCGGCGACGTCCAGGGCCGTCACGACCCCGCCGGCCCGCTCGACGGTCGTGGTGAGATCGCTGACGGCCGACCCGCCCGACGGGACCTCGAGCCGGATCGTGATCGAGTAGGAGATGCTGGGCGCCGGCGGAGTCTTCACCCTTCCCATCATGCACCCGTGCATCGCGGCCGCATCCGCCCACGAACCTGCGCTCGCCGGCGGCGCCGACGCTAGTAGAGTCGATCGTGAGTCACATCACCCCGTGGCTCAATCGTTGCGGTGACCCACCATCGTTGCCGCGCCACCCACCACAGAGAGCACTACCGTGACCGATCCCAGCACTCCCCCCGCGTCGTCCACCCCGTCCGCCTTCGGCAGCCACCACGAGCAGGTCGTCTTCTGCCACGACGAGGCCAGCGGGCTCAAGGCGATCATCGCGATCTACTCGACCGCCCTCGGTCCGGCGCTGGGAGGCACCCGCTTCTACCCCTACGCGACCGAGGCGGAGGCGCTCACCGACGTCCTGAACCTGTCGCAGGGCATGGCGTACAAGAACGCCTTGGCCGGACTGGATCTCGGCGGCGGCAAGGCGGTCATCATCGGCGACCCGGGCAAGCTCAAGGGCGAGGCCCTGCTGCGGGCCTACGGACGCTTCGTCCAGACGCTCAACGGGCGCTACTTCACCGCCTGCGACGTCGGCACGTTCTCGGCCGACATGGACGTCATCGCGCGCGAGTGCGACTTCGTGGTCGGACGCACGGTCGAGCACGGCGGCGCCGGCGACTCATCAGTGCTGACCGCCTTCGGCGTCTACCAGGGCATGCGCGCCTCGGCACAGCACGTGTGGGGCGACGCCTCGCTGGCCGGCAAGCGGGTCGGCGTGGCAGGCGTCGGCAAGGTCGGCAAGCACCTCGTGGACCACCTGATGGCCGAGGAGGCGCACGTCGTCATCACCGATCCGTACGAGCCGGCCGTCTCGGCACTGCTGGCCACCCACCCGGGCGTCGTGTCCGTCGCGGACACCGACACCTTGATCCGCGAGCCGCTGGACATCTACGCGCCCTGCGCGTTGGGCGGCGCGCTGAACGACGAGTCGGTCGAGGCGATGACCGCGCAGATCGTCTGCGGCGCGGCCAACAACCAGCTGGCGCACGACGGCATCGAGAAGCGGCTGGAGGAGCGCGGCATCACGTACGCACCCGACTACTGCGTCAACGCCGGCGGCGTCATCCAGGTCGCCGACGAGCTCGAGGGCTTCGACTTCGACCGCGCGAAGGCACGGGCGGCCAAGATCTACGACACGACTTTGAGCGTGCTGGCGCGCGCCAAGGCCGAGGGTGTGCCGCCGTCGATCGCTGCCGATCGGGTCGCCGAGCAGCGGATCCGCGAGATCGGCCGCCTGCGCCAGGTCTACCTGCCGAAGGGCTGAGCCCACGGCTCGCAGCACGCCGCAGATGACGGGCATCCCGCCGGGATGCCCGTCATCTCGCTGACAGCGTCAGCTGGCGGCTGGGTCTTCTCGAGCGAGGTCGAGGTACTGCTCCGGAATCGGATCGCCCGATTCACCGTGGAGCTCTCGCTGCAGGGTGTTGAAGTCTGTGTCCGGAGTCCGGTACTTCAAGTCGCGCGCAACTTTGGTCTGTTTGGCTTTCGCACGGCCGCGGCCCATAAGGCTCGACCCCCTCGCAGAGAAATAGTCAGTATGTCGTGATGCCAACCCTACCCAAGGAAGCCAAGAAGTTCGTCATCGACCCCCCACAGTGTGCGGATTGTCGCACTGTCAGCGGTGTGAGCCGGTCAGGGTGACGGTTCCGCCGGCGCCGTGGACGCCGGCCTCCTGCACGTCGCCGGCGATCCACGCGTCCACTCCGCGGTCGGCCAGCAGGGCCAGGGCTGCGTCCGCAGCATCCGGCGCGACGAGGGCGACCATGCCGACGCCCATGTTGAGCGCGAGGTCCAGATCGGCCTGCGCGACCCCGCCCAGCTCGCCGACCAGACCGAACACGGGCTGGGGCGTCCAGGTGGACCGGTCGATGCGTACCGACACCGTCGGCGGCAGCACGCGGGCCAGGTTGGCCGCGAGTCCACCTCCGGTGATGTGCGACATCGCGTGGACCTCGACCTCGCGGGTCAGCGCCAGGCACGGCAGCGTGTAGAGCCTGGTCGGTGTCAAGAGTTGCTCACCGAGCGTCGTGCCGAACTCGGGCACGTGACGATCGAGCTCCCAGCCGGCCTTCTCGAAGAAGACGTGGCGCACCAGCGAGTAGCCATTGGAGTGCAGACCGCTGGAGGCCATCGCGATGACCACGTCGCCGGGACGCACCAGCTCGGCACCGATCAGCCGGTCGGCCTCGACGACGCCGGTCGTGGAGCCGGCGATGTCGTACTCGTCGACGCCCAGCAGCCCGGGATGCTCGGCGGTCTCGCCACCGAGCAGGGCGGTGCCCGACTCGGCGCATGCCTGGGCGATGCCCTTGACGATGTCGGCGATGCGCTCGGGCACGACCTTGCCGCACGCGATGTAGTCGGTCATGAACAACGGCTCCGCGCCACAGACCACGAGATCGTCGACCAGCATGCCGACCAGGTCGAAGCCGATCGTGTCGTGCTTGTCCATGCGCTGGGCGATCTGCACCTTGGTGCCGACGCCGTCGGCCGATGTGGCCAGATAGGGCTTGCGGTAGTTCTTGAGCGCCGAGGCGTCGAAGAGGCCGGCGAAGCCGCCGATGCCGCCGACGACCTCGGGGCGGCGGGCCTTGTCGACCCATTCCTTCATGAGCTCGACCGCGCGGTCGCCCTCTTCGATCGAGACACCGGCGCTTGCATAGGACGTCATGTCACAGAACCTCGAGAGGCAGCGTTTCCTGAATTTCCATCAGGTGCTTGCCGATCAGGTCGTCCTCGGGGAGGGCGACGGGGTAGATGCCGTCGAAGCACGCACGGCACAGGTTGTCCTTGGGCAGGTTGGTGGCCTCGACCAGCTGGTCGAGGGTCACGTACGCCAGCGAGTCCGCGCCGATCGAGCGGCAGATCTCGTCGACCGAGATGCCGTTGGCGATCAGCTCGGCTCGCGAGGCGAAGTCGATGCCGTAGAAGCACGGCCACTTGACCGGCGGCGAAGAGATGCGCACATGCACCTCGGCGGCGCCGAACTCACGCAGCATCCGCACCAGCGCACGCTGGGTGTTGCCGCGCACGATCGAGTCGTCGACGACCACCAGCCGCTTGCCGGCGATGACATCGCGCAACGGGTTGAGCTTGAGCCGGATGCCGAGCTGGCGCAGGGTCTGCGAGGGCTGGATGAACGTCCGCCCGACATAGGAGTTCTTGACCAGGCCGTGCCCGAATGGGATGCCGGACTCCTCGGCGTAGCCGATCGCGGCGGGGGTGCCCGACTCCGGCACCGGGATCACCAGATCGGCCTCGACCGGGAACTCGCGGGCGAGCCGGCGGCCGATCTCCGCGCGCACCGAGAACACCCGCTGATCGGCGATCGTGGTGTCGGGGCGCGCGAGGTAGACGTACTCGAAGATGCAGCCCTTGGGCTCGGCCTTGGCGAACCGCTCGGTGCGCAGACCGTGGGCGTCGATCGCGATGAACTCGCCCGGCTCGATCTCGCGGATGTACGAGGCGCCGACGATGTCCAGGGCTGCGGTCTCGCTGGCCACGACCCAGCCGCGCTCCAGCCGGCCGAGCACCAGCGGACGGATGCCCTGGGGGTCGCGGGCCGCGTACAGGGTGCCCTCGTCCATGAAGACCAGCGAGAAGGCACCGCGCAGCAGCGGCAGCACCTCGAGCGCAGCCTCCTCGACCGAGCGGTCCGGATAGGACGACAGCAGCGTCGCCATGACCGAGGTGTCAGAGGTGGCGGTCTCACCCTTGCCGAGCTGGGTGCCGGCCTCGGCATCGCGCTGCTGAAGCAGGGTGACCAGCTCGGCGGTGTTGGTCAGGTTGCCGTTGTGGCCCAGGGCGACCGAGCCGGAGGCGGTGGGCCGGAAGGTGGGCTGGGCGTTGTGCCAGACGCTGGAGCCGGTCGTGGAGTACCGGGCGTGCCCGATCGCGATCTCGCCCTTGAGCGAGTCGAGCGTCGCCTCGTCGAAGACCTGGGACACCAGCCCCATGTCCTTGTAGACCAGGATCTGCCGGCCGTTGCTGACCGCGATGCCGGCCGACTCCTGGCCGCGGTGCTGCAATGCGTACAGACCGAAGTAGGTCAGCTTGGCGACTTCCTCGCCGGGCGCCCAGACGCCGAAGACGCCACAGGCATCCTGGGGTCCGGCGTCCTGGGGGTCGATGTCGTGGGTGAGGCGTCCATCTCCGCGGGGCACGTGCTCAAGTGTAGGGGCGGCCGTGTCGCTCGACCCAATCTTGGGTGCCATCTCCCCTAGGGTGGGTCGATGACTTCCGACGCCATCACGGTCCAGCGCACCATCAAGGCCGCGCCCGCCCAGATCTTCGCCCTGCTCGCGGATGCCGCCAAGCACAGCCAGTTCGACGGCTCCGGCTCCGTCCGCGGCACGCGGCAGGACTCCCAGCCGCTGAGCCTGGGCACGACCTTCGGGATGTCGATGCACATGGGCATCCCGTACTCGACGTCCAACACGGTGGTCGAGTTCGAGCCGGATCGCCGGATCGCCTGGAAGACCACCGGGCTCAAGGGCCTCATCGGCGGACGCGTGTGGCGGTACGAGCTCGAGCCGACCACCGACGGAACGATCGTCCGCGAGACGTGGGACCTCTCGCAGGACAAGCAGGGCTTCCTGCTCAAGCGCAGCAAGATGGCCGGCAAGACCAAGAACGACATGAACAAGACCCTCGACCGCATCGCGCAGACGCTGGAGGGCTGACGCGGACACTCCACCCCGCTACTGTGACGTGACCCACATCACAGTATCTGGAGCCGCCATGAGCACCACGCCCGCCGCCACGTTCCTGCCCGACTTCCTGGCCGCTCGCGCCGCGGAACGCCCCGATGACCTGTGCTGGGTCTTCGGTGAGCGGCGGTGGACGTGGTCGCAGGCCTGGGAGTCGGTCCGTCATGCGGCCGGGGCGCTGCAGGCCGAGGGCGTCCACCGGGGCGACCGGGTCGCCTTCCTGGACAAGAACAACCCCGCGATCCTGCAGGTCCTGCTCGGCGGCTCCCTGCTGGGCGTCGCGACGACCGTGGTGAACTGGCGCCTCGCCGGCGATGAGCTCGACTACGTCATCAACGACTGCGGCGCGCGGGTCCTGTTCGTCGGGCACCACCTGGCGGACCAGCTCGAGCTGGTGCGCGACCGGCTGGAGCACGTCGAGCGGATCGTCGTGGTCGGTGGCGAGCACGACGAGTACGACGCCTGGCTGGCTGCCGGCCCCGCCACCGACCGCCAGGACGATGTCTCGCCGGAGGACGTGTGCGTCGTGATGTACAGCTCCGGGACGACCGGACGGCCCAAGGGCGTCCAGCTGACCCAGCACGCCATGATCGAGCACAGCCTCAACGGCTCGGGCGACACGACCTACACCGATGGCGACATGATGCTGGTGGCGATGCCGATGTTCCACGTCGGCGGAGCGTCGTACGCCCTGCTCGGTCCGGCGCTCGGCGTGCCGGCCTACATCGTCAGCGAGGTCGACGCGACGCTCATGGCCGGCGGCATCATGGCCGGCTGCACCCACGCCTTCCTGGTGCCGGCGGTCATCGCGGCGCTCGTGGCGGCCGGCCCACAGGCCATGGCGCTGTTCGGACGCCTCAAGGCAGTCGGCTACGGCGCGGCGCCGATGCCCCCACCGGTCCTGCGCGCCGCGCTGGAGGCGTGGCCGGACACCGAGTTCCAGCAGGTCTACGGGATGACCGAGTTCGGCGGCGTCATCACGGTGCTCGACGACGCCGCGCACCGCGACCCCGATCATCCTGAACGACTCGTCTCGGCGGGGCTTCCCGTGCCCAAGGCCGAGATGCGCATCGTGGACCCCACGACGCTGCGAGACGTCCCCACCGGGGCATCGGGCGAGGTGTGGTTCCGCACCCCGCAGGCCACGATCGGCTATCTCGGCCGACCGGACGCCACCGCGGAGCTCATCACCGAGGACGGCTGGGTCCGGACCGGCGACCTGGGACGCGTCGACGAGGACGGCTTCTTGTTCATCGAGGACCGCCTCAAGGACATGATCATCACCGGTGGCGAGAACGTCTACTCCCCCGAGGTGGAGCGGGTGCTGGCCGAGCACCCCGCGGTGGCCGAGATCGCGATCATCGGCGTGCCCGACGACCGCTGGGGCGAGACGGTCAAGGCGGTCGTGGCCTTCAAGCCCGACCAGTCGGCCTCCGCCGCCGAGCTGATCGCCTTCGCCCGCGAGCGCCTCGCCGGCTTCAAGGTTCCCGCCTCGATCGACGTCGTCGAGGCGCTGCCACGCAATCCGTCGGGCAAGATCCTCAAGCGTGAGCTCCGCAAGCCGTACTGGGGGGACAGCGCCCGGCAGGTCTGAGCAGACAGGACGCGACCCCGATCATCCAGGGGAGGGACCGGGGCCGCGCTGGATCGAGCCTAGCCACAACCGCCCAGATTGTCTTCCCTGACCCCATGCGGCCGTGACACACATCTCGCCACGACGTACCCTCGGGCCCATGCGTCTGCCTGTCCTTCCCCACGTGCGGTCTTCTGCCCGCCGGTCCTCCACCCGGCTGCTCGTCGCCGGTCTGTTCACCGGTCTCGCCGCGTCCGTCCTGCTCGCCATGCCTGCCCAGGCGGCGACGCCCCAGGCCCCCGGTGACTTCACGGGTCACGGCTTCGACACGTGCGTCGCGCCGAACCAGTCCACGATGGACACCTGGAACCTGACCTCGCCGTTCAGCGCGATCGGCATCTACGTCTCGGGCAGCTCGCGCTACTGCGGCGACAAGTACCAGACCAACCTGAGCCGGACGTGGGTCCAGCGCAATGCCAACAACGGCTGGCGGTTCATGCCGATCCATGTCGGACGCCAGTCGCCGTGCTTCAAGAACAACCCGGCCAGCCGGGTCCAGAAGAAGAAGATGTCCTCCAGCGTCGCGACGGCCCGCACCCAGGCCGTGGCCGAGGCGCAGGAGACCATCGCCGCCCTGCGCAAGTACGGCTTCGGCGCCGGCAGCGTCTCCTACCTCGACATCGAGTGGTACGCCCGGACGGCCGCCTGCGACACCATCGTCCTGGAGTTCATCGACGCCTGGACCGAGCACCTGCACGCACAGGGTTACCTGTCGGGTCTGTACTCCAGCGGCTCGGCCGCCATCAAGCTCGTCGACGAGGCCCGCCTCGCCGGACGGCCCGGTTTCACGCTGCCCGATCACATGTGGAACGCCTGGGTCAACAAGAAGGCCGACACCAAGGGCGGGCCGTACCTGTCCGACAGCGGCTGGACCAATCACCAGCGCATCCACCAGTACCACAACGACATCAACGTCAAGCACGGCGGAAAGACGCTGACCATCGACAAGAACTTCCTGGACGTGGGCCGGGGCTCGGTCGCGGTCAGGCAGTCCAAGCCGTGCGGCCACACCCGCTCGTTCACCAGCTACCCGACGCTCAAGGTCGGCGCGAAGCGGCGCGAGGTCACGGCGCTGGAGTGCCTGCTCAAGAACCAGGGCTACCTCAAGACGGTCGACACCAAGTACGGCACCGGCACCGCCAAGGCGGTCAAGAAGTTCCGCCGCGCCAAGGGCCTGGGCACCTCCGGCACCACGAACCGCGCGACGTGGACGGCCCTGCTCGCCCGCGGGACGAATCCCCGTGTGCTCAAGCAGGGATCGGTGGGTCAGTCGGTCTGGCGCCTGCAGCGTGCGCTGACCGCGGCCGGGCTCAAGCCGGGCTTCAGCGGCGTCTACGACGCCAAGACGGTCAAGGCCGTCCAGGCCTACCGCAAGGCTCGCAAGCTCAGCGGGTACACGACGACCGACAAGACGGTGTGGGCGCAGCTGCAGCGGGGCCGGACGGCCTGACAAACCCCTGCCGGACGACGTAGCCTCGAGGTCATGCCTTCTCGGACCTCTCGGCTCACGCTCGTCGGACTGGGGATCGGGCTCATCGCCTCGGTCCTGATGTCCTCACCCGCGCAGGCCGCGAGGCCATCGGCCCCGGGCAGCTTCACGGGTCACGGCTTCGACACCTGCGTCGCACCCGACCAGGCCACGATGGACGCCTGGAACCTCACATCCCCGTTCAGCGCCGTCGGCATCTACATCTCGGGCATCTCTCGGTTCTGCGGCGACGACAAGCAGCCCAACCTGAGCCCGCAGTGGGTCGCCCAGAACGCCCGCAACGGCTGGCGCTTCCTGCCCATCCACGTCGGCCGCCAGGCTCCCTGCTTCGCGAACAACCCCAAGAGCTCGGTGCAGAAGCCGAAGATGTCCAACAGCGCCAAGACCGCGCGCCAGCAGGCGCGGACCGAGGCCCGGGAGACCATCGCCGCCCTCAAGAGGTACGGATTCGGCAAGCGCAGCGTGTCGTACCTGGACATCGAGTGGTACTCGCGCACCGCGAAGTGCGACCGCATCGTGCTGGAGTTCGTCGACGCCTGGACGCGGTACCTGCACGGCAAGGGCTACAAGTCGGGGCTCTACTCCAGCGGCTCCGCCGCGATCCAGGCCGTCGACCAGGCCCGCCGGTCCGGGCGGAAGGGATTCCGGGCGCCTGACCAGATGTGGATCGCGTGGGGCAACGGCAAGGCCGACACCAAGGGTGGGCCGTACCTGTCCAACAGCGGCTGGAAGAAGCAGCGCATCCACCAGTACCAGCTCGACACGACCGTCGCCTACGGCGGGGCGTCCGTGCTGATCGACAAGAACTACCTCGACGTCGGCAAGGGCTCTCGTCCCGGCAAGACGCCCACGCTGTGCGGCGTCAAGCAGACCTTCACCCGGTACGCGACGCTCAAGATCGGGTCGAAGGGGCCGCAGGTCAAGACCCTGGAGTGCCTGCTGCGCCGCCGCGGGGTCCTGTCCTCGGTCGACCAGCACTACGGCATCGGCACAGCCCGGGCCGTCGATGCCTTCCGCGCCTCGCTCGGCTGGGGGCCCACGGGCACGGCGACGCGGGCCACGTGGACGGCCCTGCTGTCGGGCGGACGCAACCCGCGCGTGCTCAAGCAGGGTTCGGTCGGCCCGTCGGTGTGGCGCCTGCAGCGTTCCCTGGTGGCGGCGGGTGCGAGGCCTCGGCTGACCGGCGTCTACGACTCGTCGACGGTCAAGGCCGTCCAGGCCTACCGCCGGTCCCGCGGCCTGCCGGGCTACACGACCACCGAGGCCAGCGTCTGGGCCGAGCTCCAGCGCGGGCAGACCGCCTAGACGCACGTGGTCCTGATCTCGGCCCACCGCGGTGGCGCGGCAGACGATCATTCCTCGCAGAACACGCTGGCCGCCTTCGAGCAGGCGATCGCGATGGGCTGCGACTACGTCGAGTTCGACGTCCGCCTCACCGCCGACGGTGTGCCGGTCGTCTTCCACGACGACGAGCTGTCCGACGGGACGGCCCGCTCGATCGCGGGGCACCGCCACGACCAGCTCACCGAGACGGCGCTCGTGACGCTCGACGAGGTGCTGACCCTGATCCGCGGACGGATCAAGGCCCATGTCGACCTCAAGGTGCGCCACCGGGCGCTGGACCTGGTGCAGCACGTCGTGGCGACGCTCGGCGCCGACGACGTCATCATCACGACGGCGGAGGACTCCACGGTCCGCCGCATCGTGGCGTGGTCGCGCGAGAACGCGCCCGGGCTCCTGGTGGGGCTGTCATCGAGTCCCCGCTCATGGGACGGCCGGCCGTGGCGTCGCCGGCTCGTCCGCCTCGAGGCCGCGTTTCCGCGCACACGCATCCGGCTCAGCCACGCCAACCTGGTGGTCTCCCACAAGGCTCTGGCCCGGTGGTCGTTGCGCAGCTACGCCCGACGACGCGGTCTCCCGCTGCTGGTGTGGACCGTCGACCGCCCTGCCGAGCTCGATCGGTGGATGAACGATGCGTCCGTGTGGATGGTGACCACGAACTACCCGGAGCGGGCCCTCGCAGCGGTGCGGTGACCCGTCAGGCCACGTCCAGCGGCAGCAGCGGTGACAGGTCCGACCGCTCCCCCGACGCCCTGACCTTCGCATCCGCCCACTGCAGCCGCCCGCGTCCCAGGGCGATCCACGTCGCGGCGTCCATCTCGACGACCGCCGGTGGCGTGCCCCGGGTGTGCCGGGCGCCGGCGATGACCTGGACAGCAGCGAACGGGGGGATGCGCACCTCGACGCTCGCCCCCGGCGCCTTCTGCACCAGCAGGGCCGCCAGGTGCTTGGTGGCCGCCTTCAGATCGGCCCGCGTCGGCTCCCCTGCGTCGAGGCGGGCGCAGATCTGCGCGAACTCCTCGTGCGTCAGGGGCGTGTAGCGCGCCATGGCTAGGCCAGCTGCGCGCCGAGCACTGCCGGCAGGGTCGCCTGCCAGGCGGCCTTGAGCTCGGCGACCGGGATGCTGAGCTGGCCGGCGACCTCGATCGTGTCGCCGCCCGTGCGACCGACCGATGCGAGGTCCACCCCGTGCTTCTCGGCCAGCGACACGAGCGCCTCGTGGCGGTCCTCCGCGACGACGACCATGGCACGCGCGGACGACTCGCTGAACAGCTCGACGAACGGATCGTCGAGATCGACCGTGACGCCGACCCCGTGACGGAAGGACGCCTCGGCCAGCGCGACGGCCAGTCCGCCGTCGGACAGGTCGTGGGCCGACTCGACGACGCCCGTGGCGGCCGCCTCGATCATCAGGCTGGCCAGCGCGCGCTCGGCCTCCAGGTCGACGACGGGCGGCATGCCACCCAGGTGCGAGTGGACGACATCGGCCCACGTCGACCCGGAGAGCTCCTCGCGGGTCTCGCCGAGCACCAGCACATGGCTGCCGTCGGTCGTGAAGCCCTGCTTGACGCGCCGGCGGACATCGTCGATGACCCCCAGCACGCCGACGACGGGCGTCGGCAGGATCGGTGTCTCGCCGGTCTGGTTGTAGAACGACACGTTGCCGCCGGTGACCGGGATGCCCAGCACCTCGCAGGCGTCCTTGAGCCCGTGGGTGGCCTGCTCGAACTGCCACATGACGTCGGGGTTCTCCGGCGAGCCGAAGTTGAGGCAGTCGGTCACGGCCAGCGGCAGCGCGCCGGTCACGGCCACGTTGCGGTACGACTCGGCCAGGGCCAGCTGGGCACCCGTGTAGGGGTCGAGCTTGGCGAAGCGGCCGTTGCAGTCGGTCGAGACCGCGACACCCAGGTTCGTGTCGGCGTCGATGCGGATGACGCCGGCGTCCTCGGGCTGCGCCAGGACCGTGTTGCCCTGCACGTAGCGGTCGTACTGGTCGGTGACCCACGACTTGTCGGCCATGTTGGGCGACGAGACCACCGCGACCAGCTGATCGCGCAGCTCGTCGCCGGTGGCGGGACGTGCCAGCTGCTCGGCGGCATCGGCCTGCAGGGCGTCCTGCCAGGACGGACGCGCATAGGGACGGTCGTACGTCGGTCCGTCGTGGGCGACCGAGCGCGGCGGCACGTCGACAACCGTCTCGCCGTGCCAGTCGATGACCAGGTGCTCGCCGTCGGTGACCTCGCCGACCACGACCGCCTCGACGTCCCACTTGTCGCAGATCGCCATGAAGGCGTCGAGGTGCTGCGGCTCGACGACGGCCATCATGCGCTCCTGCGACTCGCTCATGAGGATCTCCTCGGGCGAGAGCGTCGAGTCGCGCAGCGGCACGGTGTCCAGCTCGACGTGCATGCCGCCGCTGCCGGCCGAGGCGAGCTCGCTGGTCGCGCACGACAGTCCGGCGCCGCCGAGATCCTGGATGCCGTTGACGACCTGGGCGGCGAACAGCTCGAGCGTGCACTCGATCAGGAGCTTCTCCATGAACGGGTCACCGACCTGCACGGCCGGACGCTTCGACGGACCCCCGGTTGTTGAGCCTGTCGAAGCATCGAAGGTCTCGGACGCGAGCACGGACACGCCGCCGATGCCGTCGCCGCCCGTGCGGGCGCCGTACAGGACGACCTTGTTGCCCACGCCGGACGCGAACGCCAGGTGGAGGTCCTCGTGCCGCAGGACGCCGACGCACAGGGCGTTGACGAGGGGGTTGCCGAGGTAGGTCTCGTCGAAGACGACCTCACCGCCGATGTTCGGCAGGCCCAGGCAGTTGCCGTAGCCACCGACACCGGCCACGATGCCGGGCATGACGCGCTTGGTGTCGTCGGCGTCGAGCGGTCCGAAGCGCAGCGGGTCCATGACCGCGACCGGGCGCGCACCCATCGCCAGGATGTCGCGCACGATGCCGCCGACGCCGGTCGCGGCACCCTGGTAGGGCTCGACGTACGACGGGTGGTTGTGCGACTCGACCTTGAACGTCACGGCGTAGCCCTGACCGATGTCGATGACACCGGCGTTCTCACCGATGCCGGCCAGCGTCCGGCCCAGCGGGGTCTCCTGCGGGAGGTCGCCGAACTTCTTGAGGTGCACCTTGGAGGACTTGTAGGAGCAGTGCTCGCTCCACATCACCGAGTACATCGCCAGCTCGGCGCCGGTCGGGCGCCGGCCGAGGATCTCCCGGATGCGGTCGTACTCATCGGCCTTGAGACCCAGCTCAGCCCACGGCTGTGACTGATCAGGGGTCGTGGCGGCGAGGGCCACCGTGTCGAGGCCGTGCAGGACGGTGCGCGAGGCTGCTTCAGTCACGCGCCCGATCCTATCGGTCAGCGCCACGCACCACGGACGTGCTGGGGCGGATACGGGGCGTCCTTGGCCTCCAGGCCCAGCTCGTGCGCGGCCCGCAGCGGCCAGCCGGGCTCACGGATGGCGACCCGGGCCAGCATGATCGCGTCGGCGGACCCCTCGTCGAGCACGGCCTGGGCCTGCTTCGGCTCGGTGATCAGACCGACCGCGACGACCGGGACATCCGCCTCGTCGCGGACCTGGGCGGCGAACGGCACCTGGTAGCCGGGGCAGACGGCGATCTGCTGGTGCGCGACCAGGCCTCCGGACGACACGTCGACCAGATCGACGCCATGCCCCTTCAGCTGCCCGGACAGGCGCGCGGTCTGCTCCACGTCCCAGCCGCCGTCGGCCCAGTCGGTCGCGGAGAACCGGATGAACAGCGGCTTGTCCGCGGGCCACACCTCACGCACCGCATCGACGACCTCGACGACCAGGCGCGTGCGGTGCTCGAACGAGCCGCCGTACTGGTCGGTGCGCTGGTTGGACAGCGGTGACAGGAACTGGTGGAGCAGGTAGCCGTGGGCGGCGTGGATCTCGACCACGTCGAAGCCGGCGCGGTCGGCGCGCGCGGCAGCGGCGGCGAAGGCCGCCGGGATCTGCTCGACCTCCGCTGTGGTCAGCTCGCGCGGCGTCGCGTACCCCTCATAGGCCACGGCTGAGGGAGCCACGGGCTCCCATCCCCCTTCGGCCGGCGGCACGGTGCCGTCCGAGCCGCCCAGGCCGTACGTCGACGCCTTGCGCCCGGCGTGGGCGAGCTGCATCGCGGGCACCGCACCCTGCTCCCGGACGAAGTCGGCGATGCGGCGCCAGGGCGCGATGTGCTCGTCCGACCAGATGCCGGTGTCCTCGGGGCTGATCCGGCCCTCCGGGACGACCGCTGTCGCCTCGGTCATCACCACACCGAATCCGCCGGTGGCGTGCTGCCCGAGGTTCACCAGGTGCCAGTCGGTCGGCATCCCGTCGCGCTCGAAGCAGCTGTACTGGCACATGGCAGCCAGCCAGATGCGATTGCGCGCGGTGACGCCGCGCATGGTCAGGGGGTCGAAGAGCTGGGGCACGTGGATCTCAACCGCGCGCAGCGCTCCCGCATTCCGCACGTCCGGACGGGTCGCTGCCTCGCCGCCCCGCGGTCTGGCCCCTCCGTACCGCTATCGTGAGCGCATCCGGGGCCACCCAGAGGGGAGCGGGACGTGCCGAAGGACTCTGCTGTCGCCGTTGCGGGCCCCTGGCCGTCGACGTTCCCGGCGACCTTCGTCGAGCACGCCCGCGACCGTCTCGGTGAGTCGTCGCTCCTCCTGGTCGTCGGTCCCACGGGCACCGGTCGCACGCTGCTCGCCGGGGAGATCACCCTGCCCGCCAGCGGGAGCACCCTCAGCCGGCACGCCGCGCGCCCCGGCGACCAGGACCTGGAGCGGCTGGCCGTCTCGCAGCTGTTCGACAGCTCGTTGCGCTCGATGCCGGACCTGGACGAGGTCGAACGGTGGGTGGCAGAAGATCTGCGCGACCGGCCGGCGACACCGCACGTCGTGCTGGCTGAGGCACACCTGTGCGATGCGGACAGCCTCGAGGTGCTCACCCGGCTGGCGACCAGGCGCCTGATCCGGCTCGTCGCGACAACGACCCCCGAAGGTCTGCGCGACCACCCGCGGCTCGCCGCCGCCGGCACCCTGGTCACGACCGAGCCACTGGACGCTGCGACCCTCGCCGACCTCCTGCGCGGGCGATTCGGGGCCGATCCCCATCCGGAGGTCGTGGACCTGCTGCTGGCACGCAGCGGCGGCTCCCCCGGCGTCCTGAAGCATCTGGCCGATGCCGCGGTGGAGTCCGGCCTCCTCGTGGTGGTCGACCGCGTCCTCGTGCCCGACCCGGCCCGTCCGGGGACCAGCACGCGGCTGCTCGCCGGGCTGCCGGACGCATGGCCCGAGCGGGGGGGCGAATCCGCACCGATCCAGGACCTGCTGCACCTGGCAGCCATGCTGGGCCAGCTCGACGCGGCGGAGGCCCGCGGCTGCTGCGGCGAGGAGGCAGTCGCCACCGCGGTGACGCACGGCGTCCTGACGCTCCGCCACGACCTGCTGAAGTTCACGGTCCCCGCCGAGGGCACGCTGATCGCCTGGAGACTGAGCTCGCATCGTCGCATCGAGCTGTTCGACCGTTTCGTCTACAGCGTGCCCCGGACCCTGGCCCACCCCGCCGTGGCAGCACAAGCGGCCGGTTGGTGGCGCTCGACCGGCCGGCTGCTGCCGGTGGGTCTGGCGGCGCATGCGGCGCGGCACGCCAATCTGTTGGGTGCCTACCGACGTGCGCTGGTGTACTCCGATCCGGCCGTCAACGACCAGCACGAGCTCGTCGCCCCGCTCGAGCGCGGCTTCGCGTTCAACGAGCTCGGCGACCCCGAGGGGGTCATGGAAGTCTTCCGGCAGCTCGATCCGATCCATCTGTCGGAGGACGAGCTCCTGGCCTACCTGCGGGTGGCCACCCTGCTCGAGGACGACGTGGAGAGGGCCCGGCTGACCCATCGGGCGGTCGTGGCCGGTGACCCGGAACGACGACGCTCGCGCGAGGTCGTGCGCACGCTGGCCGACCTGACCTCACGGTCGTGGGCCTCGGGGGACGAGAAGCTCGCGCACCGGATGCGGTCCGTGGCGTTCTCGACCGACCTGTCGACCGGCAACCGGGCGGTGGCCTTCGCCAGCCTCTCGTCGGTGCTGCTCCAGGCAGGGCGCCCCGACCAGGCCGTCGAGTCGGCCGACTTCGCACTCGCCATCCTGGCCGAGCGGCAGGACGCGGTGACCGCGTACCACCTCGACATGGCGCGCGAGGTCCACATCTTGTCACTGATGTCGGCCCTCGACCTGCAGGGAGCCGACCATGCCCTGCGCGAGTACGCGTCCGGCGTGTTCGCCCGCACCGGTAGCGGTCGGCTCGCCGCGGCCCTGCAGACGTACGTCTCGATGGGACGCGGCGACATCCCGGCGGCCCTGGCTGCCTCTGCGGAGTTCCTCGCCGGCGTCGGCAGCCACGACCCGCACCAGGTCCGCGGCTGGGTCGAGGCCATGACCGCGGAGTGCCTCGTGCAGACGGGCCGTCCCGACGAGGCGCGCGTCCTCTTGGCCGAGGCGAACCGGCACCCGTCCCGGGTCCCCCATCTCGAGCTGATCCGGCGGGTCATGCTCGCCAGCACCCACGATGCGCTGGCCGAGCCGGAGCTGGCGATGGAGATTCTCGGCGGCGTCATCGACGAGGCCCGCGAACGGCACCTGCTGCTGACCCAGATCGAGGCCGCCGGCACCGCCGTGCTCATCGGCGGGCCACCGCAGGTCGGCATGCTGGGCGACGCGGTCGACCACCTCGTCGACCCCAGCGGCACCCCGCTGATCTGGCAGGACTTCGCCCGGGCCGTTCGCGACTACGACATCCCTGCCATCGTGGCCCTGGCCGACGAGCTGGACGCCCACGGCGCGCGGTGGTTCGCCGGCCGCGTCGCCCAGTCCGTCCTGGACATGGCACGGCGCGCGACCGACCTCACCCCGGCGATCCGTGACCGCATGGGCCGCAGCGCCGAGATGTCGGGGCCGGGGGCCTGACGGCTCAGAGCGAACCGGCGAGGTACCCGATCACGGCGAACAGGGCCACGATCACCGAGATCGGCACGAGCCACAGCGCCGTGACGGCCATCGAGATGGTCGTCCCGAGACGGGGTGGCCCGAAGTAGCGGGCCCGCGGCAGGTCGTCGATCTGGTCGATCCACCGTCCCGGGATCTGCGCGCCCTGCCACAGACCGCGCAGCCGTTCCAGGACGCGCCAGCCGCCGCCGCCGGCGATCCGGGTCAGTGCACCCCGGGCCTCGTCGACCTTGCCGGTCATCGTGAGCATGATGGCCAGCTCCGTGGCCAGCTGGTCGGGATCGTCGACGGCCTTGAGCAGATTGCGCCGGCGGATCCAGAACACCACATTGGCTCCGGCCATGACCAGCCCGAGCAGGCCGAGCACCAGCCCGGCCACACCGCCGGACAGGATCGCGATCACGAGCGCGGCGACGATGAACGGGATCGACCCGAGACCGATCAGCGCCGTGGGGATGCGCAGGAGTCGCACGGCCACGGTGATGACCTGGGCGGCCCGGGCGGCCACCTCGGTCGTCCCTCCGTCCACGCGTGCGGCGAACTCGTGGACGGCGGCATTGGCGTGCGCACCCAGCGCTCCTGTGCGGCGGAATCTCATACTCATGCATCGTATGCTGCGCCGGTGGCAATCCTCCTGTCCCTGCTGTCGGCATGGGCCTACGGCACCTCCGACTTCCTCGGCGGCATCTTCTCCAAACGGGTACCGCCCTGGCAGATCGCGGTCGTCGGCCAGTCGTCGTCCGGCGTCCTCAGCATCGCAGCGGCACTGATCGTGGGCGGGTCCCCGACCACGCACGACCTGGCGTACGGCGCGCTGGCCGGGCTGGGCGGCGGTTTCGGTGCCGCCTTCCTGTATCGCGGCCTGTCCACGGCGCGGATGAGCGTCGTGGCGCCGCTGTCCGGCGTCGGCACCGCCCTCATCCCGGTCGCGGTCGGCCTGGCGACCGGGGAGCGTCCGTCGTCCTTGACGCTGCTCGGGGTCATCCTGGCCTTCCCGGCGATCGTCCTGATCTCGCGGGTGTCGGACGACAGCCCCGCCCACCGTTCCGGTGTCCTGGACGGCGTGCTGGCGGGCATCGGCTTCGGCCTGTTGTTCACCTGCCTGGGCCAGGTGGGCGAGGACGGCGGCCTGTACCCGCTCGCGATGTCACAGATCACGTCGATCCTGAGCATCATCGTGACGGCCATCGTCCTGCGGCAGTCGTGGATCCCGCGGGAACGAGCCGCGTGGAAGGCCACCATGATGGGGCCGCTCGGGGCCGTCGCCCAGGGGGCGTTCCTCTACGCGACCCAGCACGGCCTGCTGTCGGTGGTCTCGGTGATCTCATCGCTCTACCCGGCCAGCACGGTGCTGCTGGCCGCGGTCGTCCTGCGCGAGCGGGTGCAGCGCTGGCAGGGGGTCGGCCTGCTGGCCGCCGCGGTCGCGGTCGCCCTGGTGGCCGCCGGCTAGCCCCGGCTACTTCAGGAACTTGCTCGTCGTCCGGTCCTTGAGCGGCTTGCCGCCGGTCTGGCACGTGGGGCAGTACTGCAGCGAGGAGTCGGCGTAGACGACCTCCAGCACGGTGTCGCCGCAGACGGGGCAGGTCTCCCCCGCCCGGCCGTGCACGCGCATGCGGGTGCGCTTGTCGTCCTTCAGCTCGTCCGCCGGCTTGCCCCGCGCCTCCTCGACGGCCTCGCGCAAGACGGTCTGCACGGCATCCTCCAGGCGGCCGATCTCGTCCTCCGACAGGTTCTCGGCGATCGCGAACGGCGACAGGCGGGCCGCGTGCAGGATCTCGTCGCTGTAGGCGTTGCCGACCCCGGCGATGATCTTCTGGTCGCGCAACAGCCGCTTGACCTGCATGCGCCGCGCCAGCACCGGCCGCAGCTCGAACCCCGGCGCGAGCGGATCGGGGCCCAGTGCGGCGACGCCGGGGACCTCGTCCGGCGAGTGGACGATGTACATCGCCAGGCCCTTGCGGGTGCCGGCCTCCGTGACGTCGAAGCCGATCGTCGGGCCGTCCCCACGGTCCAGGCGCACGCGCGCCGCGATGTTGCTTGCTCCCAGCTTGAGCCGGGTGTCGGGCAGCTTCTCGGACCATCGCAGCCAACCCGCCTTCGCCAGGTGGATGATCACATGGATGCCGCTGACGTCGATGTCGATGAACTTGCCGTGCCGGCTGACCCCGGTGACCTCCATGCCCTGCAGTGCGGACGCCGGCGGGTCATAGGTCTTCAGCACCGCGAAGGACGCCAGCTCGACCCCGGCGACGACCGCCCCGGCCATCTGCGCGTCGAGGAACTCGACCAGGGCGTTGACCTCGGGCAGCTCGGGCATGGGTCAATTCTCGACCGTGGCTCGGCGGTCGTCCAGCCATCGCATGACCGGGGTGGCCGTGACCCCGTGCAGGACGACCGACACCGCGATCACGAAGGCGACCGTCGACCACAGGGTGTCGACGTCGCTGAACTCCTCGGCACCGGTGGCATAGGCCAGGTAGTAGATCGAGCCGATGCCCCGGATGCCGAAGAAGGCCGTCGCGAGCCGCTCCCGGCGACCCAGCCCCTTCTCCCCCTCGCGGGTCCGCACGCCCGCACCGATCCGCAGGGCCAGCCAGGCCGTGACGGGGCGGACCACCAGCACCAGGCCGATGCCCAGCGCGGCGCCCCGCCAGCTCAGCGAGCCCAGCAGACCATTGGTCATCGCGACTCCGAGCACCAGCAGGACGATCAGCGTCAGCAGACGCTCGAGCCGCTCGACGACCTGGTGCATCAGGGCGTGGTAGTCGGCGCTCCGCTCCATCGATCGCAGCGTCATGGCGCAGGCGAACACCGCGAGAAAGCCGTAGCCGTGGGCGACCTGGGCCAGCCCGTAGGACAGCAGCACCGCGGCGAGCGCCAGCAGCGGCTCACCGGTCTCGGCGGTGCGGATCGAGGGCCGCCGCGAGCGGAAGGCCGCCCTGGCCAGCGCCCAGCCCGTCAGCATCCCGATCACGACGCCCACCACGACCATGCCGACCAGGTCCCAGGCGAACCACGTCGGCCCCCAGTCGCCGAGGGTCGTGGCACCGGCCACGAGGATCGCCAGGTGCACGAACGGGAAGGCCATCCCGTCGTTCAGGCCCGCTTCGGACGTCAGGGCGAACCGCACCTCGTCGCGCTCGTCGATCTTCTCCTCATCGGCCTCGTCGGTCGTGGGCCCCTCGACCTGGACGTCGGAGGCCAGCACCGGGTCGGTGGGGGCGAGCGCGGCACCCAGCAGGATCGCCGAGGCCGGGGCAAGGCCCAACACCCACCAGCCGAGCCAGGCGGTCGTCGCGATCGCCAGCGGCATGCCGATCGCGAGCAGCCGCCACGTCGCTCCCCAACGCTGCCACGACGCCCACGAACGGATGTTCAGGGGACGGTCGAGCGCCAGCCCCACCCCCATCAGCGAGATGATGACCGTGAGCTCAGTCAGGTGCTCCAGGACGGCGCGGTCCTCGATCGGCTTGAGCTGGGCCGCGTCCGGCAGCGGCAGCAGCCCCATCAGCGCCCCGAGCGCCAGCAGCACGACGGGCGGTGAGAGCGCCACGGTGCGCAGGGCCGCGGGCAGGACGACCGCGATCAGGAGCGCCAGCCCGATCAGCAGATACACGAAGTTGGCGTCGATCAGGTGCTCCACCCGACGGCAGTACCCCGCGAGGCGTGACTCAACCCACGAACGTCAGCCACAGCAGCGACAGGTTGAGCGCGATCACGATCGTCGCGACGACCCCGGCGGCCACCGTCGTCCCCCGCGCGTTGACGTGCTCGCCCATGACGTCGCGACGGGAGGTCAGCACCATGAGCGGGACGAGCGCGAAGGGGATGCCGATCGAGAGCACCACCTGCGACACCACGAGGGCCCGGCTCGGCTCGGCACCCAGCCCGAGGACGACCAGGGCCGGGATCAGCGTGATGACCCGGCGCAACAGGACCGGCATGCGCACACCGAGCAGTCCCTGCATGACCTCGGCTCCTGCGGCGCTGCCGACCGATGTCGACGCCAGGCCGGAGCCGAGGAGCGCCACCGCGAACAGCAGCGCGACGCCGGCACCCAGCTCGGAGGTCACCACGGCGTGCACGCCCTCGAGGGTGTCGGTGCCCGGCAGGCCGTCCAGGCTGGTCGCGGCGACGACCAGCAGCGACAGGTTCAGCACCCCCGCCAGGATCAGCGCCAGCGCCACATCGGTGCGGGTGGCGGCCAGCAGCTCCCGCATGCTGCGGCCCTCGCCGCGGCTGCCCAGCCGGGACGTCGTGAGGCTCGAGTGCAGGTAGATGACGTGCGGCATGACGGTCGCCCCGATGATGCCGGAGGCCAGCAGGACGCTCTCGGCACCCTCGAACGACGGGACCAGGCCTCCCGCGAGCGGGCCGGCG
Organism: Aeromicrobium wangtongii; assembly: GCF_024584515.1. Lineage (NCBI taxonomy): Bacteria > Bacillati > Actinomycetota > Actinomycetes > Propionibacteriales > Nocardioidaceae > Aeromicrobium > Aeromicrobium wangtongii. The sequence goes on along the minus strand of NZ_CP102173.1, from coordinate 327,843 downwards.
GGTGGCGGGTCGATGAACAACCCGGCCATGAAACCGACGGCGATCAGCATCAGGAAGCCGATGATGACGCGTTCCAGCGCGTGCTGCCCGCGCACGTCGCCGATGCGCAGGATCACCATGGCCACGGCCGCGGTGATGACCGCACCGACCATGAGCGGCAGGTCGAACAGCAGGTTGAGGGCGATGGCCCCGCCGACGACCTCGGCCAGGTCGGTGGCCACCGCGATCGCCTCGGCCTGCAACCAGAACGCGATCCGCCGTCTCCGCGGCAGGCGCTGCCCCATGTGGCCGGCCAGGGACATCCCGGTGACCATGCCCAGCTTCGCCGACAGGTACTGCACCAGCACCGCCATGGCATTGGCCATCACGACGACCCACACCAGGGTGTAGCCGAACTTCGAGCCCGCCGAGACGTTGGTGGCCACATTGCCCGGGTCGACATAGGCCACTGCGGCGATGAACGCAGGACCCAGCAGACCGATGCGCGGCATACGGGCCTTCACGAGCATGCCCCCAAGCATGGCGCACCGTGGCCGCTCGCACCGACTCGGTCGGCGAGGCTCCCCGCCTCGCCGCGGCCGGTGCCCTAGCGTCCGGGCATGGCCATCATGATTCGCGACAAGATCACCGAGAACTCCAAGCAGTTCCTGCGCCCGGACGAGCCCGTGGTGGCCGTCATGGCCGGCCAGCGCATCAGCGGCTGGTGGGGCGCCCTGACCTACCTGTGGATCTTCTGGAACCGCTACGAGGCCGTCGTCGTCACCAATCAGCGCATCCTCGTGCTCGACTGCGGCAAGTGGACGCAGGGCACGCCCCGGAAGGTGCTGCGCGAGCTCCCACGCGCCACCCGCATCGGTCCGCCCAGCGGGCTGTGGTGGAAGTGCACGACCCTCGGCGACAAGCTCTACATCCACAAGCGCTTCCACAAGGACGTCATCCACGCGGACGCGATGCTGCCGGTGGCCTGAGCTCGGCTCATGGCGCGTCCCTGCTGAACGACGAACGGCGCCACTCCCGGTGCGTGACCGGGAATGGCGCCGTGTGTTCGTCGTTCAGCAGATGTTACGAAGAGGAGTAGACCCGGGTCGAGCCACCGGTTCCACCTGAGCCGCCGGAGCGACGACGTCCGCCGCCACCGCCGCGGTTGCCGCCGCTGCCCTGCGGGCGTCCGCCACCGTTGCCACGGAAGCCGCCGGCCTGGGGCCGTCCGCTGCTGCCGCGAGTGCGTCCGCCGCCGTTGCCGGCGGAGCGGGCGCCCTGGCGCACGGTCGAGGCGTGGGGCGCCTCGGTGCCCGCGCCGGACAGAGCGTCGACCGTCATCGGCGACGGCGCGGTGCGCACATCGTGGTGACGGGCCGTGACGCCGGCCTTGTTCTGCAGCTGGATGACGTCGCGCAGCGCCTCGGGGGTGGTCATGGTGACCACGGCTCCCGACTCGCCGGCGCGGGCCGTGCGACCCGACCGGTGCTGGTAGGCCTTGTGCTCGGCGGGGACGTCGTAGTGCACGACCAGGCCGATGCCGTCGACGTGGATGCCGCGGGCGGCGACGTCCGTGGCGACGATGACGCTGGCGCGACCGGTGCTGAAGGCCTCGAGGTTGCGCTCGCGGTGCCGCTGCGAGAGGTCACCGTGCATGTCGACGGCCTCGATGCCGTTCTGCGTCAGCTGCTTGGCCAGGCGCATGGCGCCGCGACGCGTCCGGGTGAACACGATGCTGCGCGGGTTGGCGCGCAGCAGGTCGAAGGCAGCCTTGGACTTGTCGGTCGCCGAGCTGATCAGCACGTGGTGCTCCATCGTGTCGACGGCGCTCTCGCCCGAGTCGACCTCGTGCATCACGTGCTGCGGCAGGTGGCGCTTGACCAGCTTGTTGACGTCGCCGTCGAGCGTCGCCGACAGCAGCAGCCGCTGGCTGCTCTCGCGGGTCTTGGCCAAGATCGCGTCGATCGGCTTGTAGAAGCCCAGGTCGCACAGGTGGTCGGCCTCGTCGAGGACCGTGATCTCGATGTCGTCGAGCGTCATGCAGCGACGGTCGAGCAGATCGGTCAGGCGACCGGGGGTCGCGATGACGATGTCCACGCCGTTCTTGAGCGTGTTGATCTGCTTGTTGATCGGGACGCCGCCGTAGACGGTCGTGAGGCGCAGGCCCATCTTCTGGGCGAGCGGCTCCATCGCGGAGCGGACCTGGGTGGCCAGCTCGCGGGTCGGCAGCAGGATCAGGCCGCGGGGGGCCTTGGGACGGCTGGTGCGTCCGGCGAGTCGGGCCAGGACCGGCAGGCCGAAGGCCAGGGTCTTGCCTGAGCCGGTGCGGGCACGGCCGAGGACGTTGCGACCGGCGAGGGCGTCGGGGATGACCGCCATCTGGACCGGGCTGGGGTTGAGGATCTCCTGGCGTGCCAACGCGGATACCAACGCGGCGGGAAGATCGAGGGATGTGAAGGTGGGCAGCGCAGTGCTGCCGGCAGGCTGGTTCAAGAAACTCTCAGACGATTCGGGAAACGAAGCCCGATATCCATTTCACGCGAGTGATCGCGCTACTTCGTCGGGCCGGAACAGCGCCAGATCGGCGCGTTCACGTATTCACATGTTATCAGGCGCCAGCCGCCGGCAACGATTCGGGAGCGTGTGACGCCGCACTCAGGCCACGAGATCGGCGTAATCACGGTGCTTCTGGACGAAGCGCTCCACGTAGGAGCAGGTCGGGACGATCTTCTTCCCGCGGACGCGGATGTCGTCCAGCGCCCCCGACACGAGCTCGCTGCCGAGCCCTTGGCCCCCGAACTGCTCGAAGATCTCGGTGTGGGGCATCGTCACGACGTCCCCGTCCTCGTGGGCCTCGGCGAACCCGGCGAGGATCCCGTCGACGAGGATCTCGTAGCGGCGCTGATCGGTGTTGTGCACGACGTTGTTGGTCATGCCCGGTCCAACGCTCAGAACAGCGTCAGGATTCCGAGCACCGCAATGGCCACGCCGAACACGAACGACAGGCCGATGATGACGGCGTGGACACGGTAGAACGTCGTCGTCGCGCCGTCGGCGGTGCGGGCGCGCTCGTCCTTGACGATGCGGCGCCAGAACTGGGGCCAGATCGCGACGTTCCACAGCCCTGCCACGAGCAGGAGCACTGACCAGGCGAGGGGAAGATCCATGCCGCAGATTGTTCCAGCCCGCTTGGTCAGACCGACATGAGGGCCTGCACGGCGGAGGTGAAGAAGCCCAGCCCGTCGGTGCCGGGGCCGGTGAGGTCCTCGATCGCGTGCTCGGGGTGGGGCATGAGGCCCACGACGTTGCCGCGCTCGTTGGTGATGCCGGCGATCGCGCGCAGCGAGCCGTTGGGGTCCTGGCCGACGTAGCGGACCACGACCTGCCCCTCCCCCTCGAGCCGGTCGAGGGTCTCGGTGTCGGCGACGAAGCCGCCCTCACCGTTCTTGAGCGGGACGGTGATCTGCTGGCCGGCGGTGTAGGCGGTGGTCCACGCCGTCGAGGCGTTCTCGACCTGCAGCACCTGGTCGCGGCACACGAACGTGCGGTGGTTGTTGCGGATCAGCGCGCCCGGCAGCAGGTGCGACTCGCACAGGATCTGGAAGCCGTTGCAGATGCCCAGCACCGGCATGCCGCCCTGGGCCGCCGCGACGACCTCGGTCATGACCGGGGCGAAGCGGGCGATGGCGCCGCAGCGCAGGTAGTCGCCGTACGAGAAGCCGCCCGGCAGGATGACCGCGTCGACGCCCAACAGGTCGTGATCGCCGTGCCACAGCGCGACCGGCTCACCGCCGGCCAGGCGCACCGCGCGCTGCGCGTCGACGTCGTCGAGCGAGCCGGGGAACGTGACGACGCCGATCTTCATGCTTCGACCCGGACCGCGTAGTCCTCGATGACCGGGTTGGACAGCAGGGTCCCGGCGAGCTCGTGCACCTCGGCGAGGGTCGCGTCGTCGGCGGCCTCGACCTCGAGCTCGAAGCGCTTGCCCTGACGGACATCCGTCACGGCGTGGAAGCCCAGCCGCGGCAGGGCGCCGTGGACGGCCTTGCCTTGCGGGTCGAGAATCTCCGGCTTGGGCATGACGTCGACGACAATGCGAGGCATGCCCAGAATCCTACTGGACCGCTGACGCGTGGGTTACGCACGCTGACGCGTGGGTTCCGCCCGCTGACGCGTGGGTTACGCACGCTGACGCGTGGGTTACGCACGCTGACGCGTGGGTTACGCACGCTGACGCGTGGGTTACGCACGCTGACGCGTGGGTTACGCCCGCTGACGCGTGGGTTCTGTCCACCTTGGATGGCGCGCAAGCCACGCCTCGCCGTGCGTAACCCACGCCTCGCCGTGCGTAACCCACGCCTCGCCGTGCGTAACCCACGCCTCGCCGTGCGCAAGCCACGCCTCGCCGTACGCAACCCACGCCTCGCCGTGCGCAAGCCACGCCTCGCCGTGCGCAAGCCACGCGTCAGCGATGAGGCTGGGGGTGGGTGGGGTCAGGACAGCTCGCGCTTGAGGATCTTGCCCGTGGACGTCATGGGGAGCTCGTCGACGAACTGGACGATGCGCGGGTACTTGTAGGCCGCCATCTGCTCCTTGGCCCAAGCCGCGAGATCGTCCTCGCTGACGTCATCGTGATCCTTGTTCTTGACCACGACGGCCTTGATCTCCTCACCGTGCTGGTCGTTCGGGACGCCGATGACCGCGACCAGCGAGACCGCCGGGTGCGTCATCAGCACCTCCTCGATCTCGCGCGGGTACACGTTGTAGCCGCCGCGGATGATCATGTCCTTGGACCGGTCGACGATGTAGTAGAAGCCGTCCTCGTCCTTCTTGGCCAGGTCGCCGGAGCGGAACCAGCCGTCATGGATCGCCGCGGCCGTCGCCTCCGGGCGGCCGTGGTAGCCCTTCATGACGTTGTGGCCCTTGATCGCGATCTCACCGACCGCGTCGGGGGCGTCAGGCACATCGGTCCAGTCGTCGTTGATCAGCTTCATCTCGACACCCGGGATCGGCACACCGATCGAGCCGACCCGCGGCTCCTGGCCGTAGACGCTGAACGAGGCGACCGGGGACGTCTCCGAGAGCCCGTAGCCCTCCAGGATCGTGACGCCGAACCGGTCCTTGAACTGCTTGTGGATCTCCACGGGCAGGGCCGCTCCACCGGCGACCGCGACCCGCAGGTTCGCCGCGAGCGTGGCCACGTCGACGCTGTCGTCCAGGGCGGCGAGCAGCCCCCAGTACATCGTGGGGACGCCCGCGAAGAAGGTGACCTTCTCGCGCAGCATCAGGTCGAGTGCCGCCTTGGCCTCGAACCGCGGCAGCATCACCACGGTCCCGCCGAAGGCGAAGGCGCCGTTCTGGATGACGGTCTGCCCGAACGAGTGGAACAGCGGCAGCACGCACAGGTACGTGTCGGGGTTCGACGCGTCCGCCCCGAACAGGTCCTTGCTCGACAGCGCGTTGTCGCGCATGTTGCGGTGGCGCAGCTCGGCGCCCTTGGGCTGCCCCGTGGTGCCCGAGGTGTACAGGATGACCGCGGTGTCGTCGTCATCGCGCTCGACGGTCTCGAAGGTCGTCGGCTGCTCCGCGACCAGCGGGGCGAAGTACTCCGGCGGCGAGATCGGCGCCGGCCACTTGGCGTCCATGCGGATCAGGAAGAACTCCGAGCACGTGTCGGTCGCCTGGAAGCCCTCCCAGGCGTTCTCGCCGATCGGCAGGTCCGGCGTGCCCTCGAAGGCGAAGTAGGCCTTCGCGCCCGAGTCGGCCAGGTGGTAGGCGACCTCGCGCGGCTTGAGCAGGACGTTCAGCGGCACCACGGTGCCGCCGGCCTTGAGGATCCCGTAGTAGACGATCGTGAAGTACGGCAGGTTCGGCGACGACAGCGCCACCTTGTCGCCGGGCTCGATCCCGCGCGCGACCAGGAGGTTGGCGACCTGGTTGGCAGCCCCGTCGACCTGTGCGTACGTCAGGCGCGTGTCACCGAAGACGATCGCGGTGCGATCGGCGTACTTCTCGGCGGAATTCTCCAGCAGGGCGGCAAGATTGGCCACTATCGCTCCTTGGTGTGACGACGGTCTCTCGTCAGACTACTGGGGAGTCACCTGGCTCGCCGCGTGACCTCAGAACGTCTCGCCGGTCAGCTGCTGGTACGCCTGGACGTACCTCTCGCGCGTCTTCTCGACGATCTCGGCGGGCAGCGAGGGCGGCTGCGTGTTGCTCGCGCGGTCCCAGCCGCTCTCGGGCGAGATCAGCCAGTTGCGCACGAACTGCTTGTCGTACGACGGCTGCGCCCGGCCCGGCTGCCACGAGTCGGCCGGCCAGAACCGGGACGAGTCGGGGGTCAGCACCTCGTCGCCCAGGACGATCGTGCCGTCGGGGCGGGCGCCGAACTCCAGCTTCGTGTCGGCCAGGACGATGCCGCGCTCGCGGGCGATCTGCTCGGCCCGGGCGTAGATCGTCAACGTCAGGTCGCGCAGGGCGTTCGCGGTCTCTGCCCCCACGGTGCCGGTGATGTGCTCGAACGAGACGTTCTCGTCGTGCTCGCCGAGCTCGGCCTTCGTGGCCGGGGTGAAGATCGGCTCGGGCAGGCGGGACCCGTCGACCAGTCCGCGAGGCAACGGCACCCCGCACACCTCGCCCGTGGCCTGGTAGTCGAGCAGGCCCGAACCGGTCAGGTAGCCCCGAGCGACGCACTCGACCGGGAACATGTCGAGCTTCTCGACGATCAGTGCGCGACCGCGGACACGCTCGGGCACCTGCGTCGACACGACGTGGTTGGGCACCAGGTCGGCGAGCTGGTCGAACCACCACAGCGACATCCGGGTGAGGATCTCGCCCTTGTCGGGGATGCCCGGCGAGAGGATGAAGTCGAAGGCCGAGATGCGGTCGGAGGCCACCATCAGCAGGTGACCCGACTCCACCTCGTACAGGTCGCGGACCTTGCCGGAGTGCAGGTGGGTGGCTCCGGGGATGTCGAGTGGCACGCGCACAGCCTAGAGCAGAACCACGGCACCCAGTGCGCCGATCACCAGCAGCACCGCGCCGCTGGCGATCAGCAGCCGGACGACCCGTGCGCCCTCCAGCGTCGTCAGCTCCAGCCGGGCCCGCGTGTAGTCCGCCGGATCGAGCAGCACCGCGACCTCGTCCCCCACCGCCAGCGGGGTCGCGGACGGTCCGGGGACGCGCAGCCGCCGGCCGTCGGGCGCCCGGTACTGGATCCGCGGAGGCCGGGCGTCACCGTCGCCCACCTCGATGACCGTGCCGACGACCCGCCTCCAGCCGTCGGGGACGGCGGGCTGGGCATGGCGCCGCCTGATCCCCCACCCCGCGAGCCATCCTCCTGCCAGCAGCAGGATGAGCGGGAGGACGATCAGGCTCACCGCGATCGCGCGCCTACAGGATCGATCCGGGGCTGTACTGCGCCGCGGCGGGATGCTCGGCAAGGATCTGCTCGACGCGCGCCACGACGGCGTGGACCTGGCTGACCGCTGCGCCCGTGAAGTCGATCGGGGACGCGACCAGGCTCGCGAGGTCCTGCTCGGACAGGCCGAGACGCTCGTCGGCGGCCAGCCGCGCGAACAGGTCGTTCTCGGCGGCGCCCTTCTCGCGCATCTCCAGCGCGACGGCGACCGCGTGCTGCTTGACCGCGTCGTAGGCCGTCTCCCGGCCACGTCCCTGGCGGACCGCCGCCATCAGGACCTTGGTGGTCGACAGGAACGGCAGGTACCGATCGAGCTCACGCTGGATGACCGCGGGGAAGGTGCCGAACTCGTCCAGCACGGTCAGGAACGTCTCGAACAATCCGTCGGCGGCGTAGAACGCGTCCGGCAGGGCCACCCGGCGCACGACCGAGCACGACACGTCGCCCTCGTTCCACTGGTCGCCCGCGAGCTCGCCGATCATCGAGACGTAGCCGCGCAGGATGACCGCCAGGCCGTTGACCCGCTCGCACGAGCGGGTGTTCATCTTGTGCGGCATCGCGCTGGAGCCGACCTGACCGGGCTTGAATCCCTCGGTCACGATCTCGTTGCCGGCCATCAGGCGGATCGTCGTGGCCAGGTTCGACGGTGCCGCCGCCAGCTGGACGAGCGCCGTGACGACGTCGTAGTCCAGCGAGCGCGGGTACACCTGACCGACGCTGGTCAGCACCTTGTCGAAGCCCAGGTGCCGGGCGACCCGCTGCTCGAGATCGGCCAGCTTCGCCTCGTCGCCACCGAGCAGGTCCAGCTGGTCCTGCGCCGTGCCGACGGGCCCCTTGATGCCGCGCAACGGGTAGCGGGCGATGAGGTCCTCGAGCCGGTCGAGCGCGACCATGAGCTCATCGGCGACGGTCGCGAAGCGCTTGCCCAGCGTCGTGGCCTGGGCGGCGACATTGTGGCTGCGGCCGGCCATGACGAGCTCGGCGTGCTCGGCGGCCAGACGTCCCAGCCGCGCCAGCGTCGCGACCCCGCGGTCACGCATGACCTCCAGGGACGCCTTGATCTGCAGCTGCTCGACGTTCTCGGTCAGGTCGCGCGAGGTCATGCCCTTGTGGATGTGCTCGGTGCCGGCCAGCGCCGCGAACTCCTCGATGCGGGCCTTCACGTCGTGCCGGGTGACCTTCTCGCGCTCGGCGATCGAGGCGAGGTCGACCTGGTCGATGACCGACTCGTACGCCTCGATCACGCCGTCGGGCGTCTCGACGCCGAGGTCCTTCTGGGCGCGCAGGACGGCGATCCACAGCCGGCGCTCGAGGACGATCTTGTGCTCGGGCGACCAGATGCGGGCCACCTCGGGCGAGGCGTAGCGGCTGGCGAGGACGTTCGGTGTGGTCACGACTTCATTGTCCCTTGCTCCGCCACGAGGGCGATGTCGGTGCGGTGGTGGCTGCCCCGGATGGAGATGCGGTCGACGCCGGCGTACGCGCGTCTGCGTGCCTCCGCGAGGTCCGCGCCGGTCGCGGTGACCGACAGGACACGACCGCCGGCCGTCACGAGACGGCCGTCGACGACGTCGGTGCCGGCATGGATGACGTCGACCCCGTCGAGCTCGTTCGCGGCGTCGACCCCCTCGATGACATCCCCCTTGACCGGCGCCTCGGGGTAGCCCTCGGCGGCGACGACGACCGTGACCGACGAGGCCCGCTCCCACTGCGGGAGCCCGACCTCGGCCAGCGTCCCGGTCGCGGCGCCGTGCAGGAGCGCGGACAACGGGGTGCGCAGCATCGCCAGGATGGACTGCGTCTCCGGGTCGCCGAAGCGCGCGTTGAACTCGATGACGCGGACACCGCGTCCGGTCAGGGCCAGGCCCGCGTAGAGCAGCCCCTGGAACGGGGTGCCGCGCCTGGCCATCTCCTTGACCGTCGGCACGAGCACCCGGCGGGTCACCTCGGCCACCAGGTCCTCCGGCGCCCACGGCAGCGGTGTGTACGCGCCCATGCCGCCGGTGTTGGGTCCCTCGTCGCCGTCGAAGGCACGCTTGAAGTCCTGCGCCGGCTGCAGCGGCAGGACCGTCTCGCCGTCGGTGATCGCGAACAACGACACCTCGGGTCCGTCGAGGAACTCCTCGATCACCACCCGGTCGCAGGCGGCGGCGTGGTCGATCGCGGCCTGGCGGTCGTTCGTCACCACGACCCCCTTGCCGGCGGCCAGCGCATCGTCCTTGACGACGTAGGGCGGCCCGAAGGCGTCCAGCGCATCGGCGACCTGCTGCGGCGTCTCGCACACGTGCGCCATCGCGGTCGGCACCTCGGCTGCGGCCATGACCTGCTTGGCGAAGGCCTTGGACCCCTCGATCTGCGCGGCCTCCTTCGACGGGCCGAAGCAGGCGATGCCCACCTCACGCACGGCGTCGGCGACACCTGCGACGAGCGGAGCCTCGGGGCCGACGACGACGAGGTCGACGCCCAGCGAGCCGGCCAGCGCCGCGACTGCCGGGCCGTCGAGCGGATCGACGTCGTGCAGGGTGGCGATGGTCGAGATGCCGGGGTTGCCGGGGGCCGCGTGCACCTCGGTGACCTGCGGATCGCGCGACAGAGCAAGAGCGAGGGCGTGCTCGCGGCCGCCGGTGCCGATGACGAGAGTCTTCACGGGACGCCAGCCTACTGGGCGCCGGTCCCCGTCCCGGACATGACGAGGGGCCCCGTCCGTCCGGACGGGGCCCCTCTGCGTGCGCAGTACTACTTCTTCTTGATGACCTTCACCTTGACGGAGTCGGTCGATCCCTTGACGGTGCCGGAGCTGGGCAGCTCAGCCTTGAGGGTGGACGATCCCTTGGGCAGCTTGACCTTGAGGACCAGCTTGACCTTGCCCTTGCTGTTGACCTTGCTGGTGGCAACCTTCTTGCCCTTGGCGTAGCCGTTGACGACGGTGCCGGCCGGAGCGGCCTTGCCGTCGATCGTCACCGAGGCGTAGAAGCTGACCGTGTTCTTGGTCGTGATCTTGCCGGACTTCGGGTTGACCCGGTAGATGTCGACGACGGACGACAGCTTGGGCGCCGGGGCGGCCGAGGGCTCCTTGAACGTGTACGTCACGCCGTCCCATGTGATGTCGCTGATGACCGCGTTGTTGTCAGCCTGGACGCCGAAGCCGATGACCTTGTAGCTGGTGCCCAGCGCCGTGACGATGTCGCGCAGAGGCGTCGGCGTGTTGGCGGCGATCGTCGAACCGATGGCCTTGCTCGAGACCCACTCGTCGGTGAGCTTGATGCGGCTGCCCTCGTCCGCGAGGCTGCGGATGGTGGCGAACTGGTTGCCGGCGATCGCTGTGCTGCGCAGGGGGACTTGCAGCGTCGCGACGCCCGTGGTCGCGGTGAAGTCGGCACCGGTGATCTTGGCGGCGAGATCGAAGTTCTTGTTGTTCCCGATCGTGGTGTCGTTGTCCGCATACCCCTTGATGACCTGTGACGGTCCACCGGAGAGCTCGAGGCCCTTGGTGGTGACCTTCGCGCCGCCGGGGTTGTTGGCGTAGCCCTGGTGCCAGCTGGTGTAGTTGGCGGTCGTCTCTGTGGGCAGCACCTCGGCGTTGGTGACGTTCACCTGTGCGGCCGCCTGAGCGGACGGGGCGAACATCAGGGCCGAGGCGACGAGGGCGCCGACGGCGACACCTGCACCTCCGGTGCGGCGGAGCCGCGTTGCTGTCTGTGTCATGGGCAGTTCTCCTTGCGATGCTTGAACACCCCGGGTCTCCGGTGGGTGCGCCAGTGACCTGGCTCACCCACTGAACACCAATTAGCGACACCTTGCCTGTAATTGCGCAAAATTTATGTTGCGCAACGCAACCGAGGGCCCCTTCCCCGCGAGGAAGGGGCCCTCGATGATCAGGGCGGGACGCGTTACTTCTTGACCTTGACCTTGATCGAGTCGCTGTCACCGATCCGGGTCGACGAGCCGACCAGGGTGACCTTGAGGGTCGCGTTGCCGGCGGGCAGCTTGTCCGGCAGCGTCAGCTTGACCTTCCCGTAGCTGTTGATCTTGCCCGTGACGACCTTCTTGCCCTTGGCGTAGCCGTAGACGGTCATGCCCCGGTCGGCCTGCTTGCCCTCGATCGTGACCTTGGCGTAGAGGCTGACCGTGTTGCGGATCGAGACCTTGCCGGCCGGGTGGATGCGGTAGAGCTCGACCTTGCCCTTCTGCTTGGCAACCTGGATCGAGATGGTGGCCGATGCGGTGCCGCCACGCGAGTCGTCGACCGTGTACTTCACGCTCGCGGCGCCCTTGAAGTTCTTGGTCGGTGTGAAGGTCTGCTTCGCGCCTGAGCCGGTCACGGAGCCGCCCACGACACCGGTGATGGTGTACGCCAGCTCATTGCCGTCGACATCGGTCGCGGTCAGCGGCAGCGTGACCGCGGTGTTCATCTTGGTGCTGACCTTCTGGTCCTTGATCACCGGTGCACTGTTGGCGAACAGGTACTTGGTGCCGTCGAACGTGATGTCCGAGACGACCGAGGTGCCCGACTCGTTGTAGACACCGAAGGCGATGACCTTGTAGGTGCTGCCGAGCGCGGCGACGATGTCGCTCAGCGGAGTCGGCGTGTTGGCGGGGATCGAGCCGAAGGCGCGACTGACCTCCCAGTTGTCGCTCAGCTTGACCTCGCTGCCGGAGCCCAGCGGCGTACGGAGCGTGGTGAAGACGGCGGCGTCGGGGCCGGCCCCGTCCAGGTCGACGAAGACCGGGATCTGCAGCGAGGCGGTGCCGGACTTGACCGTGTACGCGGCCGCGTTCTCGATCGTGGACAGATCGAAGTTCTTGTTCGAGCCGACCGTGTTGTCGTTGTCGGCGTAGCCCTTGATGACCTGGGAGCGGCCCTTGAGCTGCAGGCCCTCGTTGACGACCCGCGCGGCGTCCGCTGCGGCATTGTCGACGCCCTGGTGCCAGCCGGCGTAGGTCGACGCATTCGGTGCGATCTGCGACTCACGGACATCGGCGGTCGTCGCAGCCTGCGCGGACGGGGTGAAGATCAAGGCCGAGGCGGCCAGTGCGCCGATGGCGACACCTGCGCCTGCACGGCGGCGTGTGGATGTGTGATTCATGAACAACTACTTCCCTTGCCTGAGTCCCTCGGACCCCCCGGGGACTTGCCGGCGGAGCCGACTCTTCCATCTAAACATGGAATCAAGACAGGTTGACAGTTGGCACCAGGTCGGCGAGTCGATCGGCCAGCGCGATCGCGTCGAAGGGCGCGTGCACCTTCACGTCGTTGTCGAAGTAGGCGTAGACGTCATGTCCCTGCTCGGCCCAGCCACGCATCAGCGCGGCCCACTCGTCGAGCGCCCGCTCGGAGTATCCGCTGGTGTACAGCTCGACGTCGCCGTGCAGGCGGACGTACGCGAAGTCGGCCGTGACCTCGCGGATCAGCGGCCACCGTCCCGCGGTGTCGGCGACCACCAGGCCGATGCCGTGCTCGCGCAGCAGGGTCAGGAACTCCGGGGCGAGAAAGGTGTCGTGCCGCACCTCCAGGCAGTGGCGCAGGGGACGGTCGGCCGCGGTCTCGAGCAGCGCCCGGCCCTCGAGGCGCTCGTCGTGACCGGCCGCGAGTGTCGCGGCCGCAGCCGTGGAGCGCGGCAGCAGCTCGAAGAAGTGCGCCAACCGGTCGGCATCGAATCCGAGCATCGGGGGCAGCTGCCACAGGAACGGTCCGAGCTTCTCCTCCAGCGCCAGCACCCCGGAGGCGAAGAAGTTCGCCAACGGGGTCTCGACGTCGGCGAGCTTCTTCATGTGGGTGATGAAGCGTCCGCCCTTGACCGAGAACACGAAGTCCTCAGGCGTCTGGGCGTACCAGGCGCGATAGCTGTCGGGACGCTGCAGCGAGTAGAACGATCCGTTGATCTCGATCGTCGAGACCTGCCGCGACGCGTGCTCGAGCTCGGCACGCTGCGGCAGGCCCTTCGGGTAGAAGACCCCGCGCCAGGGCGGGTACCTCCAGCCGGAGATACCGATCCGCACCGCCCCCGTCATCGCATCGCCTACAGCAGGGCGTGACGCTCGATCGACTGCTCGCGGTCGGGTCCCACACCGATCGTCGAGATGCGCGCACCCGACATCGCCTCGAGCGCCAGGACGTACTCCTGGGCGGTCTTCGGCAGGTCCTCGAACGTCCGGGCACCGGAGATGTCCTCGTGCCAGCCGGGGAGCATCTCGTAGATGGGCTTCGCGTGGTGGAAGCCGGTCTGCGTCATGGGCATCTCCTCGACCCGCTCGCCGTCGACGTCGTACGCGACGCACACCGGGATCTCGTCCCAGCCGGTCAGCACGTCGAGCTTGGTCAGCACGAAGTCGGTGACGCCGTTGATGCGTGCCGCGTAGCGCGCGATCGGGGCGTCGTACCAGCCGCAGCGGCGCGGACGCCCGGTCGTCGTGCCGAACTCGGCGCCGTTCTGGCGCAGGCGCTCGCCGTCGGCGTCGAACAGCTCGGTGGGGAACGGGCCCTCACCCACGCGCGTGGCGTAGGCCTTGACGATGCCGATGACACGGGTGATCTCGGTCGGAGCGATGCCCGAGCCGGTGCACGCGCCGCCCGTGGTGGCCGACGAGGACGTCACGAACGGATAGGTGCCGTGGTCGACGTCCAGCAGGGTGGCCTGGCCGGCCTCGAGCAGGACGGTCTTGTCGGCCTTGAGCGCGTCGTGCAGCAGCAGCGGCGTGTCGGCGACCATCGGACGCAGGCGGTCGACGTACGACAGCAGCTCCTCGACGACCTCGTCGACCTCGACCGCGCGGCGGTTGTAGATCTTGGTGAGGATCTGGTTCTTCAGCTCCAGCGCACCCTCGACCTTCTGGCGCAGGATCTTCTCGTCGAACAGGTCCTGGACGCGGATGCCGATCCGGTTCATCTTGTCGGCGTACGTCGGGCCGATGCCGCGACCGGTCGTGCCGATCTTGCGGCTGCCCAAGAAGCGCTCGGCGACCTTGTCCATCGTCCGGTTGTAGTCGGCGATGACGTGCGCATTGGCGCTGACCACCAGGCGCGAGGTGTCGATGCCGCGCTCGTCGAGCCCGTCGATCTCCTCGAACAGGACCTTCAGGTCCACGACGACGCCGTTGCCGATGACCGGCACGCAGCCGGGGCTCAGGATGCCACTGGGCAGGAGATGCAACGCGTACTTCTGGTCACCGATCACCACCGTGTGACCGGCGTTGTTGCCGCCGTTGAACTTCACCACGTAGTCGACCCGGCTACCCAGGATGTCCGTGGCCTTGCCCTTGCCTTCGTCGCCCCACTGGGCTCCGACGATGACGACTGCGGGCATGGAGATGCACCACCTCACACATGCGACAAGCCCCGTTCTCAGGGGCTCTTACCGGCCCACTCTACCGCGAACCGAAGTCCCCGCGAGCGGTGGTCAGCCGGATTGGCGTGCGCGATACGCGGCGACGGCGGCCCGGTTGCCGCACGCCGTGCTGCAGAACCGCCGCGACCGGTTGCGTGACAGATCCAGCACGATGCCGTCGCAGTCGTCGTCCGCGCACACGTCGAGGCGCGACATCTCGTCGGCCCGGATGACGTCCACCATGGCCATGGCGGTCTCGATCGCGACCCGCAGCGCGAACGGCTGCTCGTCGCCGGTCGCGTGCAGGTGCCAGTCGAGCCCGTCGTGACGACGCAGCTGGGGCAGCGCCGACCCCTCGGCCAGGATCTTGTTGACGACGCCCACCGCGCCGTCGCGGTCGGCCGTCAACAGCTCGCGCAGCTGGGACCGCAGGGCCCGCAGCTCCTTGAGCTCGGCGGCGTCGCCGTCGAGACGTCCGGTGTAGCCCTGCTGGTCGTAGAACGCGGCGACGTCCTCCACGGTCGTGAGGGTGTCGGGCTCCTGGGCCGAGTTGACCATCAGGACGGCGGCGGCGAGCGCCAGCTCGGTGTCATGGGCGAAGACCATGTTGACACCTTACACACGCGCGATCTAATGTCACATGTCATGAGTGCTTTGACCCATGACACGGCGACGACCCGCACCGCACCGGGGCTCCTGCTGGGGCTGACCGCGGCGGTCACGTTCGCCGCGTCCGGGCCACTGGCGAAGGGCCTCATCGCGGCGGGCTGGACCCCTGGCTCGGCCGTGACCGCGCGCGTCCTGATCGCTGCGGCGGTCCTGGTCGTCCCGGCGGCCATGACGCTGCGCGGACGGTGGCACCTGCTGCGCGCCCAGGCGGGACTCGTCATCGCGTACGGCCTGATAGCCGTCGCCGCGTGCCAGCTGTCGTACTTCAACGCCGTCGACCGGATGCAGGTCGGCGTCGCGCTGCTGATCGAGTTCACCGCCCCCGTGGCGGTCGTCGGGTGGATGTGGCTGCGGCACGGCCAGCGTCCCGGCCGGCTGACGGTGGCCGGCGCGCTCGCCGCACTCGTGGGGCTGGCTCTGGTGCTCGACCTGGTCTCCGGCGCCGAGCTGGACGGCATCGGCGTGCTGTGGGCACTGGGCGCCATGGTGTGCGCCGCGTTCTACTGGATCGTGTCGGCCGACGACCAGAACGGGTTGCCCGGCATCGTGCTGGCCGCGGGCGGCCTGTTGCTCGGCGGCGTCACGCTGCTGGCGGCCGGGGCGATCGGCATCGTCCCGTTCGCCGCGAGCCGCGCCGACGTCATCCTCGACGGCCGGGCCGTCCCCTGGTGGGTGACGCTGCTCGTGCTGGGCGTCGTCACCGCGGCCGTGCCCTACGTCCTGGGCATCGCGGGCAGCCGGCTGATGGGCTCGCGCCTGGCCTCGTTCGTCGGCCTGGCCGAGGCCGTGGCCGGCGTGGTGTTCGCGTGGCTGCTGCTGGACGAGGCGCCGCGCGCCATCCAGCTGCTGGGAGGCGTGTGCATCCTGGCCGGGGTCGTCCTGGTGCGGCTCGGCGAGCCGAAGGTCGCGGAGGCCCCACCGGCGGGCGTGACCCCGTAGGCTCTCGACCCAAATGACCCGTCTTCTCGCGATCGCCAACGCCGACGCCGGCAGCACCGACGACACCGCCGTCGGTGAGGTTCTGGCTGCCCTGCAGGACGAGGTCGACGTCGAGGTGGTCAAGACGTCCAGCCCGGCCGACCTGGCCGACGAGCTGGCGGAACGCCCCGACCTGGACGGGGTCGTGGTCCTGGGCGGCGACGGCAGCCTGCACGCGGTCGCGCAGGCGCTCCACGCCGCTGGACGGCTCGCCGACGTCATCGTGGGACTCATCCCCCTCGGCACCGGCAACGACTTCGCGGCGACCCTCGGCCTGCCGCCGGGGCATGTGGACGCCGCGAAGGTCATCGCGGCGGGCCGCACCCGCCCCATCGACCTGATCATCGACGGGACCGACCAGGTGGTCGTCAACGCCGCGCACATCGGCATCGGGGCCGAGGCGGCCGCGGCCGCGCGGCCGTGGAAGAAGGCGTTCGGGCCGGTCGGCTACCTGGTCGGCGCGGCGATCACCGGCCTGAAGGGCCTCACGACGCCGGGGGCGAAGCTGCGCATCACAGTCGACGGCAAGAGGCTGCGCCGCAAGTCGCCGGTCATCCAGGTCGCCGTCGGCAACGGCCGGTACGTCGGTGGCGGCGCTCCCCTGCTGCCCCAGGCCGATCCGTCCGACGGGCTGCTGGACGTGTCGGTCTCCTACACCGAGTCACCGCGCCGGCGGATCGCCTACGCCTTCAGCGTGCGGCGCGGCGACCACCACCGCCGCGACGACGTCGTGTACCTGCGCGGTCGCGATGTGTTGGTCACCGGCGACGCGCTGCGCTGCACGAGCGACGGCGAGCTCACCGAGCCGTCCCGGCACTACTCGTGGCGGGTGCAGCCCGGCGCGCTGACCGTCTACGTCCCCTAGCCCTTCGGCGCGACGAGCTCGGCGTACGCCTCGGGGCTCGACTCGTGCAGGAACTCGCGGCACCGGTGTGCCTCGCCCTCGTCGCCGAGGCGCTCGGACGCATCGGCCAGCGCTGCGAGCGAGCGCAGGAACGGGCGGTTCGGCTCGTGCTCCCACGGCAGCGGCCCGTGGCCCTTCCAGCCGTTGCGGCGCAGCAGGTCCAGCGAGCGGTGGTAGCCGGTGCGGACGAAGGCGTAGCCCTCCAGGTCGCGGCCCTCGGCCAGGGCCATCTCGGCCAGGGTCACCCAGGCGAGCGCGGAGTCCGGGTGCAGCGAGGCGACGGTCTGCGGGCTGTCCCCTGCCGCGAGCTCGGCGGCACCGGGATCCTCGGGCAACAACGTGGCGGGCGGTTCACCGAAGAGATTGGTCATGACACGACCCTACGGGGACGAGAGAATCGGGGTTTGACCGCACTGGTGCGGACGAACCCCGATTCTCTCGTCCTCAGCTCAGAGCTTGGTGCCGGCGCTGCGGAGCGCGGCGCACGCCTCGGCGACACGGGTCGCCATGCCGGCCTCGGCGGCCTTGCCCCAGGCGCGGGGGTCGTACTGCTTCTTGTTGCCGACCTCGCCGTCGATCTTCAGGACGCCGTCGTAGTTGGCCAGCATGTGACCGGCGACGGGGCGCGTGAACGCGTACTGCGTGTCGGTGTCGACATTCATCTTGACGACGCCGTAGTCGACGGCCGCCGAGATCTCCTCGGGCAGCGAGCCCGAACCGCCGTGGAACACCAGGTCGAACGGCGAGTCCTTGCCGTACTTGGCCGAGACGGCCTCCTGGGCGGCCTTGAGGATCTCGGGACGCAGCGTCACGTTGCCCGGCTTGTACACGCCGTGCACGTTGCCGAAGGTCAGCGCCGTCAGGTAGCGCCCCTTCTCGCCGAGGCCGAGGGCCGCAGCCGTGGCCAGCGCATCCTCGGGCGTCGTGTACAGGTGCTCACCCATGCCGCCCTCGACGCCGTCCTCCTCGCCGCCGACGATGCCGATCTCGACCTCGAGGATGATGTTGGCGGCCGCGGCGCTGGCCAGCAGCTCCTCGGCGATCTGCAGGTTCTCCTCCAGCGGCACGGCCGAGCCGTCCCACATGTGCGACTGGAAGTACGGCAGACCGCCGGCCGCGACGCGCTCTGCGGACGCCGCGATGAGCGGACGCACGAAGCCGTCCAGCTTGTCCTTGGGGCAGTGGTCGGTGTGCAGCGCGACGTTCACCGGGTACCTCTTGGCGACCTCCTGCGCGAAGGCGGCGAAGGCCAGCGATCCGGAGACCATGTCCTTGACGGTGGGGCCGGACAGGTACTCGGCGCCGCCGGTGGAGATCTGGATGATGCCGTCGCTCTCGGCCTCGGCGAATCCGGCAAGGGCGGCGTTGAGCGTCTGCGAGGACGACACGTTGATGGCCGGGTACGCGAAGGACTGGCTCTTGGCCTTGTCGAGCATCTCGGCGTAGACCTCAGGTGTGGCGACGGGCATGCTGATCTCCTGGCTGGGAAGGCGGGGGTGCGTGGCCAGTATTCCAGTCTGGGGGCCGACTCGTGAACTACCCCGCCAGCGCCTTGACCGCGGCCCGGGCGGCGACCTGGACAGGGCTCCAGACCGATGCGAACGGTGGGGCGTACGCGAGGTCGAGCATCACGACGTCGTCGACCGTCAGACCGGTGGCCAGGGCGGTCGCCGCCACGTCGATGCGCAGCGCCGCGTCCTCGGCGCCGACGATCTGCGCGCCGAGCAGCCGCCGCGACCCGCGGTCGGCGACCATCACGACCGTCATGGTGCCGGCCTCCGGCATGTAGCCGGCAACCGTGGTCGTCTCGATCGAGACGACCACGGGGTCGAAGCCGGCATCGCGGGCCTGTTGCTCGCCGAGCCCGGTCCGCGAGATCTCCAACGAGCAGAACTTGGTGATCGCGGTCTGCACAACGCCCGGGAACGTGAGCCGGGGCGGCTCGCCGAGCAGGTCCGCCGCAATGCTGTCGGCGGCCACCATGCCCTGCTTGTTGGCGTGGGTGCCCAGCGGCAGGTGGATCAGGTCGCCCGTGAGCCGGTCGCGGCTGACGACGCAGTCGCCGGCCGCCCAGATGCCCGGGAACCCGGTGACCCGCTGCCGGTCGTCCACGACGATGCCACCCTTGGCGCCCAGCGGCAGCCCGGCGTCCTTGGCCAGCGCCGAGCGTGCGGTGACGCCCAGGCCGAGGATGACCAGGTCGGCCGGCACCTCCTCCTCGCCGATCCGCACGGCGGCGACGCGCCCGCCGGCGTCCAGCACGAAGCCCGTCACGCCGGCCCCGGCGCGCAGGCGGATGCCACGCTCCAGCATCGCCTTGGCAACCTGCTCGCCCAGCGGCGTCTCGATGATCGGCATCACGGTGGGCGCCCGCTCGATCACGGTCGTGTCGAAGCCGCGGGCGACGCACGCCTCGGCCATCTCCAGGCCGATGTACCCGCTGCCGACGACCACGACGCGCGCGGGGCCGCGCTCCAGCTCGTCGAGGATCACCTGCCCGTCGTCGAGCGACTGGACGCCGTGGATGCCCTCGCCGTCGATGCCGGGCAGGTCGGGCCGGACGGGCTCGGCACCGGTGGCGATGACCAGGCGGTCGTAGGCGATGTCGTCCCCGCCGGCGACGCTGACGGTGCGCGCACCCGGGTCGATGCCGACCGCCTCGACACCCAGGCGCACGTCGATGCCGTGGGCGCGATGCTGCTCGGGGGTGCGCGCCACCAGCGCGTCGGGTGATGCGACGTCACCGGCGATCCAGTACGGGATGCCGCAGGCGGAGTACGACGTCCAGCGGCCGCGCTCGAGCACGATGACCTCGTCATCGGCGGGGAGTCGGCGCCGTACCCCTGCCGCGACCGTCATCCCTGCTGCGTCGCCACCGATGACGACCACTCGTCTGCTCATGTCGAGAGCCTACGGTTCGCCGCGCGAACCAGCCGAGCGACGCAGGCACGGCTCCGGGTGGCTCAGATGTCGGCGTGCTGACGGATCCAGGCGTGCATCGTGATCGCGGCGGCCGCTCCGGCGTTGATCGAGCGGGTCGAGCCGAACTGCGCGATGGACAGCGTCCGGTCGCACACCGCGCGCGCCTGCTCCGAGAGCCCCGGACCCTCCTGGCCGAACACCAGCACGCACGCCGCCGGCAGGGAGGCCGTCTCGATCGGCACGGAGCCGTCGACGTTGTCGATGCCCAGCACCGGCAGGCCCTCGCCCGCCGCCCAGGCCGCGAACGCCTCGACGCTCTCGTGGTGGCGGACGTGCTGGTAGCGGTCGGTGACCATCGCGCCGCGCCGGTTCCACCGACGCTTGCCGATGATGTGCACCTCCGCGGCGGCGAAGGCATTGGCCGTCCGGACGATCGAGCCGATGTTGAAGTCGTGCTGCCAGTTCTCGATCGCGACGTGGAACGGGTGCCGGCGCGCGTCGAGGTCGGCGACGATCGCCTCGAGCCGCCAGTAGCGGTACTGGTCGACGACGTTGCGGCGGTCGCCGTCGCGCAGCAGCTCGGGGTCGTACCGGTCGTCGGTCGGCCACTCGCCCTCCCACGGCCCCACGCCCACCGTCACGACCGCGGTGTCGTCCTGTGCGGTGCTCATGCGCCGACGCCGAACTCCTCGCGGTACCCCCGCACGGCGTCGAGGTGCTCGCCATGGCGGCCGGTCTGCTCGATGTACTCGATGATCTGGTCGAAGCCGATGATGGAGATCACCGGCACGCCGAAGTCGCGCTCGACCTCCTGGATCGCCGAGAGCTCGCCCTGGCCCCGCTCCTGCCGGTCGAGGGCGACCACGACGCCGGCGCAGGTCGCGCCCGCCGCGTCCAGGATCTGCTTGACCTCACGGATCGCGGTGCCGGCGGTGATGACGTCGTCGACGACCAGCACCCGGCCCTCCAGCGCGGATCCCACGATCGTCCCGCCCTCGCCGTGGTCCTTGGCCTCCTTGCGGTTGAAGCACCACGGGACGTCCCGGCCGTGGACCTGCGCCAGCTGCACCGCCGCCGCCGAGGCGATCGGGATGCCCTTGTACGCCGGGCCCATCAGGACGTCGAACTCGATGCCGCTGGCGACGATCGCATCGGCGTAGAACCGGCCGAGACCGGCCAGTCGTGCGCCGGTGTTGAACAGGCCGGCGTTGAAGAAGTACGGCGAGGTGCGCCCGGACTTGAGGGTGAACTCGCCGAAGCGCAGCACGTCGTGGTCGAGGGCGAGCTCGATGAAGTCCCGCTGGTAGTCCTGCATGCGCACAGCCTAGGGCGGCGGCTCAGCGGACCTTCGTCACCTTGCCCGTCCGCTTGTCCTCCTGGGAGACGAGGTCGCCGATCACGACGCTGCGGTTGCGGGTGTGGAACAGCTCCGAGCAGGTCAGCAGCGTGATGACCGCCTTGGTCGGACGTTCGCCGGCCGCGTCGGGAGCGGGGACCCGTTGCAGCGGCCAGCCGACCGAGAAGTCGACCGTGATGTCGGTGCCGCCCTGGCGCAGGCGGTAGGTGAAGACCTTGGTGCGCGTCTCGACCACGACCTCGTCGCCCTTGCGCAGGTCGGGGAACTTCGCGAACGGCTCTCCATGTGTCACGCGGTGCGCCGCGATCGCGAAGTTTCCGATCTCGCCGGGCCGCGCGCTCTTGGTGTCCCAGCCGATGCCCTCGGCGAGCGCCTTGTCGCTGAATCCCTTGACGATCGGGACCTCGTAGTCCCGGCCGAAGCGCTCGACCCGCAACAGGCCGACCCCCTTGCCGTCGACGCCCTCGTCCCAGCTGCCGGCGATGCTCTGCTTGATCTCGGCGTGCTTCTGCTTGGAGACCACATTGGTGCCGTAGTACTGCCAGCCGCAGTAGCCCAGGAACCCCAACCCGGTCAGGATCATGACCAGGCCCAGGCCCAGCACGATCCGGCGCACCGGTCCGGCACGTGGGCGCCGGGGCGGCTCGACGGGGGCCAACGTTGCGGTCATGGGCAAAATCCTCCCATCCTCGTCCCCGCCGCGCGATGTTCAGGAAGATCTTCGGATTGGTTTACGTGATTTGGTCACGGACGTGTGGTGGCGTGCAGTAGTATTTCTCTTGCAGGGTCAACGTGCTAATCGCCGTAGGCGCCTGTTGTCGCCCCACCGTTTCACCCCCCGAGAACGGTGGGGCGACTTTTATTCTCAGCCAGGTCCATCGGCTCGCGCGGCTCAGACCGATGCGGCGTCCCCGGCCCGGAACGAACGGGCCACCAGGAGCACGACCGGCACCGTCACCAGCGGGATGACGAAGGCCCAGCGCAAGTGGTCCGCCGATGCCGCGGCGCCGATGAGGCCGCCGCCGGCGATTGCGCCGAGGTAGTTGGCGATGTTCATGCGCGCGATCGCGACGTCGCGCGACGCAGGTGGGACGGCCGCCGCCAGCGAGGCGAACGACAGCGGCGCGAGGATCGCGAGTCCCAGCCCGACGACGAAGAAGCCGATGATCGCGACGGCAGGCGCCGGCGAGGTCACGACAACTCCCAGGCCGACGATGCCGGTGGACGTGCCGATCGCGACGACGGCCGCCGCCCCGATGCGACGCACCAGCAGGTCGCCACCGAACCGGGAGACCAGCGCGCCCCCCTGGTAGGCCCCGTAGGCCAGCGGCGCCACCGTCGTCGACGCGTCCAGGGCGTCCTCGAGATAGACGCTGCTCCACGTCAGGATGCCCGTGTCGGCCGCGTAGAAGACCAGCACCACCAGGCCGAACACCAGGACGGGACGCCACGGCAGCTGCAGTCCCGCCGCAGAGAGCCCTGGATCGCGCTCGCGGGCGTCGATGAAGTGCCGCCCGGAGACGATCGCCACCGTGCCCGTCACGGCGGCGACCAGCACGAGCGACACGGCGAACGGCACACCCACCTCGGCGACCCCTGCGGCGTACAGCGCGCCCAGGATCCCGCCGACCGACCACATCCCGTGGAAGCTGGCCATGATGCTGCGGCCGTAGGCCTCCTGCACCCGGACGCCCTGCATGTTCATGCCCGCATCAACCGCACCGACCCCGAGGCCGTAGACCACGAACGCGGCCACCAGTGCCGGGGCCGTGGGCGCGAGCCCCACGACCAGCGCGCCCAGACCGATCGTCAGCAGAGCGATGCGGAATGCGACGGCGCTGGACCGGCGCTCGGCGATCATCCCGGCGAGGACGCTGCCGACACCCGACACCGCGGCCACCAGGACCAGGATGCCGGTCAGGCCGCCATCGCCGATGTCGAAGCGGTCCTTGATGCGCGGCGCCTGGGTGACGATTGCGGCGAACACGAGTCCTTGCAGGAAGAATCCCGATGCCACCGCGATCCGCGTCCGCCGAACATCCGTCACCCGCGCCATCGTAGGGGCCGGAGCGTCCACCCGCGGTTAGAGTCGACGGCGTGAAGACCTCCAGCAGTCGGATCGCCGGCCTCGGGACGACGATCTTCGCCGAGATGAGCCAGCTGGCCCTTCGCCACGACGCGGTCAACCTCGGCCAGGGCTTCCCCGACACCGACGGGCCCGGCGAGGTGATCGAGCGCGCCGTCGACGCCCTGCGCACCGGACGCAACCAGTACGCGCCGGGCATCGGCGTGCCGGAGCTGCGCGCCGCGATCGCCGCCCACCAGCAGCGGTTCTACGGTCTCGTCGTCGACCCGGACACCGAGGTGGCGGTCGCCACTGGCGCGACCGAGGCGATCGCATCGGCGCTGCTGGGCCTGATCGACCCCGGCGACGAGGTCATCGCCCTCGAGCCGTACTACGACTCGTACGTCGCGATGCTGCAGATGACCGGTGCGGTGCGGCGTCCGGTCACGCTGCGGGCTCCGCACTTCCGGCTGCCGATCGACGAGCTGCGGGCCGCGGTGTCGCCGCGCACGACCGCGATCCTGCTCAACTCCCCGCACAACCCGACCGGGACGGTGCTGCGCCGCGAGGAGCTCGACGCGATCGCCGCCATCGCGATCGAGCACGACCTCGTCGTCATCAGCGACGAGGTCTACGAGCACCTGACGTTCGACGGGCTCCCCCACATCCCGATCGCGTCCCTGCCCGGCATGGCCGAGCGGACCCTGACGATCTCCAGCGGCGGCAAGAGCTTCTCGTTCACCGGATGGAAGATCGGCTGGGCCACCGGGCCGGCACCGCTGGTGCGCGCCATGACCGGCGCGAAGCAGTTCCTCACCTACACCTCCGGGTCTCCGCTGCAGCCGGCCATCGCGCACGCCCTGGAGGCGGACGACTCGTACTTCGCCGACTTCACCGCCCGCCTGCAGTCGCAACGCGACCGGCTGTGCGACGGTCTGGCCGAGATCGGGTTCGACGTCCTCGTCCCGGAGGGGACGTACTTCGCCACGACCGACATCCGTCCGCTCGGCTTCGACGACGGTCTGGAGTTCTGCCGCATGCTGCCCGGCCGCGCGGGCGTCGTCGCCATCCCCCACCAGGTCTTCCACGACCCGTCGTCGCACGGGCGAGCCGATGACCCGGGGCGCCCGCTCGTGCGCTGGGCGTTCTGCAAGCGGCCGGAGGTCATCGCAGAGGCACTGCAACGTCTGCAGGCCGTGCGGTCGTGAGCCCCGGGATGGCGGCATTCCACGCAATTGCGCCGTACAGCGGTCGGCTTCGTGGCAGTCTGTAACAGTTCAGAACGGAATGCCGATGCTCCTTGACAGATTTGCGAGTTCAGCGGCCAGGTCGACGGCGTTCGCCCGCGTCACGTCCCTGGCCGCTGGAGTCATTGCTGCCACCGGCGTCCTGGACCTGATCACCGGCTCGGCCAACCTCTCCCCGGCGTGGACGTTCCTGGTCACCGGGATCGCGTTGGTCATCGCGGCGCTCCCGTGGCTCCTGCGCAGCCGGTTCCACCCGGCCGCCGGACTGGTCGGCTGCTGGCTGTTCATCGTGGTGACCGCACTCCAGATCCACCAGGGCGGCGACCAGGTCCAGACCGTGAACAACCTGGTGCTCTACCCGATGATCGGCTGCTACCTGGGGTGGTTCTTCCGACCGGCCATCGCACGCTGGACGACCGCCGGCCTGTTCGCGTTCTCGGCGGCCGCGCTGGTGACGACCGAGCATCGGGAGCTGTTCACGACCTGGTCCAATCTCGCGCTGGGGTCGTTCTTCTGCCTCGAGGCGGCCCTCTTCCTGCGCGCCGAGCTCGACCGGCAGATCCGGTCCGACCCCCTGACGGGGGCGTTCAACCGGATCGGCCTCTCCTCCCAGCTGAACCGGGAGCTGTCACGAGCTGCCCGCGCCGGGACACCGCTGACGGTCGCCGCGATCGACCTGGACGGCTTCAAGGCGATCAACGACCGCTTCGGCCACCCCGCCGGCGACCGCACCCTGGTCGACCTGGTCGCCCGGCTGCACCAGTCGCTGCGCCCCAGCGATGTCATCGCCCGCATCGGGGGCGACGAGTTCGTCATCCTGCTCCCCGAGACGTCGCCGACGGCCGCCGCGACCATCATGGAACGGCTGCGTGGGAAGTCGATCACCGCCTGGACCTGGGGTCTCGCGACAGCGGAGCCGTCGGACACCCAGGAGACGCTGCTGGGCCGGGCCGACCGGGACCTCTACGAGAGGAAACGCCGCAGGCTGCTCGCCCCCGACTGATCCACCGCGCCCTGGGCGGCACGGCTCGTCGGGCCGGTCCGTGAGGACGAGGCGCGTGACCACGCGCCCCCTCAGGTGAGTCAGGATGACTCAGCGGGACGGCCGACCCCGATCGTGAGGCCGAGCGACTGGGGTTCCGGGGCGGCACAGCAGCCGCTGTCGGCTGCGGCTCCGAAGTCGCCGGCGCCTCCGCAGACCCCGGTCTCCGGCAGGACCAGATCGACCTTGGCTGCTGCCTCGTGGTCACCGGCCAGGTGCGCGGCCACCGATCGCACCTGCTCGAATCCCGTGAGCGCGAGGAACGAGGTGGCCCGGCCGTACGACTTCATCCCGACGACGAACAGGTCCCGCTCCGGGTGCGACAGCAGGTCGACCCCGTGCGGCTGCACCGATCCACAGGAGTGGAAGCGCGGGTCGATGTGCGGGGCCAGATCGCGGGGCGCGCCCAGGACAGGGTCGACATCGGTGCGAACCTCACCCAGGAGGCCAAGGTCCGGCCGGAAGCCCGTGAGGGCGATGATCTCGTCGACGGCGTCAACCGACCGGCCGTCGGCGGACTCTACGCGCAGGCGGCCTCCCGACGCGGCCACCGCGACGGCGTGGAAGCCCGTGACCGTCGTGACGGATCCGTCCTCGACCGCGCGCCGCGCGCTGGTGCCGAGGGCTCCCCGCCCGGCCAGCTCGTCGGCGTCCTCGCCGCCGAATGCGGGCTGAACGTCGCCGCGGCGCATCAGCCACGTGATGGTGGTCGACTCGGTCTCGGCCAGCGCGCGCAGGGCGACGATCGCGGTCTTCGCGGACGCGCCGGTGCCGGCGACCACGACGTGCCGCCCGGCGTAACGCGCGCGGGTCCCGGGGTCGGCGAGGTCGGGCACCCGGTAGGAGATCCGGTCGGCGTGCTCGACCTCGCCGGCAGCCGGGACGCCGTCGCTGCCCAGGGGGTTGGTCCCGTGCCAGGTGCCCGAGGCGTCGACGACGGCACGGGCGAGCATCCGCTGCGGCCCGTCCGGGGTCGTGACGTGGACGACGAAGGGGGTCGCGTCGCGGTCGTCGTCGACCAAGAGGTCGCGGCCGGACTTGGTGACCGCGGTGACCCGGTGGGAGCACGAGACGTTGCCGAGGACCGCTGCCAGCGGCTCCAGGTAGCCGGCCACCCAGTCGGCGCCGGTGGGCACCGTGTCGGCGTCCGGCGCGACCCATCCGGCGTCCTCGAGGATGCGGCGGGCGCGGGGGTCGACGAGCTCGGACCAGGGCGAGAACAGCTGCACGTGGCCCCACTGGGCGACGGCGGCGCCGGGGCGCTCACCGGACTCCAGCACGATCGCGTCGACCCCGTAGGTCGCGAGGTTCGCCGCGGCGGCCAGCCCGATCGGGCCGGCGCCGATCACGACGACGGGCAGGTCTGTGGAGTCGGTCATGGTGCTCAGTCCTTCGTGGTGAGGGATCGGATCAGGGTCTCGACGCGTTCGCGGATGTCGTCCCGGACCCGTCGGACGACCTCGATGCCCTGCCCGGCGGGATCGTCGAGCACCCAGTCCTCGTACCGCTTGCCGGGGAAGTACGGGCACGCGTCGCCGCAGCCCATCGTGATGACGACATCGGATGCCTCGACCGCGTCTGCGGTCAGGATCTTGGGGTGCGCGCCGGAGATGTCGATACCGACCTCGCCCATCGCCTCGACGGCGACGGGGTTGACCGCGGCTCCGGGCTGGGAGCCGGCCGACCGGACGTCGATGCGGTCACCCGCCAGCTCGAGCAGGAAGCCTGCGGCCATCTGGGAGCGGCCCGCGTTGTGCACGCACACGAACAGGACGGAGGGTCGGTCGTGGGGCTGGGTCATCGGAGGGACCTCTCGGAACGGGTGAAGGCCGGACGCATCCACAGGGCGACGTAGACCAGGGCGACGAGCACGGGGACCTCGATGAGGGGGCCGATGACGCCGGCCAGCGCCTGGCCGGAGGTGACCCCGAAGGTGCCGATGGCCACCGCGATCGCGAGCTCGAAGTTGTTGCCGGCTGCGGTGAACGCCAGCGTCGTCGATCGTCGGTACCCGAGCGCGAGCAGCCGGCCGGCCCCCATGCCAAGACCGAACATCACGACGAAGTACACCAGCAGCGGCAGCGCGACCCGGACGACGTCCAGAGGGCTGCTGGTGACAGCATCTCCCTGCAGCGCGAACAGGACCACGATCGTGAACAGCAGCCCGTACAGCGCCCACGGCCCGATGCGGGGCAGGAACTTCGCCTCGTACGCCTCGCGGCCCCACCGGCGCTCGCCGACCGTGCGGGTCGCGTAGCCCGCGACGAGCGGGATGCCGAGGAACACCAGCACGCTGACGGTGATGGTGACCACCGAGAACTCGGCGCTGGTCGTGGACAGGCCCAGCCAGCCGGGCAGCACCTGCAGGTAGAACCAGCCGAGCAACCCGAAGGCGAGCACCTGGAAGACGCTGTTGACCGCGACGAGCACCGCTGCGGCCTCCCGGTCGCCGCAGGCCAGGTCGTTCCAGATCAGCACCATGGCGATGCAGCGGGCGAGCCCGACGATGATCAGCCCGGTGCGCAGCTCGGGCAGATCGGGCAGCAGCAGCCACGCCAGCGCGAACATCAACGCGGGGCCGACGACCCAGTTCAGGACGACCGAGGCGGCCAGCAGGCGGCGGTCGGCCAGCACGCGGCGGCTCTCGTCGTAACGGACCTTCGCCAGCACCGGGTACATCATGACCAGCAGGCCCACCGCGATCGGCAGCGAGACCGATCCGATCGTGGCGGCGTCCAGGACGTCGGCGACCCCCGGCCACAGGCGTCCCAGCAGCAGCCCGGCCGCCATCGCGGCCAGGATCCAGACCGGCAGGAAGCGGTCCAGTGTCGAGAGCCGAGCCGGAACGACCTGCTCCTCGTGAGTCGTCACCACGTCATCCCATCGAAGATTGTCAATGGGGCGAGCGTAGCAACCCATCGACGGATGTCAATGAGTGGTCTAGGGTGGCGCCATGGCGACATCCCTGCAGAACGAGCTCAGCGCGTGCTGCGCGCCCCTGGTGTCCGAGGCCATCTCGGCGGCCGATGCCATCGCGCTCGCGGCCAGGTTCAAGGCCCTCGGCGATCCCACCCGCGTACGCCTGTTGTCGATGGTCGCCGCGCACGACGGCGCCGAGGCGTGCGTCTGCGACCTGACCGAGCCGGTCGGCCTCAGCCAGCCCACCGTCAGCCACCACCTCAAGATCCTGGTCGACGCCGGGCTGCTGAGCCGCACCAAGCGCGGCATCTGGAGCTACTACGCGGTCGTCCCCGGATCGCTCGAGGGCCTCGCCGCGACACTGGCCGCCGGGGCGCCCGCCGGCTCCTGACCTCCACCGGTGATCGCATCGGCGATGCGGTCGATCCCGTAGTCGAAGGCCGCGTCGATCTCACCGCCGAGCTGGAACTCGCCTCCCAGCTCCATCGCGATGAAGCCGGTGACCCATGCGGTGACGGTGCGCGCCGCCTCGAGAGCGTGGGCGGGACCGGCGAGCTCGGCCACCACCTCGAACAGCGGGGCGCTCGTGTCGCGCAGCACATCGCGCGACAGGCCCACCCCCTCCCCGCCGGCGGTGAACACCAGGCGGTACGCCGCGGGCCGCGCCCGGGCGAACTCCCGCACCACGACGGCCAGCTCCTCCAGCCGGCCGCGCGGGGCGGCGGGCCCCACCGCTGCGAGCCGGGCACCCAGATCGCCGGCAGCCGCCTGCGCGATCAGGCCGATCAGCTCGTCGCAACTGCTCACCCGCTTGTAGAGCGAGGGCGGACGCACGCCGACACGTTGCGCCACGGCCGCCATGGTCACGGCCGCGAGACCATCGGCGTCCAGGATCGCCTCGCCGGCGGCGACGATCGCGGGCAGGGAGGTGCGGTCAGGGGTAGGCATGAGCCGAGTATAGCTACTGGACATAGCCATGATGGCTATGTATCGTAGCCATCATGGAACTCACCCCGCAGCTTCGCCGCATCGGCAATGACATCGTGGCGGCCCACCTCGTGATCGCCGGCGACGGCATCACCGTGATCGACGCCGGCCTGCCGGGTCACTGGCGTGATCTACAGCGCGAGCTCGCCGCGATCGGACGGACCACCGCCGACATCCGCGGCGTGGTCCTCACCCACGGCGACAGCGACCACATCGGGTTCGCCGAGCGGCTCCGCCGAGAGCGCGGCGTTCCGGTCTTCGTGCACGCGGCCGATGCGGCCCGGGCCCGCGGCGAGGAGTCGACCAAGCCCGCCTGGGGCGGCCTGCGGATCGGTCCGCTGCTGCGCTTCCTGGGCTACTCGGTCCGCAAGGGCGGGATGCGCACGCAGCACGTCCAGCAGGTGCGCGAGATCGCGGACGGCCAGGTGCTCGACCTGCCCGGAGCTCCGGAGATCATCGGGCTGCCCGGCCACTCCCCCGGCAGCATCGCGATCCACGTGCCTGCCGTCGCGGCGGTGTTCGTGGGTGACGGCCTCACGACCGGTCATGTGCTGACCGGCAGCCAGGGACCGCAGCCGGCACCGTTCACCGACGACCCCGCCACCGCCACCGCATCGCTGTCACGCCTCGAGGGCCTGGACGTCGACTGGGTCGTCCCCGGTCACGGCGCTCCGTGGCGCGGCGGCGTCCCCGAGCTGCTGGCGGCCTACCGGGCCGTCGCCGAGGCCTGAGAACACGCCGGGTCAGTCGAACAGATCGGGGTGGATGCCCTTCTTGACGATCTCCTCCGCCACCCGACTCACCTTGACGTTGCGGTGCTGCGAGATGCGAACCATCGCGGCGAAGGCCTGGTCGCCGGAGATCTGCAGCGCCTGCATCAGCATTCCCTCGGCCTGGCCGATCATCGTCCGGTTGACCAGCGCGGAGTCCATGTTCGCCTGGTCCGCCGCAGCCGTCATCGCGACCGCGATGTGAGCGGCGAGTGCGTGCGCGGACACCCTGTCGTCCAGCCCGAACGCCTGCGGCTCGTCGGCGTACAGGTTCAGGCATCCCATGGCGTCAGGACCGACGAACAGCTGCAGGCTCAGGGCGCTGCGGATGCCGAGTGAGGATGCGACCTCCGGAGCCCACCGCGGCCACCGCTCCTCGCTGGAGAGATCGGGCGAGTAGACGGTGTCCTGCTCGCGGATGGACTGCAGGCACGGCCCCTCACCGGTCTCGTACTGCAGCTGATCGGCGCGGACGGCGATGTCGTCGGTCGGCCCCACCGTCGTGATCTTGCCGCGCTTGGACACCAGCGAGATGCCGGCATGGTCGCACCCCTCGACGATCTGCAGGGCGGTCCGGGTCGCAGAATCGTGCGTCTGCGCGACACCGAGCTCATTGCTCAAGGCGCGCGCGATACGGGCGTACTGGTCTCCGGAGTAGTCACGGTGCATCCCACGAGTCTGACAGAGATTCCGGGCCCGGGCGCGCTGCACCCCTCGCCGAACGAGCCGCCGACGCTGCCGCGCCGTTGCCATCCCCATCGCTGCAGGTCACGGACCTGAGGTGGAGCCGCCTGTCGGAATCGAACCGACGACCTTTTCATTACGAGTGAAACGCTCTACCGACTGAGCTAAGGCGGCCAAGGTCCGTACGAGGATCGCCCGCCGAACCGAGAACAAACTGTACCCGGTGATCGCGGCGGTCCTCCACCGGGCCGGTCATCGTAGACTCGCACCCGTGACCGACACCACCCGCGCCGAGCTGGAAGAGATCCGCGCCAGCATCGACAACATCGATGCCGCGCTCATCCACGTGCTCGCTGAGCGCTTCAAGTACACCAAGCGCGTGGGCCGGCTGAAGGCCGAGCACGACCTGCCGCCGGCCGATCCTGAGCGCGAGGAACGTCAGATCACCCGGCTCAAGGCGCTGGCCATCGATGCCGATCTCGACCCGGAGTTCGCCGAGAAGTTCTTGAACTTCATCATCGCCGAGGTCATCCACCACCACGAGAACGCCCGCGCCTGACCCCGTGGACCGATCTTTCGTCCTTTCGGTCGTCCTGGCTGCAGGAACGCAGAAAGATCGGTAGACCCGCCGCCGCGCGATCAGCAGCGGGTGCCGTCCTTGGGGACGGTGCCGTCGGCCAGGTAGCGATCGATCGCCTTGGTGATGCAGGCGTTGCCGGACAGGTAGGCGGTGTGGCCGTCACCGTCGCGGGTCAGCAGCACGGCCGAGTCCAGCTGGGAGGCGAGGGCCTTCGCCGACTCGTAGGGCGTGGCCGGGTCGCGGGTCGTGCCGACCACGACGATGGGCGGCGCGCCCTTGCCGTCGATCTCCGGCAGCGGGCTGGTCGCCTCGATCGGCCAGTCGGAGCAGCCGAGTGCTCCCCAGGCGAGCGCCCGGCCGAACACCGGTGACGCGGCGACGAACCGCGGGATCTGCGCCTCGACATCGGCCTCGGTGAGCCCTTCCGGGGTGTCCAGGCAGTTGACCGCGCTGATGACCTGGCCCTGGTTGGACTCGTAGGTGCCGTCGTCCTGACGGCCGAAGTAGATGTCCGACAGGGCGACCAGGATCTTGCCGTCACCGTTGAACGCCGCCCGGAGGGCCTGCGTCAACGTCGGCCAGGCCTCCTTCTCGTACAGCGTGACGGCGATGCCGTAGAAGGCCAGCCCCTCGGTCAGCTGCCGCTTGCCGTCACCGGGCAGCGGCTTGGCGTCGAGCTGATCCATGAGATCGGCGATCTTGGCGACCCCGGCGTCGGCGTCATCGCCCAGGGGGCAGTCGTCGCGGGCGACGCAGTCCTCGGCATAGGCCTGCAACGCGCGCTGGAAACCCGTGGCCTGGCCGAAGCTGGACTCGACGCTGTCCAGCGTCGGGTCGACCGCGCCGTCCAGCACCATGCGCCCGACGCGATCGGGGAACAGCTCGGCGTAGACCGCCCCGAGCTCGGTGCCGTAGGAGGCACCGAACCAGTCGAGCTTCTTGCGTCCGAGCAGGGCCCGCACGACATCCATGTCACGGGCGGCCTCGACGGTCGACACGTGGGCGGCCAGGTCGCCCGAACCGTCGACACAGGCCTCGCCGAGCTCGGTGAAGCCCTTGCGCTGCGCCGCGATCTCCTGCGCGTCATCGGGGTCCGGGTCGCTGGCGGTGTAGGCGTCGAAGTCCCGGTCTGACAAACAGGTCAGGGGCGTGCTGAGCCCGACACCACGTGGGTCGACACCCACGACATCGGCGTGCTCGCGGACGTCGCCACCCAGCGATCCGGCCATCGTGCCGGCGAAGTCGATCGCCGACCCTCCGGGGCCACCGGGGTTGACGAACACGGAGCGCTTCGACTCCCCCGTGGCCGGGTAGAGGGCCATCCGCACTCTGGTGGTGGGGCCGTCGGGATCGGCGTAGTCGATCGGCACCGTGACCCACGCGCAGTGCGCTCGGCCGCACTCGGACCAGTCCAGGTCCTGGGTGTAGAACTTCTCCAGGCCTTGCGGTGCGGCGGCGTCCAGCGGGGACGGTGCGTCGAAGTCGGCTGCGCGGGTGGCGTAGGCGGCGTAGACCACCAGCCCGAGCAGCAGGGCCACGACCAGTCCGATCAGCAGCGGGGTGCGAGCACGGGTCACCGGCGAAGTCCCATCATCATGCGCTCGAGAGCGAGCAGTGGAGCAGCATTGGCCGTCAGCGCCTGCCGACACTCGACGATGGCATCGATGGCCCCGATCGTCGACTCAGGCGTCCACAGGCGGGCGACCTCAGCGATGTCGTCGGCGACATCGGCGTTGACGAGCTCGGTGCCACCGGCGCACTGCACCGCCAGGACGTCGCGGCAGAACGACAACAGGTCGAGCAGGACACCGTCGATCGCGTCGCGGGTCATGCGGGTGCGCCGACGCTTCTGATCCTTCTCCAGCGTCGAGACCGCCCCGGCGTAGCCCGCAGGACGCCGCCCCCGGTCCTCGACGCCCCAGGCCTGGCGCAGCTCGGCGAGCTCGCGCTCGTCAGCGGCGTCGCAGAACGAGGCGGCACGGGTCGTGGCCTCGTCGCTGACCCGCTGGGCCGCCGACATGCACTCGCCGATCCCGCGAAGAGCCAGCGGGATCGACAGGATCATCTTGCGCCGATCTCGGGCCCCCGCATCCCGGGCCAGCCCGCGGGCCCGACCGATGTGCCCCTGCGAGGCGGCCGCGACGGCGTGCGCCATCGCCGGCTCGATGCCGTCGCGCTCGACCAGCAACCGGGCGATCGCCTCGGTGCCGGGCGTGCGCAGGATGACCGAGCGTGAGCGCGAGCGCAGGGTGATCATGACGTCGTCGGCGGCCGGCGCGCACAGGATCCACACCGTGTGCCGGGACGGCTCCTCGATCGCCTTGAGCAGCGCCGCGGCGGCCTGGTCGGTGAGCCGGTCGGCGTCCTCGACGATCAGCACCTGCCAGCGACCCAGCGCCGGACGCAGCGACGAGGCCCGCACGTACTCGCGGATGCCCTCGACGCCGATCGTGAGGCCCTGGGTCGTGATGAGCGTGATGTCCGGGTGACTGCCGGCCCGCGCCGTCGTGCAGGAGTGGCACTGGCCGCAGCCGCCGAGCTCGCATTGCAGCGCGGTCGCGAAGGCCATCGCCGCATTGGAGCGGCCGGATCCCGGCGGACCCGTGAACAGCCAGGCGTGGGTCATCGACCGGCCGTCACCACCGGCGGACGCGACGGCACTGCGCAGTGTCTCGACGACGGGCTCCTGACCGACCAGCTCGGCCCACACCGATCCGGGTGCCACGGTCACCGGGCACCCACCTGGGTCAACCACGGCTCGACCGCCGCCCGCACGTCGCGGTGGATGTCCTCGGC
This sequence comes from Aeromicrobium wangtongii, assembly GCF_024584515.1. NCBI lineage: Bacteria > Bacillati > Actinomycetota > Actinomycetes > Propionibacteriales > Nocardioidaceae > Aeromicrobium > Aeromicrobium wangtongii. The sequence goes on along the minus strand of NZ_CP102173.1, from coordinate 293,199 downwards.
CGGGCGGCTCGCGTCCAGCACGAGGTAGTGCGCGGGATCGACGGCCGCGAGGTCGAGGAAGTGCTGCCGGACCCGCTGGTGGAACTCCAGCGGCTCGGCCTCGATGCGGTCGGCGCCCTCGAAGCGGGCCAGGCCCACGGCCGGGTCGACGTCGAGCACGATCGTCAGGTTCGGGCGCAGATCTGATGTGGCCCAGCGCGCGACGGCCTCCAGCTCGGCGATGCCGATCTCGCGCCCGGCACCCTGATAGGCCAGCGTCGAGTCGACATATCGATCTGTCAGCACGATGCTGCCGTCGTCCAGCGCCGGCAGGACGACGCGATCGACGTGCTCGGCCTTGTCGGCGGCGTAGATCAGCGCCTCGGTGCGCGGGGACAGCTCGCCGGTGTCATTGGACAGGACGATGCCGCGCAGGATCTTGCCGACCTCGGTGCCTCCGGGCTCGCGGGTCAGCAGCACGGGGTGGCCGAGGCTCTCGAGCCAGTCGACCAGCAGGGCAGCCTGGGTCGACTTGCCCGCGCCCTCACCGCCTTCGAGACAGAGGAACAGCCCGGTCTCGACGAAGAGGGGATCCATGGGGCCGAGCCTAGTCGGCGTGGGGTGAGGGCCGGTCGAGGAGATCGGGGAGGAGGTCCGCGCCATCTGCCCACCCTAGGGCTCGACGCCGACACCGCCACGAACCCAGCGCTCAGGAGACCCCGTTGAGCCGGTCGACGGCACGGAGCAGATCGCCCCGGTCGTAGTAGTCGACGGCCACGAAGTTGGGCCGTCGGCCTCGCTCCGCCTCGCACGTCTTCAACCGGGGCCACAAGACGTCCTCCGCGTTGACCTTCGCGGCGTCGGTGACACGGGAGTCGAAGTTGCTCAGCCAGTGGTTGACGAGGAACAGGGAGGCATCCGCCGGCCCGCGGAACCGCGTGCAGGTGAACTCCGAGGGCCGCCTGAACGAGTAGGGCGTGTCCTGGACCGCCGTGCGCGCGTCGATGAGCCACGGGTCCGCGGACCCGCCGGAGGCGTTCTCGAGCAGGAAGACCACCCGGCGACCCGAGGCGATCATCTCGCCGAGGGTCGGCCACGGCTGCCCCGCGACGGGTGTGTGGACGTACGAGGCCAGGCCCGCGCGCCGGACCAGGGCGGCGGTGTCCTCGGGCGACACCTCGTCCTGCACGAAGAAGGTCACCACCTCGCGCGGGTGGCGGTCCAGCCAGGTCTTGACCTGCACCATCAGCGGCTCCCAGTCCGTCGAGCCGAGCTCGCACAGCGCATGGCAGAGGTACGGGCGGACCGGGCCGGTGGGCGTGAGGTCGAGGGCGTCGCGGATCCGCAACGCGCTCTGCAGCACGCGGGTGCCGTATGTCGCCCGTGCTTCGGCGAGCGCCTTCTTGCGATCGGCGCCCGCATTGGCGATGACGCCCGGACGCTCGGTGCCCTGACCGTTCCAGCTGTCGATCAGCAGCACCCTGATGCCGTCGTCGAGCTGACGAAGGATGCCGTAGGGCTGCTCGGCCAGGAACCATCCGGGCTGGTCGGCCGCCGCCATCGAGTTGTGGGTGCCGGCATAGGAGACCTCGTCGAACCTGCGGTCACAGAGCTCCCGGTGACCGTTGCACGCCGTGCCGTCCGTGGCCGAGAACGCCGGGAGGTCACGACCTGCCGGCCACGCCCCCACCACGAACGCCGCGACGAGTGCCACCGCACCTGCGAGCGCGGCGATCGGCCCGGCCCGGGCGACGAGACCCTGACGATCGCGCCGGACCCGATCGGGGCGTCGCGCGACCCACCACGCGGCGCCGACCCGCAGCAGCGACCGAGCCCCGATCAGCACCAGCGCTGCTCCTGCGATGACGCCCACGAGCGAGAGCACGAGCAGGGGACGCACCACCATGAGACCGCCGACGAGCACCACGGCCCCGCCGCGGAACAGCTCGGTCCGGGGCGTCGAGCCGACCCCTGACAGCGTCCGCCACCCCCGCGAGGCCAATGTCGACGGATCCAGGTCCAGGCCAGGACTCGCCACCAGCCGCATCAGCAGACCGGCCGCGGCGACCACGCCCGCCACGGCCCAGAACGAGCCATCGAGCTCACGCCAGGCCGCAGCGACCAGCGCGTCCCGGATCGAGTCGTCGAGCCGCGACGCCCACCAGCTGGCGACCAGCAGCAGAACCACCAGGACGCCCGCGGCGCCCAGGGCCCCGGTCCCGGTCGCCCGCACGACCCCGCGCCACCCTCGCCGGTCCAGCGCCCCCGCGGCCACGAGCATCAGCAGCCCCAGGACGGGCAGCACCGCCGCGAGCAGGGCCACGTCGTCGGCCGCCTCGATGAGATCGCCGGTGAGCTCCTGCGCACCGATCGACGCGAGCGTCACGTCGAGGTCGGGCGGGATGGCCGCCTCGGTCTGCGGCGCGAGGGTCGTGATCGCCGTGACCAGCAGCGCACCGACGTCGGCGAGTCGCAGGATGACCTGGCCGCCGTCGTCGGACGTCAGGGCATCGTGCAACGGGGCCACCGTCCCGCGGACGACCGGTCCGAGCGCAGGACTGGCGACGAGCGTCGCGGACGCCGACTCCAGCAGCGGCCGCAGTCCGGTGAGGTCCGGCTCCTGCGCCAGGATCCGGTCGGTGACGAGGAGCCCGATCTGGCGGGCCACCTGCGGGTCCTCCCGGATCGCGTCGACGTGCCCGGCGAACCGGCCGCCGTCCAGCACCTGGCGGTTGACGACCCCGGCCACGAGTCCGATCAGGAGCGTGACCGAGCCGAGCACGACAAGGGCACGCGACAGGGTCCTCACGACGGTCCTCCGGTCAGAGACGAAAACGCCCGCCCCCACTGTACGGCGGAGGACCCCCGACCGGTCAGGCCTTCTTGGCGGCCGCCTCGGTCGTCGCCTTCTTGGCCGTCGTCTTCTTCGCGGCGGCCTTCTTGGTCGTCGTCGTCTTCTTGGCGGCGGCCTTCTTCGTCGCCGCCTTCTTGGCCGGAGCCTTCTTGGCCGGAGCCTTCTTGGCGGTCGTCTTCTTCGTGGCCTTCTTGGCGGTCTTCTTGCCGCCCTTCTTGGCCGGGCCCTTGGCACGACGCTCGGCCAGCAGCTCGAAGGCCCGCTCGGGCGTCAACGTCTCCAGCGAGTCGTCCTTGCGCAGCGTCGCGTTGTACTCGCCGTCGGTGACGTACATGCCGAAGCGGCCGTCCTTCGCGACGACCGGGGCGCCGCTGACCGGGTCGTTGCCGAGCTCCTTCAGCGGAGCCGCGGCTGCCTTGCGGCCATAGGTCTTGGGCTGGGCGTAGATGGCCCGCACCTCGTCCTCGGTGATCGTCAGCAGCTGCTCCTCGCTGTCCAGCGAGCGCGAGTCGGTGCCCTTCTTCAGGTAGGGCCCGTAGCGGCCGTTCTGCGCCGTGACCTCCACGCCGTCCTCGATGTAGACGACCCGCGGCAGCGTCAGCAGCTGCACGGCCTGGTCGAGCGTGATGGAGTCCAGGTCCATGTTCTTGAACAGGCTCGCGGTGCGCGGCTTGTCGGTCTTCTTGGCGTCCTCGGGCAGCGCCTCGGTGACGTACGGGCCGAACCGGCCGTTCTTGGCCGTGATCATCAGCCCGGTCTCGGGGTGCTTGCCGAGCTCCTTCTCCAGGCCGGCCGGCGTGGCGAGCAGCTCCTTGGCCTTGTCGAGGGTCAGCTCGTCCGGCGGCAGGTCGTCGGGCACGTTGGCCCGCGTCGGGACCTTCTTGCCGTCCTCGCCCTCCGTGAACGGGGGGCCCTCGACGTACGGTCCGTAGCGGCCGACCCGCAGGTCGATGTCCTCGCCGAGGGGGAACGTCGCCAAACCGCGTGCGTCGATGTCCGGCAGGTTCTCGATCAGGCGCTTGAGGCCCGTGTCGCTCTCGCCGGAGCCGGTCCAGAAGCCCGTGAGGACGTTGAGGCGGTCCTCGCGGCCGTTCGCGACCTCGTCGAGGACGTCCTCGAGCTCGGCGGTGAAGTTGTAGTCGATCAGCCGCGGGAAGTGCTGCTCCATGAGCCGGATGACGCTGAACGCGATCCAGGCCGGCACCAGCGCGGTGCCCTTCTTGTACACGTAGCCGCGGTTCTGGATCGTGCCGACGATCGACGCGTACGTCGACGGACGGCCGATCTCCCGGGTCTCGAGCTCGCTGATGAGCGACGCCTCGGTGAATCGCGACGGCGGCTTGGTCTCGTGACCGGCCTTGCCGAGCTCGGCGGCGGTGACGGTCTGCCCCTCGGACAGATTCGGCAGCTTGGTCTGCTGGTCGTCGCCCTGGGCCTCCGCGTCGTCGCTGGACTCCACATAGGCCTTGAGGAAGCCGTAGAACGTGATGGTGCGGCCCGAGGAGCTGAAGACGACGTCCTCGCCGGTCGTGGCGGTCGTGCCGATGCGGATCGAGACCGAGTTGCCCTTGGCGTCATTCATCTGCGAGGCGATCGTGCGCTTCCAGATCAGCTCGTACAGGCGCAGCTCGTCGCCGCTGAGGCCGGTCTGCTGCGGCGTCTTGAACGCCTCACCCGCGGGACGGATGGCCTCGTGGGCCTCCTGCGCGTTCTTGACCTTGCTGGCGTAGACGCGCGGCTTCTCGGGCAGGTACTCCTTGCCGTACAGCTCCAGCACCTGGGCGCGGGCGCCCTCCAGCGCGGTCTGCGACAGCGTCGTGGAGTCGGTGCGCATGTACGTGATGTGCCCGTTCTCGTACAGCCGCTGGGCGACCTGCATCGTGCGGGCGGCGCCGAAGCCGAACTTGCGCGATGCCTCCTGTTGCAGCGTCGTGGTGCGGAACGGCGCGTACGGGCGGCGCGTGTAGGGCTTCTCCTCGACCGAGCGGACCGTGAACGGCTGGTCGGTCAGCGCGTCGGCGAGCGCGCCGGCCTGTGCCTCGTCCAGGTGGGCGACCTTGTCGGACGTCAACGCGCCCGTGTTGTCGAAGTTGCTGCCCGAGGCGATGCGCTTGCCGTCGAGGCTGAACAGCTTGGCCGGGAACTGCTGGGGGTCGAAGCCCTCGCCGGCGTCGAACGTGGCCTCGAGGTCCCAGTAGGACGCGACGTGGAACGCCATCCGCTCACGTTCGCGCTCGACGACCAGGCGGGTCGCGACGGACTGCACGCGGCCGGCGGACAGGCCGCTCATGACCTTCTTCCACAGGACCGGGCTGACCTCGTAGCCGTACAGGCGGTCCAGGATGCGGCGGGCCTCCTGCGCGTCGACCAGGTCCATGTCGATGTCACGGGGGTGGGCGATCGCGTGCTGGATCGCGTCCTTGGTGATCTCGTTGAAGACGATGCGCTTGACCGGCACCTTCGGCTTGAGCTCGTCGAACAGGTGCCACGCGATGGCCTCGCCCTCGCGGTCCTCATCGGTTGCCAGGACGAGCTCGTCGGCATCCTTAAGGAGCTTCTTGAGCTTGGCCATCTGCGACTTCTTGTCGGCGGAGACGACATAGATCGGCTCGAACTCCGAGTCGATGTTGACCCCGAGGCGCGCCCAGGACTCGCCCTTGAAGGCGGCCGGCACCTCGTCGGCGCCGCGCGGGAGATCGCGGATGTGGCCCACGGAGGCGTCCACGACATAGCCGTCCCCGAGGTAGCCCGCGATGCTGCGAACCTTGTTGGGGGACTCGACGATGACGAGACTGGTCACTGGGCAACTCCTGAATTGGTCAGACGGTGATGACCGTAGCGCGTGCTGTCAAGACAGATCCCACCGCCGTGTCCCAAGCACCGGAGCGGCGCTCGGCGGTTCTTCGTGTCCGTGGCGGGTGAAACAATGGAACCCGTGGGTTTCTCCGGGTATGCGCAGCTGTGGTCCGATCGGCGGCTCCGCGCACTGTTCGTCGCCGCCTTCTTCGCCCGCATCCCGGCGCTGGCCGCGCCCTTGGTCCTGACGCTGTACGTCGTGGAGGAGCTCGGCGGCGACTACAAGCAGGCCGGCCTCATCGCCGCGGCCACGACCGTCGGCGCCGGCGTCGGGTCGCCCTGGCGCGGGCGCCTGATCGACCGCCTCGGCATCCGCCGGGCCATCGTGCCGTCGATCGTCATGATCGGTCTGCTCTATCCCGTGGCGACGGTGGCGACGTATGCGTGGTTGATCCCGGTCTCCTTCCTCATGGGGCTGTTCCTGATCCCGATCTTCTCGATCGTGCGGTTGGCGCTGAGCGTCATGGTCACCGAGCGCCAGCGCCGCACCGCGTTCTCGGCCGACTCGATCGTCGCCGAGGCGAGCTTCATCATCGGTCCGGCCGTGGGTGCACTCTTGGTGACCCAGGTCAGTGCTGCGGCCGCGCTGTACGCGATCGGGGCCTGCGAGGTGATCGCGGGCCTGATCTTCTGGGTGCTGGACCCGCCGACCCGATCGGTGACAGCCGTCGACGCCGAGGAGCCGGAGACGACCCCCGTCGCGACCTCGTTCGTGTCGGCACCCTTGGTGTTCCTCTTCCTCCTGTCCGGTGGCGCGATGGCGGCCCTGTTCGGCACCGACCTGGGGGTCGTCGCCGAGCTGCGCGAGCTTGACGAGGTCAGCTCGGTCGGCATCGCGTACGGCGCGTGGGGCCTGTCGTCGCTGGTCGGCGGACTGGTCTACGGATCGTTGAGCCGCTCCATCCGGCCCACGTACCTGCTGCTCGCGCTGGGGCTGGCCACGATCCCGGTCGGCCTGGCCGACGGCGTGTGGTCGCTGTCGTTGCTCGTCATCCCGGCCGGGCTGCTGTGCGCCCCGACGATGACTGCGGCCTCCGAGTGGATCGCCAAGCTCGTCCCGGAGGCGCGTCGTGGCGAGGCCATGGGCTGGCAGGGCACCGCCTACACGGTCGGTGGGGCGGTCTCCTCCCCTGTCATCGGCGCAGGCATCGACGGCGTCGGCGCCTGGGGCGGCTTCGTGATCGGCGGTGCCATCGCGACAGCGATCGCGTGCGTGGCCCTGTTCGCGCAGATGGTGCCCCGCTGGCGTCCCAGCCCCGAGCTGGCCTCGATCGACGGGGTGCGGCGATGACGATCCGGGACGCCGTGCCGTCCGATGCCGCCGATCTGCTCGTGATCCACAACGAGGCGGTCCGCGACACGACGGCGATCTGGGACGAGAGCGAGGTCGACCTCGCCGACCGCAGCGCCTGGCTCGAGGGACGCCTGTCGGCAGGCTTCCCCGTCCTGGTAGCCGAGGTCGAGGGGGTCGTGGCGGGTTATGCCTCGTACGGGCCGTGGCGACCCAAGTCGGGCTACCGGCACACCGTCGAGAACTCGCTGTACGTCCGGTCGACGCACCAGGGCCGGGGTCTGGCGTCAGTCCTGATCGACGCACTGATCGTCCGGGCGCGCGAGGCGCAGCTGCACCGCATGGTCGCCATGATCGAGTCGACCAACACGCTCTCGATCGAGCTCCACGCGCGCCGGGGGTTCCGGACCGTCGGCGAGCTGACGCAGGTCGGTCAGAAGTTCGGCCGCTGGCTCGATCTGACGATCATGCAGCTCGACCTCGACTGACCGGGCTCAGCGCACGACCCCGCCGGCTAGATGAGGAAACCCTCCTCGACGAGCTCGCGGACGACCGGCGCGTAGGTCCGGCGCAGCTCACCGGCGTCCCGGCCGAGCAGCGAGGCCAGTGCGTCCAGGATCTGACCCGAGGTCAGGTCGCCGTCGCTCGCGCCGACCAGCCCTGCCTCGACCGTGTCGACCTGGCGGGTACGCCGGACGCCGTGCTGCAGGCGGATCACGATGCTCTCGGGATCGTCGGCACCGGCCGCGCCACGCGTCTCCTGGACCAGGTCGATCGCCTGCCGGAAGGTGACGTCCAGCAGGGCGTCGTCCCCGAACCCGCGCAGACGGTCGATCCGATCGCCCCAGGCGGCGATGCCCGGACCGACGGGCGGGGCGATCTCGCCGGTCCACTCCTCGATGCGGTGCACCGGCGTCTGCGTGGTCCTGCGCAGGCTGAGCCAGCCGAAGCCGATGGCCTCGATGCGCTCGCTCTCGAACCAGTCGAGCCACGCGTCGTAGCGCTGGACGTAGTCGGGTGCGGTCGCGAGCCCGGCGTCGGCCAGCCACATCTCGACATAGGCCGGCGGGTCGACCAGCTCGCGCTGCAGGATCCACGCGTCCAGCGGACGGTCCTGGAGCCACTGGCCCAGCTCGTCCTCCCACGCGGTGCCCTCGCGGTGCGCCCAGTTGGCCAGGATCTGGCACCAGCCCCCGTCGGTGAGGTGCGTCTCGGCGTTCTCGACCAGGTGGCGCACGACGCTGTCCCCGGGCATCCCGGAGTCGCGGTACACCAGCACCTGGCTGCCGGGGGGCGAGATGACGAACGGCGGATTGGTCGCGATGAGGTCGAACCGCTCGCCGGCCACGGGCTCGAACAGGCTGCCGTCGCGGACGTCGACGTCCAGCTCGTTGAGCCGGGCGGTCAGGTGGGCCATCGCGAGGGCGCGCGGGTTGACGTCGGTGGCGACCACCTCGCGCGCGTGCTGCGCCAGGTGGAGGGCCTGCACCCCGCACCCGGTGCCGATGTCCAGCGCGCGACCGACCGGTTCGCGGATGGTGAGCTGAGCCAGGGACGACGACGCCTCGCTGATGCCCAGGACATAGGACGGATCCATGGGCGCCTGGCGGCCGTCCAGGCCCGGCGTCGGGTCGCACACGATCCACCAGTCGTGGTCCTCGTCGCCGTACGGCCGGATGTCGACCAGCGCGCGGACCTCGCCGCCGGATGCCACGACCATGCCGGCCTCGGCGAGGGCGTCGACCAGGCCCGGCAGCGCCGCATCCGCCTCGTCACGCGCCACGGGGACCTGCAGCGCGAACAGGCGCACCAAGGTCGCCAGGACTCCCCCGCCGCGCGTCGCACGGAGTGCCGGGACGCTCTGGTTGCGACCCAGAGCGCGGTGCGCCTCGTCACCGATCAGGGCGTACACCGCGTCGACGGTGAAGTCGGCGCGCCCGAGGGCGGAGCGGAGGGCCGGGACGAAACGGGAGGGCAGCATGCCCCCACCCTTTCAGATCTGCGAGTGGCGCAGACCCACCCCCGAGTGGCGCAGACCGGGACGACACGCCGTCTCAAAAGGTCCGATCTGCGCCACTCGCGGAATCTGGGCGGGGTCAGGTGGCGGGGACCGACTTGTCGGGGTCGGGGCTCATGTTGTGGACGCCCGTTCCGTTGCCGCCGGTGCCGCCGGTGCCGTCGTTGTCGATGCTCCCGGTCTCGAACGTGATCGGGCGGCGCTTGGACGCGTAGACCGCGGCCGCGATGATGACGACGGCGACGCCGGCAATCGTGTAGCGGATGACGTCGCTGGCGTCCTCGCCGTACGAGTACCGGATGATCAGCGGGACGATCAGCAGCGACACCAGGTTCATGACCTTGAGCAGCGGGTTGATCGCCGGGCCGGCGGTGTCCTTGAACGGATCGCCGACCGTGTCGCCGATGATGGTCGCCTCGTGGGCGAGCGATCCCTTGCCGCCGTGGTTGCCGTCCTCGACCAGCTTCTTGGCGTTGTCCCACGCGCCACCGGAGTTGGCCAGGAACACCGCCATCAACAGACCCGTGCCGATCGCACCGGCGAGATAGGCGCCCAGGGGGCCGACGCCGAGGCCGAAACCGACCGCGATCGGGGCGAAGATGGCCAGGATGCCGGGGGTGGCCAGCTCACGCAGCGAGTCACGCGTGCAGATGTCGACGACCTTGCCGTACTCGGGACGCCCGGTTCCCTCCATGATCCCGGGGATGTCGCGGAACTGGCGGCGAACTTCGTAGACGACCGCACCGGCGGCCCGGCCGACCGCGTTGATGGCCAGGCCGGTGAACAAGAACACGACCGCGGAGCCGATGATCAGCCCGACCAGCAGGCTGGGATCGCCGACGTTCAGCACGCCGCGCAGCGAGTCGACCTCGCCGGACGTGATGTCCCTGGCGAAGTCCTGGAACTCCGCGATGCCGGCCTGGGACTGGATGTCGAACGACCGCAGGACCTTGGAGAACTCCTCCTTGATGGCATCCGAGAACGAGCCGAACAACGCCGTCGCGGCCAGCACGGCCGTCGCGATCGCGATGCCCTTGGTGATGGCCTTGGTGGTGTTGCCGACGGCGTCCAGCTCGGTGAGGATCTGCGCGCCCGACTCGTCGACGTCGCCGGACATCTCCGCGATGCCCTGTGCGTTGTCGCTGACCGGTCCGAAGGTGTCCATCGCGACGATCACACCAACGGTCGTGAGCAGCCCGCAGCCCGCCAGGGCCACCGCGAACAGCGAGACCACGATCGATCCGCTGCCCAGCAGGAAGGCGCCGAACACGGCCGCCGAGATGACCAGGGCGGTGTAGACGGCCGACTCGAAGCCGACCGACAGCCCGGACAGGATGACGGTGGCCGCGCCGGTCAGCGAGGTCTTGCCCACATCCTTGACCGGACGGGTCTCGGTGCCGGTGAAGTAGCCGGTCAGGGCCAGGATGACCGCAGCCAGGACGATGCCGATCAGGACCGCGACGATCGCGATGACCCGGGGATCGCCGTCCAGCGCGGCGGTGTCGGTGGTGGAGAAGAATTGCGTGACCAGCTCGTTCTCCTCACCGGCCGCGGCGAAGTCGAGCTGGTCGAACGACGACGGCAGGTAGAACCAGGCCGCGACCGAGGAGACGATCGCCGAGATGAGCGCCGAGATGTAGAAGGAGCGGTTGATCGTGGTCAGTCCGCCCTCCCCCGCACGGGGGCGGGTCAGGTAGACGCCGAGGAGCGCGGTCACGGCGCCGATGGCCGGGACGATGAGCGGGAACACCAGGCCCTGCTCGCCGAACGCGACCGATCCCAGGATCAGGGCGGCGACCAGGGTCACGGCGTAGGACTCGAACAGGTCGGCCGCCATGCCGGCGCAGTCGCCCACGTTGTCGCCCACGTTGTCGGCGATCGTCGCGGCGTTGCGCGGATCGTCCTCGGGGATGTTCTGCTCGACCTTGCCCACCAGGTCGGCGCCCACATCGGCGGCCTTGGTGAAGATGCCGCCGCCGACGCGCATGAACATCGCCAGCAACGCGGCGCCGAAGCCGAAGCCCTCGAGGACCGACGGGGCGTCACCCTGGTAGATCAGGACGACCGCGGCGGCGCCGAGCAGGCCCAGACCCACCGTCAGCATGCCGACGTGCCCGCCGGTGCGGAAGGCGATGCGCATCGCGTCCTCGCGTCCGGCCTCCTGGGCGGCCGCGGCCACACGCAGGTTCGCCCGGGTCGCCAGCCACATGCCCAGATATCCGATCGCGGCCGAGAAGCCGGCACCCAGCAGGAAGAACACCGACCGGCCGATGCGGATGTCGGCGTCACCCGGCAGCAGGAACAGCAGGGCGAACGCCAGGATCGCGAACACCGCCAAGGTCTTGAACATGCGCCCGAGGTAGGCAGAGGCCCCCTCCTGGACCGCGAACGCGATCTCCTGCATCCTCTCGGTGCCCTCGGACGCCTTGAGTACCTCGGCGCGGAAGACCGCGGCCATGATCAGTGCCAGGAGACCGATGCCCGCCACGACAGCCACGATGATCGTGTTGTCGTTGGACAGGTCGATGTCTCCGGCAGCCGCAACGAGAGTCGCGTTCGCCATGAAAATCCTCCAGAGAGCAGGTCAGGGACTGCAGCGGGCTGGCGGGCAGACCGCGTGACGCACGTTACATGGAGGAACTGCGGAAAATCGACACAAAGTTACGGCTGTGCCGTACGAGCCTCTTCGACCGATGCGTGAAGACCGAACACCTTGTCCAGGCCCGTGATCTGGAAGATCTTGAGAATGCGCTCCTGCGTGCAGACGATGTCCAGCGATCCGCCGTCGGCCCGCACCCGCTTGAGGGCGCCCACGAGGACGCCCAGACCGGTGGAGTCCAGGAAGTCGACCTTGCGGACGTCGACGATCAGCCGGATGTGGCCCGCATCGACGGCGGCCACGATGGCTTCGCGGAGGCGGGGCGCCGTGTAGACGTCGATCTCGCCGCCGACCTCGATGATCTCGAAGTCACCATCCGTGCGGGCCGTCAGTGCCAGCTCCATCAACGATCTCCCTTGTGCTCACGCAAAACCCGTACGGGGCTGCATTCAATCATGCATCACCACGGCGGGCCCGCCGTCGGGAGACGCGGGCGGGCGCCGCTGACCTGTGCTCTGGGAGAATCAGGGGGTGGACCCCGCCGATCTCGTGCTGCGCTACGGCGACCGGGTGACCCACGTCGAGCAGGTTCCCGCCCGCGAGGCCGTCGTCGAGCCGTGGCCGGACTGGATCGACCCGGACGTCCGGGCCATGTACGCAGCTGAGGGCATCGAGACCCTGTGGGGCCACCAGGCCGAGGCGCTGCACCACGTGCACGCCGGTCGGCACACCGTCATCTCGACCGGTACGGCCTCGGGCAAGTCACTGGTGTTCCAGGCCCCTGCCCTGACCGGCTTGGCCGCCGGACGCACCGGCAGCGCGCTGCGCGGCAATCGCCGCCCGACCGTGCTGTACCTCGCGCCGACCAAGGCCCTCGCCGCCGACCAGCTGCGCCGCCTCGCAGGGGCCTCGGCCTTCGCGCGTCCGGCGACCGTCGACGGGGACAACTCGCGGGAGGAACGCGCCTGGGCCCGCGACCACGCGAACTACCTGCTCACCAATCCCGACACGCTGCACCACTCGATCCTCCCGGCACACGCCCGCTGGGCCCGGGTGCTGGGTGGGCTCACCCATGTCGTGATCGACGAGTGCCACCACTACCGCGGCGTGTTCGGCGCCCACGTCGCGCACGTCCTGCGGCGGCTGCGTCGCATCTGCGCGCACTACGGGGCCGACCCGACGTTCGTGCTGTCGTCGGCGACCGTCGCCGAGCCGGAGGTGTTCGCGGGACGGCTGACCGGGCTGGACGTGGTGCCCGTGACCGACGACGCCTCCCCGCACGCCGCCCGCACGATCGCACTGTGGGAGCCGCCGATCCTTCCGGGGCTCGATCCGGAGTCGGCCACCGTGGTGCGACGCTCGGCCACCTCGGAGGCCGGCGAGCTGCTGACCGACCTGGTGATCGGCAAGGTCCGGACGATCGCCTTCGTCCGGTCGCGTCGTGGCGCCGAGACCGTCGCGGCGACGGCACAGCGGCGACTGGCCGAGGTCGACCCGGAGCTGGTGGGGCGTGTCGCCACCTACCGCGGCGGCTACCTGCCCGAGGAGCGCCGCGACCTGGAGCACCGGCTGCGGAGCGGAGACCTGCTGGGGCTGGCCAGCACCAACGCCCTCGAGCTGGGCATCGACGTCGCCGGCCTCGACGCCGTCATCACGGTCGGCTTTCCCGGCACCCGGGCCGCCCTGCAGCAGCAGTTCGGCCGGGCCGGACGGGCGGGACGCGACTCGATCGGGATCCTGGTCGCGCGCGACGAGCCGATCGACACCTATCTGGTGCACCATCCCGAGGCCCTGCTCGGCACGGCGGTCGAGGCATCCGTGTTCGACCCGGACAATCCCTACGTCCTCGGCCCCCACCTGGCGGCTGCGGCCCAGGAGCTGCCCCTCACCGAGGAGGACTTCTCGATGTTCGGCCCCCGAGCGGCCGAGGGGGTCGAGGCGCTGGAGGCGGCCGGCTGGTTGCGCAAGCGGCAGGCCGGATGGTTCTGGACCAAGCGTGAGCGCGCCAGCGACCTGGCCGACATCCGCTCCAGCGGTGGCGCCCCCGTCCAGATCGTCGATGCCTCGACCGGGCGGCTCATCGGGACGGTCGACGCCGGATCGGCGGACTCGACGGTGCACGAGGGAGCCGTCTACGTGCACCAGGGCGATGTGCACGTCGTGGACGAGTACGACGTCGAGCACGGGGTCGCGATGGTGCACCGGGACAACCCCGAGTACTCCACGTCGGCGCGGTCCATCACCGAGATCGCGATCACCGAGACGGAGCGCACCGAGCAGTGGGGCGCCGCCGCGATGTCGTTCGGCTCCGTCGAGGTCGTCAACCAGGTCGTGGCATACCTCATGCGCAGCACGACCGGCGGCGGGATCCTCGGCGAGGAGCTGCTCGACCTGCCGGCACGGTCGCTGCTGACCAAGGCCGTCTGGTGGACGCTGTCGCCCGAGGTCGTCGCGGCGACGATGGGCACCGAGGACGTCCCCGGTTCGGCCCACGCCGCCGAGCACGCGGCCATCGGCCTGCTGCCGCTGCTGGCCACGTGCGACCGCTGGGACATCGGCGGCGTGTCGACCGCCCTGCACCCCGACACCGGGACGCTGACCGTCTTCGTCTACGACGGATATCCCGGCGGAGCCGGCTTCGCCGAGCGGGGCTACGAGCTCGCCGCCACGTGGCTGCGGGTCACGCGCGATGCGATCGCGGCGTGCGCATGCCCCGACGGCTGCCCGTCGTGCGTGTACTCGCCCAAGTGCGGCAACGGCAACGAGCCGCTCGACAAGGCCGGCGCAATCCGCCTGCTGGACGCCTTCCTGGCCGACGCTCCGTCGACGCCGCCACCGGCGCGCTAGCGACGCGCATGCCGCGAGGAGGTTGCCGGGGCGTCCCCCGTGCACCATTCTGATCGGGGTAGCCGCCCCCGACCAGGAGACGCAATTGTGACGATGGACGAGCGTTCGCGAAGGATCATCGAGCTGACCGACCTCGATCACGGGCCGGGGCTGGAGATCGCTCCCCTCCACAACCCGATCATGCGCAAGTCGGACTGGGACGTCAGCTATGTCGACATCCTCCCCACCGAGGAGCTCGTGGCCCACTACGCCGGCGACCCGAACATCCCCGGGGATGACATCGCGCCGGTCGACTTCCCACTGACCGGCCCCGACGGCACCATCCGTCCGCTGTCGGAAGCCGCGAAGGCCAACGCGCCGTACTCGTGGGTCCTGGCGTCCCACGTCATCGAGCACGTCCCGGACCTGATCACCTGGCTCGACGACATCGCGACGCTGCTGCGCGACGACGGCGCGCTGGTGCTCGCCGTGCCGGACACTCGCTACTCCTTCGACGCCTACCGGCCCCAGACGACCGTCGGGCAGATGCTGCAGGCCCACCACCAGCAGGATCTGATCCCCAGCGTCCGCGCCGTGTACGACTACCTGCGCTCCGCCTCGACCATCACGGCCGCCGAGGCGTGGGCCGACAAGAGACCCGGCCTCGCCGGGTCCAGACAACATGGCCTGCCCCTCGTCATGGCCGGGGTCGAGCAGGCCAAGGCCGGCCGGTACGTCGACTCACATGTCTGGACGTTCCGCCCGCTCACCCTGATCCAGCAGATCAACGAGCTGGGCGAGCTGGGCCTGTGCGAGTTCATCGTCGAAAAGGTCCAGAACACGCGTCCCAACGAGCTGGAGTTCTACGCCGTCCTGCGTCGGCTGCCGCGCGATCGCAGCCCCGAACGGGACAAAGAGCTGCGCGCGAAGGGCAAGAAGCACACCAACGACTCCCCCGACCGGTTCCGCACTCTGCAGACCCCCGCGAAGGGCTTCACGGTCAGCGATCGCGAGCGCCGGCTCATCGAGCGCAAACGGGCCGCGGTTCGGGCCGCCCGGCGCGTCCTGCGGCGCGGCTGAGCCGTCACCGCGCCACATAGGACTCCGGCGCCGCGCGGGCCCGTTGCTCGGTGGCCCAGCGGCCGCCCCACCAGGGCGGGCTCGTGGCCCGGGCGGTGACCGTCGCGACGTCGTAGTCCATGCGGCACCGGGTCAGCTCCGCCCCGTTGCGGCGGGCAATGGACCGTGCGACGCGGCAACCGTCCCGGCCCTCGACGCTGGCCTGGGACGCGGCCAGGGCCGCCAGGTCGGCCGCCGCCGCGACCCGGTGCCGCATCCGCACCAGGCCTGCTCCCTGGACGACGACCAGCGCCACCACGACCAGCAGGATCGAGAGCGTCACGGCGTGGACGGCCATCGCGCCGCGGTCCCTCATGGGATCTCCGCAGCAGCCACCGAGGTGGACTGCATCGGACGCGAACCGACCCCCGAGAAGAACGGGATCGGCAGCTGCGACCTCGTCGCCACGGTCACCGTCACCACCCCGTCGCGTGTCGTGACGTCGACGGTCGCGCGTCCGGGAGCGTGTCGCTTGGCCATGGCCTCGGCCGCGTGCTGCGACTCCCCGCGGGCCACCATGCGGGCGGACTCCCGCGACGCATCGGCGAGGCGGACCTGGGTGAGCCCGAGCGACACGACCCACAGCAGGGCGAACGCCAGAGCGATCGCGAAGGGCATGACCGTCATCAGCTCGGCCGTGACCATGCCGCGCTCGCGCCTCATCGCAGCCTGATCCGCGGGATGGGCACCCCGTCGAGGAAGTTGTGCCATCTGAGGGCCCGCACGAAGATCTCGGTGACACGCTCGAACCAGTAGCCGTCGGCCACGAGCTCGTGGAGCACGAGCGCGAGGGTGCAGGCGCCGATCGTGCCCACCGCGTACTCGGCGGTCGTCGTTCCCTCATCGTCTTGTTGGGTCATGGAAGATCCTTCCGGAGAGCGGGCCGGGGCGGCGCCACCGCACCGCCCCGGAGTGGTCAGAACGGCAGGATCCCGGGGATCTTGTCGAACAGGTCCCGGACCAGGTCTCCGAACCACTCGGACTGGCCGATCTTGACCAGCACACCGCCGATCGTGCAGGCGCCCAGCGTGCCGACGGCGTACTCCGAGGTCGACATGCCCGACTCGTCGCGGTTGAACAGCTTCTTCATGGATCGTCCCTTCATGGGTGGATGTGTCGACCAGAAGATGGGGAACCGGACGCCGGTTCTGCGATCGACGACCAAGGGCTGGGGACAGTCCGACCGCGGCCACCCGGTGTGGACATCACCAGGACAGCGAGCTGAAGGTCGCCACGATCGTGGGGACGATGCCGATCAGGAAGAACGCCGGCAGGAAGCACAGCCCCAAGGGCGCGGCCGTCCGCACGCCGACGCGCTGGCTGCGCTCGCGCTGCCGGGCGGCTCGCTCGCGCCGCAGCTCGTCGGCGACGCCCCTGACGATCTCGGCCACCGGCATGCCCGACGCCATGGCCCGCCGGAACGCTCGCCCGACGGGCGCCAGTCCCGGGTCGTGCGCCATCGTGCGCCAGACGGACTCCGGATCGGCCGCCAGCGCGAGACGGCCGGCCACGACGGCGAGCTCGGCTCCCAGCGGCTCGCGGGTCGCCTCGGCGGCGAGGGTGAATGCCGTGACAGGTGGCCGGCCCACCAGGAGCGCGGCGACCACCAGGTCGAGGGCGCCGGGCAGGTCCGCCTCGATGCGGGCCGCTCGCCGGCGCGCCGCCGTCGACTCCAGACGCCCGACGGCCCGGTACGTGAGTGGCACGAGGACCAGCCCGACCACGATCCCCCACGCCGGCCCGAGCACGACCACCGCCGCCACCGGGACGAGTGCCGCGGCCACGACTGCCGGCTCGGCCCGGCGCGACACGGCAGGGGCCAGCAGGACACGTCGGGCCCGCGGCCTGGCCGACGGCGGCACCGCACACCAGGCCGCCAGCGCGGCGAGCAGCGCTGCGCTCACGGCGGCTGCGCGGCGGAGGCCGCGATGTGCTCGATCCAGGCGATCCCCGCACAGGCCAAGGCGCACCCGGCGGCGAGGCACAGGACCCCGATCCAGGTCGACGTGAGCACCGCGACCGGATCTCCGCCCATGCCCGAGCCCAGCATCAGCCCCAGGACCGGGAGCGCGGCCATGAGACGGCCGGTGGCGCGGGCCGGCGCAACCCCGGACTCGATCTCGCGGGCGATCTCGCGATCGATCCGGGCGGACTGCTCCAACCGGTCCAGGACCGTGGCCAGGGGCGCTCCCGAACGGTCGGCCACCTGCCAGGCGCCGGCCAGGTCGCGCAGCAGGCCACGACCGGGCTCGGTGGCCGCCTCGCGCAGGACGGCCGGCACGTCGCCACCCAGCTCCGCGGCACGCGCCGCGGCGGCCACGACCTCGAAGTCCCCGGCCAGTCCCGTCAGCATCCGCTGTGGCAGCACCCCGGCGCGCAGCTCGGCCGCCATCAGGCCCACCAGCTCGATGCTCTCGCTGCGGAGCCGGGCCATGCGGTCGCGCCGACGTGACCGGCCCAGCTGACCCGCGCCGAACCAGATGACGCCCGCGGCCGTCGCGGCCAGCACCACCCGCGGCCCCGACACCGCCGGGAGCAGGGGCAGGGCGGATGCGGCGATCGCCGTGGCCGCCAACATCGCCCACCCCCTCGGGATCTGCGCGCGACCTCCCAGGCGGCGGCGCAGCCGCCAGCTGCCCGACGGCCACCGCAGGAGGACCGCCGTCGCGGTCAGCAGTGCTGCGGCCACGCTCACCCCAGCACCTCCAGGAGCCGTTCGCTGCCGCGTCCCTCGACCGTGCGCCCGTCGCGGAACGTGACCGCCGGGGCACACGAGACGACACCGCCGGCGGTCCGTTCGATCACCGCGACCTGGTCGACGGTGCGGAGTCCTCCGCGCGAGCGAGCGACGTGGACGACGACGTCGATGCCGGCCGCGAGCTGGCTGTGCACCGCCTCCCGCGGCAGCCCGGCCGCGACGCCGAGCGCCTCGAACCGCGCCGGGACGTCGGCCGTGGAGTTGGCGTGCACCGTGCCGCAGCCGCCCTCGTGCCCGGTGTTGAGCGCCGCGAGCAGGTCGACGACCTCGGCACCCCGGACCTCCCCCACGACGAGCCGGTCGGGTCGCATGCGCAGCGCCTGACGGACCAGGTCGCGGACCGTGACCCGACCCGCCCCTTCGGCATTGGCCGGACGCGCCTCCAGGCCGACGACGTGTGGGTGGTCGGGCCGCAGCTCGGTGGCGTCCTCGACGACCACGATTCGCTCGGCCGGCGCCACCTCCGACAGCAGCGCCGACAGCAGCGTGGTCTTGCCCGTGCCGGTTCCCCCGGTCACCAGGAAGGCCGCCCGGGACGAGACCAGGCGTTGCAGCAGGTGCAGCCCGTCGCCCGTCAACGACCCGGCCTCGCGCAGCGCGGCCAGGCTGTAGGAGCGCCGGGCGGGAATCCGCAGCGAGATCACGGTGCCGGGCCGCGCCAAGGGTGCCAGTACCGCGTGCAGGCGGGTGCCGTCGTGCAACCGTGCGTCGACCCACGGGCTCGCATCGTCCAGGCGACGGCCGGCCTGCGCGGCCAGCCGCTGGGCGAGGCGGCGCACCGCGTCATCGTCCTCGAAGCGGACCGCCATCGCCTCGAGCCCCAGCCCTCGGTCGACGTAGACGTCGTCGGGGCCGTTGACCAGCACGTCGGTGACATCGGGCATCGCGAGCAGCGGGTCCAGCAGGCCGGCGCCGCGGGTCTCGCTGCGGAGCTGGTCGACCAGTCGCAGCACCGTGCTGCTGCCGGCCACCTGGTGCTCGGCGCGCAGCGCCTCGGCGACGCTGCTGGGCGTGGGATCGGACGAGTCGGCGCTCAGGCGCCGGCGGATCCGGTCGACGATCGGCTGATCGCTCACGGCTCGAGCCCCAGTGCGTCCAGCACGGTGCCCGCCACCCGGCGCAGGGATCTGGACCGCCGTGGTCCGTGCCCGCGGTCGACCGCGCCCCGGACCCGGCGATCCGGGCGGACGCGCGCCAGCACCGGCAGCTCGAGGGCGTCCGCCACGGCCGTCGGGCCGATGCCGGACGGACGCCGCACGCTGACCAGACCGACGGCGGGGGCGCCGCGTCGCACTGCGGCCAGCAGGTGCCGCGCTGCCGCGACGGCGGCGATCTCCTCCGGCACGACGACCAGGGTCAGGACGGACCGGCCGATGATCTCGATCCCCGCATCGTCCAGGTGTCGGGGCACGTCGACCGCGACCAGGTCGTAGGCCCGCACGGCCGCCGACAGCACCGCCGACCAGGACTGCGGAAGCCGGCGTGGGCCCTCCCGCGCCCAGGCCAGGTGGCTGACGCCGTCGCGTGCCGGCAGCACATCGGCCAGCGACGCGGCGTCGAGCCGTCCCCGGGTCGCCCCGAAGTCCTCCCACCGGACGCCCTCGGCGCGCTCGGCTCCCAGCACCAGGTCGAGGCCGCCGCCCAGCGGATCGGCGTCCACCACGAGCGGACGCAGGTGGCGTCGCCGTGCCGCCAGCCCGAGGGCAGCGGTGAGTGTGGACGCGCCGGCGCCGCCGGCGCCCCCGACCACCGAGACGACACACGCCTCGCCGGTCCCGTCCAGCGCGGCGGACAACAGCTCGACGGCTCGGTCCTCGTCCCCGGCGCGGCAGACCGCGGTGGCCCCCAGCGCGACGGCCGTCGGCCACCACCGGTCCGGGTCGTGCGCGACGACCAGCACGTGCTCACGGCGCGGCAACGCCGCCCGCGCGATCTCCTCGACGAGGTCCTCCCCGACGACGACCGCAGCGGCCGTCCGCCAGGCCCTCCGGACACCCGTCAGGTCATGGGCGAGCTGCGGCGTCGCGCCGACCGCCGCACACCAGCGCATGCCGTCGTCGACCAACCGCTCGTCCGTCGTGGCGATGAGGGGCGCGGGGGCATCGGTCATGCGCCCGACGATTCCGGCGTCGGATCACCGCGGAAAGCCCGAACTCGGTGCCCTGTGGACGGCGCAGCCTGGCCCGCCCCGCTGTGGATCGTCCTATCCTGAGGGGGTGAGCCCTTCGCGGACTGCCGCATTCTTCGACCTCGACAAGACCATCATCGCCAAGTCGAGCACGCTTGCCTTCGGCAAGCCCTTCTACGACGGTGGCCTGCTCAACCGCCGGGCGGTGCTACGCAGCGCCTACGCCAACTTCATGTTCTCGCTGAGCGGCGCGGACCACGACCAGCTCGAGAAGATGCGCGCCTACCTGACGCAGATGGTCACCGGGTGGGAGGTGGAGGTCGTGCGCCAGTCCGTGGCCGAGACCCTGCACACCATCATCGACCCGATCGTGTTCGAGGAGGCCGTGACGCTGATCGAGCAGCACCAGGCCGCCGGACGCGATGTCATCATCGTGTCCGCATCCGGCATCGAGGTCGTTGAGCCGATCGGCGCGATGCTGGGCGTCGACCACGTCATCGCGACCACGCTGGTGGCCGAGGACGGTCGATACACCGGCGAGGTCGACTTCTACGCCTACGGGCCGAACAAGGCCGTGGCGATGCGGCGGCTCGCCCAGGATCGCGGGTACGACCTGTCCGAGTCCTTCGCGTACTCCGACTCCGAGACAGACGTCCCGATGCTCGAGGCGGTGGGCCATCCCTTCGCGGTCAACCCCGACAAGTCGCTGCGCAAGCTGGCCGGCGAGAACGGCTGGCCGATCCTGGTGTTCGCCCGTCCCGTGGCGCTGCGGCGCCGCCTCGGCCTGGACACCAAGGTGGGCAAGGCCGCCGCGGCGGCCGTCGTGGCCGGAGCGGTCAGCGCGGTTGCGGCGAGCGTCGTGTCGCGCCGCAAGCGCGGCAACGACTGAGGTCCCGCTGAGCCGCCCGGGAGATCGTGTCCCGGGTGCTTGTGAAGCAGGGCGCACAACATTACGGACGGGTAGCCCTTTTGCTGCGGCCTCATCCGGCGTACACATGAACCAACACAACAAACGGCAAGGCACCTCGAAACCCACGCGGCGATCACCCATCTGAATGGGACAGTCGCTCGACGGACTCCAGTCCACTCAGGGACTCCTGGAGACACGACGACTCAGATCCAGCACGCCTGGTACTCGGGCGAGTTGCGCCGTTCGGCGGCGGTGTCGGTCATCTGACCGGTACCGCCGCCGTTGTTGTCGTGCTCAGCGCGCGAGCGGGGACGCCTCGGCGGCGCGGGTGAAGGCCTGCGCGGCGTACATCAACCACTGGTGCACGCCGGTCGGGGTGCCGCTGGCGTATGCGGCCAGGGCTGCGCGGTAGCCCTCGGGCTCGGCGGCGTGGCCGGCCTCCGGCACCAGCACCGAGGCCGGGTCGACGCCCTTGGAGAGCAGGACCAGACGTTCGGCGGCGCGGCCGATGACGCCGTTGAGGGTGGCGAACGCCGCTGCCGCGGTGATCTCGGCGTTGACGAGGGCAGCGACCACGAGGCCGGGCGCCTCCGTCGGCTGGCCCAGCATCCAGGCCAGCTCGGTGAGCCGCGCGACGCCGTCGGGATTGACCGGCCGGCCGAGGTCGGCGATGTCGGCTGTCTCGGAGGCGGCGAGCGAGTGGATGCGGGCCAGGGCCTGGATGGGCGACCGGTTCCACACCGGCAGGAGGCCCAGCAGCTCGGTCGACAGCCGCACCGCGCCGCGAGCCACCTCGTCGCCGCCGCCGGAAGCCAGCGTCTCCGCGTCGTACGAGCTGCCCTCCAGCGAGGCCGTGGCGACCGCGCCGAGCAGCAGGGAACGGGCGGTGTCATCGGGCGTGCTGCGCCGCAGACCCCGGTCCCGCAGGATCGAGTCGATGCCGTCGCGGGCGCCCGCGTACGTCGAGGGGATGCCCTCCAGGAGGGCCGCCGAGATGAAGGGATCGGACACGACCGAAGCGTACCCGCCGCCCCGAGAGCGAACGAGTAGCCTCATGACGTGATCGAAACGCCCGAGGACCGCACGGCCAAGTGGCTGGTCGGGGACCGCCTGTCCTGCGTCCTGCACCTGGGCGACGCCTCGCTGGCCTATCAGCTCGCCGAACAGGGACACGAGGTCGTGGTCGCCGGCGACGACGTCACGGCCAGCCGCCATCCCGACATCCAGTACGTCCGCAGCGCCGGCGAGCGGCTGCCGTTCGTGGGCGATGCCTTCGACGTCGTGATCGTCCCCGAGCTGCGCGAGGCCCCGACCGCCCTGGCGGAGTACGCCCGGGTCCTGCGCCGCGACGGCCTGCTCTCGACGATCTCGCGCCACCACGACGACTCCATCCCGTGGATGCGCAAGCTGCGCGAGATCACCGGTGCCCGCGACAGCGCCCCCATCCCGGCCGACACGTTCAGCGCCTCGGGGCTGTTCCGCGAGCCCGAGACCCACGAGGTCGGCAGCTGGGAGAAGCTCGACCTGCCGGGGCTGCTCAGGTTCGCCGAGGCGACCAAGCACCCGTCCGTCGGTGACTCGGCCCTGTCGCAGGTGCGCGACCTGTTCCTCAGCTATGCCGGCCAGACCGGCTTCCTGCGGCTGCGGCACGAGACGGTCTGCATCCGCGCCCGGGTCGACAAGGCCGCCATGAGCCAGGACGTCCCGCCGCCGGACACGATGTTGCTGGATTTCCGCTAGGTCTGTCCCCGGCGACGACCTAGACTCGATGGGTGAAGTTCCTCAACGATCTTGCGCCCTCGCACGACCTCACCTACAACGACGTGTTCATGGTGCCGGCCCGCTCCGACGTCACCAGCCGGTTCGACGTGGACCTGTCGACCACGGACGGCACCGGGACGACGCTGCCGCTGGTCGTCGCCAACATGACCGCGGTCTCCGGCAAGCGAATGGCCGAGACGATCGCCCGCCGCGGCGGCATCGCGATCATCCCGCAGGACATCCCGCTGGACATCGTCGCCGCGACCGTCGACCGGGTGAAGGCTGCCCACACCGTCTACGACACCCCGGTGTCGGTCTCCCCCAGCACCACGGTCGGCGAGGCGCTGAGCCTCATCCCCAAGCGCGCCCACGGCGCCGCCGTCGTCGTCGAGGACGGCAAGGTGCTGGGCATCGTCACCGAGCACGACGGCGCCGAGATCGACCGCTTCACCCAGGTCCAGCAGGTCATGACGACCGATGTGCTGACCTTCCAGGTCGGCATCGACCCCCGCGACTGCTTCAACGAGATGTCGGCGCGCCACGTCGACTTCGCGCCCGTGCTGGACGGCGGGGTCCTGGCCGGCGTGCTGACCCGCAAGTCCGCACTGCGCTCCACGATCTACCAGCCTGCCGTCGACGCCGACGGCCATCTGGTCATCGGTGCCGCGGTCGGCATCAACGGCGACGTGTCCGGCAAGGCCGCAGCCCTGCTGGCGATGGGCATCGACGTCCTGGTCGTCGACACCGCCCACGGCCACCAGGACAAGATGCTCGAGGCGCTGCCCGTCGTCGTCGCCGCCCGCGACGCCCATGAGGCGACGACCGGCCACCGCGTGCCCGTCGCCGCCGGCAACGTCGTGTCGGCCTCCGGCGTCCGCGACCTGGTGGCCGCGGGCGCCGACATCGTCAAGGTCGGCGTCGGCCCCGGCGCGATGTGCACGACCCGGATGATGACCGGTGTGGGACGCCCGCAGTTCTCGGCCGTCCTGGAGTGCGCGGCCGCGGCGCGGGAGGCCGGAGCACATGTCTGGGCCGACGGTGGCGTGCGCTACCCGCGCGACGTCGCGCTGGCCCTGGCCGCGGGTGCCGCCAGCGTCATGATCGGCTCCTGGTTCGCCGGGACGCTGGAGAGCCCCGGCGATCTCATCACCGGCCCCGACGGCCGCCCCTACAAGGAGTCCTTCGGAATGGCCTCGGCGCGCGCGGTGTCCAACCGGACCCGTGACGCCGCCGGTTTCGAGCGGGCCCGCATGGCCCTGTTCGAGGAGGGCATCTCCTCCTCGCGCATGTTCCTGGACCCGGACCGCCCCGGCGTCGAGGACCTCGTCGACTCGATCATCGCGGGCGTCCGATCCAGCGCCACCTACGCCGGCGCCCGCTCCATCGAGCAGTTCCACGCCCGCGCCGTCGTCGGTCTGCAGAGCTCGGCCGGCTACGAGGAGGGCCGCCCGCTCCACGCCTCCTGGTAGTAGGCGGGCGGGGCTCGTTCCTCGCCCCTCGCTTCCGCTGCTCGCTGGCGCTCGCATCGGGCCGCCTGCTCGCTCCGCTCGCCATGGGCGGGAAACACCCCACGGATCTTCCTGGATCTGTCGGGTGAGGCTTTCACTGTGAAGGCATGGACACGTTGCGGTTTCTGGATGTCTTGCTGATCTGCGAGATCTGCGACGGCGAGGTCGACCTGCACGAGGAGCCGCCGGTCGGGCACTGCCGGCACTGCGGCATCGCGTTCTCGGTCGACCTGCCCGAGGTCCGCGAGCTCAGCCGCGGGGCCTGACCGACCCGGCGGCCGCCAGGCGCTGCCGGATGCCGTCCACGATCAGCGACAGTCCCAGGTCGAAGGAGTCCGTCCCCGAGCGATCGTCCGGCGCGGCATCGATCGCGCCGACGCTGTTGGCCTGCAGGTGCGTCTGCTCGTCCGACACGTGCCCGAACACGAAGTGCAGCACCGTCATCGCCGCGGCCCGCGAGAACTCGGCATCGAAACCGGCATCCCGCACTGCCGCGGCAAGGCGCCTGGACGGCCCGTTGACGCCCAGGCCGAAGGCGTGCACCGTCGCGACGAGCTCGGCGCCGTCCCGGTAGGCCAGCATCGCGTCGCGCAGCTCGTGGCTCAGCGCGACGACCCGCGCGTCCCACGAGTCGACCCCCGCCTCGGGCCGGGTGCCCCGCTCCAGCAGCTCGTCGGCGACCGCGGCCAACAGCTCCTGCTTGCTGGCGAAGTGGTGGTACAGCGCCGACGGCTGCAGGCCGAGCTCGGCGGCGATCCGCCGCATCGACAGGTCCGCCAGCCCGTGCTCGTCCAGGACGCCCACCGCCCGCTCGACGATGTCCTCACGGCGATAGCGCATGGAATCCCCTTGACTGTTGACGGCGGTACGCCTCCATAGACTAACCTGAACACCGTTCACCTGAGCACCGTTCAGGTATCGACCCGAGGGAGGCCGCCGTGCGAAGCTCGACGATGTCCGCCGGCCCGCGACGGCCCGTCGTCGGCCCTACCGATCTCGCGCTGATCTCCACCTTCGCGGCCCTCATGGCGGTGTGCGCACAGATCACGATCGCCGCCGCCAACGCCCCCTTCACCCTGCAGATGTTCGCGATCTTCCTGGCTGCCTCCGTGCTGGGCGCCGTCCGCGGGGTGCTGAGCGTCCTGCTGTACCTCGCCGTCGGGACGGCAGGGCTGCCCGTGTTCGCCCGCGGCGCCGCCGGCCCGGCCGAGTGGGCATCGGCGACCGGCGGGTACCTGCTGGCCTTCCCGCTCGCCGCCCTCATCGTCGGGTTCGTGGCGCACCGGGTCGCCCGCCGCAGCCCCGGCCTGTTCACGGTGGTCGTCTCGGTCGTCGCCGCGATCGTGACCGTCGCCGTGGTCGGCACCCTGGGCGCGCTCGGCATGGCGCTCAAGCTCGACCTCAGCCTGTCGGCGGCCTGGGCGCTGGCGACACCGTACTTCGTGGCCGACATCGGCAAGGGCATCCTCGCGGCGGTCGTCGCGGCAGCGGTCCTGCGCGCCTTCCCGCAGCTGGTGAGCCGACGCTGAGCGCGCCGTCCACGATCTCGCTCCACGAGGTCACCGTCACGGTCGACACCCCTGGCGGTGACCTCGTCCTGCTGCGCCCGACCACGGTCGAGCTGGGCGAGCACCGCATCGCGCTGATCGGGGGCAACGGCTCGGGCAAGTCGACGTTCGCCCGGCTGCTCAACGGGCTGGTCGAGCCGACGACCGGAACCGTGACGGTCAACGGGCTCGACACGGCCAAGGACGGGCCGGCCGTGCGCCGTCAGGTCGGCTTCGTGTTCACGAACCCGGACGCCCAGCTCGTCATGCCGACGTGCCTGGAGGACATCGCGCTGTCCTTGCGCCGATCCGTGCCCCGCAAGTCCGAGCGGCATGCGCAGGCCCGAGCGATCCTGGACGAGCTCGGCCTGGGCGACAAGGCCGACACCTCCGTCCACGCCCTGTCCGGTGGGCAGAAGCAGATGCTGGCCCTGGCCGGCGTGCTGGCGACGGGCCCGCGGGTCCTCGTCGCGGACGAGCCGACGACCCTGCTCGACCTGCGCAACACCCGGCTGGTCGCCGAGCGGCTGTTCTCCCTGCCCCAGCAGCTGGTGCTGGTGACCCACGACCTCGAGCTCGCCGCTCGCTGCGACCGGGCGCTGGTCGTGGACGACGCCGCCATCGTCTTCGACGGAGCACCCGCCGAGGCCGTCGCGTTCTACCGCGACCGGGTCGGCCGGTGATCACCTCACCCCTGGGCACCTACCGGCCCGGCACGACGGTGCTGCACCGCATCCCGGCCGGACCCAAGCTGGGCCTGCTGGCGGCGTACGGGATCGTCACCGTGCTGGTGAGCGGTGCGTGGTCGGCGGTGGGATTCCTCGCCCTGTCGATGCTGCTGGTCGCCGTCGCCGGCCTGCCGGTGCGCCCCGTGCTGCGGGCGCTGCGCCCCCTGCTGCTGGTCATCGTCCTCGTGGCGGCCTTCCAGGTCTGGCAGCGCGGCTGGCCCACCGCGATCCACGTCATCGGCGACCTGCTGGCGCTGGTGATCGCCGCGCTGGTCTTCACCGGCACGACGCGGGTCGACGCGATGCTGGACGCGATCGTGCGGGGCCTGCGCCCGGCCCGCCGGATCGGGGTGAATCCCGAGAAGATCGCGCTCGCGTTCTCCCTGATGATCGGCGCGATCCCCGGCGTCCTGGCGATCGCGCAGGAGACCCGCGCCGCCGCGAAGGCCCGCGGCCTCGAGCGCAGCCCCCGAGCACTGGTGGTGCCGATGGCGATCCGCACCGTGGCGCAGGCCTACGAGACCGGCGCAGCGCTGCACGCCCGCGGAATCGGCGACGACTGACCGGCACCGGCGATAGCGTCGGGCGATGGACAACCTGCTGACCGCGATCATCGCCGCCGTCGCGCTCGTCGCGGTCGCGGGCTTCGCCCGGTGGTGGCTGCTGTCCCGGCGACCCAGCCTGGGCACCGCGGAGGACCGCGCGACGTACGAGACGCTGCACACCGCGGCACTGGCCGCACCCGCGCTGCGGCGGGGCCTGGACGCCGAGAGCGCCGCGAGCGCCCTGCCCCACGTCCGGACGCTGCTGGGCGTCCGGACCATCGCGATCACCGACACCCGCCAGCCCCTGGCCTGGGACGGCCCCGTCGACCCCGAGGACGTCGCCGACCTGATGAGCGCGGCGATGGACGGTGGCACGACGCAGGCCTCGGGCCGGGCGATCGTCGCCCCCTTGGCGGTCGAGGGGGTCGTGATCGGCACCATCGTGATCCTGACCGACGAGGTGTCGGCGGGGCTTGTCCGGGCCACGACCGAGGTCGCCCGCTGGATGTCCAGCCAGCTCGAGCTGGCCGAGCTCGCGGCGTCCCGCACGGCGTTGATGGAGGCCGAGCTGCGCGCCCTGCGGGCACAGATCTCCCCTCACTTCATCTACAACTCCCTGGGCGCGATCGCCTCGTTCGTCCGCACCGATCCCGAACGCGCCCGCGAGCTGCTGCTGGAGTTCGCCGACTTCACCCGCTACTCGTTCCGCCAGCACGGCGAGTTCACGACCCTCGCCGAGGAGCTGCGCTCGATCGAGCGCTACCTCGTGCTGGAGAAGGCCCGGTTCGGGGACCGCCTGCGGGTCGTCACGCTCATCGCCCCCGAGGTGCTGAGCGTGACCCTGCCGTTCCTGTCCGTCCAGCCGCTGGTCGAGAACGCGGTACGGCACGGGCTGGAGAGCCGCGCCGGCGACGGGACGATCAGCGTCACCGCGCTCGACGCCGGCAACGAGTGCCTCATCACCATCGAGGACGACGGCGCCGGCGTCGACCCGGAGGTCGTGCGCGCGGCGCTGTCAGGCGGCAGCGCGAGCGCCTCGGTCGGTCTGGCGAACGTCGACGAACGCATGCGGACGGTCTACGGCAACCAGTACGGGATCGTCGTCGAGACGGCACCCGGGCACGGCACGAAGGTGTCGCTGCGCGTGCCCAAGTTCTCCCCGGCGGTCGACCCGGTCCCCTGACCGCAGCCCATGACGGACGACGGGGGTTGTGGCGCCGGTCACGCTCCGCGAGGATCTGTCCATGTCCGCTGCCCTGCACGCCCTGGTCGTCGACGACGAGCAACCCGTCCTCGACGAGCTGGTCTGGCTGCTCGAGCGCGATGACCGGATCGCCTCGGTCCGCGCCAGCCACAGCGGGACGGACGCCTTGCGGGTGCTCGAGCAGAACGAGATCGACGTGGTGTTCCTGGACGTCGCGATGCCGGGGCTCAGCGGGCTCGACATCGCCCGACTCCTGGGTCGGTTCCGCGATCCGCCGCGCATCGTGTTCGTGACCGCCCACGAGGCCCATGCGGTGGAGGCCTTCGAGATGAACGCCGTCGACTACCTGCTCAAGCCCATCCGCGAGGAGCGGCTGCGCGAGAGCGTCCGCCGGGCCTGCGCCGACGGCGAGCACGCTCCCGCCACGGCCGATGAGCAGATCGCCGTCGAGCTCGGCGGGGTGACCCGGTTCGTGTCCCGGTCGTCCGTGACCCATGCCGAGGCGCAGGGCGACTACGTGCGGCTGCACCTCGAGGACTGCGCCAGCCACCTGGTCCGGACGCCACTGGGCGTCCTGGCCGACCAGTGGGCCGAGGCGGGCTTCGTACGGGTCCACCGCAGCATCGTGGTCAACCTGGCGCACGTGCGGGAGATCCGCGCGCAGGCCGGGCGGTGCAGCGTCCTGGTTCCCTCCGGGACCTCCTTGCTCGAGCTGCCGGTGGCGCGGCGGCACACGCGCGCCCTGCGCGACCTGATCCACGAACGCGCGCTGTGACCGAGCCACCCCAGCCGCCGGCGGCCCACCCGGGACGGGTGCGCGTCACGAGCCCGCTGACCTCCGCCCCGACCCACGTGCGGCGCAGCGTGCGCCAGGAGATCGACGAGTCGACCGGGGTCGGCGAGATCTACATGCGCTCCCTCATCCGGTCGCAGCTGCGGGCCGCGCTGACCGTGGCCCTCACACTGATGCTGTCGATCGGCGCGCTGCCACTGGTCTTCCTGCTGTCCGACGCCGTGACCGAGTTCCGGGTGCTGGGGGTGCCGGCGCCCTGGGTGATCCTGGGCGTCCTGGTCTATCCGGGCCTGTTCGGCCTGGGCTGGGTCTACATCCGCCAGGCAGAACGCGCGGAGCGGGACTTCAGCCAGCTGGTCGATCCCCAGCATCCTGACGAGGCCCGCCGTCCGTGAGCACCACCTACGGCATCGTGGCCGTCGCCCTCGTGGCCGTCGCGACGCTCGGCATCGGGGCGTTCGGCCTGCGGTTCAGCCGGACCACGAGCGACTTCTACGTCGCCTCGCGATCGGTCAGCCCGGTCTGGAACAGCTCCGCGATCGGCGGCGAGTACCTGTCGGCGGCTTCCTTCCTCGGCGTGGCCGGCCTCGTGCTGGCCTACGGGGCAGACATGCTCTGGTACCCGATCGGCTGGACCACCGGCTACCTGATGCTGCTGGTGTTCGTGGCGGCCCCGCTGCGCCGCTCCGGCGCCTACACGATCCCGGACTTCGCCCAGGTCAGGCTGCAGTCCGTGCGGGTGCGGGAGGTGGCCAGCGTCCTGGTCGTGGCGGTCGGCTGGCTGTACCTCATCCCGCAGTTCCAGGGCGCAGGGCTGACGCTGCGCACCGTGACCGGCGCCCCGACCTGGGCCGGCACGGTGCTCGTCGCGGTGATCGTGGTCATCAACGTCGTCTCGGGCGGCATGCGCAGCATCACCTTCGTGCAGGCCTTCCAGTACTGGCTGAAGCTCACCGCCCTGCTGATCCCGGTGTTCTTCCTGCTGCACGCCTGGTCCAGCGACGGCCGCCCGTCCCCGGTCGCGCCGCAGGACTGGTTCACCCCGCTGGGCCGCACCGACGCCACCGGCCTGTACCTGACGTACTCGGTCATGATCGCGACCTTCCTGGGCACGATGGGCCTGCCGCACGTCGTGGTGCGGTTCTACACCAACCCGGACGGCCGCGCGGCGCGCCGCACGACGCTGATCGTGCTGGCGCTGCTCGGCACCTTCTACCTCCTGCCGACGATCTACGGGGTCCTGGGGCGCATCTACGCCGGCGACCTGCTGGCCGCGGGCCGCACCGACACCGTGGTGCTGGAGCTCCCGTCGCGCATGCTGGGCGGCAGCACCGGCGAGCTGCTGGCGGCGCTGCTCACGGCGGGGGCGTTCGCGGCCTTCCTGTCCACGTCGTCCGGCCTGACGATGTCGATCGCCGGGGTCCTCGGGCAGGGGCTGGCCCGCTCCGAGCAGCGCCCGGGCCGGCGCCTCAGCACCATCACGGCCCTGCGGCTGGCCGCCGCCGGGGGCATCCTGGTCCCGCTGGTCCTCGCCCTGTCGGCCGAACGCATCTCGGTGGCCAACTCGGTCACCTTCGCCTTCGCGCTGGCGGCGTCCACGTTCTGCCCCCTGCTCGTGCTGGGCATCTGGTGGCGCGGGCTGACCGCGCACGGGGCCATCGCGGGGATGATCGGTGGCGGCCTGTGCGCCGGCATCGCGCCCGTGCTGACGATCGTGTGGGGACCGGACGGGTGGCTGGGCGTGCTGATGAGCCAGCCGGCGGCGTGGACCGTCCCGATCGGCTTCGGCCTGATGATCGGCGTCTCGCTGCTCACCCGCGACGCCGTGCCCGGCAACGTGTCGCGCACGATGGTCCGCCTGCACACCCCCGAGCACGTGGACGTCGAGCGCCAGGACTAGACGCAACCGTTCGTCGTCCCAGGACGACCGTTCGGCGCAGCGCGACGACCGCCCACCGCACGGGCACGGTGGCCCACCGCAACGCCCTCCAGTGATCTGGCCCACATCGCGGCGGTTGCCTACCGTCTGCACCACTCGGCGCAGCGCTGCCGGGAACCGTCCCCGCCAGACCGCCCCCGTCAGAAAGTGGTGAGACCTGTGAGCGAGAAGATCTCCGTCGAGGCCCACGAGGCCTATCAACGCATCCATGCCTCCGAGGACTTCGCACAGCTGAAGAAGTCGTACTTCGGATTCGTCGTCCCGCTGACCATCGCCTTCATGGCCTGGTACCTGCTGTACGTCCTGCTCTCGAACTACGCGGGCGGATTCATGGGCCATGTCCTGTTCGGCAACATCAACGTGGCCCTCGTGTTCGGGCTGCTGCAGTTCGTGACGACCTTCGGGATCGCGATCTGGTACGCACTGTTCGCGGCGCGGCGCATGGATCCCATCGCCGATCGCCTGCGTGACGAGTACGAGCAGGAGATCGAGCGATGAGCGCCGCAACCCTCCTGCAGGCCGCCGACGAGGGCGATGGCAGCAACCAGCTGCTGACCGGCTCGCTGTTCGTCGTGATCGTGCTGATCACGGTCGCCATCACGTTCTGGGCCAGCCGCAACACCAAGACCGCGGCCGACTACTACGCCGGCGGGCGCAGCTTCTCCGGCGCCCAGAACGGATTCGCCGTGGCCGGCGACTACATGTCGGCCGCCTCGTTCCTGGGCATCTCCGGCGCGATCGCGCTGTCGGGATACGACGGCTTCCTGTACTCGATCGGCTTCCTGGTCGCTTGGCTCGTGGCCCTGCTGCTGGTGGCCGAGCTGCTGCGCAACTCCGGCCGCTTCACGATGGCCGACCAGCTCGCCTTCCGGATGCGTCAGCGCCCGGTCCGCACCGCGGCCGCGACCTCCACCGTGGTGGTGTCGATCTTCTACCTGCTGGCCCAGATGGTGGGCGCCGGCGCGCTGGTGGCCCTGCTGCTGGGCGTCGACAGCGAGACCGCCAAGAACCTGACGATCGTGGCCGTCGGCATCCTGATGATCTTCTACGTCGTCGTGGGCGGCATGAAGGGCACCACCTGGGTGCAGATCGTCAAGGCCGTCCTGCTGATGGTCGGCACGATCCTGATCACGGTGCTGGTGCTCGCGAAGTTCGACTTCAACATCAGCGACATGCTCGGCACCGCGGCCGAGGAGAGCGGCGCCGGCAAGGCATTCCTGGAGCCCGGTCTCAAGTACGGCGTGTCGACGGAGTCCAAGATCGACTTCATCTCCCTTGGCCTGGCGCTCGTGCTGGGCACCGCAGGGCTGCCGCACATCCTGATCCGCTTCTACACCGTCCCGACCGCCCGCCAGGCCCGCAAGTCGGTGCTCTGGGCGATCGGCCTGATCGGCTCGTTCTACCTGATGACCCTCGTGCTGGGCTTCGGTGCGGCCGCACTGGTCAAGGGCGACAAGAAGCAGGACATCGTCGACTCCGGCGGCAACCTGGCCTCGCCGCTGCTGGCCGAGGCCGTCGGCGGCGGTTCCGGCTCGACCGGGGGCGCCGTGCTGCTGGCCCTGATCTCGGCGGTCGCCTTCGCCACGATCCTGGCGGTCGTCGCCGGGCTCACCCTGACATCGGCCTCGTCGGTGGCGCACGACCTGTACGCCAATGTCTGGCAGAAGGGCAAGGTCACCGAGAAGCAGGAGGTCAAGGTGGCCCGTATCGCCGCCTTCGTGATCGGCGGTGTCGCGATCGCGCTGTCGATCCCGGCCCAGAAGCTCAACATCGCCTTCCTGGTGGCGCTGGCCTTCGCCGTCGCCGCCTCGGCGAACCTGCCGGCGCTGCTGTTCAACCTGTTCTGGCGCCGGTTCAACACCCGCGGGGCGGTGTGGAGCATCTACGGCGGACTCATCTCGTGCGTCGGCCTGGTGATCTTCTCGCCGGTCGTGTCGGGCTCGGAGACCGCGATGATCACCGGAGCGGACTTCAGCTGGTTCCCGCTGGCGAATCCGGGCATCATCTCGATCCCGCTGGGCTTCTTCTTCGGCTGGCTCGGCACCATCACCGCCCGGGACTCCGATGCGGAGGCCCGCTACGTCGAGCTCGACGTCCGCTCGATGACGGGGGCCGGCTCCGAGAAATAGACCGGGACGTCATCCCGGGCGGACGCTCTGCGGCCCGCCCGGGATGACCCTCGAGGTGACGTGAGACACAATGCATGCGATGACGAACCGATCCAAGGAGCCACCGGTGAACGAGCAGAACATCAGCAACCTGTCCACGGAGGACCGGACGTTTCCTCCTCCGGAGGACCTCGCGGCGCACGCCAACGTCACGGCCGACGTGTACGAGACGGCCGCAGCCGACCGCCTCGCCTTCTGGGGCGAGCAGGCGGCACGCCTGGACTGGGACACCCCGTTCACCGAGGTGCTCGACTGGTCGAATGCCCCGTTCGCGAAGTGGTTCGTCGGGGGCAAGCTCAATGCGGCCTACAACTGCGTGGACCGGCACGTCGAGGCCGGCAACGGCGACCGGGTCGCGCTGCACTTCGTCGGCGAGCCCGACGACGACACCCGCGACATCACCTACGCCGAGCTCAAGGACCTGGTGTCCCAGGCCGCGAACGCGCTGACCGACCTCGGCCTCCGGGCCGGCGACCGGGTCGCGATCTACCTGCCGATGATCCCCGAGGCGGTCATCGCGATGCTGGCGTGCGCCCGCCTCGGCGCTCCCCACACCGTGGTCTTCGGCGGCTTCAGCGCCGACGCCCTCAGCAGCCGCATCCTGGACTGCGATGCGAAGGTCGTCATCACGGCCGACGGCGGCTTCCGCCGCGGCGCGCCGTCCGCCCTCAAGCCCGCGGTCGACGAGGCCCTCGAGAAGTGTCCGGACGTCACCGGCGTCCTGGTCGTGCGCCGCACCGGGCAGGAGGTCGACTGGACCGAGGGACGCGACGTGTGGTGGCACGACACCGTCGACAAGGCATCGACCGAGCACACGCCGGAGATGTTCGACGCCGAGCACCCCCTGTACGTCATGTACACCTCCGGCACGACCGGGAACCCCAAGGGAATCCTGCACACCACCGGCGGATACCTCGTGCAGTCGGCGTGGACGTTCTGGGCGGTGTTCGACCACAAGCCGGACGACGTCTACTGGTGCACCGCCGACGTCGGCTGGGTCACCGGGCACTCCTACATCGTCTACGGCCCGCTCGCGAACGGCGCGACACAGGTGCTCTACGAGGGCACCCCGGACACCCCCCACAAGGGCCGCTGGTGGGAGATCATCGAGAAGTACAAGGTCTCGCTCTTCTACACCGCCCCCACCGCCATCCGCACCTTCATGAAGTGGGGCGACGAGATCCCGGCGAAGTCCGACCTGTCCAGCCTGCGCATCCTGGGCTCGGTGGGCGAGTCGATCAACCCCGAGGCGTACGTCTGGTACCGCGAGAACATCGGCGGCGGGCGGACCCCGATCGTCGACACCTGGTGGCAGACCGAGACCGGCGCCCACATGATCAGCCCCCTGCCGGGCGTCACGGCAGGCAAGCCGGGATCGGCGATGACCCCCATCCCCGGCATCTCGGCCGAGGTCGTCGACGACGCCGGCAACCCGGTCGACAACGGCGAGGGCGGCTACCTGGTCATCACCGAGCCCTGGCCGTCGATGCTCCGCACGATCTGGGGCGATGACGAGCGCTACAAGAAGACCTACTGGTCGCGCTGGCCGCAGTACTACTTCGCCGGGGACGGCGCCCGCAAGGACGAGGACGGGGCGATCTGGCTGCTCGGCCGCGTCGACGACGTCATGAACGTCTCGGGGCACCGGCTGTCGACCACCGAGATCGAGTCCGCGCTGGTGTCCCACCCGAAGGTCGCCGAGGCGGCGGTCGTGGGAGCCACCGACGACACGACCGGCCAGGCCGTCGTCGCGTTCGTGATCCTGCGGGACTCGGCGCTCGACGGGGGCGAGGACATCGTCGCCGAGCTGCGGGCCCACGTCGGCCAGCACATCGGTGCGATCGCGAAGCCGCGCCAGATCATGGTCGTCCCCGAGCTGCCCAAGACTCGCTCGGGCAAGATCATGCGGCGGCTGCTGCGCGACGTCGCGGAGAACCGTGAGGTCGGCAGCACCACGACCCTGGCCGACGCCGGCGTCATGGACCTGATCACGTCCGGGATGAAGGCCGCCACCGACGACGACTAGCCGCAGCAGGTGTGGCCTTGCTCACGCCTGCCCCGTACGGGTGCCCCGCGTTCAGTTTGATCTCATGTGCGCGGGGCACCGTGCTGCCATGCAGAACACGAACACCCCGTCCGCCCCGAAGTCCGAGCCCCGCCGCCGGGTTCGCACCGATCTGACGGCCGGCGGCATGCTGCTCGCGATCGTGATCGGTGGCAACCTGCTGTGGCAGGCGTCCGACGCCGGCGTGGTGGCGGCCATCGCCGGACGCTGACCTGCGCACTCCGCCCGAACACTTGTAGGCTCCCGCTATGAGCTCCCCGGAGGAACCGACCATCGGCCGCTTGGTCGGCGACGCCAGCCGCGACATCGCCCTGCTGGTCCAGACCGTCATCAAGCTTGCCAAGAGCGAGCTGCGCGTCAGCGCGAAGGCCGGCGCCGTCGGTATCGGCATGATCGCGGTGTCCGCGTTCTTCGGCCTGCTGATCATCGTCCTGCTGTCGATCGCGGCGGCGTACTTCATCGTCATGGCGGGCCTCGACCCCGCATGGGCGTTCCTGATCGTCGCCGGCTTCTACCTGGTGCTGGTCGCGCTGCTGATCCTCGTCGGCATCCGGCTGCTCAAGAAGATCCGGGCGCCGGAGAAGACGATCGCAGCCGCCAAGGAGATCCCCGCTGCGCTCAAGGGCCACACCGACGCTGCTGCCGGCGCGCAGACACCGCTGACCACGGCCCCGCGTCCGGCCTCGCACCGCCGCTAGACCTCAGCCCCGTCGGGGCCGTCCGGACACCAGTCGCCCGAGCACCCCCAGGACGACGGCGGCACCCCCGCCCAGCGCGATCCAGACCAGCCAGTCCGTCAGCGATGCGGCCGCGCGGTCGACCAGCAGCGGCTGGACCGCCCGGGCGAACGGCGACTTCGACTCGGCCCGCTCGGTCAGCTCGGGGACCGCGATCTCGATCGCGACCCGCAGCACCCCGGCCGTCGCGAGGGCGCCGAGACCGAGGCCGGCCAGTGCCAGCGGCCTGCTGCGCGCGGCGACCAGTGACACCGTGGCGGCCACGAGCACGACCAGGAGCCCCAGCAGCGACCACGTCCGGGACCGCTCCACCCACACCAGCCGTTCGCGGTCCTGCGCCGTGCCGATCTGGGCACGCACCTCGCCGGGCACCTCCAGCGAGATGGGCAGGTTGCGGTCCAGCCGGCTCGTCACGAAGGTGGCCATGGGGCGCAGGCTGACGGTCAGCGGTCCGTCGCCGTCCTTGAACGCCGACCGGTGCAGGTCACGCTGGGTCTGCTCCCACGCCTCGACGAATCCCGGCTGGTTGGTCGTCGTGCGGGTCACGTCGGTCAGGGCGGAGGTCACCGGCTCCTGCAGCGACTCCGGAATGTCCTTTCGCTGCACGTACTCGTCCACCAGGCGCGCCACGAACGCCTCCTGCAGCTTCTGGTCGGTCGCCAGCTCGCTGCTGAACCTCACGTAGCCGTCCTCGTCCGCCACGTGCGTCGAGACCCACAGCAGCGGCACGGTGACGACTGCGGCGGCGAAGGCCACCAGGCCTGCGAGCACCGCGACGACGGGCCTCATGCGCAGTCGCCCGTCGACACGCTCGAGGTCGCGGTGGCGCCGCGGCGAGCGTCCTCGGCGACCTGGCCGGCGGTCAGCGCGTACCCCGTGGACTTGTCGGACACCGAGGCCGCGAAGATCACCCCCAGCACCTTGCCGGACTCCGAGACCAGCGGGCCGCCGGAGTTCCCGGACCGCACGAGCCCGCGCACCGAGAAGGTCTCACGGACGACCTGGCCGCGGTCGTAGATGTCAGGGCTGCGCAGCTTGATCTGCTTGCGGATGCGCGCCGCGCGGGCGTCGAAGGGGCCGTTCTCGGGATATCCCAGCACCGCAGCGGGCTGTCCGGCCCGGCCGTCGTCGTCGAAGCGCAGCGGCCGCAGGCCGAGGTCGTTCACGGCGAGCACCGCGACGTCGAGCTGTCGGTCGAACAGGACCACCCGGGCAGGCACCCGCCGGTCGTCGACGACGACGGTGGGGTTCTGGACGCCGGCCACGACATGGGCATTGGTCATGATGCGATCGTCCGCGTAGGCGAAACCGGTGCCCTCGATGCCCCGGTCGCAGCGGGCCTGACCGAGGATCTTCACGACGCTGTCCTTGGCCCGCGCGACACCCCGGCTCTTCAGCGTCGCCTCGTCGGGCGGCTCGACCTGGGTGATCTCCTCGGAGTCGAACGGGTCGATGTACCGGGGGAACAGGCTGGAGTCCAGCACCTCGTTGAACGAGCGGAGCACCGATGTCGCACGGGGCGGCATCACGCCGTCGACCCGCTGGAGGATCGTGGAGTCGCGCGCTGCCGTCGACAGGTAGGGGATCGTGGTGCCGCTGACCGAGTAGCCCAGCGCCCAGGCGACGCACAGCACCGCGACGATGCTCAGGGCACTGCCGCCGACAGCGTCCACCGATCGCAACGGCTTCCACGTGAGCCGGTTGCGCAGACC
Source organism: Aeromicrobium wangtongii (assembly GCF_024584515.1). Taxonomy (NCBI): domain Bacteria; kingdom Bacillati; phylum Actinomycetota; class Actinomycetes; order Propionibacteriales; family Nocardioidaceae; genus Aeromicrobium; species Aeromicrobium wangtongii. Next base: position 255,155 of record NZ_CP102173.1, on the reverse strand, counting down.
CACGCCGATGAGGGTGCCGATGGCCTGGCCGATGCCGCCCGCACCGATCACCAGGCCCAGCGCCAGCAGCGAGCGTGACAGCGTCGGCATGTCGCCCGACAGGACCTGCGGGACGATCGCCAGGGCCAGCAGTCCGCCGGCGAGCAGACCCAGCGTCGCGACGAGGTTGACCAGGAAGCCCTGGATGTAGCCGGAGATCGCATAGGCCACGAGGACCACCAGCAAGATGACGTCGAGGGAGTTCATCGCGGGCTCACCCGGTTTCCGGCGTCATCGAGGCAGCTCGGGCAGCGGCCGGGTCACCGAGTCGTCCCACGGCTGCTCCCAGCCCACCGCTGCGAACAGCCGGGCGATGATCCCGGCGGTGAAGCCCCACAGCGGCATCGTCGTGCCGATCTCGAAGCCGGGGCCCCGCCATCCGGACGGATGGGTGACGCTGAACCGGTTGTCGGGGTCGATGAGACTGCGGATCGGCCGGTGGATGACCGTCACGACCTCCTGGTCGCTGACCGCCCCGAGAACACGCGGCTCGCGCCAGTAGCCCAGGACCGGGGTGACCGCGAAGTTGCTCGGCGGCAGCCACAGCGTCGGCAGCGTCGCGAAGACGTCGACGGTGGACGGATCGAGCCCGACCTCCTCCTGCGCCTCCCGCAACGCCGTGTGCACCGCATCGGCATCGCCGCGGTCGGACTTGCCGCCGGGGAAGGCGATCTGACCCGGGTGGTTGCGCATCGTGGCCGCGCGCTCGGTCAGCAGCAGCTCGGGGCCGTCCGGGCCGTCGGCGAACAGCAGCAGCACCGCCGCAGGGCGCGCATCGGCCGGCACCGAGGTGAAGTGCGGTGACAGGTCCGCTGCCGTGACCGTTCCCGCCAGGTCGGCGAGGGGGCGCAGCCAGTCCGGCAGCGTGTCGGCCGTCATGGTGTCACTCCCAGGTGTCGTTCGATCGCGGCCGTCAGATCGGCGTACGAACGGAACTCCTTGCGCTCCGTGGCAGTTATTCTTCCCTGCGCATCCACGAAGATGGTCTGCGGCAGCGCCACGACCCCCAGACCCGCGGCCGCGGACTGGTCCGGATCGCTCAGCTGCGGGTAGGTCACGCCCGTCGCGCGGGCCAGCTCGATCGCCGCACCGGGACTCGTCTCCTTGAAGTCGATGCCGATGACCCGCAGCCTGTCGCCGTACTCGGCGTCCACGCGAGCGAGCAGGGGCAGCTCCTTGCGGCACGGGACGCACCAGCTCGCCCACAGGTTGATGACCGTCGGTGTGCCGGTCAAGGTCGACAGCTCGACCGATCGCCCCCCGCCGAGGCACGCGAGCGTCACGTCGGGCAGCGCGCCGTCGCCCGAGGCCCGCTCCCCGCCGGCCGGGCAGTCCTCGATGCCCGCGCGCGCCTTGGCGGCGGCGAGCTCGTCGGACGAGCCCGAGGTGGCCGCACCGCCGCCACCGAAGGTCGGTTTGGCCGGCTCCGGGTCCGATGACGAGCACGCGGCGAGGGTCAGCGCCAGGACCGCCGCGACGAGCGCCGCAGCCGTCCGCCGCGCCGCCGCGCTCATGCCGGGCCCTGCGTGGTGACCAGCGCCTCGGCGATCACCGGGTCGGTCGGGCCGATGCCGAACGACGGGCACCACTGCGCGACGGGGCATGCTCCGCAGGCGGGCTTCTTGGCGTGGCAGCGACGGCGTCCGTGCCAGATCAGGCGGTGGCTCAGCATCGTCCAGTCCTTGCGCGGGAAGAGCGCGGCCACGGCGTGCTCGATCTTGACCGGATCCTTCGCGATGTCCTCGGGGACCCACTCGAACCGTCGCACGAGCCGCGCGAAGTGGGTGTCGACGGTCAGCCCCGGGATGTCGAAGGCATTGCCCAGCACGACGTGGGCCGTCTTGCGCCCCACGCCCGGGAGGGTCACCAGGTCGTCGAGCCGCCCAGGAACCTGCCCGTCGTAGCGCTCGACCAGTGCCGCCGACAGGCCGAGCAGGCTGTCGGTCTTGGCCCGGAAGAAGCCGGTGGGCCGGATGATCTGCTCCAGCTCGGCACGGGGGGCCGCCGCCATGGCCGCGGGGTCGGGAAAGGCCTCGAACAGGACCGGCGTGATGGCATTGACCCGCCGATCGGTGGTCTGGGCCGACAGCACCGTCGCCACCAGGAGCTCGAAGGGGGACCTGAAGTCGAGCTCGCAACCAGCCTCGGGATAAGTTTGAGCCAGGCCCCGATGGATCCTGCGCGCCCGGCGCACGAGTGCCGTATCCGGCCTCGTCACGGTCTTCGACACAGGCTCCAGCGTACGTGCCGCAGCGAGTGGCTCGCCGCGGACCGTCCGAATGTGGGAAACTGCACAAGGGGCACATCTATGTGACGCCCGCTCCACGACTGATAGGGATGACCGTGACCGACGACGTTCTTCGACAGGCACCGCTGTTCTCCGGCCTCGATGACCAGGTCGCGGAGGCACTCGAGGCATCGATGTCGTCGACGAGCCTTCGCCGCGGCGAGGTCTTGTTCAGCGAGGGCGATGACGGCGACCAGCTCTACGTCGTGACCGACGGAAAGATCAAGCTGGGCCGCACCTCCCCCGACGGCCGCGAGAACCTGCTCGCGATCCTGGGCCCCGGACAGATGTTCGGCGAGCTGTCCTTCTTCGATCCCGGGCCGCGTTCCGCAACGGCCACCGCCGTCACCGACGTCGAGCTCAAGAGCCTGGGCCACGAGGCCCTGAGCCCCGTGCTCAACGCGCACCCCGATGTCGCCCACGCACTGCTCAACCAGCTCGCCGGACGCCTGCGCCGCACCAACGAGGTCGTCGGTGACCTCGTGTTCAGCGACGTTCCCGGTCGTGTCGCGAAGGCCCTGCTCGACCTCGCGTCGCGCTTCGGTCGTCGCGCCGATGACGGCATCCACGTCAATCACGACCTCACGCAGGAGGAGCTCGCCCAGCTGGTCGGCGCCTCGCGCGAGACGGTCAACAAGGCCCTGGCCGACTTCGCCAGCCGCGGCTGGCTGCGCCTCGAGCCCCGCAGCGTCGTGATCCTCGACCTCGAGCGCCTGCAGCGCCGCGCCCGCTGACCAAAATTTGGCGCCTCAGCAACCGTTTCTAGGACGTTCGCGTCCCGAAACGGTTGCTCAGCGGCCAAATCTTGGTGACGGGCCGCGGTAGCCGCGCTCGCGCAACGCGTTGAAGACCCGCCACGCGATCTGTCGTTCGTCCTCGAAGTCCTTGACGGTGATGACGATGACCCGCCACCCCAGTGCCTCGAGCATCTCGCGTCGCAGGTGGTCGCGCTGACGTTGGACCGCATCCCGCTCGTGGTGCCAGCCATCGTGCTCGATCAGCACCCGGTGGACGCAATAGACCAGGTCTCCGTTGGCCACGTGGACCCCCTGGGCGTCCCGGATCGGCACATTCGGCTCCGGCATCGGCAGACCCGCGGCGTGGATGATCCACCGCACGTCCGACTCACGGACCGAGTCGACCCTCTCCCGCACGAGCGGCGCCACCCGCCGGGCCCGTTGGACGCCGTCGAGGTGCTCGGCGATCGCGAACGCCCGCAGCTCCAGCAGGTCGACGTGTCCGTGCCGCACGAGCCAGTCGCCGATCCGCAGCAGTGCCCGGTCCCCGACGTCGGTGGCCACGTCGACGAACGTGCGCGCCCCGTCGAGCACCGGCACCCCCCGCACGAGGTGCGGTCGCAGTCGCGCCTGACGGCGGTGGACGACCAGTCCCTCACGCTCGACGTGCACGGCCGATGCGGTCGAGAAGTGCAGCGGGACGGAGGCGCCCACGTCGAGGCCGCGCCACCGCACGGCACTGAGGTGGGACAGCGCGGCATCGTCCGGCAGGATCCTCAGCGCCGCGCGGATGCGCAGCTCCTCCGTCTCGGGCGTCGCGGACGTTCGCCAGACACCCAGGAAGACCTGCGCGAACCGCGCGCCCTGGAGCATCCGCGGCGTCACGCCGTACCGGGCCGCCTCACGGGGCGTGAAGACGCGGCCGTGGAGCTCGGGCGGAACAGGACGCATCCCGCGACGGTGCCCGAAGAACGACCGCCGAGGACATCGACGCCGAGCGGCTGTGGACCGACAAAACCCTGCCGCCCCCTGTGCACGACCAAGTTTTGGCGCTCGAGCAACCGTTCTGACCTCTTGCGGCCGGAGAAACGGTTGCTCAGGCGCCAAAATTCGGCTGGCGGAGGTAGTCGAGCTGGGCGGCGACGCTGAGCTCGGCCGCGCCCCAGAGCGACTCGTCGACGTCCCGGTACACCCGCTGGACGACCTCGCGAGGGGTCGTGGCCCCGGCGTCCACGGCTGCCCGCACCTGGTCGAGGCGCTCGGCGCGGTGGTCGAGGTAGAAGTCCACGACCTCGGCCGGTTGGTCGATCACCGGTCCGTGCCCCGGCAGGATGCGCTCGACGAGGCCCTCCTCGATGAGCTCGCGGATGTGAGCGAGCGAGTCGAGGTAGGCGCCGAGGACGCCGTCAGGATGGGCGATGACGGTCGTTCCACGGCCCAGGATCGTGTCGCCGCTCAGCAGCGACCGCTCCGCGCCCATCAGGAAGCAGGCCGAGTCGGTCGTGTGCCCGGGCGTCGCGAAGACGTCGATCGACAGGCCGTCCACGTCGATCGTCTCGCCGTCGACGAGCGGCTCGGCCCCACGGGTGAACTCCGGGTCGATCGACCGCGCGGGCGCGCCGGTCAGCTCGACGATCCGTCCCAGCGCCTCGGTGTGGTCGAAGTGTCGGTGGGTGAACAGCACCAGGCCCACCTCGCCGGCCGCCGCCAGCACGGCCTGCAGGTGGGTCTCGTCCGAGGGTCCCGGATCGACCACGACCGCATGCGTCGCGCCGGGTTCACGCAGGATCCACGTGTTCGTCCCGTCGAGCGTCATGATGCCGGGATTGGCGGCGAGGACGAACGAGGCCCGATCCGTCACGGCGACAGGGCTGATGGTCATGACTCCCCCAGGTAGGTCTCGAGAAAGAGCTCGTCGTCGACGACCACGAGCTGCGGCAGGATCGTCGGGAACGTCCGGTCGGCCGCCGCTGCGACCACGGTCGCCGCGCTGTGGGCCGAGACCTCGCGGCATGCGGCGATGGTCGGCGGCATCATGGCGGCCTCGCCCGCGTCCACCGACGCCAGGACGCGCGACAGCGGCACCCAGTCGGCATGATCGGCCTCGCGGCTCATCGTGCCGACCCGCTGGCCGTCCGGAAGCGCCGCGACGAAGAACCGGGTGTCATAGCGCCGCGGCTCGAATGCGGGGGTGATCCAGTGCGCCCACGCGCCCACCAGGTCGGCCCGCAGCACGAGACCGTGATCGGTCAGGAAGTCGGCGAAGGCCATCTCACCGGCGTCGAGAGCCGGCCGGGCAGCCTGCATCTCGGCGCTGCTGGTGTCGGACACGATCGTGTCGCCATCGGGGCCGGCCAGGAGGATCCCGGTCTCCTCGAACGTCTCGCGCACCGCGGCCACGACCAGTCCGCGAGCGAGGTCGGGGGCGCACCGGAACCGGCGTCCCCACTCCGTCGCATCGGGTCCGACCCACGGCACCTCGCGCTCCACGTCAGCCCTCGAGAGACCGCCACCGGGAAACACGTACATCCCGGCCGCGAACGCCATGCTGCTCTGGCGCCGCATGAGGTAGGCCTCGATCCCCTCGTCCCCGTCGCGGACCACGACGATCGTCGCGGCGTCGCGCGGCTCGGCCGGCGCCGGCGGCGGGTTCTCCGCCGCCGCGCGAAGCCGATCCGGCACCGGGATCCGGACGGTCATCCGACCTCGACGATCAGCTCGACCTCGACGGGTGAGTCCAGGGGCAGCACCGGCACACCGACGGCGCTGCGGGCGTGCTGTCCGGCATCCCCGAAGGCCAGGCCGAACAGCTCACTGGCGCCGTTGGCCACCCCGGGCTGGCCGGTGAAGTCCGGGGTGCTGGCGACGAACACCGTGGCCTTGACGACCCGCACGACCGCATCCAGGTCGTCGACGACCGAGCCGACGGCGGCGATCGCGTTGAGGGCGGCCTGCCGTGCGCAGTCATAGGCGTCCTCGGCGCTGATCTCGCCACCGACCTTGCCGGTCGCGAGCAGCTCGCCGTCGCGCAGCGGCAGCTGGCCCGACGTGTAGACGTATGAACCGGTCCGGACCGCCGGGACGTAGACCGCGACGGGCGCGGGGACGGGCGGGACGCTCAGGCCGGCTCCGGCGAGGCGGTCGTCCACGGCGGACATCAGCGGACCCGTCCTTCGGCCGCGCGGCTCATGCGACCGGTCGCTTGAAGTAGGCGACCAGGTTCTCGGGATTCATCCCCGGGACGATCTGGACGAGCTCCCAGCCGTCCTGCCCGAAGTTGTCGAGGATCTGCTTGGTCGCGTGGACGAGGACCGGCGCGGTGAGGTACTCCCATTTCGTCATGATGCCGACTGTATCGGTGTGCGCAGCCGATGCGGCCGGCCAGCGACCGCCGAAACGCTGCCGGTCCCGATCGGGAGGCGAACTCGCGCATGCTCGGTAGGCTCGTGGCGTGGCTCTCTCGACCCAGCTCCATGTCGTCACCGGCAAGGGCGGCACCGGCAAGACGACCGTCGCCGCCGCTCTCGCGATGTCCTTGGCCGGGCGGGGCAAGAAGGTCCTGCTCTGCGAGGTCGAGGGGCGCCAGGGCATCGCCCAGCTGTTCGACGTCCCGCCGTTGCCGTACGAGGAGCGCCAGATCGCCGTCGGACCGGGCGGCGGCGAGGTCTACGCGCTCGCGATCGACCCCGAGGCCGCCCTGCTGGAGTACCTGGCGATGTTCTACCGCCTCGGCCGGGCCGGCAAGGCACTCGACAAGTTCGGCATCATCGACTTCGCCACGACGATCGCGCCGGGTGTCCGCGACGTCCTGCTGACCGGAAAGGTCTACGAGGCCGCGCGTCGCCGCGACGGCAACCGGTTCGCCTATGACGCGGTCATCATGGACGCCCCGCCGACCGGCCGCATCAGCCGCTTCCTCAACGTCAACGCGGAGGTCGCCGGCCTGGCGAAGGTGGGCCCCATCCGCCGTCAGGCCGACTCGATCATGCAGATGATGAGATCGCCGCAGACCCGCGTGCACCTGGTCACCGTGCTGGAGGAGATGCCGGTGCAGGAGACGATCGACGGCATCACCGAGCTGACGTCCGACCGGCTCCCGGTGGGCCACGTGATCCTCAACCTCGTCCGTCCCTCGATGCTGTCCGTCGCGACCCGCGAGGCCCTGTCGAGCGGATCGCTCAAGACCGCGACGGTCGCGACCTCCCTGCGTCGCGTCGACCTGGACGCCGCGGCGGCCCCCGCGCTCATCGCCGGTGGCACCGCACACCTCGAGCGGCAGCGCCTGCAGGACGGCCAGCGCGAGATCCTGGAGGACTGCGGACGTCCACTCGTCGAGCTGCCGCTGCTGAGCGACGGCATCGACCTCGGTGCCCTGTACGAGCTGGCCGAGCAGCTCAAGGAGCTCGCATGAGCCGCAAGCCGCAGACCAGCCCCTCCGCCCGCAAGGGACACCCGTCGCCGCGCGGCGGCACCCGCGAACAGGCCGCCGGTGACATCGACGTCGACGCGCTGCTGGAGGACAGGACGACCCAGATCATCGTGTGCTGCGGTTCCGGCGGGGTGGGCAAGACGACGACCGCCGCCGCACTGGCCCTGCGCGCGGCCGAGAAGGGTCGCGCGGTGTGCGTGCTGACGATCGACCCGGCTCGCCGGCTGGCGCAGTCGATGGGCCTGACCGAGCTCGACAACACCCCCCGGCCGGTCAAGGGCGCAGCGCTGGACGGCGGATCGCTCGACGCCATGATGCTGGACATGAAGCGGACCTTCGACGAGGTCGTCGAGCAGCACGCGACCCCGGACAAGGCCGCCCAGATCCTGTCCAACCCGTTCTACATCGCCTTGTCGAGCTCCTTCGCCGGCACGCAGGAGTACATGGCGATGGAGAAGCTCGGTCAGCTGCACGCGACCGGCACGTGGGACCTGATCGTCGTCGACACCCCGCCGTCCCGCTCGGCGCTGGACTTCCTGGACGCGCCGGACCGCCTCTCCTCGCTGCTGGACGGCCGGTTCATCAAGCTCCTGCTCGCCCCGGCGAAGGGCCCTGCCCGGTTGATCAGTGCCGGATTCGGGATCGTGACCAGTGCGCTGAACAAGATCCTCGGCGCCCAGGTGCTCACTGACGTGCAGACGTTCGTGGCGGCTTTCGACACCCTGTTCGGCGGATTCCGCCAACGGGCGGAGAGCACCTATGCCCTGCTGCAGGCCGAGGGCACGGCCTTCCTGGTCGTCGCGGCACCCGAGCCGGACGCGATGCGCGAGGCGTCCTACTTCGTGGAGCGCCTCGCCGGCGAGCAGATGCCGCTGGCCGGCCTGGTGGTCAACCGTGTGCGCACCGGCGCCGCCGACGGCATCGAGGCCGTCGACGCCGAGGCCGCCGCCCACAAGCTGGCCGGTGGCAGCGCCGGCGACGTGGCCACCGCCGAGCTGCTGACGATCCATGCGGACCGCATGCGCGCGGCCGCGAAGGACGAACGCCTCAAGAAGCGGTTCTCGGCTGCCTATCCCGGCGTCGCGACGGTCTCCGTGCCCGCCCTCGCCGGCGATGTGCACGACCTGGACGGACTGCGCCTCATCGGCGACCTGCTGACGGGCGCGAAAGCGCCGAGCTGAGCGCTAGATCGCGACCTGCAGGACACTGCGCCACGCGGTGACATTGGGCCGGCGGCGCAGCAGCGCACGGCGCTCACGCTCCGTCATGCCGCCCCAGACGCCCCACTCGATGCGGTTGTCCAGCGCTTCGGCGAGGCACTCGGCCCGCACCTGGCACGTGCCGCACACCTGCTTGGCGCGATTCTGCTCCGCGCCCTTGACGAACAGTGCATCTGACTTGCCACGACACGCGGCGTCAGCCGCCCAGTTTTCATTCCACATGATGAACCTCCCCGAGACCGGTCCGGATGACCGAAGTTGGCAGCTCCCAACTTAGGAACTAACGACGGCGGGTATCAGAGCGTTACGAGTCATCTTGAGTAGTCACTAATGACTAACACGTTGTCGCATCGGTTCCGCTCCGGGACCAGTCACGTAGGCTGTTGCCCATGGCTCCGCAGGATTTTCGCGACTCGCTGCGTCGCGCAGCCCAGTCCGAGACGCACAGCAGGCATCGCACCGTCCTGATCGCCGCGATGGCCCGTCTGTCGGGCCTGGCGGGTCTGCTGATCGCGCTGATCCTGATCCCCACGACCGCGATCGTTGCGGTGACCGTCAGCAAGGCCACCGACGACGTCCTGGACCTGCCCCTGACGCTGGAGGACCAGCCGAGCGCCCAGACGTCGCGCCTCCTGGCCTCCAACGGCGAGCTGATCGCCTACTTCTACAACGAGAACCGCCAGGACGTCCCGCTGTCGGAGATCGCCCCGGTCATGCAGGACGCCCTGCTGTCGATCGAGGACGCCCGCTTCTACGACCACGGCGCGCTCGACCTCAAGGGCACGCTGCGCGCGCTGGTCAACAATGCCGCGGAGGGTCAGACGCAGGGCGGTTCGTCGATCACCCAGCAGCTGGTCAAGCTGACATTGCTGTCACAGGCGACCACCGACGAGCAGCGCCGGGCCGCGACCAAGAAGTCGACCGCCCGCAAGATCCGTGAGCTCAAGCTCGCGATCGAGTACGAGGAGAAGCACACCAAGAAGCAGATCCTGGAGCGCTACCTGAACCTGGCGTACTTCGGCGACGGTGCCTACGGCATCAGCGCGGCTGCCTTCCACTACTTCTCCAAGGCACCGAACGAGCTCAACGCCCGCCAGGCCGCGACGCTGGCCGGCCTGGTCAAGAACCCGGTCGAGTACGACCCCAACGTCTATCCCGAGAAGGCGCTGCAGCGCCGCAACACCGTCCTGGCCGTCATGGAGCGGCTGGGCAAGATCACCCCCGAGCAGGGCGCGGAGTACCGGGCCGCTCCGCTGGGGCTGAAGATCACCGAGTTCCCCAACGGCTGCGTCGGCGTGACGGGTGAGTTCTCGTGCGACTACGCCCGCCAGTGGCTGCTCGCGCAACCGACCCTCGGGGCGACCCCCGACGAGCGCCGCGCCACCCTCGAGCGCGGCGGCCTGACCATCAAGTCCAACATCGACCTGGGCATGCAGTCCGCCGCCGACGACGCGGTGCGGTCCACGGTCAAGTCCACCGACGAGGCGATCGCGGCCCTCGCGATGATCGAGCCCGGCACCGGCAAGGTGCGTGCCGTGGCGCAGTCGCGGCCGATGGGACGCAGCAAGAAGCGCGGCGAGTCGTTCATCAACTTCGTGGTCCCGGGCGCCTACGGGCAGTCCGGCGGCTTCCCGGCCGGTTCGACGTTCAAGATGTTCACGGTGGCCGCGGCCCTCAAGAACGGCATCGACGTCGGGCAGACGTACAACTCGCCGCGCGATCTCACGATGCCTGCCGGCAGCTACTTCGACTGCGAGGGCAATGGCACCGCGCTGTGGAAGGTCAGCAACTCCACCGTGTCGGGTCGCATGAACATGTACGAGGGCACCCGCAAGTCCGTCAACACCTACTTCGCGCAGCTGGAGAAGCAGGCCGGCCTGTGCAACACGGTCCGCGCCGCGGAGGCGATGGGGATCAAGGTGCCCCGGCAGAACCAGGTCGGCCCGTTCACCCTGGGCGTCACCGACGTCAGCCCGCTCGACATGGCCTCGGCGTACGCCACGGCAGCCTCCGGCGGCATGTACTGCAAGCCGCGACCCGTCGACGAGATCCTCGACTCCTCGGGCAAGCTGCTCAAGAAGTTCGACCCGAACTGCAAGCGGGCCCTCACCAAGGACCAGGCCGCGCAGATCAACGACATCCTGCGCGGTGTGCAGGAGCCCGGCGGCTTCGGCTTCTCCAACGGCACCGGGCTCAAGGTCCCGTCGGCCGCCAAGACCGGTACGACGCAGGACAACAAGGCCGTCTGGTACTCCGGCTACACGCCCGAGCTCGCCACCGCGTCCATGATCGCCGGCGTGGTGACCAACAGCAAGAACCCGGAGCTGAACGGTCGGCCCAAGTCGCTGGCCGGCGTCACGATCAACGGCCGGCTGCTGGACTTCAACTCGGTCGGCGGCTCATCGCTGGCCGGCCCGATGTGGGCCAAGGCGATGCAGAAGATCCAGGACAGCCTCACGCCGGTCAACTTCGACCCGCCGCCCAAGCGGGCGCCGGCCCGGGCCGCGGCGCCGAAGAAGAGTGGCGACGGCCCTGACCGGCGCGACCGAGGACGCAAGCGCGACCGCTGACGGCCCGCCCCTTGAGCTGACCCGCCCCTTTGAGCTGACCCGCCCCTTGAGCTTGTCGAAAGGGAACTTCCTTCACCTTTCGACAAGCTCAAGGGGCGGTGGGGTCAGGCGCCGAGCTGGCGCTTGACCTCCGCGGCGACGGCGCCACCGTCGGCCTTGCCCTTGACCTGCGGCGACACGATGCCCATGACCTTGCCCATCGCCTTCATCCCCTGACCGGCGGCGCCGGCGGACTCGACGGCCGCCGACACGATCACGGCGATCTCTTCGACCGTCAGCTGCGCCGGCAGGTACTCGGCCAGGATCGCCGCCTCTGCCCTTTCCTTCTCGGCGAGCTCGGGCCGGTTGCCCTCGGCGAACGCCTGAGCGGCCTCACGACGCTTCTTGGCCTCGGATCCCAGCACGGTGAGGACGTCCTCGTCGGTGAGCTCACGAACCTGCTTGCCGGACACCTCGGCATTGGTGATCGCGGTGAGCACCATGCGCAGGGTCGACGTGCGCAAGGCGTCGCGGGCCTTCATCGAGGTGGTGAGATCGTCGTGGAGCTGGTCCTTGAGGGCTGACATGCGTCCAGTGTCCCACCGCGACGCCAGTCCGCCTGTGACAGGCTGGGCGCATGCGTCCCCTCCTCTGGCCGTTCGCCGCCGCTGCGGCGGGCCTCGCCTACGGCGCGCTCTACGAAGTCAACGCGTTCACGCTGCGCACGGTCACCGTGCCGGTGCTGGCCGCGGGCTCCGAGCCGTTGCGCGTGCTGCACCTGTCGGACACCCACATGACACCGGACCAGCACCGCAAGCAGAAGTGGCTGCAGGGTCTCGCCGAGCTGGAACCCGACCTGGTCGTGAACACGGGCGACAACCTGGCCCACATGGATGCCGTCCCGTCGGTGCTGCGTGCCTACGGCGATCTCCTCGACCTGCCGGGCGTGTTCGTCTTCGGCTCCAACGACTACTTCTCGCCGATCCGCAAGAGTCCGGTGCGCTACCTCCAGGGCGGCACCGGCGTCGCGAACGACCCCACCGCCGAACGGGTGAAGGACCTGCCCTTCGACGAGCTGCGCGCGGCGTTCACCCAGCGCGGGTGGACCGACCTGACCAATCGCCACGATGAGCTCGAGGTCGCGGGGCGCCGGCTTGCCTTCGTGGGCGTCGACGATCCGCACCTGGAGTACGACGTCCTGGACGACGTCCCGGCCGATCGATCGGCCGATCTGGCGATCGGCGTGACACACGCGCCGTACCTGCGGGTGCTCGACCGCTGGAACGAGCTCGGCTACCCGCTGATCCTGGCCGGGCACACCCACGGCGGCCAGCTGCGCATCCCGTTCTACGGGGCGCTCGTGACCAACTGCGACCTCGATCGCGCCCGCGCGAGAGGACTTTCCACCCACCAGGTGGGCACCCACGAACCCTCCTGGTTGCACGTCTCAGCAGGTCTCGGGACGTCGCCGTACGCCCCGATTCGCATCGCCTGCCGACCCGAGGCAACACTGCTCAACCTCACTGGGATAGACTCTTCCGGTTCCCTCTCGTAGGGAGCGTCGGGCTGTGGCGCAGTTTGGTAGCGCGCGTCGTTCGGGACGACGAGGCCGCAGGTTCAAATCCTGTCAGCCCGACCAGTGTGATCTCGCAAGAGACAGAAAAGTCCCGGACCTGCGGAAGCGGGTCCGGGACTTTTCTGGTTTCTGGCTGGTGGTCGCGGCCGGGCCCCGATGCGTCAGACCTTCATGCCGAACAGACTCTCCGCATTGCGGAATGCGATCTTCTCCTTGTCCTCACGCGGAAGATCAACGGCTCGGAACCAGTCGGTCCCTTCCTTGATGCCTGCGAAGGGATAGTCGGTTGCGAACAGCACTCGGTCCACACTGATGTATTTCAGCAAGAGACGGAGCAGGTCGTCCTGGTAGAACGCGCTGGTCGTGATCCAGAAGTTGTCCTGGAAGTACTGCTCGAAGGGCTTCTCGAGCGAGTTCTCGGTCGGCTCGCCCATGTCATTGGCGATTCGCTCGTAGTAGAACGGCAGGCCTTCGCCCATGTGGCCGATGATGATCTTCAGATGGGGGAATCTGTCGAAGACCCCGTACGTGATCATCCGGATGCACTGAGTCAGCACTTCCTGGTGCCAGCCATATCCAGACCCACTGAAGATGAAGTCTTGAAACTCCTCGGTGTACTCAGACCGTGTCGTCTTGTAGTAGATCTGGAAGACGTCGTCAGCTGGATAACCGGGATGCAGGTAGATCGGCACATCCAGAGCCTGGGCGCGCGCCAGCACGGGCTCAAATTCGGGATGATCCAGATACTTCCCCGTGATGTGTCCGTTCGTCAGTGCGCCCAGGAAACCGTCTTCCCGGACCGAGCGCTCCAGCTCGTCCGCCGCCGCCTCCGGGCTCTGCAATGGCAGGGTGGCGAATGCCTGGAAGCGGCCCGGGTAACTGGCCATTGGCCCGTCCACGAGCTGCCGGTTGAGACGATAGGCGAAGTCGATGCCCTCTTGCCCAGGGACATTTTGCACGGACGGCGTGTGCGCCGAGAGGATCTGGACGTTGAGTCGCCCCTCGTCCATGTCACCGATGCGGCGTTCGCCCAGATCCGCGAGACCGATTTCCTCGAGGAACGCGATGTGATCCTCGTTGATGGAGTTCAGCTTCAACAGCTCGGGAGTCGAGAACGTCTCCTCCGCGCCGATGAATTTCAGATCTTGGTCACGAAGTGAGATCTCCTGGGCACTGAGCGAGACGTCCTTGTTCTTGGTGTCGTCGTCCCGTGTCGCGAGTGCCGCCGCGGACAATCCAACGCCAGCGCTGAGTGCAGCCGCGTGAGTGATGAGACTGCGGCGCCCGATCCGCGGTTGCGCTGGGCCTTGTTCGATCGGTTCCATGTTCGTATGTGCTCCTTTGGTGTTGTGGGCGTCCGTCGTTCAGTCGTCATGGCGATCAGGCTGCCAACACCGGAGGACTGACGCGTCCGGCCACGGGAGACACTTCGCCGTACTCCGCGCGGAGTACGGAGGGCAATGGTGCTGCTCGGATCTGCGAGAGCGGTCCGGGTGTTTTTCGGTGCAGCGACGGAGACGATCGCTCGGTCTGACCTTTTTTACCGACGGGGTGTCGGTATCATGGAGACATGAACGTCTTCCGTGACACCGGGCAGGTCTGACATGTTCCTGGCCCTTCGAGAACTTTCCTTCGCCCGTGGTCGCTTCGCCCTGATGGGCGCGGTCGTCGCCCTCATCGCGATCCTGATGGTGCTGCTCAGCGGCCTGGCCGTCGGCCTGGCCAATGACGGCGTGTCCGGCCTCCAGCGCATCAACGCCACGTCCTTCGCCTTCCAGAAGGACGTCTCCAAGGACTCCGCCTTCTCACGCAGCGTCGTCGGACCGGACGCCGTCCGCGCGTGGCAGGAGCAGGACGGCGTCGCCGACGCTGCCCCCCTGGGCAACACGTTGGTCAATGCGCGGACCGACCGGGACGTCGAGATCGACCTGGCCCTGTTCGGCGTCGAGACCGACTCCTTCCTCGCCCCCAAGGTCGCAGAGGGCAAAGCCCTGGCCGACGAGGGCGAGGTGGTCGTCAGCTCCACGGCCGCCGACGAGGGCGTCGAGCTCGGCGACACCGTGACCCTGGAGCCGTCGGGCACCCAGCTCAAGGTCGTGGGCATCATGGCTGACCAGAACACCTTCGGACACGTCGACATCGGCTACCTGCCGATGCGTTCCTGGCAGGAGATCAAGGCCGGGACGCGACCGGGCGATCCGGTTCCCGCCCGCGTCTACGACGAGTACACCGCGGTCGCCGTCCAGGCCAAGGACGGCGCCAAGGTCGACCTCGCCGCCGGCGACAAGGCGGCCGGCACGACCTCCCTGACCCGCGAGGACTCCTACGGGGCCTCCCCCGGCTACACCGCCGAGACGTCGACCCTGCAGCTCATCCAGGGCTTCCTGTACGCCATCTCCGCCCTGGTCGTCGGAGCCTTCTTCACGGTGCTGACGATCCAGCGCCGCCAGGAGCTCGCGGTCCTGCGCGCCATGGGTGCCAGCACCCGGTACCTGCTGCGCGACAGTCTCGTGCAGTCGTTCATCCTGCTGGTGCTCTCCGCGGGTGTCGGCATCGGTATCGGCCTGGCCGCCGGCAGCGCCCTCGCCTCCACGCCCATGCCTTTCGCCCTCGAGGCCGGGCCCATCATCGGAGCCACCGTGCTGCTGATCGTGCTCGGCCTGGCCGGCGCCGGCGTGGCCGTGCTGCGCGTCACCCGTATCGATCCCCTCACCGCCCTTGGAGGCAGCCGATGACCACCGTCCTCTCGATCAAGAATGCATCGTTGGAGCACGGCGACGGCGACGAGATCGTCCGCGCGCTGGATGACGTCAGCCTGGACGTGGCGGCCGGCGAGCTGGTGGCCATCGTCGGCCCCTCCGGATCGGGCAAGTCGAGCCTGTTGGCCATCGCCGGTGCGTTGACCAGCCCGACCACGGGTTCGGTCCGCCTCGGCGGCACCGACCTGACCGGCCTGAAGCCGAAGGAGCTCACCCGCATCCGCCGTGAGCAGATCGGCTTCGTCTTCCAGAGCGGAAACCTCGTGCCGGCACTGACCAGCGTCGACCAGCTGCGCCTGCCGCTGACGTTCGGCAAGGTCGCCGATCCGCGCGATCCGCTCGAGCTGCTGGCCGAGGTCGGCATGGAGCACAAGGCCAAGCGCCGCCCGCACGAGCTGTCCGGCGGCGAGCGCCAGCGCATCGGCATCGCCCGCGCGCTGGTCACCCGGCCGCGGCTGCTGCTGGTCGACGAGCCCACCGCGGCGCTGGACCGCAAGCGCAGCCAGGAGGTCGTGGCCCTGCTGGCCGAGGAGTCGCACGCCCACGGTGTCGCCACCATCATGGTGACGCACGATCAGGACGTGCTGCACCACTGCGACCGGGTGCTGGAGATGGTCGACGGCCGGCTGGGCCCTGTGGTGACCACCTCGGCCTGAGGACTAGGTACGACCGCCTAGGCTGACCGCTCGGACACGCTGGAGCTTTTTCGGAGGGACCCATGCCACGTATCACGGCAGGCACCGTGGCCGAGCACCACGCACGGCAGCGTCGGGCCCTGCTGGACGCTGCCCGCAGCATCCTGGCGTCGACCGGCGTGGCCCCGACGATGAGCGAGGTCGGCCGTCGGGCCGGCCTCGCTCGCAGCAGCGTGTACCAGTACTTCGCCTCTCCGGAGGAGCTGCTCGAAGGCATCGTCGCCGATGTCTTCCCCGAGTGGGCCCGCTCGGTGCTCGAGCGGGTCGCCGCGGCCAGCACGCCCGGTGACCGGGTG
The DNA here is from genome assembly GCF_024584515.1 of Aeromicrobium wangtongii. Classification (NCBI taxonomy): domain Bacteria; kingdom Bacillati; phylum Actinomycetota; class Actinomycetes; order Propionibacteriales; family Nocardioidaceae; genus Aeromicrobium; species Aeromicrobium wangtongii. The sequence goes on along the minus strand of NZ_CP102173.1, from coordinate 238,568 downwards.
TGGGCCTACATCGAGGCGAACATCGACCTGTTCGACAGCGCAGAGCAGGCCGTCGCGCGGGCACTGTCGCGGATCGTCGACCCGCAGGTGCTGATGCCTCCCATGAAGGCATTCCACGTGCAGCTGCAGATTCCCCTGCGGCAGGCCCTCGAGGACCTGGGCGAGCACGAGCCGGAGGCCGTGGCCGAGCACATCGACGCCATCATCTTGCAGGCGTCCCGCGCCATCCGGGGCGACGGGGCGCCGTCGGGGCCCGAGGCGCGTGCGCAGGCGCTCGCCCGGGTGCGACGGATGCTGTCGGGCTACCTGCAGCTGCCGACGCCTGATCCCGTCCCGCCTGTGACCTGACACACCCTGTGACAAACTGACCGCATGGCCGACGAGCAGGAGCCCGCCAAGCGGGTCGTCAAGCGGGTGGTGAAGAAGACCGTCGTGCGTCCCGCCGACCGGACGCCGAACCCGCCGACCGTCCGGTACGGTCGCCCCGTCGCGACGGCCACGCGACCGAAGGCCAAGGCAGCGCCTCGTCCCGCCGGTACGCCCACGACTCCCCCAGCGGGCCAGAAGGCTCCCCGCACCAGGACCACCCTCCGCCGTCCGAACCTCGATCTCGGCGCGAAGGCAGCCGGCGCCCGCGCGCTCACCGGACGCGTCTGGTGGGCCACTGCCGACACGACGCGGGACGTCGCGGCCGTCCTCGCCCGTCACGCCATCACCGGCGCCCGCACGGTCGCCGGCTGGCGCCTGCCGCACCTGAACGCCTACCTCGCATCGGTCATCACCGGTGCCGTCGTGGGCCTCGTCGCGGCGCTCCTCGGGGCGGCGGCGCTGGCGATCTTCGCCAGCGTCCGCGGTGTCGCGGCCGGCGGCGGGCTCTGGGGGGGCCTGACCTTCATCGTCCTCGCGGTCGCCGTGGTGCTCGCCGGGGAGGCGCTGCTGCGCGGCTTCGGAACCCCGTCCGCGCGGGTGAAGAGCTGTGTCGCGGTGATCCTGGCCATCGTCGCGATGCTGGGGCTGTTCCTGGACGTCGCCGACTCCGCCGCCGCACTCGTGCTGCTGCCGGTGCTCGGGGCGGCCGCGTACCTGGTGTCGAACTGGCTCGTCGACCTGGGCGAGAACGCGCCGACGGTGGTCGAGTAGCGCTCAGCCGAGCTGGCGGGCCAGCTGCTGCACCGCGAAGGCGTAGCCGTGGACGCCGGCGCCCACCACGACGCACGAGGCGATGTCCGAGACGTACGAGTGGTGCCGGAACGGCTCGCGGGCGTGGACGTTGGACAGGTGGACCTCCGCGACCGGGAGCCCGACGGCCAGCAGCGCGTCCCGCAGCGCGATCGAGGTGTGCGTGAACGCCCCCGGGTTGATCACGATGCCGGCGCAGTCCTCGCGAGCGGCGTGGATCGCGTCGATCAGGACGCCCTCGTGATTGCTCTGCACCGCGCGCACGTCGAGCCCGGCCTCAGCGGCCGTGCTCGCGACGAGCGCCTCGACGTCGGCCAGGGTGTCGTGGCCGTAGACATCGGGCTCGCGGGTGCCCAGCAGGTTGAGGTTCGGCCCGTTGACCAGCAGGAGGCGCTTGGAGGTGCTCACGCGACCACGGTATCGGTTGGCGGGGCCGAACCCCTCAGACCAGCAGCTCGGCGATCTGGACGGTGTTGAGCGCGGCGCCCTTGCGCAGGTTGTCGCCGCTGATGAACAGCACGAGTCCGCGGTTGCCGTCGACCCCCTGGTCCTGCCGGATGCGACCGACCAGGCTCGGATCCGTGCCGGCCGCCTGCAGAGGCGTCGGGACGTCCACGAGCCGGACGCCCGCGGCGCTGCCGAGCAGCTCCGTCGCGCGGGCGACGGTGAGCTCGGAGGAGAACTCGGCGTTGATCGACAGCGAGTGGCCGGTGAACACCGGGACCCGCACGCAGGTGCCCGAGACGCGCAGGTCCGGCAGGTGCAGGATCTTGCGGCTCTCGTTGCGCAGCTTCTGCTCCTCGTCGGTCTCGAAGGAGCCGTCGTCGACGACCGAGCCGGCCATCGGCAGCACGTTGAACGCGATCGGCGCGACGTAGACCTCGGGCGCCGGGTACGTCACGGCCGCGCCGTCGTACGCCAGCTCGGCGGCCTTGTCGACCACGGCCTGTGCCTGGCCGTGCAGCTCACGGACGCCGGCGATGCCGGAGCCCGACACGGCCTGGTAGCTGCTGATCACGAGACGGACCAGGCCGGCCTCGTCGTGCAGCGGCTTGAGCACGGGCATCGCTGCCATCGTGGTGCAGTTGGGGTTGGCGATGATGCGGCGGTGCGCCTTGGCGACGTCCTCGGGGTTGACCTCGCTGACGATCAGCGGGATCTCGGGGTCCTTGCGGAACGCCGAGGAGTTGTCGATGACCATCGCTCCGGCCTCGGCGAACCGGGGAACCTGGACGCGCGAGGTCGTGGCGCCGGCAGAGAACAGGGCGATGTCGATGCCCGAGACGTCCGCGGTCTCGGCGTCCTCGACGACGATCTGCTCGCCCCGGAACGGCAGCGTCTTGCCGGCGGACCGGGCCGACGCGAAGAAGCGCACCCGGTCGGCGGGGAAGTTCCGCTCCTCCAGGATGCTGCGCATGGCGACGCCGACCTGACCGGTCGCGCCGACGACGGCCAGGGTGGTTCCCGATCCAGCGCTCATCGTCCGGTACCTCCGTAGACGACGGCCTCGACCTCGTCGGTGCCCAGGTCGAAGGCGGCGTGCGCGGCGTGCACGGCGGCGTCGATCTGGTTCTCCATCACGATGACCGAGATGCGGATCTCCGAGGTCGAGATCATCTCGATGTTGACCCCGGCATCGGCCAGCGCCTGGAAGAACCGGGCCGTGATGCCCGGTGACGAGCGCATCCCGGCGCCGACGATCGACACCTTGCCGACGCTGTCGTCGTACTGCAGGCGCTCGTAGCCGACCTCGTCCTTGAGCCGGGCGAGGGCGGTCATGGCGGTCTGCCCGTCGGCACGCGGCAGCGTGAACGAGATGTCGGTCAGCGCGGTCGCCGCGGCGGAGACGTTCTGCACGACCATGTCGATGTTGATCTGCGCGTCCGCCAGGGCCTGCAGGATCGCCGCGGCGAAGCCCACCTTGTCGGGCACGCCGACGACGGTGATCTTGGACTCGCTGCGATCGTGCGCGACGCCGGAGATGATGGCTTGCTCCATGGTGCCCTCTTCGTTCGTGCTGCCTGTGGGGATGACGTCCTCGGCCTTGACGACCCAGGTGCCGATCTTGTCCGAGAAGGACGACCGGACATGGATCGGCATGTCGTTGCGGCGGGCGTACTCGACGCACCGTAGGTGCAGGATCTTGGCACCGTTGGCGGCCATCTCCAGCATCTCCTCGTAGGAGATGCGCGGGATCTGGCGCGCATTGGGCACGATGCGCGGATCGGCGGTGAAGATGCCGTCGACATCGGTGTAGATCTCGCAGACATCGGCGTCCAGCGCGGCGGCCAGGGCGACGGCGGTGGTGTCGGAGCCGCCGCGGCCCAGCGTCGTGATGTCCTTCGTGGTCTGCGAGACGCCCTGGAAGCCCGCGACGATCGCGATGGCGCCCTCCTGGAGGGCGGCCTGGATGCGACCGGGGGTGACGTCGATGATCTTGGCGCGGCCGTGCTCGGAGTCGGTGATGACGCCGGCCTGCGAGCCGGTGAACGAGCGCGCCTCCATGCCGAGGTTGCCGATGGCCATCGCGAGGACGGCCATGCTGATCCGCTCGCCCGCGGTCAGCAGCATGTCGAGCTCACGACCCGGCGGCAGCGGGGAGACCTCGTTGGCGAGGTCGATGAGGTTATCGGTGGTGTCGCCCATGGCCGAGACCACGACGACGACGTCATGACCGGCCTTCTTGGTCGCGACGATGCGTTGGGCGACCCTCTTGATGCTGGTTGCGTCGGCAACCGAGGAGCCGCCGTACTTCTGGACGACAATGCCCACGGGACTGTCCTACCTGGAGGAAGAGGTACGGGATGCGCGACGCTGCGCGTCCCGAAGTCTACTCACCGTCCCCCGCCACGGGAGAATCTGGGTTTGCCCGGACCGATCAGCCGATCGTCGTGCGGCCCTCGAACGCCCGGCCGAGGGTCAGCTCGTCGGCGTACTCCAGGTCGCCGCCGACCGGCAGCCCGCTCGCGAGCTTGCTGACCCGCAGGCCGTACGTCGAGAGCATGCGGATCAGGTAGGTGGCGGTCGCCTCGCCCTCGAGGTTGGGATCGGTGGCGATGATGACCTCGGTGACGGTGGCGTCCTGCAGGCGGCCGAGCAGCTCCTTGATGCGCAGCTGGTCGGGGCCGATGCCCGCGATGGGCGAGATCGCCCCGCCCAGCACGTGATACCGCCCCCGGAACTCGCGCGTGCGCTCGATCGCGATGACGTCCTTGGACTCCTCGACCACGCACAGCACGCTGGGGTCGCGGCGCGGGTCGGCGCAGATGCGGCACTCGGTGTCGACCGTGACGTTGCCGCAGGTCGAGCAGAAGTGGACCTTGGCCTTGACCTCGACCAGTGTCGCGGCGAACCGGCGGACGTCCTCGGGATCGGCGTCCAGCAGGTGGAAGGCAATGCGCTGCGCGCTCTTGGGACCGATGCCGGGCAGCTGCCCCAGCTCATCGATCAGGTCCTGGACCACGCCGTCATACATAAGGTGTTCAGCGTATGCGGTCAGGCCTGAGCCGCGTCATGCGACTCGCGGTCGACCAGCGGCTGACCGGCCAGGATCCGCACGAGCTGCTCCACCCGCAGGTCCTCGTGGGCGGTGTCGACGTGGACGGTCGCGGTGAGCGCCTCGCCGTCGAGCATGTGCACGATGCTGATGATGATCGTGTCGAGCTCCTCGGGCGGCAGGTTCGCAGCGATCGGCAGCACCCGGCCCATGTCGACGATCTCGCGGTAGTAGCGGTCGGCCAACGGCGCGAGACGCTCACGCAGATCCGCATCGGTGCGCGCCGCGAGGAGCAGCTCGTACCAGGCGGCGTTGACCGGTGCCCGGGTCGCGCGGCGCAGCAGGCGGACCACCGCGGCGACGTCGAACTGGCCCAGCGCGCCGAGCCCGGCCCGGAAGTCGACGAACTGGCGCGCCCGCACCGCGTCCGCGGCGGCCAGGATGACGTCCAGGCGCGAGCCGAAGTGCCGGAACAGCCCGCCTTGCGACACCCCGGCGCGACGCGCGATCTCGTTGGTCGTCGTGCGGGCGTAGCCCACCTCGCCGAGTGCCTCGACCGTCGCGTCGACGATCGCCGCGATCGTGCCCTCCCGGCGCTCGGCCTGCGTGCGTCGGGGGGTCGCGGTCACGACCTCTACTGTGCCATCGCCGGCTCGGCCCTGCGGACGGGCGCCACGGTGCCGCGGGGCTCGCCGGCGCGCAGGAAGCGACCGGTGCCGAGCGTGCGTCCGTAGCCCTCGACGAAGTCGCCGCGCTCGAACACCACCTCGCCGCTGACGACGGTCGCCGCGACCGCTGCGTCGTTGCGGTTGACCATGCGGCTGATGTTGCCGAACGCGGGCATGACCGCCTCGTGATAGCTGTCGACCTCGTCGCTGAGGCCCGCAGGATCCACCACGACGACGTCGGCCCGGTCGCCCACGCGGATGTGTCCGGCGTCGATGCCGTAGAAGTCGCCGAGCTCGCCGGTCAGCTTGAAGATCGCCTTCTCGACGCTCATGAAGGGCTTGCGGCCCGACTGCGCCTGGTGGACGCGGTTGAGCAGGCGGATGCCGAAGTTGTAGAACGCCATGTTGCGCAGGTGTGCGCCGGCGTCGGAGAAGCCGATCGTGATGCCGTAGCGGTTGATCAGCTTGTCCTGCACCTCCGGCCGGGTGTTGGCGATGTTGGTCTTCCAGCGCAGCGCGGTGCCGTGCTCGACCACGAGGTCGAGGTAGCAGTCGACCGGGTGGATGCCCCGCTGCCGGGCGACGTCGCCGATCATCATGCCGACCAGCGCCGCATCGGGGCACTCGGTGATCTCGGCGTCGTCGAAGTCGCGGTGCCACACGCGCGGCGAGAAGCGCTTGTCGAAGTCGCGCCGGAACCAGCGGCGGTACGCCTCGTCGGTCAGCAGCTCGTTGCGGCCCATCTCCTCGCGCAGGTGCAGGGCCTCGCGGCCGGAGCCGAACTCCTCGAAGACCACCAGGTCGATGCCGTCGGCCCACACGCGAAATGTCGTGGGCAGGTGCTGCCAGGTGAACCGCCCCTTGCCGATCTTGTTGGCGAGGAACGCCAGCGGCTCGAAGATGCGCTGCACCCACGGCTCGGCCTTGGTGTCGGCGGCGGCGAGCAGCGAGACCCGCAACGACTTGCGCCCGATGCCCGTGGCGGTCGCGAGGTAGAAGGCGATGTCGTACTTCTTGTTCAGGTTGGGGACGCCCTGCAGCACCCGGTCGCGGCGGCGGAGCACCCGGCTCAGGCCGCGGAACTCCTTCCAGCTGGAGTACGTCGAGGGCAGCGAGCGGGAGCGGTAGCGGTCGCCGTCGAGCTTGTCCCACGGGTTCGTCATGGTCGAGATGCCCAGGAAGCCCGCGTCGAGGGCGTCCTCGAGGCGTCGCTCGATCTCGGCCTGCTCGGCGCGGGTGGCCTTCTGGGCCGGGTCCGTCGAGCGTCCCATGCCCATGACGCTCGCGCGGACGTCCGAGTGCCCGAGGAAGGAGGCCACGTGCGGGCCGAGCGGCAGCGACTCGAGGGCGTCGACCCAGCCCTGCGGCGTCGACCAGGTCTTGCCCTCCTCCAACGCGTTCAGCACGTGCGTGCGCGGCAGCGCCTCGACCCGGCTGAACAGGTCGGCGATGTCCAGGGGCGTGGAGTAGACCGTCGAGAGCGAGCAGTTGCCGACCAGCACCGTGGTGACCCCGTGGCGCACGGACTCGTTGAGACCTGGCGCGACCTGCACCTCGGCGTCGTAGTGGGTGTGGGCGTCGACGAATCCGGGCATGACCCACTGGCCGGCCGCCTCGACGACCTTCGTGTCCGGGCCGACCGGGAGCGGGTCGGGAGTGACGGCGGCGATGCGTCCGTCCTTGATGCCGACGTTCGCGACGACGCCGGGCGCCCCGGTGCCGTCGAAGTAGGTGCCGCCGTTGATCACCAGGTCGAGCGCGTTCATGTGGCCTCCGTCACAGTTGAGGTGACGAACATAGCGAGCAACCACTCGCTATGTCTAGGGTTCACCCCGCCGAGTGGCGAGGAAGGTCTGGAGGAGGTCGTGGCCGCGGGAGGTCAGGATCGACTCGGGATGCATCTGGACCCCCTCGACCGGGTGGGTGCGGTGGCGGATGCCCATGACGACGCCGGACGCCGTGCGGGCGGTCACCTCCAGCTCGGCCGGCAGGGTCGCCGGGTCGACCACCAGGGAGTGGTAGCGCGCACAGACCAGAGGGCTCGGCAGGCCGGCGAGCACGCCGGCACCGTCGTGGTGGACCAGGGACGGCTTTCCGTGGACGATCTCGGGCGCCCGCACCACGCGGGCGCCGTAGGCCTCGGCGATCGCCTGGTGGCCCAGGCAGACGCCCAGCGTCGGGGTGGTCGGCCCGAGTCGACGGATCGCCTCGACGCTGATGCCGGCATCGTCGGGACGTCCCGGGCCCGGCGACACGATCAGGTGCGTGAAGTCCCCGCGTCGGCGGGCCGCGACCAGCTCCTCGACCGAGACCTCGTCGTTGCGGACCACCTGGGCCGTGGCGCCCAGCTCGCCGACGTACTGCACGAGGTTGTAGACGAACGAGTCGTAGTTGTCGACGAACAGCACCTTGGCCCGCTGCGACGACGGGTCGGCCACCGGAGCGGACGGAGGGCTCGAGGGGTCACCGCGCCACAGCCGCTCGAGCTCATCGCGCAGCCACGCGGTGGTTCGTCCGGGCGCCCACGTGCCCACGCCGTCGACCGACTCGACCGGCACGACGCCACGCAGCGCATTGGTCACGAACACCTCGGTCGAGGCGGCGACGTCATGGCTGGTCAGGCGTCGCTGGAACACCGGCACCGATGCCGCGCGCAGGATCTCCACGACGCGGGAGCGGGCCGTTCCTGGCAGGATCCGTCCGTCCGTCGGTGGGGTGTGGACCCCGTCGTCGTGCACCAGGAACAGATTCGCCCGAGCGGTCTCGAGCACGGAGCCGTCGTCGGCCACCAGCAGCAGGTCGTGCCGCGGCCCCCGCTCGTCGTGGAGCCGGCTGCGGTCGACCCACTTGTGCTGCCCCCAGCCGTCGCCGATCGACCGCGGGGTCAAGGACCACGATCCCGTCGTCTCCTCGAGCGGCGCGGTCGCGATGCTCACCACGACCTCGTCCCCGTGGGGCGCCGCGTCGACGCGCAGCCGGTGCCGCCCGGTGAGCGCTGCCGCCCGCCGGGCGACGGCCTCGTCGAGCCCCGCCCGGATCGTCGATCCGAGCACCGCGCGCACGCTCGCGTCGAGGCGGGCCAGGTGGGCGTCCGGGTCCACGGCCCGGCCGTCGACCACCAGCAGTGTGTCGAACACCCCCCGCGACACGTCGGCCGCCGGGGCCGGCGGCGCGGCGAGGTGCAACGACCGGTCCGGCGGCACGACGTCCGCCACCAGCTCGAGCGCCCCGCCGACGGCCTCGATCAGCGGCCGCGCCTTGACCAGGCACTCGGCGTACTCGCCCTCGGGGGTCGAGTCGGCCACGATGCCGCCACCCACCCCGAGCCACATCGCGCCGCCCGCGATCTCGAAGGTCCGGATCGCGACGTTGAGCTCGAGCCCGGCCGCCGGACTGACGTGGCCGATCGCACCGGTGTACGCCTCCCGGGCCGTGGGCTCCAGCTCGTTGATGATCTGCATCGCTCGCACCTTCGGCGCCCCGGTGACCGAGCCGGGCGGGAAGGTCGCGCGCAGCAGGTCGGAGTCGAGCACGCCCGGCGCCACGTGACCCACGACATCGGAGACCAGGTGCCACACCGCATGCCGCTCGGCCCGGTTCAGCGCCGCGACGCGCACCGACCCCGGCACGCTGACGCGGCCCAGGTCGTTGCGCATCAGGTCGACGATCATGATGTTCTCGGCGCGATCCTTGGCCGATGCCACCAGCTCCGCCGGGTCGGTGTCCAGCGGTGCCGTGCCCTTGATCGGCGAGCTGAGCACCTCGTCGCCGGTGCGCCGCAGGAACAGCTCGGGCGACAGGCTCACCAGTGCCCCGTCGGGGCTGTCGACGAAGGCCGCGTAGGCCGGGTGCAGCGCCGCGACGCCCGCACAGAAGACGTCGAGCGGGTCGCCCGCGAAGGGCGCCTCCAGGCGGGCGCACAGATTGGCCTGGAAGATGTCGCCCGCGGCGATGTGCTCGAGCACGGCGCCGACCGCCGCCCGGTGCCCCTGCGGCGTCGGTGTCATCTCGAACGTCCCGAGCTCGTACGGCAGCGGGGGCGGCGCCGGTTCGGCCAGGGCCGCCAGGATCCGCTCGTCGCGCGCCGGGTCGCGGGTCAGCGACTCCAGCCACCAGGTGCCGTCGGTCAGGCGCAGGACGCAGTCGTAGAACGCGATGCGGGCATCGGGCTGCGGGCGCGGGCGGTGCGGCGCCGGCGGCAGCTGCTCGACCAGCCTGCCCAGCTGATATCCCCAGGCGCCGATCCAGCCGCCACCGAAACCGGTCGCATCGAGCGCGTCGAGGTCGATCCCGCTGAACGGGTCACCGTCGAGCACCTCGACCGGGTCGAAGGCGATCAGCGCCTCGCCGTGGTGCCAGGCCCCCAGCAGGGCGACCAGCCGCTCACGTCCCCGGAATCGCCGCAGGACGTCGAGCGGGTCCGCCGCGAGGTCGAGTGGCCGCCGCGACAGCTCAGTCGTTGCGGGTCTCGTCAATGACCTGCGCACCCAGCTCGCGGCTGAGCAGCGCCTCAGGGTCGAGGTCCTCGACCTCGACGACCGGATCGTTGCGGTCGGCGGACGCGTCGGGGTCCTCGCGGGTCATGGGCGTGTGCGACTCGCGCAGGGCGGCACGCACGGAGTCGGGCACGGCGACCGGCGGGCCGCTCTCGGCCACCGGGGGACGCGTGGGCGGGCGCTCCTCGTGGTGGTCGTCAACACCGGGACGAGCGCCGGGATCGACGATCGCCTCGATGCGCCACGTCACGCCGAGCACCTCGTTGAGGGCACGCTGCACGTACTCGTCCGAGCCGCTGCTCAGGAAGGAGTCGCGGGCACCGGTGTTGACCAGCGCGATCGTGAGGATGTTGCCGTCCAGCCCCATGACCTGGGCGTTCTGGCTCAGCATGATCCAGGCGAAACGGCGCATGTCGCGGATCTTGTCGAGGATCTCGGGCCACAGCCGCCGGACGTCGGCGATCGTCAGCTGGCCGGGCGCTGCCGCGGCGACGGGCGCGGGCTCCGCGGAGACCGGGGGCGCGACGGGAGCGGGCTCGGCGACCGGCGGATCGACCGGCTGGGACGCGACCGGCTGCGGCGCGGGCGGCTGGGACGCGACCGGCTGCGGCGCGGGCGGCTGGGGCGCGGGAGGCTGGGGCGCGACCGGCTGGGGCGCGGGCGCGGCGACGGCCGGCGGCGCGGCGTCCACCGCCGACGCGGGTGCTGCACCTGCCGGAAGCACGCCCAGGCGCCGCTCGATGCGGTCCAGGCGGGCCTGGAAGCCCTGCGTGGAGTTGTCGGCACCCGGGACCAGGATGCGCGCGCACATCAGCTCGAGCAGCAGCCGCGGCGCCGTCGCACCACGGAACTCCATGAGCGCCGCGTTGACGATGTCGGCGGCCCGCGTCAGCTCGGACGGGCCGAAGCCGTTGGACTGGGCCACCAGGCGCTCGGCGCGGTCGCCGGGGACGTCGAGCAGGCCCTTGTCGAGCGCATCGGGGACGGCCGCGACGATCACCAGGTCGCGCAGGCGCTGCAGGAGATCCTCGGCGAACCGGCGCGGGTCCTGCCCGGACTCGATGACCTTGTCGACGACGCCGAAGACGACGCCGCCGTCGCTGGCGGCGAAGGCGTCGATGGCCTCGTCGAGCAGCGAGTCGGGCGTGTAGCCCAGCAGCTGGACCGCGAGGTCGTACGTCACACCCTCGGGCCCGGCACCGCCGAGCAGCTGGTCGAGGACGCTGAGCGTGTCACGCACCGAGCCCTGGCCGGCACGGACGACCAGTGGCAACGCCGTCGGCGCGAGCTCGACGCCCTCGGCGCGGCACAGCTGCATGAGGTAGTCGCCGAGCACCTTGGGCGGCACCAGCCGGAACGGGTAGTGGTGGGTCCGCGACCGGATCGTGCCGATGACCTTGTCGGGCTCGGTCGTGGCGAAGATGAACTTCAGGTGCGGCGGCGGCTCCTCGACGAGCTTGAGCAGCGCGTTGAAGCCCTGCGGGGAGACCATGTGCGCCTCGTCGATGATGTAGACCTTGTAACGGCTGCTGACCGGCGCGAAGAATGCGCGCTCCCGCAGGTCACGGGCGTCGTCGACGCCGCCGTGGCTGGCAGCGTCGATCTCGATGACGTCGATGCTGCCGGGCCCGCCGCGTGCCAGGTCGCGGCAGCTCTGGCACTCCCCGCACGGATCGGAGATGGGCGCCTTCTCGCAGTTGAGCGCGCGCGCCAGGATGCGGGCGCTGGTCGTCTTGCCGCAGCCGCGCGGCCCCGAGAACAGGTAGGCATGGTTGACCTTGTTGGCAGCCAGCGCGTGCCGGAGCGGATCGGTCACGTGCTCCTGTCCGATCACCTCGGCGAACGTCTCCGGCCGGTAGCGGCGGTACAGGGCGAGGGGGGCATCCACACCGTAGAGACTAACGACCGACCATGACAGCGCGCAGCGGAGTCAGGACCCGATCAGGCCGGTGGCCCGCAGCCAGGTGTCGACCACCGCGTAGGCGGCCTCGCGCGGCTCCTTCTTGGAGATGAACACGTCGTGCCGGGCCTTGTCGACCGGCACGACGGTGACCGCGTCGCCGAGGCAGCCGGACCAGCGCGCGATCTGCTTGACGTCCAGCACGACGTCCGCCTCGTCGACATCGGGCGACCAGCTGCGGGCGGGCCGGCTGCGGGTGGAGCGCAGGACCAGCGAGGGCACGCCGATGTCGAGCCCCCGGTGCAGCTGGGCGTGGCCGCGGCGGATGGCCGTGAGCCATCCGTACGAGACCGGGAAGCCGTTGAGCGGCTTGAAGGCGGTGTTGAACTCCCACTCGCCGTGGCCGCTGACGTGCAGGCTCGACCCGTACGCATCGGTGGCCGGCAGGTTGATCATGTCCTTGGGGCGGAACCTGGCGACCGCCGCGATCACCCGCGTCCCGACCGTTCGCATCCATGACTTGCCCTGCAGGTCGAACCACGGGCTGTTGAGCACGACGCCGACGACTCCCGCCCCCTTGGTGCCGCCCGGTCGGCGGTTCATCCGGTCGAGCCACAGCGGGATGATCAGCCCGCCTGTCGAGTGACCCGACATCAGCACCGGCTTGTCGCCGGTCTCGCGCCGGACGATCGCCAGCGCCTCGTCGAGCTCACGGTCGTACATCGCCAGGTCGGACACGTAGTGTCCCGTCTGGCCGGGACGCCGCGAGCGCCCGCACTTGCGCAGGTCCAGGGCGTAGAAGGCGAAGCCGCGCTCGGTGTAGAACCGCGCCATCTCGTCCTGGAAGAAGTAGTCGCTGAACCCGTGGACGTACAGGACGGCCGCGCGCACCGGATCGGGCGGCGTGTGACGCACGAGGGTCGCCTCGATCGTCCCCTCGCCGTCGGGGTCCTCGCCGAGAGCGATGGTGCGCTTCTCGTAGCCGTGACCGAGGTCGTCGGGCGTCCAGTCGCTCATGTTTCTCCTGCGTTGTCGGGCTCTCGGCCACGGGATTGCGTGGCCGCGCCGGGTACCCGTTCGGGTCCGTTCGCCACGGCCACCATGATGGGGGGTGTGACGAGCACGCGCCATACGCACCAGATCCTCGACCTCGCACTGCGGGTCGGCGAGATGCTGCTGTCCAACGGCGCCGGCGCGGCCGACGTCACCGCGACGATGGCCTCGGTGGCACACCACCTGGGACTGCGCCAGGTGATGGAGGACGTCACCTTCACGACCCTCACGCTCAGCTACCAGGCCTCCGCCGACGAGCCTCCGGTGTCGCTGACCCGGCGGGTGACGCACCGCGAGACCGACTTCGACGACCTGACCCGCGTCGACCACCTCGTCGCGGACCTGCTGGCCAACGAGATCGACCTCGAGGAGGCGCGGGCCCGGGTCGCGCGCATCTCCTCCACCGGCCACCAGACCCCGCGCTGGGCGGTCACGGCCGGATGGGGAGGCATCGGCGCCGGCATCGCGCTGCTGATCGGCGGCGGCGTCATCGTGACGGTCATCGCCGCCTTCGCCGCGATGGGGCTGGAGGTGCTGCAGCGCTACCTGTCCCGTCTGCGGCTGCCGTTCTTCTACGCCCAGGTCGCCGGCGGCCTGTTCGCGTCCCTGCTGGCGGTCGGGGTCGGCGCGACCGATCTCGACGTCGACCCGTCGCTGGTCGTCACGGCGAGCATCGTGATGCTGCTGGCCGGCCTCGGCTTCATCGGTGCGATCCAGGACGCGCTGACCGGCTTCTACGTCACGGCCGGAGCCCGCATCCTGGAGGTCATGATGTCGACGGCGGGCGTCATCGTCGGCGTCAGCGGTGGCCTCACGCTGGGCAGCGCGCTGGGGGTGCAGCTCATGGTCGAGCCGGGGGCGGGAGGCCTGTCCCGGCTCCCACTGATGATCACCGGCGCCGCTGTCGGCGCCGCCGCCTTCGCCTTCGCCGGCTACGCCCCGCGCCGCGTCCTCCTGCCGATCGCCGCGATCGCCGGTGCCGCCGCCGCCATCTACCTGGTCCTGGTCGACCACGGGGGCGGGCGGGCCTGGCCGGCCGCCGTCGCGGCGATCTTCATCGGCGTGGTCAGCTACAGCGTCTCGGGATGGGCCCGCGTCCCTCCCCTGGTCATCGTGACCGCCGCGATCGTGCCGCTGCTGCCGGGCGTCTCGATCTACCGCGCGCTGTCGCTGCTCGCCGATGACGACTTCACCGGCATCGTGGCGATGATCACCGCGGCCGCCGTCGCGATCTCGCTGGCCGCCGGGGTGATCCTGGGCGAGTACGTCGCCCAGCCGCTGCGCCGCGAGGCCCGGCGGCTCGAGCAGCGCCTCGCCGGTCCGCGGCTCGTCGGCCCGCTGCGCGCCCGCACCCGAGCTCGCGCGGATCGAAAAAAGAACATGCACTGACGGTGCATCTTGACGTACGAGGGCTAGACTCGCGATGCGCCGCAGGCGCATCCGAGCTGAGGAGCCGCCCATGAAGTTGCAGCTGTCAGAGGAGGACGCCGCGTTCCGCGAGGAGATGCGCACGTTCTTCACGACCCAGATCCCCCAGGACATCCGTGACACGGTCACGGCCCGGCGCGAGCTGAGCAAGGACCAGATCGTCCGGTCCATGCAGGCGATGAACGCCGCCGGCATCGCCGTGCCGAACTGGCCCGTCGAGTGGGGCGGCAAGGACTGGACGCCCCTGCAACGTCACATCTGGCACGAGGAGATGCAGCTGGCCGGCGTCATGCCGCCGCTGGCCTTCAACGCCTCGATGGTCGGCCCGGTCATCGCCGCGTTCGGCTCCCAGGAGCTGAAGGAGCGCTTCCTGCCCAAGACCGCGAACCTGGACATCTGGTGGTCCCAGGGCTTCTCCGAGCCCGATGCAGGCTCCGACCTCGCATCGCTGCGCACCACCGCGGTCCGCGAGGGCGACGAGTACGTCGTCAACGGCCAGAAGACGTGGACGACCCTGGGCCAGTACGGCGACTGGATCTTCACGCTGGTCCGCACCGATCCCACGGTCAAGAAGCAGGCCGGCATCTCCTTCCTGCTGATCGACATGACCTCCCCGGGCCTGACGGTCCGCCCGATCGAGCTGATCGACGGAGGCCACGAGGTCAACGAGGTCTTCTTCGACAACGTGCGCGTCCCGGTCGAGAACCTGGTCGGCGAGGAGAACAAGGGCTGGGACTACGCCAAGTTCCTGCTCGGCAACGAGCGCGTCGGCGTCGCACCGGTCGGCTCGACCAAGCGCACCCTGGCCCAGGCCAAGGAGTACGCCAAGACCGCCGGTGCCGGCGGCACGTCGCTGCTGGACGATCCGCTGCTCGCAGCGCAGATCGCCGAGCTGGAGAACGACCTGCTCGCCCTCGAGCTGACCGCGCTGCGCGTCGTGGCCAACTCCGCCGACGGCAAGCCCCACCCCGCCTCGTCGGTCCTGAAGCTGCAGGGCACCGTCCTGCAGCAGGCCGTCACGGAGCTGTGGGTCGACATCGCCGGGCCGAACGCCCTGGCCACCGGCGCCGGTGAGGGCTCCGACGTCCCCGAGCTCGCCCGCACCGCGACACCCAACTACCTCAACTACCGGAAGGCGTCGATCTACGGCGGCTCCAACGAGGTGCAACGACAGATCATCGCCGGGACGATCCTGGGACTGAGGGGCTGACATGGACTTCACACTCGATTCCGAGCAGATCGCGCTCCGGGACGCCGTCCGCGGTCTCCTGGGCAAGGCCTACGACTCGTCCGAGACCCGCCGACAGGTCACCAAGACCGATCCCGGCTGGGACGAGAAGACCTGGCAGCGCCTGGCCGAGATGGGCGCCCTCGGGCTGCCCTTCGCCGAGGAGGACGGCGGCTTCGGCGCCGGTCCGGTCGAGGTCTCGATCGTCGCCGAGGAGATCGGGCGGGTCATCGCCCCCGAGCCGTACGTCGAGGCAGTCGTCCTCGCCGGCGGGCTCGTCGCCGCGGCCGGCACCGCCGAGCAGCGCGCCGAGATCATCGGGGCGCTCGCCGAGGGCACGCTCGTGCCCGCGTTCGCGCACACCGAACCGGCTGCCCGCTACAGCGAGAAGCCGACCGTGACGGCTGCGGCGTCCGGCGACGGCTGGACGCTCACGGGCGTCAAGGAGCCGGTCCTGGGCGGCGCACGCGCCGACCTGCTGATCGTCAGCGCCGCCGTCGAGGGCGGGACGGGCCTCTTCCTCGTCAAGCCCGACGCCGACGGCCTGACCCGGACGTCGTACGCCACGTTCGACGGCGGCCGCGCGGCGCACATCGCGTTCGCCTCCACCCCGGCGACGCCGCTGGGCGAGCCCGGCGCCGACCAGTCCGCGGCCATCGCCTCGGTCATCGCTGCCGCGCAGATCGCCTACGGCCACGAGGCGCTCGGCGCCATGGCCACGGCCCTGGAGACCACGACGGCCTACCTCAAGACGCGCAAGCAGTTCGGCGTCCCGCTGATGACCTTCCAGGCGCTGACGTTCCGGGCGGCCGACATGTACGTGTCGCTCGAGCTGGCTCGCAGCACCGTCACGTGGGCCACGCTGGTGCTGCTCGACGGCGCCGCCGCCGAGGACGTCATCGAGGCGGCCTCGCGCGCCAAGCTGCAGGTCAGCAAGGCCGGCCGGCACATCGGCCAGGAGGCCATCCAGCTGCACGGCGGCATCGGCATGACCGCGGAGTACAGCGTCGGGCACTACACGAGCCGGCTCACCGCGATCGACCACCTGCTGGGCGACGGACGGCACCACCTGTCGGCGCTGTCGACGTCGCTGGACGATCACGGGGTCGTCGAGCCCCTGCCGTGACGGTGGGCGGTGGCTGAGCCACCTCTCAGACCCGAGGGCGGTGCCTGGGCCACGTATCCGGAGACGGATGCGTGGCCCAGGCACCGCCCCTTGCTGTCTCCGGACGCAAAGGACCCCTCGCGTACCCGACAGAGGTCACTGACCCTTGCTGCCTTCCGGCCCTGGGGGAGTTGGGTGATGTGTCGCCACGCGAGGGGCTGGTCCCCATCATACGTACCCATCCCGGTTGGCCCTACCGGGGGGACGACCGGTAGGGTTCTCGACGGAGGATTCGCATAGTGGCCTAGTGCGCTCGCTTGGAAAGCGGGTTGAGTGAAAGCTCTCAGGGGTTCGAATCCCCTATCCTCCGCCAGAGTCATGTCGCAGGGCATGGAAAGGCTCCCGCACCCGCATCGGCGGGTTCGGGAGCTTTGTGTTTCCAGGGGTCCGCCGCCGCCAGCGCGTCGCAGGCCGGCTCGACTGAACCCCGTTCAGAGGCTCCGGCAGGCCTGCCACGCGCCGAAGGGCTCGGACAGGCCGTCGAGTGCGCCGAGGACCTCGCCGGCGCTCTCACCGGTCGCGTCGTCGCGATAGAGCGCATCGACCTGGTCACACACCTGCGCAGTGAGGCCCATCCGTTCGGACTGGTATCGATTCGACCGGCCGATCCGAGCCGGGTTGCCACGCACCAGGGCCAACGGTGGCACGTCGCGCGTGACGACGGCCCCCATGCCGACCATGACGCCGACGCCGATGACGCGACGCTGGTGAACACAGGCGCCCATGCCCAGATTGGCGCGATCCTGGACCGTCACATGCCCAGCCAGGCGGACACCGGACGCCATGGTGACACCATCGCCCAGCACACAGTCATGGGCCACGTAGATCTGGTTCATGAGGAATCCATCGTCGCCGATGGTCGTGACAGCCTTCCATCCCTGATGAATCTGTGCGTACTCACGAATGACGTTCCGGTGCCCGATGTCGACGCCGCCCCCAGGCACCTCGTCCCAGCTGTCCGGGTGCTCCCACCCACGCACCTCGGGAGGCGCACCGATCGTGACGCCGGAGCCGATCCAGTTGTCGTCACCGAGCGTGACGCGCCCCATGAGCACCGCGAACGGACCGATGGTGTTGCCCGAACCCATCGTGACGTCCGGCCCGATGATGGCCTGAGGATGGATCGAGTTCACTGCGAGGGACCAGATTCGGAGAGGACCGGATCTTCGGTCACGGCAGGTTCGCTCTTCGTGCGTCGCACGATCAGCACGAGCAGGATGGCGCCGCCCGCAGCGACCAGATCCGCGACGGTGAACATCACTCGTGAGACCACGCTCAGTGCGGTGGCCTGCGGGACGGTCACCAGGACGGTCATCGCGCCGATGAGGACGGCCTCGCGCACGCCGACCCCCGACGGCAGGATGAACGCGAACAGACCCGCCGAGAAACCGAGCGACATCGCACCGGTCAGGAGCACCAGGGAACGGATGCTCGGGTCGACCAAGGAGTTGACCAGCAACCACAGGTGGACACCGTAGAAGATGTAGGACGCGATCGACCACGAGAGGGCACGCACCACGGCGCCCGCAGACACGATGTGGTCGAGCGGGGGGCGGCGGAAGATCTTGAGCACCAGATCGGCGATGGCAGTCATGACCCGCGGATGCAGGCAGACCAGCCCTATCGGCAGCAGCGGGAACAGCCACAGCAGCTCACGATGACCACGCAGGACGGTGGGAAGCGCAAGACCGCCCAGCAGGAGTGACGAGACCACGCCGATGCCGGCGACGTACAGGCTCGAGATCAGCACTCGAGGGCGCGAGATGCCGTACTGGCGACCGAGCTCCATCTGCAACAGATAGGACCAGACCGATCCCGGCACGTACTTGCCGAGCTGACCGACCAGCATGACCTGCGCGGCGCGCGGCACCGTGACGCGAGGGCCCAGCCCGTTCAGCAGCGAGATCCAGCTCATCGTGCCGGCCGCCATGCCCAGCATCAACGCGAGGAACGACACGACGACGGAGAGCCACGAGATGGTCGAGATGGCGTCAGAGACCTCGTCCCACTGCGACGCCAGGTAGAGGACGGCGAATGCGACGACCCCCAGCACCAGGAGATAGCGGACGAGGACAACTAGCGTCGACAGGCTCGGTCGCACCGGGGCCACCCCAATACCTCATCTCGTCGTAGGTCTGATTCGTCGCGCCACGCAGAGCACGTCGGACCCGCGGAGGCATCATTGCTAGAGTTCTCAGCGCTCCGCGTTCTGAGCTGAGCCCTTCACCAACACAAGACTAAGCGAGACACATGATACCCATCACCGTTGTTGAGTTCGGCACTGCAGAAGAGGAGCTCGTCCTTCAGGTGCTGCGCTCCGGCAACGTGGCTCAGGGTCCCATGGTCGCTCGCTTCGAGGAAGAATTCGCCTCCCTCGTCGGCACCAAGCACGCTGTCGCTGTCAACAACGGCACCACGGCGCTGGTCGCTGCACTGCAGGTCCTGGATCTCGAGCCGGGCGACGAGGTGCTGACCACTCCGTTCACCTTCGTGGCAACCCTCAACGCGATTCTCGAGGCCGGCGCCACCGCAACGTTCGCCGACATCGACGAGTCCGACTTCAACGTGACCGCCAAGACCCTCAGCGAAGGGCTGACCGAGCGAACCCGAGCGCTGCTCCCCGTGCACCTGTACGGGCAGGCCGCCGACACCGCCCCCATCGCAGCGTTGGCCGAGGAGCACGGACTCGGTCTCATCGAGGACGCCGCGCAGAGCCATGGCGCCACCGTCGACGGCCGTGGAGCCGGCAGCTTCGGCATCGGCACCTTCTCGTTCTACGCGACCAAGAACCTCACGACGGGTGAGGGCGGCATGATCACGACGGACGACGACGACATCGCTGACCGTCTGCGCGTCCTGCGCAACCAGGGCATGCGCGCCCGCTACCAGTACGAAGTTGCCGGACACAACTACCGGCTGACCGACCTGCAGGCAGCGCTCGTGCTCCCCCAGCTCGAGCGCTACCCCTCCGTCATCGCGAGCCGTCAGGCCAACGCCGCCCACCTCACCGCTGGGCTGATGGGGATCGAGGGCATCACGCCCCCGGTCGCAGCGCCCGGGCGTCAGCACGTGTGGCACCAGTACACGATCCGCGTCGACAGCACTGCCGGCATCGACCGTGAAGCCTTCGTCGAAAGGCTGCACGCAGGCGGTGTGGGTGCGGGCATCTACTACCCGAAGCTCGTGTTCGACTACGACTGCTACCGGGGTCGCGAGGACGTGCGGGTGGGCTCCTACCCGGTCGCCGAGCGGATTGTCCGCGAAGTCGTCTCACTCCCGGTCCACCCCCACCTGACGACTGATCAGCTGGACCACATCATTGCGACCGTGGCCGACGCCGCCGCGCGCAGCTGACTCGACCGCCCGGAAGGCACCCCATGACTCGTCTCAGCATCCTTCTCATCGGCGCCGGCAGCATGGGTTCGCTCCATGCCCGCGTCATCTCGCAGTCCCCGCTGACGCGCCTCGCCGCCGTCGTCGACCCCAGCCCCGAGGCGGGCAAGGCCCTCGCCTACAAGCATGACTCGACCTGGCTTCCCGAGCTCGGCGATCTTTCCGGCATCGACGGCGTCGTCATCGCGGCGGCCACGGAGGCGCATCACCGGCTCGCCCTGACGATCCTCGAGGCGGGCGTGCCCGTGCTGGTCGAGAAGCCCCTCGCCGACAGCCTCGCCAAGACCATGGAGATCCTCGCTGTCTCAGCGGACAAGGACGTGCCGGTCATGTGTGGCCTGCTCGAGCGGTTCAACTCCGCCGTCCTGACCGCCAAGGCACTCGTCGACGACCCGCTGTACATCACGAGCACCCGTCATTCTCCGTACGCTCCGCGCATCAAGACCGGCGTGAGCTGGGATCTGCTGGTCCACGATGTCGACCTCGCCTCGGTGTTCCTCGGCGGCGATCCGTCCGCGATCACCGGCCGACTCGGCCACTACCATCCGTCGTCCCTCGACGATGCCGAAGACGTCGTCGAGGCGCTTCTGGAGTACCCCGGTGGGAAGATCGCCCGTGTGTCGGCGAGCCGTATCGGCCAACGGAAGATCCGCGAGATGTCGATCCACGATGCCGACAAGCTCGTGGAGGTCGACCTGCTCCGACGCGATGTGACGGTCTACCGGCACGTCTCCGATCAGCCGGCCGATGCGGAGGGCCGCGGTTACCGTTCCCAGACCGTCATCGAGATCCCCGAGCTGGTGACGGGGACGGAGCCGCTCGTGGCGCAGCTGGAGCACTTCGTCGGACTCATCGAGGGACGGATCGACGCCGACGCCGAGCGCCGCTCCATCCTGCCGGCGCATCGCATCGTCGATGCGATCAAGAACCAGAGCTGAGCGGACTCCCGCCCGCACCACCAACCCGCATGCGCCGCTCGTCCACCCAGGGACGAGCGGCGCACCGCTGTACGGCTCAGGCCGGGTCGCGCTTCGTCACGTCGTAGATCCAGAACTGAAGCTTGCCCTGCTTCACCGTCTCGACCAGACGCAGGCACCGCTGATCCAGTGGGGCCTCGCTGAGGACGTTGGTCACGTGCTTCTGGGCGAAGTCACTGCACGAGTCGAAGTTGACGTGGATCTGGTCCAGGCCCGGGTTGGTCGGGACAGGCTCGCCCTCTCCCCCGTACCAGAGCACGAGAGCCAGCCGGTTCCACAGCTGCTCATAGCGTCCCTCCGGATCGATCTGGCTCCACATCAGGGGCGGCGGCGCGCTCTGGAATCCGGAGTAGCCCGTCAGGCCGGACTCCACCAGGGCGGCACCCGAGTGCATGCCCACGCCGACCCACGTTCCTTCGCGGTCGGGATCCAGCGCCTTGGCCGTCTTGACGATCTTCGTGTCGTTGAGGTCGTAGACCCCCCGGTAGACGGGGTTGACCCACGCCGCGGACACCATCGAGAGCGCCAGGAACACCAGCGCGCCCGCCGTGAACCATCCTCGGGCCAGGAATGCCACGACCAGCACATAGGCCGCGGCGACGAGCACCACGACCGTGGAGGGCGAGTAGGGACTTCCCCCGTCCTTGCCGAGATAGACGAGCAGCGAGATGTTCGCCGCTGCCGCCAGTGCCGCCGAACCGATCACGATGAGCCACGGCACCCGTGTGGTCGCATCGGCGCGACGCAGCTGGTCGACGCGCCATGCTGCGACCACCACGAGCAGCAGGCTGACCAGGCCCAGGCCGAGCCGCATCCGCGTCGGGGTGCTTCGATCCAGGAACAGCAGGTGCGCGAGTGGGTCCCACCCGGGCAGGAACAGGTAGGCCAGGAACAACGTCAGGGCCATCAAGGAGCCGAGCACGACCCAGTCGACCTGCCGCCTGCTCCGCCACCGGTGGACCAACAGCCACAGGAGCACCGGGATGATGAACAGGCCCGGCAGGAAGAACGAGGACGCCTCCGACCGGTTCACCCCGAGCAGGGCGACAGCGTCGTCGTTGAGCCAGTCCTTGGCGGCCACTGCGCCGAAGACCGAGCGCACCGCGTACCAGGACTGCGCTCCGCCCGGCGGCTCCAGGCGCGCGCCCGGGTAGACCGTGCCGGTGAACAGCTCGATGGTCTTCCACCTGGTCGCGGCCCACACGCCCATCACGATGACCGCGACCCCACCAGCGGCGACCAGCGGCCACAGTCGCAGCAGCCGCTGCCTGACCGTGCTGCCCTCGGAGCGTCCGCCCTGCAGCACCGCTCCCACCGCGAAGAAGACCACTGCGAGACCGGCCGGCACGATGAACGGGACATACACTCCCGTGCCGGTCGTGATCACCAGATAGCCGCTCAAGGCTGACAGCACCCACGCCGGCTTGGATCGTGGTCGCTTGAGCAGCCACACCACCGCGGCCATCGTGACCAGCGCCCAGGCGACCGGCCAATAGGTGATCGACAGCGACCACCACTGGAAGAAGGGGGCGAAGAAGAACCCGACCGCCATGGCCATCGAGCCGATGGGGCGTCTGGGCAGCAGCGTGACCATGAACAGGAAGCCGGCCGCGATCATGGAGAACCCCGGCAGCCACCACTTGAAGGCCATGGCCTGGTCGAGGGGCAGCGCGAAGAAGCCCCACAGGTGAGGCCTGAACGCCGTCGACCAGTCCTTGCTGGGCATGTCGTGCTGGACCGTCGAGTCCATGCCGCCCGGGAACGTGCCGTTGGTGCGCGGCAGGCCCTGCTCGACCTGCGAGATCGTCCAGGGGGTCTGCACGAACCACTCGTCGCTACGGATGTCGCGGGAGGCTCCCAGGACCAGGCGTGAGTCGTCGCCCGACGAGAACGCCTTCTGGAACTCGCCGCTCGAGGTGCCCGAGATACCGGCCCCGACGAGCCCCGCGAACAGCAGGAACAGCAGCAACAAAGGGACGAGCACGACCCTGCGGTTGGGCAGGCCGTCGGGCGCGGGCTCGACCATCTGGTCGAACCGCGTGCGGGTGAGCATCAAGTCCGGCGTCCTATCGTGGGATGCGTCGGGTCGTCGAGGTCGACGTCGCCGATCGGCCTGGCGGGGTTGCCTGCCACGACGGTGCGCGCCGGGACATCCTTGGTGACCACGGCACCTGCGCCGATGATGGCCTCGTCGCCGATCGTCACGCCCATCTGGACCACGGCGTTGGCGCCGATGAAGACCCGGTCGCCGATCGTGACGGGCCGCCGGTCGACGACGTCGTGCTGGCGTCCGCTCACGCAGCGCAGCGCACTGGAGTGCGTGTAGATGTGGGCCCCTGCGGAGACATCGCACCCGGCACCGATCGTGAGCCCGCCTGAGCCGTCGACCAGCGCGAAGGCGCCGATCCAGGTGCCCGCACCGATCTGCGGGTCACCAACGATCCAGGCGAGCTGGTGATACGGGTTCTCCGGCAGCCCGGATGCGTTCAGGCCCACGAAATCAGGAGTTCTCGATCAGACGCTTCATGCCCGCGCCGACCTCGATCGTCGGCTCGAAGCCGAGGATCTCGCGAGCGCGCGTGACGTCGGCAGCGCGCCGCGAGACCAGCACGTCGCGCGGGTTGAACTGCGGCTTCACGTCGACGCCGACGGCGTCGATCAGGATCTCGGCGAGCTCGGCGATCGACGTGTCGATGCCCGTGCCGACGTTGATCGGGACGTTCGCCTGCTCGGACTCCAGCGCCATGACGACGGCCCGGGCGATGTCGACGACGTGGATGAAGTCCATCGACTGCTTGCCCTCGCCGTCGATGACAGGCGCCTCGCCGTTCTTGAGCCGGTTCACGAAGTGGTTGATGACCGACGTGTAGTAGGCCGTGACCTTCTGGCCCTCGCCGTAGACGTTGAAGAAGCGCAGCGCGATCCACGACAGGCCGGTCTTGCGCTGGTAGTAGCCCAGCAGGTCCTCACCCGTGCGCTTGCCGATGCAGTACGGCGTCAGCGGGTTGAGCTTGTCGTCCTCGTGCATCGGCAGCTTCTCCGGATCGCCGTACACCGAGGCGCTCGAGGCGAACACGACGCGCTTGACGCCGTGATCGGCTGCGGCGGCGAACACGTTGTGCGCACCGTCCATGTTGACCGACACCGAGCCATAGGGGTCGGCCTGGCTCTTGTTGATCGAGTCGGCGGCCAGGTGGACGACGTACTCGCAGCCGGCCATCGCGGCGTGCACGGCAGCTCCGTACCGCACGTCCTGGTCGATGACCGTGACGCGGCCGGTCGACGTCAGGGCGTTGGCCCGGTCGCGATCACCGCGCACCATGTTGTCGAAGATGACGATCTCGTAGCCCTTGTCCAAGAGCTGGGTGACGACATGGTGGCCGATGAAACCGGCTCCGCCGGTGATGAAGACCTTCTTGGCTGTCACAGGTGATCGTGCTCCTTGCGTGTGCGTGCGTGGAGGCCGCCCTTGTGGACGCCCTGAAGGATGGTCAGAGAGCTGCGAGAGCGTCCGCGAGCGTGTCGATCACGCGGTCGGCCTCGGAGGTGGTCAGGTTGGCGTGCATCGGGATCGCGAGGTGGCGCATGAACAGATCGGCGGACACCTGCAGCTTCTGCCGCCCGCCGTAGACCGGCTGCATGTGCGATGCGTACGTCCCGAAGTTGCACTGGATGCCGTGCGCCTTGAGATAGGTCGCGACGGCACCGCGGTCGACGCCCTCGTCGAGCGTCACGACGTAGGACTGCCAAGGGTGCTCGCGGTCGTCCAGCGCGACGGGGGCCGTCACGCGCTCCATCTCGGCCAGGCGAGCCCCGTAGTGCGCTGCGGTGGCGCGACGGTTCGCGAGGAGCTGGGGAAGCCGGTCGAGCTGGACCTGCATGATCGCCGCGGCGACATCGGACAGGCGGTAGTTGAACCCCGCCTCGTCGAAGCTCGGCAACGGCAGGTCTGTGCTGCCCTCGCGAGTGATCGCCGGGAGGATGCCGTAGGTGTGCAGCTTGCGGGCCCGCTGGGCCAGCGCCGGATCGTCGGTCGTCAGCGCGCCGCCCTCGCCGGCCGTGATGCCCTTGCGCCCGTGGAAGCTGAACGTCGCCACATCGGCGAGGCTGCCTGCGGGCCGGCCCTGGTAGGAGGCACCGGCCGAGCAGGCCGCGTCCTCCATGAGCCACAGGCCGTGGCGGTCGGCGATCTGACGCAGCTCCGTGTAGTCGGCAGGCTGACCGAAGACATCGACGGCCAGGATGCCGACGGTGCGGGGCGTGATGAGCGCCTCGACAGCGGCCGGGTCGATGCTCCAGATGTCAGGGCGGATGTCGGCGAACACCGGAGTCGCGCCCGTCCACATGACGGAGTGACCCGTGGCCGGGAAGGTGTAGTCGCCGACGATGACCTCGTCGCCGGCGCCGGCTCCCAGGACCGTCAGACCAAGGTGCAGCGCCGCCCCGCAGTTGCTGGTCGCCAGAGCGTGCTGGGTACCGGCAACAGCCGCGAACCGCTCCTCGAACGCATTGCACGTGGGTCCGGCTCCCGAGAGCCAGCCGGAGGCGAAGACGGCCTCGATCGCCTTCAGCTCCTCGGCGCCTACGGTGGGCTGGCCAAGTGCTACGGTGTCGGACACGTTCAAGCCTCGTTCGATCGACAGTTTTGTTCGGTAGCGCCCTCAGGCGCCGGAGCACAGTCTAGCGTGCTTCCCTCCCGTCGAAGCCTTCGCCGATCCGTGCGCAGCGCCACGAAAACTCGAACCGGTTGCATCGTTCACGCGTCGAAGGACAGGTACGCCCATGACAGTTTCCCGCAGGGTCGTCGTCGTCGGCGGAGGCATCGTCGGTCTCGCCGCCGCCCATGAGCTGACGCTTCGTGGCCACCAGGTCACCGTGCTCGAAAAGACCGAGCAGTGGGCCTCGCACCAGACCGGTCACAACTCGGGCGTCATCCACGCGGGTCCCTACTACAAGCCTGGTTCGCTGAAGGCCACGATGTGCCTGGCCGGCAACCGGTCCATGACCCGGTTCGCGCAGGAGCACGGCATCGCCCACGACATCTGCGGCAAGCTCATCGTTGCGACGTCCGCGGACCAGATCCCTCGCCTCCAGAGGCTGATGTCGTTCGCCGAGGCCAACGGAACCCCGGCCCGGATGGTGTCCGCCTCCGAGGCCAGGGAGTACGAGCCGCACGTCCGAGCCGTTCAGGCGATGCGCGTCGAGTCCACGGGCATCATCGACTACACCGCCGTCAGCGTGAAGCTGGCCGAGCTGGCCGAGCTCGGCGGCGCAGAGCTCGTGCTCGGCGCCGAGGTCACCGCCATCTCCCAACGCGCCGAGGGCATCACGGTCGAGCACACGAAGGGACGTGTCGAGGCCGATCTGCTGGTCAACTGTGCCGGCCTGCACAGCGACCGCGTCGCAGCTCTGGCCGGGCTCGATCCCGAGGTACGGATCATTCCGTTCCGCGGCGAGTACTACGAGCTCACGGCCGAGCGTTCCTCGCTGGTCAACGGACTGATCTACCCCGTGCCTGACCCCGACCTCCCGTTCCTGGGCGTCCACCTGACCCGCATGATCGACGGCACCGTGCACGCCGGGCCGAATGCGGTGCTCGCGCTCGCCCGCGAGGGCTACTCGTGGCGCGACCGATCGTGGCGCGACACGAGGGAGTCGGTGCTCTATCCCGGCTTCGCGAGGCTTGCCGCCCACAACCTCCGCACGGGCACGCAGGAGGTGCTGCGCTCGTTCTCCCGACGCCGGTTCGCTGCGAGCCTGGCCGAGCTCGTCCCGGAGATCACCAAGGACGACATCGTGCGCTCAGGCTCGGGTGTCCGGGCCCAGGCCGTCCGGCGCGACGGAAGCCTGGCCGATGACTTCATCATCCAGAAGGCGCCCCACCAGGTACACGTGCTGAACGCGCCGTCACCGGCCGCCACGAGCGCGCTGGAGATCGCGAAGCACATCGCCCAGGCGGCCGAGTCGGTCAGCTGACGGGGGCCTCGATCCCAGCCATCTCGCCGAGCACCTCGAGGTGGCGGGCAGCGACGGCGTCGATCGTGAAGTGCCCTGCGATGAGCCCGCGCGCGTTGTCCGACACCTTCGCGCGGGCGGCAGCGGGATCGCTCAACACCGCGATGAGCGTGGCGGCCAGGGCAGCTGGATCAGCCTTGGGATCGGACCGGCTGACGGGCGGCGTCTGGAAGATGTGGACGCCATCGACCAGGTGCAGGCCGATGAAGTTCTCGGTCTCGACCCGCGCGACGACCGGGGTGCCGACGGCCAGTGCCTCGAGGCTCGCCGTGCCGAAGCCCTCGCCCTCGAGCTCGTGGACCTCGACGTCCGCAGCCGCGAGGTAGTCGGGGATCGACCGCTGCGGCTGGGCACCCACGGTGATGATGCTCGAGCGCACCCCCAGCTCCTCGGCGATCTCCAGGAACTCCTCGTGGTAGAGGCCGCCCACGACGACGACCGCGAGATCGGGGACCGCGCGCAGGATCTCCGGGAGGGCCCGAGCAAGAGCGATCCGGCTGCGTTGAGGAATGACGTGCCCCACCGAGACGATCGTGGGACGGTCTCCCAGTCCCAGCTCTTCGCGGACGACCGATCGCTGACCGCCCTCCATCGTCGTTGGATCAATCCCGACCGGGATCGCGACGGTGTCACTGTGCGCCCCCCGGTAGCGGGCGCGAACGTAGGCGTCCATCAACCGGTCCATGATGACCAGACGCGGCTTGTGCAGCTTCATCATCGGCCAGACCAACATCCGATCGGCCAATGCGTAGATCAATGAGTTGAACCGGCTCAGGGGGCTTTCCAGCCGGGTGTGGATGCTGAGCAGGGTCGGCACGCCGCGACGGCGCGCCCACCATCCGGAGAGCCAGGTGAGGTCGAAGAACTGTCCGTGCTGGTGGATCACGTCGGGCTGGAAGTCATCCAGGAGGCCGAAAACCTGTCGGCGCACGCCCGGGGACAGGGTGAACCCGATGTCGAAGTTGGCGGCGAACCGCGACTTCGGGAGCGTCCATGCCGGGACACGAACGATGCGCAGGCCCTCGGAGACTTCTTCCCGCAACGCGTCCTGGTAGGTCGCGGTGATGACGAGCACCTCATGACCCGCGGCGGCGTAGCGGCGGGCCAGGTGATCGGACAGGTGCGAGGACCCCCCTGGACGAGGGGGATAGAAGTTGTTGACGACGGCGATGCGCATCGGACTCCAGCTGATGGGAAGCGAAGTTTGCTCGTGAAGGCTATCGCTCATCGCGCGCGGGCTCCGGCACTGCACGGGGAACGTGTCAGATTCGTCACGACCGCGCACCACCAGGCGTCGGCAGGGCGCGCGACCGGGACGCTGCGCTGCGGCAGTACGGTGGAGCTCTCGGACCGGCCTCCCAGCCCGCCCTGTGCGTCAACGGCCGCCTGCTGCGCTGTCGCCGCCCCTTGCCGGTTCGCGACATGGCACACTTCCCGCGCCGAGACCGCATCCGCCTGACCGCCGCCATCATCGGCACCGAGGAGATCCCATGGCCGCCACCAGCCTCACCGCGACCCGCACGGAGTGGATCACGCCGCGCCTGCGGCGATTGTGGTTCCACTCCGACGACCTGTCGGCGTTCGTCGGCAGCGACCACACCGACCGCTACGTCAAGCTGGTCTTCCCGAAGCCGGGCGTCGAGCTGCCCGAGCCGCTGGACCTGCGGGCCCTGCGTGGCCAGCTGCCGGCCGAGGACATGCCGGCGGTGCGGACGTACACGGCGTTGTTCCCCGATGTCGAGGCCGGCACGGTGGCGATCGACTTCGTGATCCACGGCGACGAAGGGGTCGCCGGCCGGTGGGCCGCTGCGGCACAGCCCGGTGAGCAGCTGCTGGTGACCGGGCCGGGCGGCGCCTACCGTCCCGATCCGTCCGCGGACTGGCACCTGCTCGTCGGCGACGAGTCGGCCATCCCGGCGATCACGGCTGCCCTCACGGTCCTGGCCGAGCTGCCGGACGCCGTCCCGGTACGGGTCGTCGCGCTGGTCGACGACGCAGCCCACGAGCCCGTCCTGCCCCTGCCGCCGGGCGCCGAGGTCACCTGGGTCCACCGGTCAGCCGGCGGCGGGGACGCTGCCCTGGAGGAGGCAGTCCGCGCCGTGGAGTGGCTGCCGGGACGCGTCCAGGCCTTCGTGCACGGCGAGGCCTCGCAGGTCATGCACGGCATCCGGCCCTACCTGCTGCGCGAGCGTCGTCTCCCCCGCCACCAGGTGTCGGTCTCGGGGTACTGGCGCCACGGGCGGACCGAGGAGGGTTTCCGCGCCTGGAAGTCCCAGCAGCCTCGCTGAGACCGCTGCTCACCAGCGGTTGTGGACGTCCT
The DNA here is from genome assembly GCF_024584515.1 of Aeromicrobium wangtongii. Classification (NCBI taxonomy): domain Bacteria; kingdom Bacillati; phylum Actinomycetota; class Actinomycetes; order Propionibacteriales; family Nocardioidaceae; genus Aeromicrobium; species Aeromicrobium wangtongii. Next base: position 209,250 of record NZ_CP102173.1, on the reverse strand, counting down.
CGACCCAGCCGGTGATCCCGTCGAGCCGCACCTTCACCTCGGGGGTGCTGAACGAGCCGGACCAGTGACCGAAGCACTGGTCCGTGCGTGAGGACAGCACGCCGAGGCGGGTCGACGAGCGCTTGACGTGGAACGGGGTGAACACCGCGTCCAGCCCTCCGCCGTGGATGCGCCACGGATGGGTGCTCTCGGCCAGGTCGTACTCCCAGGTGAGCTCGTGGCTGATCTTGTGCAGCCGGCCGCCGACCAGCATCGCGTTCTCGGTCGACCCGGTGCCGTCGGTCCACTGCCCACCGACCTGGACGCCGATGACCTGCCCGTCGACGATCCCGGAGCCCGCGCCCCAGTTCCAGGCGATGTCATAGGGCCATCGCCCTCGTCCGTGGTCGAGCACCGCCCACGACTCCCCCGCCGGCACGTCGACCGTCCGGTCACCGATCGTGATGGTGCCCGAGGCGGGCCGGCACACGTCCTTGACGGTGTACTGGAAGCGCTTGTCGCTCCACGGCACGACGACGGCCAGGCACTCGTGGCCGGGAGGCCGCGCGGCCAGGACGTCCACGGAGGCGCCGGGGATCCGCGCCCGCAGGCGGGTGCCGCCGGGCACCTCGTCGACGTCGATCGTCAGGTGCTTGGCCCGGGACCGGGCCGAGCCGTCCCCCAGCACCGGCGGCAGCTCGGCAGAACCACCCAGGACGCCGGTGGCCGTGCGGTGCACCGCCTGTCCGCTGTCGCGGTCGAACACCCAGACCTCGTGCACCGCGGCGTAGTCCAGCGACGACACCGTCAGCGCCACGATGTGGGTGGGGGTCATGACGTTCCAGTACTCCCACCGCTTGTTGCGGCCCCACGAGCGCCGCCCGTCGATGCCGGAGGTGTCGATCATCGGCCGCCTGGCCCAGCCCACGGACGCCCGGTTCAGCGATCCGTCCGGCCAGGTCAACGACATCGGCTCGGTCAGCTCGGGCTCGTTCACGAGTGGCTCCTTCGGTGCGGTGACGGCCACCAACCTAGCGGCGTCGGCGACCGCCGCGATGAACCGTGACACCACTACTGTGATGGTCATGTCGACCTTTGACGCCGACGTCGTCGTGATCGGCAGCGGATTCGGCGGCGCGACCACCGCACTGCGCCTGACCGAGGCGGGTCACCGGGTGATCGTCCTGGAGCGGGGCAAGCGGCTCAGTGACGACGACCTGCTGCGGGCTCGCAAGGATCCGCGGGCCTATCTGTGGCAGCCGCATGCGGGCATGCGCGGATTCTTCTGGCAGCGGATCTTCAAGGACGTCGGCATCATCGGGGCCAGCGGAGTCGGCGGCGGCTCGATCGTGTGGGCCGGGGTGCTGCTGGAACCGGACGACGCCTTCTACCGCGATCCGGTGTGGGCCCACCTGGCCGACTGGCGCAGCGAGCTGGCACCGCACTTCGAGCGTGCCGCCCGCATGCTCGGCCGGGTGACCAACCAGCACCTGGGACCGATGGACGATCACCTGCTCGCCGCGGCGCGGGCGGTCGGCGCGGAGAAGACCTTCGCGCCGGTGCCGGTCGCGATCCACTTCGGCCGCGAGGGCGTCACGGAGCCCGATCCGTTCTTCGGCGGCGAGGGACCGGCGCGCACCGGCTGCCGCCTGTGCGGCGAGTGCCTGCTCGGCTGCCCGTACGGGGCCAAGAACCAGCTGACCCGCAACTACCTGCACCTGGCCGAGCGCTACGGCGCCGAGATCCGGGCCGAGCACGACGTCACGGCCATCACGCCGCTGCCCGGCGGCGGGTACGAGCTGACTGTCCGGCACCCCTGGCGGCGCGGAGTCGCCCAGCCGTCGGTGCGGGCACGCCGGGTCGTCCTGGCCGGTGGTGTGCTGGGCAGCCTCGAGCTGCTGTTCCGTTGCCGTGACGAGCTGGGCACGCTCCCCCACGTGTCGCCGGAGCTGGGCCGGCACGTGCGCACCAACAGCGAGGCCCTGACGGCGATCCAGCAGCCGCCGGGCCAGGACCTGTCGCACGGCCCCACGATCACCAGCGACTTCCACCCCGACGCCGACACCCACATCACCCAGAACCGGTACATCGGTGGATGGCACATGCGCTTCCAGATCGGCCCGATCGTGGACGGCCACCGGCCCGGCCGCCGCGCCGCCCGGACCCTCCTGGAGCTGTTGCGCCGCCCGCTGCGGCAGATCAAGGCGATGACCGCCAAGGACTTCGAGCGCCGCCTGACGGTGCTGACCGTGATGCAGAAGCTCGACAACGAGCTGACCTTCGAGCACCGGCGCTCGCCCTTCCGGCCGTGGCGGCGGGTCCTGCGGTCGCGCTCCGTCGCGGGCCGCGAGGCGCCCAGCTTCCTGCCGGTCGCCAACGAGGTCACGCGCGCCTACGCCGAGGCCTCCGGCGGGGACGCCTTCAACCTGCTCGGCGAGACCCTGGGCGGGCTGTCGGTCACGGCCCACATCCTGGGCGGCGCCGTGATGGGACGTCATGCCGGCGAGGGCGTCGTCGACGCCGATCACGAGGTGTTCGGGCACCCCGGTCTCTACATCGCCGACGCCAGCACCATCCCGGTCAACCTGGGCGTCAACCCGTCGCTGACCATCACGGCGATGGCCGAGCGGTTCGCCGCGGGTTTCCCAGCCGCCTCGCCGGAGCGGGAACGGCGCGAGCCGATCGACGCGGTCCCGGCCGGGACGGCAGGACCGTCATGAGCATCCACGACCACCGCCTCTCCGAGCTCCGCCGCCGCTGGGCCACGCTGCCCGCGCCGCGTCTGGACGACCTGACCGGCGTCTTCGAGGCGTCGTACGTCGGGGCCCTGCTGCGGGCGGTCGCCCCCCGCGGGCTGGGCCTGATCGGGCTGCCCCGCTGGTTCGGCAAGCGGTTCGAGCCGTCGCCGGGCGATCCGGGGACGCTGTCGGGCATCAACCTGCTCCGCACGGACGCCGCTGCCCTGCGGCCGACCCTGCCGATGAGCGCCCGCATCGCGCCGTCGCTCGCGGACGGGGACCCGGCGCTCGTGGTCTCCTACCCGGCGGACGCGCCGCGACCCTGGCGCTGGGTGCGCGATGAGTTCCGCCCCTGGGACGACACGACCCTGCTGGGCATGACCTTCGTCGAGGTGCCCGGCCTGCGTCGCCTGCCGGGCACCCCCTTCGTCCTGCAACGGGCCGACGAACACCCGGTCGTCTCAGCCGACTGAGAGCGTCTCCTCGACGATGGTCTCGACGTCGTGGTGCTTGGGCTCGCGCACCGCGATCATCACCAGCGCAGCGATGACGATGCACAGGCCCGCCGCGACGACCAGGCCGATGTGCACGCCGCTGATGAAGCCGTCGTTGATCGAGGGGATGCCGTCGAACACCACCCCGGCGGCACCGGCCTCCGCGGCACTGTCGGGCAGCCCTGCCGCCAGTGCCGCCGGCGCGACCTTCGTCGCGACGATCGCCGAGAGCACCGCGGTGCCGATCGCGCCGCCGATCTGGATGCACGTGGTCTGGAAGCCGCTGGCGACGCCGGCCAGGTGCACCGGTGCACCACCGACGATCAGGTCGGCGCCCGAGGGGATCGCGAAGCCGGAGCCGAAGGCGATGATGACGAAGGGGATCGCCATCCACCAGTAGGACGTCGAGGCGTCCACCTGGGTCAGCAGCGCCAGGCCGATCGCCATCAGCGTCAGACCGCCCGCAGCCACCTTGCGGGGGCCGATCTTGGCGGTCAGCAAGGCGCCGATCGGCGCGGACGGAATCGAGAACGCGCTCATCGGCAGCATCATCAGCCCGGCGCGGGTCGTGGAGTGGCCCAGCGTGTTCATCAGGAACAGGGTGATCAGGAACGTCACGCCCAAGATGGCGAAGAAGTTCGCGACGAACACCAGTCCGCCCACGCTGACGCCCGCGGAGCGGAACAGCGCCAGCGGCAGGAGCGGGAACTGCACCCGGCTCTCGACCCGCAGGAAGATCGCGAACAGGACCAGGGCGGCCACGAAAAGCCCGATCGTCCGGCCGCTGCCCCAGCCCCACACCTGTGCCTGGACGACGGCGAACACCACGCCGAACAGCACCAGGCCGAGCAGGATGATCCCGGCCAGGTCGATCCGGCCCTCGGTGACCTTGGGGGTCTCGGTGATCGCCCACGCGCCGAAGACGAGGCCGATGATCGCGATCGGGACGTTGATGTAGAACACCCACTCCCAACCGAGGTGCTCCACCAGCACACCGCTGACCAGCGGACCGCCGGCGATGGAGACCGACGAGATGCCGCCCCAGATGCCGACGGCCATGCCGAACTTCTCGCGCGAGAACGTCGCCCGCAGCAGCGAGATCGTCTGCGGCATCAGCATCGCGGCGCTGAGTCCCTGGAGGGCGCGGAAGACCAGGACGCCCTCGATGCTGCCGACCAGGCCGATCGCGACGCTGGCGACTGCGAAGATCGCGACGCCGATCAGGTACAGACGCTTGCGGCCGAACCGGTCACCGATCTTGCCGCCGGGGATCAGGAAGACCGCCAGGGCCAGCAGGTAGGAGTTGATGACCCACTGCAGCTCGCCGAAGGTCGCGCCGAGATCGGTCTGGATCGCGGGATTGGCGATGTGGACGACGGTCGAGTCGAGCCCGACCATGAACAGGCCGAAACAGACGGCTGCCAGGGTGAGGCCGGGCCGACCAGCGGGGGGAGCTGCTGAGTCGTCGGCGAGGGGGTTTCGGGGGGCGGCGGAAGCCACGCGCATCCTCTTTCGCTAGATTATGGTTTCATAATCATAACAGCCGATAGAGTGAGGGAGTGCCCCCGAAGGACGCGCCCTCGAGCGCTGCGCTGGCCCAGCTCGCCGATGCCGTCGTCGAGCTGGCGCACCAGCTCGACCTGCGCAGTCCCGAGCTGCGCGACGTCGTCCCCCTCACGGGCACCGAGATCGCCGTGATCCGCCAGATCCACCGGGCTCCCCGATCGACACCGAGCCAGATCGCCGAGAGCACCGGCCTGCGGCGCAGCAATGTGAGCACGGCGATCCGGGCCCTCGAGGCCGGCGGGCTCGTGGTGCGCGAACAGCTCGCAGGCAATGCCCGATCAGTCGCACTCGTGCCGACAGCGCGAGCCGCCGAGAGCGTCGCCCGCATCAACGCCTACTGGGCGGCCCTGCTCCACGACGTCCCGGCAGATCTGCTGCGCGCCGGCGTCGAGGCCGCTCCGGCCCTCGCCGGCATCTCCCGGGCGATCGTCCGACGCGCCGATCCCGAGCGCTAGCGGCGGCGTCCCGGGGGCGCGGGCGTCAGGGTGTGGGGGTGCTGACCGGCTGTGGTTCGTCGTGCGCAGCCGGCGTGGGCCCACCGCGTTCCCAGGCCAGGACGGCGCCGAAGGCGACCAGCACGACCATCCAGCCGACAACGGCGTCGACGAGCCAGTGGTTGCCGGTGCCGACGATCACGATCGTCATCATGAGCGCGTACGCCAGCCCCAGGCCCTGCACGATCTTGGGGACGCCGGCCATGATCAGCACGACCGCGACCCACAGCGACCATCCGGCGTGCAGCGACGGGAACGCCGCCAGATCGTTGGTGATGTCGCCCAGACCCTTGGGCGAGGAACCGTTCTGGCTCCACCAGCCGATGTCCGAGTGCATGCTCAAGATGTCGTGATACCCGCCCTGCACGAGCCGCGGCGGCGCCGTCGGCATCAACAGGTAGAACGTGAGCCCGATCATCGAGGCCAGCACGATGGCCCGGCGAGCGGTGACGTACAGGGCTCCGCGGTGGTACAACCAGATCAGCACGCCGAGGGTGACCAAGTAGTGCGTCGTGGCGTACCAGTAGCTGGACGCCACACCGATCCAGTCGTGGGCCAGGAACTGGTCGTTGAGCCACTTCTCGATGTCGATGCGCCACGACTTCTCGAACGTCAGGATGTCGAGGGCGCGTCCTCGGGCCGGGGCGAAGGCCTCGGACGCGAAGGTGCGGGTGATGCAGTAGCCGATGTACAGGACGCCGAGGAGGGCGATCTCGAATCCAGCTCGGCGGACAGCCGGGACCATGCGCGAGGATCGGCTGGGCTCGACAGCTGTTGCCGCCGCCCGTGTCGACTGCGTCATCGCGCCTCCTGGTGTCCGGACCGGTCCTGAAACCGGCGGAACGACGCTCACCAGCGCCGCCTTCGTGCCCCCATTGTTCGCGATCTCGGTTGTCCAGCACAACCGGAGACCACCCTGACATGGGCCCCGAGACCGTCTCAGGGTCTTCTCATCGCACGATACAGGCGCCCGCCAACGTTTTTCCGAACAGGTTGCCGACCCGCCGTCATCGCGGCAGGTCGGTGCCGGACGCGGCGGTGTCCGTCTAGACTGAGGTGGTGATCTTCCGAAGGGTGAGCGAGGGACGCCCCTATCCGGAGCACGGGCTGACACAGAGCGCGTGGGCCGAGATCTCCCCTTCCCAGGTGCGACTGGACGATCTCACGACGACCAAGACCAAGCTCGACCTCGAGCACCTGCTCGACGACGACTCGACCTACTTCGGCGACCTGTTCGCCCACGTCGTCAGCTGGCGTGGCGAGCTGTTCCTCGAGGACGGCCTGCACCGCGCGCTGCGAGCCGCGCTGCAGCAGCGCAACATGCTGCACGCCCGGGTCCACTCGATCGGAGGTCGGCGATGAGGACCGGTCTGCGCGCGCTGACGCTCCTGCTGTCGGCGGCGATCTTCGTGGTCGGCAGCGTGATCGGTTTCCGGATGCTGACCGCGAGCCCCGAGGAGGCCGCGGCCGCCGAGACGTGCACCAGCTCGGTCGTCGCCGCCGGCAGCCCGCTGGACAGCAATGTCGTGACGGTCAATGTCTTCAACGCCTCGAACCGCTCGGGACTGGCCAACCGGGTCCGGATCGACATGCAGGCCAATGGCTTCCTCGGCGGACAGATCGGCAACAGCACGAGCGCGACCAAGCCCAAGAAGGTCGCGATCCTGACCGGTGACAAGGACGACCCGCGGGTCAAGCTGGTGGCGGCCCAGTTCCGCGACAAGGTCGAGTACGCGGCGCCGGACATCCCGGTCGAGTCGGGCATCACGGTCGTCGTCGGCGACAGGTACCGCGGGCTCAAGACCGAGGCCACCACGACGATCGAGACCGATCGCGACATCTCCGTGTGCGTCCCGGTCGTCCCGCTGCCCTAGGACGCTAGCGGGACTCGCGGCCCCAGCCGGCGAGGCGCCCGTACCGGCCGACGGCCCGCAGCCGCGCCTCGGCGGCCTCGCGCACGGACCGCTCGGCGACGATCAGCAGGTCGTCACCGATCCCGATGCGGTCGGTGCGGTGCGGCACGAAGGTCCGGTCCTTGCGCACGATCAGCGAGATCGACGCACCGACCGGCAACCGGAGCTCACCCACCTCGACGCCGGCCAGCTTGGAGTCGGCCGGGACGTGGATCTGCAGCAGATCGGCCGAGACGCGCTCCAGCGGTGCCGCCTCGACCTCGACGTCCCGCGCCGCATCGGTCAGGACGCCGCACGCTGCGGCGAGCTGGGCCAGCGGGGCCGCCTGCAGCAGGGTGTAGATGACCACGGCCACGAACACGACGTTGAACAGGTCGCGGGACCCGGCGACACCGGCCGACAGCGGGATGGTGGCCAGCACGATGGGCACGGCGCCACGCAGCCCGGCCCAGCCGACGAAGATCTGCTCGCGGGCGCTGCGGCCGAACCACACGGCGCACGCCATCACCGTCAGCGGGCGCGCGACGAAGGTCAGGATCGCGCCGACCACGAGGCCGTGCCAGACGTGCCACCACTGCAGCTCGTCGGGGCTGGCGAGCAGCCCCAGCATCACGAACAGGCCGATCTGCGCCAGCCAGCCGATTCCCTCGACGAACGAGCGGGTCGCGGTGCGGTGCGGCAGCTCGGCATTGCCCAGGATCAGCGCGGCGACGTAGACCGCCGCGAAGCCACTCGCGTGGACGCCCGCAGCCGCACCGTAGGCCAGCACCGCGAACGCGAAGACGACCAGTGGGTACAGGCCGGACGCCGGCAGGGCGACCCGGCGCAGCAGGTAGGCGCCGAGCCAGCCGATGGCCAGGCCGAAGATCACTCCGACGACGAGCTCGAAGACGATCAGGCCGATCAGGTAGCCCACGCCCTTGTCGGCGACCTCACCCGCGCTGACGGCCACGACGAGGACGACGATCGGGGCGTCGTTGAGGCCGGACTCCGCCTCGAGCGTGCCGGTCACCGAGGACTTCAGCGGAACGGAGCGCAGCACCGAGAACACCGCGGCGGCATCGGTCGGCGTGAGGACGGCGGCCATCAGGACCGACAGCTCCCAGTCCATCCGGAGGAACAGGTGGCAGCCGAGGGCCACGACGACGACACTGACCGTCGAGCCGAGGGTCGCCAGCAGCAGCCCGTAGCCCAGGTTGGGCTTGACGTGCTCCCACTTGGTGGTCAGACCGCCCTCGGCCAGGATCAGCACCAGACCGCCGAACCCCAGGGCGTGCGCGAGCTCGACGTCGGCGAACTCGATGCCCAGGCCGGAGCTGCCCAGCAGCAGCCCCAGGGCGAGGTAGACCAGCAGGGACGGCAGACCGGCCCTGACGGACAGACGGACGGCGAGGATGGCCAGGATCAGGACCCCGGAGCCCACGAGGAGGTACTGGTCGAGCTCGTGGACGTCCACCGGGGCCTCCTTCCAGGGCTCGAACCGTCTGCCGATCCTATCGGTCGTTCGGGACCCCCTGTCCGTGTCGGGTGGCGGTGGACACCGGCGTCCGCTTGGCTGGCCCCGTGCCGGTGGACGGCACCCGAGGCGGGAGGCGACGTGGAGACGATCAGGTACGGCCCGGAACCGTCGCAGCTCGCCGAGCTGACCCGTCCGTCCGGCCGGCCGAAGGGGGTCGTGGTCGTGATCCACGGGGGCTTCTGGCGGTCGCGGTACGACCTGTCGCTGGGGCGCCCGCTGGCGGCGTCGCTGGCCGCGGAGGGCTGGGCGGCGTGGAACGTGGAGTACCGGCGGGTCGGCAACGGGGGTGGCTGGCCGGGGACGTTCGACGACATCGCGGCGGCGATCGACGCCCTGGCCGACGTCGACGACCTCGACACCGGATCGGTGCTGACACTCGGCCACTCCGCGGGAGGGCACCTGGCCGTGTGGGCCGCCGGACGGGCGCGGCTCGCCGGGCCCCCGTGGGGACGGCCGCGGGTCGCCGTGACCGGCGCGGTCTCGCAGGCCGGGGTGCTGGACCTGGCGGCCGCCCACGACGCGAACCTCGGGACGGGCGCCGTGCAGGACTTCATGGGCGGGTCCCGGGACGACCGCTACCGGCTGGCCGACCCAGCGGCGATGATCCCGCTGGACGTCCCGGTGCGGTGCATCCACGGCACCGAGGACGACGTCGTGCCGTTGTCACAGTCGACCGGCTACGTCGAGCGGGCGGTGCGGGCCGGCGCGGACGCCGAGCTCACCGAGGTCGCCGGCGACCACTTCGTCCTGATCGACCCGGCATCGGCGGCCTGGGCCAGGACCCTGCAGATCCTGACGGCCCTGGGATAGCTCCGGACAGCAGTGAGCGCGCCGACCGTCATGTCGCGGTCGGCGCGCTCAACGCGGGATGACGCTCAGTGCTTGAAGGCGTCCTTGATCTTCTCGCCGGCGTCCTTGATGTCGGACTTGGCCTGATCGCCCTTGCCCTGGTTCTTGAGCTCGTCGTCGCCAGTAGCGCCGCCGACGGCCTCTTTCGCCTTGCCCTTGGCGTCCTCGGCCTTGTTGCTCATCTTGTCTTCGAGTCCCATGGTGGGCTCCTTTCGTCGACTTCCCGGGACGTACCCGATCCCCGGCCCGGCAATCGCCGCAGCTGCGATCATTCGTCGGGACGCGCCTCGTGGTGGCGCCTGCCGTGGGTCCGCCGGTCCTCCTTCATCTCGGCCTCGAACAGGTGGGTCCGGCCCCCTGCCAGCGCATCGCGCGCCGCCTGCTCGTGCCGCTTGAACGCCTCGTAGTAGGTCGCGTCGTAGTCCTCGACGATCTGGAAGGTCCAGCGGCCCTCGATGACGTTGCGGCCGACCAGATCGGTCTCGATGTCGTCGGCGAGATCGTCATGGCCGGCCTCGCGCAGCAGGTCGACGGCGTCACCGAGCAGCAGATCGGCGGTGCCGCTGCGGCGGTGGAAGGTGTACAGGTGCCCGCGCGCCTCCTCGACGGCCTCGAGCGCCTCGCTCAGCTTGCCGAGCGCCTCGACGGTCCCATCGCTGACGCCGTCGGGTCGCGTGTGTCGGTCATCGGGTCCGTGGTCCATGGGGCCACGCTAGGACGGCCGGAGGTTCTCGGCACCCCGGCGGGTGGCCTTGTCGACGTACATCCGCCGGTCGGCCCGCTCGACCAGGGAGAGGCCATTGTCACCGGGCTCGGCCATGGCGATCCCGGCCGACCAGGCGCCGGGTGACGAGGACGCCATCCTCCGGACGAAGCTCTCGGCCTCCTCCTCGCTGGTGTCGGGCAGGACGAACAAGAACTCGTCGCCGCCGGTGCGTCCCACGTCGTCGCCGCCCCGGATGGCGCCCAGCCAGTGCCGGGCGATGGTCTCCAGCAGTTGGTCGCCGGCGTGGTGGCCGAGCGTGTTGTTGATCTCCCGCAGCCCGTCGAGGTCGATCGCGACCACGGCCAGGGGCCGGTGCCGCCGCAGGGCGCGATACAGCTCGCGGTCGACGGTCTCGGTGATGCCGAGCCGGTTGAGCGTCCCGGTCAGGGGGTCGGTGCGAGCCAGCCGATCCATACGGTGCTTGACCCGCGAGAAGACCTCGGCAGCGAGGAGCGTCTGCAGGGCCAGCGACACGGCGAACGGGACGAGCGACGGCTCGTCCCGGTGCAGGATCCCGGCGAACCACCAGGCCGTCCCGAGGAACAGCACGACCCGGGCGCGGGCGAGGTCCAGGAACCACACCATGAACACACCCACGATCGGCAGGGCCGTCCCGTTGGCGAAGGCCCCCAGGTCCAGGTGCGTCGTCCAGGTCAGGCAGCCGATCGTGAACAGCTGCACGCCCGACAGCGCGAGCGCCTCCGTGGCGGTGAACCGCCGCCCCCGGGCCAGGACCCAGACGAACAGGACGAAGGCGATGACCGCCAGCACGACGATGACCCCTCGCGGGTTGCGGCCCGGCTGCCAGGCGATCGCACTGAGCACCAGCAGCAGGCATCCGCAGCCGTACATCGTCGCGGCCGCGACGGTCAGCTGTGGCAGTGAACGCAACCACTGTCCAAGCCGCGCCGATGTCGATTCCATGCTGTCTCCCTGCCGGAATCCTAGGGGCGCGGAGCGTCGGATCCGGGCGGGAACGCCCAGAATGACTCGACCGGACCATGCCGGCTAGTCCGGGTGCCCGGCCACCGATGCCATGCGGGTGATCGCCTCGGTAAGGATCTGCGGCGAGGTCGCGATGTTGAGCCGGACGTGCCCGGCGCCTCCGGTCCCGAACGGCAGCCCGGAGTTGACCGCGACCCGTCCCTGCTCGAGGAAGGCCGCGGCGGGATCGTCACCGAGGCGAAGGTCGCGACAGTCCAACCAGGCCAGGTAGGTCGCGTCGCCCCGGGCCCAGCGCACGCCGGGAAGATGCTCGGCCAGCAGCTCGGCGAGCAGCGCACGGTTCTCCGCGAGATCGGCCTGCACGGCGTCCAGCCACGCGACGCCCTCGCGCAGGGCGACGGTGTGCGCGATCATCCCCAGGTGGCTGGGGCCGTGCGAGACGATCTCGGGCAGGCGCTCCAGGTCGCCGGCGGCCCGCTCCCCCGCGATGATGACCGCCGCCTTCAGGCCGGCCAGGTTCCAGGACTTCGACGCCGACGTCACCGCGAAGGCGTCCTCGGCACCCGGGATGCTCAGGTAGGGCACGAAATCCCCGGGGACCAGCGGTCCGTGGATCTCGTCGACCACGACCCGGACGCCATGGGTCGCTGCGAGCGCCGCGACAGCGGTCAGCTCGGTCATCGTGTGGGCGACCGCCGTCGGGTTGTGTGGATTGCACAGCAGGTACGTCACCGGACGCCCTGACCCGCCGGCAGTGAGGAATGCCGCTTCGAGGGCTCCGAGGTCCAGGCGTCCGTCCTCTCCCAGTGGCGCCTCGACGATCATGCGGTCGGCGTGCTCGGTGAAACCGAAGAACGGCGGGTAGACCGGCGGGTTGACGACGACCGGGTCGCCGGGAGCCGAGACGAGGCGGAGCACCTCGGACAGGCCGGTCATGACGTCGGCGGCGTAGGCCGTGCGCTGCGGGTCCAGCCCCGTCCACGACCAGCGGTCGGCGGCGAAGTCGGCCAGCGCCTCGGCATATCCGTTGCCGTGCGGATATCCGGTGTCACCGGACTCGACGGCCCTCTTGAGGGCGTCGACCACGGGCCGGGCCGGCACGACGTCCATCTCGGCGACCCACAGGGGCAGCACGTCGGGCGGGTACTCGCGCCACTTGAGGCTGGTGCGGGCTCGCAGGGTGGTCTCGTCGAGGTCGCGGAGGGGGTGCAGGTGGCGCATGTCTCCCATCATCGCGGCAAAAAGGGACTGAGGTCCTGTTGCATCCCCCCACCGAAAATGTCACTCTGAGTTACACCACGAGTGAACGCGTGTACACCGAAGGGCAGGCCATGGCTCCGCTGATTGAACGCACGTCCGCGCTGCAGCGTCTCCGCACGCTCGGCAAGGGGCTCACCACCCCGTTGTCGCCCGATGACTATCTCGCCCTCATCAACCCCCTGTGGACCCAGCGCGAGCTGCGCGGTCGGGTCGAGAAGGTTGTTGCGGAGACCGAGAACGCCGCGACGCTGGTCATCCGTCCCGGCTGGGGATGGTCGTTCGACCACGCCCCCGGCCAGTACATCGGCATCGGCGTCGAGATCGATGGCCGCTTCCACTGGCGCTCGTACTCACTGTCGTCGGTGCCGCTGGTCGAGGGCAGGACCGTCAGCATCACGGTCAAGGCCATGCCCGAGGGCTTCTTGTCCGAGCACCTGGTCAACGGCCTCGAGCCGGGCACGATCGTGCGTCTGGCCACGCCGCAGGGCGACTTCGTCGTGCCGGACCCGCCGCCGGAGAAGATGCTGATGCTCGTGGGCGGCAGCGGCATCACGCCGATCATGTCGATCCTGCGCACGCTGGACCGCCGGGGCTCCCTGCCGGACGCCGTGCTGTCGTACTCGGCACGCCACCGCGAGGACATGATGTTCCACGACGAGCTGCACGAGCTCGCCCAGCGCGCCGAGCACCTCACCTTCGTCCCCCGGTTCACCGACGACGAGGGCATGCTCGAGATCGAGCGCCTCGACGACGTCTGCCACGACTGGATGGAGCGCGAGACGTGGGCGTGCGGGCCCGCACCGATGCTCGACGCGCTCACCGACCACTACCGGCGCCTCGGCCGCGAGGACCACCTGCACGTCGAGCGCTTCAACCTCGCGGTCACCGACGGCGGCGAGGGCGGCACCGTCACCTTCGGCGTCGGCGGCCCGACCGTCGAGGTCGACGGCGCCACCACGCTGCTCGACGCCGGCGAGAAGGCCGGCGTCAACATGCTGTTCGGCTGCCGGATGGGCATCTGCCACACCTGTGACGTGCCACTGGCGTCCGGCCGCGTGCGCGACCTGCGCAGCGGCGACGAGCACGGCGAGCCGGGCGAGTACGTCCAGACCTGCATCTCGGTCGCTGCCGGCGACTGCACCCTGTCCCTGTAAGACGTAACGAGAAGGAGAGCCACATGGCGTTCTCAGACGTCCGTGAGTACACCCACCTGACCGACGAGGAGATCGAGGCGATCGGCCGCGAGCTCGACGAGATCCGGGCGGAGGTGGAGGCATCGCGTGGCCAGGCCGACCGTGACTACGTCACGCGCGTCATCACGTTGCAGCGCCGCCTGGCGGCCGCCGGCCGCATCACGCTGTTCGCCAGCTTCTTCCCGCCGGCGTGGTTGCTGGGCACCGCGATGCTCGGCTCGGCCAAGATCCTGGAGAACATGGAGATCGGCCACAACACGATGCACGGCCAGTGGGACTGGATGAACGATCCGGAGATCCACTCCAGCAACTGGGAGTGGGACACGACCCAGCCGGCCGAGCAGTGGAAGCACTCGCACAACTACATCCACCACCAGTTCACCAATGTCCTCGGCCACGACAACGACATCGGCTACGGCATCCTGCGCATGTCGCGTGACCAGAAGTGGACGCCCTACAACCTGGGGCAGCCGGTCTACAACGCGCTGCTCGCCCTGTTCTTCGAGTGGGGCGTCGCGCTGCACGACCTGGACATCGAGGCGATCCGCAAGGGCCAGAAGGATCCGAAGCTGCTCAAGAAACAGCTCAAGCAGATCGGCGACAAGGTCGGCAAGCAGGCGTTCAAGGACTACCTGATGTACCCCGCCCTCAGCGGACCGTCGTTCTTCCACACGCTGTCGGCCAACGTCACCGCCAACATCATGCGCAACGTGTGGTCGTACATGATCATCTTCTGCGGCCACTTCCCCGACGGCGCGGTGCACTTCACCGAGGAGGAGCTCGAGGACGAGACCCGCGCCGAGTGGTACCTGCGCCAGATGCTGGGATCGGCGAACTTCGAGGGCGGCACGCTGCTGCACCTGATGAGCGGTCAGCTCGGCTACCAGATCGAGCACCACCTGTTCCCCGACCTGCCCAGCAACCGCTATGCCGAGATCGCGGTCAAGGTCAAGGACATCTGCCGGCGCTACGACATCCCGTACACGACCGGGCCGCTGCACAAGCAGTACGGGCAGACGCTGCGCACGATCATGAAGCTGTCGTTGCCCAACCGGCGCACCGAGGACAACCCGGCACCGATCGCCCCGCGCGAGCGCCGGCGGCTGCGCGACGACGAGCGTCCCACCCGCCGCTCCGAGCTGGGCAAGTGGTCGCGGGCGGCGACGGCATGACCGTGTCGGCCGATCCGCACACCGCACCCTTCGCGTGCCGGGACGACGACGGGGTGGTCGATCACTCCGTCGTCGTCCGGCGGCGCGCGATCCAGTGCGCCCTGAGCCGGATCTGCGGCGTGTGCGGCCAGACGCTGTCCCGGCCGATCGCCTTCCTCGGCCCCGAGGACGAGGCACTGGACGGGCTGTTCACCTTTCCACCCGCGCACGTCGAGTGCGCCGAGGACGCGCTGGAGCGGTTCGCGGCGTTCGGGGACGGCGTCCTCAGGCAGCCGCAGGCCCCGCGGCGCTGGGTGCTGGTGACGACCGCCGGCTTCGACCTCGTCCGTCCGGCCCGCCGCGGCGAGCCCGTCCGCTTCCGCCCCAACAGCGTCCTCACCACGACCGCGCGCTGGCCCTGACCGCTGGGCCTGACGTTTTTGCAGACACGCCGCCGGCGTGTTCGTAAATTCGTCAGGCCCAGCGTCGTGCGGCGGGCCAGGTGCGCCACCAGTCGGGCTGGACGAGCGTCCAGTCACGGCGCAAGCTTCGCGCTGCGTCCCGATGCGCCGAGGCCAGTCGGCCAACGGTTGCCCAGCGGTCCTGGTGATCCAGGGACGTCACCCGGCACACCACCAGCCCGGCACGCTCGAACCTCTCCTCGCGGACGTTGTCCAGCGTGTGCTGCTCGGCCGCGCGGTGGTGAGCCCCATCGGACTCGATCACCAAGCCGGTGGCGGGGTCGATCAGGTCGGCGACGCCCAGGAGCGCGCCGCTGACGTCGAACACCGGGACGTTCACGAGCAGGCCGGACAGGCCTACGTCCAGCTCGGCCAGCAAGCGCGTCCTCGTCTCCCACGGACTGGCCGACCGTGGGCTGCTCATGGCCAGCGCCTGCCGCGCCTGGGCGATGCCCCGCGTCTTGTGATGGGACTCGACCACCGCGGCCACCGCGTCGAGGGTCGTGTGCGGCATCCCAGAGGTCGTGCTCGTGGCCATGTCGAGCACGACCACGGCCTCACGGACGCCGACCGCCACCCGCATCTCGTCGTACGCTGCGCGGGCCAGGGTGGTGACGGCGAATGACCCCCGGGCCAGCGTCTCGTCAGGATGCACCCGGCCCTCGCTGGGTTCGATGCCGGGACGCACCCGCAGCTGCGATCCCGGCAGGCAGTGAATCAGCACGTCCCGATCGTCGCCGGAGCGGTCCAGGCCGTCGAACCACGTGTTGCCCTGGACCCGCAGCGCGGCCCACCCACCCAGGGCGTTCGCCGGGCCCATCAGCGCGATCGCGACGGAGATACGCGCCGCCGTAGGGTCCACCGAGAGGTATGCGGGCGCGATCACTCCGTGCACCGGATGCCCGTCCACATCCCCGCTGGGCCTGACGATTCTGCAGACACGCCGTCGGCGTGTTGGTAAAAACGTCAGGCCCAGCGGGGTTGGCGCCCGGACGTCAGGGGACGCGGGCGGTCCACTCCGGGGACTCGTACTTCTGCTCGGCGAGCTCTTTCGCCTCGGCCAGGGTCTCGTCGTCGATCTGGACCGTCGTCAGCCCGTAGCTCGCCTCGAAGTGGGCGAGCATCTCCGTGACGACCGCCTCGCGGCTCATGCCGGTCTGGCTGCGGATCGGGTCGACGCGCTTGGCCGCGCTGACGATTCCCTTGTCGCTGAGCTTCTCGCGGCCGATGCGCAAGATGTCGAGCATCTTGGTGGCGTCCATGTCGTACGACATCGTGACGTGGTGCAGGACGACCCCGCTGGCCAGCCGCTTCTGGGCGGCGCCGCCGATCTTGCCCTGCGGCGAGGCGATGTCGTTGAGCGGCACATAGCTGGCGTCGATGCCCAGGTCGCGCAGCGCCCGGATGACCCAGGCGTCCAGGAAGGCGTAGGAGTCGGCGAACGAGAGCCCCTCGACGAGCGTCGCCGGGACGTACAGCGAGTACGTGATGGTGTTGCCGGGCTCGACGAACATCGCGCCGCCGCCGGAGATGCGTCGCACGACGGTCGCCCCGTGCCGGGCCGCCGCCTCGAGGTCGACCTCGTTCGACAACGACTGGAACGAGCCGATGATGACCGCGTTCGAGGCCCACTCCCACACCCGCAGCGTGGGGCCGCGCCGGCCGTCGCCGACCTGGCGGGCGACGACCTCGTCGATCGCCATCTGCATGGGTGGGTGCTGCGGGCCGGCCTCGAGGAGCTCGAACCGGTGGTCGTGCCACGCGGTCGAACGACCCAGCGCCCGCAGCACGGCGTGCGCCACCGCCGGCGGGTCGAAGCCGACCATCACCGCCTGGCCTCGGCCGCGTTCGACGGCCTCGACGAGCCGGCCGAGGCTCGCATCGGCGGGCAGGCCCTCCAACGCATCGGACATGTCGCCCAGCGCCTCGTCGGGCTCGAGGAAGAAGTCGCCGCTCAGGACGACATTGCGGATGGCTCCGTCGACGACGTCCAGGTCGACGACCACGAGCTTGCCGCCCGAGACCTTGTACTCGCCGTGCACGACGATCGTCTCCTTCGTGTCCGCCGGTGTCAGGCGATCTTGTCGAGCGCCGCGAACTGCTCGTCGGTCAGCTCGATGCCGGCCGCACCGATGTTGTCCTCGAGGTGCTCGATGCTCGACGTGCCCGGGATCGGCAGCATGACCGGCGAGCGCTTGAGCAGCCACGCCAGGGCGAGCTGCGAGGGCGTCGCGCCGTGCTCGGCGGCGAGATCGGCCAGCGGTCCGCCGTCCTTGACCAGGTTGCCGGTCGCCAGCGGGAACCACGGGATGAAGCCGATGCCCTGCTCGGTGGCGTAGTCCAGCAGCTGCTCGGCGCTGCGGTCGGTCAGGTTGAACAGGTTCTGCACGGTCACGATGGTCGCGACCTGCTGGGCCTGCTTGAGCTGGTCGACGTCGACCTCGCTGAGGCCGATGTGGCGGATCTTGCCCTCGTCCTGCAGCTTCTTGAGCTCGCCGACCTGGTCCTCCAGCGGCACCTCGGGATCGATGCGGTGCAGCTGGAACAGGTCGATGGTCTCCAGGCCCAGACGGCGCAGGCTCAGCTCGGCCTGCTGGCGCAGGTAGGCCGGACGCCCGACGGGCGTCCAGACGCTCGGGCCCTGGCGGGTCAGGCCGGCCTTGGTCGCGATGACGACGTCGTCGGCGTACGGGTGCAGCGCCTCGCGCAGCAGGTCCTCGGCGACCTCGGGTCCGTACGAGTCCGCGGTGTCGAAGAACGTCACGCCGAGCTCGACCGCCCGGCGCAGCACGGCGATCGCGGCGTCGCGGTCGCGCGGCGGGCCCCACACACCCTCACCGGTCAGCTGCATCGTGCCGTAGCCGAGGCGCACGACCGGCAGGTCGCCGCCGATCTGGAAGGTTCCGGACGGGGTGGCGGAGAGTGTCGAAGTCATGCCAGGTTCAAGGAGGCCCGGCGACGGCTTATTCCAGAGCGCTCATTCGACGGGGGTCAGCAGGAAGACCGGGATCACCCGATCGGTCTTCTTGGCGTAGTCGGCGTAGGCCGGCCACGCCTCGACGGCGCGCTCCCACCAGATCTCGCGCTCCTGCCCGGACAGCTCGCGCGGCGTGTAGTCCTTGCGGACCGGGCCGTCCTGCAGCTCGACCAGCGGCGCGTTGACGATGTTGTAGTACCAGGTCGGGTGCTCCGGGGCGCCGCCCTTGGACGCCACCACCAGGTACTCGCCGTCGTGCTCGACCCGCATCAGGGGCGTCTTGCGGATCTTGCCGGACTTTGCGCCGAGGGTCGTCAGGACGATGATCGGCTTGCCCTGCAGCTCGTTGCCCTCGGCACCGTTGGTGCGTTCGAAGAGCTCGGCCTGGTCGCGGGACCACTTGTCGGGGCTCGGTGCATATTCTCCGGTGAGGGGCATGCCTCCATCGTGCCCCCGGCCGCGCCGCCCGACAACCGCAGGCAGGCAACCGCGTCAGCGCCAGTCCAGCAGGTGCAGGCGCTGCACCCCCGGGATGCCCTTGAGCGTGGCCTCGCGTGCCTCCAGGACGGTGGGACCATCCGGGGCGAGCGCGTCGATCACCGCATCGCTGACCAGCACCTCCGCCCCGTGGGCCTGGGCCGCGACCCGGGCGGCCAGCGCGACGTTGCGCCCGAACAGGTCGCCGTCGCGGTGCACCGCCGAGCCCCGGTGGGCACCGATCCGCACCCGGACGTCCGCGAGCCGACCACCCCTGGCCCGCGCGAGCGCGCGCTGGATGGCGCAGGCGGCGCCGACGGCCTGGGATGCCTCGGCGAAGGCGACCATGAAGCCATCGCCCTGGGTCTTGACGACGTGACCGTCGTGGGCGCGGATCGCCTTGGTCAGCAGCCGGTCGTGCCTGGCCAGCAGCTGCACCCAGCCGCGGTCGCCGAGGTCGTGGTTCAGCTGGGTCGAGCCCTCGATGTCGGAGAACATGATGGTCACGGTCCCGTCGGCGGCCGCCAGCTGCGCCAGGTCGGGACGCTCGACGTCGGCCCAGCCGGCGAGATCGTCGATCGAGCTGCGGATCGTCCCGGCGACCCCGTGCTCACGCAGCTTGATCGCGGTGCCGACGACGGTGCGGACCGCCTCGGACGGCGTGGGCACGGTCAGCCGGGGACGGGACGAGGCGTCCTCGAGCCACCGGACGCGGCGGCGCGCTCGCGACAGCGCCGCCGACTGGACGGCGAACAACCCGGTCAGCGCCGCCAGCGCCGCGGCGAGGACGATCTCGAGCGCGGACACGGCCCTACGGTAGCGGTCCTGAGCGCACCGGCGCCCGGTTCAGCGCAGCGGGTCGAAGGAGGCGAGTGACCCCTCGTCGCGCTCGCCGCACATCAGCTCGGCCATCGACCGGCCGCTGACCGGGCCCAGGGCGACACCCCACATGCCGTGGCCGCCGGCGACGTAGACGTGCTCGTCCCGTGTGCGTCCCAGCAAGGGGAGGCCATCGGCCGTGCACGGCCGCGACCCGACCCATTCCTCCTGCCGGTCGCGCCAGTCGATGCCGGGAAGGTGCGGTGACGCCGAGCGCTCGATCGCAGTGATGCGTCGCGGGTCGAGCGGGTCGTCGGGCGAGCGGAACTCCATCATCCCGGCGACCCGCAGGCGGCCGTTGGCCAGCGGGGTGCACGCCACGCGCGCCTCGGGCAGGTAGAGCGGAGCGGTGAGGCTCTCGGGACACGGCACGGAGAAGCTGTAGCCGCGACCGGCGACGACGCGTGTCCGCACCCCCTGCGGGCGCGCCAGCCGCGACAGCCATGCGCCGTTGGCCAGGACGACCTGGGACGCCTGCTCGGCCCGGCCGGAGTCGAGCCGGACGGCGGCACCACCGGCGGTCGCATCGACGCGCACGACCGCCGATCCGGTGATGATCCGGCCACCACGCTCGGCCACCACGTCGGCGAGCCGCTGGACGTACTGGCCGGGGTCGATGAACCGCTGGCCGGTGATGGCCAGCCCCGCGGTCAGACCGGGGCCAAGGTGCGGCGAGGAGTCGTGCAGGCTGCGCTCGTCGAGCAGGTGGTACTCGACCTTCTCGCCGATGCGGGCCAGCTGCTCGAGCTCGTCGACGAGGTGCTCGCGACCCCGTTCGTCGGCGAACGCCGCGGTGACCGCGGCGGCCTCACGGGTCGCCAGGCGCGCGTCGTGGTCGGCGAGCTCGGCGTACGCGCCGAGGGCCTCCCGGCTGAGCTGGACCAGCCGCCGCAGCGACCGCTCCCACCGCTCGGGCGTCGAGTTGCGCGTGAACGAGCTGAGGAACCCGGCCAGCCGCGGGGCGCTGCGCATCGGCAGGTAGACCGGGGAATCCGACTTCAGCGTCGCCCGGACGCCCGCGGCCAGCGTCGACGGGTCGTTGAGCGGCAGGGTCAGCGCCGGGCTGAGCCAGCCGGCGTTCCCGCGGGACGAGCCGGCCGCGACACCGGTCCGGTCGATCACCGTGACGTCGACGCCCCGCTCCTGCAGGTGCCACGCGGTCGACAGCCCGATCATGCCCGCGCCGACCACGATCACCGATCGCTGTCCCATGTCTTCCTCCGCTCGTGCGCCGCCGCGATGCGTCGATCCCGGGACGTCGTCCCAGTCTCACCAGCCCCACGTGTTGCCACCAGTCCCCGACGGACAAGTTGCGGCACGGTCTGTTGTCGGATCCGACAACTTCCACGAGCGGCTCTGGCGGCGCTCACACGTACAGGAAGGTCTCCCCCGGGTCGCGCAGGAGCCGTCCGACCTGCTCGGTGAGCGCAGAGGACATGGGATCTCTCGCCTCAGCCGGCGCTGAGCGCGTGGACGCGGGTGTCGAGCGCCGCGAACAGGCTCGTGTCGACGACGTCGACGAGGTTCTCGAAGCTCCGTACGACGGTCGACGCCTGCCGCGGGGCGGCGACGAAGCGAGCGCTGAAGACCCGCCGTCCGTGGGCGGGGCGGCCCAGCTCGGCGGCGACGACCTCCACCCCGCGACGGTGCAGCACCGACGCCATCGTCATCAGGTCGGCGCGAGCCCCGTCCGCCTGCAGGGCGACGGTCACGACGAACAGCCGTGGCCCGTCGGGGGTGTCGAGAACATCGGCGGACATGCGATCAGCTCATCTCGTGGTCGAGGGCGTCGCAGGTGGGCGACGGCGCATCTGGGTCGACTGCCAGTGGATCGCACCGACATTCTGATACCTAGATCATGTGCAGCCTGATCTGGGTGGTCAAGAGATGAGCCGACAACATGCCAATCTGCCATGCTGACGAGGACTGTGATCCTCGGAGGTTCTCACCATGACCAGCATCGACCAGCTCGACGCGCAGATCATCGGCCGCCTCACGGCCAACGCCCGGATCGGCATCGCCGAGCT
This sequence comes from Aeromicrobium wangtongii, assembly GCF_024584515.1. Lineage (NCBI taxonomy): Bacteria > Bacillati > Actinomycetota > Actinomycetes > Propionibacteriales > Nocardioidaceae > Aeromicrobium > Aeromicrobium wangtongii. The sequence goes on along the minus strand of NZ_CP102173.1, from coordinate 187,562 downwards.
CGCTGCCGAGCTGGGGGTCAGCCGGGCGACGGTCCAGACGCGCATCCGGCGACTCGAGGAGACCGGCGTGCTCGTGGGCTTCCAGCCGATCATCAACCTGTCCGCGGTCGGGATGCCCGTGCAGGCCCTGGTGAGCCTGGAGATCGACCAGCGTCAGATGCCGGGGGTGGTCGCGGGACTCAGGGACCTGCCGGAGGTGCTGGAGATCAAGATCCAGGCCGGCCGGGAGGATCTGTTGGTCCACGTCGCGATCAGCTCGCTCGAGGCGCTGCAGGTGCTGACCGCCTCCATCGTGGAGATCGACGGCGTCCGCAAGACGACGTCGACCTTCTCGGTCGCGACGCCGATCCCCTTCCGGGTGCAACCTCTGCTCGACCACATCACGGCCGGCGTCGGATGGGGCAGGTCGACGCCGGCGCCGTAGCGGGCGTCGGCCTGCCCCGGGCGAGCTCACTTCTCGGGGCGAACGTCCTTCAGCCCGTCGGCCGGCATCGCCTGCGCGACGTCCGGGCCGCTGCTGTAGACCACCGGGTTGTCGTCGACGGGCGCGGCGGGCTCGTCCAGCGTCGCAGCCGGCTTGGTCGGCGCCGCCTTCTTGGCCGGCGTCTTCTTGGCAACGGCCTTCTGTGCGGCGGTCGCCGACTTCGCGGCCTTCTTCGGGGTCGCCTTCTTGGCCGGCGCCTTGCGGGCGGTGGCGCGCTTCGCGGTCTTCTTCGTCGCGGGGGTGGCCGTCGCCGGCGCCGGATCGGCCATCGTCGTCGTGGCGCCGGGGGTCGGCGCCGCCTTCGGGGCAGGCGGCTGCTTCACCGGCGCGGCGTCGACGTCGGGCTTGGGCGGGGTGATGTCGACCTTCGCGGTCGGAGTCGGCGTGGGCCGCGGCGCGGGAGCGGGCCTGGGGGGCGCGGTGTCCTCACCGGGCAGGACGAGGTGCAGCAGGGCGGTCGCGCCGCTCACCCCTGCTTTGACGCCTGTCTGCACGACGGCGACGGTGAGCGTCTGAGCCAAGGAGAGCGGGACTTTCACGATGCTGGGAATCACGGGTGCTCCAGTTCGAGTCGGTGGGAGTTGCTCCATTTCTACCCGTATCACGGCCGATCACACCCGCCCTGCGGGGCAATCCTCCCGACGGACGGAGATCGGGATGCTTGACGCCCGCTCGCCGGCATCCCTATCTTCACTTTCATATATCATCTAGCGCCGTTCCGGCTCGCTGGAACGGCGCTTCACATCGGGGGAACCATGAAGAAGCAGACAAAGACATTCTTGGCCGGCGTGCTGGCGGCCGCCACCACGCTGGGCGGGCTGGTCGGCCTGGCGCCGGGGGCCCAAGCCGCTGACGTGGCGTGCAAGAACTACTCGTCGTCGACCAGCTCGTGCGTCAACACCCAGATCGTCATCGACGGGGAGAGCCACAGCGCCGACTGGTACCTCCCACAGGCCGGCGCCTCGGCCCTGATGGTGCTCAACCACGGCTTCAGCCGCGGCTGCGGCAACCTGCGCGGCACCAGCAAGGCGGTCGCCGAGAAGGGTGTGATGGTCCTGTGCGTCAACGGCGACATGACGGCCGGCAACCCCGAGCTCGCAGATGCCCTCGGCGATCTGATGACCCGGCGCGCGCTCACTCCCCCGAACGGGAAGACCCTGCCGCAGCGCTACATCGTCGGCGGCCACTCGGCCGGCGGCCACTTCGCCAGCGAGCTCGGCGCCCGCATCGACGCCAATGGCTACAGCAACTTCGCCGGCGCGATCCTGTTCGACCCGGTCGCTTCCGGCGGGTTCACCGCCAACCTGCAGGCCATCTCCAAGGGAGCCACCCGCCCGGTGCTCGCGGTGACCGCCCGCCCGAGCGTCACGAACCTGTTCAACAACTCCGCGGAGGCCCTCGTCGGCCTGGCAAGCAACTACGTCGGCATCCAGCTCGTGTGGACCAAGTACTCGCTCGGCACCCCGTCCGGCGGCAGCTGCCACATCGACGTCGAGGGTGAGAACACCGATCTCATCGGCGTCCTCGGCGCCGGCTGCTCGGCCAATGCCACCCAGACCGCCCGGCTGCGCGACTTCGGCTCCGCCTGGGCCAAGGACCTCGCGACCGGGACCCGTACCGCGGCGTACTACTGCGACGACGCCAATGTCGTCTCGACCTGCGGTTCCAAGGTCAAGTCGCTGGTCGACCTGAGCCTGCCGCTCGCCGCCCCCATCCGCTGATGTCCGGATTCACTGCACGGCCCGTCCGGGCACTGTCGGCCCTGCTCCTGGCAGCCATGGTCGTCGCGATCGCCCCGAGCCCTGCGTCAGCGGCCAGCTCGGGTCCGGTCACGACCACTGCGGTCTCGACCTACCAGAGCCAGATCACCAACGACGGCACGAACGTCTACTACCCGACGAACGCCACCGGCAAGCTGCCGGTCGCCCTGCTGCTGCAGGGAGGGAAGGTGAACCGGAACTTCTACAGCAAGTACGCCTCGGCCGTTGCGTCGTACGGGTTCATCGTGGTCACGCCGAACCACAAGCGTCTGAACTTCTTCGACCTGGACTACTACACGTCCACCAGCCAGGTCGGCGAGACATTGGCGTGGATGGCCGCGGAGAACGGCAAGGCGTCCTCACCGCTGCACGGGCGCATCGACACCGGGACGATGGTGCTGCTGGGGCACTCGTTCGGTGGCGCCACTGGGCTCAGCATCTCCGAGGACAAGTGCTCGATCCCGTTCTGCACGACGTTGTCGTTCGATCTGCCCGCAGCGGTGAAGGCGGGATCGTTCTACGGCACGAACAACGCGATCCTGGGCATCTACCCGAGCATCGACAACCAGATCCCGGTCCAGCTGGTCCAGGGTCAGTCCGATGGCATGGCCGAACCCGACCAGGCGGAGAGGACCTACGCCAAGCTCGCCAACGGGCACAAGCAGATCGTGCGCGTCAGCGGCGCCAACCACTACGGCATCACGGACGTCCAGAACCCGTCCGGCGCGGAGGCCGAGGTGAACGACCAGGGCATCTCGCAGGCCGCCAGCATCGCGACGGCCGCACGGTGGTCGGCCCTGTGGTTGCGCGCCCAGCTGGGCGACACGGCCGCGGCAAGCTACGTGTACTCGACCGGGGACGCGGCCGATGCCGCGGTCACGGTGACGAGCGCTCCGTAGGACGGCGCGGCACCAGCAGCTCCGATAACCCCGATCCTGCCCGCAACCCGGGTCAGGATCGGGGTTATCGGCCTCTTGCGCCGGTACAGAAAGTGATTCGCGTCACGCGCTCTCAGGCGGGAACCGGATTCGAGACAGATTGATGAAGGGGTTTGGGCGCCGCTGCGGCTTGTCCGGCGAGACACAGTGGGGAAGGACTGAAACGCACCAGAGCACAAAGACACGAAGGGGCGTGCCCATGCGCACACCGACCAAGTACCCGACCAAACGCACCGTCCTCGCCGCCAGCGCGGCGACAGCCGCAGCCGCCGCAGTGGCCGCTGGGGCCATTGGTCTCAACAACAACTCCGGCGCCGAGGCCGCTCCGTTCACCAAGCTGGCGATGACCGCACCCGGCCAGCTGCAGGTGGACGGCGAGCCGGCCAGCACCATCGTTCGCACCGACGCCTCCTTGGCCCGTCAGATGGCTGACATCTACCCGGGCGCCGACATCAGCGTCTCCCGTTCCGCGGAGCGCCCGACCCTGAAGGTCATCACCCCGAGCGACGTCACCGTGATCGCTGACGGGACGAAGAAGACCGTCACCACGACCGGCCTGAAGTCCCGGGACGTCCTCGCGGACGCCGCCATCCCCCTGGGCAAGCACGACAAGGTCTCCATCAAGCGACCCGAGGACCGTCCTGCGGAGGGCTTCGGCGACGGCGCCACGATCCGCGTCGTCCGCGTCGCCTACGACGTGTCGTACAAGACCCGCACCCTGGAGCCCGGCACCGTGACCCGCAAGGACGCGAGCCTTCCCGCCGGCACGCGCAAGAAGGTCAGCTCCGGCAAGGAAGGCGCCCAGCGGATCAGGGTCACCAAGGTTCTTCACGACGGAGACCTCACCCGCACCGTCCGCAAGGTCCGGTCGCAGAAGCCTGCCAAGGACGCGGTGATCCTCGTCGGTACTGCGCCCAAGCCTCGTCCGGCCGCCAAGAATCCCGGATCGGCTGCCCCCAAGCCGTCCTCCGACGGCCTGAACTGGGCCGCCCTCGCCAAGTGCGAGGCCGGAGGCAACCCGAAGGCGTACAACGCCGCCGGGTACTACGGGCTGTACCAGTTCGACCTGCAGACCTGGCGGTCCGTCGGGGGCAGCGGCAAGCCCAGCGACGCGTCAGCGTCCGAGCAGACCGCGCGGGCGCAGAAGCTGTACGCCTCCCGCGGCGCGAGCCCGTGGCCGGTCTGCGGCAAGCAGCTCTGACGCCGCACACGCACGAGGTGCCAGACACCCCGGGCCCGGCTGCTCACGCAGTCGGACCCGGGGTGTCTGTCGTGCCGGGTGGTGCAGGATCAACCCTGCTCGACGTCGGCGAACACGATGCGCACACCACCTGTCGCGAGCTCGAAGATCTTCGGGAACAACGCGGCTGCCTCCTCGGTGGCGACGGCTGCGTTCGCGGCGTCGTAGTCCTCGAAGTACATGTCGAACAGGCGATAGGCCGGCGTCGGGCTGCCGTCCTCCTTGGGCCAGACCTTGGCTGCCTCGAACCGCTGCAGGCCCGGGAGATTCTTGGCCAGCCCGACCTGCTCGGGGTAGCCGGCCTCGAAGGCCGCCTCGTCCTGGGGGTTGTCGTAGATGATCGTGATCTTGGTGGTCATGATGGTTTCTCCTGATTCGTGTTGGTTGCAAAGGCGCCGGCCTGCCGCGCCCCCTCAACTTGCACGTTTCGGCCGTTCCATCTATGAGTGGCAACCGCGTAGGAGACAGTCGAATTCCCCACCTTGGCAGGGAATTCGGAGAACCTCGCGAGCTGGACTGCGCTGACAGCAGGGCGCGTACCTGCAAAAAGGGTGTGCCCAGAGCGGCCTTTCGACCAACGAGAAAACCCCCGACTACACTGCAATTCCAGTGAAATCGGGGGTTCTCATCGTGCGGTGGCGGTGGGATTTGAACCCACGGTGGGCGTGAACCCACACAACATTTCGAGTGTTGCACCTTCGGCCGCTCGGACACGCCACCGCGGAAAACCTTACCGGACCGTCCTCGCCTGCCCGAAACCGCCTGTTGTTTGCGGCACCTCGTCTGCGAGGGTGGAGCGATGAGCACCGATCTGACCCAGCCGGCGGCGATCGAGGCGTCAGGGCTCGCGCCGCTGATCGACGGCCACAACGACCTCGCGTGGGCAGCTCGCGAGACCCGCGCGTACTCCGTCGCAGGCCTCGACGGCGACATGACCGGCACGTTCCACACCGACATCGCCCGGCTGCGGCGCGGCGGTGTCGGCGGGCAGTTCTGGTCGGTCTACTCGCCGTCCGACATCCCGGCGGCCGAGGCCGTGACGTACACGCTGGAGCAGATCGACTTCGTGCACCGGCTGATCGAGCGCTACCCGGACGACTTCGCGTACGCGTGGCGCGGGGACGACGTACGGCGCGCCTGGCGCGAGGGGCGCATCGCCTCCTTGCTCGGCGCCGAGGGCGGGCACAGCATCGACGGCTCGCTGGCCGTCCTGCGCGAGCTCGCGCGCCTCGGCGTCCGGTACATGACGCTGACCCACAACGACAACACCCCGTGGGCTGACTCGGCGACCGACGAGCCCGTCCACGGCGGGCTGACCGACTTCGGCCGCCAGGTCGTCGCCGAGATGAACCGGCTCGGCATGCTGGTCGACCTGTCCCACGTCGCCGCCACGACGATGCACGATGCGCTCGACGTCTCCACCGCGCCGGTCATCTTCAGCCACTCCTCGTGCCGCGCCGTGACGGATCATCCGCGCAACGTGCCCGATGACGTCCTGGAGCGGCTGCCCGCCAACGGTGGCGTCATCATGATCGCGTACGTGCCCTTCTTCGTCAGCCAGAGCGTGGCCGACTGGTCCACCGGCGACTGCTCGTCGGCCATCCCGGCCAGCACCGTGGACGATGTCGTCGCGCACATCGAGCACGCCAGGGACGTGGCCGGCATCGACCACATCGGCATCGGCAGCGACTACGACGGCGTCGACGTGTTCCCCGATCGGATGGGGGACGTCACGGGGCACGCGGTGGTCCTCGACCGGCTCGCCGAGCGTGGCTGGTCGTCCGGCGACCTGGCCAAGCTCATGGGCGACAATCTCCTGCGGGTCCTCGACGCCACCGGCGGCAGCTGACCGTGCCCGGGATCGACGACCTGGTGCAACGCGCCGCCGGCCTCGTTCAGCCTGACCGCCGCGCCCTGCTGGGCATCTGCGGCGCGCCGGGAGCGGGAAAGACCTCGCTGGCCCGGACCGTGGTCAAGCGGCTGCGCGCAGCCGGGGTGCCCGTGGCGCACGTGCCGATGGATGGCTTCCACCTGGCCGATGCCGCCCTGCGTGAACGGGGCCAACTGGCCGCCAAGGGCGCGATCCAGACCTTCGACGTGCACGGCTACCTGTCGCTGCTGCGCCGCCTGCGGACCGAGCGCGACCACGACGTGCTGGCGCCGGACTTCGAGCGGACGCTCGAGCAGCCGCTGGCCGCGGCGATCATCGTCCCGCCGGCCACGCAGATCGTCGTGACCGAGGGCAACTACCTGCTCGACGACACCGACGCGTGGCCGCTGGTGCGCGCCGAGCTCGATGAGGTGTGGTTCGTCGACCTCGACGACGGGCGCCGGCGCTCACGGCTGGTCGAGCGTCACGTGAAGTTCGGCAAGGACCGCGCGGCCGCCCAGGCCTGGGTCGACGAGGTCGACGAGCCGAATGCTCGCCGCGTCATCGCCCGGCGCGACACGGCCGATCTGGTGATCACCGAGCCCGCCCGGGGGTGACGCACGATGAGGGTTTCGGGCAGCCGGGGCAGCCCCTTTCCCTCATCCTGGGTCCCGTCCACGACGCAGGATAAGGATTTCGGGTAGCCAGGGCTACCGCAAACCCTCATCCTCGGTCCCCCGCCGGGGACCGGACGGGTGTGCGATCGTCGCCACGGGGTAGTTGATGGGTATGAAGTTCTTACGTGGAGTCGCCGCAGCCGGGATCGCCAAGAAGGTCTACAGCGAGGCGCGCAAGCCCCAGAACCAGGCCCGCATCAAGTCCGCCGTCGCCAAGGTGCGCCAGCGGGGCAACCAGCCCCGCTGACGCACGCGCTCAGGCGTTGGGGTTGGACGCCTTCAGGAACGTCTCGCTGAACAGGTCGAACTCGTCGTCCCGCGAACGCCCCGTCCCTGCGCCCTTGAGCAGGTTGACCAGCTCGGACGCCGCACGGTCGATGCGGGCCCCGAGCGCATTGGCGCCCTCGGTGCCCCAGTCGTACGAGGACGCGAACACACCCGTCGGCACGACCAGCGCCTGCAGGTACGCGAACAGCGGCCGCAGCGTGTGGTCGATGGCCAGGGAGTGCCGCGCGGTGCCGCCCGATGCCGCGAGCAGCACCGGCTTGCCGATCAGGGCATCGGCGTCCAGCACGTCGATGAACGACTTGAACAGCCCGGGATAGGACGCCTTGAAGATCGGCGTGACCACCACGAGGCCGTCCGCGGCGACCACCTTGTCGAGGACGTCCTGCAGGCGCGGCGGGGCGAATCCGGCCAGCATCGCATCGGTGATCTCGTGCGCGAGCTCGCGCAGCGACACCGTCTCGACCGAGACGTCGCCGGACTGGCGGTGGATCGACTCCGCGAGCCGGTCGGCCAGCATGCGGGTGCTCGACGGGTCGCTCAGGCCCGACGAGATGACGACGATGTGGGTCATGCGGAGACCTCCGTCGTTTCGACAGGCTCAACGGGCGTCTCAGGCTCGACGGGCGTTTCAGGCTCGACAGGCTTCGTTTCGACAGGCTCAACGAGCGACGCGGCGACGCGGGATGCGTGGGTGGGGGCGTCGGGGGCGTCCGCGGGACGCCGGGCGTCGAACTCCGCGCGCAGCGTCGGCAGCACCTCGCCCAGCTCGTCAAGCTGCTCCAGCACCGTCTTGAGCGGCAGACCGGCGTGGTCGACCAGGAACAGCTGGCGCTGGTAGTCACCGAAGTAGTCCGCGAACGCCAGCGTCTTCTCGATGAAGTGCTGCGGGCTGCCGACGGTCAGCGGGGTCTGCGACGAGAAGTCCTCCAGCGACGGTCCGTGGCCATAGACGGGGGCGTTGTCGAAGTACGGCCGGAACTCGTTGACCGCGTCCTGGCTGTTCTTGCGGATGTAGAACTGGCCGCCGAGCCCGACGATCGCCTGCTCTGGCGTGCCGTGCCCGTAGTGGGCGTAGCGCTGCCGGTAGAAGTTGATCAGCCGGATGTAGTGCTCCTTGGGCCAGAAGATGTTGTTCGCGAAGAAGCCGTCGCCGTAGTACGCCGCGAGCTCGGCGACCTCGGGGGTGCGGATGTTGGCGTGCCACACGAACGGCGGGACGCCGTCGAGCGGGCGCGGGGTCGCGGTGAAACCCTGCAGCGGGGTGCGGAACTGGCCCTCCCAGCTCACGACCTCCTCGTCCCACAGGCGGCGCAGCAGGTGGTAGTGCTCGACGGTCAGCTCGACCGCCTTGGCGCCGTCATAGCCGAACCACGGGTAGACCGGTGCGGTGTTGCCGCGGCCGAGCATGAGGTCCATCCGGCCGTCCGACAGGTGCTGCAGCGTCGCGTAGTCCTCGGCGATCTTGACCGGGTCGTTGGTCGTGATCAGCGTCGTGGACGTCGACAGGATGAGCTTCTCGGTCTGCGCCGCGATGTAGGCCAGCGTCGTCGTCGGGGAGGACGGGACGAACGGTGGGTTGTGGTGCTCGCCGGTCGCGAACACGTCAAGGCCGATCTCCTCGGCCTTCTTGGCGATCTGGATCGTCGCCTTGATGCGCTCGTGCTCGGTCGGCGTCGTGCCGTTGGTCGGATCGGTCGTGACATCACCGACCGTGAACAGTCCGAACTGCATGCTGGTCATCAGATCTCCTTCTCCAAGTCCCGATCTCGGGCTTGTTGAAACTTAAACTAAGTTACCACGCGGGCTATTCCCTGCCTTTCAGAGCCTGCGCTGCCAGGCGCCCTCGTAACCGATCGCGCGAAAGCCCATGGCCTCGTTGACGTCGAGCATCGGCCGGTTCTCCTCGGCGTTCCATGTCACGACCGCCTCGGTGGTGGGCGCATGACGGCGCAGCAGCTCGGCCGCTGCCCCCTTGAGTGCCGTGCCCAGCCGCCTGCCCCGGTGCTCCCGCAGCACCAGGGTGTCCTCCTGGATGGCGACCCGGCCGGCGTCGGAGCAGATGAGCTCGGAGAAACCGACCAGCGCACCCGACGGCACGTGCTCGACCGCGGCGGTGAGCATCGTGCGGCCACTGCCGGAGATCCGCTCGTCGTGCTCGCGGATCCGAGCGACGTCCCATGGGTCGGCGGCCTGCACCATGCCGGCGGTCGGGGCGTCCGTGCTCATGCGCGACCGCAGCACCGCGAGATCGTCGACCCACTCGTCCGGTGTCGGGCCCACCCACGTGAGCAGGCGGTCGTCCGGGCCGGCGTCGATCGGCTCGGAGCGAGCCGCCCGACCGAGGTCGAGCACGCTGATCCGGACGATCTGCTCGAGGGCGTACGCGTGCGAGGTCAGGAATCGCACGCCGTCGTCCGACGCGGACACGTCCCCGTACCCAGTCGGCGAGACCAGGCGTGGCCCGCCCGGTGTCGACGAGTGCGCCACCGCGACCTTGAGGATGCGCGCGCCGGCGTCGGTGGCGATCGCCTCGACCGCCTGCAAGATGGCCGAGCCGATGCCCCGTCGACGGCGCGTCGGCAGGACATCGACCATCAGGTACGCACCGTTCTCCGGCAGATGCGGCCGCAGCGTGACCATGCCTCGGCCGACGATCCGGTCGTCCTCCCGCACCACGACGTGACGCCGGATCCGATGGGGGTTGTCGCGGTACTCCGCCAAGATCTCCGGCGGCGCCATCACCAGCAGATCCGTGCCGAGGGTGTGGGTCTCGACCGCGTTGCGCACCGCGGCATACTCCCGGAACTGCTCGCTGCCCGGTCCGTGCAGGGAGCCGGGCATCGAGATCTCGTCGACCGTGTGCGTCATGGTCCTCAACCTACGAGGTCGCGCAGGGCCCGGTCAGACTCGAACAGGGCATCGCGGTCGTAGGTCGACGTGGAGGCCATCAGCTCATCGGCGCCCGTGCGCTCGGCGAGCTGGTCGATCATCTGGCCGACGGCGCGCGGCGATCCGGCGACAGCTTCCGCAAGCGACTTCTCGACGTGCTGGCGCACCCGCGGCGCCCATGCCTGATCACGGATCGAAGCGACGGACTCCAGCGGCGGGAACTCACCGATCTGTCGCGACCTGGCCATGGCCCAGATCTCCGGAAGGGCCAGCTCGCGGGCCGTGGCGTCGTCGTCCGCCACCGTGACATCGAGCGAGATCGTGACGTACGGCTCGGCGAGGTCCTCGCTGGGGCGGAAGTCGCGACGGTAGGCGCCGATCGCCTCCTGCGCGGCGTCCGTCCAGAGGATCGGCCCACCGGCGACGACGGGCAAGCCCAAGCGGGCAGCGATCTGCGTCCCGCGTCCGGTCGCCAGCAGCGAGACGGGGATCCGGCCCTCCGCGACGGGATGCGCAGTGACGGCCGCGTCGCCGACGAGGAGCTGGCGCAGCTCCTCCAGATCGGCCTCGAAGGTGTCTAGGGCGCCGGCGTCGTGTCGCAGCGCCCGCCGCACCGGCGCTGTGAATCCCAGCGATCGGCCGATGCCCAGGTCGATACGTCCGGGATACAGCGCCTGCAGCATCAGGAACTGCTCGGCGACGACGAGCGGCTGGTGGTTGGGCAGCATCACGCCGCCGGAGCCGATGCGGATGCGCTCGGTGCGGGAGCCGATCGCGGCGAGCAGCACCGCGGGAGATCCGCTCGCGATGCCGGGGACCGCGTGGTGCTCGGCGACCCAGAACCGCTCGTACCCGAGCTGCTCGGCGTGGACGGCCCGCTCGACCGAGCCGCTCAGCGCCTCGGACTCGGGGCGTCCCGCCCGGGTCCGCGAGCGGTCCAGCAGGGAGAGCCTCACGAGTCGATCAACGCTCCGTCACGTCGATCAGCACCTTGCCCGTCACGCCGCTCTCGACGGCAGCGTGCGCATCGGCCGTCCGCTCCAGCGGGAAGCGCACGAGCGGGAGCCCAGCCTCCTCGCCCACCGGCAGCGCGCCGGCCTCCAGGGCCGCGGTGATGTCGTGCGTGGCGGCCGCGATGGCCTCCGGCGCGAGCGTGTACAGCAGCAGGAACTGGTACCGCACGTTCAGCGAGAAGTGCGCCCGGACGTCGAGCGTCATGCTGTCCCCACCGTTGTTGGCGTAGACGGCGATCGTGCCGCGGTTGGCGATGACGGCGTGGTTGAGCCGCGCGTTGACCGCCGGTGCGACCTCCACGACGATGTCGACCCCGCCGGGGGCCAGGTCGCGGATCGCGTCGGCAGCATCGCCCGTCGTGTAGTCGACCGTGTGGTGCGCTCCCGCGGCGGTGGCGAGGGCCGCCTTCTCGGGGCTGCTGATGGTCGTGATGACCGTCGCTCCGGCCCAGCGAGCCAGCTGGATCGCGGCGTGACCGACGGCGCCGGCGCCCCCCGCGACCAGGACGATCTTGCCGTCCAGCGCTCCCGGGGCCAGACGGGTCGGCCCACCCTCGGCGACCGTCAGCGCGCGGTGCGCCGTGACCGCCGGGACGCCGAGTGCCGCGCCGAGATCGAACGATGCCGTGTCGGGCAGGCGGACGACCCGATCGGCGGGGACCACGGTGAGCTCCTGCGCCGTGCCGGTCGGACGTCCGTGCGCGGCCAGCAGGATCCACACCCGGTCGCCCACCGCGATGCCGTCCACGCCGGGGCCCACCGCGTCGACGACGCCGGCGCCGTCCTGGTTCGGCACGATCTCGGGAAAGGCAAGCTGCCCGGTCGCACCGGCACGCGACTTCCAGTCGGTCGGGTTGACGCCGGACACCACGACCCGCACGCGCACCTCACCCCGGCCGGGCTCGCCCGGTTCACGCTCGACGACCTCGAGCACCGACGGATCCCCGGCCTGGCTGTACACGACTGCTCTCATGGCGGTGTCAACACGGCGCAGCCTCAGATGTTCCGGTGGGTCGCGAAGAACTCGCGCAGCAGCTGTGTCGACTCCTGCGCGCGGACGCCGCTGATCACCTCGGACCGGTGGTTGAGCCGTCGGTCGCGCACCACGTCCCACAGCGAACCGACCGCGCCCGCCTTGTCGTCGAACGCCCCGAACACCAGCCGCCGCAGGCGGGAGGCCACGATCGCCCCGGCGCACATCGTGCACGGCTCCAGCGTCACGACCAGCGTGCAGCCCTCCAGCCGCCACTCCCCCACCGCCGCGGCCGCCGCGCGGATCGCGACGATCTCGGCGTGACCCGTCGGATCGCCGTCGCGCTCGCGGGTGTTGCGCCCGTGCCCGATGACCGCGCCGGAGGGGTCGACGACGATGGCGCCCACGGGCACGTCACCGTCGGCAGCGGTCGACCGGGCGAGATCGAGCGCCTCACCCATCCACAGGTCGTAGGTCACCCGGGCATGCCTCCTGTCGGCAACGTCTCGCTGTGATGGTGTCAGGTGCGATGGACTCGACGCTACCCTCAAGACATGCAGGTACACGTCGCCGACCATCCGCTCATCTCGCACAAGCTGACGGTGCTTCGTGACGAGTCCACCGACTCCCCGACGTTCCGGCGGCTGGTCGATGAGCTCGTGACGCTCCTGACCTACGAGGCCACCCGGGACGTCCGCGTCGAGCCCGTCGACGTCCAGACGCCCGTCGCGCTGGCGCGGGGCGTGCGCCTGACCGAGCCGCGCCCGCTGGTCGTCCCGATCCTGCGCGCCGGGCTCGGGATGCTCGAGGGCATGCAGCGGCTGCTGCCCACCGCTGAGGTCGGCTTCCTGGGCATGGTCCGCAACGAGGAGACGCTCGAGGCCGTGACCTACGCCGAGCGCCTGCCCGACGACCTCACCGGCCGCCAGTGCTACGTCCTGGACCCGATGCTGGCCACCGGCGGCTCGCTCGCCGCGGCGATCAACTTCCTGGTCAAGCGCGGCGCCAACGACATCATCGCCATCACGATCCTGGCCACGCCCGAGGGCATCGCCCGCATCGAGTCCGACCTGGAGGGCGTCGACGTGCCCGTGACCCTGGTGACCGCGGGCCTCGACGACGGCCTCGACGAGCAGGCCTACATCGTGCCCGGCCTCGGCGACGCCGGCGACCGCCTCTACGGCGTCGCCGACTGAAACCGTCCGACCGAAATTTGGCCTCTCGCCAACCCTTTGCGTCCCCGATAGGGGACGAAACGGTTGACGAGAGGCCAAATCTTGGTGGTCAGAGGGCTTTGAGGATGTCCTCGACGCGCTCCTTGGCATCTCCGAACAGCATCTGGGAGTTCTCCCGGAAGAACAGCGGGTTCTGGACGCCGGCGTAGCCCGTGGCCATCGACCGCTTGAAGATCACGACGTTCTCGGCCTCCCACACCGTGAGCACCGGCATGCCGGCGATCGGGCTGGACGGGTCCTCCGTGGCGGCCGGGTTGACCGTGTCGTTGGCGCCGATGACCAGGACCACCGAGGTGTCCTTGAAGTCGTCGTTGATCTCGTCCATCTCCAGGACGATGTCGTACGGGACCTTCGCCTCGGCCAGCAGGACGTTCATGTGCCCCGGCAGGCGACCGGCGACGGGGTGGATGCCGAAGCGCACCTCGACACCGCGGTCGCGCAGCTTGCGGACCAGATCGGCCACGGGGTACTGCGCCTGCGCGACGGCCATGCCGTAGCCGGGCGTGATGATGACGCTCGAGGCGTTCTTGAGCAGCTCGGCGGTGTCCTCGGCGGTGATCTCGCGGTGCTCGCCGTAGTCCTTGTCGTCCGCGGGGCCGGCCTCGATGCCGAAGCCGCCGGCGATGACCGAGATGAACGAGCGGTTCATCGCCTGGCACATGATGTACGACAGGTACGCACCGGACGAGCCGACCAGCGCGCCGGTGACGATCAGGGCGTCGTTGTCCAGCAGGAAGCCCGATGCCGCCGCCGCCCAGCCGGAGTACGAGTTGAGCATCGACACGACGACCGGCATGTCGCCGCCGCCGATCGAGGCGACCAGGTGCCAGCCGAGCAGCAGGGCCACGATCGTGACCGCGATCAGCAGCCAGATGTTGGGGTTGATGACGAATGCGATCGTCAGCACCACGAACAGCACCAGCGCGCCCAGGTTGATGAAGTTCTTGCCCGGCAGCATCAGGGGGTTGGACTTGATGCGGGCCGACAGCTTCAGGAAGGCCACGATCGAGCCGGTGAACGTGACCCCGCCGATGAAGACGCCGATGAACACCTCGGCGTTGTGGATGTCCTCCAACGACTGCAGCGGGAAGTATCCGTGCGCCAGGTAGCCGTTCCAGCCCACCAGCACCGCTGCGAGGCCCACGAAGGAGTGCAGCAGCGCGATGAGCTCTGGCATGCCGGTCATCTCGACGACACGCGCCCGCCACAGGCCGATCGCGCCGCCGATGACGACGGCGATGATCAGCAGCACGACCGAGGTGGTGTCGGCGAGGTCGGCGACCAGGATGAACGTGGCGACGAGGGCGATCGTCATGCCCGAGATGCCGAACAGGACGCCCTGCGAGGCGGTCTCGTGCTTGGACAGCCCGGCCAGGGACAGGATGAACAGCAGGGAGGCGACGATGTACGCCGCGGTGGCGATGCTCTGGGAATCCATCGGGATCAGCCCTTCGAGAACATGCTGAGCATGCGACGGGTCACGGCGAATCCGCCGAAGACGTTGATGGAGGCCAGCAGGATCGCGATGAACGCCAGGATCCGGATGACCGTGGCGTTGTCAGCGTCGCCGTCGATGCCGACCTGCAGCATCGCGCCGACCACGATGATGCCGGAGATGGCATTCGTGACCGACATGAGCGGCGTGTGCAGCGCGTGGTGCACCTTGCCGATGACGTAGTAGCCGATGACGATCGCCAGGGTCAGCACCGTGAAGTGCTCAGGCAGGGGCTCGGGCGCATAGGCGTTGACCAGGAACAGCGCCAGGACGCCGAGCCCCATCAGGCCGAGCTTGGCCCGCTGGGTCATGACGGTCTTGGGCGGCTTGGCGGGCGCCGCTTCGACAGGCTCAACCGGCTTGGCCGCGGACACCTGCACGGGCGGCGGGGGCCACAAGGTCTCGCGGTCCTTGACGACGGTGATGGTGCGCTGCACGACATCGTCCAGGTCCAGCACGAGCTGGCCGTCCTTGGCCGGCGTCAGCAGCTTCATCAGGTTGACCAGGTTGGTGCCGTACAGCTGGGAGGCCTGCGTGGGCAGGCGGCCGGCCAGATCGGTGTAGCCCAGGATCGTCACGCCGTTGGGCGTCACGACCGCCTCGCCGGGCCGGGTGCCGACGACGTTGCCGCCGTTGGCCGCGGCCATGTCGACGATGACGCTGCCGGGCTTCATCGAGGCGACATCGGCCTCGGTGATCAGGATCGGCGCGGCACGTCCGGGGATCAGCGCCGTCGTGATGATGATGTCGACGTCCGCGGCCTGCTCGGAGTAGATCTCCGCGGCGCGCGCGTCGTATGCCTCCGACGTCGCCTTGGCGTAGCCATCGGTCGACTGCTCGGTCTCGACCTCGACCGCGAGGTACTCACCGCCCAGGGACTTGACCTGGTCGGCGACCTCCGCGCGCGGATCGGTGGCCCGGACGATCGCGCCCAGGCTGCCCGCCGTCCCGATCGCCGCGAGGCCGGCGACGCCGACGCCGGCGACCAGCACCTTGGCCGGCGGAACCTTGCCCGCAGCGGTGATCTGGCCGGTGAAGAACCGGCCGAAGACGTTCGCCGCCTCGACGACGGCGCGGTAGCCCGCGATGTTGGCCATCGAGCTGAGGACGTCCATCGACTGCGCCCGCGAGATGCGCGGCACGGCGTCCATCGCCAGGACCGTGATGGGACGCGCGGCCAGCTGCTGGACGAGCTCGGGGTTGAGCGCCGGGCTGATGAGGCTGATGAGCGTCGCTCCGTCGGCCAGCTGACCGATCTCGGCCGACGACGGCGCATTGACCTTGAACACGATGTCGCTGCGCCACACGTCGGCGCGTGCGCCGATCGTGGCGCCCGCGTCGAGGTAGGCCTGGTCGGTGAACGCCGACTTCTCGCCGGCCCTCGACT
This sequence comes from Aeromicrobium wangtongii, assembly GCF_024584515.1. NCBI lineage: Bacteria > Bacillati > Actinomycetota > Actinomycetes > Propionibacteriales > Nocardioidaceae > Aeromicrobium > Aeromicrobium wangtongii. The sequence continues at coordinate 171,313 of NZ_CP102173.1, read as the reverse complement.
CGACCATCACCTCATAGCCCAGCCCGATCAGCTTTCCCACGGTCTCAGGCGTGGCGGCGACTCGTGTCTCGCCTGCCACCGTCTCAGTCACTACTCCGACGACACTCATGCCGAGAAGGTAGTGGGTCTTCCGCTCACTCGACCACCGGGTGAGACCTGCGTCTCATTCTGTGGGTACCTCACGGGCTATCGTCGTGCAATGACCGCGGAGCACCTCGCCACCGTGCACGGCACTGCCGTGATGGTGTGCGCGCCCGACGGCATCCCGGTCGACACCGAGGGCGCCGTGGTCGAGCTGCTCGGCGAGGCCATCGGCCTGCGCGCCCGCACGGTGGTCGTTCCGGCCGAGCGCCTGACCGACGACTTCTTCCAGCTCAGCACCGGCATCGCCCATCACATCGCCCAGCGCTTCGCGACGTACCGGGTGCGGCTGGCCGTCGTGGGCGACATCTCGCGCCAGGTCGCCAGCAGCTCCCCGCTGCGTGCCTGGGTCGACGATGCGAACCGGGGTCAAGGGATGTGGTTCTGCGGGACGTTCCACGAGTTCCAGAACCGGCTCCGCGCCCAGTAGGCGCGGAGCCGATCCCCGATGGGACGGACCTACCGCTTGACGGTGCGGCTCTTCGTGAGGGCGGCCGAGCCGGCCTTGGTCCCGGGGGCCGAGACCCGCCAGAACGAGGTGCCCTTCGGCGCCTTGATCGCCACCGTCGCCCGGTTCTTGCCGTTGAGCCGGTGACTGGAGACGGTCTTCCAGCGGCAGCTGGGCGCGGCGCTGGAGCAGGTCCACCGCTGCAGGTGGACCGTGCGGCCGAAGCCGGGGCGGACGCTGATCGTGTCCTTGATCGTCGCCTTCTTCTTCAGCCTCTTCGTGGCGGTCGAGAAGCCCTTGATCGTGGTGCGCACGGTCACGGCGGCCGATGCCGTGGCACCGCCGGCGGCGACTGCGAACGTGCCTGACTCGCTGGCCCTGACCCGGATCGAGCCGGTGAACGTGCCCGCCGTCGCGCCCGGGGCGAGGGCCATCGCGCCGACCTGCGTGACCGCACCCGTGCGAGCCGCCGTGAAGGTGACCCGAGCCGGCTGCGTCGAGGCGCCGGCCGCGGAGAGGCTGGCCGAGAGGGTCGTCGGCGCACCGGCCGTCACCGTCGCGGGCGCCGAGACGCTCAGCACGGGTGCGGGAGCAGGCACCGGCGCGGCCGGACCGCCGCCGCTGCGGACGTAGACCGCCACGGTGTTCTGGTCGAACGAGCTGAACGCCATCTCGTTCGTGCCGTTGCCGTCGAGGTCGGCCACGACGGCGCCACCGGCCTGGCCCATGCCGGGCACCGACGTCGTGGTGCCGTCGTAGTCCTCGAGCACGTGCGTCACGAATCCGTTGGTACCGGTCTGCTCGACCCAGAACAGCCGTCGATCGCCGTCACCGGACAGGGCCAGGTCGACATCGCCGTCGCCGTCGAGATCACCGCTGCCGAAGACACCAGGGGCCGCCTGCCCGAACGTCGGGCGCGGAGAGAACGGGCCCGCGAGCCTCGTCGACGTCCACGGCTCGGTGATCGCCGCCGTCGGAGTGAGCTCGAAGACCCCACCCTCGGGCGCCGTCAAGGGGTACGACAGATGGTTGGTGCCGACCCACCGATCGATGCCGTCGCCGCGCAGATTCGGGACGAGCTTGATCTGGAAGCCGGGCCCCTGCTCCGAGGAGATCGCGTGCATCGTGAAGTTGTCAGCCGTCAGCGCACCGCCGGTGGGCGTCCCCGACTGCTTGAACCACAGGTAGGACGGCTGCCCGGCGCCGAAGTACTGCGCGGAGACGATGTCCGGCTTGCCGTCACGATCGACGTCGGACACGACCGGCAGGCTGCCGCCGTTCGCGCCCAGCGCCACGGGAGCATCGAAGGTCCGAGCATCGGTCGCGCCGTCGAGCCGGCCCTTGAGGTACTGCAGCTCGACGATGTCGTCGGCAGGGCTCTGCGGCGACTTGCCCTGCTCGCCCGTCGTGACCATGTCCTTGATCCCGTCGCCGTCCAGGTCGGCGAGCTGGACCGCGTGGTACGAGAACGGGCTGGCCGTGACCACGTCGTGGCGCACGAAGGCCTTGCCCTCGCCCTTGTTCTCCCACCACGTGATCGAGCCACGGTTCTTCGGCGGCACCTGCGGGGCCGGCGAGTAGGTGTCGAAGAAGTAGCCGCCCGGGACGATCACGTCGGTCGCGCCGTCGCCGTTGACGTCGGCCAGGGTGGGCTGGTTCGGGAACGTGATGCCGTCGGCCTCTGTCACGACCGGCACCTTGGTCCACCGCTTGAGCGTGGCGCCGGGTCGATAGATCTGCACCGTGCCCGCGGCAGGAGGCGTGGACGTCTGGCCGCTGCCGGTGAAGGCGCCGAAGGCCGTCACCACCAGGTCCTGCTTGCCCGTGCCGAAGACGTCGCCGGACACGCTGAAGGCAGCACCGGTCAGCTTGGTGTCCACGTCGATCCGGCTGAAGCTGGCCGGGGTGGCCGGGTCGGTCGGCGCGGCCGCCTGGGCCGCCACCACCGTTGCGAGGACGAGAGCTGCGCTGCTGCCGACGACCAGGGCTGCGAATGCGGATGGAACACGGGGCATGGGCGATCCTTCGCTCGAGGCGCTACCTGCCGGGCGCCGGTTCCCGGACCCTATATGATATTTGGACATTCGTGCCGTAATTCCGGTTCCCCGGTCCCTCGGACACACTTATGTGACATCGCCGGTGGCGCATTCCAGATACCGACGGTATGTTGACTGGCATGGGACAGACATTCACGGGCAAGGTCGCGCTGATCACGGGCGCGGCACGCGGCATCGGCGCAGGCGTGGCCAGGGGATACGTCGAGCGTGGCGGCAAGGTCGCCCTCGTCGGCCTCGAGCCCGATCTCCTCGCAGAGCTGTCGGACGAGCTGGGCGACGCGGCCGCGTGGTGGGAGGCCGACGTCCGCGACGGGGCAGCCGTCGCCGCCGCGGTCGACGCCGCCGCCGCGCACTTCGGTCGCCTCGACCACGTGCTGGCCAATGCCGGCATCGCGTCCTACGGCACGGTCCGCCAGATCGATGACGAAGCCTTCGAGCGGGTCGTCGACATCAACGTCAACGGCGTCTTCCGCACCCTGAAGTACGCGACCCCGCACCTGGCCGCGACCCGTGGCTACGCCCTCGTCGTGGCCTCGATGGCCTCGTTCACCCCGTTGGCGGGCCTCGCCTCGTACAACGCCAGCAAGGCCGGGGCCGAGACGCTCGCCCTGGCGTACAAGCAGGAGGTCGCCCACGTGGGCATCGGCGTCGGCGTGTGCCACCCGTCGTGGATCGACACCGACATCGTCCGCAACGCCGAGAAGGACCTGCCCACGTTCCGCACCGTGCGCCAGCACCTGCCGTGGCCCGCGAACGGCACGACCAGCGTCGAGGAGTGCGTCGACCTGATCCTGCGCGGGTTCGCCCGCCGCAAGGCGCGGGTCTACGTGCCCAAGAACGTCATGGTGTCGAACTGGACCAAGTCGATCATCAACTCCCCCGCCGCCTGGCCCGTGCTCAAGCGGATGGCCGCCAGGTCGGTGCCGAGCATGGAGCGCGAGGTCGAGGCGCTCGGCCGGTTCCACCACTCGCACGTCCCCGAGACCAAGGCCGTGGAGTAGCAGCAGGCCGAATTCAGCCGCGGACGCTCTGGACGCTCGCCGCCAGCGACACCATGTGGCCCAGGCGGGCTACCTCGGAGGGCAGGAACGCCGGGCCGCCGTGGCGTCCGACCACCACGACCATGCCCTTGCCGTCACGGCCGCGGGCCGGGGACGCGGCCAGGACGGTCGAGTCCCACTCCGGCACCTCCCGCAGGACCTTGGCCTTGCGCAGCCCCAGCCAGTCGTCCGCCTCGGCGACGAGCTTCGGCGCGGTCGACGACGACGCGATGGCCTGGGTCAGGCCGTCGACCCGGTGCAGCGCCATGGCCCAGTCGGTGCGGAAGGTCTCCGGGATGACCTCGACCAGCCGCGAGAGCGCCTTCGTCGGGTCCTCGGTGAACCGCTCGATGGCCTCGAGGTCCATGCTCAGGTTCGCGCCGGCGTTGTAGCGCGAGATCCAGGCGACGTTGACGCCCTCGAGCTGGTGGCACGCCGTGACCAGCGCATCGGGCATGACCTGGGGCGGGAGCTCCAGCAGGACGTCGTCGACGACCCTGCCGTCCGCGCGACGCTCGACGATCTCGATCGCCTCGATGTCGGCGCCTGCCCCACCGAGTGCGGTCGCGAGCGCGCCCAATGATCCGGGCACGTCGGGAAGCTCGACGCGCAACAGGAAGGCCATATGACCATTGTCACCGGTCGGCGTTTCATTGGGGTTACACGGGTAGCCTGAGGGGCGTGAATTCCTCGATCGTCCGCAAATTGTTCCGTGTCGTTGCCTTCGGTGAGGCCGTCTCGTGGGTGCTTCTGCTCTCCGCGATGTTCTGCAAGTGGATCCTGGAGTCCGAGCCGTTCGGCCTCGAGGAAGGCGGCGTACCCGTCGCCGGAATGATCCACGGCGCGGGCTTCTTCCTGCTGTACCTGATCATGACCGTCGTCTGCCACTTCGTGTTCCGCTGGAACTTCAAGACCACGATCATCGCGCTGCTCGCCGCGATCCCGCCGTTCGCGTCGATCTGGTTCGAGCGCAAGGCAGTCCGCGACGGCCTGCTCGAGCGCAAGCCCGAGGCCGTCCCGGTCGCCTGACACCTCTCCCGCCGAGCCGCGGGCCCAAGGTCACGGCTCAGTTGAAGACGATGGTGCGCGCGCCGTTCAGGATGACGCGTCGCTGCACGTGCCACATGACGGCGCGCGCCAACGTCTGGGACTCCAGGTCACGCCCCAGCGCCACGAGGTCCTCGACCGCGGCCTGGTGATCGACCCGGTGGACGGCCTGCTCGATGATCGGGCCCTCGTCCAGGTCGGACGTCACGTAGTGCGCCGTCGCCCCGATGAGCTTGACCCCGCGCTGGTGCGCCTGACGGTACGGGTTGGCGCCCTTGAAGCTCGGCAGGAACGAGTGGTGGATGTTGATCGCTCGACCGTCCAGGGCCTGGCACATGTCCTCGGACAGGATCTGCATGTACCGCGCCAGCACCACCAGGTCGACGCCGAGCTCCTCGACGAGCCGGAGCACCTGCGCCTCCGCCTCGGGCTTGGTCTGCGGCGTGACCGGCACGTGGTGGAACGGGATGTCGTGCCACTGGGCCAGCGGCTCCAGGTCGCGGTGGTTGGACACGACGCCCACGATGTCGGCCTTGAGCTGACCAGACTTCCAGCGGTACAGCAGGTCGTACAGGCAGTGGTCGAACTTCGAGACCATGATCAGCAACCGCGGCCGCTCGGCCGTGTCGTGCAGCTCGTACGTCATCGCGAAGGCCCGGGCCACCTCGTCGAACTGGGCGCGCAGCGTCGCCAGCCCCGGCGTCGACTCCCCCGTCCGCAGCAGCACCCGCATGTGGAACTGCGCGGTGTCGGCGTCACCGAACTGGTGGCTCTCGACGATGTCGCAGTCCTGGACGTAGAAGAAGTCCGCGACGGCCCGCACGATGCCCGGCCGATCGGGACAGGACAGCGTCAGGACCGCCGAAGGGGTCGGGGTCTGGTCGGTCATGGGTTCGGTCCTTCGTTCGTGCACCACGCACGAAACCTATCGTCGTGCGTTCGCGACGCGGCGAGGACGTCACCCCGCACGGACGCCCCCGGGGCCACGGGGGTCCCGAGGGCGTCCGCGGACCGCTAGTGCCGGTGCCGTGAACCTGCCATGTCCAGCACCTGCAGCTTGCCGGTGGGCGCGGGGCCGGCCGGCCCGAAGGCGTCCGTCGTGACGTACAGCTTGCTGCTCCAGCGCGACGAGACCCACTCGACGGCCCCGGGCGCGGGCAGCGGCAGCACCGTCCGCCGGTTCGAGCCCGGCTTGACCAACGTGACCTGCCCGGATCCGTCGTCCCCGCCGAAGAGCTCGGCGACGGCGATCGTGCCGTCGGGGCCGAGCGCCAGGTTCACCGCACCGACGAATCCGCCGGCGACCCGGCGCACCGCACCGGAGTGCGGGTTGACCTTGAACACCGCACCGCGAGCGCCCAGCGAGGCGTCCTCCGGCCCGCCCGGCAGGGACGTCACGTACAGCCAGCCGTCGCGTCCCTGCTCGACATCGGTCGGGACGGGCTCGAACCAGTACGTGTGACCGGTCGCGCAGGGCGGCAGGCCCTGATCGGCCACCACCTCGGCGGTGGCGATGCTGGGGATCGCCGGCAGCACCGCCACGACCTTCGGGGTGGCCATGCGCCGCTTGCCCGTGCGCACCGACAGGATCGCGTTGGCGGCGGCATCGGCGACGTAGACCTTGTCGCGGGCCACGGACGTGGCGTACGGATGGCTGTCGACCAGACCCGTGTACGACGCCGGGTTGTCGGCCGGGAACTGCGCGGAGCACGACTGCGGCAGGTCACGGAAGCCGTAGGTCGTGCCCCGGTCGGGGTTGCGGGTGGCCTCGAAGGCCCGCAGGTCGGCGATCTGCCGGCCGGCACCGCCTGCACGCTGGGCGTACAGCTTGGCCGTCGGTGCGGGCGAGCCCATCCCGCTGGTCGTCGCGTAATAGGTGGTCCTGCCCCGCGTCGAGACCGCCCCGAGCTCGTCACCCGGCGTCGGTGCCGTGGCGATCGTGCTGCGCTGTCCGTCCGGGGTGATGCGCAGCAGCTCGCCGGCGAAGTTCTGCGCCACCAGTGCGCGTCCGCGTTGGTCGATCGCCAGGCTCAGCGGGGTGAACAACCCCTCGGCGATCGTGCGCGCGGCCGGCGTCTGCGGCGCGGGGTGATGGTGGTGCCGGCCGCCCGCAGCGGCTGGGCTCGCGCCGATGAGACCACCGGCGAGCAAGGTGGCACAGGACGCGGCGAGCAGCGTCTTGGAAGAACGATTCATGACAGGCCTTTCTCGAGTGACGATGGAAGCCGTCCCCTTCGTCCTCCCTTGTCCCGAACGTAGGCTCGCCACCGCAGCCTGTCGACCCCGGTTTCACGCAAAATTCACTGCGGTTTCAGTACTCTCGACCCATCTGACCGACATGCCCGGCCGGCGCCACGTCGGGTCCATATCGCTCGACGCAGAACTCGCCGAGGCGCGCGGCCAGGGCCGCCAAGGTCTCCGCCGCGTGGTGCTCCGGCTCCCAGGCCGCGAACAGATCGATGCGCAGCGGTCCGTCGCGCCCCACGATCTGCACCGGCCAGAGGCCGAACCGCGCATCGTCGGTCACGACGGCCACGCCACGTCCGGCGGCAGCCAGCGCCTGGGCCACCTGCGGATTGCTGCAGTCGACGACCCGGTCGAGCGGCACGCCGAGGCGGGCGAGTGCGGTGTCGAGGATCTGCCGTGGCCGGAACGACGGCGTGAGGGCCAGGACGGTCTCGTCGACGAGCTCGTGCAGTGCCACGGCATCGCGCCCGTGCCACGGGTGGTCGTCGCGCACGTACGCCCACACGGGCAGCGAGGCGAGCGCCCGGGCCGCGAGGGTCGACCGCGGGGCCTCCGTGACGATCGCCAGGTCCGCCCCGTGACGCAGCGCGGGGTACGCCTCGCGCGGATCGGACTCGAACACCGTCGGCATGGGGTCGTCGTCGGTGAGCGTCGCCAGGAACGGCGCGATCACATCCGTCAGGGTCGTGGTCGGTGCTGCGATCGTCAGGCGCTCGAGGCGTCCCGCCGCGTAGGTCCGGGCGGCGGCCCGTGCCTCGTCGGCCCGGTGCAGCACGTCGCGGGCGTGCGGCAGGAACTGCTGACCGGCGGCCGTCAGGCTCAGGCGCCCGGGGCCACGGGTGAACAGTTCCAGACCCAGCTCGGTCTCCAGCTGGCGCAGCTGCCGTGAGATGGCCGGCTGCGTGACATGGACGACCGCTGCGGCCGCGCTGACGGAGCCGGCGTCGGCCACGGCGACGAAGTAGCCCAGGGTGCGCAGTTCCATGCCTTGAGAGCATAGTTCAGATAAGTTCTGAGTATTGGACGGCATAGTTCCCGGAGACGAGAATGACCGCATGTCCGATCTCGAGCAGCGCCGCCACCTGGTCACCCCCATCCCCGGGCCCCGGTCCACCGAGCTGATGGCGCGCAAGCACGCGGCGGTCGCCGCAGGCATCGGCGTCACGATGCCGGTGTTCGCCGTCGAGGCCGGTGGGGGTGTCGTCAAGGACGTCGACGGCAACACGTTGATCGACCTCGGCTCGGGCATCGCGGTCACGACGGTCGGCAACAGCGCACCGCGGGTCGTCGAGGCCGTCCAGCAGCAGGCCGAGGCCTTCACCCACACCTGTTTCATGGTCACGCCGTACGAGGGCTACGTCGCCGTCGCCGAGGCGCTCAACCGGCTGACGCCCGGCGACCACGAGAAGAAGTCGGCCCTGTTCAACTCCGGCGCCGAGGCCGTGGAGAACGCGATCAAGATCGCCCGCGCCCACACCAAGCGGCAGGCAGTCGTCGTGTTCGACCACGCGTACCACGGGCGCACCAACCTGACGATGGCCATGACCGCCAAGTCGATGCCGTACAAGAGTGGCTTCGGGCCGTTCGCCCCGGAGGTCTACCGCGTCCCGCTGTCCTATCCGTTCCGCGATGCCAAGCAGGTCGACGGCCCGGCGGCGGCGCGCCGCGCGATCGACGTCATCGAGAAGCAGGTCGGCGCCGGCAACCTGGCTGCCGTGGTGATCGAGCCGATCCAGGGCGAGGGCGGGTTCATCGTCCCGGCGGACGGCTTCCTGCCCGCCCTGTCGACGTGGTGCAGCGCGAACGGGGTCGTGTTCGTCGCCGACGAGGTGCAGACGGGCTTCGCCCGTACCGGCGATCTGTTCGCCTGCGACCACGAGGGCGTCGTCCCCGACCTGATCGTGACCGCCAAGGGCATCGCCGGCGGGCTGCCGTTGTCGGCGGTCACCGGCCGCGCCGACATCATGGACGCCTCCCACGTCAGCGGTCTCGGCGGCACGTACGGCGGCAACCCGCTCGCGTGCGCCGCGGCGCTGGCCACGATCGAGACGATCGAGTCCGAGGGCCTGGTCGCCCGCGCCCGCGACATCGGGCAGCTGATGCTCGAGCGGCTCCACCGCCTCCAGCTCGAGGACGATCGCATCGGCGACGTCCGCGGACGCGGAGCGATGATCGCCGTCGAGCTGGTGAGGCCCGGCACCACCGAGCCCGACGCCGACCTCGCCCGGGTGGTGGCGGCGAGCGCCCATCAGGCCGGCGTGATTGTGTTGACGTGTGGGACGTACGGCAATGTGCTCCGGTTCCTGCCGCCGCTGGCCATCAGCGACGAGCTGCTCACCGAGGCGCTCGACATCCTGACCACCGCTTTCCAGGAGGCATGACCATGACCGCAGACGTGTTCATCAACAACCAGTGGCTGCCCGGCGCCGACGGCGAGTTCGATGTCGTGGACCCGGCCACGGGCGAGACGATCCGCCCGGTGTCCAACGGTGGACCGGCGGACGCCACTGCGGCGGTCGATGCGGCCGCGGCGGCGCTCGTCTCGTGGCGCAAGGTCGCTCCGCGCGAGCGCGCCGAGATCCTGCGCCGGACCTACGAGCTGATGATCCGCGACAAGGACGAGATCGGCGCGCTGATCGCTGCCGAGAACGGCAAGTCGCTGACCGACGCCACGGGCGAGGTGACGTACTCCGCGGAGTTCTTCCGCTGGTTCGCCGAGGAGACCGTCCGCATGGGCGGCGACTACGGCACGGCCCCCGCCGGTGGATCCCGCACCGTGGTGACGCACCACCCGGTCGGTGTCGCCGCCCTGGTCACGCCGTGGAACTTCCCCGCCGCGATGGCCACCCGCAAGATCGCCCCGGCGCTCGCCGCCGGGTGCACCGTCGTGATCAAGCCGGCGTCGGAGACGCCGCTGACGACCTTCGCGATCGCCAAGCTCATGGTCGAGGCCGGGGTGCCCGAGGGCGTCGTCAACATCGTGCCGTCCAAGTCGGCGGGCAAGATCGTCGGCACGTGGCTGGAGGACCCGCGCGTCCGCAAGATCTCGTTCACGGGATCGACGCCGATCGGACGGGTGCTGCTGAAGCAGGCCGCCGAACGGGTCGTGAACTCCTCGATGGAGCTGGGCGGCAACGCCCCCTTCATCGTCACCGAGGACGCCGACATCGATGCCGCGGTCGAGGGCGCGATGATCGCCAAGTTCCGCGGCGGCGGGCAGGCCTGCACCGCGGCCAACCGGCTGTACGTGCACGCCGACGTCGCCGAGGAGTTCACCGCCAAGTTCGGCGCGAAGGTCGAGGCCCTGACCGTCGGCCCCGCGAACGAGGGCTCCGACATCGGTCCCATGATCAACGCCAAGGCCGTCGACGACATCCACGCCCTGCTGGAGGGTGCCCTGTCGGCCGGCGCGCGCATCGCGCACCAGTCGCCGGCACCCGAGAGCAAGGGGTTCTACTTCCCGCCGACGGTGCTGGTCGACGTCCCCGCGGACGCCGAGATCGTCCGGGAGGAGATCTTCGGCCCGGTCGCACCGATCGTGACGTGGACCAGCGACGACGAGGTCATCGCGCTGGCCAACGACACCGAGATGGGCCTGGCCGCGTATGTGTACGCCGGTGAGCTGCAGCGCGGCATCCGGCTGGGCGAGTCGATCGAGGCCGGGATGATCGGCCTCAACCGTGGCATCGTGTCGGACCCGGCGGCGCCGTTCGGCGGCATGAAGCAGAGCGGCATCGGCCGCGAGGGCGCCCGCGCCGGTCTGGAGGAGTTCCAGGAGACGCAGTACCTCAGCGTCGCCTGGCCCGACTGACCCCCCGCCCCTTGACCCAAACGCCCCTTGAGCTTGTCGAAAGGGAAGCCCCTTTCGACAAGCTCAAGGGGCGATGCGTCGACAATCTCAAGGGGCGAGGGGTCAGTCGGCGACGTAGAACATCCGCTTGTTGACGAACTCGTCCATGCCGAGCGGGCCGAGCTCGCGCCCGAAGCCGGAGCGCTTGACGCCACCGAACGGGATCTCGGCACCCTCGCCGGCGGTCGAGTTGACGTTGGCCATGCCGACCTCGAGGCGCTGCGCGATCTTCTCCGCACGCGACGGGTCGGCGCTGAACACCGATCCACCCAGGCCGTACGTCGTGTCGTTCGCGAGCGCGAGCGCCTCCTCGTCCGAGCCGACCTTGTAGACGACCGCGACCGGGCCGAACAGCTCTTCTGCGTAGGCGCGCATGTCCTTGGTGACCCCCGTCAGCACCGCCGGGGCGTAGTGGGCGTCGGGCCCGTCGCTGAGCTGCCCGCCGGCGTGCAGCGTGGCTCCCTTGTCGACCGCGTCCTGCACCTGCTCGGCGAGCGTCTCGGCGGCCTTGCGCGACGACAGCGGCGCGAACGAGTCCAGCGAGAGGGCCTTCTGGGTCAGCTTGCCCACGAAGTCGTCGAACAGGTCGTCCATCACGATCATGCGCTTGTTGGAGTTGCAGGCCTGGCCGGTGTTGTACATGCGGAAGTCCCAGGCGTCACCGGCGACGGAGTCCAGGTCGTCGCTGTCCAGGACGATCATCGGGTCCGATCCACCGAGCTCGAGCACGCACTTCTTCAGGTTCTGGCCGGCCAGCGAGGCAACGACGGCGCCGGCCCGTTCCGAGCCGGTCAGCGAGACGCCGGCCACCCGGCGGTCGGCGATCATCGTGGCGATCTGGTCGTGGTTCGCGAACACGTTGACATAGGCGCCCGCAGGCACACCGGCGTCCTTCATGATCTGCTCGACCGCGAGCGCGGACCGGGGCACCGACTCGGCGTGCTTGAGGATGATCGTGTTGCCCAGCATGAGGTTCGGGGCCGCGAATCGGGCGATCTGGTAGAACGGGAAGTTCCACGGCATGATGCCCAGCAGGGGGCCGATCGGCAGCTTCTGCACGACGGCCTTGCCGCCGGAGAACGTCTTGATCGGCTGGTCGGCGGCGAGCGTCGGACCCTCGTCGGCGAAGTAGTCGAAGATCGACTGGCAGAACTCCGCCTCCTCGACCCCCTCGGCCGCCGGCTTGCCCATCTCGGTCTGCGCGATCGCCGCCAGCTCGTCGGCGCGCTCGGCGAACAGCGCGGCAACGCGTCGGACCAGGGCGGCACGCTCGGCGATCGGGACGTCCTTCCACGCTGCGTACGCGGACGCCGACGCCGCCAGCGCCGCCTCGATCTCGGCGTCGGTGGCGGGGTCGAAGGTCTCGACGACCTCGCCGGTCGACGGATCGGTCACCTGGTAGATCGGACTGGACATGGGCCGCTCCTTCGCGTCGATCAGCTCCCGCCGAGCGTAACCCGCATCACGGCCCCCGTCAGCGGTCCTGCTCCGCCTCCAGGGCGACCCCCACCGCCGCCGCGACGCGCCAGTCGAGCCGCCTGCCGTCCGCTCGGGTCGGCACGGTGATCTCGTACTCGGGGATGATCGTGCGTCGCCGCGTGCTGGAGAGCACCAGCTGCCCGTCATCGGTCGTGAAGTCGAAGTGGACCCCCACGAACGGGATGCGTTCGTCGAACCGCCGCATGAGGGCCGCCATCTTGTTGCGCTCACGCCCGACCGCCGTCATCCCGTCGACGGTGGCGAGCTGCCAGGTGGACCGCAGGACCGACGACTTCCACACCTTGTGGAACGACCCCAGCACCATGCCGAAGCTGTCGACGATCTCGAACTTCTCCCTGATGATGGCGCCGCTGTAGGCGAACAGCGGCTGGGCCGTGCCCTCGTCGGCGTAGAACACCAGACCAGTTCGATCGAGCATCCGGGCGGTCCGGACGGTCGCGAGGACAGCGCCGTCGGAACCATCGGGGCGCATCTCCAGCAGCTGGTAGGGCTCTCGTGACCAGCGGCTCTTCGCGCGCAGCACGAGACGGAGGGCAGGCTCGGTCACGCGGACATCCTGCCAGTAGCCTGAGGTCGCGGCACCGAGGAGGAGGACGCGTGGTCGAGCACATCCGTGGGGCGCAGCACGTCCACCGTGTCGGGTCCTCACGTCTCCTGGTCGAGCCTCCGGTCCGCGTCCTGGGGCGGCTGCTGCTGCGGTCCGACACCCGGGTGGGCTGCTTCACCGAGTTCGGCCAGCACGTCGAGGTGCAGGCGGCCGACATCGGCCGGTACTGCGAGATCGGCAACAACTCGACCGTCGGTGCCACCGGCCATCCCCTGACCTGGATGGGCGTCTCGGCGTTCCAGTACAAGAAGGCCACCTGGGGATGGCACCCGGCAGCCGCCGAGTCGCAGGTCATCGATCCCGAGGCGGGCGGACGTCAGTCGTTCCGCAGCGTCGGACCCGACCGCGCCTGGATCGGCAACGACGTGTGGCTGGGCGCCGGGGTGGTCGTGCTGCGCGGGGTGCGGATCGGTGACGGGTGCATCGTGGCGGCCAATGCGGTCGTCACCCGCGACCTGCCGCCGTACACGATCTGCGGGGGCCTGCCCGCGAAGGTCATCAAGAAGCGGCTGCCCGACGAGCTGCGCGACGAGCTGCTCGACCTGCAGTGGTGGCGGTACTCCCCCAATGCGCTCGCGGGCATCCCGTTCGACGACCCGGCCGCGGCCGCGGCGGCCCTGCGTCCGCGCATCGAGGCAGGTCTGGAGCCGTACGATCCGGGATTCGTCGAGATTCCCAGGCCCGAGGCTCCTTCGCGACGCCGGCGGTTCCTTCGCGGCTGAGCCCCCTTTCGACAGGCTCAAGGGGCGGTGGGTTGGCTCAAGGGGCGGTGGGTTGGCTCAAGGGGCTACTGCCGGCCATGTCATCTTCCTCGCCTCCCGTTGCGCTGACCGCGCGGTGACGGTCCAATGGACCCCATGCGATCCATCTGGAAGGGCGCCATCAGCTTTGGACTGGTGAGCGTTCCCGTCAAGGTCTACAGCGCCACCGAGAGCCACGACGTCCGCCTGCACCAGGTCCACGACAAGGACGGTGGGCGCATCCGATACCAGCGGCGGTGCGAGATCTGTGGCGAGGTCGTCGACTACAGCAGCATCGACAAGGCATACGACAACGGCGACCAGACCGTCGTGCTGACCGAGCAGGACCTCGCCTCCCTGCCCGCCGAGCGCAATCACGAGATCGAGGTCGTCGAGTTCGTCCCGTCCGACCAGGTCGACCTGCTGCGGCTCGATCGCAGCTACTACCTCGAGCCCGATGCCAAGACGTTGAAGCAGTACACCCTGCTGCGGCGCGCGCTGGAGGACTCGGACCGCACCGCGATCGTCCGGTTCGCGCTGCGCCAGAAGACCCGGCTCGCGGCTCTGCGGGTGCGCGGAAACGTCCTGCTGCTGCAGACCCTGCTGTGGGACGACGAGGTCCGCGAGCCCGCCTTCGACGTGCTCAAGGACGTCCCGTCGATCAGCCAGAAGGAACGCGACATGGCCGCGCAGCTGGTCGAGTCCCTGGCCGGGGACTTCGACAGCGCCGAGTTCAGCGACGACTACCAGGAGCAGCTCCGGACCCTCGTCGAGGCGAAGCTCGAGCAGGGCGATGCGCTCGACACCACCGCCACGTTCGGCGAGCAGGAGAAGGACGACGACGCAGACGTGGTCGATCTGATGGAGGCGCTCAAGCGCAGCATCGACCGCAAGAAGTCCGGCTCCGACAAGACCGCCCCCGCCAAGACCGCGGCGACGAAGAAGACCACGGCCAAGAAGACGCCCGCCAAGAAGACCACCGCGAAGAAGACCACCGCGAAGAAGACCACGGCCAAGAAGGCGCCTGCGAAGAAGACGCCCGCCAAGAAGGCGGGTTAGGCGACCGGCCTGGCCGGCGGGGCAGAGAAGATCGCATCCGGCGAGCCGCGGTGTTCCACGACCCACTCCGCGACGAAACGCAGCTTGACGTTGTGCGTCTGTGACTGCCGGCGCAGGAACTCGAAGGCGCGGTCGGCGTCGATGTCGAAGCGCTCCATCAACACGCCCTGGGCCTGCCCGATGAGCTTGCGGGCGTCGATCGCGACCTGCAGTCCCTCTTCGTTGTGCGCATTCGCGAGTGCCACGGCGGCATGCCGGACGAAGATCGACGCCACGGCGAGATCATCGTCGTCGAAGGCGTTGACCCGCTCCGCGTACAGGTTCAGGGAGCCGTACTGCCGCGACTTGGTCTCCAGGCGCAGGCTGAGGACACTGCGCAGGCCCAGGTCGGCCACCGCCGGACCCCACTTCGGCCACCGCTCGTCCATACGGACGTCGGGGGACATGTAGTGCCTCTCGCCGTCGATCGCGTCGAGGCAGGGGCCCTCGTCATGGACGATCTGCAAGTTGTGGGACTCGCCGACGCGTTGCGCGGTCGCCGCAGCCGTCTCGATCTGGCTGCGGGCGTGCACCAGCATGATCCCCGCGTCGTCACAGCTCGTGGCGAGCTTCGCGTACTCGGCGATCCGCTCGATCGTCCGCTCGGCGGTGGGCTCGTCGTGCAGGTCAAGCGCCATCTCGGCGAAGAACGTCAGATTTGCCACGGAAACTCTCCCTCAAGGTCCAAAGCTGTTGTCGACCACCGACGGCCCCGCCATACGCGCGGGGCCATCAGACCTGCACGTTTGACACCCCAGCGGTGGGGTACGGGCTCGCCGAAGAAAGCTCGGCGTAAGCATAAGGCCCCGCTGAGCCGGGCATGGTGGGCCAGTGCTGCCTTCGCCGAAGGGATGACGCCTTGAGCAACGACACCGATCTGGACATGGACATGTCCGGCCCGACCGTGACCCTGTTCGGCGATCTGGATGCACTGGGCGGAGCAGTGAGCGACGAGCTGTCGTACCGCGGCCTCAGCACGCACGCCGTCACGACGCCGATGGGGTGGATCAACTCGGTCCAACATGCCGTCGTGCGACTCGGGACCCCGATCGGCGAACGCGCCTTCGAGGCCTTGGCCGCGGGCGGGACGCCGCCGGCTCACGTCGTGGCCGTGTGCGAGAGGTCGCGTGACGACGTCTCGACCGCACGCCGGGAGAAGTTGTGCCGCCAGGCCGGGGAGCACCACACGGTCACGCTGATCTGGCACCCGCCGCTCGAGCTGCGCCTGGGCGACATCGGCCCGGATCTGGCTCCCCGGGAGCTGGCCGTCGCCATCGCCGACGAGGTCGCCGATCTGGCCGGCCGCACGGCGCCCGGATTCGTCGAGCGGACGCTGCACCCACGGGCGAAGGGTCTGGCCTGAGCCCTGCTCGGGGCGTCGCGGCTCAGGGAGGGCGGATGTCAACGAGGCGCCCTTTCCGGGTCAGCAAAACCAACGGCTGCTGCTGAACCGGCCCTCATGCTACCAACGCACGAGGCCCCGGGCGAATCGCCCGGGGCCTCCTGTGATCGAGCTCAGAACTCAGGCGACGCGGCGCACGCCCTCGGTGACGGTGGCCTTCTCGCGCAGCTGCTCCAGCAGCTTGGAGAGGCGACGCGACACCTGCATCTGGCTGACGCCGACCAGGTCGGCGATCTCCTGCTGTGTCTTGTCCTCGACGAACCGCAGGCGCAACAGCTCGCGCTCGTCGTCACCGAGGCCCTCGCACAGGGGCCCGACCGTGACCCAGTCGTCGATGAAGTCATAGGTCGTCTCGTCGAACCGCATCGTCTCGCCGAGCGGCTGGCCCCCGTCACGGACCGGCTGGTCCAGCGAGGTCGGGGAGAAACATCCCCGCGCGGCCATCGCCTCACTGACATCGGCGGCGTCCACGCCGAGCTCGGCGGCGATCTCGGGGACGCCCGGCATGTGACCATCAGCCTGGAGCAGACGTTCGGAGGCTGCGGTGATGTCGGCCTGGAGCTGCTGGATGCGACGCGGCGGGCGCACGCCCCAGCAGTGGTCGCGGAAGTACTTCTTGATCTCACCGAGGATCGTCACCGTCGCGAACGGGACGAACTCGCCGCGATCGTGGTGGAAGCCGCGGATGGACTTGACCAGGGCGAAGTTCGCCACCTGGACGAGATCCTCACGATCGACGCCACGGCCGGCGTACCGACCGGCGAGGTGGCGGGCGAGACCGAGATGGCGACGGACGACTTCTTCCTCGAGTGCTGCGCGCTCGACCGGGCCGGCCTGCGAAGCTGCCTCGATCAGCGATGACGTGTCGTCGTCGTGGATGGTGCTGGGACCTTCGGACGTGATGTTCACGATGACCACCTGTGGTCTGGATCCGTGTTCGGCTGCTGCTCAACCGTGGAGCCAACCTTGGCATCGTCGCGCGCGTAATGCAAGGCCGAACGGGTGACAAAGGACTATCCCGACTAGTTCTTTGGAACTATGTCGGACCATTTTGGGCCGACCGAGGGTTTCGTCACACCGCCAGCGGGTACCCCGTCGGCCAACCAGATGCCCGCGAGACCGCCCCAGCGAGAGGACGTCGATGGCCAGGACCACCGACACGGTGTCGGTCTCGGGGCACCGCCTGCGCTTGACGCATCCTGACAAGGTTCTCTATCCGTCCACCGGCACCACCAAGGCCGATGTCATCGCGTACTACCAGCAGATCGCGCCCCACCTGCTGCCGCACATCGCCGGACGCATCGTGACCCGCAAGCGCTGGGTCGAGGGCGTCGGCACCGCCGCGTCGCCCGGGGACGTCTTCTTCGAGAAGAACCTGCCGGAGTCGGCACCGTCCTGGATCCGCCGCGTGGAGATCACCCACCGCAGCCACGTGAACCGGTACCCGGTGTTCGAGGGCCCCGCCGATCTGGCGTGGGCCGGGCAGGTCGGAGCACTGGAGCTGCACGTGCCGCAGTGGCGCGTCGACGCTCAAGGCGCCCCCCAGAACCCCGACCGCCTCGTGCTGGATCTCGACCCGGGCCCCGGCGCCGGGCTGCCCGAGTGCGTCGAGGTCGCCAAGCGCGCCAAGGCGCTGCTGCGGGACCTGGAGCTCGACGCCTACCCGGTCACCAGTGGCAGCAAGGGCATCCACCTCTACTCGGCCCTGGACGGGACGCACGACTCGGACTACATCAACGCCTTCGCCAAGCAGGTGGCCCTTGCCCTGGAGTCCGAGCTGCCCGAGCTGGTCGTCAGCTCGATGAAGAAGAGCTCACGCACCGGCAAGGTGCTGGTTGACTGGAGCCAGAACAACGGCAACAAGACCACCATCGCGCCGTACTCGCTGCGCGGGACGATCGAGCCGCACGTGGCCGTCCCCCGGACGTGGCGCGAGCTGAACGATCCCGATCTGCGCCACCTGACGATCGACGAGGTCGTGGCGCGCATGAAGCGGCGCAAGGACCCGATGGCCGCCCTGGCCCGACCCGCCCCCGGCGCCGACCGGCTGGAGACCTACCGGGCAAAACGGGACGCCGCCAAGACGCCGGAGCCCGACGGGACACCGTCCTCGGACCCGGCCGGCAACACCTTCGTCATCCAGGAGCACCACGCCAGCAGCCTGCACTGGGACTTCCGCCTCGAGCACGACGGCGTGCTGGTGTCGTGGGCACTGCCCAAGGGCGTGCCCACCTCGACGAATGCCAACCACCTCGCGGTCCAGACCGAGGACCACCCCTTGGCGTATGCCACCTTCGAGGGAACCATCCCCGCGGGGGAGTACGGCGGAGGCGAGGTCACCATCTGGGACTCTGGTACCTACGAGCTGGAGAAGTGGAAGGCTCGGGAGATCATTGCCACACTGACCGGCACGAAGGCCGGCGGACTCGGTGGCCGCCGCAAGTACGCCCTGATCCACACCGACAAGAACCAGTGGCTCATCCACCGGATGAAGCTCACCTGACCATGACCCACGATGAAAAGAGGAGCACGCACATGCTGAGGTCTTCCAAGAAGAGCACGACATTGCGCGACCAGATCACGGAGCAGATCGGCGATCTGGCAAGCCAGACCGACGAGCTGCGCAAGCAGGTCATCGAGCACGCGCCGGCCGTCCGCGACCAGATCGCGGAGCAGACCGTCGAGCTGCGCAAGCAGGTCGCCGACCGCGCGCCGGCCGTCCGCGACCAAATCGTCGCCGCCCTTCCCGACAAGGACCAGCTGCTCGACCTGCGCGACGATCTTTTCGAGCGCCTGCCCGAGAACGTGCAGGAGCGTCTGCCCGAGCAGGTCAAGCCGAAGCGTCGCACCCGCCTGCGCAAGGTCGCCGCGATCGGCGTCCTGACCGGAGCCGGCGCCGCAGCGTTCGCGATCATGCAGCGCCGGGGTTCCTCACCGGCCCCGTACGTGGCGCCCACGCCGCCGGCCACGCCGCCGGCACCGCCGGCTGCCACCGCTCCCCCCACGGTCGCTCCCGAGCCGGGCGCGACCGCGGCGCCGGACGCGGCCCACTAGACCGCAACCAAGAAGTTCCTGAGCGTTGATTGCCACGGCTCGGGCGGGGTAAGGGAGCAACTCATCCCTTCACCGCCCGAGCCGAGGTACTTCTCATGACCGCAGAGCTGGAACGAACCGGACCGTCAGGCTGGACCGCCCAGGAGCTGGCCGACATCCGCGCGGGCCTCGAGGGTGCGGTCGTGCGACTGCAGGCCGAGATGGCCGCGGTCGGCCGGGACCTCAGCGCCACGTCCTCGGTCGGCGGTGTGGACGTGCTGCACGATGACCTCGATGTGGCATCCCAGCGCGCCGAGCTGTTGCAGGACGCCGTGCAGGCGCAGAACCTGGCGGCGATCCTCGAGCAGACGCAGCACGTGATCGGTCGCCTGTCCGCCGGACAGTACGGCGTGTGCGAGACGTGCTCCGGCGAGATCGGTCGTCCCCGGCTCGAGGCCTTCCCGCGCGCGACGGTCTGCATCTCCTGCGCACACTGAACCACTCGCGGTTGATGGTGGATCGCGATGCTTGCTCGGCCGTGACAGGGGTACACCCTCAGCACGAAGGGGGTACACGTAGCCATGAACCTGCCGAACCGACGACCGAGCGCCGCTGCCGCATCACGCAGGGGCGATCGGTGGAACAGCGAGCCGGATCCCCCCGTCCGCGATGCGGCCCAGGAGGTGGAGAACTCGTTGTTGACCTTCCCCCAGCAGCCGATGCTGGCACGATCAGTGCCCGCTCTGCCCGATGAGGACGGGCTGCCGGGCGGGTCCGCGTACGAGCCGAAGTTCGACGGCTACCGCGCCCTGATCTTCGTGATGGCTGGCTGGTGCCGCATCCAGTCCCGGTACGGACGTGACATCACCGCCTCCTTCCCGGAGATCGTCGCTGCCGTGAGCGAGAACGTCCCGGCCGGGGTCGTGCTCGACGGCGAGCTCGTGGTCTGGGGCGATGACACATCGGACTTCACCGAGCTGCACCGCCGCCTCGAGCACGGAGCCGACCTGTCGGCCGAGGCCCTGCGGCCGGCCTCCTTCGTGGCCTTCGACGTCCTGGCCGGCGCCGGGATGGACCTGCGCAAGAGCCCGTTCCGCGTGCGCCGTCAGGCGTTGACGATCCTGCTGGACGACACGCCGGCGCCCCTGCACGTCGTCCCGCAGACCCGGGACGCGGAGGAGGCCCGCACCTGGCTGGTCAACTACTCCGAGGCGCACGTCGGCATCGACGGAGTGATCGCCAAGGGGCTGGCGACCGGGTACCTACCGGGCGAGCGCGGCTGGGAACGGGTTGCGATCCGCGACTCCGTCGAGTGCGTCGTGGGCGCCGTCATGGGGACGCTGCGCGGCCCGACCCGCCTGTTGCTCGGGGTGCCGGACCACGAGGGCAATCTGCGGCTCGTGGGCGGCACGACCGACATCACCCTTCCCCAGAGCCGCCGGATCGGACGCCTCCTGACCGCCGCCACCGGGGACCACCCGTGGGCCGATCGGTCCCTCGCGGACATCCCGGGGTGGTCGGACGACTCCCTGCTCACGTCGCTGGTCGAACCCACCACGGTCGTCGAGGTCGCCTCGGATGGGTCGTCCCCCGTCCGTGGCTGGGCGGAGCCGCACGAGCTGATCCGCCTACGTCCCGAGCTGCGGCCCGAGGAGATCGAGCCCGTCCCCTTCTGAGGGGTCGTCGCGGTTCAGTCGTCCAGGGCAGCGAGGCCCTCGAGTGCCCGCAGCGCCCGGTTCTTCTCCTCGATGTCCAGGTGGACGCGCCCGGTCGCCGCATCATCACCCTCGCGCGCCTTCTCCCGAGCGATCATCGCGACGACCGCGATGTCGTCGCGTGCCGTCCCGGCCTGGAAGTCCAGCACCGTGTCGAGCACCTTGGCGGTGGTCGCGGCCGCCGAGGACACCCCGCCGGCCACCAGCTCGAGCATCCCGCCGACGCCGAACGGGCCCGCGTCACCACGCGCCTCGGTCACTCCGTCGGTGAAGATCACCAGGCTGTCCCCGGGAGCCAGCGTGATCCGCTCGTCGGCCAGCTGCGGCATCGCCAGCACCCCGATCAGCGAACCGGGCGCGCCAACCTCCGCGACCGTGCCGTCCGCCCCGACCAGCAACGGCAGGGGGTGCCCGCCCGAGCTGATGCTGACCAGCCAGCGGTCGTCGTCGCGCAGCAGCCGGATCACGACCGCCGTGCAGAACCGGTCGCTCTCGTGGGTCAGCAGTGCCGTGTTGAGCGCCTGCAGGATCTGCGAGGGATCGTCCCACTGCACCGCGAGGGCACGCAGCGTGTGACGGACGAACGAGGTGATGACGGCGGCCTCGACGCCCTTGCCGCAGACATCGCCCACCACGACGATCCACTCGCCCGTGCCGATCTGGAAGACGTCGTAGAAGTCGCCGCCCACCTGGCTGCCGTCACCGGCCGGACGGTAGGCGCCGGCGAGCTCGAGACCGGGGACGTCCGGCATCGACGGGGGGATGAACGTCTGCTGCAGCGTCTGCGCCAGCGATCGCGCCTGTGCCTCGGCGCGCTCGGCCGCCCGACGGGCCCGCAGGAGCTCCTTCTCGTAGAGGCGCCTGTCCCTGGCCTCGAACACGACGGTGCGGGTCAGCTGGGGGTTGTCGGCGGCCGTGGCAGAGCTGACCAGCACCGGCACCCGGTCATCGTCCGGGCGGACCAGCTCGAAGGCGATCTCGCGGATCTCGCCGTGCATCTGCAGTGCCGGGCGGTAGTGGGTGTCGAAGTAGATCCGGTCCCCCGGTGCCAGCAGCGACTGGACCGTGACCCGGCCGAGCAGCTCCTCGGCCGTGCGGGCGACGAGCCGGCAGAAGTGCGGGTTCGCCGCGGTGATCAGACCGTTCGGGTCGGTCTCGACATATCCGCAGGGCAGACCGTCCAGGGCCGTCCCGGTGTCCGCGGCTCCTCCGTTGGCGGTCATGAGCGCAGGAACCCGCCGATGGCGTCGATGGTCGGGCCGGGAGCGCTCAGCTGCGGGCAGTGCCCCACGGCGTCGAGGACGACGTAGCTCGCCTGCGGGAGGTGGTCGCGGACGTACTCGCCGGCGGCCATCGGCGCGATCACGTCGTAGCGGCACTGCAGCACCAGCGCCGGGGTGGACACCATCGGCAGGTCGGCGCGGTTGTCGGAACGGAACGTGACCTCGGCGAACTGCCGCGCGATGGTCGGATCGGCGCGGCAGAAGCTCTCCTCGAGCTCGGCCACCAGATCGGGATCGTCGGCGTTGCCCATGAAGGCCGGTGCCATGCTGTGCGACCAGCCGAGGTAGTTGCTGTCCATCGACTCGAGCAGCTCGTCGATGTCGGATGCGCTGAAGCCGCCGATGTAGTCGCCCTCATCGATGTAGCGGGCCGACGGGCCGACCAGCACCAGGCGATCGAACAGGTCAGGGCGTTCGATCTCGGCGAGCACGCCGATCATGGTCGCGACCGAGTGGCCCACGAAGGTCACCGGACCGGCGTCGAGCTCTTCGACGAGGTCGATGACGTCAGCGGCGTAGCCCGAGAGGCGGGAGTAGGTCTGCGGATCGTACGAGGCCACATCGCTGCCGCCCGCCCCCACGTGGTCGTACAGGACGACGCGGAAATCTGACTCGAAGGCCGGCGCGACGAGCCGCCACATGTTCTGGTCACAGCCGAATCCGTGAGCGAACACCAGCACGGGTGCGCCGGCGGGGCCGGTCACCGTGGCGTTCAGACGTTCCGTTGCGAGCATGTCTGAACAATAAACCCAGCCCGGAAGCGCCTGTTCGTCTCGTTCGAGGCCGCCCCGGACGGCGGTACGATTGGTGCGCCGGTTGCGCCCACAGACGGCGAAGCTCTGCAGAGAGATGCGTCTTGACCTCCGACCACACCCCCGCGTACACGGCGCCCGATCTCACGACCTGTGACCAGGAGCCCATCCACGTCCCCGGCGCGATCCAGCCCCACGGCCTGCTGTTGGCGCTGGACCAGGACGAGCGGGTCGTCATGGCCTCCCGCAACTGCGCCGACCTGCTGGGCATCCCGGCCCGCGACCTGTCCGGGATGCGCCTGCAGGACGTCCTCGGCCCCGAGCCCGCCCGGCTCGTGCCGCGCGCGCTCGCCGAGGGCGATGTCAGCGCTCCGCTGCGCACGACGCTCCCACCCGGCCAGGGCACTCTCGCCGGGCAGGACGTCGACCTGATCGTCCACCGCTCCGGGACCCGCGTCGTGGTCGAGCTGGAGCCCGTCTCGGACCCGGTGCCCTCCCAGCACGTCTCGTACCGTTCGGCGCGAGCCGCCGTGACGCGTCTGACGCAGTCCTCCACGGTGCCCGAGCTGTGCGACCAGCTGGCCTCGGAGATCCGTCGCCTGACCGGTTTCGACCGGGTCATGGTCTACCGGTTCGACGAGAACTGGAACGGCGAGGTGATCGCCGAGCAGCGCCGCGAGCACCTCAACCCCTTCCTCGGGCTGCACTACCCGTCGACCGACATCCCGGCCCAGGCGCGCCGGCTCTACACCGTCAACTGGACGCGCCTGATCGCCGACATCGGCTACGACCCGGTCGCGATCGATCCGGTGCTCGACCCCGCCACCGGCGCCCCGCTGGACCTGTCCCACTCGGTGCTGCGCAGCGTCTCGCCGATCCACATCGAGTACCTGTCCAACATGGGCGTCTCCGCGTCGATGTCGGTCTCGATGGTCAAGGACGGCCAGCTGTGGGGGCTCGTGGCCTGCCACCACTACTCGGGCCCCTTGCGGGTCAGCTACGACGCCCGCTCCGCCGCGGAGTTCCTGGGGCAGACCGCTTCCCAGCTCGTCCACGACCGTGCGCGCGCCGACACCCGCACCGACGAGCTGCTCGCCAGCGTCAACCTGGCCCGCATCACCGCCGACCTGGCCAGCGACCAGCGACCGGTCTACGACACGCTGCTGCAGGACTCCCGCCTGCTGGGGCTCGTCGACGCGACGGGCGTGGCCCTGTGGGTGGAGGGCAGCATGTCGACCTTGGGGGACGTGCCGCCCGAGCACGT
The DNA here is from genome assembly GCF_024584515.1 of Aeromicrobium wangtongii. NCBI lineage: Bacteria > Bacillati > Actinomycetota > Actinomycetes > Propionibacteriales > Nocardioidaceae > Aeromicrobium > Aeromicrobium wangtongii. Next base: position 147,089 of record NZ_CP102173.1, on the reverse strand, counting down.
GCTGCACACCATCGCCGCCCGCCTCGGCGAGGGCGGGGAGGTGAGTGGGCGCCCTGTGGCCAGCAGCCACCTGCAGGCACTCGACCCAGAGCTCGCCGCGTTCTCCGACGTGGCGGCCGGTGCGATGTACATCGGCAACGGGCCGGACCGGTGGATGATGTGGCTGCGTCCCGAGCTCGAGCGCAGCGTCGACTGGGGCGGCGACCCGTACAACAAGGCCCTGGCCCTGGCCGAGGACCCCACGGTGCGGCTCAGCCCCCGCAAGTCGTTCGCGAAGTGGCAGGAGACGGTGCGCGGCCACAGCGCGCCGTGGGAGCCCTGGCAGCTGGGCGCCGTGGAGTCGCTGCGGGCGCACCTGGCCAGCGAGCTGGTGCGGCGCAGCCATGAGCACGCGGCGCTCGCGGAGTCGTTGCAGCGCACGCTCGTGCTCGACGAGGCACCGCAGGTCGACGGGCTGGACATCCATGCCCGCTACCGGCCGGCCCAGGGCAGCCAGCTCGGTGGCGACTGGTGGGACGCCTTCCCGCTCGCCGACGGGCGCATCACGGTCAGCGTGGGGGACGTGTCGGGGCACGGCGTCTCGGCCGCGACCGCGATGGCGCAGGTCCGTACCGCCCTGCGGGCCTACATGATCGACGGCCACTCCCCCGCGGCCTGCGTCGACCGCCTCGACGTCCTGATGGAGTCGTTGCTGCCCGGACAGACCGCGACGGTCGTCGTGCTGGTGGTCGACCCCGCGACGGGGCACGTCGAGCTGGCGAACGCCGGGCACCCGTCCCCGCTGCTGCTGCAGGGCGACGGGTGCGAGCCGATGCCGATGGCGGGACGTCCGCTGCTCGGCGTGGGGGCCGGTTCGGCGCGCACCGACTCGTTGACGCTGGACGAGGGCGACATCCTGCTGGTCTACACCGACGGGGTCGTGGAGCGTCGCGGCGTGCAGATCGACACGTCGATCCGGCGGCTGAGCGAGGCGGCGTCGAGCTCGGACCACTCCGACACCCTCGACGCCTGGATCGACAACCTCCTGACGGCGGTGCCCGGCACCCTGGACGACGACCTGACGATCGTCGCCGTCCGCATGGCGGCCCGTGCCTGACCCCCGTGCCTGACCCCGAGATGTCGGGGTCAGGCCAGGACACACACCGGGGTCGGCTCCTCACGACCGCGCAGCACCGGCGAGCCGTGCGGCTGCCAGAACGCCTGCTCGTCGGGCCCGGACGCGGTGACGCTCGCGGACGCCACGAGCACGTGTCCGTCGACGTCCTTGGCCAGCTCGGTGAGCCGCGCCGCGGCGTTGACCGCATCGCCGATCACGGTGTACTCGAAGCGCGAGCGGTGCCCGACGTTGCCCGCGACCGCCTGCCCGGTCGACACCCCGATGCCGGCGCCGATCTCCGGCACCTCCTGGTCGAGCCGCGCGGCGATCCGGCGTGCGCTGGCCAGCGCCGCACCCGCATGGTCGTCCAGGTGCACCGGCGCGCCGAAGATCGCCAGCACCGCATCGCCCATGAACTTGTTGACCAGCCCGGCGTGGGCGTCGACCTCCTCGACGATGACCGAGAAGAACCGGTTCAGCACCGCGACGACCTCGGCCGGTGACCGGGTCGCGGCATAGGTCGTCGAGCCGATCAGGTCGACCATCAGCACCGACACGACCCGCGTCTCGCCGCCCAGCTCCACCTCGCCGTCGGTCGCGGCCTGCGCGACGGCGCGGCCCACGTGGCGTCCGAACAGCTCGCGGATCTGCTCCCGCTCCCGCAGTCCCTGCGCCATCTCGTTGAACCCCGACTGCAGCAACCCCAGCTCCGTGCCGTCGTCGACCCGGACCTCGACGTCCAGGTCGCCGTCTGCGACCCGCGCCATGGCCTGCTGCACGGCGTCGATGGGCGCCACGACCGACCGGGCGTTGAGCACCGTGACCAGCAGGCCGAACAGCAGCACGACCGCCGCGAGCCCCAGCACGATGAAGGCGAGGCGCCGGATGCTGGTGTCGTCGCGGGTGATCGCCGCGAGCGCCGCCACGACCAGACCCAGCACCGGGGCAGCGGTCCCGAGACCCCAGAACAGCAGCATCCGGCGCTCGACCCCGGCGCCCATCTCGCCCTCGTCGGCGCGGCCCTGCAGCGCCCGCGCAGCGACGGGCCGCAGGACGAACTCGGTGAACAGGTAGGCGATCGCGCTGACCACCAGACCGGCGATGCCCACGGCGAACACCGCGCCGAGCACCGCCTCGGGCTGCTTGACCGCGGCGATGGCCGTGAAGATCACCAGGCCGCCCAGCCACAGCACGGTCTGGACCAGGGTCAGCCGCCACGGCAGGCGCAGCGTCGTGCGGCGCTCCCGGGCCGTCGGCTCCTGGTCCTCGATCGACCAGCGCAGGGCCCGCAGCGCGCTGACGGTGATGGTGCCCGTGCCGATCAGCACCGCGACGCCCACGTAGACGGGGACCGCGATCGCCAGCGCACCCAGGTAGGCCGCATTGGGCCCTCCCCCGGGGGTGACCAGGAAGGTGATGCCGAAGACGATCGCGGCTCCGATGACATTGGTCGAGACCAGCAGTGTCGTGAGCACCACCTGCACGCGGATCCGCAGGCGGCCACTCGGCTGGTCGGGCGGCCCGACCAGCCACTCACTGCCGAACCGGCGCGCTGTCACCACTGTCTCCGCCCCTTGTCCGGCTCGTCCCGGGCGCACATCGGACGCCTCGGACAATATAGTGACAACAGGTCGCCATCGGTGTGAGAATTCCCACCCGCCGAGGGCGCCGGCGACTCACACTCCCACCGAAAGGACGTCGTCATGGCACGCAGGCAGAAGGCAGATCCCGAGGTCGTGGAGGCCCTGACCGAGCACACCTCGTTCGACGAGGAGCTCGTCCGGCAGCTCGCGACGGCCGGCACCGCGGTCAACATCCCCGAGGGCTGGTCGATCATCATGGAGACGACTCCGGCCGACTCCGCGTACATCGTCCTGGCCGGAACGGTCGAGATTCGCAAGGCAGGACAGGTGATTGCGCACCTGGGCGCGGGTGACGTCTTCGGCGAGATCGCCCTGGTCAACCGCAGCCTGCGCAATGCGTCGGTGGTCGCGGCGACCCCGATCCGGGCCCTGCGGCTCGGCGAGGAGGCGATCTCGTCGCTGCTCGAGCACGACCAGGAGTTCGCCGACACGCTGCGGACCTACGCCCAGAGCAGGATCACCGCGGGCTGACCTCATATCGCATTTGTTGTTCGCCACGCACAAACGGTGCGGCGCGACGCGACCCACGAGTCCGCGTACCCTTCGGTGAAATGCGCCGTACGTGAGCGCGTTCACCGGATGAGAGGCATGCAGGCGATGGCAGACGTTGAGGCAGCACTGGACCAGGCCGGACTGACCAATCCGCACGTGCGCGAGTACGTGCGCTACTGGGCCGACCTGACGGGCGCCGACCGCATCGAGGTCGTCAGCGCGTCCGACGATGCGCGTCTGGCCGAGGAGGCCCTGGCAGCTGGAGAGCTGCTCCCCGCCGGCGAGGGGCTGTACTACTCGCGCAGCTATCACAAGGACACCGCTCGCTCCGAGGAGCGGACGATCGTCGCCACGAGCAACCCCGACGACGCCGGCGCCTACAACAACTGGCGTCCGTCCTCGGAGATGAAGCCGCTGCTGGAGAGCAAGATGCGTGGCGCCTCTGCGGGCAAGACGATGTACGTCGTCCCCTACCTGATGGCTCCTCCCGGCTCGCCGCTCGAGGCCTTCGCCGCCGGCGTCGAGCTGACCGACTCGCGCACCGTGGTCATGCACATGATCCGCATGGCCCGCGTCGGCATCGACTACATCAACGACCTGGCCGATCCCAACAGCTTCGTGCGCGCCGTCCACGTGACCGGCGACCTGGAGAACCTGGGCCACGGCACCCCCGACGACGCCCGCTACTTCGTGACGGTCGCCGACGAGCGGACGATCCTGCACTTCGGCTCGTCCTACGGCGGAAACGCGCTGCTGGGCAAGATCGCGCACGGCCTGCGCCAGGCCGCGTACGACGGCTGGGCGTCCGGCAAGTTCCTGTCCGAGCAGTTCATGCTGCTGGGCATCACGGACAAGGAGACCGGCAAGAAGTACCACATCTGTGGCGGCTTCCCGAGCGCGTCGGGCAAGACCAACCTGGCCATGACGCTGGCCCCCGACGCCCTGGGCGACCGGTACTACGTCGACTTCTACGGCGATGACATCGCGTGGCTGTGGGTCGACGAGAACGACGGCAAGCTCTACGGCATGAACCCCGAGTTCGGTGTGTTCGGCGTCGCCAAGGACACCAACGAGGCGACCAACCCCGGCGCGCTGCACTCGATCGAGCCCGGCTCCGGCGCGATCTTCACCAACATCGCCTACAACCCGACCACGCAGGAGGTCTGGTGGGAGGGCAAGACGCCCAACCCGCCCGAGGACGTCACGGGCTGGGAGGACTGGAAGGGCGAGCTCATCTCCGAGCGCGCCGAGGGCGACACCTCGCCGTGGGCGCACCCCAACAGCCGCTTCACCACGACCCTGGACAACGTCCCGAACGTGGCAGCCGACTACAACAGCCCCCAGGGCGTGCCGATCGACGCAATCATCTTCGGTGGACGCACCCGCGACCGTGAGCCGCTGATCCGCGCGATCACCGATCTGGCCGAGGGTGTCTACGACGGCATGACGCTGGGCGCCGAGGCGACCTTCGCGGCCGAGGGCGTCGACGGCCAGCTGCGCTACGACCCGATGTCGATGCGTCCGTTCATGTCCTACCCCGAGGGCGACTACGCCGCGCAGTGGCTCAAGATCATCGGCCAGGCCACCGAGGTGCCGATGTTCGCGCACGTCAACTGGTTCCAGCGCGGCGAGGACGGTCACTTCCTGTGGCCCGGCTACCGCGACAACCTGCGCCCGCTGCTGTGGCTCATGCAGCTCAAGGCCGGCGAGGTCACGGGCCGTCAGACGCCGGTCGGCATCATCCCGACCAAGGATGAGCTGAACCTCGACGGCGTGGAGATCACGCCCGAGGACCTCGACACCATCCTGACGATCGACAACGCCCGCTGGCAGCAGGAGATGGAGTTCCGCGAGGCGCACCTCAAGGCGTTCCACAGCCTGCCCGAGGAGATCTGGGAGGCCCACCGCCGCGTGAAGGCCGCCCTGGAGGCCGACGCCTGATCCACCCCAGGCCATGACGAAGCCCCGGACCGATCTCGGTCCGGGGCTTCGTCGTTGCGGTGCCGGGTGGCGTCAGGCCTTGACCTTCAGCTTCTTGGCGATGCTGACGGTCCTGGTCGGCGCGTAGTTGGCGTCGCCCAGGTAGGTGGCCTTGACCTTCCACGCGCCCTTGGCCAGCTTGGGCAGCGAGACCGTGGCACGACCGTTCTTGAGCGTCACGGTGACCTTCTTGGTCGTGCTGCCCTTCTTGAGCTGGATCTTGACCTTGCCGGTCGCCTTGGCCAGTCCGGCAGGCGTCGAGACGTTGATCGAGGCCTTGCCCTTCTTCTTGGCCTTGACGCTGCCCTTGGCGGCGAACGCCGGGGCCTTGGTCGCTCCCTTGGTGACCGTCACCCGGGTGAATGCGCTCGAGGCGATCAGGTTGCTGGTACCGGAGTACACCGCCGTGACCGCATACGTCTTGGGCGCCAGCGTCCGCGGCACCGAGACCGTCGCGCGTCCCGCGCCGTCCACCGGGACCGTCTGCGTCGTGCCACCCACCGTGACGGTCACCTGTCCCGTCGTCGGCTGCCCTGCAGGACCGGCCACCCGGATGCCGACCGAGGCGAACGTCCCGTAGGGGGCGCCGGTGACGCTGGTGACCAGCGACGTGGGCGCCTTGGTGATGGTCAGCGTGCCGGACTGCGACGTGGAGGGGCCGAAGGCGCCGTCCCCGAGGTAGGTCGCCGTGACGGAGTGGACGCCGGCCGGGGTCGACGCCGGGACGCTGAACGTCCCGGTGCCGTCCTTGACCGTGCCCGTGACGTCTCCACCGGGCAGACCGGTCAGGGTGGCCGTGCCCGTCGCGCCCTTCGCGGTCGTCACTGTCGCCGTCACGGTTCCGTCCACGCCGAAGACACGGCTGCGCAGCTCGCCCAGGGTCGTAGCGGACGGCTCCCTGAGCAAGAACGTGACCTGCGACGAGCTCAGCACGTTGCCACGACCCAGGTACCTGACGGTGTACGACTTGCTGCGGGCGGTCTGGGCCGGCAGCGTGATCCGGACCGTGCCGTCGCGCTTGAGCCGCGCCTGGGCGATCTTCGTCGAGCCGTCGAGCACCGCGACCGTTCCACGCGGCTTGCCGGCCGCCGACGATGGTGCGGCGTTCGCGCCCGCCGTGTTCAGCGAGATGAATGGGGCGTGGCCGGGCGCGGCCACGGAGATGTCGATCGCGGGGTCGGTGGCACCCTCCCGGGCGGGCACCTCCGTGACGGAGGTCGTGGTCGAGAACCCCTGGTCCGCGAACCCCTTGAACACCGTGTCGATCTCGTCGATCGCCTCCTTGGCAAAGGCGCGCTGGTTCTGCAGCTGGTTGCTGCCCGCCTCGGACGCCGGGTTGGCCGCTCCGCGCAGCGTCCCGTCCCCGGCCGGCAGGTCACGGCCGGCGGTGAACCACCACTCGGTCATGTGCTCGGTGTGGCCGCCGTCGTCGTTCTGGCGGATCGCCTGGTCCACGACGGGGGCGGGGGTGCCCTCGGCGTCCTTGTGGTCCTTGTTGTAGGTCAGGAAGTGGCCAACCTGGATCTTGCGGGCCTGCTTGGGCTCCTTGGACGTGTCACCACCGGGGTAGTACGACACCGCGTTCACGCTGCCGCCGAGCTCGGCGACGTCCGCGGCGGTGCGGTACTGCGTGACGGCATTGGGCAGGTAGGTGTTGATCAGGTCGCCGTACAGGTGCGACGGCCGGGTGGCCTTCTGCACGCCATCTTCCTCCACCAGCACGGGGTTATCGCGGATGTGGTCGTAGTTCGATCCGCCGTTGCTCGTGGAGAACAGGGAGAAGTCGAAGTTGTAGACCGTCTTCACGCCGTACTTCTGGGCGTCGGCGTTGACGAACTTGATGATCGCCCGGGTGTTGTGGCACCACGTGCCGCCGAACAGGATCGGGATGTCACCGGGCTGCTGCAGCAGGTGCACCAGCTCGGGATAGGTCAGCGTCTGCACGCGGAAGCCGTCGGTCGCGTCGGCGACGTCCAGGATGTCGGCGCCGTACCGCGTGGCGTCACTGTAGGACGGGGTCGTGCTGTGGCGACGGTTGACCTCGGCACGCTGGAACTCGAAGTTCGTCGTCGTGACCAGGTCGTCGGCCGGAACCGCCCCGAGGACGTCCTTGACCTGGTTCTCGTAGGCGGTCGCCTCGGCGTCGGTGTCGAGGTCGGCGACCGTCTTCGCGCCGGAGAGCGCGGCCACGATGCGATCCTCCTGCCCGTCGACCGTGCGGTCCTTGTTGTAGACGAACAGGTAGGGGTCGCTGGACTCGTTCTTGGCGAACCTGGTCTGGACGTCCTTGTTCAGGTAATCGTTGATCAGCTGGTCGCCCCTCGCCGCGAAGTAGGCGCGACCCGTGGCGTTGAGCCCGGCGCCGTCAACGTCCCAGACGTCCAGCGAGCCGCCGTCCAGCTTGGGCGTGAAGTTGTAGATGCGATCGATGCCGCGGTCCTTGGCGACCTTCTGGATGTGGCCGATCGTGGCCTGGCTCGACACGGTGCCGGGGTCGCCGATGAAGAAGGCGACATTGCCGGTGACGTTCTTCAAGATGTACTCGAAGCGCTCGATCGTCACGGTCTCGAAGACGCTGTTGGCGCCGAGCGCGGTGTAGGCGTCGTCGAAGTAGTCGACGGTGGCGCCGAGGGTGGGGGCGGGCGCGGCGGCCTGGGCAGCACTGCCGAGCCCGAGCAGCGAGGACGCGGCGACAGCGGCTGCTGCTGCGGTGGCGAGTCCGCGTCGCAGAGTGATGTTGGGCATGGGGATGTCACTTCCTCTGCCACACTGGGCAGATCGGTTCGTGCATGTCATGGATCGTCAGGCTGGGCTGCCCAGGGTGTCGAGATCTCGGCGGCCCAGCCGTCTACAGCTGGTGCTCGTGGTCAGCTCACCCCCGCCGTGCTCTGCGCCAACGGGCGCTCGACGATGAGGTCGTCGCCCACCACGGGACGATCGACAGCGGTTGCGTCCGCTGCCACGGGCAGCCGGTTGCGCTCGCGGCGACGGCGGCCGGTGGCGACGTGCCAGGCCAGCGACGCCAGCCCGAGGGCGCCCAGCGCCAGCAGGATCACCAGTCCGACGACCGGCGGGACGGTCTCGCCCGGCGTCGTCTCAGCGGCGGCCGCTGCCGGTGCCGCGACCGCGACCGGTGAGCTGGTGATCTGCGTGCCCTCGTACAGCACGACGACCGAGTGGTCGCCCGGCTCGACCGTCGCCGGGATCGTGACGGTGGTCGTGAAGGCGCCAGACGTGTCGGTGGCCACGGTGCCGAGGGCGACCGGGTCGGAGTGCAGCTCGAGCGCCAGCTCGGGGACGTTCGCCGCGAAGCCGGTACCGGTCACGGTCACCGTCCCACCGGGCTCCAGCTCACCGTCGACCGCGACGGTCCCGACGGTCTCGGCGATCGGCGTCCCGATTGTGGCGACCTCCGACGGAGCCGACGTCAGGGACGGACCGGCAGCGTTGACTGCCTGCACGGCGGCCCGGTAGCTGCCGTCCTCGAGATCGGTGAACGTGTGCTTCAGCGTCTGCGCGTCGACCTGGACCGGCGCGGCGTTCGTCAGCTGCACGACGTACCCGCTGACGCTCTCCAGCGCCGCGTTCGGGCCGGCTAGCCACGAGACCGTGACGTCCGAGCCCTTCACCGTCACGGTCGGCGCGGCCGGAGCGGTCGGGGCCGCCGGGGCTGCGGTCTCGGTGGCCGGATCGGCCAGGCCCGGCGCGGCGGCCGTGGGGGTCGCGCTCTTGGCACCGGGCGTCGTGGCCTTCGGCGTCGGCTTGGCCGCGACGGGCTTGGGCGTCACGGGCTTCGGGGTCGTCGGCTGCGGGGTCGTCGGAGCGGCCGCGATCTCGTCGGCGTACTTGACGTCGTTCGGGTTGCCCTGCCAGATGCCCGTCTTGCGGCTGGGCAGGACCCACTTGCCGTCGTCGTCCTGGTAGCAGCCGCCGATCGGCGTGCAGAACTTGTCGACCGGGAGCGACGTCAGCGCGGCGCCCTTGTCGTCCTGCAGGCACGGCGAGTCGTCACCGCCGTCGACCCACTCGACGCTGGCGGCGCTGGCCTGCACGTAGATGGCCTGGGCGCTCAGGATCAGGCCGGAGCTCAGCAGGGCAGCGGCGAGCAGGCGCCGAGCGCGGCGGAATCGGGGGGAGATCGTGGACACGTGAGGTGCTCCTTGGTCGGACGAGGTGGTCATCGTGTGATCGTGGAAGAGGTGGGACGGTCGTCGATGCCGCAGACGCCGACGGGGACGCCGTCCGCGGTCTCGACGCCGGGCGGCAGCTGGCGCCGGCGGCCGAGCGGCTCGTCGTGGCTGCTCGCGAACATCACGTCGTCGAGGCGGCCGGCCCGGCGGGCGACGACCGTGGCGGCCACGGCCGCAGCCGTGACGTTGTTCATGGTGCGGGCCATGTCGACGATCGCGCTGATCGGCAGGGTGAGGACGACGACCTCGAGCGGCAGTCCCGCTGCCGCGAGCACCGTCGTGGCGGTGATGGTCGCGGTGCCGGGCACGCCTGCCGTGCCGATCGAGACCAGCAGGCTCAGCAGCGCCAGCACGGCGTAGTCGGCCAGGCTGTAGTCGATGCCCAGTCCGTTGACGGCGAACACCGCCAGGATGATGGGCCAGACACCGGCGCAGCCGGGCATGCCGATCGTGGTGCCGAGCGGCGCCGTGAACCCGGCGACATCGGCCGGCACACCGACCCGCGAGGTCAGGACGCTCGTCGTCACCGGCAGCGTGCCGGCGCTGCTCTGCGTCGTGAACGCGGTGAGCTGGGCCGGGGCGATCTTGCGGAAGAACGCGACCGGGTTGACGTCCGCGGCGACCCGCAGGACCACGGCGTTGACGACGAAGGCGTGCACGAAGCAGGCGATGTAGGCCACGACGAGCAGTCCGAGCAGGGCGCTCAGCTGCTCCTTGCCGGCCGAGGCCGTCGACGCGGCGACAGCGGTGAGCACCAGCACCGCGTACGGCGTCAGGGCGATCACGAAGCCGACGGCCTTGTAGATGATCTCCCGCGCGGCCTCGATCAGGCTGATCAGCGGTGCGACCTTCTCGGGCGAACGGTCCGCGACCAGCGAGCACGCGACCGCGATCAGCAGCGTGAACACGATGATCGGGATGATGTTGTTCTCGGAGATGTCCTGGACGATGTTGGTCGGGAAGAACCCGATGAACACCTCGGCGAACGGCTTCTTGATCTCGTCGAGCGCCCGGGTGTCGACCCCCTGCGTCGCGAGATCGGCGTTCTTGCCGACGCCGATCCACAGCGACAACCCGAGGGTGAGCAGGATCGCCAGCGCGTTGAGGCCCATCAGCCACACGACCGAGGAGGTGCCGATCGTGCGCAGCTTCTCGGTCGAGCCGAGCGAGGTGATGCTCGACAGGATCGACACGATGACCAGCGGGGCGACGATCGTCAGCAGCAGGTTGATGTACACCCGGCCCAGCGGCTGGATGTAGTCGACGTGATCGCGGAACACCAGGCCGACGCCGGCGCCCACGAAGAGTGCCACGAATGTCAGCACGCTGAAGTTCAGACGATTGCGCCCCAGGACGTAGAGCCCCGCGAAGAGGCCCAGCGTCACAGCCAGGGCGGTCAGGTTCCAGGTGTCCACGAGGACGTCCTCCAGATGTCGGGTGCCGGCGGCAGTCGGCGGATTCGGCCCGGATCGCCTGCACTGCGGGCGAACCGTCAGGAGGATCATGACGGGATGTCAGCGCCCGCGGGCGCTGTCTCACCATTCGGACGTTCGTCCACATCGCGAGATTTGGAGTCGCCGCGAGCGCTCACGCTGGCACATTTGGAGCCACGGTCACGAGTACCAGCGCGTCCCTGACGCACAGCCCCGGCTTGCTGGTCGGCAACCCTCCTTTTCGCGGTGGGGTGCTCCGGGTGACGACCAGGTCCTGGCCGATCGGCCCGGGCAAATGCGAACGAAGGATGTCCCGTGCCCCTCCTCCCCCTTGTCGGCGCCGAGCTCGAGATCCCCCTCCTGGACGGCCGCCTCGTGCGGCACGCCAACTTCGACGGCGCCGCCAGCGCCCCCTCGCTGACCGCGGTCGCCGAGCAGGTCACCGCCGCCCTGCCCTGGTACGCCAGCGTCCACCGCGGCTCCGGCTACTCCTCGCAGGTCTCGACCGCCCTGTACGAGCGGGCGCGCCGCGATGTCGGGCAGTTCGTCGGCGCCCGTAGCGACGACGTCACGATCTTCGTGCGCAACACGACCGATGCGGTCAACCTGCTCGCCTCCGCCGTACCCGGACGCGTCCTGACCCTGGACGTCGAGCACCACGCCAATCTCCTGCCGTGGGACCGCAGCCCCGGCGGGCACGAGATCGTCCAGGCCCGGCCCACCGTCGGTGGGACGCTCGCCGCCCTCGAGGGTGTGCTGTCCGCGCGCCCCATCGCCCTGCTGGCGATCACCGGCGCGTCCAACGTGACCGGCGAGTCGTTGCCGCTGCCCGCGATCGTCGAGCTGGCGCACCGGTACGGCTGCCGGGTGTTCGTCGACGGGGCGCAACTGCTGGCCCATCGCCGGCTGTCGCTGGAGGCCTCGGGCGTCGACTACGTCGCCTTCTCCGGCCACAAGCTCTACGCGCCCTTCGGCTCCGGGGCGCTGGTCGGCCGCCGCGACTGGCTCGACGTCAGCGAGCCGCACCTGGCCGGCGGTGGCGCCGTCCGCCAGGTCACGACCGGCTCCGTCGAGTGGACGACCGCCCCGGCCCGCCACGAGGCCGGCACCCCCAACCTGATCGGCGCGACCGCCCTGGCGACGGCTGCCGCCGAGCTGTCGGCACTGCCCGAGGACGCCTGGCGCGAGCACGAGAACCGCCTGCACCGCCGACTCGCCGAGGGGGTCGCCGCGCTGCCGGGCATCGACGTCGCGCGGGTCTGGTCAGACTCCGCGGCGCCCATCGGCGTGGTCACGTTCCGCCTCGCCGGCACCGACCCGGCGCTGCTGGCCGCGTTCCTGGCCGCCGAGCACGGCGTCTCGGTGCGCGACGGACGGTTCTGCGCCCATCCCCTGCTCGACCGGCTCGGCTGGGGCGAGGGCGCGGTGCGCGCCAGCATCGGCGTCGGCACCACCGAGGAGGACGTCGATCGGCTGCTGGCGGGGCTCACCGCCTGGGTGACGGGCGACCGCGCGGGCCGCTACGAGCTGGTCGACGGCGTCTGGATCGTGCTCGACGACCCCCGTCCGGTGCCCGCGGGCCTCGGTCTCGACGCGCTGGCCGCGGCCCTGTCCCCCTGCTCCTGACCGGCGGCGCGTCAGCCGCCGAGCGTCCGGGCCGCCATCGACAGGTGGTCGGCCTGCTCGGCGAGCACGGAGTCGTCCGGGTCCTCCCCGATGCGGTCCTGGAGGTCGTCGCGCGTGATGACCTCCAGGGCACCCCGGTAGTCGTCGGCGTCGCGGCGGTCGGCCGCGATGACCTCGACCCGGCCCCCGATGAGGCCGATGGTCGCGCCCGGACCGGCATCCAGGAGGGCACGCACGTGGTCGATCGTGATCGTCTGCGGTTCAGTCATGATGTCGCAGTTCCCACGCGGGGCGCCCTCAATCCCATCCCTGACCGACCAGCACTCGTGTGATCGCGCGTCAAGACCGCAAACCTGAGATTCCCCTGATGAATCTGTCTCGAACGCGCGAGCGCCGGGTAACGGGCGGACATGAGCAACTACACCAACACTCCCAGCAACGACCGCACGGTCTACGAGCCGCACCGCGCCAACCCGATGGGCGCCTACGTCGCCAGCGCCGGCGCCGTGATCTTCCTGATCGCGACCTTCCTGGCCTGGGTCACCACGGACGACAAGAGCTTCAGCGGCTACGAGACCGACACGGTCATCCCCTTCACGGCCTACCTGGGCATCGGTTTCGCCGCCGCCCTGCTGTACGCCGCGAAGCGAGCCACCCGCCGCCAGCACCGCGGCCTGTCGCTGTCGTCCATGGCAGCGGGCATCGCGGCCACCGGACTGGCCCTGTCGTACCTGTTCGAGGTTCCGGGCGGCGCTGAGCGCAAGGCCGGCTTCGACACCGAGATGGGCGTCTACGTCGGCCTCATCGGCGCCCTCGTCTGGGCCGTCGGCTCGTTCCTGCTGGCCAAGGAGCCCGAGGGCGACATCGAGCACCGCAACGACCACGACATCGCCACGACCGGCAACCACGCCTCGAGCTGACGCCCGAGCGCACGCGCGCCCCGAACCCCGCCACTCCCACCGGAGCGGCGGGGTTCGTCACGTCTGCGGGCCTCAGGTCTCCGTCGCGAGGGCGGTCAACACGCAGATCACCCTGGTTCGCAGGCCGGAACGCCCGGGCCCGGCTCCCGGTGACACGACGAAGCCCCCGTCGCGAACGACGGGGGCTTCATGTCTTGCGCGCCCGAAGGGATTCGAACCCCTAACCTTCTGATCCGTAGTCAGATGCTCTATCCGTTGAGCTACGGGCGCACACCCCGAAGGGCCTCGTTGATACTAGCGCGCCCCCTCCCTCGAGGTGAAATCGGGTTCTCCTGCATTCCCGGGAAACCCGGGTTTCGTGTGACCAACTGCACCTGTCGGGCCGTATCCCCTGGCCGGTCAGCCCCCGTAAAGTCGATGAGGATCGCCATCGCCCGTCGGTGGCGATTTCACACATCAGCTACCCGAGACCTGACTGTCGAGGGAGTGCGGGCCAATGCGCTTGGCCCGCGATGGAGAAGGAAAAGTTCACATGTCAGCAGACACCACGACCATCTCGACCTACCAAACGTCACACCCCCGGCTGAGTGCCTGGGTGGACGAGGTCGCCGCCCTCACCAAGCCGTCCGACATCTACTGGTGCGAAGGGACGCCTGAGGAGTGGGTCCGCATCACCGACAAGCTCGTCGAGACGGGCACCTTCAAGCGCCTCAACGACGAGCTGAAGCCGAACTCCTTCTACTGCGCCTCCGACCCCAACGACGTCGCCCGCGTCGAGGACCGCACCTTCATCTGCTCGGTCGACGAGAAGGACGCCGGTCCCACCAACAACTGGATGGCTCCGGACGCGATGAAGCAGATCATGACCGATCTGTACGACGGCTGCATGCAGGGCCGCACGATGTACGTCATCCCCTTCGTGATGGGACACCTGGAGTCCGAGCACCCGATGTTCGGCGTCGAGATCACCGACTCGGCCTACGTCGTCGCGTCGATGACCGTCATGGCCCGCATCGGCCGTGAGGTGCTGGACAAGATCGAGCAGACCGAGGCCGACTTCGTCCCGGCGCTGCACTCCTTCGGCGCTCCCCTGACCGACGGCCAGGCCGACGTCCCGTGGCCGTGCAACGACACCAAGTACATCGTGCAGTTCCCCGAGGAGCGCACGATCTGGTCGTACGGCTCCAGCTACGGCGGAAACGCCCTGCTGGGCAAGAAGTGCTACGCGCTGCGCATCGCCTCGGTCATGGGCCGCGACGAGGGCTGGATGGCCGAGCACATGCTGATCCTCAAGCTGACGAACCCCGAGGGCGTCGTCAAGTACGTGGCCGCGGGCTTCCCGAGCGCGTGCGGCAAGACCAACCTCGCGATGGTCGAGCCGACCATCCCGGGCTGGAAGGTCGAGACGATCGGCGACGACATCGCCTGGATCCGGGTCGGTGCGGACGGTCGCCTGTACGCCGTCAACCCCGAGTTCGGCCTGTTCGGCGTCGCGCCGGGCACCGGTTGGGACACCAACGCCAATGCGATGAAGACCATCGCCCAGGGCAACTCGGTGTTCACCAACGTCGCGCTGACCGATGACGGCGACGTCTGGTGGGAGGGCATGACGGACGAGCCGCCGGCCCACCTGACGGACTGGAAGGGCAATGACTGGACGCCCGAGAGCGATCAGCTCTCCAGCCACGCCAACAGCCGCTTCTGCACGCCGATCAAGCAGTGCCCGATCCTGGCCGACGAGTACGACGACCCCAACGGCGTCCCGCTCGATGCGATCCTGTTCGGCGGCCGCCGCAAGACGACGATCCCCCTGGTGACCGAGGCCCGCGACTGGACCCACGGCACGTTCATGGGTGCGACGCTGTCGTCGGAGACCACGGCCGCTGCAACCGGCGCCGTCGGCGTCGTGCGCCGCGATCCCATGGCGATGCTGCCGTTCATCGGCTACGACGCGGGTGACTACTTCGGTCACTGGATCAACATGGCCAAGAACAACGACGAGTCGAAGTTCCCGAAGATCTTCTACGTCAACTGGTTCCGTCGCGACGAGGACGGCGGCTTCCTGTGGCCCGGCTTCGGCGAGAACAGCCGCATCCTGAAGTACGTCATCGACCGGGTCGAGGGCAAGGTCGAGGCACAGGAGACGCCGATCGGCCTCGTCCCGCCGACGTCCTCGATCGACACCGACGGCCTGGACGTCACCGAGGAGCAGCTGCGCAAGGCCCTGGCGGTCAACCCCGAGGAGTGGACCTCCGAAGTCGAGCAGATCACCGCATGGTTCGAGCAGTTCGGCGACACCCTGCCGACCGTCCTGTGGACCGAGCTCGATGGCCTGAAGGCCCGCCTGGGCCTCTAGCCCGCCTGGGGTGACGAGAGAATCTGGTTCCGTCAGCAACGGTTCAGACAGGACCAGATTCTCTCGTCACCGCTATCCGGTGTTGCGCAGCCCGGCGGAGATGCCGTTGATCGTCAGCAGCAGGGCGCGTTGCAGATCCTGGTCGACGTCCTGCCCGTCCGGCGTCGCGCGCACCGAGCGCAGGAGCGACACCTGCAGCGCGTGCAGCGGGGCGAGGTAGGAGTCGCGCAGCTCGAGCGTCCGGCGCAGAACTGGCGCCGACTCCAGCAACGACGGCTCGCCGGTCACGCGCAGCACCTGCTCCAAGGTGAGCTCGTGCTCCCGCCGGATGACGTCGAAGACGCCCTTGGACGCGTCCGGCACCAGCTCCTGGACGTACGCCGCGGCGATGTCCAGATCGGTCTTGGTCAGCGTCATCTGGACGTTGGACACGAAGGTGCGGAAGAACGCCCACGACCCGTACATCTCCTGCAGCGTCTCGCCGCGACCGTCGTCGAAGGCCGCCTTCAGGCCCGAGCCGACGCCGAACCAGCCCGGCAGCACCATCCGCGACTGCGTCCAGCCGAACACCCACGGGATGGCCCGCAGGTCGTCCAGCCCGCCCGCGCCGCCGGGACGCTTCGCCGGCCGCGAGCCGATGTTCATCTTGCCCAGCTCGTCGACCGGTGTCGCGGCGACGAAGAACGGCACCAGCTGTTCGTCCCCGACCAGCGAGCGGTAGGCCTGCTTGCCCTGCTCGGCGACCAGGTCCATCGTGGCGTTCCAGCCGTCGAGCACGTCGGGGCCCAGCAATGAGGTGCGGTGCAGCACGGAGGCCTCGAGCACCGCGGCCAGCGCACCCTCGAGGTTCTGGCGGCCGAGCCCCGGCAGCGAGTACTTGTCGGAGATGACCTCGCCCTGCTCGGTGATCTTGATGGGCCCGTCGAGGCTGCCGTACGGCTGGGACATGATCGCCTCGGCGGTCGGCCCGCCGCCGCGCCCGGTCGACCCGCCGCGACCGTGGAACAGCCGCAGCACGACCCCGTGCGCACGGGCGACGTCCCGCAGCTGGCGCTGGGCGCGGTGCACCTGCCACTGGGACGCCGCGATGCCGGCGTCTTTGGACGAGTCGGAGTAGCCCAGCATGATCTCCTGCACGTCGCCGCGCGCCGCGACGATGCGCCGGTACGACGGATCGCTCAGCAGCGCGTCGAGCAACGGGCCGGCGGACTCCAGCTCGGCGACGGTCTCGAACAGCGGCGCGAAGCCGATGCGCGCGACCGTCTCGTCGGCCACCACGTCCACCAGCCCCACCTCGCGCGCCAGCACCACGACCGCGAACAGGTCGTCGACGTCGTGGGTCATCGACACGATGTAGGTCTCGATGACCTCCGGCCCGTAGGCGTCCAGCGCCTCCCGGATGACCTCCAGCAGGCCCAGCGACGCCGTGGCGGCCTCGCCCATCCCAGCCGCGCCGACGCCGGTCAGTGGACGGCTCGACGCCATCTCCTGGGCCAGCACCGCGATGCGCTCGGGACGTTCGAGCGAGGCGTAGTCGATCTCACCGATCCGGCCGTACAGCTCGGCCAGGGCGGCATGATGCTTCGCGCTGTGCTCGCGGACGTCCATCGTGGCCAGCCCGGCACCGAAGGTCACGGCGGTGCGGATGAGTCGCAGGATCGCGCCGTCGCCGGTCAGATCATCACCGGCGGCCAGCATCGAGTCGCGCACCAGGGTCAGGTCGCGCACCAGCTCGTCGAAGCCCCGGTAGTCGCGGCCCGGCTCGTGCGGCGTGCCGTGGACCAGCCGGTCGCGGGTGCGCAGAAGCCGCACGCGGACGAAGCTGAGCTTGAGCCGGTACGGCTCCTCGGCGTTGAGCCGGCGCACCGACTCCCACGTGATCGGCAGCGCCTCCGCGTCGGCGGCGATGCTCTCTCGCAGCTCGTCGGTCGCCGTCACGATGCGCGTGGAGGCGGTCATCTCGGTGAGCACCTCGTCGACCATCTCGATCAGCTCGGCCAGGCCCGAGGTGTGCTGCAGGTGCAGGACGTCCAGGGTCACGGCGGGCGTCACGTTGGGATTGCCGTCGCGGTCACCGCCGGCCCACGTGCCGAACCGCAGCGGCCGCGCCGTGGCCGGCAGCGTCACGTCGATGCGCGCCAGCTGCCGGTCGAGCTCGGCCAGCAGCTCGGGGACGACCTCCCCTGCGATCGAGCGCAGGTAGTAGACCGCGGTGCGCGCCTCATCGGCCGGCTCCGGCCGGACCACCCGCAGCTCATCGGTCTGCCACAGCAGGTCGACCAGCTCGGCGAGGCGGCGCTCGTCCGCAGGCACCTGCGAGGCGGGACGCCGCGGGTCCTCCGCTGCCCGGACCGTCTCGGCGATCTTGCGCAGCAGGCGCAGGACGCTGCGGCGGCTGGCCTCCGTGGGGTGCGCCGTGAACACGGGCCGGTACTCCAGCCGCTCCAGGACCTCGTCCAGCAGCTCGCGGCTCAGGTCTCCGGACTCCAGCGCTGTGCCGATGCGTCCGACCGTCGCGGCCAGTGGCCCCTCGGTGCCGGCGGTGAGCTCCTGCCAGCGGTGCAGCTGCTCGGTGGTGTTGACCAGCTGGAAGTACGCCGTGAACGCGCGCGCCAGCACGACCGCCGTGGCCGGGTCGACGGCGGCGAGCACCCGCCGCAGGTCCTCGTCGTCGGGCTGCCGCGCCAGCCGCCGCACCTGCTCGACCAGCTCCAGCAGCTCGGGTCCCTCGTGGCGGGTCAACGCCTCCCCGAGCAGCGTCGTCAGCTGCCGCACGGACGCCCGCAGCGCGGCGTGCTCGGCATCGGACGACAGACCACCACCGAACGAGGCCGGATCGGGCTGCCTGCGGTCCGAGGCCAGGATCTGCTCGGTGGTCAAGGGTGAGGGTGGGGTCACGCCGTCATTTTGTCGGACATTGCCTGTGATGTCGCTCTCTGCGCGGGGGCATGGGGATCGTGGCATCCACTGCGTCCCGCAGGTACGGCGGAATTGCTGGTATTCCGGGCCGGATGTGCCGGACCAGTGCTGCGAAGCCGCGTCACCAGCCGGTTGCGCCCTGCGATTCCCGTCAATCTGTCTCCCCGGACAGGTCCGACATCTCGTTACCGAAGAGTCGATTGCCTGCCTAGGATTGCCGCGGCTTCGTGTCATGGAAGCCCAACGCACCCGAGCCGAGTCCGCTCCCGGATGCGTCACATCGATCAGCAGGAGCGGAACGGGACAGTCACTTCTCGCGCAATGCGCTCGGGGCCACCACCTCAGGTCCGACAGACTCCATCTCGTAGGCGCCGAGGAAAATCATGCGCACCATCCAGAGGGCGATCTTCGCCCTGCTTGCCGCTGTCCTGATGTCTGCACTGGTCATCGGCACCACGTCCACTTCCGCGTCCGCCTTGAGCACGGCCAAGAAGGACAAGGTCATCAAGAAGGCCGCCTCGCTCAAGGGCACCCCCTACCGGTGGGGCGGAACCTCGACCCGGGGCTTCGACTGCTCCGGCTACACCCAGTACGTCTACAAGAAGGCCCTGAAGAAGAAGCTCCCCCGGGTCGCGGACGCCCAGGGCCGCGCGGGCAAGGCGGTCAAGAAGTCCAGGAAGCACCGCGGCGACCTGATCGTGTTCACCCGCGGTGGCCGCGGCTACCACGTCGGGATCTACGCGGGCAAGAACAAGATCTGGCACGCGAGCCGTCCGGGCCAGCCCGTGAAGAAGGAGCGGATCTGGACCAGCGGCTACAAGGTTCGCCGGCTCTGATCCCTAGCTGCGGGGCTTCCAGCCGATAGCCGGCAGGACGTGCTCGGCCAGCGCCGACAGCAGGCGGACGTTGTACTCGACGCCGAGCTGGTTGGGCACGGTCAGCAGTACCGAGTCGGCCGCCTGGACGGCGACGTCCTCGGCGAGCTCGGCGGCCAGCACGTCGGGCTCGCCGACGTACGACTTGCCGAACCGGGCCAAGCCGCCGTCCAGGTGCCCGACCTGGTCGTCGCCGGAACGATCACCGAACCAGGCGCGATCCTGCGCGTCCAGGACGGGGATGACGCTGCGGCTGACCGAGACTTTCGGCGTCCGCTCCCAGCCGGCCTCCGCCCACGCGGCGCGGAACAGCTGGATCTGCTCGAGCTGCAGCTCGTCGAAGGGCACACCGGTGTCCTCGGTCAGCAGCGTCGAGCTCATCAGGTTCATGCCCTGCTGCGCGGTCCACTCGGCCGTCGCGCGGGTGCCGGAGCCCCACCAGATGCGGTCGGACAGACCGGGTGCCTGCGGCATCACGGGCAGTCGGACGGAACGCCCGGTCATCCGTGGATCGGAGTCCACGACACCGGCCCCGGCGATCGCCGCGCGGAACAGCTCGGTGTGCGCACGGGCCATGTCGGCGTCCGACATCCCCTCCGGCGGCACGTGCCCGAACGACTCGTAGCCGCGGACCGCCGTCTCCGGTGATCCCCGGCTGATGCCGAGCTGCAGCCTGCCGCCACTGATCAGATCGGCCGCGGCGGCGTCCTCGGCCATGTACAACGGGTTCTCGTACCGCATGTCGATGACGCCGGTGCCGATCTCGATGCGGCTCGTGCGCGCGCCGACCGCTGCGAGCAGCGGGAACGGGGACGCCAGCTGCCGGGCGAAGTGGTGCACCCGGAAGTAGGCACCGTCCAGGCCCAGCTCCTCGACCGCCACGGCCAGGTCGATCGACTGCAGCAGGACGTCACTGGCCGTGCGGGTCTGCGACCCCGGAACGGGCTGGTAGTGACCGAAGGACAAGAAGCCGACATTAGTCATACAACATTCAACCACTTTCGTCGCCGGGGTGTTCCCGCGGCACCCATGAGCGTCGCGCCGGACATTCGGGCGAGCGGATAGTGTCGCTGCGTGCTCATCGTGTCGGCCGTCGTCCTGGTCCTCGGCCTGGCCACGGCCCCCCTCGCCCGCTCCGGCGCCGTCGCGCGCCCGCCGCTGGTCGCGAACATTCCTGGCCAGCCGGTGTGGGTTCGACAGACGCCCCCGTTCCGCTTCCGGGTGTGGGCCATCGCCGCCGCCGTCGCGACCGTCCTGACGGTCGGCTGCATGCTGTTCGCGCCCGCGTTCGCAGTCGCGGCGGCCTTCCTCGGTCTGGCGGTGCTGGGCATGATCACGGCGATCTTTCGGCGGTACGCGAGTGGATGCGACGAGGTCCGCGCCGCTGCAGACGCCTTCGAGCCGCGGATCGCGATGCCGTACGCCGGCAAGGTCGGCATCCACATCGGCATGTGGTCACCGTGGATCGAGCGCACGGGCATCCCGTGGGTCATCGTGGCCCGGACGCCAGCACTGTTCGACCAGCTCGCTGCGATGTATCCCGGCACGCCGATCGTGCAGGGCGCCATCCCCGCGAGCGTGACGGGCGCGTTCTACTCCCACGGCGCCGAGTCGAATGTCGAGTTCATCAACGGTTCGCCCGCCACCCACGTGTTCCTCGGCCACGGCGACAGCGACAAGCCGCTCAGCGCCTCCGAGCGGGTGCTGCGGTACGACATCGTCGCAGTGGCCGGCCAGGCCGCGATCGATCGCTTCTCCGCGGCGGGACTCGACGTACCGGCCGAGAAGATCCGCGTCATCGGACGTCCGCAGACCGAGGGCATCCGCACCGGAGCCAAGCGGATGCCACAGCAGCCGACCGTCCTGTATGCCCCCACGTGGCGGCACGCCGACGACTCACTCAACGTCTCGTCGCTCGCGGTCGCCGACCAGATCGTGCAGGCCCTGCTCGACCGCGGCTGCACCGTGCACTTCCGCCGCCACTTCGCGGGCCAGAACCACGCGGAGGCCGAGGCGATGATCGCCCGCGTCAACGAGATGCTGTTGGCCGACTACGAGCGCACCAAGCGCCCTCACTGGTGGGGCGTCGAGGCGATGGAGCGGCCGCTCATCGAGGCGTTCAACGACGTTGACGCCATGGTCTCGGACATCTCCGGCATCGTCGTGGACTTCATGGCCAGCACCAAGCCGCTGGTCATGTACGCCGCACAGTTCACCGATCCGGACGCCTTCCGGGCCGCCCACCCGACCGCCCGCGCCGCGTACGTCATCGACCGCGACCTGACCCACCTGGATGCCGCCCTGGACGCCGCGCTCGGCAAGGATCCGCTCGCCGCCGTCCGCGGCCAGTACGCCGACTACTACCTCGGCGGGCCCGACCGCGCCCAGCCTGCCCGCCGGTTCATCGAGCTGGTCGAGGAGCTCGGCTCCTAGGTCCCGGACGTGCCGGTGGGCCGCCGGACGGTGGGGTCAGGCGGCTTGGCGGTAGCCGGTTCGTCGTCGGCGGCGGATGGGCCGCCCGGCTCGGTTGGTGAAGGTGAATCCGTCGACGGCGTTGCCCTCGATGTGCAACCTGCCGCGATGCAGCAGGTGGTGGCACCTGACGCACAACCCGATGAGCTGGTCGACGTCGGTGCGACCGCCGAGCGACCACCACACGACGTGATGGATCTCCAGGTGGGTGTGGTTGCATCCGGGGGTGGCGCACACCCCGCCCTGGCGGGCGATGACGGACCGCCGCTGCTTCAGATTGGGCTGGTACTTCGCGGTGCCGGCGTTGAGAACCTGGGCCTGTCGTTCGCCGCCGTCGGTCTTCATCAGAAAGGCGGTGACCTCGCTGGTGCACATGAAGTACATCAGCAGGTTCGGCCCGATCGCCCCGTGACCGGCCAAGGTGGCGGGCTCCGTTGCGGGCATCGGGTCGGGCCGCAGATACGGCTCCTCGGTCTGCTGACGCACCCGCTCAGCCGCCGCGGCAACGGTCTCGGCGTCAGCGAACACCGACACGTGCGGCTTCAAACCCTTGTCGGACGGCAGCTGCCCGCTGCCGAGGATGCTCGAGAGCAGATCGTCCAACCCTTGCACCCGGCGCTCGGACCCAGAACGGGTGTCCTCAGCATCATGCGGCGCGGAGATGGAATCCAGGACCTTCTTCAACTTCGCCCCGGTCACGGTGTTCAAGAACCCGGTCACGTGCCAGCCATCGGGGAGTGCGTTGACCTGGAAGTCCTGCTTGTCCATGCCCTTCTCCCACGCATCATCCAGATCGTCCGGATGCGTGCGGTCCTTGAGATGTTTCACGGCCTCGAACAGCTCACCCGGCTCATGCTCACGGGCAACCTGGACGAAAAGTTCTTCGTGCTGACGCATCAGGTCGAGCCCGACGTGAGCCAGCCCGTACACGAAGACCCGAACATGCGCCGCGCTGATCTGCCCGGTCACGGCCGCCTCAGCCACCAGCGACAAGTCGCGCAGCGCGCCAACGCTGCGCACCAACGCGGTCGCCTGACCGGCGTTCATCCGCAACTGCGTGCGCACCCAGGCGTTCAGCGTCGACGCTCCATCGATCTCGAAGTCCCTGGACGCCTCCAGCTCGGCCAGCGCGACCGCCTTCGCGGCGTCCAGCGCGTCCTGCGCCTTCTGGATCGCCACCGCACGCTCGCGCGCATCCCCGACCCGCAACGACCGCGCGGCGGTCCGCATCGCGTCAATGGTGGGGGCTGGGTCCATGCCGCCATTCTATTCGAACACATGTTCGAATAGAATGGGACCAAAGTCCTGTCTTTGCAGCGAAAACCGAGCGCGCTTCAGGCCCGCAGCGGGTCCACAGCCGGCTCGTCGGCGGCACGGGCCGCAGCCCAGCCCGGCACCCGCGGAATCAGCAACGCGGCCCCGGCGGCGAGGACGGCAGCGACCGACAGCACCAGGAACCCGTCGCGATAGCCGACCTCGAGCGGGTACCCACCCGCCCCGGTACGCGCCGTGATGATGCCGCCGACCACGGCCGAGCCGATCGAGCCGCCGATCAGCCGGATGTTGGCGTTCATGCCGCTCGCCACCCCGGTCTGGTGCCGCGGCACCGAGCTGAGCACGACCCCGGCGACGCTCGACACGACGCAGCCGATGCCGAGCCCCTGCAGCGCCATCAGCAGGCACAGCTGCCAGGTGTGGTCGTGGAACAGCGCGATGCCACCGAAGGCCAGGACGTTGGAGATGGCCCCGGCGCAGATGACGACCCGGGCGGTCAGCCGGCGCACCAGGCGCGGGGCGACGAAGCCCATCACGAAGGCCGTCGCCGACGACGGCAGCAGTACCCAGCCCGACTGGGAGATCGTGTCGCCGAAGCCATAGCCCGACTCCACCGGCGTCTGCAGCAGCTGGGGCAGAAAGGCCAGCGATGCGAAGGTGCCGAAGCCGGCGACGAACGCGACGGCGTTGGCGGTCCACACCCCGCGCACCCGCATCAGGTCCAGGTCGATCACGGGGACGGCCGCGTGCCGCTCCGACCAGATCCACGTCGCCGCCAGCACGACCGCGGCGGCGAACAGGCCCAGGATCGTCGGCGACGTCCAGCCGCGGTCATTGCCCTCGCTGATCGCGAGCAGCAGCGCCACCAGCCAGCCCGACAGCAGCACCGCGGGCAGGACGCTGATGCGTCCGGGCGTCCGGACGGGCGACTCCGGGATGAACAGCACCGTGGCCAGTGCGGCCAGGGCCGTGGCGATCGCGGGCAGCCAGAAGAGCCAGGTGTAGCCGAGGATCTCCACGATCGGCCCGGCCAGGACGATCCCGATGCCGAAGGCGGCCGAGACCAGCGAGGCCAGCAGCCCGACCGCGGTCCCGGACCGCTCCTGCGACACCTCGTCGCGGATGACGCCGAATGCCAGCGGCAGCACGCCACCCCCGAGGCCCTGCACGACCCGGGCCACGATCATCCACTCGATGCTGGGGGCCAGCGCGGCCATCGCCGAGCCGATCGCCAGCAGCGACAGCGTCACCACGAGCATCCGCTGCTTGCCGACGGCGTCGCCGATGCGGCCCAGCAGGGGCGTGGCGACGGCCGCCGACAGCAGGTACGCGGTCAGCACCCAGGTGACGGTCGCCTGGTCGGTGTCGAAGCGGTCGCGCACCTGCGACAGCACCGGGACGATCAGCGACTGCAGCAGCCCGAACGCACCGACGCCCACCGCCAGCACCACGATCGTGATGCGGGGGTGGGCGCGGTGGGACGTATCGGCGTCCTGGGCTGCGGGCGTCACGTGCGGGCGGCCGACAGCTCGTCGTCGCGGACGACCGGACCGTCCGCCGGGTCCATCTCGAGACGCTCCTCGAGCTCCTCGGGCGAGACGGTCGGGATGGCAAGACCTGCGACGGCCGCCGCGAGCAGCGCGCCGCCCAGCACCGCGAAGCCGGCGGTGTAGCCGATCTCCTTCGGGAACCCGTCGGGCAGGAAGTGCGCGGTGACGATGCTGCCCATGACCGCGGTGCCGATCGATCCGCCGATCGTGCGGATGTTGGCGTTCATGCCGCTGGCCACACCGGTCTGCTCCGGGGTGACGGCTGCGACGATGAGGCCGGCGAGGCAGGCGAAGGCCAGACCGATGCCGGCGCTGGTGACGATGTTCGAGCCAATGACCTGCCACTTCTCGTCGTGGAATGCCGCCAGCAGGAACATGCCGACACCGCCGAGTGCCGAGCCGAACACGACGACGGTCTTGGCGCCGATTCGGCTGGCGACGGGCGCCGCGATGAGGCCGACCAGGAAGGTCACGACCGCGCCCGGCAGCAGCATCAGGCCGGACTCGGTGATCGAGGAGCCGAAGCCGTATCCGCTCGAGCTGGGCGTCTGGTTGAACTGGGGCAGGAAGCCGAACGACGCGTACATGCCGACGCCCACGAGCAGGGCGACCAGGTTGGTGGTCCAGACGCCGGGCAGGCGCATCATCTTCATGTCGATCAGCGGGGTGGCGACGCGCGTCTCGACGCGGATCCAGACGGCCAGGATGATGGCGGCCAGCACCAGCAGGCCGATGATCCGCGGCGAGCCCCAGCCCCACTTGGGCGCCTCGCTCAGGCCGACCAGGAGGGCGACGAGCCAGCCCGACAGCAGGAGGGCGGGCAGGATCGAGATGCGTCCGGGGGTGCGGACGGGCGACTCGGGCACGACCAGCACCGCGACGACCGCCGCGATGGCGGTCACGATGAACGGCAGCCAGAACAGCCAGCGGAAGCCGAGGCTGGACGTGAGCGGGCCGGCGAGCACGATGCCGGTGCCGAAGCCGACGGCCAGCAGCGAGGAGATGACGCTGACGGCGCCACCGATCTTGTGGCGGGGGAACTCGTCACGGATGATGCCGAAGGCCAGCGGCAGCACGCCGCCGCCCATGCCCTGCACGATGCGGGCCAGGATCAGCACGCCGATGCTCGGCGCGAGCGCGGCGACCAGCGACCCGGCCGACAAGGCGGCGAGCGAGATGACGAGCATCCGCTGCTTGCCGAAGGTGTCGCCGAGGCGACCCATGATGGGGGTGAAGATCGAGGCCGACAGCAGGTAGGCGGTCAGCACCCAGGTGGCGGTGTTCTGGTCGGTGTCGAAGACGATCTCGATCTCGGACAGCACCGGCACGGTGAGGGACTGCATCAGCGTGTAGGACGCGACCGAGACAGCGAGGACTGCGAACGTCACCCAGTAGTGGGTGCGACGTGTGGAGGAGGGCACAGAGAAGACTTTCGAAAGTTCAGCGAGCACACAGCGATTGCTTGCTGCAACCATATTATTTCTGCCCTTATTCCTCGACCTTCCGTGCCTCACCTCACACCCAGGCCCCTTGAGCCTGTCGAAAGGCCGCCCCTTGAGCCTGTCGAAAGGGACCCCGACCCACGCTGACCGACAACCCCGCTCCCGCCGCTCGATCAGCCGCCGGCCACCTGTCCCATCAGGTCATCGAGGATGCGCTGGTCGTGCGCCGGCAGCACCGTGACGCCATCGGTGTCGTTGAGCGCCCGCAAGGTGGCGTGATTTCGCCGGATGGCGGCTCGGTCGCGACCGACGATCTGCTCGAAGGCCCGCAGCGGCCCGATCTTCGCCAGCGGCCGGCCGGATGGGGAGGCGTCCGCATACGACGCCGCGTCGAACACCGCGTCCCCCGCATGCACCAACAGCTCACCCGTTGCCGAACCGCCCGTTGCCGAACCGCCCGTTGAGCCTGTCGAAACGACCGCCACCGCCGCGTGCCCCCGCGAATGCCCCGGCATCGGGACGAGGGTGATGCCGGGCAGCACCTCGTGCGCGGTGAGCCCTTCGCGCCACACGTCACCGCGTCCACCGTGCAGCTGCCACTGCGGGCCGTGCGACCACTGCGCCGGACGGTAGCGGCGCTTGTCCAAGAAGTCCGGCGACGTGATCGCCGCCGCGTGCTCGTCGGCGGTGGTGTGGACCGTCGCGTGCGGAAAGTCCGACAGCCCGCCGATGTGGTCGAAGTCCAGGTGGGTCAGCACGATGTGCGTGACGTCCGCGGCCGTGTGTCCGAGCGCCTCGATCTGTCGCAGCGCGGTCGACGAGCCGTCCGAGACAGGCCTGAGCAGGTGACGGGTCGGGCCCATCCGCCGCTTCGGCTCGGCGTAGTCGTGCAGCCCCAGTCCGGTGTCGACCAGCACGAGCCCGTCACCGGCCTCGCACAGCAGGACGTGGCAGACGACCGGGGGCATCAGCGGTGGCGCGAAGGTTCCGCAGCTCAGGTGGTGGACGCGCATCCCCGCATCCTGCCCTCCCTGGCCTCGCCGCGCACTGTAATGACAGGTGAAATCCCGGCCACTGGCGACGACCCGCCCGGTCCGATGGCCCGGAGGCCCTGTTTCGAACTATGCTTCGACCATGTCATTCGAGGGAGACAAGGCGCGCCTCATCAAGGAGCTCGAGGACGCACAGGCCGAGATCAGGGCAGCGTTCAACATGAAGCCGAGCCCCGAGCAGGCCACCCCCAGCAAGGACTCGGAGGGCCGCGGGCCCGGACGGCTGACAGCGGTCAAGAACCGCTGACCCACCTGACTAGTCCGTCAGCCCACGGAATCTAGCCCGGCCGGACCATTCCGCCGGGCATGTTGTTGAACCTAAAATCATATACGCGATGAATGAGATCTTGTGGGCCGTAGCGGCCGTCTGGGGCGTCAGTGGCGCCGCTGTCACCGTCATGTTCACGCTCGACGAGCGTGCCCACCGCCGCCAGTCCCCCGCACCCAAGCCGGCTCCCGTCGCGGTACCCGCCATGGCCGGCGCCCGCGCCCCGCGCGCGTCGCCCTCACGGCAGCGCGCGCATGCACACGCTTAAGCAGATTCAGCGTCGCATCCGCTGCAAGCTGAAGTACGGCACGGCCTGCCCTCACCGCCCCGCGCACCGCTGAGCTCAGCGACCAGGCGGATGTCTCGCTGACCCGCTCGTCGTTGCCGCGAGCGCAACAGTGAGTTCACGTGAGTGTCATCGCCGACGTTTAACGTCAGCGACATGAGGGAGCTCCTGTTCATGCTCGCCGCGCTCTGGGGAGTCAGCGGCGCCATCGTCATCGTCATGTTCGCCATCGACGAGCGAGCGCACCGCCGCTCCGTCCCGCCGCAACCGCACGCCGGGCACCCGGCGCGCGGGCCTCACGCGCTCGCTTGAACTGCCGCGTCCCGGACCTGCGGCCCGGACGAACGTCCCTGCAATTTCAGGCCGTTATCGGGACAGTTGCAACACGCAATTTACCTACGGGGCACCAAAGCTGACCTAACGTCGGCGGCATGACCAAACTCCTCTTAGTGGTCGCCGCGATCTGGGGATTGAGCGGAACCAGCGTCATCGTCATGTTCATCATCGACGAGCGCTCACACCGCCGCTCCCTCGCGGCGAAGCCTCCCGCCGACCTGGCCCAGCCCGATGAGCCCAGCGCCCAACCCACCCGTGCGAACCATGCCGATCACGCGCTCGCTTAGACGCGTCCGCCGGCGGCTGCGGTGCAGGATGAAGTACGGGTCAGCGTGCCCGCACCGACCCCAGCACAGTTGAGCCCTAGTCGGAGCCGAACAGGTCGCGCGTGTAGACGCGGTCGCGCACGTCCTCGAGCTCGTCGACCAGGCGGTTGGCGACGATCACGTCGGACATCTTCTTGAACTCGTCGAGGTCGCGGATGACCTTGGAGTGGAAGAACTCGTCCTCGTCCAGCTCAGGCTCGTAGAGGACGACCTCGACGCCCTTGGCCTTGAGCCGCTTCATGATGCCCTGGACGCTGCTGGCGCGGAAGTTGTCCGAGCCTGACTTCATGATCAGCCGGTGGATGCCAACGACCTTCGGGCCACGTCGGAGGATGTCCTCGGCGATGAAGTCCTTGCGGGTGCGGTTGGCGTCCACGATCGCGCTGATCAGCACCTGCGGGACGTCTTGGTAGTTGGCCAACAGCTGCTTGGTGTCCTTGGGCAGGCAGTAGCCGCCGTAGCCGAAGGACGGGTTGTTGTAGTGGGTGCCGATACGCGGGTCGAGGCCGACCCCGTCGATGATCTGGCGGGTCGACAGGCCGTGGCTGATGGCGAAGGAGTCGAGCTCGTTGAAGTACGCCACGCGCATGGCCAGGTAGGTGTTGGCGAACAGCTTGATTGCCTCGGCCTCGGTGGGCTCGGTCAGCAGCACCGGGCAGTCCTTGGTGACCGCACCCTCCATGAGCAGGTCGGCGAAGCGCTGCGCACGGTCGCTCTGCTCGCCCACGACAATGCGGGACGGGTGCAGGTTGTCGTAGAGCGCCTTGCCCTCGCGCAGGAACTCCGGCGAGAAGATGACGTTCTCAGTGCCGAGCCGCTTGCGCACGTCCAGGACGTACCCGACCGGGATGGTCGACTTGATGACCATGGTCGCATCCGGCGCCATCTTCGCGACGTCGCCGATGACGCTCTCGACCGTGCGGGTGTTGAAGTAGTTGGTCTCCGCGTCGTAGTCCGTCGGCGTCGCGATGACAACGTACTCGGCGTCGGCGTACGCGGTCGCCGGGTCGTCGGTGAAGCTCAGCCGCAGGTCTCCACGGGCCAAGAACTTCTCGATCTCGACATCCTGGATGGGACTCTGGCCGGCTTCGAGCAGGCGAAGCTTCTCAGCATCGATCTCGAGCCCGACGACGTCGTTGTGCTGCGACAGCAGCACGGCAATGGACAGCCCGACGTACCCGAGCCCGACAACAGCGATCTTGGTGGTCACGGCCCCAGCCTATTGCGTGGGTCGAGACCGCCTCCCGGCAATCAGCAGAACGGCACACCGAGTCGCCGTCGCGGGCTCGTTCAACACGCTTCGAGGCCGCTCAACCACGTACCAGCGCCTTAAGGTCGCGCGACCAACGCAATCAAACGTTTTCAGCGGCGAATTGTGACCTAAGTCACGGTTTGGCGGCGGGGGTGGTAACTAGTGCCGCAATTCACGGTAATACAACGCGCAGCACACAAATGCATTGTGAACTGAACCTGTCCCCCTGTCTCACAAACCGAAAAATAACGACCGCGCCGACCGCTGCCGGACATAAGATTGCAAGGGCCGGTTGATCTGGCTAGGCCCGGGGGGTGCCGTCATTTCTTACTTTACGGACCGCGATCGACCACCGAAGGAGACCAGCACGGTGGATCAGATCCAGGAGCCAGACGTCGGCGTTCGACCCGCCAACGAAGCCCACACGATCGGCCGTCGGGCCAATCAGGCCCGGTATCGCCGTGGGCTGCTGATCACCGATCTCTTGGTGCTCGCCGCGACAACGGGGTTTGCACAGATTTGGCACTTCGGCATCGATACGGACGCGCTCGCCAAAGGCCCCTTTGATTTGTCTTACAGTGCTCTCGGAGTTGTCATCGTCGCCTCCTGGTGGGCGACATTGCATTTCCTGCAGACTCGCGACATACGGATCATCGGCCACGGTCCCGATGAATACCGCCGCGTAGCGCGCGCCACCTTCCTGATGTTCGGGTGGGTCGCGATTCTTTCGTTGATGTTCAAGTGGGACATGTCGCGCGGCTATCTCGCGATTGCGTTTCCTCTCGGCCTGGCTGGTCTTCTTATCGGCCGCAAGGGATGGCGAATGTGGATACGCCACCACCGGCGCCAAGGGCAACATCTTTCAAACGTCCTCGTCGTCGGCGGCACACGCTCCGGTCAGGAGATGGCGCTGTGGTTCAACCGTCACCGCGCCTCGGGTTTACGTGTCACGGGTGTGTGGGTGCCTGACGCCGAGACCAACCACAATGAGTGGCTCGACGTCCCAAACCAGTTCATTCCGGTGCTGGGCAATGACCGCAACCTGTTCGATGCGCTCCAGATTGCTGAAGCGGACACAGTTATCGTCAGCGACACCCATCACCTGGGACATCACGGCTTGCGGGACCTCACCTGGCAACTCGAAGGCGTGGACATCGATCTCATGGTGTCACCCAACGTGATGGACTTCTCCGGCTCCCGAATCCACGTTCGAGCCGTTGAAGGCATGCCGCTCATCCACCTCGAAGAACCGCAATATGCCGAAGCCGGCGAGTGGCCGAAAGCGGCGTTTGACCGCACCTTTGCGTTCTTCGCAGTCTTGGCATTCTCGCCCCTCCTTCTTGCGGCGGCTGCGGCGGTCAAATTCACCAGCGAGGGGCCCATCTTCTACCGTCAGCGGCGGATCGGCCTTCACGGCGAGCCTTTCGACATGCTCAAGTTCCGCTCGATGCGCGTCGGCGCAGACGACGAACTTGCGAAACTAATTGCGGCCCAAGGCACGTCGGATACCCCACTGTTCAAAGTGAAGAACGACCCGCGCATCACGAAGGTGGGTGCCTTTCTGCGCCGGTATTCAATCGATGAGCTACCCCAGCTGCTTAATGTGCTTCGCGGCGACATGAGCGTCGTCGGCCCCCGGCCTCAGGTGGCGGCTGAGGTCGAGCTTTACGATGATCGAGCCCTGCGGCGACTTGCTGTTCGACCCGGCATGACGGGACTCTGGCAGGTTTCGGGCAGATCGGACCTGTCTTGGGAAGACTCGATCAGACTCGACACTTATTACGTGGAGAACTGGTCGCTAACAGCCGACGTCGTGATTCTCTGGCGAACACTGAGTGCCGTCCTGAAGACGAGCGGTGCCTACTAAGTTTCGCACCTGCTACGCACAGGACGGGTCCATGGCTGGATGCCTTATCTGTGCTGGTTAGAGGTGCATTGATCTGCGCCAAACCCAAGCCTCAACTGCGTTTCTGTTCCAACGCAGACCTGTAGACGCTCTCGTACTTAGCAGCGACGGAACTAGGGCTGAACTCGTTTTCTGCCCGCAGTCGCCCCGCCATTCCTAACCGGCGTAGGAGCTCTCTATCTTGAACTACACGGACGATCGCAGAGGCAAGATCCTGTGGGCTCGCGACGTTTGCGAGCACTCCCGCCTCCCCGTCGGCGAGGACCCATGGCACCGCAGCGCTCCGATGGCCGCCCAGCACCGCGGTGCCGCAAGCGAACGCCTCCACCAAGGTGTTTCCGAACGACTCTTCGAAAGCTGCGTGGACATGCAGCCATGCCCGCGCCAGCCACTGGTGCACTTCATCGCTTGGGACCTTACCCAGAAACTGCACCCCACTAGCGAGTCCCTGCGCAGCCGCCCAGCGTTGGGTCTCGCCGGAAATGTCCAACCCGTCACCAATGAGTACCAGCTGCGCAGTCGGTAGTTGCGCACGTACCAACACAAAGGCCGCGAGAAGGCCTCTCACGTTCTTCCGACGCCCCTCGTCAGCAACCTCGACTAGCAACGGAAAGTCAGACTTCCGTTCGAATGGTCCATGGAGAATATTCGGGACAGGGTTCGGCACAACCGCTACCTGCCGAGCATCAAGCATCTGCCTCCGCCACATCCGAGCCATATAGGGCGAGGGGGCAGTCAGTAGCGAGTTCCTGGACCGCAACCGAAACTCGTAAGCCATGCTTGCGCGAACGACACGCGTGGGACGCGGATCGAAACGGATCACCGTCAATGGTGCGTCACGCACAGTCGCGACGTGAGGCAGCCCGGAATCCAAGCAAGCCAGTGCGGCCTCATAAGTCCATTGTGAATGCGTCACGTCCGGGGACAGTTGGACGATTTTCTCGGCCATTGCGGAGCGTTCACTTGCCCAACGCGAACCGATTTGAGCAGCCCTGTTAGAGCGGGACGCTACACGATGCACCGACAAACGGTCGCCATTCAGTACGAGTGGCTCGAGGCCTCGACGATGGGTCACCACGGAGACCTCGTGGCCCCGCTCATGTAGGGCAGTTACGATGCGGCCGGGAGCGGAGCCGTTGTCCGAGGGCTGTGCCAGAGCCAGTCGACGGTCCTCGCCGCTCAGCAGCGGTGCCAAACTCGCGACGTTGACTGGCCCAACTACAGCGATGTGCATATCAGACTCGTAGTTCCCGCACGACCCGCGCCGGAGAGCCGGCGGCGACCACGTGCGGCGGCAATGATCTCGTGACGACGCTCCCGCTGCCAACAACCGTACCCTCGCCGATCGTCACGCCTTTCAGGATAATGCTCCTGGCGCCAAGGAAGACGTCGTCAGCAATCCTGATTGTGTCGGATTCCACCGGGCTAGGGGCCGGGGCGTATCGTCGAGGGATCCTATCAAGCGGGTGCCAGTCACTGTCGGAAATCATGCAGCCCGATCCGACGAGAACGCGCGCACCGATCTCCACGGCCATACGGCTACTAATCACCGTTCCGGTGACTCCCGAGTCCTCACCGACGACGATCCGCGCCCCAGGCGCCATAAGCCTGAACGCGCTCCGGCAAGGAACTGAAAGGGGTGCTCCCGCAGCGGTCGACACCACTGAGACACGCGAGCCCAAGCTAATCAGTCCGCCTTCAGATCCCAAGACGTACGGCAGGCCTTGAAACCTGCAATCGGGACCGATTTCGAACCCCCGTAAACGCAAGTAGGCAGAATAGGCTGGGGATTGAAGTTCTGTAAGCGCACGGAAGTAAAGCCGCCGCACACCCTTCTCTCTCAACAATGGGGCTCCTAGGTAGGTCGTTCGGATTCGTCAAACTGGAGGTCACTATCGCGTTGCGAGCGCTCGGCGAGGGGCAGCCCTGGCGCGTCCAGATGCGCATCACCCACTCGACCCTTCTCGCTCATAAACCCGAGAATTAGCAGCCACATTGTAAGTCCCGGGCCAGCGACCATTCCCCATCCCGTAAGAGTGAGCAGCAGTATCATGGGAAAGCTCGCCGCGAGGGCCAAGGCGTGACCGGAGCCGTCTCCACGGCCCGTGGTAACCCTCATCACCGCGCGCAGGTAGACGGCGAGGATCGGCATCCAGAATAGAGCCCAGCAGACTACACCGAACTCGGCCAGCGACAGCAGCACCGCGTTATGGACCGGGAGTTGCCGCACGGCCGTGATCACGCTGAAATTGCTCAGAGTCTCGACGTAAGTGTTTGGCCCGGCTCCCCATACGAGAAACGCTCCTATGTTTTCCCAGAACACCTCGAGCAGGAGCGGTCTCGAGCCGCCCTCTGGGTCTTCACCAAACCGGCCAAGGGTGGCGGCGGCAAACGGCGCCACCATGGCTCCGAGTAGTACCAACTTGACCAGACGGGGCATCTCTGGAGCGCCGGCGCTTCGGTATAGAAGCGTCCATAGAACGAGCGCGAGGCCTAGTCCCACCAGCACCGCCCGGCCGCCAGTTAAAGCCGCCACTACCAACGCCATGACCAGGACACACCACGCAATCCGTCGGGTCTCTCTGTCGAGCGACCTGGTAAGGGGTAACGCGAGAACACTTATCAGCGCTACGTACTTCCCGAGGGTGTTTGGATGGGAGGTCGTGCCTGCGAGCCTTCCTACTACTGCTTGATTATCGGACTCGCCAACCAGAGGAAGCTGAAATCCGTATAGCGCCAGCCCGCCCGCCAACAATTCGAACACGAGGATCGCCGCTATACCCCTGAGGAGAAGTCGGGTTTCATCCGTTCGCAGCTCTTTCCGCGCCATGCGTCGTCCCACGGTGTACGCAAGGCAAGCAAAGGCGAAATGAAGAACGCCCGCGGTTACGAGCGGGGATCTATCCCAAACCGTGATCGCGAGAAAGGCCAGAACGACGAGAAACGGCCAGAAGGCAGGTTCAGCTAGGCGCGGCGACCGCTTCCAGCCGACCGCGAGCGCAGCGGCGACGACTATCTCGTAGTTGTAAACCCTAATGTTTCCCGGGCCTACTCCCGTGTGAAGAACCGGAGTCGGCACACCGAATGTCAACACGTACCGAGGGGCGATGAATATCATCGCCAGCACCGACAACAAGAGCATTACTCGGCGGTACTTGCTGCACGACGCGACTGCAGCAACCGTGACAGCCAACGTGAGCAGACCTGTGTTCACTCCGCGGGTCCCCACAGATCGTATGGAAACGAATTCAGAAGAGGTGTCGACGCGTAATCGAGAGGTTCCATCCGAGGAGCGCTTGGGGCGGACGCTAGGTCGGCAGCGCGCGGAGTCAATCGCCTGTTGGTTCCTTCAGCATAATCATGGAACTTAAAGGGGCTCTCAGAACGACTATCCAGAAGAACGAAGTCAATTCCAAATGCTTCCGAAACAATCATTGCATGTAGGGAACTGCCAACTACAAACTCACTCTGCACTATCCGCCGCAAACACGTCATCACCGGCGACCGCGGGTCCAGCAGATCGGGATGGCCCCTGAACAGGGGCAAATCATTGAGGTTCGGCACGACCGTTTGTTTGTACAACTTGGTTTCGGATATATGTCTGAGGTCCGGGAAGAGATCCGGCAACAGAAGTGCCGGGTCACCATACGGCACGTCTACAGGCAGGCCACGTTGTTCCAGAAAATGGGCAGTCCGGGGTCCTCGGACGGCGCGTACATCGAGCGACGTGAAGCGATGGCGTGTGGAATCCACTTTGCCGTTGACGCCGGTGCCCCAGACCGTATCGCCTTGCTGCGCGAAGTGCAGTATCGAGCCGACAGTAGTCACTCGCGTCGGTCGGGAGCTCATGTCAGCAGTTAGTTGGCGGTCCAACAATTTATCGACGATAAGCGGCCCCAACAGATCCCCGAAGTTGTTCGCGCGCCAGGGAAGGTTCGCGAGTGTGCGCCCCCGGACGGCTAACCGATACTTTGGGTTCCAATGCACTACATCGACGCCGCGAATGCGCGAAAGCGATGAGGCGTACCCACGTTCGATCATGAGACTAGATCCCGGTAGAGATCCAGATACTGCCTGCCCATCACGGCAGGGCTACGCCCGGACAGGTCCGGACGGGTTTCATTATTTGCGAGCTCGTGAGCGCGCGCGGCCGCGTCCGTTATGACTTCTCCTGTTAGCGACGGATAGGTGATCACCCAGTCCGCCCCTGCGTCGTCGCGAAGCTCGCGCATGCTCGGGGTGTCGGGGACTAGGATCGGTCGTCCATGGGAGAGCGCGAGCATGGCTGCGCCCGAGTTGTACATCTTCTCGTACGGCAGCACCACCAGGTCCCAGTTACGGATGGCTTCTGTCAGTTCTTCCTCCGTCAGCTTCCGCAACACCGTCGCCACGCGAAAGTCGGCTTGACCGAGCTCAGTTAGCAGTCGCCTGTAGTCCGGATCCGGCGCCTGGCCAGCAATTGCCAGCCTTAAATCCTTGTTCCCCACTTCAGTGATGAAGACCCGGAGAAGGCGTTCTACGCCCTTGTAGGGGAGCACCGATCCGAAGAAACCGAGTACACCAGTCGGGTTCTGTCGTTGCCCTTCTATCGGTACGGGATATGAGCAGTGCTTTATTACAGAAGTGCCCGGCGCGGGTGTGCCATATCCAGTGAGATACACGCGGTGAGTTTCACGACTAGTGATTACTCGTAGGCTTAACCGCTCCAAGAGGGAGTCATTGCCCGAGTGAGGCTCCACGTTGTGCACCGTCCGAACGACCTTCACCCGACCTGCAGTGAGCCGTGCAGCGAACAGAGCTACAACCGCGAGATAGAAGATCCGACCTTTTCGGGTCCGGGCAGCGCCGAAATACTCCGGCCAGTGCCAGTGCGCGATGTCGTACCTTCCAACAAAGGCGGACCTCCAGGTGAAAGGGACGATGTCGACCTCCCTGCTCGTTTCAGACAGCAGGAGCTCGATGAACGGATTGAGCAAAGGGGTTTCCAACCCCGGGAAATGCAACACCCGCAACCGACCTGGATATCCCACGTCAGATCGTCTTGTTCTTTTTCTTCTCAACCGATGAAAGCACGAATCTTTTGAAATCGTTGATGTCCTTTCTGAATCGTGGCCACACCAGCGTCATGACACCGCCAGTGACCAGCAGCAGGGCCCCCGCGAGGGCGAGGACGAGTAGAGGCGGCTGATCCGGCAGTGCGAACTCGGCGAACCGCGAGGGCGCGGCCAGTATCAACGCCGAAACTAACGAACGGACGCCATTGCGCAGCATCGACACTCCCGGGCACTTCAGGAATCGCGAGATCCACCAGAGACCCAGCGGCCACGTCACCACGAGGGCGAGCGCATATCCATACGCCACACCTTCTATGCCCCATTGCGAGCCGCCTATCACCATCGCAATCACGATAGATCGACTGACAATCGAGAAAACTAGATTGGACCGCGTGGCCCCCAGCGCTAGAAAGGCCCAGTACGTCGCGTAACTGACTACCTGAAAGCAACCGGCGAAAGCCAAGATCGCAAATATGCCGGCGCTCGCGTGCCATTTCGGACCGAACAGCACTGCAACCACCAAGTCCGCGTGGAAACTGAGAAAGACAAACAGAACACACACAAAAAGAGTCATCACCGCTTGTCCGCGAAGCAGATAACGATTGAACGTAGCTCGATCAGTTTGTAAACGAGCCAGAACTGGCAGCGCAACTTGGGTAGACGGCGCATTTATTTGGTTGAGAGGCAGCATCAGCAGCTGAAACGCGCGGCTATAGATCCCCAATGCGGCGGGTCCGAACCGTTGCGCGATGATTACGGAATCGGTGTTCCTGCTTGCGAAACCGATCAATTGCGTCACGACAAGTGGCCAGCCGAATCGCAGAAAACGGGAGATCGACGTCGCCCGGTCGTACCGTTTGGGCCGCCAACGACCGAATCCCACTCCCACGACGAGGGACGCCACGGCCTGTGTTATCTGTTGAACCGCAAGCGCCCAGTACCCTGCTCCAGCAAACGCGAGCGCGAGGCCGGCAATTAGTCCCGCAGCTTGACCGAGTGTGTCCACTAAGGCGAGCCGGCCATACTTGAGCGAGCGATTCAACCCGGCTCTGTACTGTGCCGCCATACCGTTAATCGCGAAGGTCCAGGCAAGCACGTATACGATATTTGCGATTCGCTCGTCGCCGAAAGCTTGCGCAAACCACGGAGCAGAAGCCATAGCCAACGCCGTTAGCGAGAACCCGACAAAGGAGTTGGCCCAGAATAGGTTGTCGCGTTCCCTTTCATTCAAGGTCGTGGACTGAATGGCTGCCAGCGATAGGCCGAAGTCTCGAACTACCTCGCCCAAGCCGATCATCACCAAGACGATCGCAATAAGGCCATAGTCTGTCGGCGCCAGAATCCGAGCCAGGAGGATCGTGCCAAAAAACTGGAGCGCGAATCGCCCGAACTGCCCGGACAGCATCGCCATGGCACCGCGCGAAATCTGGCGGCTCGACGCTGGGGAGCTAGGCAGCGCCCCACCTGCTCCGTTCACTCCCCGCCGGTTAGTCGACAACGGTCATCTTCCGTACCCTCGATCCAGACCGCGGAGCCCCAATGACCACCGGAAGAACACCCCTCTGTCATCCGACACGACGCGACTCCCATCTGCCATTGGCATTGTGTAGTGCACGGCAGTTCAGGCCAAAGGGTGCATTTTGCATAACGCACTCCGAGACGTTATCACCGACGGCGTCAAGCAACCGCCGACGTGCTGAACACCACTTCACGAGCGTGAAGTGGCAGGCCTCACCGGCAGACGACGTCAGTCAAGTTAAAGGCTGTGCAACGATGTGGTTGTTTGCGGACGTCATTGCGAGTTAGATGGCCGCAGTTCATTACCGACCTCACGGCGCGACATACGGTAAAGGATCCAGTGAGATGCTTTGAACGATAGAATCGCTGTAGTAATCCCGACCGTGGGCCGCCCGTCATTGCGAGAGTCCATCCAGTCCGTGCGAGATCAGACTCTCCCAGCGAATCACGTCCAAGTGATTGCGGTCTTCGATACCCCGGAACCGCCATCCGGCGCTCTGGCAAAGATGGCAGACACGACTTTGTGGACTGGGGGTGGACGAGGTGGGGGCGCAGCGCGCCAACTCGGAGTTGACTCATGTGACGCCGAGTGGGTCGCGTTCCTTGACGACGACGACTCCTGGGCGGCGGACAAGTTGCGGCTGCAGTTGACGGCAGCGCAGCAGCACCCGGAGCGGCCCACCGCCGTCGGATGCAGGCTCCGGGAAAGTACTGACCCGGCAATGTCCAACATTGCGACGCCTGCACGCAGATGCAGGGTAGATGAGTCAATTTCTGACTATCTATTTGTACGTCGCGGCCCCACTGTTCGCCGGAATGGGATCCCAACGTCGACGCTACTAGTGGACGCGACCACCGCACGTGAACTCGTCCGGTGGGATCCAAAACTCAGCCGCCACCAGGACTGGGACTGGCTCGTTAAGTTCGACCAAGTTCCAAACAGGCGGTTTGTTCATCTCCCGGAAGTGCTGGTGCAGAAGACCATGGGCACGGAGGCATCAATCTCTGCCAACGCCGACTGGCGGGCATCTCTCGCTTGGTACGACGCTTCGTCTGCGCGGTGGTCCCGCCGTAGCCGGGCTGACTTTCTGATAGCTCAAGGCTTGCGGTATGCGCTGCAGGCACGATCGATGGCGGGAGTCTGGGCTGTCGTCCGCCGTACGTGTATCAACCGCCAACTCCCTAGCCTTCCATCAATCGCATTGGGACTCGTCGGCCTCATTCCCCGGAGGTCGGCCCAATCGGTCTTCGGGATTGCCGCCAACCGTAAGACGATGTTCAAGAAGGGCCGCGATTCATGAACCAGAACATCTCGATTGCCGCAACTCTCGCCGTTCGAAATCGTGCCGAGACCACCCTCAACTGCATTCGCGAATTGGCCGATCAACTCAGCCGGTATCCGGGCTCTCGCATCATTGTTGTTGACGACGCTTCCACCGACGGCACACCAGGGCGCATAGAAGCCGAGTACCCCGACGTCCAAGTCATTCGCGCCGACGGTGACCAATACTGGGGAGGCGCCATGAAAATCGCGGAGGCCGCCGCCCTGCAGACGAACTTCACGCATCTTCTCTGGGTGAATGATGACGCGTCCCTCGCGTCTGACGCCGTTTCGCGCTTGGTCGAGACCAGCGTCAGGCATGGAGTCAACCGCACCATAGCAACCGGGGCGATGTCTTGGCCCCACCAGCACCGACTGACCTCGTACTCGGGAGCGCGCCGAAAGACTCGATTGGGCCTGATGCGACTGGTGACGGTAGATCCCTCTGATGAGGACACGTCAGTAGACGCCACCAACGGCAATTTAGTTCTCATTCCTAGACAGGCGATCATAGAGCTTTCTGGACTGGACAGACGCTTCACGCACCGTTTCGGTGACTATGACTTCTCAATGCGCGCGGCTCATGCTGGCTATCTCGTGATGCTGGCGCCCGGGTTTCTGGGCGAGACGCCCCGGAACGGCAACAACGGGACGCATCTAGACCGCCACGCATCCCGCCGCGAGCGGCTTCGCCGACTGCGATCCAAGAAAGGTCTCCCCTTCGGCCAAAAGGCCGCCTACCTCCGACGTCACGGCGGATTGTCATGGCCCGTGCAACTCATTGTGATGCACTCGTACCACGTGGCAAGGGCGCTTGCCATCCCTGTCCGAGATTCTCAATAGGCGCAGTTAGCCCGCTTTCCCACAAATAGGAGCCCTATTGAAACTCTTGGTACTTGCCAACGACTCACGCAGCGCCCCCGCTCCCGGGATGCGCGACGGCTATGAGTTACTCCGGCGATCGGGGGAGCTCCAGCACCTTCAGATCCTCAGTTGGCGGGACGACCCCGCCCCACTAGTACTCGAAGCCCTCGGAAAGGATGACTGGGACACGCTAATGGTGTGGAGCCCACGCACCTTCCCGTCGGGTCCCTCTGAGGAGAACGCGATTGATGCCCGGCTCAACGGGCGCAGGGTCCTTGTCTGGGAGGGCGATCACTGGAATTCGAAGCGGATCGCGCCTGCAGCCCGAAACTTCTGGCTTCCGCGGGCAGACCACCTGTTCAATTCGGCCGGACGCCCAGCGCTTGACCAGTTTCTCGCCGCTGGCGCCAGCCAAGTCCACACAACCGTGTCTGGATACGACCATCTTCAGTTTGCTCACTACGAAAAGGTGGGCCCACCCGCACTTCCCGTACGAGCTAGCGTCGCAATGATCGCCTCCAATCCGCCCTCATGGGTTCGTCGAGCAGCGCGTCCCGGTGCGCTTGCCCGTATGCTCCTAGCCGCGAAGATTCGCCGCAAGCACCGAGATGATTTTCACCTGTACGGGTCAGGGTGGCCGGCCGGATGGACTCGTGGGTCAGTCCAGTTTGTTGATCAAGTAGAGGTGCTTCGCTCTCACTCCGTGAGTGCGATCTGGGATCACTACCCATCGATCCCTAACGCACTCAGCAACCGGATGGCCATATCGATGCTCAGCGGGCGTCCACACGTCATGACCCTGCACCCGAAAGCGGATTGGCTCAGCGCGATTGCTCCAGGCGTATTCATGGAGGGCACCGTGAACGACTGCGCTAACCGTGTCTCCCAGTTGCTGGCGATGCCACCCGAGCAACTCGCGCGTATCGGCGAGAGTGCATTCGAATGGGCGCGCTTCCGCCTCGACCAGCGCTCGCTCGTGCGATTCATCACATCGTCAGTCTCGGCGGAAGTCGTGGCGCCCGAGGGCGAGCCATGGTCGACTCTTAAGAAAACCAACCTTACTGAGGGTAAGACGCCCCGGTCAGTCTAGTAGGGCTGCTAGGTAACCGTCCTACGAGAACAACTGGCCGTTACGCCAAGGGAACTCCGCGAAAACCCGGCAGGTTCCCGCACAGAATCGCACCCGCCACTGAAACGAATTGGAAGAGTATATGACTAAAACCGCATTCATCACAGGTATCACCGGCCAAGACGGTTCATACCTCGCAGAATTGCTGCTCAACAAGGGATACGAAGTGCACGGTCTGATCCGTCGCGCATCGACGTTCAACACTGCACGAATCGATCACCTCTACGAAGACCCCCATGACACTGGGGTCAAACTGACTCTGCATTACGGCGATCTTAGCGACGGAGTTCGCCTCGTGACTCTGCTCAACGAGATCAAGCCCGATGAGGTCTATAACTTGGCGGCCCAGTCCCACGTCCGGGTTTCATTTGACGAACCGGAACACACAGCGGACACCACTGGCACTGGCACAATCCGTCTACTCGAGGCAGTGCGTCTCGCCGGCATCCAGCCGCGCTTTTACCAAGCATCCTCATCCGAGCTTTACGGTGCCACCCCACCGCCCCAGAACGAGGACACCCCCTTCTACCCCCGGTCTCCGTATGCGGCGGCCAAGCTGTACAGCTACTGGATTACGAAGAACTACCGCGAGGCCTACGGCCTGTTTGCTGTCAATGGCATCCTGTTCAACCACGAGTCGCCGCGCCGCGGCGAGACGTTTGTGACCAGGAAGATCACCCGTGCAGTGGCTGCGATCAAGGCCGGTAAACAGAAGGAACTGTTTATGGGAAACCTCGACGCGGTACGCGACTGGGGCTATGCAGCCGAGTATGTCGAGGGCATGTGGCGAATGCTGCAGACTGACGAGCCTGAGGACTTCGTGCTGGCAACCGGCGTAGGAATCACGGTTCGCGAGTTTCTCGAAATCTCATTCAGTCACGCGGGACTCGACTGGGAAGAACACGTGCGGTTCGACGAGCGATACCTGCGGCCCACCGAAGTGGACGCGCTCATCGGCGACCCATCCAAGGCGGCGGAGAAACTCGGGTGGAAGGCAACCGTAGATGGCCGCGAGCTTGCCAAACTAATGGTGGATGCCGACCTCGAAGCTCTGTCCCACGCGGGACAAGCGTGGATTGACGACGTCAAGCTCGAGTCGTGGAGCACCAAATGACACGTTCGAGTACAGACGGGGACACCGACTTCACACCGACAGAGCTGGACAGGTCCGCCACCTTCTACGTCGCTGGTCACCGCGGCTTAGTGGGGTCCGCGATCGTTCGCAAGCTTGAGGCCGAAGGTTTCACCAATATTGTGGGGCAAACCTCGTCTGAGCTGGACCTCAAAGACCGCGACGCCGTCTTTGCCTATGTAAAAAAGGTCAGGCCGACTTACTTGGCTCTCGCCGCGGCCAAAGTGGGCGGGATTATGGCCAACAGCACATATCCGGTTGACTTTTTGAGCGACAACATTCGTATCCAAGTCAACGTGCTTGACGCTGCACGCGAGCACGGCGTCAAACGCTTGATCTTCCTGGGTTCTTCGTGCATCTATCCGAAGTTTGCGAAGCAGCCAATTGATGAAGACTCGCTCCTAACGGGGCACCTCGAAAGCACCAATGACGCCTATGCAATCGCAAAGATCGCGGGAATCATGCATGTCCAAGCGGTTCGGCGCCAGTACGGCCTGCCATGGATCAGTGCTATGCCAACCAACCTTTACGGTCCCAACGACAACTTCTCGCCGCACGGCTCCCACGTCCTGCCAGCACTGATACGCCGGTACGACGAGGCCACCCGCAATGGCTCCGACTCAGTGACGAATTGGGGAACTGGGTCACCGCGCAGAGAGTTCCTCCACGTCGATGACCTGGCGTCGGCAGTTCTCCACCTGCTCGAACACTACGATGGGCCGCAGCAGGTAAACGTAGGCACTGGCAGCGATGTCACGATCAAGGAGATCGCCGACATAATCGCGAACGTCGTGGGATACACCGGAAAGACGCGGTGGGACTCCTCCAAACCGGACGGCACTCCCCAGAAACTGCTAGATGTTCATAAGCTTGGCGAGTCTGGATGGGCCGCGAGGATCTCGCTGGAAGAAGGGCTTCGATCCACAGTTGATTGGTACCGGGCGCACGCCGACGAGTTGCGCCAGTAGGACTGCCAAATGATGCGCCACGGGAACTGACAGATTCTCCGGCCATAACCCCGACCATGAGGATAAATGGTGGCATTGGTCGGCGCGTTTCGGAATGTCCCTACCAGCCCCACAAAAGCTCGTTGGCACCCACGGCGCCACTCGCCCCATGACTCGAATAGCTACCCGAGAAACGCCTCAGGGCATTTCCTTACCTCGACTCCGAGAGTCCCGAACCGGCAGCCGTGGCTAGACTCAGTGCGCCTTGGCTGACAGGCAAACCTCTTGAACGGAGCAACTGTGGACCTGCGTGACTATTTCAGGGTTCTTCGGGCGCAGTGGAAACTCGTCGCCGTGTTTAGTTTAATTGCGGTCGCGCTGGCGGCCGCAGTCACTTTGCGGGAAACCCCACAGTATGCGTCCTCTGCTCGAATGTTCGTCTCCACCCAGGGATCGACAGATGATGCGCAGGCGGCGAATCAGGGTGGCCAGTTTTCGCTACAGCGTGTGAAATCCTATGCGGACCTCCTCACAGGCAGAGAGATCGCGCGCCGAGTGGTGGATCGACTGCAGCTCGATGAGACACCTGGGGAGCTCGCGAGCCAAATCTCGGCTAGCACGAAGCTAGACACCGTGATCCTGACGGTGCGAGTTAACGACCCTGATCCGAAGCGTGCTCGGCTCCTTGCCGCGGCGGTATCCGACGAATTCGTGGCCTATGTTGCTGAGTTGGAGACCCCCCCCGGCAAGGATCAGGCTACGATCAAGGCGACCGTTGTTGACCCCGCCTCGGAGTCAACCGCTCCGATCTCCCCCCAACCCGTGCGCAATATTGGATTGGGTCTCATCCTCGGGTTAATTCTGGGTGCCGGAGTGGCGGTTCTTCGCGAGACCCTGGACACAACCATCAAGTCCACGCGTCAACTCGAGTCCCTCGTGCCGGCGCCCATTATCGGCGCGATCAGCTACGACGCTGCGGCCGTCGACACCCCGCTCATCTCCAGCTTGGACACGTACGCACCACGCGCGGAGGCATTTCGCGTACTACGGACGAACTTGCAATTCATCGATCCCGACGCCGA
This sequence comes from Aeromicrobium wangtongii, assembly GCF_024584515.1. NCBI lineage: Bacteria > Bacillati > Actinomycetota > Actinomycetes > Propionibacteriales > Nocardioidaceae > Aeromicrobium > Aeromicrobium wangtongii. Next base: position 102,347 of record NZ_CP102173.1, on the reverse strand, counting down.
CCACAAGGTCTTCGTCATCACCAGCTCTCTGCCCGGGGAAGGGAAGACCACCACGGCCGTGAACTTGGCGCTTGCCTTGGCGGAGGGCGGTGAGAAGGTCGCGCTCGTGGAGGGCGACCTTCGTCGTCCGAAGATCAGCGAGTACCTGCGACTCGAGCCAGCCGTCGGTCTCACAACGGTGCTAATTGGCAAGCTCCCGCTCGAGGACGCCATTCAGACGACCGCCCGCGAGGGGTTGGACGTCCTGACGAGCGGTTCGACACCGCCCAACCCGGCCGAACTGTTGAAATCCACCTCCATGGCTTCTCTCATCACGTCGCTACGGGCTCGCTATGACGTCGTGCTCATCGACGCCCCGCCACTGCTACCGGTTACCGATGGAGCGTTGCTGGCGGCACAGGCCGACGGTGCACTGCTAGTTGTCCGGCATGGGAAGACCACAACCGACCAGCTCGCACTGGCCGTCGACCGGTTGGAATCCGTTGGGGCGAGCCCTGCAGGAGTCATCTTCAACATGACGCCGGCTCGTGGTGGCGACGGATATGGGTACGGGTATGGATACGGGTATGCACCCGAAGAGTCCAATCCTCGGGATACCAGCCCTGTCGCATGATGTGATTCCAATCACACTCAATAATTCGCGACGGGCCTGGGCTCACTGGTATCGCAGCGGCTGTCGAGCTCGAAACGTGTTGGGTGACGGACAGCATGTTTCGCACGCGTGAAACTTCTATCATCTGGGACCTATGTCCCCTATTCGTCCCCTAGGCTGGGCCCCGTAGTTCTCTACTACAAAGTCTTCAATGAATGGCACGCAACTGCCAGGACAAGGGAAAACCCATGAAAAAGATTGTGATTGCGCTTTTCGCGTCGGTCGCCTTGGTTCTCGGCTCGGGGGCCCTGGTCAGTGGCGCGTCAGCAGCAGACCCGTACCCCGGAACGGTTCCGACCGCGCCGTCGATCCCGGGCATTCCGCCCACTCCTCCGGGAGTCATTCCAGTCATCCCTACACCGGCCCCCTCCACTAGCACGGTTCGCCTCAAGCTCGACGTCGGAGCCGGCAACGCCAGGGTCAGCGGCAAGATGAAGGTGACCTTCAACGGCAAGGTTTACTGGTTCAAGGTCGTTAACGGCAAGGCCAACATCAAGTTCCCGGCCCCGAAGCTGAAGGGCTTCAAGAAGGGCAAGACCAAGATCAAGACCATCAAGTACGAGTTCAAGCCTTGGACGGGATCGGTCTTTAAGGGCAGCAAGGGCAAGGCGAAGCTGAAGGTGAAGAAGAAGTAGCGAACGCTCCTTTGTTCGTTACCCGAAGTGGGGCTGCCATCCGGCAGCCCCACTTTTGTTTTTACTGCATGAATTTCGAGGGAAAGTGAGACGGTGACCGACTCGCAGCACGCGCGCCACACCAACAACAAAAAGAAGCGCAACACCACCCTGCTGGGCCTGCTGGCGGTCGCCGTCGTCGCGCTGGCTGGGCTTGGCATCTTCACCTTCACCCAGCTCGCGTCGGCCAAGGGCGACATCGACGGGGCCGCGACGAATGCCAGCGGGCTGCAGACCGCGCTCGAATCCGGCGATCAGCCGGCCGCAGCGCGGTCGCTGACATCGCTGCAGACCAATATCGGCAGCGCCGACTCGACGCTTGGCAGCTTCGTGTTCTCGGCCGCCTCGAAGCTGCCGGTGCTCGGCAAGAACGTCGACGCCGTCCGCACCGTCACCTCGTCGCTCAAGCAGGTCGCCGACACAGGACTTCCTCCGCTCGTAGACATCGCGGACCAGTTCAACGGCAAGACATTTAACCCACAGGGCGGCGCGATCAACGTCGACGCCATCGCTGGAATCGGGCCCAACGTCGCGAAGGCCGGCAAGGTCATCACCGCGGCGTCCGGCGAGGTCGACAGGATCAACACCTCCGCGCTGATGGGTTCCCTCCAGGGCCCCGTCAAGGACGTTCAGGACAAACTGTCGCACGCCTCCGAGATCTCGAAGCGAGCGACAACCGCGTCGGAAGTCGTCCCGCAGATGCTCAGCGGCAAGCACACCTACCTCTTGCTGTTCCAGAACAACGCCGAAATTCGCGCGACCGGCGGACTCCCCGGCGCCTACGCAGTGCTCAACATCGACAACGGCAAGATCAAGCTGGGTGAGCAGGGCTCGGGCGGATCCATGGGCAGCCTGGACTACGACGCAACTGACATCTCCGACGAGGAGACCGAGCTCTTCGACACCAAGCTGGTCACCGACTTTCGGGACATCAACTTCACCCCGGACTTTCCGCGGGCCGCTTCCATCGGTGCCGAGATCATCAAACGCGAGAAGAACATCGACGTGGACGGCGTGCTGTCGCTTGACCCCGTGACACTGTCGTATGTGCTCAAGGGTCTCGGCCCCGTCACCCTTGCCGACGGCACAACGCTGACCGCGGACAATGCGGTCGACGTGTTGCTCAATGGGGTCTACGTCGCCTACCCGGACCTCCGCGATGGCGGCGCTGCCCAGGACGCCTTTTTCGCGTCGGCCACCAAGCAGATCTTCGACAAGGTCCTGTCCGGGGAAGGCGACCCGAACGCGTTACTCAAGGCACTGACTCGTGCGACCAACGAGCGCCGCGTCCAGGTATGGGATAAGTCGTCGGAGATCAGCACCCTCCTCTCCGGCACTGCAGTGGCCGGAGAGCTACCTGTCGACAAGGCGGCCAAGTCGACGCTTGGGTTCTACCTGAACGACGCCACCGGGGCGAAGATGCAGTACTACCTGGACTACGACGTCGAGGCGAAGGCGTCGAAGTGCACCGACGCGGGCGCCCAAACGTACAGCACGGTGACGACGTTGCGCTCCACCGCTCCGGCGGACTCGGCCACGCTGCCCGAGTCGATCCGCGGGCCCGGGTTCGGCGCACCGGCCGGCTCGATGCTGATGAACGTGTACGTCTACGCCCCCAACGGCGGCAAGGTCACCGACGTCACGATCGACAAGGAAGAAGTCGCGACGTTCCCAGGAACACACGAAGGACGGGGCGTGCGGCTGGTGACGGTGCAGATCAACCCCGGTCAGACCGTGACCGTCGAGGCGACGGTCGTCTCCGGCAAGGATCAGCGCGGTGACGCGCGGGTGCTGGCCACCCCGGGGATCAAGCCGGGCACGAAGGGCAGCGTCGTCAAGAGCGCTTGCTGAGGTAGCGGTTCAAGGGGCCCGATGGGCTGGCGATTTTCGCTGGCTGTCGGGCCTCTTTTGTCTGCTGGGGTTGCAGACCGCAGGGTAGGCCGTTTCGACAGGCTCAACGGGCGAGAAGTCGACGAGCTCAGCGGGGTCGTTTCGACAGGCTCAACGGGCGAGAAGTCGACGAGCTCAGCGGGTCGTTTCGACAGGCTCAATCGGCGAGGAGCCGGCGAGCTCAGCGGGCCGTTTCGACAGGCTCAACGGGCGAGAAGTCGACGAGCTCAGCGGGTCGTTTCGATGGCTCAACGGGCGAGAAGTCGACGAACTCAGCGGGGTCGTTTCGACAAGCTCAACGGGCGAGCCGGGCTCAGCGGGTCGTTTCGACAGGTTCAATCGGCGAGGAGCCGGCGAGCTTAGTGGGGTCGTTTCGACAAGCTCAACGGGCGTTGGGTCAGCACCCCAACCGCCGTAGGGGGTTTCGACAAGCTCAAGACGGGCGGGCCGGACTCATCGGGCAGGGGTTACGGCTGCTTCCAGACGGTGCCGGTGTTGTCGCTGGTGTAGACGTCCTCGTCGACGACGGCGACCAAGCGGCTGGCGGTCGCGGCGATGGCTCGGGCCGGGTCGCCGGAGATGCATCCGCCGGGCGTCCAGGTGACGCCGCCGTCGTTGGTCGTGAAGGCGTTGGCCGCGCAGCCGTTGTAGCGGGCCAGGGCGAAACCGGCGCTGGGTGTCAAGAAGGTGGCCACGCGGGCGTTGTCGAGGCGTCCGAGCTGCACCCAGGTCTTGCCGCTGTCGCCCGAGCCCCAGAAGGAGCCGTCGGCGCAGGAGACGCGTCCCTGCTCGGCGGTGACCTGGCTGATCGAGGTCACGACGCATCCCTCGCCCGGCTTGGACTGACCGCGGGAGGTGACGACCGTCGTGGTCTGGTTCACCCCGGGATACCAGAGTTCGACCTTGCCGGACTCAGTCCACGAGGAGCCGGCGTCGCTCGAATTCAGCTGCTTGACCTGGCAGTCCGCCGTGGTGCCGACGATCGCGATGGACGTCTTGCTGGCGGCGCGCACGGCCAGGACGGTCGTCAGGCCGGTCTTGGCGGGATCGAACTCCGCCCCACCGTTGGTGGAGACCTGGACTCTCGCCTCGGGATCGCTGCAGCGTCCGCGGGTGCCGTAGACGATGGTGCCGTCGTTGGCCACCGACAACGACACCGCCTCGGCGGCCTCGAAGTTGTAGGCCAGCTGCGTCGCGGGCTCGGACTCAGGCGTCGCGCTCGTCGCGGGGGGCGGCGTCGCACCGGCCGGCGCCGCCGCCGGCAGATCGGTGGAGGGCGGCGTGCTGTTGACGTGCCGGATGGCCCCCACGATCAAGAAGATGTCGACAACCACGAAGACGGCCAGAAGAACGCGTTGCAGGAGGGGACTCACCCGGCGATCCTAATGGTCTTGAGCGGTGACCGTCCTGCCGGCGTGTCGAACGCGACATGCAGTCAGCTCACCGTTGCGGCGCGGCGTCACTACGATCGATGGATGCGCGCCCGCTGGATCATCCTGGTCGCGGGCGCCTACGCTCTCGCGCTCGCGCTGATCGGCCTGTGGCCGACCCGGGTCGACCGCAACGTCGCCGTCACCGACATCGCGCCAGTCGCGTGGGCCCTGCGTCAGGTGGGCCTCGACCCGGGTCAGGGCTATCACCTGATCGAGTTTACGGCCAATATCGCGCTGTTCGTCCCGCTGGGGATCCTGATCCTGCTGTGGCGGACCGACTGGGGGTGGTGGCAGGCCACCGCAGTCGCGTTCTGCGTGTCCGCCACGATCGAGGTGCTGCAGGACGTCCTGCGCCCCGACCGGGTGGCCAGCGTCAACGACGTCATCGCCAACACCGCCGGCGGCGCGGTGGGTGCCCTGCTGGTCGTTGCTGCACGCCGACGGGTCCCGGCGCTCAGGCGCTGACGTCGTCGGCGATCACGGCAACGCACGACTGGGTGCGCTTGGCGACGTACTGCGCGCGGTCGGCCGCGGCGAACATCTCGGTGACGGTCAGCGACGACTCCGGGGTGAGTACCGCGGCGGCCAGACCAGCCGACAGACCGATGCCGAGATCGCTGGCGTCCACGGTCTCGCAGACGGTGTTGACGGTCTTCTCGACCAGCTCCGCGTCGCCGTCCCACACCAGCACCGTGAACTCGTCACCGCCGACCCGGGCGACCAGGTTGGACTGCACCGGCTCGAAGGCGGACATCAGCGCAGCAGCCGTGTGCCGGATGACCGCGTCCCCCTGGGCGTGTCCCTGCGAGTCATTGACCTGTTTGAGGCCGTCGATGTCGACCGCCACGATGACGACCTGACGAGACGCCTGCTCCCCCAGGTCGAACACCTGCGCGGCACGGTCGTCCAGGGCCCGCCGGTTCAACAGGCCAGTCAGGGGGTCGCGCGATGCCAGATCCTCCAGCGCCGCCTCGCGGATCGCGCGGGCCACGGCCGAGGCGAGGATCGCCGCCAGCACCTCGGCGTACGCGATGGCGTCCTGGCTGAACACTGCAGCGCCCACGTGCCGGGTCGCGAAGAACTCACCCCACGGACGGCCGTCGACCACGATCGACGTCACCAGGCACGAACCCTTGCCGAGACGGTGCAGCAGCTCGAGCTCCCGCGCCTCGCACTCGGGGTCGTCGATGCTGTCGATCCAGCTCTGCCGCTCGTGCAGCGTCGAGAACAGCCGCTTGTAGCCGACGAGGGAGTACGTCTCGTCCTGCGGCCACCGCACCTCGTGCGGAGCCAGGTCGCCCACGTTGATGATCGTCTTGATGACGTCGTCCTCGGGCACGAAACGACTGATCGAGATGCTGGCCGCCCCCAACGCGGTGCGAGCATGCTCGGCGGCCATCTCGATGAGGCCGTCGAGCTGATGAGCCTGCGCGAGCAGGTGCGCCATCTCCGCAAGGCTCTGCAGACCGAGCGTCGCTCTGGACAAAAGTTCCCCTGTCATTCCCCTGGATCTCAAGAGAACCACGGGAGATTCGCGGACGTGCACAATCGACCAAGGTCGGACCTTTGTCGACCGACAAATGACGAAGGAGCAAGACTCGGGGTCGAGTCTTGCTCCCTGTCGATGGGGCGGAGGTGGCGAGATTTGAACTCGCGAGAGGTTTAAACCTCAACCCGCTTAGCAGGCGGGCGCACTAGGCCACTATGCGACACCTCCCCATCGCACGCCGGAACGTGCAACCGGAACAGGATAGCGACAGACCGACGGCCGCGACGAATCGGTACCCCTCGCGCCCACCCGGGGCGCGCCAGATCAGGCAGAGGGATCGAAGCGGGAGTAGCCGTTGGCGGTGTTGAGGCGCTCGTAGACGTCCCGCACGAACTCGTTGGCGCGGCCGCCGAGGTAGGCCAGCGAGAAGACGATCGAGCTGTCACCGCCGAGGTCGAACACCATCTGCTGGCCCCGGATGCTGACATCCTCGACGTCGCTCCACGCGACGCTGACGGGCTTGGCGGCACGGACTCCGCCGATGCGGGCGCCCTCGGCGTCCGTGCGGGCGACGACCGGCGGGCGCACTCCCACGCGCAGAGCGTTCAGCAGCAGCAGGACGGTCAGGATGCCCAGCGGCGCCCACACCCAGAAGGCGAGCATCGCGGTGAGGCCGGCGCCGATCATCTGGATGCCGACCAGGGAAAGCACGAAACGTCGGTCGATGCGGTAGGTCGTCTGCACCGGTCCATGGTGTCATCCGGGCATTGCACCTAACGGACTGCCTTCGCTGACCGCCGGCCGGACGACGGCAAAGGCACCCGTGGGGCGCCGTCCCTCGTGGTCTCGCCGCGGTGGATCCTCACTGCTGGTAAATGCCAATATTCAGGCAGCCATCGATGACGCGCTCGCGACCCTCCCGCCCGGCGACGGCGTGAACAGCGTTGTGAATCCGGTCGACCAGTACGTGTTCTTCGGGCACTCGTTCATATACCTGGGCCTGGGCGAAGCATTCGGGGCGCTCACCGGTAAGGCGGTCTACAACGGCGGCATCGGCGGGCAGAAGTCACGACAGATCGCAGCTCGCTTCAACGCCCCGTCCGCGAAGCTCACGACCGCCGTCACGATGCCCGCGACCGCTGGCACTGCCGTGACAATCGGCACAGGCTCGTCAGACCCGTCCAACGACACGATCACGTCGGGCCTGACCGTCAAGCCCACCCGCGACGGCGCGTCCTACGACAGGGCGGTCGTCCTCGCAGGCCGCACGGGACGGATTCAGCAGCGCGGCACCACGATCCAGTTCGTGCCCGACCGCGCCGGCCGGTCGTTCGCCGTCCCCATCGGCACGCCGGTCACATTCGTGGAAGGTGAGGCGTACCGCGACCGGATCGCCGTCCTGATGGTCAACCGCAACGACGACTGGGTGTCCGAGGCTGGGCGCGCCGCGTGTGTCGCGAACACCGCCGCGATGATCGCCCGCCTCAAGCCCGTCTTCAAGAAGGTCTGGGTTCTTGAGGAAGCACCGTCTGCCGACGACACCCCGACTCGCTTGGCCGCGCTGACAGCCCTCAACGACGCCCTGGAAGCCCAATTCCCGGTGAACTTCCTGCGCCTCATGTCGTGGATGCGGACCACCGCAGCCGCCGACGCGGCGGGCATCACGTTCGACGCCGACAACCTCACTGATATCGCAGCCGGTCTCACGCCGCGCGCGTTCCGCACCGACGCCCTGCACCTCAACGCGCTCGGCAACAGCACGGCCGCGATCTACCTCCAGGCGCAGGGCGTCCGCGAGGGGTGGCTTCCGCCTCCGCCTGCCGTCACGGCGACCATCTGGACGTCGGACGAGTTCACGGGCGGCGATGCGTCCACCATCGACGGCCGCAACACCGACGTCGGGCGCGGCGGCTCGGCCAAGACCTGGGTCGTCAACGCGGTGAGCAGCCTCAAGACGCAGATGGCAATCGCCGGTGGAGTCCTCGTGCGGGGGGCCGATCCGAACGCCACCCTTGCAGGTATCGCCGCCGTCCCCGCTGACGCGCAGATCCTCGCGAAACTCGCGGGGGTGCCCGCGTCAGGGTCGTCACTGGCCCTGCGCCGCAGCGCGCTCGCAGGCGGATCGTCGAACCGCTACGAGCTGACGTTCGGCGTGGGCAACGTCCGGCTACGGAAGGTGCTCACAGGCAACGTCGCCACGGACCTGTCAGGGTCCTACGCGATATCGCCCGGGGACGTCGTCGGCTTTTGGGTCCTCGGCACGACCATCGGCCTGGTCATCAACGGCGTCACCCGAGCGACAGCTACGAACGCCGACATCAGCGGTGCGGGCTTTGGCGGCTTTCAGACCGCCTCGTCCAACGGGGCAGTCGGTATCGAATGGATCGACCTCTACACCGTGGCAGCGGCCTGATGCTTTGCCCGACGAATCCCCGCGGCAACCTTCCTCGCCATGCGGAGGTGGCCGCGGTGCGACGGGTGCCAGGGGTCATCTTTCTTCATGTGGCTGCGGTCGAGCCAGTTCTCGGCGGGCACGAACAGGGCACCGTTCGCCTCGGCGGCACGCTCGTAAGCCGCATTGGTCAGGTGGAGCGTCTGTCGTCCCTTGCCCGCCCACGGCACGCCGATCATGTAGACCTGTTGGAAGTGGCCCGAGACTTGGCGCAGGAATTGGTCCGCTGCTGCTTCAACCTCGTCCGCCTCGAACGGGGCATCGTTACCGGACCCTTGCAGCACCAGCACGTCGGCTCCAGCCGCGAGCAACTCCGGGATGCGCGATGCGTAGGGCTTGCGACCATTTGGGCCTTCCGCCACGAACCCGGTTCCGCCGAGGCCCATCGAACGCCCGCGCCAACCGAGCAGCACGGGCGCGATCTTGGAGTAGCCGGGCTTGCGGCCCATGCTCACCCACGAGTCGCCGAAGATGATCGCAGTCGGGATTCGAGACATGCCGACACCCTAGGGCCAGACGGGGCCAACGCGGGCGAGATTGCCGTTGGTGCTTTCCCGCCCCGCGCGACCCGGCGTTCGCCTGACCGCTTGAGGTCACGCCTTTTGTTGCAGCACCGACGGCATCCCTCGAATGGCATCCTCCGACCGTAGGGCAAGCAGTATGCGAAGGGCCCGAACCCACGGCTAAGTGGGTCCGGGCTCCATTCGGCAGAGGGGGCGGTGTCCTGGTTCAGGACATACCGGACTGATGTCTCAAGACATCCCGGACTGAACCCTGATGCTCCGTGAGTGAGCAAAGCCCGCCTGGTCATCACCGCCGTCGTCGTCGAGAAACGCAAGGTTGCCGAGGTCGCCACGACCTACGGCGTCTCGCGCTCCTGGCTCTATGAGCTGGTCGCGCGTTACAAGATGGAGGGCGAGGCTGCGTTCGAGCCCAGGTCGAGGCGACCCAAGACCGTCCCGAATCAGACGGCTCCGGCCACGGTCGAGCTGATCCTCACGTTGCGCCGCGACCTCGCCGCCGCAGGTTTAGACGATGGCCCCGACACCATCAGGTGGCACTTGGCCCAACACCACCAGATCACCGTCGCCAGGGCCACGATCGCCCGCCACCTCACCAAGGCCGGGCTCGTGACACCCGAGCCGAAGAAGAAGCCGAAGTCGTCCTACATCCGCTTCGCCGCCCAGATGCCCAACCAGACCTGGCAGTCAGACTTCACCCACTACCGACTCACCAACCCCGACGGCAGCACCGACCACGATGTCGAGATCCTGACCTGGCTCGACGACTGCACCCGGTTCGCGATCCGCGTCACCGCCCACCCCCGAGTTACCGGCAAGATCGTCGTCACCGAGTTCCGCAAAGCCTTCAAAACCCACGGAATCCCAGCCTCAACCCTGACCGACAACGGCATGGTTTACACCACCCGCTTCTCCGGCGGCAGAGGCGGACGCAACGGATTCGAGTCCGAGCTCCGCCGCCTCAACATCGTGCAGAAGAACGGCAAAGCCAACCACCCCACCACCCAAGGCAAGGTCGAGCGCTTCCAGCAGACCATGAAGAAATGGCTCCGCGGACAAGCCGCTCAGCCGACCACGCTCGCCGAGCTGCAAGCACTGCTGGACCTATTCGTCGACGAATACAACCACCGCCGACCCCACCGCTCTCTGCCGCACCGGGCGACCCCGGCAGTCCTGTTCACAACCATGCCCAAAGCACTCCCGGGGACAAGCCGCGACGCCGACACCCACGAACGCGTCCGCCACGACCGCGTCGACGAATCAGGCAAAGTCACCCTGCGCGTCAACGGCCGAATGCACCACATCGGCCTGGGCCGAACCCACTGGCGAACCCACGTCATCATCCTCAGCCAGGACCTGCACGTCCGCGTCGTCAACGCCATCACCGGCGAGCTCATCCGCGAACTCACCATCGACCCCGACCGCGACTACCAACCCACCGGACGACCGTCCGGGCCAGCCCCAAAAGCAAACTCCCGAACCCGCTGACGCGGGTTCGGGAGTCCGGGATGTCCTGAGACATCACACGGCAGAGGGGGCGGGATTCGAACCCGCGGCTGACATCGCTGCCAGCGAGCGCTTTCAAGGCGCTTCCGATCGGCCGCTCCGGCACCCCTCCTGGCGGCAGCACCGAGGCGCTGCGCCGGAACGATTATCGCATCTACTTGAGTGCAGCGAAGCGCGGAGGCTCGACGCGGACGATCTCCTCGATCGCGCGGGCGGCCCGGGCCGACCTCTGACGCAGCACATAGTGGCGCGCGACGAGGCCCACGGCCAGGCCCAGCACCGCCGAGTACAGCGTCGACAGGGCGATGTAGGTCGGGAACGCACCGGGCGTCACCAGTGAGGTCGAGAGCACCGCGGTGCCGGTCACCGCGAACACCGTCACCCACCAGCCCTCGCGGCGCTTGGAGCGCATCGAGACGCCCACGATGAGCGCCGGGAAGCCGATGAACACCTCCACCGGGCGTGGGACGCCCTCGAAGTTCGTCCGCATCCAGGTGACCGTGTCGCTGAACGTGTCGACCAGGATGTCCGAGCCGTGCGAGCGCACGAAGCTGCTGTACGCCAGCACCAGCAGGACCACCGCCGCGATCCCTGCCAGGATCGCCAGGTTCTGCCGGCCCAGGCCGTGCAGGCCGGCACCGAGGTTCCACACCAGGCTGATGGCCAGCACCAACGAGATCGCGATGACCAGCAGGTTGAAGCGCTGGTAGTTGACCGGGGCGTTCCAGGCCGCGACCGCGGCGGTCCCGCTCAGCGCGATGACCAGCATCAGCCCGAACTCGCGCAGCGCCTCCGGCACCGAGTCGGCCGGCCGGGTCGCCATCACCGCCCACACCGCCGACAGCACCGCCGACACCGCGGCCGCCGACGCCAGCAGCAGATTGGTCTCCAGCACGACCGCCGCCACCACCAGCACCGCCGTGATCGGCAGCCACAGGCGCATGTGGCCACCGCCGCGGTGGGTCAGGGCCACCGCGAACACCATCGTCAGCAGCGCCGCGGACGGCCGCAGGATCGACTCGGGCGCGTTGACATCCACGATCGACGTGAGCGCGCCGGCGAAGCCGATGACCCACAGGCCGAACACGGCCCACATGACCCGGCGCGCCGTCTTGGGCGACTCGATGCGCGGTTCACGGGTCGGGAGGTCGTACTCCGGAGGCACTGAGGCATCCAGGCGACGACGTCCACCGCGCACGGTCTGGGTCATGACGTGGGTTTGATCCTTCGGTTGGCAAGGGATGGGTTCACGCTTCGCGCCTTCGCGACGTCGTCGGCATCCAGCACCGCCTGGACGATCGCAGGCTCGGAAGCAGCCTCGTCCACGATAGAGCCCCATGGATCGACGACCAAGGAATGGCCGGTGTATCGGTCGCCACCCTGCCCGGCCGCCACGACGTGCACCGTGTTCTCGATCGCCCGCGCCGTCAGCAGCGTCCGCCAGTGATCGAGCTTGTGCTCGCCGGCGACCCACGCCGCCGGGACGACGATCGTCTCCGCACCGGCGTCGACCAGTGCCCGCGCCAGCTCGGGGAACCGCAGGTCGTAGCACGTCATCAGCCCCACCGGACGTCCCGCGATCTCGACGACGACCGGTGCGATCTCACCGGGCAGCAGTCGCTCGGACTCCTTGTAGCCGAACGAGTCGTACAGGTGGATCTTGCGGTACGTCGCGCGCAGTTGCCCGTCCGGTCCGACGACCACGAGGGTGTTGAACGGCAGGCCGTCGGTGCGCTCGAACATCCCGGCGACGATCGTGGTGCGCAGCCGCACCGCCTCGGCAGCGATCATCTGCACGAACGGGCCGTCCAGCGGCTCGGCGATCGGCGCCAGATCGAGGTCCGGTGCCCCGAAGTCGTGCATCGTCGCCTCGGGCAGGACCACCAGGTCGATCCCGTCGTCGACGTCCAGCTCGGCCAGCTGGGATGTGACGAGATCGCGGTTGGCGGCGGAGTCGATGTCCGCGGCCAGCTGCAGGAGGGCGACGCGCATCGGACCATCCTGTCAGGTGCCCACCAGCGCAGGCCCGATAACCTTGGTGAAATGCGCGCTGTCACAGCTCCCACTCCCGGCGGCGTCGACGCCCTCGAGGTGGTCGACCGCCCCATGCCCGAACCCGCGCCAGGGGAGGTCCTGATCCGCGTCACCGCGGCCGGGGTCAACCGCGCGGACCTGCTGCAGCGCCAGGGGTACTACGACCCGCCGCCCGGCGCGACGGACATCCTGGGCCTGGAGTGCTCCGGTGACATCGTGGCCGTCGGCGAGGGCGTCACCGACCTGCAGATCGGCGAGCACGTGTGCGCGCTGCTGTCCGGCGGCGGCTACGCGGAGTACGTCGCGGTGCCGGCCGGACAGGTCGCCATCGCCCCCGGCGGCGTCTCGCTCGTCGAGGCCGGCGGACTGATGGAGGTCGCGGCCACCGTGTGGTCGAACGTCTTCATGATCGGCAAGCTGCAGCACGGCGAGACGCTGCTGGTGCACGGCGGCGGCAGTGGCATCGGCACGATGGCCATCCAGCTGGGCAAGGCCTTCGGCGCCCGCGTCGTCGTGACCGTCGGCTCGCAGGAGAAGGCCGACTTCTGCCGCGAGCTGGGCGCCGACCTGACGATCAACTACCGCGAGCAGGACTTCGTGGAGGTCATGAAGGCCGAGGGGATCAAGGCCGATGTCATCCTCGACATCATCGGCGCCAAGTACCTCGCGGCCAACATCGCGGCGCTCGCCACCGCCGGCCGGCTGGTCATCATCGGCCTGCAGGGCGGCATCAAGGCCGAGATCAACCTCGGCGCGCTGCTGACCAAGCGTGCGGCCGTCATGGCCACCTCGCTGCGCGCCCGGCCGACGGCCGAGAAATCCGCGATCGTCTCGGCGATGGTCGCGCAGGTCTGGCCACTGCTCGCCGACGGCACCGTGCGCCCGATCATCCACTCGACATACCCGCTGGAGGACGTCCACGCGGCGCACCAGGAGCTCGAGGACTCCACCCACACCGGCAAGGTGCTGCTGACGCTCTAGCCGTCGCGGCCGGGAGGGGAGGGCCCTTTGCCCCGGTACCAGGGCCCTCCCGCTGGCTAGGGTTGGACTCATGACTGAGCAGCAGCGCGAGATCATCGGCCCCGACGGGCAGGCCGTCGAGCCCCCGTCCTCCGGAACTTCCCTCGGCGACCTGGTCGAACAGCCGGCCAAGGTCATGCGGATCGGCGGGATGATCCGCAACCTTCTCGAGGAGGTGAAGGCCGCCCCGCTCGACGACGCCAGCCGCAACCGGCTGCGCACCATCCACGCGCAGTCGATCGAGGAGCTCAAGGGCGGTCTGGCACCCGAGCTGGTCGAGGAGCTGGAGCGGCTCAGCCTGCCGTTCGAGTCCGACACGCCGAGCGATTCCGAGCTCCGCATCGCCCAGGCCCAGCTCGTCGGCTGGCTCGAGGGGCTGTTCCACGGCATCCAGGCGGCGCTGTACGCGCAGCAGGTTCAGGCCCAGACGCAGTTCCAGCACATGAGACTGGCGCTACCGGGCACAAACGATCCCAAAGGTAATGATCAGCCGTCTTCCGGCGAAAAGGACACCTCAGGGGGCATGTACCTCTAGCATGGGCGGTGAACGGCGTTTACGTTCCTGATTGAGGGATCGGGGACTGGACGCGTTCGCGTGTCAGGAGGATCGCCGCAGCCGCCATGCGTCGACCTCTAGTTGGGAAGAGGGGGGCCCCATGACCATCGAGGTCGATGTTGTGACGCCCCCGTGCGCTTCGGTGCCCGGGGTCTTCCAGGACGAGCAGCTGCACACACCACCGTCGCCCACCGAGATGAGCGCCGCCGAGCGGGAGATGCTGAGCCTCAAACAAGCCGCCGCGCAGCGCCTGTGCGCTGGCTGCCCGCAAATGGTCGACTGCCTGTACCGGGCGGTCGTCCAGGTCGACGTCTCCGGATTCGTGGCCTGCACCACCGAGCACGACCGCGCCGAGATGCGCCGCCAGCTCGGCATCGAGATCCAGCAGGCGGCCACAACGCCGTACGGCACTGCCCGGGTCGGCGGCGGACCGGTCAGCCACGAGGCCGTCATGGCCGCGCGGCACGCCCATCCCCGCGACACCTGCCACCAGCTGGCCGAGCGCCTCGACTGCTCGACGTCCACGGTCAAGCGCCACCTGCGCCGGGCCCGCGAGCAGCAGGCCAATCCCGTCGTCACGGCCGCCCCGGCGTCCGCCCCCAGCATCGACGCCGTCCTGGACGCGTTCGACCAGCTCGAGAGCAGCCGTCAGGTCGCCTGAGCACCATTCGTCGGGCACGATCGAGGCATGGAGAGCATCACCCTGGACGTCCGCACCGGCGGCTCACCGGTCGTGCACGACCTGACGGCGGAGTGTGCCGCGTTCTGCCGTGACCGCGGCGACGGCCTGCTGCACGTGTTCGTGCCGCACGCGACCGCCGGCGTGGCGATCATGGAGACCGGCGCGGGCAGCGACGACGACCTGATCACCGCCCTGGACGAGCTGCTGCCGCTGGACGACCGCTGGGTCCACCGCCACGGCCGGCCCGGCCACGGTCGCGACCACGTCGTCCCGGCGTTCATCGCCCCGTCCATGTCTGTCCCCGTGCTGGCCGGCCGCATGACGCTCGGCACCTGGCAGTCGGTGTGCTTGGTGGACACCAACACCGACAACCCGAACCGACAGGTGCGCCTGAGCTTCCTCCCGGGCTAGGGCCTGGCCTGCCCCACTTTTTGGGCACTTTTGTCGGTTTTGCGGCCCTCGTTAGGTGCAGAAGTGCCCAAAAACCTTTCTCCACAGGGGTTTTCCGGGTTCCTTGAGTTCCACAGGGGGATTTCTCCGGGCCTTCTCGCGTCGCGTGGAGGGGCAGCCTCGGGGCATGAGCCTGCGCATCGACCGTCCGTTCACCCGACAGCAGGCCAACGACGCCGGCATCACCGATGCGATGCTGCGGCGGCGTTCCGCGTTCCGGCGGCTCCTGCGCGGCGTGTACCTCGCCGAGGGCATCCCCGTCACGCTGCACCTCTGGCTGCTGGCTGCGCTGCTCGCGGCGCCCCCAGGGTCGGTCGTCAGCCACCTGACCGCCTTGCGCTGGTACGGCTACGAGCAAGGACCACTGCTGCCTCTGCACGTGTCGACCCGCGGCCCCACCCACTCGCGCCTGGACGAGCTCGAGGTGCACCGTCGCGGGGCCCGCATCACCGCGTACCTCCATCAGGGCGTCCCGGTCACGGGTCCGGATCGCACGATCGTCGACCTGGCCCGCGACGTGTCGATCCCGCGGCTCATCGAGATCATCGAGTGGATGATGGGCAACGGCTTCACCACCGTGGACCGCCTGGCTGACTACGCACTGAACCGCCATCTGCACGGCGTGCGCCGCGTCCGCAGCGTCCTGGGACGCGTCCGCGCCGGCGCCGAGTCACCGATGGAGTCACGGGTGCGGCTCATGCTGGTGTTCGCCCGGCTGCCAGAACCCGAGCTCAATGTGAACCTGTGCGACGACGACGGGCACTGGCTCGCCCGGGGCGACCTGTGCTTTCTCACCTGGAAGGTGCTCGTCGAGTACGACGGGTGGCAGCACGAACGGGACGCGCAGCAGAGGGTCAACGACATCGCGCGGCGAGAGCGGCTGGAGGCGGCGGGGTGGCGGCTCATCGTCATCACCGCGGGAGACCTGGGGCGTCCCCGTCAGATCGTCCACCGTGTGCACAACGCCCTGATCGACCGCGGATACGCCGGCCCCAGACCCGTCATGAGCACCCAGTGGGACACCTGGTTCCCCACCAGGAACTGACCCGACCCCACTTTTTTGGGCATCTTCGTACGGATCAAGTCCCTCAATCGGTACGCAAGTGCCCAAAAAGTGGGGCTACCCCGCCTAGAGGTAGTTTTTTAGCTCTTCCACCAGGCCGTCTTCGTCGATGGTGCCGGTGATGGCGTCGGCGACGGCCTTGAGGGTGTCGGGGGCGTGGCCCATGGCCACGCCGCGGCCGGCCCACTGCAGCATCTCGAGGTCGTTGTTGCCGTCGCCGACGGCCAGGACCTCCGACTGGGCGATGCCGAGGCGCTCGCACAACACGTCGAGGCCGGACGCCTTCGAGACGCCCTCGGGGGCCAGGTCGAGCCAGGCCGAGTAGCCGATGAAGTAGTTCGTGCCGGTCAGCCCGAGGTCGTGGACGATCGCGGTGAACTCCTCGGCCGTGTGATCGGCCGAGCGGATGATCACGCGGGTCACCGGGTCGGCGACGAGCTGCTCGACGCTCTGGACGACGAAGGAGCCGGTGATCTCGGCCTCGGGGAACGGGCGGTTGACCCGGAACCCCGCACCGACCTCCTCGACCGCGACGGTCACGTCGGGCATCTGTGCCATGACCCGTTCGACGGCGTCGCGCGCATCGAAGGTCACCGCGTGCAGGATCTCGACCGGGTCGTAGGCGAACACGACGGCGCCGTTGCTGGCCACCGCGTGACCGTCGGCGAAGCCCAGCTTCTCGACGGTGTCCAGGACGCCGGGGATCGCCCGCCCGGTCGAGATGACCGTCTCGATGCCGGCCTCACGGATCGACCGCACGGCGTCACGCACCGCTGCGCTCATCACGTTCGAGTTGTCGACCAGCGTCCCGTCCACGTCCAGGGCCACCAGCTTCGGGCGCCAACCATCGGTCACGACAGCGGCCTCAGGACCTCGCCGAGCAGAGGATGCAGCGCGGCGGGCAGACGCACCGAGCCGTCCGCCTGCTGACCGTTCTCGAGGATCGCGATGATCGTGCGGGTCATGGCGCACAGCGTGCCGTTGAGCGTCGCGACGGGCGTCGTCCCCTCCTCGCCGCGCATGCGGATGTCGAGGCGACGAGCCTGGAACTGCGTCGTGTTGGACGCCGAGGAGACCTCGCGGTACTTGCCCTGCGTCGGGAGCCAGGCCTCGCAGTCGAACTTGCGGATCGCCGAGAGCCCGAGATCGCCCGAGGCGACGTCGATGACCCGGTACGGCAGCTCCAGCGCGTCCAGCCACGCCTTCTCCCAGCCCAGGATGCGCTGGTGCTCGGCGTAGGACTCCTCGAGCGTCGTGTAGACGAACATCTCGACCTTGTCGAACCAGTGGACGCGGAAGATGCCGCGGGTGTCCTTGCCGTACGAGCCGGCCTCGCGGCGGTAGCAGGGGCTGAACGCCGCGTACCGGCGCGGCAGCGACTCGCTCTCCAGGATCTCGCCGGAGTGATAGGCCGCCAGCGCGACCTCGGAGGTGCCGACCAGGTACAGATCGTCCTTCTCCAGGTAGTAGACGTCGTCCGAGGCGCCCTGGCCGAGGTAGCCGGTGCCCTCCATCGCGCTGGGCTTGACCAGCGCCGGGGGGATCATCGGCGTGAAGCCCCACTCGGCGGCCTTGCTCATCGCCAGCTGGGTCAGCGCGAGCTCGAGCTGCGCGCCGACGCCGGTCAGGAAGTAGAACCGCGAACCGCTGACCTTCACACCGCGCTCGACGTCGATCGCGCCGAGCATCAGCCCCAGCTCGAGGTGGTCGCGCGGCTCGAAGCCCTCCGCGGCGAAGTCACGCGGGGTGCCGACGGTCTCCAGCACCACGAAGTCGTCCTCCCCGCCCTCGGGGGCGTCCGGGGATGCGAGGTTCGGCACCGACTTGATCAGCCGGTCGAACGTCGCGGCCGCCTCGACCTGCGCCGCCTCGGCGTCCTTGACCTGCTGGCTGAGCTCCTTGGTGCGGGCCAGCAGCTGCTGCTTCTCCTCCCCCTGCGCCTTGGGGATCAGCTTGCCGAGATTCTTCTGCTCGGCACGGACAGCCTCGAACGCGGCGATCGAGGAGCGGCGCTGCTCGTCGGCACTGATCAGCTCGTCGACGATGTCGGTGGGCAGTCCGCGGCGCTGCTGGGCAGCCCGCACGGCATCAGGGTCGTCTCTCAGGACTCGGGCGTCGATCACGTCGTCAGCCTATCTCCCGGCAGGCGACCGCTCTGCGGTCCATTAGAATCAGCCGACCCCTGAGGAGGACCGATGACGTTTGACCTGCGCCGAGCAGAGCCCGGCCGCTCGTCCGTCATGACGTGGCTCCTGATCGTCCCGACGATCGTGTTCGCGTTCTTCGCGACCTGCATCGCCACCGACACGTCCGCGATCCTGCGCACGGACGCCCGCGTCGCGGACTGGGCGTACGACATCACGGCCGGGCGTCCCCGCCTCGTCGACGCGCTGGACGTGGTGGCGATCGTCTTCAGCAACGCGGCGTGCGGGATCGCCCTGGCGCTGATGGCGATCTACGCCCTGGTGCGCCGCGAGCGCGTCGTCGCGCTGTGGGTCGTGCTGAGCGGGATCGTCGGGATCGGCGGCAACGCCCTGCTCAAGCAGCTCTTCACCCGCACGCGTCCCTCGTTCGACGAGCCGCTGCACGAGATCGGCGGCTACTCGTTCCCGAGCGGCCACTCCGCCGGCGCCGGGATGTTCTTCACCGTCGCGGTGCTGTTCACGATCATCCTGACCGGACGCGGCCTGAAGCGGCGGGTCCTGATCACGATCCTGGTCCTGCTGGCGCTCGGCGTGGGCGCCAGCCGCATCTTCCTGGGCGTGCACTACCTCAGCGATGTGGTGGCCGGCCTGTCGTTCGGGATGGCAGTGACGATCGGGCTGTGGATGCTGATCGTCGGCGGCTCGAGCCGGCTGCCGTACGCGGCGGCCATGATCACCGGTTCGGGACGCAAGCGCGTCGCGGTCGTCATCAACCCCTCGAAGATCGCCGATGTCGAGGACTTCAAGACCCGCGTGCGCACGGTGGCCGAGGGCTCCGGCTGGAACGAGCCGATCTGGTTCGAGACGTCGGTCGAGGACCCGGGTCACGGGCAGGCCACCGCCGCGCTGGCCCAGGGCGTCGACCTGATCATCGCCGCCGGTGGTGACGGCACGGTCCGGGCCGTGTGCGAGAAGGCTGCCCGCAGCGGCACCGCGGTCGGCATCATCCCGCTCGGCACCGGCAACCTGCTCGCCCGCAACCTGGCCATCCCGCTGAACACCCGTGACGCCCTCGACGTCGCGTTCGGCGGACAGGATCGCGCCATCGACCTGTCGACACTGGAGACGGACTCGGGCACCAGCACGACCTTCCTGGTCATGGCCGGGCTCGGCATGGACGCCGCGATCATGACCGGCGTCAACGACCAGCTCAAGAGCCGGGTCGGCTGGCTGGCGTACTTCGTCAGCGGCATCAAGGCCGCCCGCTTCCCCGCGATGAAGGTGCAGATCACCGTCGACGACGGCGAACCGCGCAAGTTCCGCGCCCGCACCGTCGTGGTCGGCAATGTCGGCTTCCTGCAGGGCGGCATCCCGCTGCTGCCCGATGCCCAGATCGACGACGGCCTGCTGGACGTCGTGGTGATCGCGCCGAAGCGGTTCATCGGCTGGCTGGCGATCATCGTGCGCATCGTCGGACGCCGCAAGCGCACCAACGAGCGGCTCGACCGGCTCACCGGGCAGAAGGTGCACGTGCGCGCCGAGAAGCCCGTGCCGATGCAGCTGGACGGCGATCCGGTCGGCGAGGGCCAGGAGATCACCGCCCAGGTGCAGCCCGGCATCCTGCTGGTGCGTGTCCCGGTCGCCCCCGCCTCGGCGTAGTCGTCACATCTGGGCCAGGACGTCGTCGAGGCGCTGGTAGCCCTCGATGACGCCGTGGTCCATGCCGCTGGCGCGCATTCCGTCCCGGTCCTCGGCCGTCATGAACACCGACGTGACGTGGCTGCGGCTGCGTCCGTCGCCAAGGTCCTCGATGCGCTGCGACTCGAACGACACATGGCCGGGCAGGCCCAGCCACTCGAACGTCCGCAGCGTCAGCTCGGGGGTCGCGTCGCCGTGGAAGACGCCGCGGAAGCGGTGCTCCCCGTCGTCGTTGCGCTGGACCAGGGTCCACGTGCCGCCGTGGGCGGCATCGTTGGTGACCTCGACGTTGTCGTAGCCGTACGGGCCGATCCAGCGGGCGATCAGCTCGGGCTGGGTCATGGCGCGAAATACCTTGTCGACCGGGTGGTCGAACTCGCGGACGATCGTGATGGCGTGGGTGCCCTCATCGTTGATGGTGACGTCATTCCTGGTGGTGCCCATGTCGCTTCTCCTGGGTGGGATCAGTCGAGCTCCTCGAGCAGCGCGTCCAGGCGGTCATAGCTCTCGGACCAGTACGTCCGGTAGTCGGCCATCCAGACCGTCGCGCCCTTGAGCGGCTCGGCCTCGAGGTGGCTGAGGCGCATCGTCCCCTGCCGGTTGCGGGAGACCAGCCCGGCCTGCTCCAACACCTTGAGGTGCTTGGAGACCGCTGGCTGCGACATCGTGAAGCGGGCCGTCAGGTCACCCACACTGGTGTCCTGCTCGGCCAGCCTGGCGAGGATCGCGCGCCGGGTGCGGTCGGCAAGAGCGCCGAACACGAGATCGAGCTGGTCGTCATTCACGTCTCTACATAACCTGATGGTTATGGATGCGTCAAGACCCCGTGTAGGCGTCGATCTCGGCCAGGATCGTGGACTTCACGTCATCGGGGGCGAAGGAGTGACGGACGCCGGCCCGGGCGAGGTCCGCAACGCCGGCGTCGTCCAGCCCGAGCAGGTTGCGCGCGACCTCGTACTCGCGTGTGAGCGTGGTGTCGAACATCGGCGGGTCGTCGGAGTTGATCGACACCGGCACACCGGCGGCAACCAGCGCGGGCAGCGGGTGCTGGTCCATCGACGCCACCGACCGCGTGCGGATGTTCGAGGTCGGACTGATCTCCAGCGGGATCTGGTGCTCGGCCAGGTAGGCCATGAGCACCGGGTCCTGGGCCGCGGCGATGCCGTGCCCGATGCGCTCGGCGCCGAGGACATGGATCGCGTCCCAGATCGTCTCGGGCCCCGTCGACTCCCCCGCGTGTGGGAGGCTGTGCAGGCCGGAGGCGCGGGCCTGCTCGAAGTGCGCCTTGAACTGTGGGCGTGGCACGCCGATCTCGGGGCCGCCGAGGCCGAAGCCGATCAGGCCCTCGGGCTGCAGCCGCAGCGCGGTGTCCAGGGTGACGTCGGCGGCCGGGACGCCGGACTCGCCGGGGATGTCGAAGATCCAGCGCATCGTGACGCCGAAGTCGGCCTCTGCGCGGCGGCGGGCGTCCTCGAGCGCCTCGCAGTACGCCTCGGCCGAGATGCCGACCGCGATCGAGGTGTACGGCGTGCAGGTCAGCTCGACGTAGCGGACGTTCTGCGCCGCGAGGTCACGGGCGACGTCGTGGGTCAGCGTCCACAGGTCCTCGGGGGTCCGCAGCAGGTCGACGACCGACAGGTACACCTCGATGAAGTGGGCGAAGTCGGTGAAGGTAAAGAAGTCGGCCAGGGCCTCGGGATCGGTCGGCACCGAGGTGCTGCCGGCGTGCCGCTCGGCGAGCTCGGCGACGGTGCGCATCGAGGCTGACCCGACATGGTGGACATGCAGCTCTGCCTTGGGCAGCCCGGACTCGAACGACATGCGCCGAGACTATCGAGCCGCACCCTACTCGGCCTGCTGGCGCTCCACGACCGAGCCGCGGTCGTCGAAGTCGACGTCGGCGGTCACCAGGACCTCGTCGTCCAGCACGACCTGCACCCGGTTCTCCTCGGCGCTGAGGTTGTGCGCGGTGCCCTCCTCGAGCCACGCGGTGGACCCGATCAGGCTGATGACCGCGACCTTGACCCCGTTGTCGCGCTGGCCGCGGAAGACCACCGGGCCGGGACCGGCGTCCCGGATCACCACGGCACTTCGGCTGATCAGCGGATGGTCGATGCCGACGGTCGGCTCCTCGGCGCCGCCCGTGCGACCGAACGTCCACTTGTCGTCGCCGGACAGCTGGGTCTCGCCCGACTCGCCGGCAGCCGTCTCCCACTTCACGGTGATCACGAGGTCCATGCTGTCACGCCCGCCGGCGCGCAGCACAGGAACCTCGTATCCGCCGCCCCGGCGCCAGGCTCAGGTGCCGGGGACGATGGCCGCGATGATCGTGCCGTCGGCGCGACGGCGTCCCGGCACGGGGGCCGGCTCGCCCTCCAGGCGCGGGCCCTGTCCGTCCAGCGGCACCGAGACCGGCTCGCCGGCCAGCACCGTGACCTTCTCGCCGCGGACGTGCAAGGTCGCCTCGTCCCCTTGCTCGATCGCCATGTCGACGCGATCGGGGAACACCGTGACCCGCACCCGGCTGCCCAGCAGGGTCAGGCGGTAGGTCAGCGACTCCCACGACTCCGGCAGGCGAGGATCGATCGAGAACACGCCGCCGTGGTCGCGGAAGCCACCGAAGCCGGAGACCAGCGCGCTCCACACACCACCGGTCGAGGCCACGTGGACGCCGTCGGCGGTGTTGTGGTGCCGGTCGGCGAGGTCGACGTACAGCGCCGCACGGAAGTAGCGCAGCGCCAGGTCGTGGTAGCCGACCTCCGCCGCCATGATCGACTGCACGACCGCCGACAGCGTCGAGTCACCCGTCGTGATCGGGTCGTAGTACTCGAAGTCGGCGCGCTTCTCCTCGGCCGTGAACTGCTCGCCCTGCAGGAACAGCGCCAGCACGACATCGGCCTGCTTGAGCACCTGGAAGCGATAGATCACCAGCGGGTGGTAGTTCAGCAGCAGCGGGCGCTTGTCCAGCGGGGTGTTCGCGAGGTCCCAGACCTCGCGCTCCAGGAAGTGCTCGTCCTGCGGGTGGACGCCCAGGTGTTCGTCGTACGGGATGGCCATGTCGGCCGCGGCGCGCTCCCAGTCCTCGACCTCGGAGGCGTCCAGGTCGAGGCGCTTCACGACTCGCTCGTACTCGGCGCCGTCGCGCTCGGCCAGTGTCCGCACCGCCGAGACGGCACGGCGCAGGTTGAACCGGGCCATGACGTTGGTGAACAGGTTGTCGTTGACGACCGTCGTGTACTCGTCGGGACCGGTCACGCCGTGGATGTGGAACGTGCCGTCCTCCTCGTTGCGCCAGAAGCCCAGGTCGACCCACATGCGGGCGGTCTCGACGAGGATGTCGATGCCCTCGCGCTCGAGGAAGTCGTTGTCGCCCGTGGCTGCGAGGTACTGGCTCAAGGCGTAGGAGACGTCGGCGTCGATGTGGTACTGCGCGGTGCCGGCGGCGTAGTACGCCGAGGCCTCCTCGCCGTTGATCGTGCGCCACGGGAACAGCGCGCCCTGCTGGGCCATCTGCTTGGCGCGCTGACGGGCCGCGTCGAGCAACGTGTACCGGAACCGCAGGGCGTTGCGCGCCGCGCGCGGCGTCGTGTAGGTCAGGAACGGCAGGACGTAGATCTCGGTGTCCCAGAAGTAGTGACCGCCGTAGCCGGAGCCCGTGACCCCCTTGGCCGCGATGCCGGTGCCCTCGGCGCGCGCTGACGCCTGCGCGATCTGGAACAGGTTCCAGCGGGTCGCCTGCTGCACATCGGGCTGACCGGGGATCTCGACGTCCGAGCGGGCCCAGAACCCGTCCAGCCAGGCGCGCTGGTCCTCGAACTGCTTCTCGAGTCCCTCGGCGTGGGCCCGGTCCAGGGTCCGGCGGCAGCGGTCCAGCAGCTCGCGGGACGGGACGCCGCGGGAGGTGTGATAGCTGACCATCTTGGTCAGGACGATCGGCTTGCCCGGCTCGGCATCGATCCGGTACGTCATCTTGGCCAGGTCGTCATCGGTCTGGATGCGCTTGCTGTAGTTGTTCTCAGTCTCCAGGTGGTGATCGGCGGCGACCGCGATCGTCATGCCGCTCTCGGAGCACTGGTAGCCCAGGGCGACCCGGCCGTCGGCGACATTGCCCCAGTGGCTCTGCGGCTTGAGGACGCGGTGCCGCATCTGGCCGGCCTTGCGGGGGTCGACGCCTTCGCCCATCGCGGCGGAGCGGACGTGGTACTCGTCCTCGCCGTCCTGACGGTTCAGAATCTGCGAGGAGATCGCGACCGGCGCGTGATCATCGAGCATCGTGACCTCGAACGTCAGCACCGCCAGGTGGCGCTGCGTGAACGAGACCATGCGCCGCGAGCGGACGCGGACGCGCTTGCCACCGGGTGTGCGCCACAAGATGTCGCGCGACATGACACCGGAGCGGAAGTCGAGGCGGCGCTCGTACTCCAACAGGTCGGCGATGGGCAGCAGCAGCGGCTCGTCGTCGACGTACAGGCGGATGACCTTGGCGTCGGGCGCGTTGACGATCGTCTGGCCGACGCGGGCGAAGCCGAAGGCCTCCTCGGCGTGCTGGATCGGCCAGGTCTCGTGGAAGCCGTTGACGAACGTTCCGTGGGAGAACGAGTCGCGACCCTCCTCGACGTTGCCGCGCAGGCCGAGGTAGCCGTTGCCGACCGAGAACAACGTCTCGGTCGTGCCGAGGTCGTCGTTGTCGATGTGCTTCTCGACCAGCGCCCACTCGTCGATCGGGTACCGGGTGCGGTCGAGGAAGTCATGTCCCAGGGGTGCGATGTGCGAAGGGCTCATGCGCCTGCCTCCAGCAGCTCGGCCAGATCGTCGACGACGACGTCCGCTCCGTGCTCGGTCAACTTGTCAGCGCCGACGCCGCGATCGACCCCGATCACCAGCCCGAAGTCGCCGGCGCGTCCAGCCGCGACACCCGACAGGGCATCCTCGAAAACGACCGCGCGCTCCTTCGGGACGCCCAGTTGCCGGGCCGCCTCGAGGAAGGTGTCAGGGGCGGGCTTGCCGGGCAGTCCGAGCTCGCCGGCCTCCTTGCCGCTGACGATGACCGGGAAGTAGTCGATCATTCCGGCAGCGTCCAGCACGGCTGCCGCATTGCGCGAGCTCGACACGATCGCCATCTTGGTGCCGCGCGAAGCCAGCTCCTTGACCAGCTGCACGGAGCCCGGATAGGGCTGGACACCCTCGGACTGCAGGATCTGCTCGAAGTCGTCGTTCTTGAGGTTGCCGAGACCGGCGACCGTCTCGGCGCCGGCCGGATCGGACGGGTCGCCCTCGGGCAGCGTGATGTCGCGGGAGGCCAGGAACGAGCGCACACCGTCGTAGCGCGGCTTGCCGTCGACGTACGTGAAGTAGTCGGCGTCCGTGTAGGGCTCTGCGACACCGCGGGCGCTCAGGAAGTCGTTGAACATCTGGGCCCAGGCCCTCATGTGCACCTCGGCCGTGGGCGTGATGACACCATCGAGGTCGAACAGGGCAGCGTCATAGTCATTCCAGTCCACAAAGACGAGCGTACGCACCGAATGTGTCACGCCGTTAACCGATCGTGTGCGGCGCGCGCCACACCTCTGGGGACCGACTTCCATCGGAACCAGACGGCCTAGTTCTTTGGGATGAGACGCCGTATTCCGGGACCCAATCCGAGCGTCTGGGTCGGTCCGTGCGAACCATCCCGGACTGGCCCGTCGGGATGATCTTTGGTCTCGGACCACGTCCCGATCGCCGAAGTCGCGCAAATGGCCTCCTGGCGCGGAAGAATGCCCGGGTCGTCGGGTGACGGCCGCACTCGATGAGGAGCACCATGCGCACCACCTTCTGGACCCGCTCGCTGATCGCCATGACGTCCCTGGTGATCGGCTCGGCGGTCCTGACCGCCGCCCCCGCCACGGCGGCAGGCCCTCCGGGGGTGACGAAGGAGTCGGCGATGCTGGCCATCAACGGCTTCCGGGAGGCGGCGGCGCCCGGTGGCTCCGGCTGGGTCCAGCCCGAGGCGACCGGCGCGGCCCGTGACATCCTCGCGGCCAGCTGCAACCTGGCGGCCGGTGAGATCGTGGACGACCTGCTCGTCGAGCCGGCGACCACGCGCGCGGTCGTCGACGGCATGCTCGCTGCCGCCTTCATCGTCGACGCCGACGACGAGTTCGTCCGCGTCTGCCTGGTGGGCGTGACCGTGGCGACGTTCTTCGCCAACCGGCTCAGCGGCTCGGCCACGGTCACCGCCGACGTGTACCTCGGCTCGGCGAGCGCCACCACCCGGACATCGGTTCATTCCAGCGTGTCCGGCGACGTCTCGGTGACCGCGCCCCTGTCTGTGCCCGCTTCGGACGAGATCGATCAGGCCATGTTCTCCGCGACCGGCAATCGCATGAGCGACCAGACCACGCAGACCTGGGTCAACCACCGCAAGACGTCCGCGCAGCGCAAGGCCGCCACGAAGGCCTACACGAAGAAACTCGCCGCTGCCAAGAAGTCCTTCACCAAGGCGACCAAGAAGGCCGGCAGCAGCGCGTCCAAGAAGGCCGCGGCGAAGAAGGCCTACGCCCGCAAGAAGAAGATCGCCAAGGCCGCCTACACCAAGGCGACTGCCACGACCCGGACCCTCCGTACGCGAACCGTGACGTCGCACAGCCCGTTCGCGATCGTCACGCCCTGGCTCTGACCGGATCGGTGCGCAGTGGCCGGGCCGTCACTACGCTGAGCCCATGACTCTGGGGGCGGACAGCGAAGTCGGACGACTGCGCACGGTCATGTTGCACCGGCCGGGTCCCGAGCTGGGACGCTTGACGCCCCGCAACAACGACCAGCTGCTGTTCGACGGCATCCCGTGGCTGGGCCGGGCGCAGGACGAGCACGACGCCTTCGCGCAGGCGCTGCGCGATCACGACGTCGAGGTGCTGTACCTGACCGATCTGCTGACCGAGACGCTCGCCCGCGACGAGGCCCGCGACGAGATCATCGCCAGCACGCTGAAGGGGCTGTTCGTCGGGCCGAGCCTGCAGGACCACATCGCGTCCTTCCTCGCCGGCGCCCACCCCGAGCAGCTCGCCGAGGTGCTGATGGCGGGCCTGCGCAACGACGAGATGTCCCTGCGCGGCAGCGTCGCCAACCGGCTGATGCAGCCCGAGGACTTCCTGATCAACCCGCTGCCGAACCTGCTGTTCACCCGCGACTCGTCGGTGTGGCTGCGCGACCGGGTCGCCGTCACCAGCCTCGCGATGCCGGCGCGGATGCGCGAGACGCAGCTGACCGGGCTGATCTACGACCACCACCCGCGCTTCGCCGGCACCCCCGTCGTCCACGGCCCGCACCTCGAGCACCTCGAGGGTGGCGACGTCCTGGAGCTGGCGCCGGGCGTCATCGCGGTCGGCGTCGGCGAGCGCACGACCCCGGCCGGGCTGGAGCGGTTCGCCCGGCAGGTGCTGAGCGAGGACCTGGCGCACACCGTCCTGGCCGTGCCGATCGCGCAGGAGCGCGCCACGATGCACCTGGACACGATCGTCACGATGGTCGACGTCGACACGGTCGTCATCTATCCGCAGATGGCCGACACCCTGCGCGCCGTGCCGCTGACCTGGGACGACGGCCGCTTCGTCCTCGGGGAGGAGACCTCGTTCTTCGCCGCCGCGGCGACCGCGATGGGCATCGAGACGCTGCACCAGATCGACACCGGCCTTGACCCCGTCACCGCCGAGCGTGAGCAGTGGGACGACGGCAACAACACCCTGGCGATCGACGCCCGGCTCGCGGTCGCGTACGAGCGCAACGAGCAGACCAACGCCCGGCTCGAGGAGCACGGCATCGAGGTCATCGCGATCAGCGGCGACCAGCTCGGCTCCGGCCGCGGCGGGCCACGATGCATGTCGTGCCCGATCGACCGCGACTGACCGACTGTCTCCTAGGATGCTGCCGTGACTGCGCCCCGACCCCAGACCCAGACCACCGGCCTCATCATCGCGACGGTGCTCGGTGTGTACAGCCTCTACCTCCAGTACCACCTGATCGACCAGCAGATCTACCGCGCCGTCTCCGAGAGCCGGATCGGGGGCTGGACGCTCGTGCAGGGCATCGCGGCGATCGTGGCGGTGTGCACCATGACCGCCGCCGGCATCCTGGCGGGCATCGCGCTCACCCGCTCGACGCGGACCTGGTTCCCCGGCACAGGGCTGATGCTGGCCGTGGCCGCGGCCGCCTGGGTCGTGCGTGAGCTGCTGTTCATCGTGCGGCTGGCCGATGACTTCGGTGCCGGTCAGGCCCTGCAGTTCTACTTCGAGTCCAGCCAGTACACCGCCTTGGTCGACAAGTGGCCCCTCGCGTGGGTGACGCTGGGAGCGGCCACCGCGGCCGCCGTCTTGCTCATCCGTCCGGGCCGCGCCGCCGCACCCGTGCAGCCGCAGGCTCCCGCTCAGGCCCCCGTGGCGCAGGCACCCGTCGCCCCGGCGCCCGTGGCGCAGGCTCCCGTCGCGACACCCCAGGCCACGTTCCATGTGCACGCCGCCGGGACGTCCTACGGACCGTACGACCTGGACCAGATGCGCCAGCTCGTGCTCGAGGGCCGCGTCCAGCCGCAGACCCGGGTCTGGCCGGGCTCCGGCGACTGGATGTCCGCCGCCGACATCCCCGGCCTGATGCCGCAGGACGCGCCCCGGCCCTAGCCGCTGGCGCTAGGCCAGGCGGGCAATCTCCTCGTCGGTCAGCACCAGGTCGAAGGACTCGACCAGGGCCGTGACCTGCTCCACGGTGCGGGCGCTGGCGACCGGCGCCGCGACGGTCGGCTGCTGGCGCAGCCACGCCAGCGACACCGCGGTGACGCTGACGCCGTGGGCTGCCGCGACCTCGTCCAGGACGTCCAGCAGCGCCACGTTGCGCTCGTCCTGCAGGTAGCCGCCGGCGCCGCCGGACCGGGCAGAATCGACCGCCGTGCCCGGGCGGTACTTGCCGGTCAGGAAGCCCGACGCCAGCGACGAGTACGGCAGCTCGACGAGGCCCAGCTCCGCGACGGTCGGCGCGAGGACCTCGGCGTAGTCGCGCTCGACCAGGTTGAGGTGGTCCTGCGCGACCGTGAAAGCGGTCTGGCCGGCGTCGGCGGCGATCGTCACGGCGTTCTTGAGCCGCTCGGCCGAGAAGTTGGACGCGCCCGCCTCACGGATCTTGCCGGCCTGCACGAGCTCGTCGAAGACGCCGACGTACTCGGCCTGCGGCACGTCCTGGTCGTCGCGGTGTGCGTAGTACAGGTCGATGTGGTCGGTGCGCAGCCGTGACAGCGAGTCGTCGACCGCGGCCCGGACGTTCTCCGGCGACAGGCCGGGCCGGTCGGGCAGTGAGTACACCTTGGTGGCGATGACGACGTCGTCGCGACGTCCGCGGGCCGCCAGCCAGTCGCCGATGATGCGCTCGGAGTCGCCTCCGGTGTTGCCCGGCGCCCACATCGAGTACACGTCCGCCGTGTCGATGGAGCGTCCGCCGGCGTCGACGAAGGCGTCCAGCACCGCGTGGCTCTCCTGCGCCGAGGAGGTCCAGCCGAAGGTGTTGCCACCCAGGACCAGGGGTCCGAAGTCCAGACCCGTCACACCTGGACCTGGCGGCTGATCAGCGCGGCACGGGCCGAGCGCTGCTCGGACGTCAACGGGCTGTCGTCGGCCAGCGCCTCGGCCAGACGCTTCTCGAAGTCGGCCGCGGGCTGCTCCAGATCGGCCGCATCGTGCTCGAACTCCCACACCGGCACGAGCAGGCCGTGGGCGCGGAAGTGGCCGATGAGCTTGGTGCCCTCGCCGAGGGTGTCCTGCCCGGCGGCGTGCAGGCGGGCCAGCGCGTTGAGCAGCGTCGTCTCGTCGTGCGTCATGATCCAGCGCAGGAACCGCTGGTCACCCATCTCGGTCCAGTACGCGCCGTCGACGGAGCTGAGGTGGACGGTCGGGGCGATCGTCTCGTTCGCCTCCGCGAGTGCCTCGGCCACACCCTCGGACCCGTCGACGCCCTCGACCCAGTAGTCGAAGCCGTCGTGGATCTCGACGTCGAAGCCCGAGGACGGGTCGATGATGTCCTGCAGCCGCGGGCCGACGCCCGGGTCGGTCATGCGGACGGGGTTGCCCGGCTCGGTCTCGCGCGCCAGCTCGATGACGTGCGCGAGATCGCGGCTGATGTCACCGAAGTTGTGGGCGACCTGCAGGCCGATCCAGATCTCGCCGTCCTGGCGACGGATGCCCGCTCCGTTGCCGGGCAGCATCGAACACACCCGGACGGTCTCGCCGGAGGCCAGGGTGATCGTCGCCGAGCCGGCCGGAACGAACTCGCGCAGTGCGACCCAGTCCGCCTCTCCGGGGAGTCCCTCGAAGGTGCGCGCCACGAACGGCATGCGTTCCTTCTTGGCGGCCTTGTTCTTGATTCGCGACTTCTTGCCCATGACGGGCGAGTCTAACGGGCGAGGCTCAGTAGGTGGTCAGGGCAAGCTCGGCGTTGACCCGGGTGCCTGCCGACATGTCGACCCACCAGCGATCGGCGACGCGGTTGATGATCGACAGCCCGCGGCCGCTGAGCGAGTCCTCGTCGAAGTCGATCGGCTTGAGGTGCCCACCGACACCGCCGTCCAGGACGCTGAGCTCGAGCAGCGTGCCCTTGATCGACCAGGCGACCTCGATGGTCCCGTCCTGGCCGGGCACACCGTGGCTCACCGCATTGGCGATCATCTCGCTGATCACGATCAGTGCGTCGTCGATGACGTCGCTCGAGGCGCGGTGCAACGTCAGGAACGAGGCCAGACGAGTGCGGGCGATACCGGGCGTTGACGCAGCGAAAGGCAGGCGAAGCGCATCCTGTGCCTTCATAGAGTCTCCAGACCGAACCAGTGATTTTTGCCGCCGGGTGCGTCCTCAATGCCAACCACGGACCATGGACCCATGGTCCAAAGTAACTACTCCATGGGCCATGTGCCACCCCTGGTCCCGAATCGGACCCCGTTCGAGGCGTGATTTGAACCGCACGAGACGATGTGGACATGGCCGAACAGAGCATTCCCACGACCGATGTCACGGCGATTCCCACACCGATTCCCGAGGATCTGGTGGTCCTGGACGTCCGCGAGGACCACGAGTGGGAAGCCGGGCACATCGACGGAGCGGTCCACATCCCACTGGGTGAGATCCCGGGGCGGATCGGCGAGCTCGACCCGACCGTCCGCACGCTGGTGATCTGCCACCTGGGCGGACGCTCCGCCCGCGCGACGCAGTGGCTGCAGGCGCAGGGACACGACGTGACCAACGTCGAGGGCGGCATGGACGCCTGGCAGGCAGCCGGACGTCCCGTCGTCTAGGAGTTCCAGCCCTCGGGCAGCTCGCCGGGGTAGGCGGGCGTGTCCGGGTGCAGCACCCGCGGCGGTTCGGCCGCGGTCGGCGGCGGGGCGTACCCCGCCGGCGGGTACCAGAGCATCGCGTAGGGCGGCGGTGGCCACATCGGGGCCTGCGGTGCGGGCGGGTCAGGGATGGGCTCGCGGGTGCGCTGCAACCCGGTGCGCCGAGCCGCCCACTCGACCAGCAGCAGGATCACGATGCCGGACACGACGGTCGGGATCAGATCTGTCGGACCGGCATCGGAGTCATCCGTCGCCGCGATCATGCCCAGCGCGTCCAGGACGAACAGCACGATGTTGTTGGCGGCGTGCGCCGCGATGGCCGCCTCGAGCCCGCCGGTGCGGATCGTCAGGATGGCGGCGGTCAGGCCGAACAGTCCCACGTCCAGCAGGCCCCACAGCCCGTACAGGTGGCCGGCGACGAACAGCGGCGTCGTGAGGATGACCGGGACGGCCGCGAACCGCGACCACGACCCGAACAGCTGCATCAGGTAGCCGCGGAAGACGTACTCCTCGGCGGCGGCCTGGAACGGCACGATCAGCACGATCGCGACGAGCGCCGCCACGACCCGGCCGTCGACGCTGCTCGCGCCGCTCACCGAGGTGGGGTCCGTCAGCTCGTCGACGACCAGGGACGCACCGATCGTCACGATGAACACGATCGAGGAGAGCAGGGCCATCAGGCCCATCCACCGCCACCGCAGGCGTCCGGCCACCGACGACAGGTAGCCGACCGGGCGCGGACCCACCACCGCGACGCCGATGAAGATCGCGGGGATCAGCAGCACCAGGGCGAGCATGTCCAGGACGAAGAAGTCCAGGTGCTCCAGGTCCAGGTCGCCGGCGGCGTCCAGCCATTCGTCCAGGCCGTTGCTCGAGTCCGTCAGCACGAACCACGCCGCCCCCGCGGCGATCAGCGCGATCGTGAGGCCCGCATAGGCCACGAGGGCGACCAAGCCGGCGAGCGGCAGCTTCCACCACGCATAGGCCGGCGTCTCGCGGGCGAGACGGTGATAGGGCGTGGCCATGCGAGATCCTTGCATCCCAGAGAACAGCAGCGCCACCGGGCCGAGGCCCGGTGGCGCTGAAGAGTTGGTGCTGTCCTACTTGGCGGCGGCCTTGAGGCGCGAGCCGACGCTGACCTTCACGCCGAAGCCGGCGGGGATGTCGATCGTCTCGCCCGTGGAGGGGTTGCGACCGGTGCGAGCGGCGCGCGCGACGCGCTCAACGGACAGGATGCCGGGGATCGAGACCTTCTCGCCCTTGGCGACAGAGTCGAGCAGGATCTCGCTGAAGGACGAGAGAACCGCGTCGGCTTCGGCCTTGCTGGTGCCGGCCTTCGAAGCGAGGGCAGCGACGAGGTCGTTGCGTGAAATGGCCACAAAAGCTCCTAATGAGTGGTGGGTGTGCGTGCATCAGTCTAGGAAGCCCCACTGACTGCCAGCCGGCACCCCGCTGCCGAGGGTGCACATTCCCCCGTGATATCAGGCCCAGCGAGCCGGCGGCGGGGCGTCCACCAAGGTCGCGAGGCGGGCCAGGTAGCGGTCCCGAGGCCACTCGGTGACACCGAGGGAGGCCAGGTGGCTGGTGCTCCACTGGGTGTCGATGAGGCCGTCCTCGCCGACCACCTCGGTCAGCGCCACCAGGGCGACCTTCGAGGCATCGGTGGCCCGGTGGAACATCGATTCGCCTGCAAACAGAGCACCGATGCTCAGTCCGTACAGGCCGCCCACGAGCGTCCCGTCGGCCGTGCGGGTCTCCACGGAGTGCGCCCAGCCCAGCCTGTGCATGTGGACGTAGGCATCGCGGATCGGGCCGTCGATCCACGATCCCGGCCGGGACGGGTCGGCGCACGCGTCGATGACCTCCTCGAATGACTCGTCGAACGTGACGGTGAACCGGCGCACCGAGCGAGCCAGCGAGCGGCTGACCCGCAGGTCGCCGGGCACCAGGACACCGCGGCGCATCGGTGACCACCACAGCAGCACGTCGTCGTGCGGCATCGGGAAGGCGCCGCTGCGGTAGGCGTCCAGCAGGGTCTCGGGGGCCAGGTCGGCGCCTGCAGCGATGCAGTCGTCATCGGGCCAGTCGGCGGGGTCGAACACCCACGGGGACGGTGGCAAGGGGGTGCGGGTCATGGCTCGAGCACCCGCGTCAGGTGCTGCAGCAGGGCATCGCCCCACTGGGTCCACTCCGCAGCCGTCGCCTCCTGCAGGCAGCCCCACCACAGCAGCGTCCGGTTGACCGGCTGGGTCACCGCGGCCGCGCGCTGCTGCGACGCGAGATCGGCCGGCGTGACGTCCCAGGCGTCGGCGCACGCCTCGAGGACGGTGGGCCAGGAGATGGTGTCCTGCCGGGTGATCCAGGCGTGCGGGACGCTCAGGATCTCGGCGGCGTGCGCCCACTGCCCGTCGCCGAAGTCGAACAGGCGCCCGTCGGCGGCGAAGACGTTCCAGGGGTGCAGGTCACCGTGCTGCCAGGTGGTGGGCAGGGACGACTCGTCGAGCTCGGCCGCCGCGTCGGCGACCCGGCCGCAGACGGCCACCAGCTGCGAGCGCAGGTCGTCGGACACGTGCCCGGGGTGGGCCTCGGGCAGTGCCGAGAGAATCTCCAGCAGGCGGTCGTAGCGGGCGACGACGGTGGACGGCCGGCAGTCCGGCAGGCCCGTGGCCAGCATCGTGACCTCGTGCCCGGCGACGATGCGCTGCAGGGCGGCCGCACCGGCCAGGATGCGGCACCAGTCGTCGACGGTCGGCTCCACGGCGTCGCCGAGGGTCGTGCCGCGGTCACGCGTGAGCATCCAGCCGCGCTCGGCGTCGACCGCGCACGGCGCCTCGACGGCGTCGGGGGCGAGGCGCGCCAGCTCGGCCTGCAGGAGCGGCTCGAACGACAGGTGGGCGCAGTTGGCCTTGAACCACACCGTCCCGGTGGCCGTCGGCACCTTCAGCTGCGTCGACCACGGCCGGATGCGGGGCTGCTCGATCGTCCCGACGACCTCGATGTCGCGGTTCGCGAGCTCGCGACGGACCCACTGCTCGGCGGTGTGCCGCCAGTCGTCGTGCGCGACGCGCTCGGAGAACGGGCGACCCATGACTCAAGCGTAGGCGCAGCGGCGGCCACCTGCGTCGCTTCGCCGCCGGGAGGCCCGGTCAGGTCATCGCTCCTATGCTGTTGGGCATGGGAGTTCGTCGTAGCGCTGCAATGATCGCCGGAACGAAGCTGGCTCCCACCGTCGGCTCCGGATACGTCCGGATCGTGCTCGACCGGGCGATCGACGGCATCGGGCCGCTGCGCTCGGCCGCCGCATCGGCCGACACCAAGCTCGTCGACGCCGGCGGCGACGTCGAGAAGGCGTTCGGCGGGCTGCTGCGGATGCACACCAGCCTGGCCGGGGTGCAGGGATTCGTCACCAACATCGGCGGGCTCGCGACCGCTGCGCTGGCCGTCCCGGCCAATGTCGCCGGTGTGACGATCGTGCAGTGCCATCTGGTCGCGGGGGTCGCCCACCTGCGCGGCTACGACCTGGAGGACCCGCGGGTCCGCAACGCGATCCTGGCCTGCATGCTGGGCGAGGACGCCGTCGCGGCGCTGGTGAAGTCGCACCGCCTGCCGTCGTCGCCGATGGCGCTGGCCACCTCACCGGTGCACGATCCAGTGCTCGACACCACCTTGTCCAAGGAGGTCACCGCCGAGCTGGTGGGCCGCACCGCCGGGCGTCGCGCCGTGACCCTGATCGGTCGCCGCGTCCCGTTCCTCGGCGGTGCCGTCGGCGGCTCGAGCGATGCCTGGGCCACCTGGCAGATCGGCACCTACGCCGGCCAGGAGCTCAAGGACCGCCGCCGCCACTGAACCGTGACGGTTTACCACGGTCCCTCCGCAAACTGCGTCCGCCCACGGCAAATTTCCCCTGGGCGGAGAGGGTTTGCCGAGGGACCGTGGTAAACCGATGGGGGCCGGGTCAGGCCAGGGCGCGGACGACGGCGCTCGCCGGCTCCTTGCCCAGCACCGTCGACATCCAGGCGCTGCTCTGCACCAGGGCGTCCAGGTCGACGCCGTGGGCGATGCCCAGGCCGTCGAGCATCCACACGAGGTCCTCGGTGGCCAGGTTGCCGGTCGCGCTCTCGGCGTACGGGCACCCACCGAGACCGCCCGCGGACGCGTCGAAGGTCGTGATGCCGGCCTGCAGCGCGGCGTGCGCATTGGCCAGGGCCTGCCCGTAGGTGTCGTGGAAGTGCATCGCGAGCCACTGCGTGCCGGTGCCGGCCGCCTCGAACTGCCGGACGAGCTCCTGCACGTGGGCCGCGGTCGCCACGCCGATCGTGTCGCCGATCGACAGCTGGGACGCGCCGAGGTCGAGCAGGCGGCGTCCGGTCGAGACGACCTGCTCGACGGGCACCGCGCCCTCCCACGGATCGCCGAAGCACATCGACACGTACGCGCGGACGTCCACGCCGGCCGCGCGGGCCCGGGCGACGACCGGCTCGAACATCGCGAACTGCTCGTCGAGGGTCGAGTTCAGGTTCTTGCGCGCGAACGTCTCGGTGGCGCTGGCGAAGATCGCGATGTGCCGGACCCCGGCCTCCAGGGCCCGGTCCAGGCCCCGCTCGTTCGGCACGAGCACCGGCAGCGGCACCGGGCCGTCCATCGGCAGACGGGCGACGAGGTCCGCGGCGTCGGCCAGCTGCGGCACCCACTTGGGGTGCACGAAGCTGGTGGCCTCGACGATCGGCAGCCCCGCGGCGATCAGCCGCCGGACGAACTCGGCCTTGACGTCCAGCGGGACGATCGCGGACTCGTTCTGCAGCCCGTCGCGCGGGCCGACCTCGTAGATCGTGACCGACTCGGGCAGCGCGGGGTCGCGGACGACCATGGGACGCGTCATGCTCTACCTCCTCCAGTGGCGCAAAAGCGCCCTCGAGCGGCGCAGTTCGGGCAAACACGCCGTCTCAAAAAGTCCAGATTGCGCCACTCGCGGGTCATGCGGGGTCGACCGTGAACAGCAGGTGCTTGATCGGGACCTGGTCGCCGGCGGCGGCTCCGACGTCGGCCACCACGCCATCGTAGGGAGCGGTCATCGCCAGCTCCATCTTCATCGCCTCGACGACGCCGAGCTGCTGCCCCAGGACGACGGTGTCACCGACGGCCACGTCGACGCGCAGCACCGTGCCGGGCATCGGCGAGACCAGGTCGGCGTCGGTCGCGGCGCTGCTGCGGTGCCCGCCGCGCATCGGATCGGGCGTCTCCAGCGGCCAGGTCTGCCCGTGCCACGCGATCGTGATGCTGTCGCGGTCGATGATCGCCAGCGCCTCCACGTCGTCGATCTCGTCGTCGGACAGGCCGAACGACCACAGCCGTCCCGTCTGGTCCTCCAGGGCGATGCGGGTCGGCGCCGGGTCCGCACCGGACCGCCAGCCGTCGAGCCTGCCGAACGGGTCGTCGCTGCCGACCACGGCATATCGCGCCCACACCGCCGCGGCGGTGCGCACGGCCTCCTCCGGGACGGCCGGCGCGGTGAGCAGCTCCGCGGACGCCGGGCTGTCGAGCCAGGCGGTGTGGATCTGCCCGGCGGCGAACTCCTCGGACGCCACGAGGCGGCGGGCGAAGCCCAGGTTCGTGGTGACCCCGAAGACGGCCGAGTCGTCGAGCGCAGCGACCAGCCGCTGCCGGGCGTCCTCGCGGTCACTGCCGGAGACCACGAGCTTGCCCAGCATCGGGTCGTACGCGGTCGAGACCTCGGCATCGGCCGCCAGATCGGACTCGATGCGCGCGTCCTGCGCCCACGCGACGTCCAGCACGTGCCCGGCCTGCGGCAGGAAACCGGCATACGGGTCCTCCGCG
This sequence comes from Aeromicrobium wangtongii, assembly GCF_024584515.1. NCBI lineage: Bacteria > Bacillati > Actinomycetota > Actinomycetes > Propionibacteriales > Nocardioidaceae > Aeromicrobium > Aeromicrobium wangtongii. The sequence goes on along the minus strand of NZ_CP102173.1, from coordinate 64,904 downwards.
TACACGCGCACCTCCATCGCGTGCCCGGTCGCGGTGATCTCGTCCTGCGTCAGCGGCAGCGGCTCGCCCGCGGCGACGTTCAGCTGCCACTGCACGAGGTCCAGACCGGTGATCTCCTCGGTCACGGGGTGCTCGACCTGCAGGCGGGTGTTCATCTCCAGGAAGTACGCCCGGCCATCGGCGACGAGGAACTCGACCGTCCCGGCACCGGTGTAACCGACCTCGCGGCACAACGCGACCGACGAGTCGTGCAACGTGCGGCGCAGCTCGTCGGTCAGCCCGTACGCCGGGGCCTCCTCCACGACCTTCTGGTGCCGGCGCTGCACCGAGCAGTCGCGCTCAAAGAGGTGGACGACGTGCCCGGCCTCGTCACCGAACACCTGCACCTCGACGTGCCGCCCGGCCTCGACGTACTTCTCGACCAGCAGGGTGTCGTCGCCGAACGCCGATGCGGCCTCACGCCCGGCGGCCTCGATCGCTGCCGCCAGCTCGGACGCCTCGCGCACGATCCGCATCCCCTTGCCGCCGCCGCCGGCTGCGGCCTTGACCAGCACCGGGTAGGCATCGGCCGGCACGTCGCCCGCGGCGAACTGCGGCATGACCGGCACACCGGCCTTCTCGGCGATCGCGCGGGCCCGGTCCTTGCGCCCCATCGCGTCCATGACCTCGGCGGTCGGGCCGATGAACACCAGACCGGCCTCGACGACGGCTCGCGCGAACTCCGCCCGCTCGGACAAGAACCCGTAGCCGGGATGGATCGCCTCGGCCCCGGACGCCGCAGCGGCGGCCAGCAGCCGATCGATCGACAGGTACGACTCGGTCGCCGGAGTCGGTCCCAGGTGCACGGCGTCGTCGGCCAGCTGCACGTACGGGGCGTCCGCATCGGCGTCGGAGTACACCGCGATGCTGCGCAGCCCGGCGGCGCGGCAGGCCAGGATCACCCGGCGGGCGATCTCGCCACGGTTGGCGATCAGGACGGAGGAGAAGGTCATCGGGTTCACATCCTGAAGAGCCCGAAGCGGGGCTCGGGAGTAGGAACGGCGGAGGCCAGCTGCAGGCCCATCGCCAGGACGCGCCGGGTGTCGACGGGGTCGATGATCCCGTCGTCCCACAGGCGCGCCGAGGAGTAGTAGGCCGATCCCTGCGACTCGAACTGGTCGCGGATCGGCGCCCGGAAGTCGGCCTCGTCCTGCTCCGACCACTGCTCGCCGCGGGCCTCCATGCCATCGCGCTTGACCGTGGCCAGCACCGCGGACGCCTGCTCGCCGCCCATCACCGAGATCTTGGCGTTGGGCCACATCCACAGGAATCGCGGATCGTAGGCGCGTCCGCACATGCCGTAGTTGCCGGCACCGTACGAGCCGCCGATGACGACGGTGAACTTCGGGACGACCGAGGACGCCACGGCGGTGACCAGCTTCGCGCCGTCCTTGGCGATGCCGCGGTTCTCGTACTCCTGGCCGACCATGAAGCCGGTGATGTTCTGCAGGAACACCAGCGGGATGCCGCGCTGGTTGGCCAGCTCGACGAAGTGCGCGCCCTTGAGGGCCGACTCGCTGAACAGGATGCCGTTGTTGGCCACGATCGCGACCGGGTAGCCCTCGATGCGCGCGAACCCACACACCAGCGTCTCGCCGTACAGCGGCTTGAACTCGTGCAGCCGCGAGTCGTCGACGATGCGACGGATGACCTCGCGGACGTCGTACGGGGTGCGTGAGTCGACCGGGACGACGTCGTACAGCTCCTGCGGGTCCTCGCGCGGCGGGACGGACTCGTGCGGAGCGGGCTCACTGGTCGGACGCTCGAGCGTCCCGACGATCGAGCGGACGATCTGCAGCGCGTGCTCGTCGTCCTCGGCCAGGTGGTCCACGACGCCGGACGTCCGCGCGTGGACGTCGCCGCCGCCGAGGTCCTCGGCCGTGACGACCTCGCCGGTCGCGGCCTTCACCAGCGGCGGACCGGCCAGGAAGATCGTGCCCTGCTCCTTGACGATGACCGACTCGTCGCTCATCGCCGGGACGTACGCGCCGCCGGCGGTGCTGGAGCCGAGGACCGCCGAGATCTGCGGGATCCGCATCGCCGACATCTGGGCCTGGTTGTAGAAGATGCGCCCGAAGTGCTCGCGGTCGGGGAACACCTCGTCCTGCATCGGCAGGAACGCTCCCCCCGACTCGACCAGGTACAGGCACGGCAGGTGGTTCTCCTGCGCGATGGTCTGCGCCCGCAGGTGCTTCTTGACCGTCATCGGGAAGTAGGTGCCGCCCTTGACCGTTGCGTCGTTCGCGATGACGACGCACTCGCGGCCGCTGACCCGCCCGATGCCGGCGATGATGCCGGCGCTGGGGATGTCGCCGCCGTACATGTCGTGGGCCGCCAGGGCCCCGATCTCGAGGAAGGGCGAGCCGGGGTCGAGCAGGCGGTCGACGCGGTCGCGTGGCAAGAGCTTGCCGCGGCGGACATGACGCTCGCGGGACGCCTCGCTGCCGCCCTGCCGGACGGTCGCGAGCCGGTCACGCAGCTGGTCGACGAGTTCACGCATGCGAATTAGGTTAACAGCCATTAACCGACTGGCGCTAGACTGGTGCGGTGACGACGACCCGGCGCGAGCAGATCCTCGACACCGCGGCGACCCTGTTCGCCGAGCGCGGCTTCCACGGCGTCTCGATGCACGACATCGGCACGGCGTGCGGCATCTCCGGGCCGGCGCTCTACAAGCACTTCGCGGGCAAGGACGATCTGCTGACCCGATCCCTGACCTCGATCAGCGAGCGGCTGCTGGCCGAGGGCCGGGCGCGGTCGGAGGCTGCCGACAGCACGGAGGCCGCGCTCGACGCGTTGATCGACTGGCACATCGAGTTCGCCCTGGACCACCGCGCGCTGATCGTCATCCAGGAGCGGGAGTGGACCAATCTCGGCGCGGAGGGCCGCCGCGAGGTGCGCGCCCTGCAGCTGGCCTACATCGACATCTGGGTCGACACCGTCCAGCACCTGCGCGACGACCTGGACGCCGCCGAGGCGCGCGCCGCCGTGCAGGCCACCTTCGGGCTGATCAACTCGACCCCGCACAGCGCCCGCATCAGCCCGGACGTCATGCGGGCCCGGCTGGCGGCGATGGCTCGAGCCGCTCTGCTCGCGTAGCCCGCCGGGAGATCGTCGCCGCCGCCACACCGGCCAGCATGACGATCCCGCCGACGACCTCCAGCACCGTCGGCACCTCGTCCTGGAGGGCCCACGCCGCGGCGATGCCGATGACCGGGACCAGCAGCACGAACGGGACGACGGCGCCGGCCGGGTAGCGCGCCAGCAGCGAGTTCCAGATGCCGTAGCCGATCAGCGAGGCACCGATCGCGGTGTACAGCGTGCTGAGGATCGCCACGACGGACAGGTGGGTCAGCGCCCGGCCGACCTCGTGCCCGCCGTCGACCACCAGCGACAGCAGCAGCGCCGGCACCGGCACGACCAGCGCCGACCAGACGACCAGCGACAGACCTGACTGGACGCCGGCCTGGCGGGTGATGACATTGCCCGTGGCCCACGACAGGGACGCACCCAGCATCACCAGCACCGGGACGACGGGCGCGCTCGCCCCGTGGGCCACCACGACGAGCACCAGTCCCACCGTGCCGATCACCGCGCCGACGGCCTGTCGACGGGTAGGGGGCTCGCGGATGACGACGGCCGCGATGACGATCGTGAAGATGACCTGCGCCTGCAGCACGAGGGACCCGAGCCCGGCCGGCATCCCGAGGTCGAGGGCGATGTAGAGCAGGCTGAACTGCCCGAGGCTCATGAACGTCCCCACCGCGACGACGACCCTCCAGTCGGCGGCCGGCCGGGGGATGAAGAAGACCAGCGGCACCGCGACGAGCACGAACCGCATCGCGAGGAACAACAGCGGCGGGACGTCCGCCAGGCCCTCGTCGATCACGACGAAGTTGAGCCCCCAGATGAGCATCACCAAGACCGCGAGCAGGCTGTGCTTGAGGGACATGCGTCCAGTGTCCCGCCACCTCGTCCCGCGAGTGGCGCAGTCTCACCCCCGAGTGGCGCAGATTGCGCAGACTCGCCGTCTCAAAAAGTCCAATCTGCGCCACTCGCGGGTTCAGGCGTGCTTGAGGGTTCTCCACGAGACCAGGGCCGCCAGCAGGGCGATGACGATCGCGGCCGCCGAGGTGTACTGCACGCCCAGGTCGAAGGCGCCCCGGGCCGAGTCCAGCAGCGAGGTGCCGACCTCGTTGGGGTAGAACTTGGCCACCTCGACCGTGCCGCCGAGCGTCTCGAAGGAGCCGTTGCGATCCCCCCACTGCACGATCGCCGGATACGTCAGGTGCGAGCGGTAGATCGACGTCAGGATCGTGCCCAGGACGGCGGTGCCGAGGACCGCACCGATCTCGTACGCGGTCTCGGAGATCGCCGACGCCGCACCGGCCTTGGACGGCGGGACGCTGGACAGCATCAGGTCGTTGGTCAAGGTCTCGGCCATGCCGATCCCGATGCCCATCACGGCGAACGCCACCGCGACCGTGACGACCGTCGGGGTGCCGGTCATCGCGGTCAGCGCGTAGCCGACCGCGGACGCCGCGAAGCTCGCCGTCACCAGCACCCGGGCCGACACGACCCGCAGCAGGCGCACGGCCACGAATCCGGCCACGACCGTCGCCGCCAGGCCCGGCAGCAGCACCAGCGCAGCGTCCATCGCCGACAGCCCCAGCACCAGCTGCAGCAGCTGCGAGCCAAGGAACAGGAAGCCGGTGAAGCCCATGAAGCTCAGCAGGTTGGCCAGGATCGCCCCGCTGAAGACCCGGTTGCCGAACAGCGACAGGTCGATCATCGGCGACGGGGCCGTCCGCAGCCGGCGCACGAGCGCCCAGGCCGAGATCATCCCGACCGCGAACGCGGTCAGCGTCAGGTCGGTCAGGCCGTGCTCCGCGAGATTCTTGATCGCGAAGACCAGCGGCAGCATCGTCGACAGCGACAGCCCGATCGACGGCAGGTCCAGCGGTCCGGGCGCGGGATCGCGCGACTCCGGCAGCAGCAGCAGCGCCAGCGGGACGAAGGCCAGGATGATCGGGGCGTTGATGAAGTAGACCGAGCCCCACCAGAAGTGCCCCAGCAGCCAGCCGCCGAGCACGGGACCGAGCGCCGCGCCGCCGGAGAACATCGCGGCCCACGTGGCGATCGCGATGCGCCGGTCCCGGGCGTCGTGGAAGACGTTGCGGATCAGCGACAGCGTGGACGGCATCAGCATCGCGCCGAACACTCCCTGCAGGACGCGCGCGACGATCAGCATCTCCGGGCTGCCGCTGAAGGCGGCGAGCAGCGAGGCGACACCGAAGCCGATCGACCCGATCACCAGCAGGCGCCGGCGGCCGAAGCGGTCGCCGATGCTGCCCATCGCGATGAGCAGGCCCGCGAGCATGATCGCGTAGATGTCCACGATCCACAGCAGCTGCGTGCCGGTCGGGCGCAGGTCGATGCTCATCGCCGGGAGGGCGAACGTCAGCACGGTGTTGTCCACCGAGGTCATCAGGACCGGCAGCATCAGGACTGCCAGCGCAGCCCATTCCCGGGCACCGGCCCGCTGCGAATCCATGGTGCCGGTGGTGCGTTCCATCGTGCTCATGTCGTCCTCCCCTCGGTGTCTGGCCGTCCGATCAACTGTACCGTCTGGACGGTTTAGTAACGATGCCGGGCCGCCCGGCATTCCCCTCGCTAGGGTGGTGCCATGGCCGCCGAAGAACGTCCCACGCGTGACCGGTTGCTGGACGCCTTCGAGACGCTGCTCGTCACGGCGGGCAGCCGCTCGGCGACGCTGGACGCCGTCGCGGCCGAGGCGCACGTCTCCAAGGGCGGGCTGCTGTACCACTTCCACAGCAAGGACGAGCTCGTCGAGGGAATGCTGACCCGGCTGCGCGAGCAGGGCCGCGCCGATGTGGAGAAGATGCGGACGGCCACGAAGGGTCCCGTCGACTTCTATCTCACCACCTCGATCAACTCCGGCAGCGACTTCGACCGCGCCCTGATCGCGGCCGGGCGCATCGCCCAGGAGAACGACTCCCGGGCGTCCGAGGCGCTCGCCGACCTGCGCGAGGGGTGGTTCGCGGTGCTGCTGGAGCACCTGGCCGACGAGTCGCTCGCCCGCACGATCCAGCTCATCGGCGACGGGCTGTACTTCGACGACACCACCGGCCTGGCGGAGAAGAATGCGCTCAAGCACGTCCGTGACGTGCTGACCCGCCTCGACGCCCTCTGAGCCCACACCCCTCACCGCTGGGCCTGACGTTCTTGCTGGCTCGCACGGCGTGTCGCGGTCAGAACGTCAGGCCCAGCGGGGTGTCTCGGGGCTCTGTTGCTGCCGGCGTCACGGGGTTAACCTGCCCGGATGTGCCGCAACATCCGAACCCTCCACAACTTCGAGCCCGCCGCGAACGACGCCGAGATCCGGGCCGCCGCGCTGCAGTACGTCCGCAAGATCAGCGGCTCGACGCATCCGTCCAAGGCCAATGAAGAGGTCTTCTACCGCGCGGTGGACGAGATCGCCCACCTCACCGGCCACCTGCTCGACGACCTGGTGACCACCGCGCCGCCCAAGGATCGGGAGATCGAGGCCGCCAAGGCCAGGGAACGGGCCGCGAAGCGCTACGCGACCAGCTAGGCGTCGACCCAGGCCGTACCCGCGTCCTCGACGTCCGCCCGTCCCCCACTGATCGCGGCGACCTCCGCGGCGAGCCGTTCGGGATCGGCCACGCCCACCGTGATCACGACCCGCCGGCCGTACGCCACGTCCGTCACCGCACCCAGACCCCGCAGCCGGTGCTCGATCGCGCCGGCTTCGGCGATGTCCGCGGTGACCAGCATCGTGTGCACGAGACGTCGCTCGCGCGTGCCTGCCGCCTCGAGCGCCAGGCGGGTCGCGTCGCCGTAGGCCCGCACGAGCCCACCGGCGCCGAGCAGCGTCCCGCCGAACCACCGCGTGACGACCACGACCACATCGCTCACCCCGTGGCGGGTCAGCACCTCGAGCATCGGCGCCCCGGCGGTTCCCGCGGGTTCGCCGTCGTCGTTCGACCGCCGGATCGCCGCATCGGGGCCGATCACGAACGCCGAGCAGTGGTGCCGGGCGTCGTGGTGCCGGCGGCGCGCGGACGCCACCACCTCACGGGCCGCCGATTCATCGGCGACCCGCTCGGCGACGGCCAGGAACCGCGACCGCTTGACCTCGATCTCCGCCGAGGCTGAACGGGCGATCGTCCGGTAGACGATCAGGCCTTGCGGAGCTTCAGGAAGATGCTCGGGCCGAAGTTGCTCTTGGCCAGGCGCTTCTGGCTGATCCGCTCGGCGGCCAGCATGACGCTCTTGGGCAGGGCCTTCTTGAGCGTCTGGCTGCGCAGGTTGGAGACCGACAGCTTGCTGTCCAGCAACAGGCCGGCGTTCGCGAGCTGGCCGACCACGGTGTCGATGTTGTGGTTGACGAAGGCGATCGCGTCGGGCTCGTCGGCCTTCGTCTGGCGGATGTCGACCGGCTCGATCGGGAGGGGCGTGCCCTCCTTCTTGTGGCGGCGGCGGTTCTTGAAGTGCCCGTAGTTGGCGACCTCGATGATCGCGGTGCCGCCGGGCGCCAGGACGCGGGCGATCTCGGCGAACTCCGCCGAGGGCTCGGGCAGGTGGTGCATGACGCGCACCATCGTGACGAGGTCGAGCTCGCCGTCGGCGAACTTGAGGTCGTCCGCCTGCATCTGGACCTGCTTGATGTCGGTGCCGGCGAGCACCTTCTTGGCCGCCTCGAGCTGGGTGGCGGCGGGCTCGGCCAGGGTGACCTCGTCGGCATACTCACGCAGCAGCAGGCACAACCGGCCGAAGCCGCCGCCGATGTCGGCCGCCTTGCGGTAGTGATTGCCATTCAGCAGGCGCCGGATGGCGATGCGCTCGGCAGCGTTCTCGTAGTCGCGGTTGTCCCAGTACTTGGTGTAGTCGTAGTCGCGCTCGTACTGGTTGGCGACCTTCTTGGAAGGCTGGTTGTCGTCAGTCACGCCCAGAACCCTACCCTCAGCGCCCGAATGTCCGCGGACCGAAGACGGGCTTGGTCTTGGCGGCACCGGCCTTGCGGGCGATCGCCGTGTTGCTGGCCTTGAACATCGCCGACTGCAGCTTGCGCTCGAGCCGGTAGGTCTTGCGCAGGCTGCCGCGCCGCGTGCCGTAGACGAGCTGCTTGGTCGCGGCCACCGAGTCGGGCGAGCGCTCGATGATCTGGTCGACGAGCGCCAGCGCCGACTTCAGCGGGTCCTCGCTGACCTCGGTGGCCAGCCCGAGCTCGCCCGCGCGGGCACCGGAGAACTGCTCGCCGGTCATCGCCAGGCGCATCAGCACGTCGGCCGGCAGCAGCTCGCTGAACGGCACCGTGCCGGCCATGTCGGGCACCAGGCCCCACTTGGCCTCCAGGATCGCCCAGGTGGCGTCCGGGGTCGTGAAGCGGAAGTCGGCGCAGGCGGCCAGCTGCAGCCCGGCGCCGTAGCAGTGGCCGTGCACGACCGCGATGACCGGGACCGGCAGCTCGCGCCACACCTGGTTGACCAGCTGGAAGCGGTTGACCGTGCGCGGACCGGCGAAGAACATCCGGGCCACCTTCTTCTTGTCCTTGAACGCCGCGCCGAAGTCCAGCCCCGCACAGAACGAGCGACCGTTGCCGCGCAGCACCACGGCCCGGACCTCGCGGTTGCCTCGCAGCGAGGTGGCCGCAGCGATGAGCTCGTCGATCGTCTCCAGGTCGATGCCGTTGAGCTTGTCCGGACGGTTCAGGGTCACGTACGCGAGGGGGCCGTCGATCTGGACGAGCACGCGGGATTCGGTCATGCCGTCTAGGTTACCGGCGGGTAGGTCCCGGAATGGCCGACGGCGGCGCAGATCCGGCCGAGTGCCGTCCCGAGGTCGGGGACGTCCAGCGCGTCCTGCAGCCCTTTGCGGCGGGCGACGTCGTGCGACCACCCCGGACCGCCCAGGAGCACCGCACTGTCGTGGCGGGCCCGCCCCAGGACGTCCCACAGCATCTCCTCCTGCGGGCACGCCATCGACGCCCACATGAAGATGGCTTCGGGCCGCACCCGGGCGGCCACGCTCGCCAGCGACTCGGCCGGGAGCCTCGCGCCCAGCATCAACGGCTGGATGCCGCTCTCGGCGAGGGCCGCCTCCAGCCCGAAGACCGGCAGCGTGTGCTCATCATTGCCGGCGCTCGCCAGGATCACGGTCGGCGCCGGCGGATCGGGATCCTCGAACCGTCGGGTGTGGGCCCGCAGCTCGGCGATCATCGCCTCACTGGCCAGGTGCTCGGCCTCCAGGCGGAAGCGGCCCGCGGACCACTCCCGACCGATCTCGACCAGGGTCGGCGAGATGATCTCGGTCCACGCCCGCACGACACCCATGCTGCGCACCGCGTCGCCCACCAGTCGCCCGATGCGCCGGGCGTCATCGGCCATCGCCGCCTCGAGCAGGGCACCGACGATCTCGGACGGTCGTCCGGGCTCCCGCTCGGCGTACCCCTGCTCGAAGTCGATGGCCTCGGCGAGGCCGTCGTCGTCCAGCGAGTGGGCGACGCGGGCGGCGTCGGCCGCCGGGGCGCCCCTGGCGATCAGCAGCTGGGTCAGCTGCACCCGCTCGATGTCGGCCTCGGTGTAGCGGCGGTGTCCGCCCGAGGTGCGGCGGGACGGGCCGACGTCATATCGGCGCTCCCAGGTGCGCAGGGTCGAGGCCGACATGCCGAGGCGGGCAGCGACCGATCCCATGCCCCAGCCGAGCTCCGGATCGGCGTCGGGGGCGCCCGTGGTCGGCATCGCTCAAGCCTAGATCGGCTCGCGGTTGCCGCACGTTGAGCAGGTTCTGAACAATTTGTGCATCAAATCTGCATCTGGTGCGTTTCGAGCCGTCAGTTCGGGGCAATCCACCCGCATGGTCAACGTGAAGCGGCTTCCAGGTCCTATCCTCGACGCCTACGAGTGGCAGTACCAAGGCGCCTGCATGGGCGTCGACAGCTCGGTGTTCTTCTCGCCCGAAGCCGAGCGCGGCGCCAAGCGGGAGCGCCGTGAAGAAGCGGCCAAGCGCCTGTGCCGACAGTGCCCGGTCATCGACCGGTGCCGCGAGCACGCACTGGCCGTCCGTGAGCCCTACGGCGTGTGGGGCGGCCTGACCGAGGGAGAGCGTGCGGCCATCGCGCGCCAGGAGAAGATCGCCAGCTGACCGCCGGCTCGGCACGCTCGTGACGGTCGGGGGGCTTCACGAGCACCTTCACACCACCTCAGGAGGCACCATGGCAGCACTGTCCGGCAAGAAGATCGCCTTCCTCACGGCGCAGGTGGGCGTCGAGAAGGTCGAGCTGACCACTCCGTGGCAGGCGGTCCTGGACGCCGGCGGCACGCCGACGCTCATCGCTCCGGAGGTCTCGGCCGTGCAGAGCATGGTCGGCGACGTCGACAAGGACGAGACCTTCGATGCCGACCTCGCGGTCGCCGGTGCGTCCGCCGCCGACTTCGACGCCCTCGTGCTGCCGGGCGGCACCGTCAACGCCGACAAGGTGAGGGCGGATGCGGCCTCGGTCGCGCTGGTCACGACCTTCGCCGAGGCCGGCAAGCCGATCGCCGCGATCTGTCATGGCCCCTGGGCGCTGGTCGAGGCGGGAGTGCTGCCGGGCAAGACGTTGACCTCGTTCCCGAGCCTGCGCACCGACATCACCAATGCCGGCGGGTCCTGGGTCGACGAGACCGTCTTCCACTGCCCCGCACAGGGTTGGGACCTCGTGACGTCCCGCAACCCCGACGATCTCGACGCCTTCTGCTCCACCCTCACCGACGTCTTCGCGAAAGCCTGATTCGATGCCTGCATCCCGTACACCCAGCACCTCGGCCAAGATCCTGTACCGCCCGGTCGGAATCGTCAGCTCGATCGTCGGCGGCCTCGTCGCCAGCATGCTGTTCAAGCAGATCTGGAAACGGGTGAGCGCCGGTGACGACGCGGACCCGCCCGGTCCGCTGCAGTCCGAGTACCCGTTCAAGGAGATCGTGCTGGCAGCGGTCCTGCAGGGCGCGATCTACTCCGTGGTCAAGACCGTCATCCAGCGCCAGGGCGCCAAGGGCTTCGAGCGCGCCACCGGCGAGTGGCCCGGCTCATGAGCTCGGCGACCGACGTCATCGGTGACGCCTTCACCCGGATCGGCGAGGGCGTGCTGGAGGTCGTGGACGGGCTCTCGCCCGACGACCTGGCCCGCCGGATCACGCCCGACGCCAACCCGATCGGCTGGCTGGTGTGGCACCTGTTGCGCGTCCAGGACGATTCCGTCGCCGACGTCGCCGGGGCCGAGCAGGTGTGGCACTCCGCCGAGTGGGCGCAGCGGTTCGCCCTGCCGTTCGAGCCTGATGCGACCGGCTACGGCCAGTCCCGCGAGGACGTCTCCGCGGTGCGGGTGACGGCCGATCTGCTGGTCGGGTACGCCCGCGGCGTCACCGAGGCCACCCACGACTTCCTGCGCGGTGTCTCCGATGACGACCTCGATCGTGTCGTCGACGAGCGCTGGGATCCGCCGGTCACGCTCGGCGTGCGGCTGGTCAGCGTCATCGCGGACGATCTCAAGCACCTCGGTCAGGCCGAGTACGCCAAGGGCCTGCTGTGAACCGATGAAGGAGCACCGATGAGCGAGACGCAGAACGAGCCCGAGCAGGCCGACGTGCCGCACCTGGATCCCACCGGTTTCGGACCGGAGACGATCGACGGGAAGCGTCCGCCGGGCACGGAGGCCCAGACTCCCAGCGCTGACTCGGATCCCGGTGATCCCGACCTGGAGACCGGCCCGAACGACGAGCCTTCCAGCTGAGGGCTCAGTCCTCGAAACGGCGCATGAAGTCGCGGAATCGCTGGTTCTTCATCGACGCCGCCTGCGCCCATGACTCGAACTCCAGCGACGTCGCCAGGTCCGATGTCGCCGCAATCCGCACGGACTCCTTGATGTCCGCCATGAGCTGCGGCTCGCGCCCGGCATAGAGGGTCGCCAGCTCGCTCGCGGCGGCCAGGGCGTCATCGGCCTGCAGATCGGCCAGCCCGATGCGGGCGGCCTCGTCGGCGCCGATCACCGCCCCCGAGTACAGAGCCGCGGTGGCGCGGGCGCGACCGATCCGCTCGGTCAGCATCCAGCTGCACCCGCCGCCGGGGTGCAGGCCGATCTCGGAGAACGTCGGCCCGAAGCCGGCGTGCGGCCCCGCCACCACCACATCGCAGGCCAGGGCGACGTTCAGCCCAGCGCCGATCGCGGCGCCGTTGACCGCCGCGATGGTCGGGATGGTCAGGTCGCGAAGGCCCAGGAACGAGGCGTAGACCTTCATCAGGTGGTCGCGCATCTGATCGGTCGGCCGATCGACGTCCCCGAACAGATTGGCCAGGTTCGCTCCCGCGCAGAATCCCTTGCCGGCCCCCGTGACCACCAGCGCCCGGGCGTCGGGGTCGGCCGCGACGGTCCGCACCGCGGCGGCGAGCTCGTCGAGCAGCGGCCAGTCCAGCGCATTGCGCCGCTCCGGGGCGTTCAGCGTCAGGGTGCGGACAGGTCCGTTCGAGTCGAGCAGCACGAGAGACATGACCCGACGATAGCGGCGAGCCAGCGGCCGGGCGCCGTCAGAAGCCCTCGGCGAGCCGGTAGTAGGCCTGGTTCCAGCGCAGCTCGCGGACGAACTGGCGCGGTGTCGTGTGCTGGTCGATGTGCGCGAGCTCGGTGCGCAGGATCTCGGCCAGGTCGTCGAACGCCTCGATGCCCACGGCGGTCGTCAGAACCGTGTGGTGCGGCCCGCCCGCCATCAGCCACGACTCGGCGGCGGTCGGCAGCGACGGGTGCGCCTGCCACACGGCGCACGCGACCGGCAGCCGGGGCAGCGCCTCGTCGGGCTCGACCAGGGTGATGTCGTTCGCGGTGAGCCGGAACCGGTCGCCGAGATCGGACAGGCCGACCACGACCCCCTCGCCCGGATCGGCGATGAACCGCAGCCGTACCGGGTCCTGGCGATTGCCCATGCTGAGCGGATGCGCCTCGGCCCGCGGACGCTCCGAGGAGATGCTGGGGCAGACCTCCAGCATGTGCGCGCCCAACGACTTCTGCCGGCCGGGCTCCAGGTGGTACGTGTAGTCCTCCATGAACGAGGTGCCGCCGGGCAGCCCGGCCGCCATCGTCTTGGTGGTGCGCACCAGGATCGACGTCTTCCAGTCACCCTCCCCGCCGAAGCCGAAGCCATCGGCCATGAGGCGCTGGACGGCGATGCCCGGCAGCTGGCGCAGCCCGCCGAGATCCTCGAAGTTCGTCGTGAACGCTCCGTAGCCGCCCTCGACCAGGAACTGGCGCAGCCCGACCTCGATCTGCGCGGCGTCACGCAGCAGCTCGTGCCGCTCGGCACCGACCCGCAGGTCCGGCGCGATGTCGTACCGATCGCAGTACTCGGCCACCAGCTTGTCGACGGCTCCCGGCTCGACCCGGTCGACGACATCGACCAGGTCGTTGACGCCGAAGGTGTTGACCGAGACCCCGAAGCGGCGCTGCGCCTCGACCTTGTCGCCCTCCGTCACGGCGACATCGCGCATGTTGTCGCCGAACCGGGCCAGGCGCAGGGTCCGCATGTCATGGGCGCCGAGCGCCGCGCGCGACCACGTCGCGATGCGCTCACCGACCGACGGGTCGGAGACGTGCCCGGCGATGATCTTGCGCGCCACGCCCAACCGGGTCTGGACGAAGCCGAACTCGCGGTCGCCGTGGGCGGCCTGGTTCAGGTTCATGAAGTCCATGTCGATCGTCGACCACGGGATGTCGCGGTGCCACTGCGTGTGCAGGTGCAGGAACGGCTTCTGCAGCGCCGTCAGGCCCTGGATCCACATCTTGGCCGGGGAGAAGGTGTGCATCCAGCCGATCAGCCCGACGCAGTCGTCATCGGCGTTCGCCTCCAGGATCACCCGCCGGATGGCGTCGGCGGAGGTCAGCACGGGCTTCCAGACGATCGTGGCCACGCCGCGCGGGTCGTCGGCGATCTGCGCGGCCACCTCCCGGGACTGCTCGGCCACCTGCTGCAGCGTCTGTTCGCCGTACAGGCCCTGGCTCCCGGTCAGGAACCACACCTCTCGCGGCCGCACCGTACTGATCATTGCCGGTCCTTCCTCGGAGCTCACTGGCCGTAGACGTTCTGGTACCGGTCGAACAGGCTCGCGACGTCCGCCTCGGCGATCGGGATCGGGGTGCCGATCTGGCGGGCGATGTGCACCGTGCGGGCGACGTCCTCGCACATCACGGCAGCCTTGACCGCCGCGCGGGCGTCCTTGCCGACCGTGAACGGGCCGTGGTTCTGCATCAGCACCGCACAGGACGAGCTGGACTGCAGCGTCTGGACGATTCCGCGGCCGATCGCGTCGTCGCCGATCAGCGCGAACGGCCCGACCGGGATCTCGCCGCCGAACTCGTCGGCCATCATCGTCAGCACGCACGGGACCGGCTCACCGCGCGCCGCCCACGCCGTGGCGTAGGGCGAGTGCGTGTGCACGATGCCGCCGACCTCGGGCAGGTGGCGGTACACATAGGCGGCCGCGGCGGTGTCGGACGACGGGGACAGGTCACCATCGACCACCTCCCCGTGCAGGTCGCACACGACCATCGACTCGGGCGTCAGGTCGTCGTAGGCCACCCCGCTGGGCTTGATGACCATCAGGTCGTGGCCGGGCACCCGGGCGGAGACGTTGCCGGCCGTCCACGACACCAGCTGGTTGCGGGTCAGCTCGCCGTGCAGGCGGCAGACCTCCTCGCGCAGGGCGCGGACCGAGGTGGCGACATCGGCGGTGATCGTCATCGGGCCACCGCCCGTCGCCTGACCGCATCGCGGCGGATCCCCCGCAGCCGGTGCATGACGTCGGTGCCGCCCCGGCCGAAGTGGTCGTGCAGCGCGGTGTACTCGGCGAACAGGACGTCGTACCGCAGTGCGGCGTCCTCGTCCGGGGTGAACACACCGCGCCGCACGGACCCCATGGCCTTCGCGGCGGCGCGTATGTCCGCGTACGCGCCGGCCGCGACGGCGGCATGGAGAGCAGAGCCGAGTGCTGGGCCCTGCTCGGACCCGACGACGGACAGCGGCAGGCGCGTCACGTCGGCGTAGACCTGCATCAGGAGGGGGTTCCGGGCGAGCCCACCGGCGATCACCAGCTCCTCGACGGGCACACCACTGGCGGTGAATGCCTCGATGATCGTCCGCGTCCCGAAGGCGGTCGCCTCGATGAGCGCGCGGTACACGTCCTGGGGACGGGTCGCGAGGGTCTGGCCGACGACCAGGCCCGACAGCTCGTGGTCGACCAGGATGGACCGGTTGCCGTTGTGCCAGTCGAGGGCGATGAGACCGTGCTCGCCGACCTCCTGCGAGGCGGCCAGCGCGGTCAGGTGCTCGTGCACCGAACGTCCGGCGGCCGTCGCCTCGTCCTGGACGTAGGCCGGGACCGCGTGGTCGACGTACCAGGCGAAGATGTCGCCGACGCCGCTCTGGCCGGCCTCGTAGCCCCAGCTGCCGGCCACGATCCCGCCGTCGACGGCGCCGCACATGCCCGGCACCTCGCGCAGCACGCCCGCGCTCATCACGTGGCACGTCGAGGTGCCCATGATGGCCACCATCTGCCCGTGGTCGACCGCCTGCGCGGCGGGCGCGCTGACGTGGGCGTCGACGTTGCCGACGGCCACGGCGATGCCTGCGGGCAGTCCCGTCCACGCCGCGGCCTCGGCCGACAGCTGCCCGGCGCGATCGCCGAGACGCCCGACCGGCTGGTCGACCTTGTCGCGCACGAAGCCGGCGAACCCCGGCTCGAGGGCGGCCAGGAACTCCTCGGAGGGGTGCGCCCCGTCCTGCAGCATCCCCTTGTAACCGGCGGCGCAGGCATTGCGGACGTACGTGCCGCACAGCTGCCACACGATCCAGTCCGAGGCCTCGACCCAGCGGTCCATGCGTGCGTAGACCTCGGGCGCCTCCTCGAGCAGCTGGAGGCCCTTCGCGAACTGCCACTCCGAGGAGATGAGGCCGCCGTACCGGGGCAGCCACCCCTCGTCGCGGCGTTGCGCCAGGGACGTGATGCGGTCGGCCTGGGCCTGGGCGGCGTGGTGCTTCCAGAGCTTGACGTACGCATGGGGCTCGGCGACGAGGGCCTCGATCTCGTTCAGCGGGGTGCCGTCGGACAGCGTCGGGATCATCGTGCAGGCGGTGAAGTCGGTCGCGATACCGATGACCTGCGCCGGGTCGATGCCGGCGGCCCGGACGGCCTCGGGGACCGCGATGCGCAGCACCTCGCGGTAGTCGTCGGGGACCTGCAGCGCCCAGTCCGGGGCCAGCGGGACCTCCCGGCCGGCCAGGTGCGCCGGGAGCGCCACCTCCAGGACGCCGTGCCGGTACGGATGCACCGCGGAGCCCAGCTCGGCACCGTCGGCGACGCGGACGACCAGCGCCCGGCCCGACAGGGTGCCGAAGTCGACACCGATGACGCAACCGTCGGGCGGGGAGGTCATGGCGCGCTCCCCGGGACGCTGCTGCGCGGGGCGGTGCTGTCGCGGCGGACGAGCTCGGGGGCGATGAGCCGCTCGAGGTCCTCGTCCTGGTGGTGGATCGCTGCGGTGAGGACGGCGATCGCCCGGCGGCCGACCTCCACGAAGTTCTGCCGGACCGTGGTCAGCGGCGGGATCAGGTACCCCGCCTCCGGGGAGTCGTCGAAGCCGACGACGCTGACGTCACCCGGCACCCGGCGCCCGGCCTCGTGCAGTGCCCGCAGGATCCCGATCGCCATCTGGTCGTTCGCGGCGAAGATCGCGGTCACCGCGGGATCGGCGGCCAGCGTCGCGCCGTGCCGGAACCCCACCTCGGCCGTCCAGTCGCCGACCAGGATCGGGCCCGGCGTGTGGCCTGCATCCGTGATCGCGTCGTGCCAGCCCTGCCGGCGGGCCACCGCCTCGGTCCAGTCCTGCGGGCCGCTGACGTGCGCGATGCAGGTGTGGCCGAGCTCGAGCAGGTGGGTGGTCGCCTCGTAGGCGCCCCGGTGCTGGTCGACCCCGACCGCGAACTTGGCGCGGGACAGATCGCCCTCGACGACGACCAGCGGCACGCCCGGGTCCTGTCGCTTGATCAGGTCGATCGCCTCGTGCTGCGCGGCGATCATCACGATGCCCTCGACGCCCTGGCGCAGCAGGTGGTCGATCGCATCGGTCAGCGCATCGGTCGAGACCGTCTTGAGCCCGACGGACCCGGCGAAGTATCCGCCCTCGCGAGCCGCCTCCTCGACCGAGCGCTGGATGCTGGTGGGCCCGTACAGCCCCGACTCGGTGCTGATGATGCCGATCGTCGAGGACCGGCGGGTCACCAGTGCCCGCGCCGCGGTGTTGGGCCGGTAGCCGAGGTCCTTGATCGCGGCCAGCACGCGATCGCGCGTCGCCGGCTGGACGTTGGGCATCTCGTTGATCACCCGCGACACGGTCTGGTACGAGACGCCGGCCAGCGCCGCGACATCGGCCATCACGGGCGCCGAACTGCGCTTGGACGTCATGTCTGCCTCCTGGTGAACACTCGCTGCAGCACCACGAACAGCAGCAGCAGCACGCCGATGGAGATCTTGGTCCACCACGAGCTCAGTGTCCCGTCGAAGGAGATGAAGGTCTGGATCGAGCCGAGCACCAGGACGCCCAGCAGCGAGCCGATCACCAGGCCGCGGCCGCCGGTCAGCAGCGTGCCGCCGATCACGACCGCGGCGATCGCATCGAGCTCCATGCCGATCGCGTGCAGGCTGTAGCCCGAGAGCATGTAGAGGGAGAACAGCAGGCCGGCCAGCGCCGAGCAGAAGCCGCTGATGACGTAGACGCCGACCTTGACCCGGGCGACGCGCAGGCCCATCAGCATCGCGGACGCCTCGCTGCCGCCGACCGCGTAGACGGTGCGGCCGAACCGGGTGCGGGCCAGCACCCAGGCGGCGACCGCCACGGCGCCCAGTGCCAGCAGGGCGGTCCAGGTGACGTACACGTCCCCGGGCAAGGTCACGGTCTTGCTCGCGAAGGACGAGAAGCTGCTGTTGCGGATCGGGATCGACTCGATGCTGATCAGGTAGCAGAGGCCGCGCGCCAGGAACATGCCCGCGAGGGTCGCGATGAACGGCTGGATGCCGAGGTAGTGGATGACCAGGCCGTGGGCCAGGCCGATCGTGGTGCCGACCAGCAGGACCGCGCCGGCGGCCAACAGCGGGTGCCACCCGTGCTGCAGCGTCGAGGCCGCGACCATCGTCGACAGCGCGACCACCGATCCGACACTCAGGTCGATGCCCCCGGTGAGGATCACGAACGTCATGCCGACCGCCAGCACGATCAAGAAGGTGTTGTCGACGAACAGGTTGGCGATGACCTGCGGGGAGGCGAATCCCTCGTACCGGGCCGAGCCGATGCCGAACATCCCGACCAGCAGGGCGAACGTCGCGATGACCGGCAGGTACCGGTCGGGCGGGCTGAAGCCCTTGATGCGGTCGATGAGCGACGGGACGCCGGCGGTGGTCGCGGTCATGCCATGCCTGCCTTGCTGACGGATCCTCGACGCATCGAAAGCGCCGCGCGCGCCTGGGGCGACTGCACCAGGCACACGGCGATGACCGCGATGGCCTTGAACAGGTAGTTCGTCTCGGCGGGGATGCCGATCGAGGGGATCGTGGTGGCCAAGGTCTGGATGAACAGGGCGCCGATGAGCGTGCCGGTCAGCGAGAACCGGCCACCGGCCAGCGACGTCCCGCCGATCACGACGGCCAAGATGGCGTCCAGCTCGATCCACAGCCCGGCGTTGTTGGCGTCCGCGGCGCTGGTGTTGGCCGCGATCATCAGCCCGGCGATGCCGGCGCACAGGGCCGCGAAGATGTAGACCGTCCACACGATGGTGCGGCTGCGCACACCCGCCAGCCGGCTGGCCTCGGGGTTGATGCCGACCGCCTCGATCAGCATGCCCAGCGCGGTGCGGCGGGTCAGCACCGCGGTGATGATCAGGACCGCCGTCGCGATGATGACGGCGATCGGCACCGTGGCGAAGAAGCCGGTGCCGACATCGCGGAACGTCTCGTTCTTGACCGTCGTGATCTGTCCGTCGGTGATGAGCATTGCGAGGCCGCGGCCGGCGGTCATCAGCACGAGTGTTGCGATGATCGGCTGGATCCCGAGCACCGAGACGAGGAATCCGTTCCAGACGCCGAGCAGGACCGCCACGCCGAGCGCCATCGACATCGCCACGACGGCCGTCGCGACGGCCGACTGCTGCGGCGAGCCGGCGATGTGGACGCAGGCGACCGCCCCGGAGATCGCGGCGACGGCACCGACGGACAGGTCGATGCCCCGCGTCGCGATGACCAACGTCATGCCGAGGGCGACCAGCAGGACGGGGGCACCGTTGCGCACGATGTCGATCAGGTTGCCGTACAGGTGTCCGTCCTGCATGCGGATGGCCAGGAAGTCGTGATTGGCCACGACGTTGACCACCAGCAGCGCGACGAGGGCACCCGCCGGCCACACCAGAGGGCTGTGGCGCACGGCGGACAGGCGCGTCGCGGTGGACGTGGACTCAGCCATGGAGGGCTCCGTGCGCCTCGGTCGCGGCCGGTCCGGCCTCGCCGGCGATGATGCGCAGGATGTCCGCGACGGCGAGGTCGTCGTTGACCCGCTCGGCGATCTTGCGGCGATCACGCATCACGACGACCCGGTCGGCCAGTCGTACGACCTCCTCGAGCTCGGCCGAGATGAACACGATCGTCATGCCGTCGTCGGACAGCTGCGCCACGAGCTGCTGGATCTGGGCCTTGGCGCCGACGTCGATGCCTCGGGTCGGCTCGTCCAGGATCAGCAGGGACGGCTCGGTGATGAGCCAGCGCGCCAGCAGCACCTTCTGCTGGTTGCCACCGCTGAGATTGCGCATCAGGGCGTCGGGATCGGTGGGCCGGATGTCCAGTGCCTCGATGTAGCGCCGGACCAGCTGGGCCTTGGTGCGCGGGGGCACGGGCCGCAGCCACCCGCGGCTGGCCTGCAGGGCCAGGATCATGTTGTCGGCGACGCTCAGGTCGCCGATGACGCCCTCGGCCCGACGGTCCTCGCTGGAGAAGGCCAGACCGGCGTCGATGGCCTGGCGAGGCGACTTCAGCCGGGTGTCGTGGCCGCCCATCTGGACCTCCCCGGCATCGGGGGCGTCCGCGGCGAACAGGGCACGCGCCAGCTCGGTGCGTCCCGAGCCGAGCAGCCCGGCCACCCCGATGACCTCGCCCTCGAACAGCTCCAGGTCGGTGGCCTCGACGCTGCCCTTGCGCGACAGGCCGATGACCTTGAGCACCGGCGGGCGTCCGGACGACACGGCGTCCTCGGCCGGAGCCCGGTCGAGGCGTTCGAGGACCTCCAGCTCACGACCGATCATCTCCTGCACCAGCTGGAGCTGGGTGATGTCGGTGGTCAGGTGCTCGGCGATGAACCGCCCGTTGCGCAGGACCGTCATCCGGTCGGAGATCTCGAAGACCTGGTCCAGGAAGTGCGACACGAACAGGATCGCGACGCCCTGGTCGCGCAGTGTCCGCATCACGTCGAACAGCACCAGCACCTCGTCGGCGTCCAGGCTGGAGGTGGGCTCGTCCAGGATCAGGACGCGGGCCTCGATGTCGACGGCGCGGGCGATCGCGACGAGCTGCTGCACCGCGATGGGGTGGTCACCCAGCATGGAGCGCGGGTCGATGTCGACGCCGAGCCGCTGGAGCACCTCCCCGGCGTGCCGGTTCATGGCCCGCCCGTCGATGCCTCCGAGACGTCTCGGCTCGCGGCCGAGCATCATGTTCTCGGCGACCGTGAGGTTGGTGCACAGGTTGACCTCTTGGTAGACGGTGCTGATGCCGGCGGCCTGGCTCTCGGCCGGGCCGGCGAAGCTGTGCTCGGTGCCGCCCACGACGATGGTCCCCGAGTCGATCGGGTAGACGCCGGTGAGCGCCTTGATCAGGGTGGACTTGCCGGCGCCGTTCTCGCCCAGCACGGCGTGCACCTCACCGGGCAGGAGCCGCAGCCCCACGCCGTCGAGGGCCTTGACGCCGGGGAACCCGATCGTGATGTCGCGCATCTCGACGACCGGCGTCGGTGAGGTGCGGGCGGGTTCTGCGCCGGGTGCGGGCGGCGAGATGCGCGCGGTGTGCTGCACGGCCATGTGCCGCTCCTTCCTGGTCGTCATGCGTGCGGGCTCGGCCGGTCGCCCCGGGGGCCCGAGCCCCCGGGGATCACGGTCAGTACTTCCGGTCGGCCAGGACCGCGGTGGCCTGCTCCTGGTCGAAGGCGCTCTCCTCGGTGACGACGCGCTTGGGCACCTCCTCGCCGGCGACGACCTTCTTGGCCAGGTCCATCAGCTGCGGACCGAGCAACGGGTTGCACTCGACGATGTAGTTGATCTTGCCCTCGGACAGTGCGGTCATCCCGTCCTTGACGGCGTCGACGGTGATGATCTTGATGTCGACGCCCGGCTTCTTGCCGGCCGCCTCGATCGCCTCGATGGCGCCGAGGCCCATGTCGTCGTTGTGGGCGTAGACGACGTCGATGTCCTTCTGCGACTTCAGGAACGACTCCATGACCTTCTTGCCGCCGTCGCGGGTGAAGTCACCGGTCTGCGAGGCGACCACCTTGATCGAGTCGTCGCCCGAGGTGGCGTCCGCGAAGCCCTCCTTGCGGTCGATCGCGGGCGCGGCACCGGTCGTGCCCTGGAGCTCGACGACGTTGATCGAGCCGTTCTTGTCGACATCGGCGTCGGCGGCGTTGTCGACGAGCCAC
This sequence comes from Aeromicrobium wangtongii, assembly GCF_024584515.1. Lineage (NCBI taxonomy): Bacteria > Bacillati > Actinomycetota > Actinomycetes > Propionibacteriales > Nocardioidaceae > Aeromicrobium > Aeromicrobium wangtongii. Next base: position 43,072 of record NZ_CP102173.1, on the reverse strand, counting down.
TGGCCGGCCTTCTTGCCCTCCTCGATGAAGTCCGAGCCGAGGAACGTCGCGTACAGGGTGTCGTCCTTGGAGTCGACCGAGCGATCCGTGAGGATGACGGGGATCTTGGCCCGCTTGGCCTCCTGCAGCACCGCGTCCCAACCGGTCTCGACCACCGGGCTGAACGCGATGACGTCGACCTTCTGCTGGATGTACGAGCGGATCGCCTTGATCTGGTTCTCCTGCTTCTGCTGGGCGTCGGAGAACTTCAGGTCGATGCCGTCCTTCTTGGCCGTCTCCTGGATCGACTTGGTGTTGGCGGTGCGCCAGCCGCTCTCGGCACCGACCTGCGCGAAGCCCATCGTGATGGCGTCGCCACCGCCGCCTCCGGCGCTGCCGCCGCCGTCGCCGTCGGACTTGTCGGAGCTGCCGCACGCCGCGAGCCCACACACGAGGACGAACCCCGCGGTGGCCGTGAAGACCTTTGTGAACATCATTTCCTCCATGTGATGTCGGACCCGAGGCCTGCTGGCCCGGGATGCTGTGTGGGCGGGCGGACTCCGTTCACACGACAGGAGATCTGTGTGATCCAGATCACCTTGCGATGAGTGTGAGCGTTCACAATCGCTCTGTCAAGCGTTTCCTGTGAACGTTCACATCGCTGCGGTGCCGGGCCGATGACGACATCGTGGGTGTGGAGGCACCGAATGCGGGTACGGGCGCCTGCACATCCAGACCGGGGGGTTACCGATGAGCCAGACCAAGACACAGGACGCCGCGCAGCCGAAGATGCTCAACGGCCTGATGCTGATGGTCGCGGTGGTCTCCGCGGTCAGCGGTCTGCTGTACGGCTACGACACCGGCATCATCTCCGGTGCCCTGCTGCAGATCGGCGACGAGTTCGACACCGGCCACGGGATGGAGCAGTCGATCGCGGCCGGCATCCTGGCCGGCGCGGTCGTCGGCGCCCTGGCCTGCAGCGTGCTGTCCGAGCGCTGGGGCCGGCACAAGACGATCCTGCTGATCTGTGTGGTGTTCATCGTCGGCAGCCTGGCCTGCTCGATCGCCCCCAGTGCGATCCTGCTGGCTGCCGCGCGCGTCCTGCTGGGCTTCGCGGTCGGCGGCGCCACCCAGACCGTGCCGATGTACGTCGCCGAGATGGCCCCGGCCGCGATCCGCGGCCGGCTCGTCCTGTGCTTCCAGCTCGCGATCGGCGTCGGCATCGTCATCGCCACCGTGGTCGGCGCGACCGAGAAGGTCGACTGGCGCATCTCGATCGGCGCCGCGGCGGTGCCCGCCCTGATCATGCTCGTCCTCCAGCTGCGCCTCCCCGAGAGCCCGCGCTGGCTGGTCAAGCAGGGCCGCACGGACGACGCCGAGGCGGTGCTGCAGCGGGTCCGCCCCGACGGCTTCGACATCTCTGCGGAGATGGGCGAGATCGTCGAGCTGGAGAAGCGCAAGAAGGAGACCAAGCGCAGCCACCGCGGCTGGAGCGGTCTGCGTCAGGCGTGGGTCCGTCCGGCGCTGATCGTCGGCTGCGGTGTCGCCGCCTTCACCCAGCTGTCCGGCATCGAGATGATCATCTACTACGCGCCGACGATCCTGACCGACAACGGCTTCTCGACCACGGCGGCCCTGCGGGTCAGCGTCGGGCTCGGCGTGACCTACCTGATCATGATGATCGTCGGCCTGATCATCGTCGACATGGTCGGACGCCGCCGCTTGACGCTGATCATGGTGCCCGGCGCCGCGATCGCCCTGTTCGTGCTCGGCACGCTGTTCGTCACCGGCCACGCCGGCAAGGACAACATCCCGTTCATCGTCACGTGCCTGATCGTCTTCATGGTGTTCAACGCCGGCGGGCTGCAGCTGATGGGCTGGCTGACCGGCTCGGAGATCTATCCGCTCGCGGTGCGCGGCGCCGGCACCGCCGCCCAGTCGGCGACCCTGTGGGGCACCAACCTGCTGATCACCCTGACGCTGCTCACGATGATCGACACCTTCGGCGTGGGCCAGGTGTTCTGGCTGTACGGCCTGTTCAACGTGGCCGCCTGGATCTTCGTGTGGCGCCTGCTGCCCGAGCTCACCGGCCACAGCCTGGAGGACATCGAACGACACCTGCAGGACGGCGAGTTCAGCCCGAAGGACTTCGAGGGACACGCCAAGAGCAAGCCGGCCGGCTCCACCGCCTGAGGGGTCGCGGGCGACTCGCCCGGGCAGCGCGCGTCGCGGGGATTCGGCCACATGGCAGGCGCTCGCGGCTCTATCCTCGGTCGACCGACTGCTTCCGGCGACAGGCGAAGTCACCCACAGACGCGAACCACGGGCGGGGTCCTGATGACGAGACAACCACGCAATGTCTGGCTTCGGCTGGGCCTGCAGTACCTGGCGATCCTGCTGACGGTGCTGGCGGTGGCAGCCGCTCTCGGTGGGCTCCTGGGCCCGGTCGAGATGCTCATCATCCTGGTGATCGCCGTGGTCGTCGCCGCGCTGCTGACCCGCCGGACGATTCGTGACCGCAAGGCCTCGCTGACCTGACGGCGGCGGAGGTCATCGGTTGACCGCTTGCTGGAACATGTTCCAGCCCGGAGCAGATCAGTTCCCCACCTGCACCGCAGGCCGGGACTGCCGGGGTCGGCACACCGTCGCCGAACAAGAAAGAAGGGCCGGAACCCTTGGGGTTCCGGCCCTTCTTCGTTCTGTGCGCGAGGGGGGATTTGAACCCCCACGCCCTTGCGGACACTGGCACCTGAAGCCAGCGCGTCTACCATTCCGCCACTCGCGCGTGATCCCGAAGGACCGAACGAGAGTCTAACAGGCCCTCGTCCGGTAGGTTTCGGCGCGCCCACCCCTGCGGACCGAGTGCCTCTTCGAGCACTCCCGATACGATCGCAGGGAACAACATCGAACTGAGAGAGGCGGGAGCTGATGGCGGGGGTGCTGCAGCGATTCGAACAACGTCTCGAGGGTGCCGTCACCGGCGCATTCGCTCGAGCGTTCCGCAGTGCCGTGCAGCCGGTCGAGATCGCCGCCGCCCTGCAGCGCGAGGTCGACAACTCCGCCCATATCCTGTCGCGCGAGCGGATGCTGGTGCCGAACGACTTCACCGTCGAGCTGTCACCCTCTGACTACGAGCGGCTCAACCCGTTCAGCAGCACGCTGTCCGACGAGCTCTCGACGCTGGTGCACGAGCACGTCAGCGAGCAGCGCTACACGATGGCCGGTGAGCTGCACATCGCGTTCACCCGCGCCGGCGACCTGAGCACCGGACGTTTCCGGGTGCGCAGCAAGACCACCGCCTCGGTCACCCCGGTGGTCGGGCAGCGGATGACCGAGACGGCCGTCCGCAGCTCGAACGTCGTGATCGAGGTCAACGGGATGAAGCACCCGCTCGAGCCGCCCGGTGTCGTGATCGGCCGCGGCAACGAGGCCGATCTCAAGATCGACGACCCGGGCATCTCGCGCCGGCACGCCCAGATCAAGATCCACCAGAGCGGGGACCAGACCACCGTGACGATCGTCGACCTGGACTCCACCAACGGCGTGGTGCTCAACGGGCACCGCGTCTCGACCGCCGTCGTCGCCGACGGCTCGGAGATCCGGCTCGGCAACACCGTGGTCGTCATCCGCGTCACCGAGGCAGGCTGATGTCCGAGCTCACGTTGACCCTCATCAAGCTGGGCTTCCTGGCCGTGCTGTGGCTGTTCGTGCTGTCCGCGGTGTCGGTCATCCGATCCGACATCTTCGGCACGAAGGCGCCGGCGACCCCCCGGGCGCCCAAGCAGAAGGCCGCACCCAAGCCGCGCAAGAGCCCGCGCAAGGCCCCGAGGGGGGTGCCGACGACGCTCAAGATCGTCGACGGCCCCAATGCCGGCCAGAGCGTGCCGCTGGGCCAGGGCCCGATCCTGCTGGGACGTGGCACCGACGCGGCGATCCGGCTCGACGACGACTACGTCTCCACCCGGCACGCGCGCTTCGCGACCAACGGCGAGCAGTGGTTCGTCGAGGACCTCGGCTCCACCAACGGCACCTACCTGGGCAGCCAGCGCATCTCCGCGCCGATCCCGATCGGCCTGGGCATCCAGGTCCGCCTGGGCAAGACCATCGTCGAGCTGCAGAAGTAGCCCATGACTGCCCTGAGCTACCGCTATGTCGCCCTGACCGACACCGGTCTGCGCCGCGCCGACAACGAGGACTCCGGCTACGCCAGCGACCGCCTGCTGGTCGTCGCCGACGGCATGGGTGGTGCCGCGGCCGGCGAGATCGCCTCGTCCGAGACCCTGCACGTCATCCGCCAGCTCGACCGCGACCTGGACATCGACGCGATCGACGCCCTCGACCGCGCCGTCAACGACGCCAACAAGCGCCTGGCCCAGATCATCGCGGACGATCCGTCCGTCGAGGGCATGGGCACGACCCTGGACGCCCTGCTGTGGGACGGCGAGAAGTTCGCCTTCGCGCACATCGGCGACTCCCGTGTCTACCGGTTGCGCGATGGTGAGCTGCAGCAGATCAGCACCGACCACACGTTCGTGCAGAGCCTCATCGACGAGGGACGCATCTCGCCGGCCGAGGCCCGCGTGCACCCGCACCGTTCGCTGATCCTGCGCGCGATGCTCGGCCGCGACGACAACGACGCTGACCTCAGCTGGGTCCAGCCGGTGCTCGGTGACCGCTACCTGCTGTGCAGCGACGGACTGTCGGACATGGTCGAGGACAGCGTCATCGCGCGTGCGCTGGGCGCCGAGACGATCGACATGGCCGCCAGCGACCTGGTGCGCCTCGCCTTGGAGGGCGGCGGCGTCGACAACGTCACGGTCGTCATCGCGGAGTTCGTCGAGAAGGGCACCGAGCCCGACGTGCACCTGTCCTCGCACGACGGCCAGCCGCAGCTCGTGGGTGCCGCGGCCAGCCAGGCCCGTCCGCGTACCGGCAACGCCGACAGTGGCAGCGACACGTCGACCTTCGACCCCGAGGAGCTGCGGTACGCCCCGCGTCCGCCCAGCCGCCGCCGGTGGGTGCGCTGGACCGCAGGCATCGTCGTGGTGGCCGCGATCCTGGGCGCGGCGGGCTTCTTCACGTACGAGTGGTCGCAGAAGCAGTACTACGTGGCGGCCAGCGACGGCAAGGTCGCGCTGTTCCGCGGTGTCCAGGCCGACATCCCGGGCATCACGCTGAGCCATGTCGAGGAGACCACCGACATCGAGCTGACGTCGCTGAGCGACTTCCAGCGGCGCGAGATCGAGGACGGCATCGCCGCCTCCAGCAAGGCCGATGCCCTCCAGACCATCAAGGATCTCGACGTCATCACGCCGCCGGCTCCGACCCCTGACCCCGTCCCCGCACCCAGCGGCCCCACCCCCGACCCCGCGGAAAGCCCCTCGACGGCGACGCCCGCGACGTGGCGGCGATGACGTCGCCGGTGTGGGTCCCCCGCAAGCGGCGTGGGGCTGAGTTCTTCCTGACCGTGCTGGCGGTCCTGATCGGCATCGCTGCGTACGCCTCGGTCGGCCTGGGTGTCGAGGGCCGGATCCCGGCCGACACCTACAAGCTGGGCGGCGCGCTGATCGTCCTGGCGGTCGCGACCCACCTGATCGTGCGACGGGTCGCCCCCTACGCCGATCCGGTGCTGCTGCCGCTGGTCATCTGCCTCAACGGTCTCGGCCTGGCCATGATCTACCGTCTCGACCTCGGACGTCAGCAGATCGACCCCGACCGCGCGGCGTTCGCCAACTCCCAGCTGGTCTGGACGGCCGTGGGCATCGTGGCCTTCGCCGCGATCCTCATCATCGTGCGCGACCACCGGCGTCTGCAGACGCTGACCTACACCTTCGGCGCCGCGGCGATCGCGCTGCTGATCCTGCCGCTGCTGCCCGGCATCGGCCAGACGATCAACGGCGCCCGCATCTGGGTCGTCGTCCTGGGCTTCAGCTTCCAGCCCGGCGAGGCCGCCAAGGTGTGCCTGGCGATCTTCTTCGCCGGCTACCTGGTGGTCAAGCGGGACGCCCTGGCGCTCGCCGGCCGTCGGGTCATGGGCATCGACCTGCCCCGCGGCCGCGATCTGGGCCCGATCCTGGCGTGCTGGCTGGTCAGCGTCGGCATCCTGGTGCTGCAGCGCGATCTCGGCTCGTCCCTGTTGTTCTTCGGCCTGTTCGTCGTGATGCTGTACGTCGCGACCGAGCGTGCCGGCTGGATCGTCGTGGGCGGCGTGCTGTTCGCGGCGGGCGCCTACTTCGGCTACGCCGCCTTCGGCCACGTCCGCGTGCGCTTCGAGGCCTGGCTGGACCCGTTCGCAGACCCGGACCGCAACGGCCAGGTCATCAACGGCCTGTTCGGGCTGGCCCACGGCGGCATCCTCGGCCAGGGACTCGGCCAGGGCAGCCCACAGCTGACGCCGTACTCGTTCTCGGACTTCATCGCCGCGTCGATGGGCGAGGAGCTGGGGCTGACCGGCCTCATGGCGATCCTGGTGATCTACGCCCTCATCGTCGAGCGCGGCCTGCGCATCGCGCTGACCTGCCGTGACGCCTTCGGCAAGCTGCTGGCCGCGGGCCTCGCGTTCTCGTTCGCCCTGCAGGTGTTCGTCGTCGTGGGCGGCGTGACCCGGCTGATCCCGCTGACCGGTCTCACGACGCCGTTCATGGCGCAGGGCGGGTCGTCGGTCGTCATGAACTGGGCCATCATCGGCCTGCTGCTGCGCATCAGCGACCAGACGCGGCGTCCTGCGCCCGAGGTGTCGACCTTTGCCAGCGACGAGGAGACCCAGGTGGTGAAGATCTCGTGAACCGCCCCATCCGCAACATCGCCGTGGCCTGCCTGGCCCTGTTCATGCTCCTGCTGCTCAACGCCAACTACGTCCAGTTCGTCCAGGCCGACGAGCTCAACAGCAAGAACGGCAACAAGCGCGTCATCAACGAGCAGTTCTCCCGCGACCGCGGCTCGATCCTGGTCGACGGCAAGGCCGTCGCCGAGAGCGTCAAGGTCAAGGACGAGTACAAGTACCAGCGGCTGTATCCCGAGAAGGACCTGTACGCCCCGCTGACGGGCTACTTCTCCTACATCTACGGACGGTCCGGCATCGAGAGCTCGGAGAACGACGTCCTGTCCGGCAGTGATGACCGGTTGTTCGTCAACCGGGTCGTCGACCTGATCTCGAACAAGCAGCCCAAGGGCGGCAGCGTCGAGCTCACGATCGACCCGCTCGCCCAGAAGGCGGCCGCCGAGGGCCTCGAGCGGCTCGGCGACGACACCAAGGGCGCCGTCGCGGCGATCGACCCGCGGACGGGCGCCGTCCTGGCGATGGTGAGCCAGCCCTCGTACAACCCCAACCGGTTGGCCAGCCACGACTTCGACGAGGTCCAGAAGGCCTGGAAGGAGCTGACCACCGATCCCGACAAGCCGATGGACAACCGCGCGGCGCAGCAGATCCTGCCGCCCGGCTCGACGTTCAAGCTCATCACCGCCGCGGCAGCCCTCGAGAACGGCGTCGTGACCGACATCGACGACAAGGTCAAGGCCGGCACGACGCTGAAGTTCCCGGGCTACGGGTACACCCTGCCCAACGAGAACGGCGGCAACTGCGGCGGCAACACGATCACGCTGGAGCGGGCGATGAACGTGTCGTGCAACGTCGCCTTCGGCGGCCTCGCGCTGAAGATCGGGCAGGACAAGCTGGCCGAGCAGGCCGCCAAGTTCGGCTTCGGCACCGATCCGATCGACAAGCTGCCCGCGAGTGCCAGCCGCTTCACGGCGCCCGACACCAAGCTCGAGCCGCCGCAGCTCGGCCAGAGCGGCATCGGCCAGTACGACGTCGCCGCGACCCCGCTGCAGATGGCCATGGTCGCGGCCGGCATCGCCAACGACGGCGACGTCATGAAGCCGTACGTCGTCGACACCGTCCGCGCGCCCAATCTGCGGGTGCTGGACAAGCCCGAGCCGAAGCTGCTCAGCGAGGCGGTCAGCTCGACCACCGCACGCAAGCTGCGGGACATGATGGTCAGCACCGTCACGTCCGGAACCGCGACCTCCGCACAGATCCCCGGCGTCGAGGTCGGTGCCAAGACCGGCACCGCCCAGTCCACGAAGGACCGCCCGCCCTACGCCTGGTTCGTCTCGTACGCCAAGGACGGCGACAACGAGGTCGCGGTCGCCGTGCTGGTCGAGTCCAGCGACACGGCCCGCTCGGAGATCGCCGGCGGACGCCTGGCCGGCCCCATCGCCAAGTCCGTGATGGAGGCCGTGATCGGCAAATGACGACATCCATTCGACGCATGACAACTTGCACGCCATCACTTGGGAGACTGACACCATGACCGAATCCGGCGACGAGACGATCCGCCTCGGCGACCGCTACGAGCTCGGCGGACTGCTGGGTCGTGGCGGGATGGCCGATGTGCGGGTGGGTCGTGATCTGCGCCTGGGTCGCACCGTGGCGATCAAGCAGCTGCGCGGCGACCTGGCGGCAGACGACACCTTCCAGGCGCGATTCCGCCGCGAGGCCCAGTCGTCCGCAGCGCTCAACCACCCCTCGATCGTGGCGGTCTACGACACCGGCGAGTCGATCGACAAGCACGGCAGCCACGTCCCGTACATCGTGATGGAGTACGTCGAGGGCCAGACGCTGCGCGACATCTTGCGCGGCGCCGAGAACGGCCGCAAGATCCTGCCCGAGCGGGCCCTGTCCATCACGGCCGACATCCTGTCCGCCCTGGACTACAGCCACCGCTCAGGCATCATCCACCGCGACATCAAGCCCGCCAACGTCATGCTGACGCCCTCGGGCCAGGTCAAGGTCATGGACTTCGGCATCGCCCGCGCGATCGCCGACACCTCCTCGGCGATGACGCAGACCGCCGCCGTGATCGGCACGGCGCAGTACCTGTCGCCCGAGCAGGCTCGCGGGGAGACCGTGGACGCCCGCAGCGACATCTACTCCACCGGCTGCCTGCTGTACGAGCTGCTGACCGGCCGGCCGCCGTTCGTCGGTGACAGCCCGGTGTCGGTCGCCTACCAGCACGTCCGCGAGGAGGCCCGACCTCCGTCGCAGCTCAACCCCGACGTCAGCCAGGACATCGACCACATCGTGGCCAAGGCCCTGGCCAAGCGGGTCGAGGACCGGTACGAGAGCGCTGCTGACATGCGCAAGGACATCGAGCGCGTCCTGGCCGGCATGCCCGTCGACGCCCCGACCTCGGCGACCGCGGTCGTGCCGGGCGCCACGGCGGTCGCACCGGCCGCGGCAGCCACGACGGTCGGCAGCCGAGGCAGTGCGCTGCCCGATCCCGAGGACGAGCCCGACGGCTCCGGCAAGTGGTGGGCCATCGGCGCGGTGGCACTGGTCCTGATCGCCGCGATCGCCGGCGTCCTGTGGTTCACCGGAGCCTTCGACTCCGATCCGGATCCGGTCGCCCAGGTGACGGTTCCCGATGTCGCGGGCCGCAGCGTCGACGTCGCCACGCGCGCCCTCGAGCGGGAGGGCCTCGTCGTCGGCGACATCACCGAGCAGGCCAGCTCGGAGGTGGATGAGGGCGATGTCATCGAGACCGACCCCGTCGCCGGCGACACCGTTGACAAGGGCTCCACGGTCAACCTGGTCACCAGCAAGGGGCCGGAGCAGGTCGAGGTCCCCAGCCTGACCGGATTCTCCTACGACCGCGCCAAGGAGCTCTTGCGAGGGCTCGGCCTGCAGCCGCAGAAGGAGATGCAGGACAGCAGCCTGCCCCGCGACCAGGTCGTCAACACCGATCCTCCCGGCGGCACGGCCGTCCCGGTCGGCTCGACGGTCAAGCTGTTCGTGTCGCGCGGCCAGGTGACGGTTCCCGACCTCGTGGGCCAGAACATCGACGACGCACGCCGGACCCTGGACGATCTCGGCCTGAAGTACCGGATCACCGAGGACCCGAATGCCGGCGAGGAGGCCGGCCGGGTGACCCGTCAGTCGCCGTCGAGCGGCCAGCAGGTGCCGATGGGCTCGGCGATCCAGCTGATCGTCTCGACCCGGTCGGACACGCAGAACACCCCGACGACACCGACGCCGCCGACGACACCGACGGACCCGTCAACGCCTGACGGCGACGGCCAGTAGGCCGTCCTGCGGCCCGCTCAGCGCGTGAGGCGAGCGTGCCGCAGGTCGATCGGGTTCGCGTACGCCTTCACGGTCACCAGGTCGAGCTCCTGGATCTGCAGACCCAGGTCGTACGTGCGCGCGTAGTCGGCGTAGCTGGCCGTCTCGGGGGAGCGGTTCATCGCGCTGAACATGCCGGAGGTGTCACCGATCGCCTCGATGACGTACGGCGGGGAGTACGGGACGCCGTCCAGGACGACGGTGTTGCCCACACACGTGATGCCGGTCGTGGCGATGAGCCGCTGGCCCTGCAGCGAGATCGCCTCGGCCCCGCCGGCCCACAGCGCGTTGACGTAGGCCTGGATGTCCTGCTGGTGCACGACCAGCAGGTTGGGGTCGATGTCCGGGTCGTCGCCGTCGCGGGGGGCGTCGGTCAGCGTCACCCGCACCCCCGGACCACGCACCGGGGTCAGCCCGGTCGCCGGCTCGAGGGCCTTGACCCGTTTGCGCAGGGCGTCGAGATCGGTGCCCGAGACGCTGGACGAGAGCCGGTCGATCTCCTCACGCAACGTCTGCGCCTCATCGCGCCTGACCTCGATGCGTTCTGACCGTGCACGCACCAGGGAGGCGAGGTCGCCGCCGGCCGGTCGTAGGTCGTTGCCGCCGGAGCTGATGGACGAGGTGACGAACAAGAATCCAGTCGTCGCGAAGACGGCCAGCACGGCCAAGGGCCAGTGCTGGCGCGCGTGAGCGCCACGCTTCGCCATGCCGCACTCCCTCCGCCCCCGGACGCCGACTAGGCTAGCCGAGAGCACCTACCGATGCGGCCCTGCCGCAGCAACCCACCGGAGACGTCGTGGCGCGAGACAAGACCCCCAAGGGCCCCCAGGCCCAGAAGATCGGCAATCGCTGGGCCGGACCCGCGATGGTCACGTCGGCGATCATCGGCCTGATCTGGATCGTGGTGTTCTACGTGCTCAACGGCCAGGACATCGACTACCCGTCGTTCCTGCAGTGGTACTCCGACCTGGGCAACTGGAACCTGGTCATCGGCATGGGCTTCATCGTGGCCGCGTTCGGCTTCGCGATGAAGTGGGAGTGACCCACGCCACACCCGAATGACAGCGGTGTAGTTGTCCACACCGGTTTCCACAATTGTGTACACACCCCTGTGGACACGGTTGGGGTCAGGGCAGCAGCTCGGACGAGCGCGCCACGATCGCCACGATCATGACGATCCACAGCGCCGCGAACACCGCGACCTGGACGAGCGTCCTGCGATCGCGCGGCGCGTAGGCGAACGCGGCGCCCAGCACGGCTCCGGCGACGAATCCGCCCAGGTGGCCCTGCCAGCTGATGTTGGCCCCTGCGACGCTGATGAAGGCGTTGATGCCCAGCAGCACGAGCAGCGTCCGCACGTCCTGCTTGGCCCGCAGCAGGAACAACAGGGCCATGGCGAACAGCCCGAACACCGCGCCGGACGCGCCGATCGTCACCACCAAGGGCCCGGCCAGCACGTAGGCCGTGACCGATCCGGCGACCGCCGCGGTCAGATAGGCCGCGATGAACCGCACCCTGCCGAGCGCCTCCTCGACGAAGGGTCCGAACAGGTACAGCGCGTACATGTTGAACAGCAGGTGCAGCAGGCTGCCGTGCAGGAACGCCGACGTGATCAGCCGCCAGTAGTCACCGTCGGCGACGAAATATCCCACCAGGGCACCCTGCTGGTAGATCTCGCCGCTGCGGTTGCCGGTGGCCACCTGCGCGACATAGGCCGCGACGTTGATGGCGATGAGGATCATCGACACCCGTCCGGCAGTGCCCGAGACCGCACCGCCGGCGATCGTCCTGGGCTGACGGACGGTCTTGGCACCTTCGGCGATGCAGCTCGGGCACTGGAAGCCGACGGAGGCCTCACGCATGCACTCCGGACAGATCAGCCGCCCACACCGCTGACAGCTGATGTAGGCCTCACGGTCCGGGTGGCGGTAGCAGCGATAGGCCTCCGCCGGGAGGTTCACCGACTAGCTCTCGGTGCGCTCGATGGTGAGCTTCTCGATCACGACGGGCTTGGTGGGACGGTCGAAGCCATCGGTCGCGACCTTGCCGATCGTGTCGACGACGGCCTTGCTGGCGTCGTCGGCGACCTCACCGAAGATGGTGTGCTTGCGGTTGAGCCAGTCGGTCGGCACCAGGGTGATGAAGAACTGCGATCCGTTGGTGCCCGGTCCGGCGTTGGCCATCGCCAGCAGGTAGGGCTTGTCGAAGCGCAGGTCGGGGTGGAACTCGTCCTCGAACGTGTAGCCGGGGCCACCCGTGCCGGTGCCGAGCGGGTCACCACCCTGCAGCATGAAGTTGGCGATGACGCGGTGGAACACCAGCCCGTCGTAGAAGGGCTTGGTGGCGACCTGGCCGGTGGAGGGGTCGACGAATTCCTTCGTGCCCTCGGCCAGACCGACGAAGTTCTCGACGGTCTTGGGAGCGTGGTCGGGGAAGAGGTTCACGACGATGTCGCCGTAGTTGGTCGAGAAGGTAGCGGTGAGCTGCGAGGCCACAGGGGTATTCCTTTCGGTGCGTTGAGCCCATCTTCCCATGACCGGACAACTCGGACCCGTCGACTGTCTGGGCGTGGACGACCGATCTGTGGCTAGGGTGTTCGCCATGTCGAAGTCCACGGGGCGTCGCCCCCTCCGCACCGTCCTGCTCGCAGTCCTGGCCGCCGCCGTCGTGCTGGCGGTTCGCGCCGCCATCGCCGACAAGGGCGGCTCCTACGACCCGGCCGCATCGCGCTCATGAGCGTCACGGTCCAGCGGCTGGACGACGGCATCGCGGTCCTCACGATCGACGCCCCGCCGGTCAATCTGTACTCGCTGCAGCTGCACGCCGACTTCGACCGGGCCCTGGACGAGATCGTGGCCGATCTGCCGCGCGCGCTGCTGATCCGCGCGGAGGGCCGGGTCGTGTCGGGCGGGGTCGACGTCGCGCAGTTCCACGCCCGCAAGTCCAAGGCCGAGACCAAGGCCCTGTACGACCGGATGCTCGAGCTGCCGACCCGCATCGACGAGCTGCCGGTGCCGACGATCTTCGCCGCCCACGCCCTGACGCTGACGTGGGCCTTCGAGGTCGCCGTCGCGTGCGACATCATCCTGGCCTCGGAGAAGGCCAAGTTCGGCCTGGTCGAACGGGTCATCGGACTGACCCCGACGATGGGCGGCACCCAGCGCCTCGCCGCCCGGGCCGGCGTCGGCCGGGCCAAGGAGTTCGTCTTCACCGGCGATCTCTACCCGGCCGAGACGATGGAGCGGTGGAACGTGGTCAACCGCGTCCTGCCGGTCGAGGGATTCGACGAGGCGGTGCTGTCGTTCGTGCGGTCGATCGCAGCCGGCCCGACGAAGGCCTTCGGGGCCGCGAAGGACATCCTGCGCCACTTCGAGGCCGGCGGGGTCCCCGAGGCGAACGCCCACACCACGGCGATCGCCTCCGAGCTGTTCGACACCGCCGACCTGCAGGGCGGCATGGAGTCGTTCCTGCGCGACGGCCCCGGCAAGGCGAGCTTCGAGGGCCGCTGACCGATCGCCTGGGAATCAGGAGGCGGGGACCGACTCGTCCCGGCGGATGGCGAGCGTCGCGCGGTGCTCGGCCCAGAAGCTGACGAGGGGGATCGTCGCGAACAGCATCGTGGTGATCGTGAAGGCCGGCTTCCAGTGGTACCGGCGCGACAGCACGGCGATCAGGACCAGCAGGGCCATGAACAGGTAGCCGTGGATCATGTCGATGACGCCGATGAGATCGGAGTTGCGGTTCCACCACGAGAAGTCGTCGGTGGCCATCTGGGCGATCCAGGCGCCGATCACGAAGATCAGGTTGATGCCTACGACATAGGCGACAACTCGGTACGCAACAGCTACTTTGCTCACGTTCTCAGATTACCTTTTCGTTTCTGTCGGCCAGCGTCTCGGTGCACATGCGCCACCACATGAAGGCCGCGAACAGGCCGAACACCCACCACTGCATGGCGTACGCGAGATTGCGCAGTCCGACCGTCCAGGAGACGTCGCTGGGCTGCGGCGGCGGGACGAGATCCAGCCCGCCGCTGAGGTCCTCGACGGTGCTGATGGCGTAGCCCGAGTACAGGTCGTACGGCAGCTCGTTGATCAACGAGGGGATGCGTACCGCGCCGATCGTGCGGTCCGCCGGATCGAACGATCCGGAGATCTTCTCGCCCGGCTCGAGCACCGCATCGATCTGCACCCGTCCGGTCGGCACCTCCGGGAAGGCGCCCGTCTCGGGTGCCCAGCCACGCAGCACGAGCATCGTCTCGCCGCCCTCGACCTGCACGGGTGCCAGCAGCCACGCGCCGTCCTTGCCGTCCTGCTCCTTGCCGGTGACCCAGATCTGGTCGGACGCCGGTGCGAACTGGCCCTCGAACGTCACCGGTCGGTGGTTGTACGTCTTCATGAACGGACCGTCGGGATCCCACAGCTCGGTGAGCTGCACCTGGGGTACCGATCGCTTGTCAGCCTGCTCGTCGTGCTGCCGGTCGTCGTAGGCTCCCGCCTGCCACAGGCCCATGACCACGCAGAACACCACCGCGACGAGGCCCAGCGCGTGCAGGGCCAGCAGGCCCGGCGACAGCCAGGCGCGGAGCGGGGGTCGAGCGGTCACGACGTGAAGGGGACGAGGTCCGGGTAGAGCGGGAAGCGTTCGGCCAGGACGGTCACGCGCTTGCGCAGGCCCTCGAGGTCGACCTCGCCGGGCTGCAGGGCGGCCGCGATGATGTCGGCGACCTCGGTGAACTCCTCGGCGCCGAAGCCGCGCGTCGCCAGGGCGGGCGTGCCGATGCGCAGCCCCGAGGTGACCATCGGCGGGCGCGGGTCGTTGGGGACGGCATTGCGGTTGACCGTGATGCCGGCCTCGTGCAGGCGGTCCTCGGCCTGCTGGCCGTTCAGCTCGGAGTCCCGCAGGTCGACGAGCACCAGGTGCACGTCGGTGCCACCGGTCAGCACCTTGACGCCGGCGGCGGTCATGTCATCGGCGAGCAGCCGGGACGCCAGGATCTGCGCACCCTCGATGGTGCGCTGCTGACGCTCGGCGAACTCCGGCTCGAGGGCCATCTTGAATGCCACGGCCTTGGCGGCGATGACGTGCTCCAGCGGTCCGCCCTGCTGACCGGGGAAGACCGCCGAGCGCATCTTCTTGGCGATGTCCTCGTCGTTGGTCAGGATCGCGCCGCCGCGCGGTCCGCCGAGCGTCTTGTGCGTCGTGGTCGTGACGATGTGCGCGTGCGGGAGCGGGCTGGGGTGCAGGCCGGCCGCCACCAGTCCGGCGAAGTGCGCCATGTCGACCCACAGCTTGGCGCCGACCTCGTCGGCGATCTCGCGGAACAGCGCGAAGTCCAGCTGGCGCGGATAGGCCGACCAACCGGCGATGATCACGGTCGGGCGGTGCTCGTGAGCCAGCGAGCGCACCTCGTCCATGTCGACCAGGCCCGTCTCGGGGACGACGTGATAGGCGATCGGGTTGTACAGCTTGCCCGAGAAGTTCAGCTTCATGCCGTGGGTCAGGTGACCACCGTTGGCCAGGTCCAGACCCAGGATCGTGTCGCCCACGGTCGCGATCGCGTGCAGCGCCGCGGCATTGGCCGTCGCGCCCGAGTGCGGCTGGACATTGGCGTAGCCGGCGTCGAAGAGCTGCTTGAGCCGGTCGATCGCGATCGTCTCGACCTGGTCGACGAACTCGCACCCGCCGTAGTAGCGCTTTCCGGGGTATCCCTCGGCGTACTTGTTGGTCAGCACGCTGCCCTGGGCCTCCAGCGCCGCGACGGGAGCGAAGTTCTCCGAGGCGATCATCTCGAGCGTCGACTGCTGACGATGCAGCTCGGCATCCAGAAGTGCTGCGATGTCAGGGTCGAACTCGGACAGGTGATCGTTGTGGCTCATGGTGTCAAGAGTAACGGGCCCCGCCTCGGCGCGGACGCACGATCTCGGCCCGGTTCACTGGGAGTGCGTGGTCATCCCGTCGTGACGGGTCACCAGCACCGCGGCCTGCGTCCGCCGCTCGAGCCCCAGCTTCGACAACAGCTGGGTGACGTAGTTCTTGACCGTCTTCTCGGCCAGGAACATCTCGGCCGCGATCTGCCGGTTGGTGAGTCCCTGTCCGATCAGGTCCAGGATGCGGCGTTCCTGCTTGGTCAGGGCCGCCAGCGGGTCGACGGACGGCTGCCCCTCGCGGATGCGGTGCAGGACGCGCTGGGTCACGGCCGGGTCCAGCAGCGACTGTCCCGCGGCCACGTGGCGCACCGCATCGACCAGGTCGGTCCCGCGGACCTGCTTGAGCACATAGCCGGCCGCCCCGGCCATGATCGCGGCGAACAGGGCGTCGTCATCGTCGTACGACGTCAGGATGATGACTGCGATCGACGGGTCGAGCGAGCGGACCTCGCGGCAGACCTCGATGCCCGAACCATCGGGCAGGCGGGCGTCCAGCACCGCGACATCGGGCTTGGCCCCCGGGATGCGGGCGACGGCGTCCTTGGCCGACCCCGACTCACCGACGACCTCGATGTCGTCCTCCTGCTCGAGCAGGCCCCTCAGGCCGCGACGCACCACCTCGTGATCATCCAGCAGGAACAGCCTGATCGGTGAGTCGCTCATGAGTTCCTTCTCGGTACGTTCCACGTGACGGTGGTGCCCCGGCCCGGCCCGCTGCTGACCTTGCACGAACCGCCGAGGAGATCGGCACGTTCGCGGATGTTGCGAAGACCGTTGCCGGAGGTCTGCGGACCCGTCTCGGGGCCGAGGCCGCGGCCGTCGTCCTCGACCGTGAGGCAGATGTCGTGCGCAACGTCCAGGTGTACAGAGACCGAGCTGGCCCCGGCATGACGCACCGCATTGGACAGCGTCTCGCGCAGCACCGGGATCAGCTGCTCGCGGACGTCCTCGGTGACCACGCTGTCGACCGGCCCGGTCAGGTGCAGCTCGGGCGTGAACCCCAGGACCTTGGCCGCATCGTGCAGGACCTGGCCCAGCTCGGTCCGAAGATCCCCGGCGTCGGCGGACGGGCTGAGCGCGAAGATCGTGCGGCGGATGTCCCTGATCGTCTGGTCGATGTCGTCGATCGCCGACGACAGCCGCTCGACCGCCAGCGGCGCCTCGACGAGCTTGCTGGTGTTGTCCAGCAGCAGGCCGATGCCGAACAGTCGCTGGATGACCAGGTCGTGCAGGTCGCGGCCGATCCGGTCGCGGTCCTCGAACACCGCCAGCCGCGCCTGGTCCTCCTGGGCGCGGGCGACCTGGAGCACGAGGGCAGCCTGGTCGGCGAAGCCCTGCGGCACGACCGGGTCAAGCTCCCAGCGGTCGGTCTGGTGCCCCTTGAGCCAGCCGACCACGAGCGCGCCGGTCTCCTCGCTGCCGCGCAGCGGCAGCACCATGAGCGATCCGAGATCCGGCCACTTCGGTGTCTTGCGCCGCTCGTAGCGAGGATCCAGGTCGGTGTTCGGCACCACCAGCGTCTGCCGGCGCCGTGCGGCCTCGGCCACCAGGCTGCGGCGGGACTCGATGACCTCTCCGAGCACGCCCTCGGGTGGGATGCCGGAGACGGCCTCCACGACCTGGCTCTCGGAGTCGCGGGGCATCAGCAGGCCCACGAAGTCCGCCGCCGCGACGGTGCGGGCCCGGTCGGCGACCAGCTGCAGGGCGCCGATGCGCGAGATGGGAGACAGCAGGGAGGTGGTGATCTCCGCAGCCGCCTCCAGCCAGAGTCGCTGGCGTGCGGCGTTCTCGTTCAGGCGGACGTTCTCGATGACGATGCCGGCCGCCATCGCGACCGCCATCGCGGCCTCCTCGTCCTGGCGGGTGAATCCGCCGCCGGACCGCTTGCCGATCAGGTACAGGTTCCCGAACACGAAGTCGTGCATCTTGATCGGCACCCCGATGAAGGCACTGGTGCCCTCCGCGCCGATGCTGTCGCGTCCGCGCGGGTCGGGCCGCTCCAGCAGGTCGACCAGGGCCTGACGCCCCGGGTGCGTCCGGTCGTCGATGCCGGGGATCCCGTAGGCCGCGAAGGTGCCGGCCCGGCGGTCCGAGCGGCGGTCGAGGACGTCCAGGAAGCCGCTCTCCGCGTCGACGAGCTCTCCGGCCTGTCGCAGGATCCGGTCGAGCAGGCCCTCCAGGGAGGGATCTGCGGACATCGCCGCCACGGCCTCGAGCACACCGCGAAGTCGTTCCGACGCCATGTGGGCATTCGTTGCCATGAACACACTCCCTGCCTATCAGCGTACGGACTCACCGGGGCGAGGTCTGCGCTTTTGGGACTTTTGCGGGCGCTGTGCGGTCCTTTGGTCCTGTTTTGGTCCCATCGCCCGGCGAGTGTGACATCCGTCCCGTCACCAAACTGAAATATTCCTGAACGCCTGCCGCCCCGTCGGCGCGTGTAGCGTGCGGAGGGCTCGTCCCATCATGTGGACGCGTGCGCCGCCGTGACGGCGGCTTTGGACCTTCCAAGGAGAGCAATGAGAATCTTCCGTCGAGGCATCGCGCTCATCGCGGTGTCAGCCCTGGCGGGCGTCACCCTGGCCGCCTGCGGCCAGAGCAAGGACAGCGACACGGCCGACAGCGGCGCCGGGCTCGTCGTCGGCACCACGGACAAGGTCGTCTCGATCGATCCTGCCGGCGCGTACGACAACGGCTCGATGACCGTTCAGACGCAGGTCTACCAGTACCTCCTGAACTTCCCGGCCGGCAGCACCGAGCTGACGCCGGACGCCGCCTCCAAGTGCGACTTCGACACGCCCACGACCTATGTGTGCACGATCAAGCCGGGCCTGAAGTTCGCCAACGGCAACGACTTGACCGCCTCGGACGTCGCGTTCAGCTTCAAGCGCATCGTGGACATCAACGACCCCAACGGTCCGGCCTCGCTGCTGGGCAACATGAAGTCGGTCGAGGCCACGGACGACTCCACCGTGACGTTCACCCTCAACGCCGAGAACGACCAGACCTTCGGCCAGATCCTGGTGACGTCGGCCGGTCCGATCGTCGACGAGGAGACCTACCCGGCTGACAAGGTCATGGACGACGCCGCGGCCGTCAAGGCCCAGGGCTTCTCCGGTCCGTACACGATCGGCAAGTACACCAAGGGCCAGATCGCCCAGTTCAAGGCCAATGCCGACTACGACGGCGCGTACAACAAGGCCAAGACCAAGGAGATCACGCTCACGACGTACTCCGACGCCAACAACCTCAAGCTCGACGTCCAGAACGGCAAGATCGACGTCGCATGGCGTTCGCTCACCCCGACCGACATCGCCAGCCTGGGCAAGAGCGACAAGGTCAAGGTCCACAAGGGCGCCGGCGGCGAGCTGCGCTACATCGTGTTCAACATGAAGACGATGCCCGGCGACAACGACGCCCAGAAGCTGGCCATCCGCCAGGCCATGGCGTCCTCGCTGGACCGCGAGGAGCTGTCGACCCAGGTCTACAAGGGCACCTACACGCCGGCCTACTCGGCGGTTCCCCAGGGACAGACCGGTGCGGTCGAGTCGTTCAAGGACAAGTACGGCGACAAGCCCGACAAGGCCGCGGCCAAGAAGCTCCTCGACGATGCCGGCGTCAAGACCCCGGTCGACATCAAGCTGCAGTACAACACCGACCACTACGGCTCCAGCTCGACCGAGGAGTACAACATGGTCAAGCGCCAGCTCGAGGACTCCGGCCTGTTCACCGTCGACCTGCAGTCGACCGAGTACGTGACGTACTCCGAGGAGCGGGTCAAGGACGCGTACCCGATGTTCCAGCTCGGCTGGTTCCCGGACTTCCCGGACGCCGACAACTACGTGACGCCGTTCTTCGCGCCGAACAACTTCCTGCAGTCGCACTACAACTTCGCAGGAGACGACAACCCGGTGCCCGAGATGACCGCGCTGCTGAAGTCGGAGGCCACGGATCCTGACAAGGACTCGCGCATCGCGACGCTCAAGAAGATCCAGGACCTGGTCGCCGACCAGATCCCGATCCTGCCGCTGCTGACCGGCGCACAGGTCGCCGTGGGCGGCACCGACGTGGAGGGCCTCGAAGAGACCCTCGACCCGGCGTTCAAGTTCCGGTTCACCTCGCTGTCCAAGAGCTGACATCACGAGCTGAGCTGCACCACCACCCACTCCGGGGGGCAGGTCCATTTCCGGGCCTGCCCCCCGGTCTCGTGGACGAGCAAGTTGTCCGAGACGACAAAGGAGTACCCATGGCGAGCGCCGAGGTCCTGGCCCCGATCGACCCCCCCTCCGCCGAGTCACCACGACGGCGCGGCGGGCTGAGCCCCTTCGCCCGCTACATGCTGGTGCGCATCGGGCTGGTGATCCCCATGTTGTGGGTCCTGGTCACGATGGTCTTCCTGCTGATGCGGGTCATCGGCGATCCGGTGACCGCCGCCCAGGGCGGCCGGCTCAACGCCGAGCAGATCGCCGAGCGCAAGGCCGAGGCCGGTCTCGACCGTCCGCTGCTGACGCAGTACTGGGAGTACATCTCGGGCCTGCTGCGCGGTGACTTCGGCACGACCCTGACCGATCACCGCTCCATCTCGGGGATCATCGTCGAGTACGGTGCCGCGACGCTCGAGCTGTCGTTCTGGGCGCTGATCGTCGCCTTCGCCGTCGGCATCCCGCTGGGACGTCTCGCGGCCCGCTACCGCGACCGGCTGCCCGATGTCCTGCTGCGCCTGTTCGCGATCTTCATCTACGCCGCCCCGGTGTTCTTCGTGGGCCTGCTGCTGAAGCTGGCCTTCACGCCCTTCGGCTGGCCGTCATCGGGTCGCGCGTCGACGCAGACCGATCTCATCTTGGACAACGTCCACCCGCACACCAACATCATGATCGTGGACGCCCTGCTGTGGGGCGATCCCAAGATCATCCTCGAGGTCCTGCAGTACGCCGTGCTGCCGGCCTTCGCGCTCGGCCTGCTGACCGGCGGCGTCTTCCTGCGCCTGGTGCGCATCAACCTGCTGCAGACGCTGCGGATGGACTACGTGACCGCGGCGCGGGCACGTGGCGTCTCCGAGCGCCGGGTGGTCCGCAAGCACGCGATGCGCAATGCGCTGGTCCCGGTCGTGACCGTGATGGGCATGCAGATCGCCCTGCTGCTGGCCGGAGCCGTGCTGACCGAGACGACCTTCGAGTGGAAGGGCATCGGCTACATGCTCACGCAGTACCTGAAGGCCCGCGACTTCCTGGCCGTGCAGGGCATCGTGACCGCCATCGCGGTCGTGGTCTGCGTCGCCAGCGTCGTGATCGACGCCATCATCGCTCTCGTCGACCCCCGAGTGAGGTTCTGATGACCACCCCCCGCCTCAACGCCGGCCGGTTCGTGCCCGCCGTCGTCCGCCAGTCGCACGGCCTGCAGCGCTTCATGCTGCTGCTCGGCTTCGGCATCGTCGCGGTCTTCGTGTTCGTCGCGGTCTTCGCGCCGTGGATCGCCCCCTACGGATTCAACGACGACCGCTCCGGCGGCGTCCTGTTCGGCACCCAGGTCGGCCCGTCGGCCGATCACTGGTTCGGCACCACCGTCGGCGGCACCGACGTCCTGTCCCGCGTCATCTACGGCACCCGCACGGCGCTGGAGGTCATCGTCCTCGCGGTCGTCCTGTCGGCCCTGGTGGGCGTGCCGCTGGGCCTGATCTCGGGATATCTCGGCGGCTGGCTCGACCGCATCCTGGTGCTGGTCATGGACGCCCTGTACGCCTTTCCGTCGCTGCTGCTGGCGATCGTCGTCTCGATCGTCCTGACGGGCGGGTCCAGCGGTGCCTTCGGCGGCATCCTGGCCGCGGCGATCTCCATCACCGTGGTCTTCGTGCCGCAGTACTTCCGGGTCATCCGCAGCGCGACGCTGTCGGTCAAGTCCGAGCCGTACGTCGACGCCGCCAAGGTCGTGGGCGTGCGCACGCCCCGCATCCTGGGCAAGCACATCTTCTCCAACGTCGCCCAGACCCTGCCGGTCATCGGCACGCTCAACGCGTCCGAGGCGATCCTGACGCTGGCCGGCCTGGGCTTCCTCGGTTTCGGCATCGAGCCGTCGGCGGCCGCCGAGTGGGGATTCGACCTGAACAAGGCCCTCCCGGACGCCTCCAACGGCATCTGGTGGACCAGCGTCTTCCCGGGCACCGCGATCGTGCTGATCGTGCTCGGCGTGACCCTCGTGGGCGAGAGCCTCAACGACATCCTCAACCCGCTGCTGCGCACGCGCGGCGCCGACACCACTGCGGCCGACGAGGCCGAGCTGGCGCACGAGTACGAGGAGCTCGAGGGCGATGACGTCACGACGACGTCGACCGGCCTCGTGACTCCCGGCTCCAGCAACGGGGAGGTGCGGGTCGCAGCCTTGTCACTGACCGATCTGGCCGTCACGTTCCGTACGGACGCCGGCGGGGTCCACGCCGTCAACGGCATCAGCTTCGACGTGGCACCCGGCGAGGTCGTCGCCGTCGTGGGCGAGTCCGGATCGGGCAAGTCGGTCAGCTCGCGGGCGGTGCTGGGACTCCTGCCGGCGTCCGCCGAGGTCACCGGCTCGGCCCGGCTGGGCGACCGCGAGCTGCTGGGCATGACCAGCTCTGAGCTGCAGCCCATCCGCGGCGACCAGGTGTCGATGGTGTTCCAGGAGCCGTCGACCGCGCTCAACCCGGTCTACACGGTCGGCTGGCAGATCATCGAGGGCCTGCAGGCCCACCAGAAGATCTCCAAGAAGGACGCCCGGGCCCGGGCCGTCGAGCTGCTGGACCTGGTCGGCATGCCCGATCCCGAGCGGCGCGTCGACTACTACCCGCACCAGCTGTCGGGCGGGCAGAAGCAACGTGTGGTGATCGCGATGGCGATCGCCTGCGACCCCGATGTCATCATCGCCGACGAGCCGACGACCGCGCTGGACGTCACCGTCCAGGCGGCGATCCTGGAGCTGCTCCTGTCACTGCGGGATCGTCTGGGCACCGCGATCGTCCTGATCACCCACAACATGGGCGTCGTGGCGGACATGGCCGACCGGGTCGTGGTGATGTACCGCGGCAACATCGTCGAGCAGGCGCCTGCCGGTCAGCTGTTCGCCGCACCGCGGCACCCGTACACGCGGGCCCTGCTGGACGCCGTCCCGCACCTGGGCCGCGAGAACGGCCCCGGGCTGGTCGACGACAACGAGCTGGTGCTGAAGGTCGACGACCTGGTCGTGGAGTTCCCCGGCGGTCTGGGGCAGCCCGCGTTCCGGGCCGTCGACCACGTCTCGCTGGAGGTCCGCAAGGGCGAGGTGCTCGGGCTGGTGGGTGAGTCCGGCTCGGGCAAGTCCACGATCGGACGCGCGACGGTGGGTCTGCAGCAGCCGACCAGCGGCACGATCCACGTGTCCGGCAACCAGGTGTCCGGGCTCAGCGACCGCCAGCTGCGGCCGCTCCGCTCGCGGTTCGGCTTCGTGTTCCAGGACCCGGCGTCCTCGCTGAACCCGCGGATGTCGATCGGCCAGTGCATCGCCGAGCCGTTGCACGTGCAGACCGACATGACGCAGGCGCAGATCGACGCCAAGGTCGCCTCGCTGCTCGACAGCGTCGAGCTGGGCGGCTCCTATGCCGAGCGGTTCCCGCACGAGCTCTCGGGAGGCCAGCGTCAGCGGGTCAGTCTGGCGCGCGCACTGTCGCTGGACCCCGATCTGCTGATCGCCGACGAGCCGACGTCAGCGCTCGACGTCTCGGTGCAGGCCCGGGTGCTGGAGCTGTTCACCGAGCTGCAGCAGCGCCTGCAGTTCGCCTGCCTGTTCATCAGCCACGACCTGGCCGTCGTCGACACGCTGGCCAACCGGGTCGCCGTGATGCAGCACGGCCGGCTCGTCGAGATCGGGCCCCGCGCCCAGGTGCTCGCGAATCCGACCGAGGAGTACACGCGCCGGCTCATCGCCGCCGTCCCGGTGCCCGATCCGGAGGAGCAGGCGCGCCGCCGGGCCGGTCGCGGACGGATGCTGACCGACATCAGCTGAACCAGCGCATTCGGCGAGGTGGGGCAGACTCGACAGGGTGAAACCTGTCGAGTCTGCCCGCACCCGCGTCGGCGCGGCCATCTTCGCGCGGGTGGCCGGCGACGAGGGCCCTGACCGTCGTGACCGCATCCACGGATCGCAGGGGCCGCGCCGCTTCGGCCCCGACTCGGCGATCCAGCGCGTGCACTCCGATGCGTCGATGTTCGTCGGCGGCATGCGTGCCCTCCTGCTGCAGTCGCTGCACCCGCTCGCGATGGCCGCGGTCGACCAGCACTCGGGCTACCGCGGCGATCCCTGGGGACGACTGCAGCGCACCAGCACCTTCCTGGCCGAGACCACGTTCGGCACGATCGAGGACGCCGACCGGGCGGTCGCGATCGTCCGCGCCGTGCACCAGCGCATCACCGGCACCGCGCCCGACGGGCGCCCGTACGCCGCCTCGGACCCGCACCTGCTGCGCTGGGTGCACGTCGCCGAGGTGGACAGCTTCCTGCGCGCGCACGACCGCTACGGCGCCAGGCCCCTGGACCCCGCCGGCCGTGACGCCTATGTCGCCGAGACCGCCCACGTGGCCCGCGCCCTCGGCGCCGAGGACGTGCCCGAGTCCGTGCACGAGCTCGACGAGGCACTGGCCTCGTACCGTCCGGAGCTGCAAGGGACCCCGGCCGCACGCCGGACGGCGCGGTTCATCCTGCTGCACCCGCCGGTGCCGCTGCTGCTGCGCGGCCCCTACGGCCTGCTGTCGGCCGCGGCCGTCGCGATGATGCCCCGGTGGACGCGCATCCCGCTGCGCCTGCCGTGGCTGCCGCTGACCGAGGCGACGGCCGTACGGGCCAGCGGTGTCGCCGTGACCGGCGCGATCCGGTGGGCCATGCGCCCGGGAGCCACGCCCTAGCCGGACGAACGGCTCAGCACTGGGCTGCGGCCTCGCACTGCGAGTGGTCCAGTGGCGGCGCACCGGCTGATGCGCTGATCACGAGGCGGCGCAACAGCTGCGCATCGTCATCTGACAGTCCGGCGAGCACGGACGCCTCGACGGCGCGGATGTCCTCGGTCGCCGCGGCGAGCACGTCGCGGCCCTTGTCGGTCAGGAGTACCTGGCGAGCCCGGCGGTCCGCCGGATCGGGACGCCGCATCACCAGCCCGGCCTGCTCCAGGTCGTCCACGAGATAGGTCATGACGGTGCGGTCGATGCCCAGCAGCTGGGCCATCGTCGCCTGGTTGCTGCACGATCCCAGCGACGAGGTCCGCAGCACGTCGAATCCGCGGGGGCCGCCGGGAAGCTCGCTGACCGCCTCGGTCGCGCCCTCGTGGTAGCGGCGCAGCAGGGCTCCCAGCGCCTGTCCCAGGTCCCCGACGGCTGGGGGTGCTGGTGCCTGGGTGGTCTCGGTCATGGCCCCAGCCTATCCCTCGATGCACCAGGCCGATCATCATGATGGAATATTATCTGCCTAGAATACGATCTACAAACAAGACCACTCCGACTGCGGAGTCGGCCACTACCTCAGGAGAACGCCATGACAACCATCTTTCGACTGGACTCCAGCATCCGTACCGAGGGCTCGGTCAGCCGTGCCGTCGCCGACACGCTCGAGAACGCGATCATCGAGGCCGAGGGCAACGACACCCGGGTGACCCGTCGCGACCTGGCGGCCGATCCCGTGCCCACCGACGCCTGGGCCACCGCCGCCTTCGCCGGCCACACGCCGGAGGACGAGCGCACACCCGAGCAGCAGGCCGCCGCCGCCTTGGCGACCCAGCTGGCCGACGAGGTCGGTGCGGCGGACGTCCTGATCATCGGTGCTCCGCTGTACAACTTCGGCGTCTCGCAGCACCTCAAGACCTGGTTCGACCTGCTGATCACCGATCCGCGCTTCGCCGGCGGCGCGCAGACCGTCAAGGACAAGCCGGCCTTCCTGGTCATCGCCCGCGGGGGTGGCTACGGCGAGGGCACACCCCGGGCCGGCTGGGACCACGCGACCGGCTGGCTGCGCCGCATCCTGGAGGACGTGTGGGGCCTGGACCTGGACGTCATCGAGACCGAGCTGACCCTGGCCGAGGTCACCCCGCAGATGGCCGAGCTTCGCGACCTCGCCCGGGCCCAGCTCGCAGAGTCCCACGAGGTGGCCCGCACCAGCGGACGCTCGGTGACCCTGAAGCTGCGCAACGCCGCCTGAGCGTCCCGGGCACCTGCTGTGTCATCTGCCGTGGACGGGGTACGACTTGTGCTCAGCAACCAAAGAGGAGTGGTTCACGGTGAAGAAACTTTCCTTGCTCATCGCAGCCGGCGCCGGGTACGTCCTGGGGACGCGGGCGGGACGAGAGCGGTACGAGCAGATCAAGTCGCAGGCGACCCAGATGTGGCACAACCCCAAGGTGCAGGACGTCGTCGACGATGTGCAGACGCAGGCCAAGCACGCCGCCGGTGACGTCAAGAACACCGTGAGCGACAAGGTCTCGTCCTCCTCCGACGACAGCAGTCAGAGCTCGACGTTCACCACCGGGCAGGGAACGGCGTGACCGAGCAGAGCCCGCCGACGTCCGAGGCCTCGACCGGGCAGCTGATCACCACCGCCATGCAGGACATCTCGACGCTGATCCGCGACGAGATGCAGCTGGCGAAGCAGGACCTGGCCGACACCGGCAAACGCGTCGGTGTCGGCGCAGGGCTGTTCGGCGCCGCTGGGATCCTGGCCCTGTACGGCCTGGGGGCCCTGATCGCCACGATCATCCTGGCGATCTCCGAGGGTCTCGAGCCGTGGATCGCGGCGGCCATCGTGACCGTGGTCCTGTTCATCGCTGCGGGAATCGCCGCCCTCGTCGGGAAGGGACGCGTCAGCAACGTGGGTGAGGCACCGCAGGAGCGGGTCGCCAGCCTGAAGGCCGACATCAACACTGCACGTCACGGCAGCGAAGGGGACCACGCATGACATCTTCCGACCTCGAGCGTGAGATCGAGCAGACCCGCGAGCACCTCGGCGAGACCGTGGACGCCCTGGCGGCCAAGATGGACGTCAAGGGCCGCGCCAAGGAGACCGTCGCCGCGGCGGACAAGCGTCCGTTCGCAGCGGGCGGCGTCCTCGCCGCAGGTCTGGTGATCGCCGCCCTGCTGTGGCCCCGGCACTGACGCCGCGGCTCACGACCCGCGGGTGATCCACTCCTGCAGGTGCGGCTTCTCCTCACCGATCGTGGTGTCGTCGCCGTGCCCGGTGTGGACGACCGTCTCGGGCGGCAGCGTCAGCAGCCGCTCCTTGATGGACTCGATGATGGTCGGAAAGTCCGAGTAGGAGCGTCCGGTCGCGCCGGGCCCACCCTTGAACAGGGTGTCGCCGGAGAAGACCGCGCCGAGATCGGGCGCGTACAGACAGGTGCTGCCCGGGGAGTGGCCCGGCGTCGGGATCGCGCGCAGTGTCGTGCCGCCGACCTCGAACGTCGCGCCGCTGTGCAGCTCCTGGTCCGGGGGCGTGTCGTGCTCCGCGTCCCACAGCATCCGGTCCTCGGGCGGGAACCACACCGGCGCACCGGTGGCCCGGCCGAGCTCCACGGCCGCATTGATGTGGTCGTTGTGGCCATGGGTCAGCACGATCGCGACGACGGTTCGTCCGTCGATCGCGTCGAGGATCGGCGCGGCGTCATGCGGTGCGTCGATCACCAGGACCTCGGCGTCGTCGCCGACCAGCCAGACATTGTTGTCCACGTCCCAGCTGCCGCCGTCGAGGCAGAACTGGCCCGAGGTCACGACCTTCTCGATGCGCGCGCCGGTCATCGCAGGGTCACCACCGAGCGCAGCACGTCACCGGCGTGCATCTTGTCGAAGGCCGCCTCGACGTCGTCGATCCCGATCGTCTCGGTGACGAAGGCATCCAGGTCGAGCCGTCCCTGCTGGTACAGGTCGACCAGCATCGGGAAGTCGCGGGACGGCAGGCAGTCGCCGTACCAGGACGACTTGAGCGAGCCGCCCCGGCCGAACACGTCGAGCAGCGGCAGCTCCAGCTGCATCTCGGGTGTCGGCACGCCGACCAGCACCACGGTGCCGGCCAGGTCGCGGCCGTAGAAGGCCTGCTTCCAGGTCTCGGGACGTCCGACCGCGTCGATCACCACATCGGCGCCGTGTCCGTCCGTGAGGGCCTGGATCGCCTCGACCACGTCTCCGGCCCCGGCGTTGATCGTGTGCGTCGCGCCCAGGCCCGTGGCCCACTCGAGCTTGCGGTCGTCGAGGTCGATCGCGATGATCTTGGCGGCACCCGCCAGACGGGCACCGGCCACAGCCGCCGCGCCGACTCCTCCGCAGCCGATGACGGCGACGGAGTCGCCGCGCTGCACGTTGCCGGTGTTGATCGCCGCGCCGAGACCGGCCATGACGCCACAGCCCAGCAGGCCCACGGCGGCAGGCGAGGCCGTCGGGTCGACCTTGGTGCACTGGCCCGCGGCCACCAGGGTCTTGTCGGCGAAGGCGCCGATGCCAAGAGCCGGGGACAGCTCGGTGCCATCGGTCAGCGTCATCTTCTGCTTGGCGTTGTGGGTGTTGAAGCAGTACCAGGGGCGGCCACGCAGGCAGGCCCGGCAGCTGCCGCACACGGCCCGCCAGTTGAGCACCACGAAGTCGCCGGGAGCCACCTCGGTGACGCCCTCACCGACGGACTCGACGACGCCGGCCGCCTCATGTCCGAGCAGGAACGGGAACTCGTCGCTGATGCCACCCTCGCGGTAGTGCAGATCGGTGTGGCAGACCCCGCACGCGCTGATGTCGACGACGGCCTCGCCCGGACCGGGGTCGGGGATCACGATCTCCTCGACCGTGACGGGTGCACCCTTCGATCGGGCGATGACTCCTCGGACTGTCTGTGGCATGCGATCTCCTTCGTGGCGGGCGGGCCCCAACGTCGACGGTACCGAACGCGGCCGCGGGCGGGAGAGGCGACCGAATTCCACCGGTGGCATTCATCCACACCGGTGGACAATGCTGTGGACAAACCCCTGTTGTCCCCAAGTCCGTCAACAGCCTGCAGAAATCGCGGATTTGTGCTGTGACCTGCTGAAACACATGCGTGTCATTTGTCCACAACGGTGTACACAGGTGTGGAGAAAGTTCGTCCCCCGCTGGGGATGACATGATCTGTCGATGAGTCTCCACGACGCCCGACACCGGTCATTTGCCAGCGACAACTACGCCGGCGCACACCCGGAGGTGCTCGCCGCGATGGCCGCTGCCAACGGCGGTCACCAGGCGTCGTACGGGCACGATGCGTACACCCAGCGGCTCGTTCAGGTCCTGCGCGGGCACTTCGGGGAGCAGGCGGAGGTCTTTCCCGTCTTCAACGGCACAGGGGCCAACGTCGTGGCTCTGACGGGCATGCTGCCGCGCTGGGGTGCCGTCGTGACGACCAGCACCGCCCACGTCCACACCGACGAGAACGGGGCGCCCGAGCGGATCGGCGGGCTCAAGCTGCTCACCGTCGACACGCCCGACGGCAAGCTCACCCCCGAGCTCATCGACCGGCAGGCCTGGGGATGGGGCAACGAGCACCGCGCGCAGCCGCTGGCGGTGAGCATCACGCAGACCACCGAGCTGGGCACGAGGTACACCGCCCGTGAGATCCGGGCGATCGCCGACCACGTGCACGCCCACGGGATGACGCTGCACATGGACGGCGCGCGGATCGCCAACGCCGCCGCCGGCCTGGGACTGCCGCTGCGCGAGCTCACGACGGCAGCCGGTGTGGACATCCTGAGCCTGGGCGGCACCAAGAACGGCGCGCTGAACGCCGAGGCCGTCGTGGTGCTCGATCCGTCCGTCGCCGAAGGGCTGACGTATCTGCGCAAGCTCACGATGCAGCTGGCCTCCAAGATGCGATTCGTCAGCGCCCAGCTGCTCGCGCTCTACGAGGACGACCTCTACCTCCGCTCGGCGACCCACGCCAATGCGATGGCGGTGCGGCTACGGACCTCGCTGGAGGAGCTGGTCTCCCGTGGGGAGATCACCGGCCTGCGATTCAGCCAGCCCACCGAGGCCAATGCGGTCTTCGCCGTCCTGGCGCCCGAGGCCGCCGACGCCATCCGCGAGCGCTTCGCGTTCTACGACTGGAACAGCGCCACCGGCGAGGTGCGCTGGATGACCGCCTTCGACACCACCGAGGCCGATGTGGACGAGTTCGTGGGGGTTGTCCGGGGGGTTCTCGGGGGGTGAATTACATACGTGTGATCTTCCACAGGGGTGTGCACAGGTGTGGGTAAATCTCGGGCCTTGCTCGACCCACCCGACCGCCCACGCTGGGGGGAGCCACGGGGATCCCTTGCGGGACGCCTGCGGCGGGGCGGCTTCGCCGCGGTGGACGCAGGCGTGGTGATGGGGCCCGACTCGAGTCACCACTCTTGATCACCAAAGACAAAACCCCCGCCGCCCCAAGATCGGGGGCGGCGGGGGTTTTGTCTTTGGTGGAGCCACGGGGACTCGAACCCCGAACCCCCTGCTTGCAAAGCAGGTGCGCTACCAATTGCGCCATGGCCCCGTGCTGGTGCTGGTGGTCAGACCCGGTCGGTCGCTGCCGACCACGTGTCGACCGGCTTGCTGTTCGACCTCTTGCCGAGGGCCCAGTAGACACCTGCGGCAGCGAGACCGAGGGCGATGATCTTCTTCATTCGACCTCCAATTTCAGTGGGCGTACGAGGACTTGAACCTCGGACCTCTTCCTTATCAGGGAAGCGCTCTAACCAAGCTGAGCTATACGCCCGCAACAGCGATGAACTCTATCGCACCGCTGTACGGACCCACACCGGGGGGTCTGACTACTTGTCCTCGGCGAAGGTGAGCTCGACGCCGCCCATGAGCTGGGCCGCCAAGTTGTACAGATGAGCCCCGATCGTGGCCAGCGCCGTCATCAGCACGACGTTGACCGCCGACAGCACCAAGGTCAGTCCGACGACACGGCCGAGCCCGAAGTAGTCCGTCACGTTGAAGCTCGCGCTGTCGTCGCTGAGCACCGTCGTGAAGCTGTCATTGATCTGGTCCCAGACGCCGGCGACCTCCAGGACGATCCAGAAGATCGTCACCGCCACGACGGCCACGATCATCATCGCCACCGAGATGGCGAACGCCAGGCGGGTGACCGACCACGGCTCGATGTGGGTCAGTCGCAGGCTCGCACGCCGGCCCGAGCCGGCCGCGGACGCCTGTGGGGGCGCGGTGGCCGGTCGTGGGTCGCGGGGGACGTCCTTCACCGCGGGGATCACCGAGGTCGTCGCCGGCGATCCCTTCGTGGTGTGCGCGTAGTCCGCCGTCGTCAGGGGACGTCCCGTCGGCCCGCTGGTCGGGCGGACCTGACGCTGGGTGTCCGAACCACTCGCCGCCGGGGCGGAGGTGGCACGCGGACGGCCCTTGTCGGTCTGACCCGCCGCCGGCACCCCGTTCCTGGCCGGCGACTGGTTCTTGGCCGGTGACGGGGGCGTGCTGGCAGGAGCCTTCTTGACCGGCGGCTTCTTGTTCGTCACCGGCTTGGCGATACGGGGGATCGCCTGGGTGGGCGCCGCGTCACCTGCGCTGGATCCGGGCACGGAGCCCGAGTCTTCAGATTCTTGGGTCACTGATCCTGGTCCTCAGGTGTCGACGTCGGCTCGGTTGCTGCTTCGTCCTGGGGGAGCTCTTCATTCCGTGCGATCGTGACCACGCGATCATCCCCCTTGAACTTCACGAAGCTCACACCCATGGTGCCACGCCCGGTCGGGTTCACGCCGGAGACGAGGCTGCGGGTCACCTGTCCGCTGGCCGTCACCGAGATGACGTCGTCGGTGTCCACCAGGACCAGACCGCCCACAAGCTCACCCCGATTCTCCGTGATCTGCATGGCTTTGATGCCAAGTCCACCACGGCCCTGCAAACGGTACTGATCGATGGGAGTCTTCTTGGCGTATCCGCCATCGGTCACCGTGAAGACGAACAGCTCCTGCGACTCGGGCACCTCGACCTGCTCGAGCGCGTCGGCCGAGCGGCGGATGACCGACAGCGACAGCAGCGAGTCGTCATCGCGGAACTTCATGCCCGTGACGCCGGACGTCGCGCGTCCCATCGGGCGCAGCTGCTCGTCGTCGGCGCGGAACCGGATGGCCTGCGCCTTGCGGGAGATCAGCAGCAGGTCGTCCTCGGGCGTCACCAGCTCGGCGCCGATCAGCTCGTCGTCGTCATCGCGGAAGTTGATCGCGATGACACCGGACTGGCGAGGGCTGTTGTAGTCGGCCAGACGGGTCTTCTTGACCAGGCCCTTCTTCGTGGCGAGCACCAGGTGGGGCGCCTGCTCGTAGTCGCGGATCGCCAGGACCTGCGCGATGTCCTCGTCCGGCTGGAACGACAGCAGGCCGGCCACGTGACCGCCCTTGGCGTCGCGCCCCGCCTCGGGCAGCTGGTAGGCCTTGGCGCGGTAGACCCGGCCGGCCGTCGTGAAGAACAGGATCCAGTGGTGGCTCGTGGTCGAGAACATGTGCTCGACCATGTCGTCGCCGCGCAGTGCCGCGCCACGGACGCCCTTGCCGCCACGGTTCTGCACCCGGTACAGCTCGGTCTTGGTGCGCTTGGCGTAACCGCCCTTGGTGATCGTGACGACGACCTCCTCATCGGGGATGAGGTCCTCCATCGACAGATCGCCGTCGGCGGGCACGATCGGCGAGCGCCGGTCGTCGCCGTACTTCTCGGCGATCTCGGCGAGCTCGTCCGAGACGATCTGCCGCTGACGCTCGGGTCGGGCCAGGATGTCCTGGTAGTCGGCGATCTCGAGCTCGAGCTTGGTCAGCTCGTCCATGATCTTCTGGCGTTCGAGGGCCGCCAGGCGGCGCAGCTGCATCTCCAGGATCGCGTCGGCCTGCAGCTCGTCGATGTCCAGCAGCGTGATCAGCCCGGTACGCGCCTCGGCGACCGTGGGGCTGCGGCGGATCAGGGCAATCACGTCGTCGAGTGCGTCCAGCGCCTTGGCGAGTCCGCGGTAGATGTGCGCCTTGGCCTCGGCCTCGTCCAGCAGGTACTGGGTGCGTCGCTGGATGACCTCGATCTGGTGGGTGATCCAGTTGCTGATGAACCCGTCGAGGGTCAGGGTGCGCGGGATGTCGTCGACGATCGCGAGCATGTTGGCGCTGAAGTTCGACTGCAGCTCGGTGTGCTTGTACAGGTTGTTGAGCACGACCCGGGCGACCGCGTCGCGCTTGAGCTTGACCACCAGGCGGCGGCCGACGCGTGACGACGACTCGTCGTTGACGTCGGCGATGCCCTGCACCCGGCCGCTGATCGCCAGGTCGGCGATCTTCTCGGCCAGGTTGTCAGGGTTGACCTGGTACGGCAGCTCCTTGATGACCAGGCTGAGGCCGCCGCGCGCGTCCTCCTCGATGTCGACGATGCCGCGCATCGTGACCGAGCCGCGTCCGGTGCGGTACATCGCGTCGATGCCCTGGGTGCCGACGATCAGGCCGTTGGTCGGGAAGTCAGGGCCCTTGATGCGCTCCATCAGCGCCTCGAGCAGCTCTTCCTGGGAGGCATCGGGGTTGGCCAGCGCCCACTGGGCGCCCTCGGCGACCTCACGCAGGTTGTGCGGCGGGATGTTGGTGGCCATGCCGACCGCGATGCCGGCCGAGCCGTTCACCAGCAGGTTGGGGAAGCGCGCCGGCAGGACCGTGGGCTCCTGCGAGCGACCGTCGTAGTTGGGGCGGAAGTCGACGGTGTTCTTCTCGATGTCGCGCACCATCTCCATCGCGATGGGGGCGAGCTTGCACTCGGTGTACCGCATCGCGGCGGCGCCGTCGTTGCCCGGCGAGCCGAAGTTGCCCTGGCCGGAGATCATCGGCGCCCGCATGACCCACGGCTGCGCGAGGCGGACCAGGGTGTCGTAGATCGCCGTGTCGCCGTGCGGGTGGTACTGACCCATGACGTCACCGACGATGCGGCTGCACTTGGAGAAGCCGCGGTCGGGCCGGTACCCGCCGTCGTACATCGCGTACAGCACCCGGCGGTGGACCGGCTTGAGCCCGTCGCGCACGTCGGGGAGGGCTCGCGACACGATCACGCTCATCGCGTAGTCGATGTACGAGCGCTGCATCTCGACCTGCAGCTCGACGTGCTCGATCCGGTCGTGGCCGGCGGGGGGAGTGGTCTCAGTCATGGTGGTGTGTGTCCCTTAGATGTCGAGGAAGCGAACGTCTTTGGCATTGCGCTGGATGAACGAGCGCCGTTGCTCGACGTCCTCACCCATCAGGATCGTGAACATCTCGTCCGCGACCTGCCCATCCTCGAGCGTCACCTGGCGCAGGATGCGCTGCGCCGGATCCATCGTGGTGTCCCAGAGCTCGGAGTCGTTCATCTCGCCCAGGCCCTTGTACCGCTGCACCGGCGCCTCCTTGGGCAGCCGGCGGCCGGCCTCCTTGCCCGCCGCCAGCAGTCCGTCGCGCTCGCTGTCGGAGTAGGCCAGCTCGTGCGGGGCGTTGGTCCACTTGATCTTGTACAGCGGCGGCTGCGCGAGGTAGACGTGACCCGCATCGATCAGCGGCTTCATGAACCGGAACAGCAGGGTCAGCAGCAGCGTCGAGATGTGCTGGCCGTCGACGTCGGCATCGGCCATCAGGACGATCTTGTGATAGCGCAGCTTGGCGATGTCGAAGTCCTCGTGGACACCGGTGCCCAGCGCCGAGATGATCGCCTGGACCTCCGCGTTCTGCAGGATCTTGTCGATGCGGGCCTTCTCGACGTTGAGGATCTTGCCGCGCAGGGGGAGGATCGCCTGGGCGTACGGATCGCGGCCGCCCTTGGCCGAACCACCGGCGGAGTTGCCCTCCACGATGAAGATCTCGCACTCCTCGGGATTGCGTGACTGGCAGTCCGCGAGCTTGCCGGGAAGCCCGCCGCCGCCCATCAGGCCCTTGCGGTTGCGGGCCAGGTCACGCGCCTTGCGGGCGGCCATGCGGGCCGTCGCGGCGTCGATCGACTTGCGCACGATCGTCTTGCCCTCGGCGGGGTTCTGCTCGAACCACGCACCCAGCTCGTCGTTGAGGACCGACTGGACGTACGAGCGGGCCTCGCTGTTGCCGAGCTTGGTCTTGGTCTGGCCCTCGAACTGCGGTTCCTCGAGCTTGATCGAGATGATCGCGGTCAGGCCCTCACGGATGTCCTCGCCCGAGAGGTTGTCGCTGGCCTTCTTGATCAGGCCCTGGGCGGCGGCGAACTTGTTGACCGTGGCGGTCAGCGCCGACCGGAAGCCCTCTTCGTGGGTTCCGCCCTCGTGGGTGTTGATCGTGTTGGCGAAGGTGTGCACCGACTCGATGAAGCTGTCGTTCCACTGCATCGCGATCTCCAGGGACAGTCCCTTGGACTCGTCCTCGGACTCGATCGAGATGACGTCGCGGTGGATCGGCGCCTTGCTGCCGACGTTGATGTGGTTGACGTAGTCGACCAGGCCCTTGTCGAAGCGGAAGCGCGCATCACGGGGGCGGTCCTCGCCCGTGGGTCCCTCGGTCTGCTCGTCGTCGGCGCGGTCGTCGCGCAGCACCAGCTCGAGGCCCTTGTTGAGGAAGGCCATCTCGCGGAAGCGCTTCTCCAGCGTCTCGTAGCTGTAGACGGTGGTCTCGAAGATCTCTTCGCTGGCGTAGAACGTGGTGGTGGTGCCGGTCTCGTCCGTGGCCTCGTGGCGCTCCAGCGGGCCATCGGGGACGCCGTAGGTGAAGGACTGGGTCCAGCGGTAACCGTCGCGCTTGACCTCGACAAATAGCTTTGTCGACAAAGCGTTCACCACCGAGACGCCGACGCCGTGCAGGCCGCCGGACACCTTGTAGCCGCCACCGCCGAACTTGCCGCCCGCGTGCAGGGAGGTCAGGACCAGCGTCACCGCCGGGATCTTCTCGGTCGGGTGCTCGTCGACGGGAATTCCGCGTCCGTCGTCCTCGACCCGCACGCCGCCGTCATCCTGGAGCACGACCTTGATGTGGCTGGCGTAGCCGGCGAGGGCCTCGTCGACGGAGTTGTCGACGACCTCGTAGACGAGGTGGTGCAGGCCGCGCTCGCCGGTGGAGCCGATGTACATGCCGGGGCGCTTGCGGACCGCCTCGAGTCCTTCCAGCACCTGGATGTTGCTTGCGTCATAGGAAACAGCAGGATCTGGAGTCTGGGTCACCATTCCAGTATAGAGGGCCATTCTGTGCGGCTGACGCATCAGGCCTGGATGTCGGGATGAGTCTCGCGCTGCAGCGGTGCCCTTGAGAGCCACACAACGGCACCTGTGACGACCCAAAAGACCCCGGACCAAGGCCCGGTAGCGCCCCCGGGGCCCGCAGCGGCCCTGCGGGCCGAACACGTTCCACGTGACCGGGTGTCACGATGAGCCGTGAGGCACTGTGGAGGAATGAGCGTCACGAGCACCCGCCGAGAGACGACCGCCCCGGCGATCACGGCCGTCCTGACCGGCGTCCTGGTCATGGTCGTCCTGGTGCGTGTTGCCCTGCAATCCCGGCGCGGACAGTCCTGGGACCAGTCGGCGATGGACACCGTCACGGCCGGTCGCGACACCCGTCTGGCGGTGCTGAGCATGCTGGGGTACGTCGGCATCGGGTCGATCGTGGCGGTCGTCGTGGGGTGTGCCGTGGTCGCCGTCGTGCGTGGGCGCGTCCGGCTGGCGATCGGCGCCGGCGTCGTGATCGCGGGGGCGAACGTCACGACCCAGCTGCTGAAGCACACGTTGCTGGAACGTCCCGACCTCGGCCTCGGAACGCTGAACAGCCTGCCCAGCGGCCACACCACCGTGGTCGCCAGCGCCGTCGGCGCAGCCTTGCTCGTCGCTCCGCGGCTGTTGAAACCGGTCATCGCCCTGCTCGGTGGATTCGCCACCACGCTGACCGGAGCCTCCACCGTCGTGGCCGGCTGGCACCGTCCGTCCGATGTCGTGGCGGCCCTGGCCGTGAGCCTGGCCTGGACCGCGGCGGTCGCCCTCGTCCTGCGGGGGACGGCCGTCCCGGTCGTCGGCACCCTTGCCGGGGCAGTGGTCGGCTGCGCCGCCGCCCTGTTGTTCCTGATCGCGATCGGCGTGCGTCCGGTCCTGGGCTGGGATGGATTCTGGGAGGCCGGCCTGGTGCTGGGCGTGGTCAGCGCCGCCACCGCGGCCTTCGTCGTGACGGCAGCAGCGGTCAGCCCGGCCGAGTAGCGGTTCCACGTGAAACCCGCGCTGGGTGACCACGGGCCGGCTGCGGTGCGGAACGAACCGCGGCGACGACGACGAAGGAGTCGTCAGCCGTAGGTGTCGCGCGGGCCCCTGGCCCCGCGGATCGAGCGCGGGCCGCTCTTCCATGACGGCGCCTGCGGACCTCGCACCTCGATGCGGGTCACGGTCCCGTCACCGAGCGCCTCGTTGAGCTTGGCCACGATGCGCGGTGCGAGCAGCTTGAGCTGGGTGGCCCACGCCGTGGAGCTGGCGCGGACCTGCACGATCGCGTCCTGGAAGCCCTCGATCTGGGCGTGCTGGGCCACCTCGGGACCGACGATGCGGGCCCAGTCGGTGAAGATGCGCTGGTCGTCGAGCTTGTCGGCCCAACCCTGGTTGCGCACGACCTCGCCGAGCAGGTCCGCGATCGTGCTGGGGTCCTCGTTGCGGGGACGCGCGGGCTTGACCGGTCGGCTGCGCCGGCGCGGACCGGGCGAACCCGGCGTGCCCTTGCCGCGGTAGGAGTTGGCGATCTGCCGTGCCAGGTCGAGCGGATCGTCCTCACTCACGGGTGACCTCACCTCCTGCGACGCGGAACCGGTGACCCTTCAGGCCCTCGGGAACATCATCGGCCACGGCGGCCGTCACCAGCACCTGCTCGGCATCGGCCACCAGCTCGGCGAGCTGTTCACGCCGGCCCTGGTCCAGCTCGGCGAACACATCGTCCAGTATCAGCACCGGGTCGTCATCGTCCTCGCGCAGCAGCTCGAACGAGGCCAGCTTCAGCGCAAGTGCGTACGACCACGACTCGCCGTGGCTGGCGTAGCCCTTGGCGGGGAGCTCGCCGATCATCAGCACGACGTCGTCGCGGTGCGGACCCACCAGGCTGATGCCGCGATCCAGCTCGTCCCCGCGGCGGCGGGCCAGCTCCTCCAGGATCAGCTTCTCGATCGCGTCCTGGTCGCGGACCTCCGGCGACAGGCCGATCGACGTCCGGTAGGTCGCCGTCACGATGCGGCGGTCCTGCGCCGAGGCGGCCGCGACGCGCTGGTAGGCGTCGATCAGGTGCGGGGCCAGCGCGTCCAGCAGCGCGAGCCGGGCGGCCACGAGCTCGGCGCCGGTGCGCGCTAGGTTCTCGTCCCAGATGTCCAGGGTCGCGATCTCGACGTTGCGGCGTCCGCGCGCCGTCTTCAGCAGGGTGTTGCGCTGCTTGAGGACGCGGTCGTAGTCGGCCTTGACCCCGGCCAGCCGGGGAGTGCGCAGCACCAGCAGCGAATCCAGGAACTTGCGCCGGTCGGACGGGTCGCCCTTGACCAGTGCGAGGTCCTCGGGCGAGAAGATCACGGTGCGCAGCACCCCGACCAGGTCGCGCGTGCGGGGCAGGGCGCCGCGGTTGATGCGCGCCCGGTTCGCGCGACCCGGCGTGATCTCCAGCTCGAGCAGGGCCGTGCGGTCACCCTTGACGACGTCCGCGCGGACGATCGCCTGGTCGGCCCCCGCCCGCACGAGCGGCGCATCGCTCGACACCCGGTGCGAGTCGAGCCGGGACAGGTAGTCGATCGCCTCGACCAGATTGGTCTTGCCCTGACCGTTCGAGCCGATGAACGCCGTGGCGCCGGGCTCGAGCGCCAGCTCGACCTGCGGGTACGAGCGGAAGTCGTGCAGGACCAGCCGGGATACGTGCACTAGACCGGGTCGGAGGGATCGGCCGCGGCCGCGTCGATGCCCCTCTCCTCTGCGGCGCGCACGGCGTGACCACCGAACTGCTGGCGCATCGCGGCGACGGCCTGCATCGCCGGCGACTCGTCCTGGCGCGAGGTGAACCGTGCGAACAGCGAGGCGGCGATCGTGTGCATCGGCACCGCGTTGTCGATCGCGGCCTCGACGGTCCAGCGTCCCTCGCCGGAGTCCTCGGCGTAGCCGCGCACCTTCGACAGGCCCGGGTCATCCTCGAGGGCCTTGACCAGCAGGTCCAGCAGCCACGATCGGACGACGGTCCCGGTGCGCCACGAGTCGAAGACCTCGGTGACGTTGTCGACCATGTCGACCTTCTCGAGCAGCTCATAGCCCTCGGCGTACGCCTGCATCATGGCGTACTCGATGCCGTTGTGGACCATCTTGGAGAAGTGGCCCGCGCCCACGCGACCGGCGTGGACGAAGCCCGATTCTCCCTCGGGCTTCAGGGCGTCGAAGGCCGGCTGCACCTTCGCGATGTCGTCGGCGGTGCCGCCGGCCATCAGGGCGTAGCCATTGTCCAGGCCCCAGACGCCGCCACTCACGCCGCAGTCGACGTAGCCGATGCCCTTCTCGGCGGCCAGTGCCGCGTGCTTCTCGTCGTCGGTCCAGCGGGAGTTGCCGCCGTCGACGATGACATCGCCCTCTCCGAGCAGCTCGATGAGCTCGCTGACCGTCGACCGGGTGATGTCACCGGCCGGGACCATGACCCACACGACCTTGGGCGACGGGAGCTGCTCGACCAGCTCGGTCAGGGAGCCGACATCGCTCACATCGGGATTGTGGTCGTAGCCGATGACGGTCACGCCACCGTTGCGCATCCGGGTGCGCATGTTGCCACCCATCTTGCCGAGTCCCACGAGTCCGATGTGCATGTCGTTCTCCCTGTGCTCGAAGTGGTTCAGTTCTGCAGGCGGACGGGCATGATCAGGTAGCGGAACGCGACGTCTGGGTCGGCCCCGATCTCCTGAACTCCCGAGATCGCTGCAGGCTTGGTGTGCTGCGTGAAGGACAGGTGCACGACCGGATCGGACATGACCGCGAGTCCTTCGAGGAGGTAGGTCGGGTTGAACCCGATCGAGATGTCGGCACCGTTGATGGTGGCCTCGATCGACTCCGACGCCTGGGCCTCGTCGCCGCTGCCCGCCTCGAGCAGCAACTGCCCGTCGGAGAAGGTCAGCCGCACGGGGGTGTTGCGCTCCGCGACGAGTGCCACACGCTTCACCGACGACACGAACGCCTGGGTCTCGACGTAGGCCACGGTCTCGGCCTGGGCCTGGAAGAGCTGGCGGACCCGCGGGAAGTCACCCTCGAGCAACCGCGTCGTGGTGCGCCGGGTGCCGTTGCCGACGACGCCCTCGAAGCCGATCAGGCCGTCGCCGGACTCGCCGGAGGACACCGCGATCGTGACGTCGCCGCCACTGGTCAGAGACCGGGCGGTCTCGTGCAGGACCCGGGCCGGCACCAGGGCGTTGGCCGACAGGTCGCTGGACTCGGGATACCACTGCAGGTCGCGCAGGCTCGCGCGGAAGCGGTCGGTCGCCATCAGCGAGATCGTCGAGCCCTCGAGCTCGAGGCGGACGCCGGTCAGCAGCGGCAGCATCTCGTCGCGACCCGCGGCGGCGCTGGCCTGTGCGACGGCGGTCGAGAAGTCCTCGGCCTTGACGGTTCCCGATGCGGTGGGCATCTCG
The DNA here is from genome assembly GCF_024584515.1 of Aeromicrobium wangtongii. Lineage (NCBI taxonomy): Bacteria > Bacillati > Actinomycetota > Actinomycetes > Propionibacteriales > Nocardioidaceae > Aeromicrobium > Aeromicrobium wangtongii. Next base: position 2,451 of record NZ_CP102173.1, on the reverse strand, counting down.
GGAAGCTGCGGGTACTCCTCGACCGGCATCGTCTGGAGGCTGAAGCGCGCACTGCCGCACACGACCTGGACCTTGGTGCCCTCCAGGGACACGTCGACCGGCTTGGCCGGCAAGGACTTCACGATCTCGGCGAGCAGTCGTCCCGACACCAGTGCCCGTCCGTCGGCGTGGACCTCGGCCGGGAGCGTCGCACGGGTCGAGGTCTCGTAGTCGAACCCGGACAGGGTGAGCCCGTCAGCGGCCGTCTCGACCAGCAGTCCGGCCAGGACCGGGACGCTGGGGCGATTGGGCAGGCTTCGCGCCGTCCACGCGACGGCGTCAGCGAGGGTGTCGCGCTCGATACGGAACTTCACGTGATGGGGCCTTTCGGATGACGGGGTCCGTCGAGATGAATCCTGCCACGGCGAGGCGCTGCGGAGGTACTCAGGGGAAGTGCTGGAGACGGAGCGGAGGAGCCGGTGATGCGCCGGACCGGGTGGCTGCGCATTGGGGTGCGCAGGACCGTTGTCCACACACAGGGCGCGATGTGACTTCGGCGGGAATTGTCGATGAATAGAACTGTAGTAGTCGTAGTAGCGTCTGTGGATTCGGTGGAGAACCCGGTTCGCCCGTGCAATCGCAGCATTCCGGCCGGTGGACAAGATGTGCGGCTGGAGACGATGAAACTACAGGTTCTTGTGGATGTCTGTGTTTCGTTCACATCGTGTTCACACTGTGACTGGTGATGTCCACGGAGCGGGTGGGGTTTCCCACAGACTCGTCCCCAGGTGTGAATGGCCGAGACGGGCCATCCGCGGGTCATGACTGACGGGCCTGCTGCTTGATGCGGGCGGTCAGCTCGGTCACCTGGTTGTAGACCGCGTGCTTCTCGGCCATGAGCTTGCGGATCTTGCGGTCGGCGTGCATCACGGTGGTGTGATCGCGGTTGCCGAACTCCTGGCCGATCTTGGGCAGCGACATGTCGGTGAGCTCGCGGCACAGGTACATGGCGATCTGGCGGGCGAGGACCAGGTTGCGGCTGCGGTTGGTGCTGCACAGGTCGTCGATCGAGAACTCCGAGTACGCCGCGGTCTGCGCCATGATCATGCCGGCGGTGATGTCGGGCTCCTCCCCCTCGGCGATCAGGTCCTTCAGGACGATCTGGGCGAGCTGGAGGTCGACCGTCGTGCCGTTGAGGTTGGCGAACGCCGTCGCGCGGATGAGGGCACCCTCGAGCTCACGGATGTTGGTCTGCACCTTGCTGGCGATGAACTCGAGGACATCGGCGGGGGCAGTGAGCTTCTCGTTGGCGGCCTTCTTGCGCAAGATGGCGATGCGCGTCTCCAGGTCGGGCGGCTGGACATCGGTCGTCAGGCCCCACTCGAACCGGTTGCGCAGCCGGTCCTCCAGGGTCGTGAGGTTCTTGGGCGGGCGATCGGACGTCATCACGATCTGCTTGTTCTCGTTGTGCAGCGCGTTGAACGTGTGGAAGAACTCGGTCTGCGTCGACTCCTTGCCCTCCAGGAACTGGATGTCGTCGACCAGCAGCACGTCGATCTCGCGGTACTTGCGCTTCAGCGCGGCGGTGCGGTTCTCGCGGATCGCGTTGATCACGTCGTTGGTGAACTCCTCGCTGCTGACGTAGCGCACGCGTGAGGAGGGATACAGGTTCAGCACGTAGTGGCCGATGGCGTGCAGCAGGTGCGTCTTGCCCAGACCGGACTCACCGTGGATGACCAGGGGGTTGTACGCCTTGCCGGGCGCCTCGGCCACGGCGACCGCCGCGGCGTGGGCGAAGCGGTTGGACGAGCCGATCACGAAGTTCTCGAACAGGTAGCGCGGGTTGAGCCGCGCCTCGGCGACGGTTCCGATGCGCGGCGGGGCGGTGGCCCGCTCGGCCCAGCTGGGGACGAACTCGTCCCCCGTGTCGTCATCCTCGTCGTCGAGGTCCGGCTCCGGGGCGGCCACCGATGCAGCCATAGGTCGATTTATCGACAAATCGTCTTGTTCCCTGTGGAGCGTCTCGATCAGCGAGGGCTCGATCGTCACGACGAGCCGGGTCTCCTGCTGGAGCGTGGTGCTGATGGCGTGCTCCAGGGCCGGGCGCACGCGCGACTCCAGCTGCGCGCGGGTCAGGTCGTCCTGCACCGCCACGATCATGATGCCGTTGTGCAGCGACAGGGGCTTGGCGGAGTACACCCACACCTTGGCCCCGGGTGACAACGTCTCGACCGCGCGTTGCCAGACCTCCGAAAGGTGTTCGTCGGAGTTGGCTTGCTGGCCGTCGTTCATCCAATGCCTCCCGACATGTCCACATGGTTGTCCACAAGATGTGAATCGGAACTCGAGGGTTTCGTCCATGCTTGTGGAAAAACTCAATACGCGGTGACGCTAGCAGCGCAGGCAACGGCAAGACAAGCAGGATTCCCCAGCCATGCCGGGGCCGGCGGCGTGTTGACTGGACGGATTCGC